>CAVPBX010000006.1:0-449374 GCA_963702305.1 uncultured Acidimicrobiaceae bacterium | reverse complement strand
ACGTTGTCGGCGGCAACCATTTGCAGCCGTTGAACACCTGGGCTCGACCTGACGTATTGAGCAGCACGCAGAACGTCCTCTAAGCACACGACAGCGATGTGGGAGATTGCGTTCCCACCCACGCCGGTGCGCTCCAATGAGTGCCGTCATAGAGCATGGCGTTTCCCCCACCATCGACGGCGGCGCAGAAGGTCGACGATGGGCACGACACGAGGGTGATGAGGTAGACGGAGTCGATCAAGGCGGGCCCGCTCCACTTGCTGCCATCGAAGGTCAAGACACCGCCTTGCGCCCGATCATTGGTGGCTACGCAAAAGGTGTTGGAGGCACACGAAACCGATCCGAGGTTCACGTTGGAACCGACGATGGCCGGGTTCCCCCAGCTTTTCCCGTCGTAAGTGGTCACATAACCGGCAGCATCGACCGCGGCGCAAAACGAGGAGGTTGGACAGGAGACGGACTGCAAGTCTGCCCGACGGGTGACGATCGGTATCTGGCTTCCCCAACTCAAATCGATCCTCAAGGAGAGCGTCGCCATCGTGGTGTGCAGGGCGGCGTCGGTCACCGCCACGACGAAATTGCCGGTTATAGCAGCAGTCGGAACGCCGTTGACGACCCCGGAGGCGGACAACGAAAGGCCGGGGGGTAATGAGCCGGTCAACGTCCAAATCAACGGCGCCGCACCGCCAGCCGCGTGCAGTGCAGCTCGATACGGCTGGCCGTGGACGCCGAGAGGAAGCTCAGTTGTGTTAACGGTCAGAGCAGGGACGGTCGCCATCCCTATGATCGGCTGGGCCAGACGGATACTGCCGGTCGAGCCGTGGAAGGCGGCGTCGCCGTAAGAGAAGATCCCGCCGTCCCGAGCGACCAGCCATATCCACGGCCATCGGGGGTCGATTGGATGCCGACGACGGGCTGGTCTAAGGCAATCCCTCCGGCCGAGCCGTAGAACGGGGCGTCAAACGAGAAGATTCCACCGTCTGACGCCACCAGCCAGTACCCGCCGGTAGTCGGGTCGGTGGCCATACCGACGATCGGCTGGGCCAGACGGATACCACCTGTCGAGCCGTGGAACGCCGCGTCGCCGTAGGAGAAGACGCCGCCATCCCGACCAACCAGCCAATAGCCCTTGCCGTCTCTGGTGGTCGCCATGCCGACGATGGGCTGCGCCAACCGCTGCCCGCCGGCGGAACCGAAGTAGGGGGCTTTGAACGAGAAGACCCCACCGTCGCTCGCCACGAGCCAATAGCCCCCGGTAGCCGGATCCACGGCCATCCCCACGATCGGCCGGTTGAGGCGCAGGCCCCCTGTCGAGCCAGCGAAGTGGGCGTCGCCGAAGGCGAAAATCCCCCCGTCGGCGCCCACCAGGAAGTAGCCCCGCCCAGCGCGGGTGGCTGCCATTCCGACGACCGGCTGGGTCAGCCGCACAGACCCTGCGGAGCCGTAGAACGGCACACCGAAACCGAACACACCCCCATCCGCAGCGGTCAGCCAGTAACCCGGGCCCGAAGATACCGCCGCGGCCGACCCCACGACCGACGAGCTTGCCCTTGCAACCGAAACAGACCCTGGCAGCAGCGCCAAGACGGCCGCCGCCACGACCAGCCTTATAGGCCACGTCGACTTCACAGACTCCTCCGCCCCTCAGGTCTTACGTTCGCCGGATCATACCGGCCGCGAGCAGCCACGGCTGGCTATCAGGGACCCAAAAAACATGCCCCCAGTTAGATATAGGCGCGTAAAGCAAAGCTGGGTCAGTTGTTCGAGCTTCTCGGCGGCAGTGTTTGGGCCACGCGTGCCTTACGACCCCCCCGCTGACGCAGCCCCCCCGGAGGGGGGGCTTTGTCGTCAGGCGAAGCTGCTGGCGTCGTGTCAGGGGGAGGGCTGGACTTTCGCGGTCGTCCTCGACGTACTGGCTGACGATGCTGGGCCCAGGCCTCGATCTCTGGACGTAGCCATAGTCGTGGACGAGTACCGCCGAGGTCGACGACGGGACGGGGCATGTCGGCGTACTTGTGCAGATAGAGGTAGACGCTATTGCGCTGAGCCAGGCCGATGATGCGAGCGACCTCTTGGGCGTCGATGAGGTCCTCGGTCCGAACGAGAGGCATCAAGAAAAAGATTCTACAGCCAGGTTGATTGTCACACCGCCATGATATGGTGTGACTGTAGAAAATAAGTGGCCCCGGCGGTGCGCCAACACCCCGGGGCCCGGCCAAGACCTGTATTGGAGGTCCTGACGTGGATAAGACTACGGGCGCGCTGCGACCGGTGGATGACAGTTGCTGGGAGGCACTGCTGGCCGGCTACCGGCCGCAAGAGATAGCAGCGGAGCGGTCGGCGGCGGTCTTGCCGTTCGTGGTGGGTTGCATGGAGCGGCTGGATGTTGATGATGGGCCCGGGGCTCGTCGGGTGGTTCGGGTGCTGGCCCGTCTGGGGGCGTGGGCGGTGGGGGAGGGGCTGCCGCTGGATGTCGAGGTGGTGCTGGACCCCGACATGGTGGAGCGGTTCGTCGCCGTGGGCCTGGCCGATGACCGCTCTCGGGCGACGTATCGGGCGGTGCTGCGACGGGTTGGCCCGAAGCTGACCACCAGAGCGCCGTGGGAGCCCCGCCCGGCGAATGTGGCTCGCCGGCAGGTGGCTTGTCCGTACACGGATGTGGAGATCCGCTGGCTGACAGATGATGTGTGGGCTCAGCCCACGCCTGGCCGGATGCGGGCGGCCCGAGCCTTGCTGTGACCTGTTTCCGACTTCGCGATAGAGATCCCGTTTCGATTAGCCAACATCGTCGGGTCTCCGGTCGGGTTGTTGTTGGGTTGAGTTTCGATGGTAGGTGAGGCGCCGGAGGCGGGCCGTTTCGAGGCCGGCTTGGCGGGCTTTGCGGATGGCAGGCCCTCGTCCGTGGTGTTCGTCGTTGGGCGTCACGTAGCCGATGCCGGCGTGCAGGCGTACGCCATTCCACTTCTCTCGGATGACGACCAGCTCGGCGCGTAGGACGGCGGGGTCGGTGATGGCGCACAGGTGCGGGAACTCGGCTTTGAGATGGCCGAAGAAGCTCTCGATCCAGGCCTGATCGGTCGGCGTGCCCGGCCGGCCGAAGTGCTGGGCGATGGCGCACAACGCCATGAACTCCCGGGTCGAGCCTGAGGTCATTTGGGGCCCGTTGTCGCTCACGGCCAATAGGATCGGCCGGGCCGGGTCGTCGACGGTCAGCTCGACCAGGCCGTCCGCGCGGGCCTCGACGAGCGGCAGGATGCCTTCGACGGCCAAGGCGTCAGTGAAGACGATCTCGACCTGGGTGGACGTCTCCTCGCCCGACACGATGTCCGCGATCCATTTACGCGACACCAGGTCCTCGACCACCGTCACCGCCACGCCGGCGCGACCGAAGTGTGTCGTGTCGTAGATCCAGATCTGGTTGGGGCGGTACTCGACCCAGTCCGGGAACGGCTTTCGCACCGAGCGGCCCGGGCGGGGCGGCGGGTGCAAAGACAGCCCGTGAGCAGCCAGAACGCGCCGCACCGACGCGGGTGACACCCACACCCGCTCCAGGTAGGAGCCCCGGTAGGCGAGCTTGCGGTGGCTGCGGTCCACCTCGCCCCACTGGTGGTAGATGGCGATGATCTCGGCCACTTCGTCATCGAGCAGCCCGTGCATCGGGCTGCCACCCGGGGCCCGGTCAGCCAGCTCGCCGTCGGCGCGGCGCTCGATCCAGCGGTAGGCGCGCACCTCGCCCAGCTCGAGGTCGCGACATGCCCCCCGGAACGACCAGCCGGCATCCACCGCGTCGGCGATCAGGTCGAGCAAGGCTGCCTTGGTGACCTCGTCGACGCGGCTTGGGACTCGGCCACTCAGCCCCAGCGCTCTTTTCCCTCCACCAACATGAGCTTGACCGCCATCTCCTTGAGCGCGTCGCCCAGGCGCACGGCGTCGGCCCGAGCCGCCTCCAGCTCCCAGTCGTGCTCGCGGGCCTTGAGGCCGGGACGAGAGTTCGCCAAGGCTTCCAGCGCACCCTCTTTGGCCACCGTTCGGATGCGCATGATCGTCGAGCGGTCGACCTTCCAGTTGTCCGCGGCCTCGGCCAAAGTCACCTCCTGGCGGACCAGCTGCAAGAAGATCTCGTACTTCTGCAACGGGCTCAAGAACCGCTTGGCCCGACGACCAGCACGGTCGGTTCCACCGTCGGGATCGGTCATCATCAGATGTTCCTCCACACGTCGTGGAGACCCGCGGATGCTGCTTGATTGATCGGTCGATCTCTATCGCGAAGTCAGGTGCAAACCAGAGCTGACTCACCGCTGATGGATCTGGTCCAGTATGGGAACCTCGGCCTCATCCATGCCGTAGAGAAGTTCGACTGGCGCCTCGGCTTCAATTCTTCGCCCTACGCCACCTGGTGGATCGGGCAAGCCATAGCCCGGGGAGTGTCCACCACGAACCGGTGATCCGCCTGACGATCCGCGTGGAAGACCTGGTCGCCAAATGCTTGCCTACCGAATCCGTAACCAAACCCCCAGCGTGACGGGCGGGTGCCGAGCGACCCGGAGATCGCTCCCGAGCTAGACGTCCACGGAGACCAACCTGTCGTCCTGATGGCCGCAGCAAGTTCCGCCCGCTCATTGTCGGAGACCTTCGGTGAGGCGACGGCGCAAACTGTCGGACCTCCTGGTTGACAGGGCCGCCATATCCCGCTCGAGGCTGCGGTCCACTCCGCGTTGGCCGGTGAGGTCGACGTCCTCCTCGAGATGCCGTTAATCGGGCAGCCCGGCCATATGGATCACACCTCGGCCGGCTTGGCGAGTCGAAGGTCTTCGCGAAGGTCGACTTGCCCCGCCAGGTCTGCCGACGACCACGGCGTTGTCCTTGGTGAGCACCCCACCTCGAGGTCATGTCGCGCGACGCCAGAATTCGACAGGTGGCTGCGCGCTTTGGGTTCCCAAAATAGTGGGCCCAGCCCACGGCACGAGGAGTCGGCAAGTTCCGAACCGCCAAGATACCGACAACCCACTAGCGTGTCCTGTCTACATATACCTTGGTCGACATTGGGCAGGGCGATGGCGGGTTCGCCAGGCCACTCCCCCACTTCCGCCCGTCGATCACCCAGCGGCGGCCATCCCTATAGTCGCCCCTATATTTTGGCGTCTGCCCAACGCTCACCCCAGGGCGCTCTTCGCATAGTGCAGGTCAGCGCCTGCAATGCCGTCAGGTCACGTCGGCTGCCCCGGTGGTGCTGAATCCCGCCGATTGGCTGAACGATTTCTGAGCAGTGCACCATCGGATGGTGACCGCGGGGGGTGTAGTAGTCGTCGATGGCGTCGAAGCGCACGGTGAGGTTCAAGGTCCAGGCGCCAGGATGGGCAGGTCCAGACCACTGGAGATGAAATGCCCGGACCCCGGCCAGCTGCTGGTGGACGGGCAGGTCATTTATCGCGTGCTGGCTGCGGCTCACGGTGGCGTCGATCTCGGGCATCGAGAGCCGCTCGCCGTCAAGGGCAAGGGTGTAGTGGACCGTGTTGCGCCGGCCCTGGTGTGGTCAACGATGAGATCCACCAAGACGTTGGGCCCACCGAGCCCGAGCACACCTCTACCGAACGCCGGCACGTCGGGGCTCAGGAGGGTCATGAATCGAGTCGGATGTTGCGACCGACGAGCCAGGGCACCGCGGCCAGCGCTTGGGGGACGGTGTAGCTCAGTCCCGGTATCCCGTTGTCCAGATGTTGGAGGCCCTCATCATTGAGGAGTCCGCGCAGGTTGGCCGGGAGCTGGCCATGGAGGAGGGGGAGGTCCTGGGTTATGAACCGTTCGTTGCCTGCCGGGTCGATCAGGATGAAGCCGTTGGTGTGGATGACGTCGTAAGTCAGTGGCCTATGAGTCCACCAGTCGATCCCGGGCGGGCTGTCCTCAGGGACCTTCTGGTAGTAGATCCCGAAATGCTTCCAGAGCGCCGCCATGTTCGCGGGAGTCCCGGTGAGCAGGGTCCAGTCGGCGCCGAATTCATTTTGGTAGGCGTGAAGGCGGGCCTGGCTATCACGGTCGGCGTCGACAGTGGCCTCGACGAAGAGCACCTTGTCGCCCAGCCCCGCCCGCTGCACCGAACGCTGCAGATCCTGGAAGGTACCAGTGGTCAGCGGACACTCGTCCTGGCAGAGGCTCAGGAACTGGGCCAACACCACATACTTGCCGCGGAACGATCGGAGTGTAACCGCCTGGCCGTTCTCGTCGACCAACGGGGTGGCCGGCACCGGATGCCCAACCGGAATGACGGCCCCGAACGACTGGGACGGGGCGGTCGGTCGGGACCCGCCGCAGCCGGCGAGGCCGCCGATCAGCAGAACGAGGACGACCAAGGCGCCGGCGCGGCGACCCGGGCGCGGGGTCTCGACGGTCACCTCCGGCGGGGGGTCGGCAACCGCGAGTCGGACTCGGTTTCGCATGGGTTCGTTTCCTTCTCTGCTCTGGCTTATCCGTACACCGTGAAAGCGAAGGTTTGGACAAGCTCGATGACCTGATCGGTGAGCACGGCGACTTGCAAGTGCCAGTGGCCGGCGAGCGGCAGCACGTCGTCGGCCACCAGCGGCCGGTGAACTGACGGGTGAGCGGTACCGTCAGGGGGCCGATCTTCTTGCTTGGGAGGGAGAGCTGGGCCGTAACCTGGAATGGGTCGCCCGGTTGGTGACCTGGATGGCCACGTGAGCCGGCTCAGGGACCAGCGGGGACACGGCCACCGACAGGTGGTACGGCCCGACCCGACACGGTACGGGTGTAGGCCCTTGCTGCCGCGGCGACTGTGGCCCCTGGGGATGACAGCATCGACGAGCAGGCCGGTGAGCGCCACGGTCCCGATCCCGATGGCAGCTTCGAATGCCAGGCACCGCCGGAAACGGGATGCCGTGGGACTGACCTTGCCGGCCCCTGACCGGGTTGCAGTCTCTCCTAGCCCGCCGGCCGCGGTGGCTGCCCCGGGTCCGACGGGTCACAGGGGCGAGCAGCATAAGGAATCGAAGGGTCCCGGTGAAAACACCTAGGGCGCGGCTGGGATGGCGGGCGGCCAGGAGATGCTGTTCGAGGGAGCCCAACGCGCCGGTGGAGCTGGCAGCACGGACGGAGAACCTGACCGCGTCCTGCACCGGGTGGGTGTCGTTTCGAGATCGCCCGCCAGCTGATCACGCAGGTGCCCGTCTGGCTGCTGGCAATGTCACTCGACTTGGTCGGACCGGCCGAGCGGATGGTCGACCGGCCCCGCGTCGACCCGTTGGCCGTCGGCGCTGAAGATCTCGATGGCGGTCGGCGGTGCCTGGACCGATTCAGGACTGACCGACAAGGTCACCGGGCGGCGGGATGCGGTCGTCGAGGATGGTGCCCGCAGCGCCCGGGCCACCAACTCCCGGTCGGCGGCGCTGACTATCGCCGTCCGGCGGGGCCGTCGGCGGGCGAACGCCAGGGCCAGACCGGCGACGGCCGCCACCACCGCGACGACGGGGACGACCCATACGACCAGCCCGATGCCCCGGGCCTGGGGCTTCTCCAAGATGCCCGGCCCGTAGGCGGCGACCAGGCCCGAGAGTATGCGACCCTGGCTCTGCCCGGCGGCCAGTTCCTGCTGGATCTGAGTGCGGATCTGCACCGACGCGGCCACGTCGGATTGCGCCGCCGATTGCCCTTCGCAGACCGGGCAGCGGACCAGGCCCGCGATGTGCATGGTCTGCGCCTCCAGGGTGGGATGGCTGGGCCGCGGGGTTCCAACGACCAGCACTACCGCCGCCACCACCACCAGTACCAACCACGGGGCCCACCGCCACACCCGTTTCACGGCCGGGTCATCCCGGACCGGCCGACGCCTTGGCCATCACCGCGTTGAGTTGGGAGGCCACCACACCGCTCACGTATTTGGCCACCACGGTGCCCTGCGGGTCGACCAGGTACGACTCGGGGATGGTCCCCACGCCGTAGCTGACAACCGCGCCGCCGTCATCCACTGCCGGCCAGGTGGCGTGCTGGCTGCGCAGGTAGGAGATCAGATTCGACACGTCGCCCTCGTCGTACGCAACCGACAGGATCACCCCGTCCCCCGCGGGCGCGTGCTGGCGCTGAAAGGCGAAGAGTTGCGGCATCTCCTCCCGGCACGGAAAGCACCAGCTGGCCGCGAAGTTGACGAGGACCCACTTCCCGGAAAACGAGGACAGCTGCACCCGCCCGGCCCCGAGCAGCGACCGACCGCTGATGGCCGGGGCCCGCTTGCCGATCAGCGGGCTGCCGGCGCTCACCTGGCTGGCGGGGCCCGACGTGGCGAGGACGGCGACCAACACCGCCAAGCCGCAAGCGACGCCAAGCGAGATCCAGCGCACCCGCCGGGAGCGGGGCCGACGAGGGGGGGCCACCGCGGTCACGCCGGCGTCCTGGCGACCACGCCCGCCGGCTCCGGCTCAGGTTCGGCGATCCCGTTCGTGGCCCGGCGGCCCGGTGCGGCGTGCTCCGGTGCCGCGCTGGCCGGATCGGTCGGTCGGCGCCGGCGGCCGGGCCAGGCCGACAGCGCCGTGCCGGCGAGGATGACCCCCCCACCGACCCAGATCCACAGAACCAGCGGTTCCACCACCACTCCGACCACCACGGGTGCGCCGGCCTTGACCGGGGGGGCAGACAGGGTCAGGTAGATGTCCTCGGTGAGACGGCTACGGACGGACGGCGTGCCGATCTCCTCGTTGGCGAAGGGGTAGTCACTGATCGCCGGCCCGTAGACCTGGCCGCCGTCGACGCGGATTTGGGCCTGCACGGCCGAGTGGGTGGCCGCGTTGATCGTCCGCATACCGACGAAGGTAAAGGTGTGGCCGTCGTAGCTGGTGGCCTGACCGGGGGCCAGCGACAGCTGGGTTCGGCTGGAAAACGAGTGGCTCGCGGCGAAGGCCACGGCGATGAGCACCACGCCCAGGTGCACGATCATTCCCCCGTTGGCCCGGCCCACGAAGCCCCGCCAACCCTGACGGCGGGCGGCCAGGATGAGCTGCCGGAGGGCCGACGCGCCGGCGAACGCCCCCAGCCCGAACGCCAGCAACGGGTTGAGACCCCGGACCCCCCCGGCGACGCACGCCACCAGCACCGCGACGGCCGCCGCAGCCGGCCAGAACAGCCGCCGGCGCAGCAGTTCGGCGGACGCCTTGCGCCAGGGCAGGACGGGCGCCACCGCCATGAGGAACAGCAGGCACACCACGATCGGCATCGTCATCCGGTCGAAGTACGGGGATCCCACCGTGATCTGCTCGCCGTTGACGGCCTGGGCGATCAACGGGAACACCGTGCCGAGCAGCACGACCAGCGCGAAGGCGCCGAAGAGCAGGTTGTTGGCGAGGAAGGCGCCCTCCCGGGAGATGGGCGAGTCGATGGCGCCCGGCGACCGCAACCGGTCACCCCGCCAGGCCAGCAATCCGACCCCGGACGCCGCGATCACCCCGAAGAAGGTCAGCAGGGCGGGCCCGATGCCGGTGTTGTTGAAGGAGTGCACGGATTCCAGCACCCCGGACCGGGTGAGGAAGGTGGCCAGGATGGTGAGGCTGAAGGTGGCGATGACCAGCGAGAGGTTCCAGACCCGCAGCATGGCCCGCCGCTCCTGGACCATGACCGAGTGGAGGAAGGCGGTGGCGGTGATCCAGGGGATAAACGCGGCGTTCTCCACCGGGTCCCAGGCCCAGTAACCGCCCCAGCCCAGCACCTGGTAGCTCCACCAGGCGCCCAGGATGACCCCGCCGGTCAGGAAGCCCCAGGCGAAGAGCGTCCAGCGTCGGGTCTCGATCAACCACCCTTCCCCGATCCGGCCGGTGATCAGGCTGGCGCAGGCGAAGGCGAAGGGCACCGTGAAGCCGACCAGGCCCAGATACAGCAGGGGCGGGTGGAAGGCCACCAGGATGTGATTTTGCAGCAACGGGTCCGGACCGGGTCCGTCGGTCGGCGTGGCCCCGTGGATGGTGCTGAACGGGTTGGAGACCGTCATCATCAGGCCGAAGAAGAACGCCGCCACCGCGTAGCCGATGGCCGTCGCCCAGCCCACGAGGGGGTCGGTGATGCGGGCTCGAAAGTGCACGGCGATGGCCGCCAGGTAGCCGGCCAGGATCAGGCCCCAGAGCAGGATCGAGCCCGACAGGTTCGACCACATGGCCGTGATGCGGAACAACCACGGGGTGGCCAGGCTGTCGTTGTTGGCCACGTACTGCAGGCTGAAATCGCGGGTGAACAGGGCGTGCTGCAACGCCAGGGTGGCCACCACCGCGCCGAGCAGGATCACCCAGGTATAGGTGCGCCCGGCTCGCAGGAGGTTGGGCCGGCCCCGCACCAACCCCATGACCAGGGTGACGCAGCCGGCCACCGCCCCGGCCAGGGCCAGCAGGACCGCGCTCTCCCCTACCGCCGCGTTCATGGCACTCTGCTCACGGGACTGGGCTCACGGGACTGGGCTCACGGGACTGGGCTCATGGCACTGGACTCACGGCCCTGGGCTCGGCGCGGTGCCAGCCCCCCCGGGCAGTTGCGACTTGAGCCGGTCGGGGTGCGCTTCGACGTAGCTCGCGGAGTGCTTGACCATGATCCGGTCGCTGGCGTACACCGGTCCCTGCCAGTGCCCCTCGAGGACGACGGGTATCCCGGGCTTGAAGAGCTGGGGCGGCTGGCCGGTGTCGACCACCGGCACGGTCACGCCGTTGGCGATGATCGTGAACGCGGTGGTGGTGCCCACTTGGCGCACGTCCGGCTCGACAGTCCCCTCGATGCGAAATTGGCGGCTGCCGAGCGAGGCCCGGTCGGCCACGGCCTGATCGGCGGTCTTGAAGTAGACGGTGGCGTTGTTGAGCCCTTCCACGAGCAGGAAGGCCAGGGCGCCGGCGATGACCACCCCGGCTCCGATCTGCCGGCGTCGGCTACCCAACAGCGCCCGCCGCCGCGGCGGGGCGTCCCCCAGCTTCAGCGCCACGTCTTCTCCCGGTCAGGGAGGCTGCGACCGAGCACCCGGCCCCGGCGCACGATGCGCCAGGCGTAGAGCGCCACGATCACGGCGGTGGCCCCCCAGCCGCCGGCGACGTACCCGTTCACGACTGCCCCGCGGGCTGCCGGGCGGGCGGCGCACCCTCGGCGCGCCGTTCGGCGATGGCCGCCGCGAAGCCCTCGTCCTCGAAACGGTCCTCCAGCAGCTCGAGGGGCCGAATCGACGGCGCCGACCGACCCGCCCGCGGCCCGCACCGCGAAGCGGACGTTGTCGGCGGCGGACAGGTCGTCGTACAGGGCGGTGGCGTGCCCCAGCAAGCCCACCCGACGCCGGACGGCGCGGGGGTCGGCCACCAGATCGGCGCCGAGCACGGTGGCCTCGCCGGCGGCGACGCGCAACAGGCCGGCACAGGCCCGCAGCAGGCTGGTCTTGCCGGCCCCGTTGGCCCCCTGGAGCAGCACCATCTCACCGCGGGTCACGTCCAGGTCGACGCCGGCCAACACCGGGAAGCGGCCAACCAGGGCCACAGCGCAACGAAAGGGGATGACGGGGTCCATGACGGCCACCGCAACGGTACCCAGGGGGTGGCTGCCGAGTGCCATCCGGAGCCGGCTCCTCAGACGGTGGAGAGCCGGCCCAGGCCGACGGCGCTGAGCACGTCGGTAAACCAGGTCGACAACACGTGCAAGCTGTCGGTCAACAACAGGACACCCAGCCCGGCCAGCAACGCCCCGGACAACAGGTTGATGACCCGCAGGTGGGTCCGGGCGAAGGTGAGCACCCCGGTCAGACGACCGAAGGCGACGCCGGCCGCCACGAACGGCACCCCCAACCCGAGCGAGTAGGCAACCAGCATGGCCTCCCCCCGGCCCAGGGTGTGGGTGTCACTGGCGAGGCTCAACACCGCGGCCAGCACCGGCCCGATGCACGGCGTCCACCCGAAGGCGAAGGCCATCCCCATCACCGGAGCGGCCCACTCCCCCAGTTGGGAGGGCAGCACCTGCCAGCGATGCTCCCGCATCAGCCATCGGGGTCGCACGATCCCGGCGAACACCAGCCCGGCGGCGATGATGACCCCGCCGGCGATCTGGTTGAGGAGCCGCTGATGCGACTGCAAGGTCTGGCCCAACCCGGACGCAGTGGCCTCCAGGGCCGCGAAGACCACGGTGAAGCCAGCCACGAACAGCAGGGTCGATCGCAGCAGGCGGCGCTGGTCCGGCCGCGACGCGGCGGCCAGCTCGGCGCTGCTCACCCCCGACATCATCGACAGGTAGGACGGCACCAGCGGCAGCACGCACGGCGACAAAAACGACAGGATCCCCGCCCCGAAGGCCACCACGAAGCCGACGGGAGAGTGCAGGATGAGGTGGTTGCCGGTCATGAACAGTCCCATGATGACAGCCGGCCCCGGTCCGCGGCGGCGCGGCGAGCGCCCAGTAGCGTCGGAGCCGATGTTGCTCGTCGTCGTCGCCCTGGCCGCCAGCACCGCCGGCGCGGGGGACGCAATAGCGGTGGGGAGGTGGAGCATCGGGTCATGGGTGGATGTCGGCGCTGGCGAGAACGGTGCCCGAAGCGGTCGTGATTTGCACGGCGCGGACTGTCGCGGCGGTCTTCGGGAGATCGGTTCCCCACGCGCGATAGCCCGGATGGAGGGCGAAGCCCCCGATGTCTTCGCTCTTGCCGTCCGCGAGGGTGACTTGGCAAGTCACCTCGCCGGTCCTGTTCCCGTCATCGAGCGACAAGAAGAGCCACGATTGTTTCCCTGTGGACAGGAGGACCTGGCCGACTTCGACCCCGTGCAAGCCAAGGCGAGCCGCGGTGACATGCGCCCGTAGGAATGTGCTCGATCCGCCGCCATGTAGCAACACCGATCCAAGCGCGAATCCGAGGACGACGCTCAGTAGGGCAGCTCCAGCAAACAGGGCTTCACGGCGGCCAGGCCGTCGAAATCGCCTCGCCGTGTTCGTCTTGAAGTGTTCGGCGAGGCGGACGTCAAAGCCAAGCGGGGGTTCACACTCGGGTACCAGCAGTGACAGGCTGTCGGCGACGACCAAGAGACTGTCGAGTTCGGTGCTGCATCGGGTACACGACTCGATATGCCGGAGGGTAACGGCGCGCTCCCGGCCGGTAAGGATTCCTAGCGCCAGCTCGGCGAGGTCGCCTTGGAAGGCTTTACATTGTTCCGGGTCTGGGGTTTCATTGGCCATCTTCAAGTCGCCTCTGTGCGCGAGCGTCGACGAAGGATGAGTAGCCCACCGATAGCGCCTGCTGCGGCGATGCTTTCGGCGATGACGCTGACCAACTTTTCTGAGTACCAGATCGGGTCATAGAGGTCAGGTATTGGTCCGAACGGCCCAACTTGCATGTGCGTCGCGACGACAGCCAGAACGGCCGCGCTCACGCCGAGGATGAATGCCATCCCGTAGGCCAGTCGATTGGCGATGAACAGCGCTGCTGCTGCCGTGACGGCGGCGGCGACGGCATCGACCCGGAACAGGTTTCCCTCACCTATTCCGTCCGTCACCTCGGCATAGGTATGCGCCAAGTCTGAGTGAACGTAGGCATCGACGGCGAGGCTCGAACTGACTAGGAGACGGACCGCAAGCTCAGCGGCTGAGGCGGGGACTGCCGCCCAGCGCGCGCGGCCAGCCAGCAAGCGGAGGCGCCCAGACTGAGTGGAATTCGTACCCGTCTTGATACCGGGTATGGCGAGACGTCGACGATGCCGAGTCACGTCGACCGCTCCGCAACACTGTCTGATGCGTGCGTCAGCATCGCCGACTAGCTCGCCTGGCGAGCGACGTGGCTCAGCGTGACCAGGGCTCCGGCCGGGGTGACGACTTGGAGACTAGCGATTTCTGAAGGCGCGAAGGGCGCGCTCGCCGGCACCCAGGCGCCTCTTGTGGAATCAGAAGACCACGTGCCTCCGACGACAGTGCGGCCGCCGGTGGCGCGAACGATCAGTCGGCACTGGACTCTGGGCGGGACGCCTTGGAGCTGAACCCACATCTCGGTTCCCCAAGACTCGGCCGTGAGGGACGCGCCGCCGTGCACGCCGGTTGCGTCACTGCTACCAGACAGAGCGAACGTGTGCGACCAGGAAGAGGACGGAGACGATGGTGGGCCGCTCCGCGTCACCGCGAGTCCAGCCACTGAGCCTCCCATCGCGATGACCAGCGCGACGCCGACCGTCATCAACGCGCGTCCCCAACGGATGGGCTGCCGCAGCCGTGCGTGGACCGGTTTAAAAGGTGCGATATCACCTTCGCTCGTGATGACCTCCTCGAGCGGCACGCGCGCAATCAGCTCGTCGGGATACGGCCACGAAAGCACCCGACACGGTCATGAATACCAAACCCGAATCGAGAGGGCTGAGTCGTCTGCCGCCTTGGAGATACAGGGCGAGCACCAAGAAGTACGAAGCGTGGCTGCACCAGTACAGAACTTGTGCCAGCATCCGTAGGTCAGCAGAGGTGCAGGGTCCGTCCGAAAACATCCAGCTTCCACGACGATGTAGGCATCGCGGACACGGTGCGAGCCACCCGAACTTCTGTCTCGGGTAGGTGCCACTATCGGGGACGACGCCAACGAGAGTTCGACGACCATCGCCGTTACGGAAGGTGCACTGCCCCGATATCCCATCTGACCCCGCACCTCGAAGCGTCCCCGAGGTGCCGTTATCTCGAGTGGGGTCGAGAACACCGGGCCTGAGCTGCCCGCCTGCGTCGTGGACATGTCGTCGTAGAGGGCGCCAGCGCGATGAGCGGAACGAAAAGGCGGCAAGGAAGAAGGAGATTGGCGTGACTCACGTCGGTGACACGACTAGAGATAACGCGTCCTCGATGAAACCCCAAGGCCTCGTTGGCTACGTCGAAGACGCCTGAATTCGGGCTAGAGATAAATGTGCTGGTCAGGAGAGGGTATTTCTGAATCCCGCCGACAGGGCGTGGGCCTCACTATTAGGGCCGACGGCGGCCGCCGATCTCCGGTACCCAGACCCGATGTCGTAATCGCGCAGCACACCGCGCTGACTCGGCCTGGTCCAGACGCGTTCGGCACCGCGCTGCCGCTTTGACCGTGACGACTCCACCCCTTGACATCGTGGATTAGACGGCTGTAGTTTTTTTGCAGCAGGTCGCTCCTCCCTGCCGTTCGCCGGAGCCGGAACGTTGAAGGCTCTTAGCGGAGGTACTCGGTGGACGAGAGTGGAGACTGGACCGGAGCGGTTTGGCGCGCCATTAGATCGGTCGCCAGGTTTTGCCACGTGCCGGGGTGATCGCGACCCTCAGGGCCCGTCGACCCACTTCCCCGCTCGAAGAGCGGACGTACGCCCGCCCTGAGGCGGCCGAGGTGCTCGTGTGCCGTCTCGTTGACCTGCTCATCCGGCCGGAGTACCGACGAACGGTCCATGCCGCTCGCCCGCACTTCTACCGCCAACGTCGTCATAACACCACCAACGCGGGTGACGGCTACCTGCAGACCCGCACCGCAGCGCGGAGGCCAGATGAACATCATCAATGACAAACTCCTCGCCCCAGCCGATGTGGCTGACATCCTCGGCGTGCCCATCAACAGCCTGAAGATGTGGCGGTACCGCCGCACCGGCCCACCATGGCTCAAGCTCGGTCGCCACGTCCGCTACCGCCGCGAAGAACTTGAGCGTTGGCTCGACGACCAAACCGAGGCCAGGGCTTGATGGGATTCCTTGGTGGCGTCGCCGACCGGCAAAGCCCAAGGTTCCACCAGGTACCCCGCACCCGGCCACCGTACGCGTTGTCCTGGCCGCCCGTAAGTTCCCCGACCGTGAACGCGGAAAACTGACCGGGACCGAGCCCAACATTTCGAGGTGACACATGGCGCATGTCTCATACCGGGTCACGGGCAAGCAAGGCGACAAGTCCTTGACCAGACGCTTCCGGGACGGAAAACAGGCCCGATCGTTCGCCAAGAGCCTGAAGGACCCCGTTACGGTCTACGACGTTCGGGTGCGCATCAACGGCAGAGAGGTCTCACGGACCTTCACCCGCAAGGTTGAGGCCGACGCTTGGGCTGCCACAACAGAGGCGGACAAGGTCCGGGGCGCGGTCGTCGACCCCAAGGACTCACGCGTGACCGTCAAGGAGTACGCCGAAAAGTGGCTGGCGGAAAGGCACGATCTGGCCGCGACCACTTGTGCGCTGTACCGCCATCTTCTCGACCATCACATCATCCCCATCCTCGGTGGCATCCGAATCGGCAACCTGTCGACCGCGACGGTACGCAGCTGGCATGCCGCCATCGAATGCGAGCACCCGACCACCGCGGCCAAGGCGTACCGGCTACTGGCGACCATCATGAAGACCGCGGTAGAAGACCGCTTGATCAACCAATCCCCCTGCCGAGTCAAGGGAGCGGCAAAGGAACAGGCACCCGAACGACCCGTGGCGTCCGTCGCCGAAGTGCACGCGCTCGCTGACGCCATGCCAGCGCATCTCCGCCTGCTGGTCCTGCTGGCCGCGTGGTGCCAGTTGCGGCGAGGGGAGCTGCTCGGACTCCGCCGCCAAGACATCGACCTGCTGCGCCACACAGTCTCCATCGCGGTCACCCGCACTGCCACCTTGACCCGCGAGGTGGTGAAGAAACCCCCCAAGACCGAAGCCGGTCGCCGAACTGTCGCGGTCCCGGCCAACATCCTCCCCGACGTCGAACACCACCTCGCCACCTTCGTGGGACCCGAACGGGACGCCGGGGTTTTCCAGGACGTGGACAACGGGAAGCTGCGGACGGCATGGGACCGCGCCACGCGCCGCGTGGGCCGTCCCGATCTCCACCTGCACGACCTTCGACACTCCGGCCTGACCTGGACCGCCGCCGCGGGTGCCACGCTCCCCGAGTTGATGTTCCGGGCCGGACACAAGAGCCCCACGGCTGCCCTTCGCTACCAGCACGCCACCCGCGATCGGGACCGAGCGCTCGCTGACGCCCTGGCTGGTCTCGCCCCCTCGACGACCATTACTCCAACCGCGCCACCGCGGGATGAGCGCGGGATCAGCCGCTCCAAGTCCCCCCAGAGAAAGACGAAAGTCAGGGACTACACCCCCGCTGACCAGCACCTTTCCCCCGTGTCGGAGGGGGGACTTGAACCCCCACGTCCTTGCGGACACTAGCCCCTCAAGCTAGCGCGTCTGCCTATTCCGCCACTCCGACGTGGCTGCCGGAATTCGCTCCGGCAAGGCGGTCGATCATAGTGGGCCAGCGTCGAGCGCAAGGCGGTCAACGACGTCGCCGATGTGGCGAGCGAGCAGCGTGAGATGCCCATCGTCGGGCAGCCGGACCGTCGCAGCGCCGGGGATCTGGCTCGCCAGCCATTCACCATGGGCGGACGGCACCATCAAGTCCTGGTCCGCCACCCACACCGTGACCGGGACCGAACAGGCGCCCAGGTCGAATCCCCACTCCCGGGTGAAGGCCATGTCGTCGTCGTACATGCCCGCACACCCCGCGGCCATCGACGCCCGCAGCCAGGCGGCGACCCAGGCCGCGAAGGCGCCGGTGAGCACCTCCCGATCAGGTTGCGAGAGGAGCCCCCCGAAGAAGTCCGCGACACCGTCGACGGTGACCCGACGGCACACGTGCGCCATTGCTTCGAGCATGGCCCGCAGCTTCGGCTCGTCTCTGGCCACCGCCAGCCCGAACTCTTCGAGGTTCTCTGGGCCCATACCGGCCATCCAGTCCAGCCCGTCCACCCCGTACGGGGCCACGCCCGCGATGGTGGCAACCGCCGCGCACCTTCCACCCATCCGGGCCCCGCAGGCCAGAGCATGAGGACCGCCCCCGGACCAGCCGGCAGTCACGAATCGCCCGGCGCCCAGGGCGTCGAGGACGGATTCGATGTCGCCGGCGACGTCGACCACCTGGCGATCCGACTGCGGATCCGACCAGGCGTAGCCGGGGCGGGAGCAGATCACTGCCGGCCAGCCGTGCCGGTCGGCGGCCGAGACCAGATCGTCCCACAGCACGGCCGCGCCGGGCGTGCCGTGATGGAAGACGAGGACGGGCTCTTGCGGTTGCACATCGCGGCTCATTGCGTAGTGGAGGCGCCGGCCGTCGGCCATCGTCGTCAGCGACACGAGATCCTCCTTAGTAGTGCCAGGGAAACCCAGACCAGTCCGGCCGGCGCTTCTCCAGGAAGGCATCCCGGCCCTCGGCCGCCTCGTCGCTGGCGTACGCCAGCCGGGTGGCTTCGCCCGCGAAGAGCTGCTGTCCGACCAGCCCGTCGTCGATCAGGTTGAGGGCGTACTTGACCATGCGCTGCGCCGTGGGGCTCTTGCCATTGATCTCGGCGGCCCACTCCAGCGCCGTGGCCTCCAGGTCGGCGTGCGGGACCACCGCGTTGACGGCGCCCATGTCGTGCATCTGGGCCGCGTCGTAGGTCCGGCCCAGGAAGAAGATCTCCCGGGCGTACTTTTGCCCCACCTGGCGGGCCAGATAGGCGGAGCCGAACCCGCCGTCGAAGCTGGCGACGTCCGTGTCGGTCTGCTTGAAGCGGGCGTGCTCCGCGCTGGCCAGGGTCAGGTCGCACACCACGTGGAGGCTGTGGCCTCCCCCGGCGGCCCATCCCGGCACCACGCAGATCACCACCTTCGGCATGAAACGGATGAGGCGCTGCACCTCGAGGATGTGCAGGCGTCCGGTGCGGCCGGGTCGACCGTGTCCGCATCGTCGCCGGCCGCGTACTGGTAGCCGTCCCGGCCCCGGATGCGCTGATCGCCGCCGGAGCAGAAGGCCCACCCGCCGTCCCGGGGGGACGGGCCATTCCCGGTCAGCAGCACGCACCCCACATCGCTGCTCTGGCGGGCGTGGTCCAGGGCCCGGTACAGCTCGTCAACGGTATGGGGTCGAAAGGCGTTGCGGACTTCGGGGCGGTCGAACGCCACCCGGACCGTCCCGTGCCCGATCGCCCGGTGATAGGTGATGTCCGTAAACGAAAAGCCGTCCACCTGGCGCCAGGCGTCGGGATCGAAGAGGGCGGACACCTGCGACGGGTCTGCCGGGCCGGAACTCTGAGAGGCCATCGCCGGCGATGCTAGAGGGGTGCTAGTGCAGCCGCACCCTCGGGTCGAGCACGGCGTAGAAGATGTCGACGATGATGTTGGCCACCACCACGGCGGCGGACGCCACGATCACGATCCCGATGATGACCGGCAGGTCATCCGACTGGATGGAGTTGACGGCCGTCCAACCCAGTCCCGGCATACCGAACACCTGCTCGGTGATGATGGCGCCCCCGAGCAGGGTGCCGACGTCGATGCCAAACTGGCTGACGACCGGCGTCAACGCGGAACGGAGCCCGTGGCGGTAGATGACCCGCCGCTCGGTCAAACCCTTCGCCCGGGCTGTGCGGATGTAGTCCTCGCCCATCACTTCGAGCAGGGACCCGCGCGTCAGCCGGGTGTAAGTGGCCGCCGACACCAAAGCCAGCGTCATCCAGGGCAGCACCAGGCTCAGGAACCACTTGCTCGGACTGGCGCTGAAATACGTGTAGCCCTGACCGGGGAACCATTTGAGACCGTGGATGGTGAACTCGTAGTAGAACAGCCAGAGCATCAACAGACCGAGGACGAACGTCGGCGACGAGTAGAAGACCAGTGCGACCGTGGTAGACAGCCGGTCCCAGACCGATCCTCGGCGCACCGCGGACAGCACACCGGAGAGGACGCCGATGACCAACCAGATCACCGCCGCACCCAGCGCCAACGACAAGGTGATCGGAAACGCCTGCTTGAGCACGGACGCGACGGGCTGCTGGTGGTAGTACGAATAGCCCAGGTCATGGTGCCAGACCAACCGCTTGAGGAAGTCCCAGTACTGCACCAGGATGGGCTGATCGAGGTGCAGGCGCTTGCGGATCAACGCGACCGTCTGGGGTGACCCGTTGCGGCCGGCGAGGCGCCGGGCCACGCTCTGGGGGCCCGGTCCGGCGAAGAAGATCCCGAACACCACGGTGACCACCATCCACATCACCAGGATCCCAAGGGCGATTCTACGTATCAGGAACCGAGTCATCGATCCCCCTACAGCCGCTCGAAGCGGGGATCGAGGGCGTCGCGCACCCCATCCCCCAGAATGTTGAAGGCCAGAGTGGTGATGATCAGCGCCAACCCGGGGAACACCAGATACCACCACGCCTGCTCGTACACCGACTCCGCCTGGGAGAGCATCTGGCCCCAGTCCGCGGTCGGCGGCGGAATGCCGATGCCCAGAAACGACAAGCTGGCTTCGATCACGATGCTGACCGGGATGAGGAGCGTGGCGTACACAATCAGCTGCGCCATCACATTCGGCAGCACGTCGACGAACATGATTCGCCACGAGCTGGCGCCGAGAGATCGGGCTGCCTCTATGTACTCCTTCTCGCGTATCGACAGCACCTGACCGCGAACGATCCTGGCCACCGCCGCCCAGCCGAAGACGGCGATGACGATGATGACGATCGAGATCCCAGGCTGGCTGATCGAAACCAGCGAGATACCAAACAACAGGAATGGCAGCGACAGGACCAGGTCGACCAACCGGGCGATGACCGTGTCGACGAACCCACCGAGGTACCCGGCGGCCAGCCCGAGGATGGCACCCAGCGCCACGGTCAACAGGGTGGCGACGACACCGACGAACAGCGAGATCCGGGCGCCGTAGGCCATGCGGACCAGGATGTCGCGCCCCTGGTCGTCGGTCCCCAGAAGGAATGACTTCCCGGGCCCGACCGGGAGCCCGTCGGGGCTGAGACCGGTGGTGCGGAACTGCTGGTTGACCCCGTGACCGGTGATGGTGGCCAACACCGGGGCGAATATGGCGACCAGGATGATCACCAGGATCACCACCCCCGAGATCACTGCCGCCCGGTCCCGCCTCAGCCGCGCCCAGGCGAGTTGCCAGGTGCTACGGCCCTGGATCTTCTCGGCCCCTTCGCCCTCCTGCCCCTCCGGCAGGAACTCATGCTGCACTCCGGCTTCGATCGCAGCACCGGTGATGCTCATGGCGTGGTCCTCTCCTTGAACTCACCGAGCTCGGCCAGCACCTCGGCGCTGGCGACCTCGGGCTCGACGATACGCTGCTCCTCCGAAATCGACGGGCGAGCGTGGCTCAGGTCCTCGCCGTTCGCCACCGGGAAGTGGCAGGCGGCGGCGTGTTCGGGCTCGTCACCGAGCCGGGGGACCAATGCGGGTTCCTCCTCGACACAGCGGTGCTGCGCCTTCGGGCAGCGCGGATGGAAACGACAGCCCGAGGGTGGATTGATCGGCGAGGGGACGTCGCCGACGAGGATGATGCGCTCCCGCTGACTCACCGCCCGCGGGTCCGGCACCGGAACCGCGGAGAGCAGGGCGTTGGCGTACGGATGGCGCGGCTGCACGTAGATCTCCTCGACCGGTGCGATCTCGACCACCTGGCCGAGATACATCAGAGCCACGCGGTCACTGACGTGCCGGACCACGGAGAGATCGTGGGAGATGAAGAGGTAGGTGAGGTCGAACTGCTGCTGCAGGTCGGAGAGGAGATTGAGGATCTGCGCCTGGATCGACACGTCGAGCGCCGACACCGGCTCGTCGCAGATGATGAGCTTGGGCTTGAGGGCCAAGGCCCGAGCCACTCCGATGCGCTGGCGCTGGCCGCCCGAGAATTCGGCCGGGAAGCGGTTGAAGTGCTCGGGGTTGAGGCCCACCAACTCCATGACTTCCTGCACCCGCTTCTTGCGCTCGGCTCCGTCCGCGATCCCGTGGATCGCAAACGGGTCGCCGATAATCGAGCCGACCCGCCGCTTCGGGTTGAGCGACCCGTAGGGATCCTGGAAGATCATCTGCATCTCACGACGCAGCGGTCGCATCTGGCGGGCCCTCAGCGTCGAGATGTCCCGCCCGTCGAACTCGACCTTGCCGGACGTGAGGTCATACAGGCGAGCGATGCAACGGGCCAGGGTGGATTTGCCACAGCCCGTCTCGCCGACGAGACCCAGGGTCTCCCCGCGCCGTATTTCCAGGCTGACCCGTTCGACCGCGTGCACCACGTCGCGGCTGCGGCGCAGGCCGGCGGACTGGACGGGGAAGTGCTTGACGACGTCGGTTACCGAGACGAGGACGTCGGCGCTCACGACGACACCGTCTCCCCGACCACCCGGGCCCGGATGGCAGCACGTTCCTCCGGATCCCTGGAAAGCCAGCAGGCCGAGAGGTGTTGGGGATTACCGCCCACCTCGGCCCGGGGCGGCACCTCGGTGCGGCAGCGATCCATCACGTATGGGCAGCGGGGATGGAAGGGACAACCCGACGGTAACGTGATCAGGCTGGGAGGCTGCCCCGTGATCGGCTGCAACCGGGCCCGGTCCGCCCCGTATCCCGGCAGGGAGCGCAAGAGGCCCTCGGTATAGGGATGGTGGCTCTCGTAGAAGATCGCGTCGAGCGGAGCCGATTCCATGATGGCGCCGGCGTACATGACAACGACGTCGTCGGCCACTTCCGCCATGACCCCGAGGTCGTGGGTGATGATGATGACGGCCGTCCCGAACTCCTCTTGCAGTCGCTCGATGACCCGGAGGACCTGGGCCTGGACCGTGACGTCCAGGGCGGTAGTGGGCTCGTCGGCGATGAGCAGGGCGGGGTTGAGGGCCATGGCCATGGCGATCATCGCCCGCTGGCGCATACCCCCGGAAAACTGGTGAGGAAAATCGTCGACTCGCCGATCCGGCTGGGGAATGCCGACCAGCCGGAGCAACTCGATCGCCCGCTTGCGCCCGGCGGCCTTCGACGTATGTGGCTCGTGGGCCCGGATCATCTCCACGATCTGCCATCCGACCCGGTAGTACGGGTGCAGGCTGGAGAGCGGGTCCTGGAAGACCATGGCGATCTGGGCGCCCCGGACGGCGCGGAGCTCCCGCTCGGTCATGGTCAGGAGATCCGTGCCCTGGAAGAGGGCCTGGCCGGATATCTGGGCGCCGCGGGTGAGTCCCATGACCGTCTGCGTCGAGACGCTCTTGCCGGATCCGGACTCCCCCACGATCCCGAGCGTCTGGCCTTTCTCGACTGAGAAGGACACGCCTCTCACCGCCCGCACGACCCCGTCGGTCGTCGGGAAGGCCACCTGCAGGTCCTTTATCTCGAGCAGAGGCATTCCGGTCGTCCTCCCCCTCCTTCAATGTAGTGATGTGGCAGGGAAATGGTTCGACTACTGGGATTGGGATCGGCCCGGCGGTGCACCGCCGGGCCGATCCTTGCTACTGGGTTTTCGAAAGGGACCGGGCTAGCTCAGCCAGATGTTGGCCAGGTCACAGTTCTGGATGGCGCCGATGTACACACAGTTGTGCACCCGGGAGCCGTGGACGGTCGGCTCGTTGGGAGCCTCGACGGGATATACCGCGGCCTGCGTCATCGCCTCTACGTCGGCCTGGTGCCACAGGGTCGAAGCGGCGGAATCAGTGGGCGCCGCCAGGGCCTGCTGGATGATCGAGTTGAGCTTCGGGTCGTTGAAGAACCCGAAGTTGCTCGACGCGGGCGGCAGGTTATTGCCGTCGAGGATCGGCTCGAAGTAGGACTTGCCACCCGTCGGGTACCAGTCGGGACCCCATCCGGCCTCGGCCAGATCCCACACGCTGTTCTTGGCAGCCGTGCCCGGGGTGAGGTACTTGCCGTAGAAGTCACCGCCGGAAACGGCCAGACCCTTGAGCGTGATCCCCACCGCAGCCAACTGAGCCTGAGCCGTTTCGAAGTCCTTGAGCGCGACCACGCTTTGAGACGGCCGGTACAGCCAGGTGAGCGTCAGGGTGGGATGGCCGGCCTGGGCCAGTAGTTGCTTGGCCTTGGCCGGGTTGTAGGGGTACAGGTCGAAGTTGGGCGATGACCCGTCCGTGCCTGGCGCGATGAGATGGGTCAGCGGCGGCGCCACCGCGGGCCCTCCTGCGTTCTGGACGAACTGGGTCCGGTCGAAGGCGTAGGAGATCGCCTGGCGCACCAGCGGGTTCCCCAGCGCCCCCCCATTGTTCTTGGAGATGGTGTTGAAGACGATGTACGGATTGGTCGCCCCCTCGGTCACCAGCTGGAAGTCCGGGTTCTTGCTGGCGATGAGGCCGGCCACGTCGTTGGCAGGCACGTGCACGTCCCATTGCATGTCTGCCTGCGGGGTGTTGGTCAGGACCTGCAGGAAGATCGACTGCTGGGTCCCCGTCTCTGAGACGTTGATCTGGTCGACGTACGCCTTGCGGATCGGGTCACTCGACTGCTGCCACGCCGGGTTCCGCACGAACACGATCGACTTGTTGGGCGAGTAGGACTGCACCTGATACGGGCCGTCGGAGAAGGTGTGCGCCGCCTGGGCGGGGGTGTCCGGTACATAGTTGAAGATCTCCTCCGGCACCGGGTTCGCCCACGACAGGTTGAGCGTGCCGGCGAAATAGCTGGCCGGCTTGCTGAGGGTGAAGTCCACGGTCTGCGGATTCGACGGGTCGACGGTCACACCCGAGATCTGGTTGCCGTCGACGTACGCCTTCTGGGCCGACGCGCTGGTCGCCGATATCTTGGCGAACCCGTTACAGAAGGCGGTATACCCGACGAGGACGTCCGCGAAGTCGGCCTGACCCGCGAAGGGGAAGGTGGGATTGCAGCTGCGCTTGACCCCTCGGATCACGTCCGCGGCGGTCACCTGGCGGGGTGGGGTGGTGTTCCACATGGCGCCGGTGCGGATGGTGACCGCTTCCTTGAGCCCGCCGTTGCTGACCACCGGGAAGCCGGTCGCCAGGTCCGGCGCCAGGGTAAACGTCTGTCCGGGAATGCTCGGATAGGTGTACAAGTTGCGCTCGTACAACTGGTAAGCGACGTAGTCGAGCGTGTAGTAGCCGTAGTTGGGATCGAGGTTGTCGTCGATGTCGCCGGAGCCAAGCACCGTCAGGGTGCCGCCGGTCTTCGGCGTTCCCGCGCTATTGGCGTTGAGAATCTGCAAGCCGGTGCCGGCCGTCGAGCCACCGCCACTCGGACTGGCCGTCTTGCTGCTGCCGCAGGCCGCACCCACCATCGCCAGGACGGCGACCGCCGCGGCCAATCGCACTGTAGTTCGTTGAGAACCTTTCATGATTTGAGACCCTCCTCGTCTCGTGACCGGCACCGCAGTGCCGGTCTCCTACGTACACCGCTCGTGTCGGCTCCCCCATCGGTCAATCTCGCCTTACTGCAGACGGATGGCCAGGATGATGGTGGTGAAGAAGAAGCAGACGGCACAGGCGATCGTCGCCCGGTCCAGGTTGCGTTCCGCCACGGTGGATCCCGCGGCTGCCTGACCCAGGCCTCCGCCGAACATCTCCGACAAGCCGCCGCCCTTGCCGCTGTGCAGCAGGACCATACCGATCAGCAAGAGCGACACGGCGATATGAATGGCGATGATGATGGCGGTCAACAAGCTGACGTCGCCTCCTCCTCCTTGCTCTTCACCTGGGCTTCCCCAGGCGGCGGACGCAACATAGCAGCACATCATCACAGGTGGCGAGACATCTGTGTTGACAAGCTCTCAGGTTTGTCACAGCTGTAACAAAGAGTTCGGTCATTTTTCGGGTCGGCCAAACCCGACGATCTGGGCGAATTCGTCGGGGTCCAGGCTGGCGCCGCCGACGAGGGCGCCGTCGATGTCGGGTTGGGCCATGAGATCAGCGATGTTGTCCGCCTTGACGGATCCCCCGTATTGGACCCGGACCGAGGCCCCGGCGCCGGCGCCGAAATCGGCCGCCACCGCGGCCCGCACGGCCCCGCACACCGCCTGGGCATCGTCGGGCGTGGCGGTCCGACCGGTGCCGATGGCCCAGATCGGTTCGTAGGCCACCACCAGCCCGCCCACCGCATCCGGCTCGAGGCCGGCCAGGCCGGCCTGCAGCTGGCCCAGCACCTTGGTCTCGGTGCCCCCCGCATCCCGCTCGGCGGACGTTTCGCCCACACACAGGATCGGCGTCATGCCCGCCCGCAGCACGGCGGCCACCTTCTTGCGCACGGTCTCATCGGTCTCGGCGAAGTACTGGCGGCGTTCGGAGTGGCCCACGATCACGTAGGACACGTTGAGCTTCGCCAGCATGAGCGGGCTGATCTCCCCCGTGTAGGCGCCTCGATCCTCCCAGTACACGTCCTGCGCCCCGAGGGCGATCGGCATATCGTCCGCGTCGATCATGGTCTGCACCGATCGCAGGGCGGTAAAAGGCGGGTGCACCGACACGTCCGTCCGCTCCTGGTCGTGCCGATCCAGGCTGAAGGCGAGCTTCTGGACGACCGCGATGGCGTCCAGGTGAGTGAGGTTCATCTTCCAGTTCCCCGAGATGAGCGGCCGCCGGGTGGCGGCTCTCACTGCTGCATCCCCTCCCGCAACGCCGCCAACCCCGGCAGGTCGCCGTGCTCGAGGAATTCGAGCGAGGCGCCGCCGCCGGTCGAGACGTGGTCGATCCGGTCGGCCAGCTTGAACTCGGCCAGCGCCGCGGCGGTGTCGCCGCCGCCCGCCACCGTGAAGCCGCGGGCGTCCGCGACCGCTTCCGCCACCGTGCGGGTGCCGGCCGCGAACCGCGGGTCTTCGAACACCCCCATCGGCCCATTCCACATGACGGTGCGCCCCTCGGTGATGGCGTCGGCGAATTCCGCCGCGGTGCCGGGACCGATGTCGAGACCGGTCCATCCGTCCGGCACGTCGGTGCCGACCTGGCGCACCTCGCCACTCCGGTCGGCGTCAGCGCCGAACCGCCCACCGGGGCTGAGCACGGTGAGGTCGCTCGGGATCAGGATCCGCCGGCCGGACGCCAGCAGCCGGGCGCAGCTCTGGACCTGATCCGGCTCCAACAGGGACTGCCCGACTCGGTGGCCCTGGGCGGCCAAGAAGGTGAAACACATCCCCCCGCCGACGACCAGGGCATCGACGCGATCCAGCAACGCCTCGATCACGCCCAGCTTGTCGCTGACCTTCGAGCCGCCCAGCACGGCCACGAACGGACGCGCCGCGCCGTGCAGCAACCGGTCGAGCACTTCGGCCTCGCGGGCCATGACCCGGCCGGCTGCAGACGGGAGGAATTTGGGCGGACCGATCACGGAGGCGTGAGCCCGGTGGGCGGCGCCGAACGCCTCGTTGACGAACAGGTCCTGTCCCGCGACCAGTTCCCGGGCGAACGAGAGGTCGCCGGCTTCCTCCCGCGGGTCGAAGCGCAGGTTCTCCGTGACCTCGACCCGGCCGGCCTCGGCGCCGGCGGCGGCCAGCAGGTCGTGCAGTCGTTCGCGGACCGGGGTCATGGCGAAGGCCGGGTCCGGCCGGCCCTGGGGGCGACCCAGGTGGCTGGCGGTGGTGACCCGGGCTGCCCCTGGTCGAGCAACCAGGTCAGGGTCTCCAGCGGCAGCCGAATGCGCAGGTCGTCGGTGATCTGGCCTCCGGCCATCGGGACGTTGAAATCCGTGCGCACCAGGACCCGTTTGCCCCGTACCGGGGGCAGGTCTTCGAGGACGGGGACCCTTTTTTCCATGAATCCGCGCCCTCAGGCCGGGTGATGGGCTGCGCCGACGAGGCGGGCCATGTCGACGAGGCGGTTGGAGTAGCCCCACTCGTTGTCGTACCAGCCGAACACCTTGACCAGCGAGCCCAACGTCATGGTCAGGAGGGCGTCGAAGGTGCACGAGGCCGCGGTCCCGACGATGTCCGACGACACGATGGGGTCCTCGGTGTAGACCAGCACCCCGTTCGCCATCGGGCCGGTGGTGGCGGCCGCGCGGAAGGCGGCGTTGACGTCGTCGACGGTGACCTCCCGGCCCAGGATGCCGGTGAAATCGGTGATGGAGCCGTCGGCGACCGGCACCCGGAGGGAGCGGCCGTCCAGCTTGCCCTTCATGGCCTCCAGCACCAGGCTGGTGGCCCGGGCCGCTCCGGTCGACGCCGGGACGATGTTGACCGCCGCCGAGCGCGCCCGCCGGAGGTCCTTGTGGGCCAGGTCCAAGAGGTTCTGATCGTTGGTGAAGGCGTGCACCGTGGTCATCAGCCCCTTCTCCACCCCGAAGGCGTCGTCGAGGACCTTTATCATCGGGACGAAGCAGTTGGTCGTGCACGAGGCGTTGGAGATGATGACGTGGCTGGCGGGGTCGAAGGTGTCGTCGTTGACGCCGATGACGAAGGTGCCGTCCACGTTCGTCGCCGGGGCGGAGATGATCACCCGAGGCGCGCCGGCGTCGATGTGGGCGGCGGCCTGCGGACCGTCGGTGAAGATGCCGGTGGACTCGACGACCACGTCGACGCCGAGGTCGCCCCAGGGGATCGACTTGGGGTCTCGTTCGGAGAACACCGAGAAGGTGTGGTCGCCCACGCTGATGGTCGACTCGTCGTGGGTGACGGGCACGGCCAGGGTGCCGTGGGTGGAGTCGTACTTGAGGAGGTGGGCGTTGGTCGCGGTGGGAACCAGGTCGTTGACGCCGACGACTTCCACCGCCTGGGCTCCGGCCGCGGCCTGCTGCAAGGCGGCCCGCAAGAAGTTGCGCCCGATCCGCCCGAACCCGTTGATCCCTACTCGAACGGCCATCGTTCGCTCCTTGGTCTCCCGGTCAATGGGGCCGGCAGGCTCACGGCCCGTCGGTCACTATGTCAGCAACCGTAGGACCGAAGCCAGCCCTCGCGGGTCGTGACCGGTGCCGTCCGGTCGGGCCAGGTCGCCGGCGGCGACCGGAACGCCGCACATGCTGGCGGGGGCGGGGGCGCCCGCGGGCGTCGAAACCACGACCGTGTCGAGCGGGATTCCGTGGTCGAGCACGGCCCGCACGTGTTCGTCGGCGGTGAAACCCGCCGTCTCCGGAGGCTGGGGCCGGAGGTTGCACACGTAGACCCGACCGCCCGGCCGCTCGGCCAGGGCGGCCCGGATCGCCGGCACGGCCCCCACCGCCAGCACGCTGGTAAACAACGAACCGGGACCCAGCACGACCTGGTCCGCGTCGGCCACCGCCGCCAGCACCTCCGGCGGGACGGGCGCGTCAGGCGGGACGATCGACACCGACGAGATGGCGCCCGGCGACTCGGACACGTTGACCTGGCCCACCACCTCCCGGCCGGCGACGTCCGCCTTGAGGACCACGGGCACGGACGTGGCGGGCAGGACCCGCCCGGCCGCGCCCACCAGGCCGGCAGCCAGATCCAGGGCCTCGCCGAAGTCGCCGGTGACGTTGGCCAGCCCGGCGATCAACAGGTTGCCGAGGGCGTGCCCTTCGAGGTCGCCGGACGGGAAGCGGTACTCGAAGGCCCGGGCCCACAACGAGTCCTCGGCGGCCATCGCCACCAGGCAGCGGCGCAGATCACCCGGCGCGGGGATGCCGGCGATCTGGCGCAGACGGCCGCTCGACCCCCCGTCGTCCGCCACCGACACCACCGCGGTCACCTGCGACGCGTACTGACGCACGGCCTGCAGGGTGGTGGCCAGGCCGTGGCCGCCGCCGAGGGCCACCACGCGCGGGCCGGCCGCGGTCATCGGGTCAGGTCCCGGTGGTACACGACGGGGTCGTACCCGCCCGCCCGCACCCGGTCCCCCAGCTCCTCGACCAGGGCCACCGAGCGGTGCCGCCCGCCGGTACAACCGACCGCCACCGTCAGATACGACTTCCCTTCTTTGATGTACGCCGGCAGGAGGAAGCCCAACAGGTCGTCGACCCTCCGGACGAACTCCTGGGCCGCGGGCTGGCCCAGCACGTACGCCCGCACCGGCTCGTCCAACCCGGTGAGGGGCCGCAACTCGTCCACCCAGTGCGGATTGGGCAGGAAGCGGGCATCGAACACGGTGTCGACGTCGAGGGGCACGCCGTGCTTGAAGCCGAACGACATCACCGAGATCTGCATCGGCTCGGCCCGATCGGTGGTGAAGAGATCGATCAGCCGCTCGCGGAGCTGGTTGACGTTGAGATCGGTGGTGTCGACCACCACGTCGGCCAGGGCCCGGATGGGCTCCAGCCGGGCCCGCTCCAGGGCGATGGCCTCGGTGACGCCCTCCTGGCCGAGCGGGTGGCGCCGGCGGGTGCCCTCGAAGCGGCGGACCAGCACCTCGTCGGACGCTTCCAGGAACAAGGTGCGAACGGTCGACCCGCTGGCACGCAGCTGCTCGACAGCCGCTTCGAGCTCCTCGAGCTGCTCGGCGTCGCGGCCCACCACCAGCACCACCTGGTCGGTGGTGGAACCGGGGGTGGCGATCAGTTCGGCGACCTTGGTGATCAGAGCGGTCGGCATGTTGTCGATGACGAACCAGCCGAGGTCCTCGAGGGTGGCGCCGGCCTGGGAGCGGCCGGCGCCCGACAACCCGGTGATGATCAGGAACTCGGCCACCTCGCCATTCTGCCTGGGTGGAGGGGGGGTCGGGGTTTGGGGCCGGCGGCGGGGCCGGCGGGGGCCGGCGGGGGGGCCGGCGGGTCGGGGCGACCTGGTGCGATTTGTATCTAGGGTGCACTTATAGCTATGAGATAGACATAAGTGCACCTAGATGCGAATCGCACCAGCCCCTGTTGTCGCCATCATTAATGAGTTATCATAGAGTTTAATGTTACGTCGATGTACCTGGGAGACCGCGCCGGGGCTCGAGGCGGCGCTGTCCGCCTGGTTCGCCGCCCACGGCGGGGTGATCAGCCGCGCGGAAGCGGAGCGGCTGGGTTTGACTCCGGGCCAGATCAGTCGCCGAGTCACATCCGGGCTGTGGGCGCGGCTGTATCCCGGTGTGTTCCGCCTGGCCGGGGTGCCGGAGACGCCGATCACCCGACTGCGCGGTGCTCTGCTCGTCGGCGGTAGTGAGGCGGTGGCCTCTCACCTCTCGGCCGCGTGGGTGTACGGGATGTGCGACGACCCGCCGGCCGAGCCGGTGATCACCGTGCCGCGCAACCGGACCGTCCGGGTCGACGGGTTGCGGGCGGTGCGCAGCAGCCATCCGTTTCACACGGTGGTGCGGCGAGGCGCGCCGTGCACCGATCCAACCCGGACCATCCTCGATTGCGCCGGTGCGACCACCGCCGATGGCCTGGATGCCCTCGTCGACCAGGCGGTCGCTCGCAAGATCGTCCGGCTCGATACGCTCGAGCGCTCGGCCACCGCGTCAGCCACGCACCGCCATCATCCCGGCCGGGCGCTCCTGGCGCAGCGGCTGGCGGCCCGGGGTGTCGCCGGCAGCCCCAGTCCGAGCGTCCTCGAGAGTCGGACCGCCCGGCTCCTGCACCGCCACCGCATCCCGACGCCCAAGGCCGAGGTGTCCTGGGGCCCGGGAGGGCGGTACCGACTCGACTTCGCCTACCCGCGGTTGCGCCTCGTCATCGAGGTCGACGGCCGGGTTGCGCACCTGACGCCTGAGAAGCAACGCCACGACAACCGCCGCGGCAACGCCCTCAACCGGGCCGGCTGGACGGTGTTGCACTACGACTGGTGGGAGATCGCCTACGAAGCCGAGCGGGTGGCGCGAGAGATCGCCGACACGTACCGGGATCTGGCCGCGGCTTGACGAGGCTTCCGCTGGCCTGACGGCCAGCGGCTACCGCCCCGCCGCAAGCGGCGGGTTGGTGTCAAGACCGCCCCTCCGGCCTCGCGGGCGTCAACCTGCTACAGCTTTTCGGCTCGCAGCACCAGCAGGCGGGGAATGGTCACGGCGTCGGGGTATTCGGCGGCCCGGCCCAGGAAGCCGGGGGGCGGTGCCGGCTCATCCATGTGGGTCAGGTACATCCCGGCATCGGCCATGGCGTTGACGTACCGGGACAGGGGGCGGTGGATGAAGGGGATCCAGACGTCCTTCTCCACCTCCTCCAGGTTGGAGTCCTCCACCAGATACGGACCGATCCGCCAGTACTGCTCCTCCAGGATGGTGTCGTCGATCCAACCGGATCCGGGCGTCTGCAGCAGCGGGTGGTTGAGCAGCAACAGGAAACGCCCTCCAGGCGCGAGCACCCGCCCGGCCTCGGCGATGGCGGCGTCGAACGCCTCGATGTGCTCGAACACCAGACAGGCCACGGCCGCGTCGAAACTGCCCGAGGGAAAAGGAAGGGCTTCGGCGGCACCCCGAACCACGTGCACTCCCCCATCCCGCTGGGCGGCGACCCGCACCTGGGCCCAGGTCGGGTCGATACCCGCCACGAACGTCACGCCGGCGAGCCCGGCCGCCACCCGGCCCACCTGGCCCTCACCGCATCCCACGTCCAAGACCCGGGTCGAGCCCGTCAGCTGGGCGGCCAGCAGCGGCAGGATCTGTTCTTCGTACTCGGCGTCAGCGCCCTGAGTGAAGCCCTGCTGCCACCAGGCCGCGTGCCGCTCCCAGAGGTCGCCGTCCTCGGTCACAGCCCGCAGTGGGCGGCCACCCGATCCGCAAACTGACCGAACAGCTCGGCCGGCAGGTCGTGGCCCATCCCCGCGATCGTCCAGAGTCTGGCCCCGGGGACGGCGGCGGCGGTGGCCCGGCCGCCGCTGGGGTCGACGAGCGGGTCGCTGTCGCCGTGGATCACCAAGGTCGGGACGTCGAGGGCCTCGAGGTCGGGCGTGCGGTCAGGCGAGCGCAGAATGGCGACCAGCTGCCGGGCGGTGCCGGCCGGGTGGAAGGCCCGGTCGTAGGCGGCGCCGGCATCGGCCCGGATCCGGTCCTCGTGGAACGGGAATCCCGGCGACCCGATCACCCGCCACGACACTGACTGCCGTCTCGACTGCCCCGTCCCGGTTCGGGGCCGGCGGCGTCAACAGGGCGGCGACGGCCTCGGGGTGGGGCTGCCCGACCGAGGGGTCGCCGGTCGTCGACATGATGGAGGTCAGGGTCTCCACCCGGGCCGGATGGCGGATGGCCAGGCTCTGGGCGATCATGCCGCCCATCGACACGCCCAGGACATGGGCGGACTCGACACCAAGGGCCTCCAGCAGCCCGGCGGCGTCGTCGGCCATGTCGGCCAGCAGGTAGGCGGCCTGGCCGTCGCCGGCGAGGGCGGCCAGCAGATCGGGCTACGCCGCCTCGTCGAACCACGTCGAGCGGCCGACGTCCCGGTTGTCGTAGCGGATCACGTAGAAGCCTTTGGCCACCAGGGCGGCCACGAACTCCTCGGCCCAGGCGATCAGCTGGCCGCCGAGCCCCATGATGAGCAGGAGCGGGGGGTGGGCCGGGTCGCCGGCAGTCTCGTACTCGATGGTGATGCCATTGGCGGCGGTGGAGGCCATGACGGGAACCTAGCCGTGCAGCTTGGTGAACACCGCGTCGGCCACCCGCTCGGGGAGCCACGACAGTTCGCCGAGGGTCTGGCGTGACGCCGCCTTGACCCCATTGACCCCGCCGAGCTCGCGCACCAACCGCTTCTTGCGCCCCGGTCCCAGACCCGGGATGTCGTCGAGGACCGACGAGGTCATCCTTTTTCCCCGGAGGTTGCGGTGGTAGGTGATAGCGAAGCGATGGGCCTCGTCCCGGATCTGCTGCAGGAGGTACAGGGCCTCGGAGGTGCGGGGGATGCGGAGGGGGTCGGCCCGCCCCGGCAGGTAAACCTCCTCGAACTGCTTGGCCAGGCCGGCGGCCGGGATCTCCTCCTCGAGGCCGAGTTCCTCGAGGACCCGGAGGGCGACGTTGAGCTGCCCCTGGCCGCCGTCGACGAGCAGCAGCTGTGGCGGGTAGGCGAAGCGGCGGCGGCGGTCCTCGACCGGTTTGTCCCGTTCGGCCAGGTAGGCCGTCAGGCGGCGGTGGAGGACCTCGCCCATGGCCGCGAAGTCGTCGTTCTGCTCGACGGTGCGGATCTTGAAGCGGCGGTACTCCTGCGGTCGGGCCAGCCCGTCCTCCATGACCACCATGCTGCCGACGTAGTCCGTGCCCTGGAGGTGGCTCATGTCGTAGCACTCGATGCGCAGCGGCGCTTCGGGCAGGTCGAGGGCGTCCTGGAGGGCGTTGAGGGCCTTGGCCCGGGCGTTGTGGTCGGCGGCCCGCTTGAGCCGGTGGCGGGTGAACTCCTCGCCGGCGTTGCGGGTGACCATCTCCAGCAGGGCCTTCTTCTCCCCCCGCTGGGGCACCCGGATCTCCACGTGCAGGCCGGCGCGGGCTTCCGGGTTGACGCTGCGCTCGACCCGGTAGCGGCCGGACGCGGCCCACCATTCGACGTCGGCGAGGACCGGGGCGGCCGCCCCGCCAACGCTGCCGCTGCGAACGAGGGCCAACCAGGCGCTGATGGTGTCCAGCTCGTCCGGTGCCTCCGGGACGATGACCAGGGGCGGGATGCCGAGGGGGGCGTCGGCGTAGTGCTGCTCGAGGACCTGCCCGACCAGCTGGGCCCGGTCGAGGTCGTCGACCTTGTCGACGATGAACCCCTTGCGGCCCACCACCCGGCCCCGCCGGACGTAGAAGACCTGGATGGCGGCCTCCAGCTCGTCCTCGACCAGGCCGAAGCAGTCGAGGTCCTCGGCGCGCTCGGTGACCATCTGTTGCTTCTCGATGGCCTTGCGCACCGCGGTGAGCCGGTCGCGGATCCGGCCGGCCCGCTCGTACTCGAGGGTGTCGGAGGCCTGCTGCATCTCGGTCTCGAGCCGTTTGATGACCGGTTGGGTGTCGCCGTCGAGGAAGGCGACCAGCTCACCGACCAGGCCGCGGTAGGTGTCCTGGTCGACCGCCTTGACGCACGGGCCCGAGCACTTCTCGATGTGGTAGAGCAAGCAGGGCTTGCCGAGGCGCTGGTGGGTGCGGAACTTGTTGTCGCTGCAGGTGCGGATCGGGAAGGTGCGCAGGAGCGAGTCGAGGGTCTCCCGGATGGCGTAGGCGTGGGCGTAAGGGCCGAAGTAGAGGCTGCCCTTGTCCTTGGCGCCCCGGCGCACCATGGCCCGGGGCCACTCGTCGCTCACGGTGACCGCCAGGAACGGATAGCTCTTGTCATCCCGCAACCGGATGTTGAAGCGCGGCTTGTGCTGCTTGATGAGGCTGTACTCGAGCATGATGGCTTCCACGTCGTTGCGGACCTGGATCCACTCGACGCTCTCCGCCTGGGCCACCATCTGCGCGGTGCGGGGCGGGAGATGGACCGGGTTGCCGAAGTAGTTGGACAGCCGGCTGCGCAGGGACTTGGCCTTGCCGACGTAGATCACCCGTCCGTCCCGGTCCCGGAACTGGTACGAGCCGGGGGCGTCAGGGATGGTCCCGGCGGGCGGACGTTGCAGCACCCTTCGAGTTTGCCGCAGACCTCGGACATCGCGGTCGGTCGCGGTCCTCGGAGGTTCGAACCGCCGCAACCGGCCGGCGGGTCGTATGATGACCTCACGCCGGCCCGGTATCCGGCGACATATCCACTTCGAGGTCGACATCCCCGCGGATGGGCGACCGGGCTGTCCCCGCCGACCATATCGAGGTGCTCCGCCATGGAGGTCTACTTCAGTGCTTCGGCTCCAGACACCCCTCCCCGAGGGCTACGTCACAGCGACCAGCGAAGATCTGGCGCGCCGCATCGCGGCCGCCAAGGAGACGCTGGGCTCGCGGGTGATGATCCTCGGGCACCACTACCAGCGAGACGAGGTGATGCGCTGGGCTGACGCCCGGGGCGACTCCTTCGGCCTGTCCCGGTTGGCCGCCGCCGCCCACGACGCCGAATTCGTGGTGTTCTGCGGTGTGCACTTCATGGCCGAGTCCGCCGACGTGCTGACCTCGGCCCACCAGCAGGTCATCTTGCCCGACCTCAACGCCGGCTGTTCCATGGCGGACATGGCCGACCTCGAGTCGGTCGAGGAGGCCTGGGAGGAGATCGCCCAGGTGACCGACATCGACGCGGTGGTGCCGATCACCTACATGAACTCCTCGGCCGCTCTCAAGGCCTTCGTCGGCCGGCACGGCGGCGCGGTGTGCACCTCCTCCAACGCCCGGGCCGTGGTGACCTGGGCGCTGGGCCGGGGCGGGCCGGGCGGGCCGGGTGGGGCCGGCGGGGCCGGGGCGGCGGGCGGGACTGGTGGGACCGATGGTCCGGGCCAGGACGTCAAGGTGCTGTTCTTCCCGGACCAGCACCTGGGCCGCAACACCGCCTTCCAGCTGGGGTTTCAGGCCGGCGACATGGCCGTGTGGGACCCCCGGCGGGACCTCGGCGGCCTCGATGACCGGACGGTCAAGGAGGCCCGGTTCCTGCTGTGGAAGGGCCACTGCTCGGTCCACCAGCGGTTCCGGCCCGAGCACGTGGCCGCCTTCCGGGCCGAGCACCCGGAGGGGCGGGTCATCGTGCACCCCGAGTGCAGTCACGAGGTGGTGGAGCTGGCGGACGAGGTCGGCTCCACCGACCACATCATCGCCGCGGTGGAACGGGCCGCCGAGGGGTCGGTGCTCGGGATCGGCACCGAGATCCACTTGGTGCAGCGCTTGGCGGCCGAGCATCCGGCGCTGCGGGTGGTGTCCCTGGACCCGCTGATCTGCCCGTGCTCGACGATGTTCCGCGTCGACGCCCCCCATCTGTGCTGGGTGCTGGAGGCGCTGGTCGACGGCCGGGTGGTCAACCGCATCGCGGTCGACGGCGAGGTGGCCGAGTGGTCCCGGGTGGCGTTGCAGCGGATGCTCGACATCACCTGAGCGGCCGCCGGCGGGGTGAACCGGCCGGACCTACGAACCGAGCTCGGCCCGGAGGGTCGCCAGCTCGGCGCGCAGTTCGGCCACCTCGGCCCGCAGCGCGGCCACCTCGGCGGACAGCCCGGACGTGGCGGGGCGCGGGGATGGCGCCTCCGACGCCGCGTCGGCCATGGCCTCGGAGGCGTCGCCGGTCAGCAGTTGGGCCCAGCGCTCCTCCTTCTGGCCCGGCCGGCGGGCCAGCCGGAGCACGAGGGGCTCGGGCAGCTCGGCCAGATGCTGCAAGTCGGACTCGACCGCGCCGATCCCGTCGAACTGCGCCATCCGCTCCGTGCGCAACCGCAGCTCGCCGACGGTCTGCGGGCCCCGCAGCAACAGCACGCCGACCAGCGCCAGCCGGGGGGCGTCGAGGGCCAGGCGTTCGTCGAGCACCTGCCGGTAGCGCAGCACCGACCGGCCATGGGAGGGGTGCACGAAGCGGACCAGGCCGGCGTCCTTGAGCCCGGTCAGGGTCTCGTCCACCGTGCGCTCGTCGTAGGCGACCACGGGCTCCCGGTTGGACGATTGGTTGCAGGCCAGGACCAGGGCATTGAGGGTCAGCGGGTACTGCTGGGGCGTGGTGAGCTGCTTCTCGATGAGGCTGCCGACGACCCGCGCCTCCTCGCTGCTCAGCAGCACGCCGCCCCTACTTCCCGTCCAGCAACGGCTCCAGGAACTGCCCGGTGTAGCTCTCGCGGGTCTTGGCCACCCGCTCGGGCGTGCCCTCCACCACCACCCGGCCGCCGCCGTCGCCGCCCTCGGGACCCAGATCGATGATCCAGTCGGCCGTCTTGATCACGTCCAGGTTGTGCTCGATCACCAGGACGGTATTGCCCTGGTCGACCAGGCGCGACAGCACCGTGAGCAGCTTGCGGATGTCCTCGAAGTGCAGCCCGGTGGTGGGCTCGTCCAGCAGGTAGATGGTGTGGCCGGTCGACCGCTTTGACAGCTCGCTGGCCAGCTTGATGCGCTGGGCCTCGCCGCCGGACAGGGTGGGAGCCGGCTGCCCCAGCCGCACGTAACCAAGCCCGACGTCCACCAGGGTCTGCATGTGCCGGGCGATGTTGGGCTGGTTGGCGAAGAACTCGAGGGCCTCCTCACACGGCATGTCGAGCACCTCGGCGATATTTTTCCCCTTGAAGCTGATGTCCAGCGTGTCCCGGTTGTACCGGGCGCCCTTGCACACCTCGCAGGGCACGTAGACGTCGGGCAGGAAGTGCATCTCGATCTTGATGGTCCCGTCGCCGGCGCAGGCCTCGCACCGCCCGCCCTTGACGTTGAAGGAGAACCGCCCCGGCTGGTACCCCCGCACCTTGGCCTCGGTGGTGGCGCTGAACAGCCGCCGGATGTGATCGAACACCCCGGTGTAGGTGGCCGGGTTGGAGCGCGGCGTGCGCCCGATCGGCGACTGGTCGATGCTGATCACCTTGTCGAGGGACTCGGCCCCGTCGATGCGGGTGTGGCGGCCGGGCACCTCCTTGGACCGGTAGATGCGCTGCATGAGGGCGCGGAGGAGGATGTCGTTGACGAGGGTGGATTTGCCGGACCCGGAGACCCCCGTCACCGCCACCATGCAACCGAGGGGGAAGTCGACGTCGATGCCCTTGAGGTTGTGCTCCCGCGCCCCCGCACGGTGAGCATGCCCTTGGGCTCCCGGCGCATGGAGGGCACCGGGATGCGCCGCTTGCGGGTCAGGTACTGGCCGGTCAGCGACGTTCTCGACTTCAGCAGGGCCGAGACCGGACCGGACACCACGATGTTGCCGCCGTGCTCGCCGGCGCCGGGCCCGATGTCGACCACGTGGTCCGCGATCCGGATGGTGTCCTCGTCGTGCTCGACGACGATCACCGTGTTGCCCAGGTCCCGCAGCCGCAGGAGCGTCTCGATGAGTTTGTGGTTGTCCCGCTGGTGCAGCCCGATGGACGGCTCGTCCAGGACGTACAGCACCCCGACCAGGCCGCTGCCGATCTGGGATGCCAGCCGGATGCGCTGGGCCTCGCCGCCGGCCAGGGTGCCGGCGTTGCGGTTGAGGCTCAGGTAGTCGAGGCCCACGTCGAGCAGGAACTGCATGCGGGCCTGGATCTCCCGCAGCACCCGGTCGGCGATCAGGTGGTCCCGCTCGGACAGGTCCAACTGCAGCATGAGCCCGGTGGCGTCGCGGCAGGGGCAGGTCGCACAGCTCGAAGATGTTGCGACCGGCCACGGTCACGGCCAGGCTCTCCGGCTTGAGCCGGGCCCCACCACACACCGGGCACGGGACCTCCCGCATGTACCCCTCGATGGTCTCCCGGGAGTGGTCCGACTCGGCTTCGGAGTGCCGCCGGGTCAACCAGGGGACGACCCCCTCGTAATGGGTGTCGTACGACCGCACCCGCCCGTACCGGTTGCGGTACTGGACGTGGACCTTCTTGGTCCCCGAGCCGTAGAGCACCACCTTCTGGTCGGCCTTCTTAAGCTGCCCCCACGGCGTTGACATGGAAAAAGAGTTGGCCGCCGCGACCGCCTCCAGCACCCGACCGAAGTACTCGCCGCGCCCGCCGGCCCAGGGGGTGATGGCGCCAGCCTCGATGGACAGGTCGGGGTCCCGCACCACCAGCTCGGGGTCCACCTCGAACCGCGTGCCCAGGCCGTCGCAGTTGGGGCAGGCCCCGTACGGCGAGTTGAAGCTGAAGTTGCGCGGCGCCAGCTCGTCGAAGGACAGCCCGCACGTGGGCACGCCAGGTGCTGGCTGAAGGTCAGGGTCTCTTCATCGAGCGGCGGCTCGCCGTCCCGTTGCACCAGCTGGACCTCGGCCACCCCTTCGGCCAGCCGCAGGGCCGTCTCCAGGGAATCGGTCAGGCGGCGCTCGATCCCATCCCGCTTGACCAGGCGGTCCACCACCACCTCGATGGTGTGGATCTCGTAGCGGGCCAGCTTCGGCGGGTCCGACAGCTCGTGGACCTCCCCGTCGATCCGGGCCCGGGCGAAACCCTGTCCGGCCAGCTCCTCCAGCAGGCTCTGGTACTCCCCTTTGCGCCCCCGTACGACCGGCGCCAGCACCTGAAAGCGGGTGCCGTTCGGTAGCTCCAGGATGCGGTCGACGATCTGCTGGGGGGTCTGGCGCTGGACCACCGTGCCGTCCCGAGGGCAGTGCGGGATCCCGACCCGGGCGTACAGCAGGCGCAGGTAGTCGTAGATCTCGGTGATGGTCCCGACCGTCGACCGGGGGTTGCGGGAGGCCGACTTCTGGTCGATGGAGATGGCCGGCGACAGGCCCTCGATGAAGTCCACGTCGGGCTTGTCCATCTGGCCCAGGAACTGCCGGGCGTAGCTCGACAGGGACTCCACGTAGCGGCGCTGCCCCTCGGCGTAGATGGTGTCGAAGGCCAGGGAGCTCTTGCCGGAACCCGACAGCCCGGTGAACACGATGAGCTTGTCGCGCGGCAGGTCCACCGACACGTTGCGGAGGTTGTGCTCCCGGGCGCCGCGCACCACCAGTTTGCTGCTGTCCACCTTCTCCGGCACTGCACCAGGGTACCAGCGAACAGACGTTCGACGCGCGGATACGGGGGTCCCCCGGGTACAACCCAGACATGCCCGTGCGCCCCCGCGTCGTCATCGTCGGCAGCGGTTTCGGCGGCCTCAACGCCGCCACCCGCCTGGCGCCGGGCCCGGTGGACATCACCGTGGTCGACCGGGACAACTACCACGGGTTCTGGCCCCTGCTCTACCAGGTGGCGACCGCCGGTCTCGGAGCCGACGACATCGCCCACCCGATCCGCAGCATCTACGGCCGGCACCCCAACATCAGCGTCCGGCTGGGCAGCGTCTCCGGGGTGGACCTGGAGCAGCGGATGGTCGAGATCGACGGCGACCCCACGCTGCCCTACGACTTCCTGATCCTGGCGGCCGGCTCGTCCACCAGCGACTTCGGCATCCCCGGCGTCGAGGAGCACGCCTACCCGCTCAAGACCCTCCCGGACGCGGTGCGGTTGCGCAACCACGTGCTCACCACCTTCGAGCAGGCGGACTCGGTCCGCCCGGGTGGCGTCGACCCGGGCGCCCTGACCATGGTGCTGGTCGGCGGGGGGCCGACCGGGGTCGAGCTGGCCGGGGCCCTGTCCGAGCTGATCAGCCATAACCTGGCCGCCGACTTCCACCACCTGGACCTGACCCAGGCCCGGGTGGTGGTGGTGGAGATGACCGACCACCTGCTGCCCGGGTTCTCGCCCGAGTCCCAGCAGGCCGCCCTCCGGACTCTCCGGCAGAAGGGCGTCGAGGTCCGCTTCGCCACCAAGCTGGCCAAGGTGACCGGCGAGGACGTCACCTTCGAGGACGGCTCGTCGCTGGCCACCCGCACCGTGGTCTGGACCGCCGGCGTCAAGGCCAACCCGCTGGCCGCGATGCTCCCGGGCCAGAAAGGCAAGGGGGGCACCCTGCCGGTCGGGGCCGATCTGTCGCTTCCCGGCCATCCCGAGGTGTTCGTCATCGGCGACCTGGCCGGGGCGACAGGACGGGACGGGACGCCACTCCCCCAGCTGGCCCAGGTCGCCATCCAGGGGGGCCGCCACACCGCCCGCAACATCCGCCGGCGGCTGGCCGGCAAGCGCACCCGGCCCTTCCGCTACCACAACCACGGCATCATGGCCACCATCGGCCGGCGCTCAGCGGTGGCGGAGCTGCCCGGTGGCCTGCGCTTCGAAGGCACCTTCGGGTGGTTGGCGTGGCTGGCGGTCCACCTGTTGTTCCTGGTCGGTTTTCGCAACCGGGCGGTGGTGATGGTCAACTGGGCCTGGAACTACCTGACCTGGGACCGGGCCTCCCGGGTCATCCTGGACGACGGGTCCCGCACGCCGACGGGCGAACACCGCGCGTAGCGGCCGCCCGGTCGCATACGAGGCGCCGACCAGTCACCAGTGAAAGGATCGGCGCCTCGATGCGCCGGGCCTCCGCTTCATCGTCCCGACGGCCGCAGTTCAGTCTCTTGCACGGCTCCGGCTCGAATTCCCGTCCGTGGCGCTACCGGGGCGAGAGCTCCTTGAGTTCACCCTTGAGATCGTTGATCTCGTCGCGGAGCTTGGCCGCGTACTCGAAGCGCAGATCCGCCGCCGCGTCGCGCATCTCCTCTTCCAGGGTGGAGATGAGCCGGGCCAGCTCGGAGTGCGGGAGTTGGGCCAGATCGCTGCGGGCCCGGTCCCGCCGGCGGTTGCGGCGGTCCTGGCCCGGTACCGGGGCGGTGCCGGGCCGCGACCCCAGCATGACGAGGATGTCGGTGATGGCCTTGCGGACGGTCTGGGGATCGATGCCGTGCTCGGCGTTGTACGCCTGCTGCACCGACCGCCGGCGGTGGGTCTCGGAGATCGCCCGTTGCATGGAATCGGTCATCCGGTCGGCGTACATGATCACGTGACCGTCCACGTTGCGCGAGGCCCGGCCGATGGTCTGGATGAGCGACGTCTCGCCGCGGAGGAAACCCTCCTTGTCGGCGTCGAGGATGGCGACCAGGGACACCTCGGGGAGGTCGAGCCCTTCTCGCAACAGGTTGATGCCGACCAGCACGTCGAACTCCCCCAAGCGCAGGTCACGGAGGATCTCGATGCGCTGGATGGTGTCGATGTTGGAGTGCAGGTACCGGACCCGGAGACCCATCTCCAGCAGGTAGTCAGTCAGGTCCTCGGCCATCTTCTTGGTCAGGGTGGTGACCAGCACCCGGTCGCCGCGCGCCGTCCGGTCCCGGATCTGGGCGATCAGGTCGTCGATCTGACCCTTGGTGGGCTTGACCATCACCTCCGGGTCGACGAGGCCGGTCGGCCGGACGATCTGCTCCACCACCCGGCTCGACTGCTGGATCTCGTAGTCCGAGGGGGTGGCGGACAGGAACACGCACTGGTTGACCCGCTCGTAGAACTCCTCGAAGCGCAGGGGGCGGTTGTCCGCCGCCGACGGCAACCGGAAGCCGTGTTCGATCAGGGTTTCCTTGCGGGACCGGTCGCCGTGGTACTGGCCGTGCAGCTGCGGCACCGTCTGGTGGGACTCGTCGACGACCAGCAGGTAGTCCTTGGGGAAGAAGTCCAGCAGGGTGTGGGGTGGCTGGCCGGGTTGGCGGCCGTCAATGTGCCGGCTGTAGTTCTCGATGCCCGAGCACACCCCCACCTCCGCCAGCATCTCCAGGTCGTACGACGTCCGCATCCGGAGCCGCTGCGCTTCCAGCAGCTTGCCTTCCTTCTCGAACCAGGCCAACCGCTCCTGCAGTTCGGCTTCGATGCCGCCGATGGCCACCTTCATGCGATCGTCGCCGGCCACGTAGTGGGTGGCGGGAAAGATCACCAGCTCGTCGGGCGCACCGAGCTGCTCGCCGGTCAGGGTGTCGACGGTGGTGATCCGCTCGATCTCGTCGCCGAAGAGCTCGATCCGCACCGCGTGCTCCTCGTAGGCAGGGTGGACCTCGATGGTGTCGCCGCGCACCCGAAACTTGCCTCGCACCAGGTTGGCGTCATTGCGCTCGTACTGCATGTCGACCAGCCGGCGCAGGATGGCCCGCTGGTCCTGCTCGGCGCCGCGCTGGAGGTGCAGGATCCGGTCCGCGTACTCCTCCGGTGAACCCAGGCCGTAGATGCAGCTGACCGAGGCCACCACGATGGTGTCGCGCCGGGTGAGCAGGGCTGACGTGGCGGAGTGACGGAGGCGGTCGATCTCGTCGTTGATCGAGCTGTCCTTCTCGATGTAGGTGTCGCTCGAGGGGAGGTACGCCTCGGGCTGGTAGTAGTCGTAGTAGCTGACGAAATACTCCACCCGGTTGCGGGGGAAGAATTCCCGCATCTCATTGGCCAGCTGGGCCGCCAACGACTTGTTGGGGGCGATGATCAGGGTGGGGCGCTGCACCGCTTCGATCGTCCAGGCCATGGTGGCGCTCTTGCCGCTGCCGGTGATGCCCAGAAGGGTCTGGAACCGATCGCCCGCCCGGATCCCCTCGGCCAACTCGGCGATGGCCGTCGGCTGGTCGCCGGCGGGGGAGAAATCCGACACGACCTGGAAATCCGGCATAGCTGCGATGGTACCGGGGCCCTGTGACGATCAGACTCGGGCGGCCCGCTGCTGCAGCCACGTCCACGCCCGGTCGATCTCCGAGTCGAGGGCGGCCAGACCGCCGCTGTTGTCGAGGACCAGGTCAGCCAGCCGGCGCCGCTCCTCCCGGCCGATCTGGGCGGCCACCCGGGCCCGGGCGTCGGCCTCGGCGAAGCTCCGGTGGGCCACCAGCCGGGCCACGGCGACGTCCTCGGGGACGTCCACGACGACGACCGCGGCCAGGTCGAAGAGGTCCTTGGTGGCGATGCTGAGCAGGGGGATGTCGAGCACCACGATGGGATGGTCCGCGGCCAGCCGCGCGACCCGGGCGGCCATGACCTGTCCGATCACCGGGTGGGTCAGGTCGTTGAGGTCCGCCAGGGCGGCCGGGTCGGCGAAGACGATGGCGGCCAGTGCCGGGCGGTCGAGGCGGCCGTCGACCTGGACGATGCCGGGGCCGAAGCGGTCCACCACCGGCTGGTAGGCCGGGCCGCCCGGCTCCACGATCTGGCGGGAGATGGCGTCGGCATCGACCACCGCGGCGCCGCGTTCGGCCAGGCGGGCGGCGACCGTCGACTTGCCGGATCCGATCCCGCCGGTGAGGGCGACGAGCAGCATGGGGCGCCACGGTAGCGGCCGCCCGGTTGGTCGAGCGGACTAGTCCCGTCGGATCTGAGAATGGTCCGTTCGGACCATTGCGGGTGCGGGCTGGGCCAGGGAGGCTCCTGACAGTGGTGTGGCGCCCGCCGCATCGAGGCGGCGCGACATCTCGAGCGACTGAGGTGACAATGAGCGACGACGCACAGGAGACCCACCGGCACCAGCTGCTGGGCCTCTTGTTCGGTTCGGAGGTACCACAGGCGTTGGAGGGACAGTTGCTGCGCACGTCGGACGTCGCCGCCCTGTTCCAGGTGTCGGAGCGCACGGTGTCGGAGTGGGCCAAGCGGGGTCAGATCCCCTCAGTGCGGACACCGGGCGGCCACCGCCGGTACCCGGCCGATGGCATTCGCGCCCTGCTCGACGACGGGCGGGAAGGCGGCTCGCGATCCGGACGCAACGAGCGGGCCGCCGACCAGGCGTCAAGCCGGACCTCCGCGTCGGTGACCGAGATCAACCGTCGCCGCGGCGCCTGATCCGCCGGCCCTAGGCCAGTACCGCCTCCAACGACCCCGCCGGCAAGCCGTGGGCCTCGGCCACGGACGGGTAGGTGACGATGCCGTCGTGGGTGTTGAGCCCCAGGGCCAGCACCGGGTCGCCTCGCAGGGCGTCGCGCCAGCCCCGGTTGGCGATCTCTAGGACGTACGGCAGGGTCACGTTGGTCAGGGCGTAGGTGGAGGTGTGCGGCACCGCGCCGGGCATGTTGGCCACGCAGTAGAAGACCGAGTCGTGCACCTTGTACACCGGATCGGCGTGGGTGGTCGGGCGCGAGTCCTCGAAGCAGCCCCCCTGGTCGATGGCAATGTCGACCAGGACCGAGCCGGACTTCATGCGCGAGACCAGGTCGTTGCTGATCAGCATGGGCGCCTTGGCCCCCGGTACCAGCACCGCCCCGATCACCAAATCGGCGTCGAGCACGGCCCGTTCCACCTCGTAGGCGTTGGACGCGATCGTCTGGCAGTGGCCCTGGTAGATGCGGTCGGCGTCGCGGAGCCGAGCGATGTTCTTGTCCAGCAGGAGCACCTCCGCCTGCATGCCCAGGGCGATTGCGGCCGCGTTCATGCCCGAAACGCCGGCGCCGATGACGACCACCTTGGCGGCGTAGACGCCGGACACGCCGCCCATCAGCACGCCTCGGCCCCCGCCGTCGCGCTGCAGGTGATGGGCGCCGGCCTGGGGGGCCATGCGACCCGCCACCTCCGACATCGGCGCCAGCAGCGGTAGGGACCCGTCGGGTAGCTGCACGGTCTCGTAGGCGATGGCGGTGGTGCCGGCCGCGAGCAACGCCTCGGTACAGGACCGGGAGGCGGCCAGGTGCAGGTAGGTAAAGAGCACCAGGTCCTTGCGCAGCCGGTGGTACTCCTCCGGTACCGGCTCCTTGACCTTGAGCACCAGGTCCGCCTCACCCCAGACGTCGTCGGCGCTGTCGATGAGGACCGCGCCGGCGGCGGCGAAATCCACGTCGGGGAGCGACGATCCGATGCCGGCCCCGCTCTGCACCAGGACCTGATGGCCGTGCCGCACCAACTCGTGCACTCCGGAGGGAGTGCATGCCACGCGGTACTCGGAATTTTTCACCTCTGAGGGAACGCCGATTTTCACGAGTTCCTTTCCTACGTGTTGTCGGGCACCAGGATCGGGGTGTCCTTGTTGAGGGTCTCACCCTTGAAGAACGGAGGGCTGGCGACCCGGTAGACGATCATCAGGATAAGGCCGAACACCAGCGAGCCGATTCCGGTCAAGAAGACGCCGCCGATCTTCCAGTGCGGGGAGAACGGCATCGTCCAGTAGCTGCTCCCGTAGCCGTAGCTCCAGAAGTCGTAAGCGCCCTTGAAGAAGAAGTAGGTCAGGGCGGCCGCGCCCAGGAGCGGCAGGATCCCTTTGAGCAGCAGCTCACGGGCGCTGTTGGTCAGGTCGTGACGGAACCACCAGACACAGGCGTAGCCCGTCATCCCGTAGTAGAAGGCGATCATCAGCCCGAGGGCGGAGATGGTGTCGGCCAGCACGTTCTGACTGACCACGGTCAGCAGGACGTAGAACGCGATCGACACCACCGCCATGCCGACGGTCGACCAGGTCGGGGTGAGGTAACGGCGGTGAATGCGGGCGAAGCGGCTCGGAATGCTGCGGTAGGCGGCCATGGCCAGCGACGTCCGCGCCGTCGGCAGGATGGTGGTCAGCGTGCTGGCCGCGGCCGAGCTCAGCACCATGAGCACCAGGAGCTTCGCCAGCACGTGACCGAAGCCGTGCGCCCCGAACACGGCGCCGCCCAGGACCGACAGCACATCGCCGGAGTTGTCGGAGTTGCCGAGACCGAGGCCCTTGGTGCCGATGCCGGCGAACGCTTCGGCGGCCACCGTCACCAGCAGGTAGGTGACCAGCAACACCAAGGTGGAGGTGACCGCGGCGATACCGGGATTCCGGCTGCGGTCCTTGGTCTCCTCGTTGATCGACACCGCCGTATCCCATCCCCAGTAGATGAAGATGGCGATGAGCATTCCGGACGTCAGCGCCGAGAACGACGCCACGTGGAATGGGTTGAACCATGACAGCGCGGGGTGGATGGCGCCGTGGGGGGCGCTCCCGCCGTACACCTTGGCCAGGGCGGTCACGCTGAAGATGCCGAGCATGATCAGCTCGATGCCGAGGAGCCCGTACTGGACGTTGGCGCTGATCTCGATCCCGACGTAGCAGATGGCGCACATCACGACGATCCATGCCACGCCGGCCCCCATCGTCCACCACTTGCTGGCAGCCAGCCCGTACGCCCCCACTAGTTGGAACATGTAGCTGCCGGCGATCTGCGCCAGGTTGGCCATGACGATGACGTCGGCAGCGATGATGCCCCACCCACCCATCCAGCCCACCTTCGGCCCGAACGCTTTGGTCGCCCAGGTAAAGGTGGTGCCACAGTCCGGCATCGTCCGGTTGAGCTGCTGGTAGCCGATGGCGATGAACATCATCGGCACGAAGGCCAGGATCATGACGATGGGCGATTGCAGGCCGACCGCCAACACGACAAAACCCAGGGCGGCCGCCAGGCTGTAGGCCGGCGCAACCGAGGCGATGGCCACCACGGTGTTGGACAGCAGCCCCAGGGCCTCGCTCTTGAGGCCCTTGCCTTCGCCGCCCTGGCCCTGGGCCTGCGTCGGCTCTTCGATGACGGTACTCATGTGGTCGCGGGTTCCCCTCTAGTCGATGCTGCTCATGACGTGCTTGATGCGGGTGTAATCCTCCAGGCCGTACATGGACAGGTCCTTGCCGTAGCCGGAGTGTTTGAAGCCGCCGTGGGGCATCTCGGCCACGAGGGGGATGTGGGTGTTGATCCACACGCAACCGAAGTCGAGGCGCCGCGACACCCGGAGGGCCCGGCCGTGGTCCCGGGTCCACACGCTGGAAGCCAGGCCGTATTCAACGCCGTTGGCCCAGGCCACCGCCTGGTCCTCGTCGGTGAAGCGCTGCACGGTGATGACCGGACCGAAGATCTCGCTCTGGGCCAGCTCGTCGCCCTGCTCGACGCCGGCCACCACCGTCGGGGGAAAGAAGTAGCCCGGTCCGCCCGGCGCCTCCCCTCCAGCGACCACCCGGGCGTGGCTGGGCGTCCGGGCCACCATGCCGCTCACCCGCTCGAGTTGGTTGGGATTGTTGAGGGGACCGAAGAACACATCGGGCTGGTCGAGGCCGCCGTACTCGGTGCCCCGGGCCTGCTCGGCCAGGGCGTCGACCATGTCGCCGTACACCTTCGGTCCGGCCAGCACCCGGGTGGCCGCGGTGCAGTCCTGGCCGGCGTTGAAGTAGCCGGCGATGGCGATGTTCTCGGCCGCCTTGGCCACGTCGACGTCGTCGAAGATGATCACCGGGGCCTTCCCGCCCAGCTCCAGGTGCACCCGCTTGAGATCCTCGGCGGCGGCGATCGCCACCTCACGGCCGGCGCGCACGCTGCCGGTGATCGCCACCAGTTGGGGTACCGGGTGGCTGACCAGGGCCCGGCCGGTGTCTCGGTCGCCGCAGATGACGTTGAACACCCCGGGCGGGAAGATCTCGCCCGCCACCTCGGCCAGCAGCACCGCGGTGACCGGGGTGGTGTCGGACGGCTTCAGCACCACCGCGTTGCCGGCGGCCAGCGCCGGCGCGATCTTCCAGACCGCCATCATCATTGGGTAGTTCCAGGGGGTCACCTGGCCGACCACCCCGATGGGCTCCCGTCGGATCCACGACGTGTGCCCGGCCATGTACTCGCCTGCGCTGCGACCCTCCAGGACCCGCGCCGCCCCGGCGAAGAAGCGGATCTGATCCAGCATCGGGGGCATCTCCTCCGAGCGGGTCATGGCCAGCGGCTTGCCGGTATTGCGCCCCTCGGCGGCAATGAAGTCCTCGGCCCGGGCCTCGATGGCGTCCGCCAACTGGAGCAGCATGCGGCTGCGCTCGGACGGGGTGGTGTCCCGCCAGGACTCGAAGGCCGCGGCCGCGGCCTGGCAGGCCAGATCGACGTCCTCGGAGCCGGAGAGCGGCGCCTCGGCGTAGACCTCTCCGGTGCTCGGATCCACGATTGGGGTGGTGCGGCCGTCCTTGGCCTCGACCCGGGCCCCGTCCACGAAGTTGCTCAGCTTCTCGAGTGTCGGCTTCTCGAGCGTGGGCCGTTGCGTCATGGCTCATCCTCCTGGGATCGCGGCGTCAGGATCACGCCATCATGTCACATCTGGGCCGGCGCGCAAGGGAATCCTTTGCTAATCCGGCCCTGTTTCGATAGAATCCGTTGTCGTGAGTGGGAGCGACGCCTCGATCCGTGACAGCAAGGGCGGCCTCGACCAGGTCAGCAAGCGGATCATCGAGCAGCTGCAGGAGGACGGCCGGCGGTCCTACGCCGCCATCGCCCGGGCCGTCGGGCTGTCCGAGGCGGCCACCCGCCAGCGGGTGCAGAAGCTGATCGAGGAGCGCGTCATCCAGATCGCGGCGGTGACCGACGCCGCCGCGGTGGGCTTTCACCGCATGGCCTTGCTCGGGATCACCGTCGAAGGCGAGATCAGCTCCGTGGCGGACAAGCTGGCGGGGTTGGCCGAAGCCGATTATGTGGTGATCTGCGCCGGGCAATTCGACGTGCTGGTCGAGCTGATCTGTGAGGACGACGAGCATCTGCTGCGCACCATCGACCAGTCCGTGCGGACGATTCCTGGGGTGCGCAGCACCGAGGCGTTCGTATACCTACAAGTCGCCAAGGAGACCTACCAATGGGGGACCCGATGACCGGACCGACGCCAACCTCCGCGAACTCGCCGACCCCCATGGAGTCGCCGCTGTCGCCGATCGCCGCCAACCCATCGGGCTCGGCGGCCCACGACCAGCAGCAGGAGGCGGCCAAACGCCACCTGTGGATGCACTTCACCCGCATGAGCTCCTACGCCGATCACGAGGTCCCGGTCATCGTGCGCGGCGAAGGGCCGTGGGTGTGGGACAGCAAAGGGCGCCGCTACCTCGACGGCCTGTCCGGCCTGTTCGTGGTCCAGGCCGGCCACGGCCGGCAGGAGTTGGCGGAAGCGGCCGCCCGCCAGGCCGGCCAGCTGGCCTACTTCCCGCTGTGGAGCTACGCCCACCCCAACGCCATCGAGCTGTCCGAGCGGCTGGCCTCGCTGGCGCCCGGCGACATCAACCGGGTGTTCTTCACCACCGGGGGCGGCGAAGCGGTGGAGTCGGCGTGGAAGCTGGCCCGCCAGTACTTCCGGGCCACCGGCCAGCCGGGCCGCTACAAGGTCCTGTCACGTGACATCGCCTACCACGGCACCACCATGGGGGCCCTGTCCATCACCGGCCTGCCGTCGATCAAGGAGCCGTTCGAGCCCTTGGTGCCGGGATCGGTCCGGGTAGCCAACACCAACTTCTACCGGGCCCCCGAGCACGGGGACGACCTGGACGCTTTTGGCATCTGGGCCGCGGACGACATCGAGCGCCACATCATCATGGAGGGCCCCGAGTCGGTGGCCGCGGTGTTCCTCGAGCCGGTGCAGAACTCCGGCGGCTGCTTCCCTCCCCGCCGGGCTACTTCCAGCGGGTGCGGGAGATCTGCGACCGCCACGGCGTGCTGCTCGTCTCCGACGAGGTGATCTGCGCCTTCGGCCGCCTCGGCGCCTGGTTCGGCTCGCAGCGCTACGGCTACCAACCGGACATGATCACCTGCGCCAAGGGCATGACCAGTGGGTATTCGCCGCTCGGCGCCCTGCTGGTCGACGACCGGCTGATGGAGCCGTTCCTGGACGGCACCGCCACCTTTTATCACGGCTTTACCTTCGGCGGGCACCCGGTGTCCACCGCGGTGGCCCTGGCCAACCTGGACCTGTTCGAGAAGGAGGACCTTGTCGGCGGGGTGGCGGCCCGGGCCGGGGCGTTCCGGACCGTGCTCGAGGGTCTGCGGGACCTGCCGATCGTCGGCGACGTACGCGGCGACGGGTTCTTCTACGGCATCGAGCTGGTCAAGGACAAGGCCACCCGCGAGAGCTTCGACGACGACGAGAGTGAGCGGCTGCTGCGCGGCTTCCTCTCCGGGGCCCTGTTCGACGCCGGCCTCATCTGCCGGGCGGACGACCGGGGCGACCCGGTGGTGCAGCTGGCCCCGCCCCTGATCTGCGAGCAGGAGCATTTCGACCTCATCGGCGAGACGCTGCGCAGCGTGTTGAGCGAGGCGTGGACCCGGCTCTGATCGAGACTCGCTCGGGCCGGCCGCCGGGGCCGGCGGTGATCAGATGATCAACGGCCGGGTCAGCTACTGGCAGGCCTCGCTGGGGCCGTCGGCGGCGCGGCCACCCCTCGACCGGACGATCGACGCCGACGTCTGCATCGTGGGGGCCGGCTACACCGGGCTCTGGACAGCCTGGGCCCTGGCCGACGCGGACCCGCGGCTGCGCATCGTGGTGGTCGAAGCCGAATCCGCCGGCTTCGGCGCCAGCGGCCGCAACGGGGGCTGGCTTTCGGGCCTGATGCCGGGCGACCGGGACCGCCTGGCCGAGGGGTCGGCGGGAAGACCTGGCGGGGGCCGGGCCGGCGTCATGGCCCTCCAGCGGCACCTCATCGACGCGGTCGGCGAGGTGGTCAAGGCGTGCGCCGCCGACGGTATCGACGCGGACATCCAGGAGGGGGGCACCCTGGCCGTCGCCACCACCGCCGCCCAGCTGCGCCGGCTCCGCGCCGGGGCCGAGGCGGACCGGGCCTGGGGTCTGGGCCCGGAGGACCAGTGGGAGTTGGGCGCCGGCGAGGTCGGCGACCGGATCGCCGTCGCCGGTGCGGTCGGCGGCGTCTACAGCCCCCACTGCGCCCGGATCCAGCCGGCGAAACTGGCCCGCGGCCTCGCCGAGGCCGTCGAGCGGCGGGGGGTGACGATCTACGAGCGCACGCGGGCGTGGGGCATCGAGCCCGGCCGGGTCCGGACCCCGGGCGGCGACGTGGCGGCCCCGTGGGTGATCCGGGCCACGGAAGGCTTCACCGCGACTCTTCCGGGTCTCCACCGGCGGCTGCTGCCCGTCAACAGCTCCATGATCGTGACCGAGCCTCTCCCGCCGGAGTTCTGGGCCCGCGCCGGATGGGCCGGTGCCGAGACCCTCCGGGACGCGGCCCACGTATACGTCTACGCCCAGCGCACCGCGGACGGGCGCATCGCCATCGGCGGGCGGGGCATCCCGTACCGGTTCGGCTCGCGCATCGACGCCACCGGACGCACCCCGGCGGCCACCGCCAGCCAGTTGTCGGCCGCGTTGGGCCGGCTCCTCCCCGATGCCGGCCACGCCCCGCCGGTGGCCCATGTCTGGAGCGGCGTGCTCGGCGTGGCGCGCGACTGGTGCCCGGCCATCGGCGTCCAGCCGGCCGGCGACGGCGGCCTGGCCTGGGCCGGCGGGTACGTGGGCGACGGGGTCACCACCTCGCACCTCGCCGGCTGCACTCTGGCCGACCTCATCCTGGGCCGGGACACGGCGCGCACCACCTTGCCCTGGGTCGGGCACACCAGCCGGGACTGGGAGCCCGAACCGCTGCGGTGGCTGGGGGTGCGCGGCGTGTACGCCTTGTTCCGGTCGGCCGACCGCGCCGAACGCCGCCACCCCGACCGCCCGCAAACCTCCACCTGGGCCACCCTGGCCACGCGCCTCAGCGGTCAGGCGTAAATGCCCTGAGTTCGGTCCGGCGCCACCCGTGACGCAGTAACGCCCCGGTCAGCCCTCGGTCGGGGCGTCCTCGCTGTCGGTGACCGCCGGCGCGTCGGGCGCCGCGGGCGGCTCGCCGCCCTGGGCCCCGGCGTCTCCGCCGTTCTCCAGGTACTCGGCCCAGGCCGCCTGGGCCTCGGACTCCGGCTCGAAGCCGGCGAAGCCGGCGGCACCGATGTAGTTGCCCTGCTCGTCGTAGGCGTGCTCGCCGAACGCCTCCCGGTACTCGGCGGCCACTTCGCCACCCTCGGCCGCCTGCTTGATGGACAGGCTGATGCGGCGGCGCTGCAGGTCGATCTCGATGATCTTGACCCACAGCTCCTCGCCGGGGCTGACCACCTGCTCGGGTAGGTCGACGTGGTGGTTGGCCATCTCGGAGATGTGGACGAGCCCCTCGATACCTTCGCCGACCTGCACGAACGCCCCAAAAGGCACCAGCTTGGTGACCCGCCCGTACACCAACTCGCCCACCCGGTGGGCGTTGGCGAACTCCTGCCACGGGTCGGATTGGGTGGCCTTGAGCGACAGGCTGATGCGCTCGCGGTCCATGTCGACGTCGAGCACCCGCACCTCGACCTCGTCGCCTACGGCCACCACCGACGACGGATGGTCGATGTGCTTCCACGACAGCTCCGACACGTGGATGAGACCGTCCATGCCACCCAAGTCGACGAACGCCCCGAAGTTGACGACCGACGACACCACACCGTGGCGCACCTCGCCGGGCTTCAGGTTGGTCAGGAACTCGTCGCGCTGCTCCTTCTGGGTCTCCTCCAGCCAGGCCCGCCGGGACAACACCACGTTGTTGCGGTTCTTGTCCAGCTCGATGATCTTGGCGTCGAGGTGGCGGCCGACGTACGGCTGCAGGTCCCGCACCCGGCGCAGCTCCACCAGCGATGCCGGCAGGAAGCCACGTAGGCCGATGTCGAGGATGAGGCCGCCCTTGACAACCTCGATGACGGGGCCGGAGACCACGCCGTCGCGCTCTTTGATCTCCTCGATCGTCCCCCAGGCCCGCTCGTACTGGGCCCGCTTCTTGGAGAGGATCAGCCGGCCTTCCTTGTCCTCCTTCTGGAGCACCAGGGCTTCGATGCGGTCGTTGAGCGACACGATCTCATGCGGGTCGACGTCGTGGCGGATCGACAGCTCGCGGGCGGGGATGACCCCCTCCGACTTGAAGCCGATATCCAGCAGCACCTCGTCCTTGTCGACCTTGACGACCGTCCCCGACACGATGTCGCCGTCCTCGAACTCCACGATGGTCCCGGCGATGGCATCCTCCAGCGAGGTGCCGCCGAGATCGTCGTCCACCACCTGGCGCGGCGTGTACTCGCCGTCCTCGTCGAAGGTCCCCATCTCGGGACCGGGAGCAATGGGCGGGGCGGGTGCTGCGGGGGTGGTCGTCGTGTCGGACATATGGAGTCGTCGCCTTCTTTCCGGACAGAGGCCTCCCCCCGGGTAAGGGTCGTGGAGGGAGAGGGCAGCAAGCCGTTCGCCGCCGCATCAATGGTACACCGATGCTGTCAGCAGAAACTCCGGGTGTTCGAGGTCGGGTGGGCGCCGCTGGTAGTCGCCGGGACGGACCGCCCAGAGGTCGTCCACCCGCAGGCCGGCACCGGCGGCCATGAGCCGCAACTCCCGTGGCGTGAAGCAGGTGGTCCACAGATCGAAGGGCGCCGGGCGTCCGGCCGGGTCCCGCACCTCGGTCCGCTCGTGATTGACCCCCGTGGCGGCGTCGAAGGCGTCTCCCGGCTCGAGGTGGCGAACGGCGAAGTAGGCGGAGAAGGCCGACACCGCCACCCGGCCACCGTCTTTCACCGAGCCCGCCATCTGCGCCAGGACCGAAGCGTCCTCGGTGCCGCCGAGCAGGCCGAAACCGCCTTGACACAGCGAGATGGCGGCATCGAACGACTTCGGTAAAAAGGGCAGCCGCCGCGCGTCAGCCCGCACCCACCGGCCGGGCCCCGCGGCGGCCAGGAAGGCGGCGGCGATGTCGACGCCCACCACCTCAACGCCCCGTTCCGCCAGGGCGTGGGCGTGGCGGCCGGGCCCACACCCGACGTCGAGGACCCGCATGCCCGGCCGCAGCCCCAGCGCCGGGATGAGAAAGGCCACCTCCTGCTCGGTGCCCTTGGTAAACGAATACCGCAGGTAGGCCTCTCGGGCGTGGCCGGCCAGGGCTTCAAACTCCCGGCCGGTGACGCCCATGACCGGGTCAGACTAGGGCGTGGCCGAAGATCCCCAACAGGCTGCCGTCAGCATCGCCGAGGGCCTGCTCTTCCCGCACGCAGCCGAGATCGACTCGGTCCCGGTGGTGCCTCGGCCCTACCTCGACGCCCTGGCCGACGCCGGGCTCTACGGGCTGTTCGGGCCCGTCGACTACGGCGGCTTCGACGCCGATGCGGTGACGGCGGGGCGGGTGGTGGAGGCGCTGGGCGGCGCCAGCCTGGTGACGGCCTTCGTGTGGATCCAGCACCACAGCGCCGTCCGGGCCATGGCCGGGGCCGTCCCGGCATTGCGGGATCGCTGGTTGGAGCCGCTGTGCCGGGGCCGGGTGCGGGCCGGGATCGCGTACGCCGCCTTGCGCCGGCCGGGCCCGCCGGCCGCGGTGGCCAGGGCGGGCGGCGCCGGGGGCTGGGTGGTGGACGGGCACGCCCCGTGGGTGACCGGTTGGGGCCTCGTCGACGCGGTGCTGGCGGGGGCCCGGGCCGGCGACGACGTGGTGTGGCTGTGGCTCGACGCCGTGACCGGCCCGGCGGCGGCGGTGACCCCGGTGCGCCTCGACGCCCTCGATGCCTCGGCGACCGTGCGCTGGGAGTGGCACGGCCTGTCGGTGCCGGGGGCCCGGGTGGTGGGAATCGAGCCGTTCGCCGACTGGCAGCGGCGCGACACCGCCGGCCGGCAACTGAACGGCTACCTGGCCGTCGGGGTGGCGGCCCGCTGCGCCCGGCTGCTCGGCCCCTCCGGGCTGGACGACGCGGTCCGGGCCGCCCGGTCCGGACTGGATACGGCGACGCCGGCGACCGTCGCCGCGGTCCGGGCCGAGGCGTCGCTGCTGGCGGTGCGGGCTGCGACGGCGTTGGTGGCGGCGGGGGGTGGTCGTTCGGTGGAGTCGGGGCAGCCGGCGGCCCGGTTGCTGCGGGAGGCCATGTTCTTGTTGGTGTTCGGCCAGACCCGCGACATCCGCGACCGCCAGCGGGCCGGGCTGGGGGCGGCTCCGGCCGCGTGAGCCGCGCCGGGCTGGCTACGGCGTCGGTGCGCCCGCCTGGGCGGCCCGGTCGGCCGCCACCGCGTCGTAGGACTCGAAGTCGCTGGCGGTGTCGTCCGCGAACTCGAACTCCAGCAGCCCGGCCTCACCCCACCCCTTGCGCAGGTAGCCGTCGTTGGCGTCGAGCAGCCCCAGCTTGCGGACGTTCGGCACCAGCTTGGCGAAGAACGCCCGCTGAAACGACGCAAACGGACCGGTCCCGATCCGGCCGGCCGCCTCGAACAGGTTGGGGAGGACCTGATCGACGGACAGGCCCATGTGTTCCCAGACCTCGGGGGTGACCGACCGCAGCCGGTTGCGCAAGGTGTTCTCCAGGAGGAACTCCTGGCGTTCCTTCAGCTCGGCCGACGTCAGCCCCCGGTAGAACTCGCTGAGGCTGACGATCCCGAAGGCCACGTGGCGAGCCTCATCGGCCATCACGTAGCGGAGCAGCTTGCGCAGGAGGGGCTCCGAGGTGCGGCGCAGCAGGTCGCCGAACGCCGCCAGGGCCAGGCTCTCGATGACGATCTGCATGCCGAGGTAGGCGATGTCCCAACGGCTGTCTTCCAGCAGCCCGAAGATCTGCCCCTGCAGGAACGGGCTCATCGGATAGGCGTCCCCGACCTTCTCGTACAGGTACCGGGCGAAGACCTCGGTGTGGCGGGCCTCGTCCATGGTCTGGGTGGCGGCGTAGTACTTGGCGTCGATCCACGGGACGGTCTCGACCAGCTTGGCCGCGGTCATCATCGCCCCCTGCTCGCCATGCATGAACTGGCTGAGCTGGGCCTTGAACAGCTCCACCCCCAACTCCACGAACTCCCTGTCGCCCCAGTTGGCCATCGGCGATCCCGGCAGGGTGGCCGCCACCCGGGCCAGGCGCAGGGCCGGCGCCTCGTCGTCGAGGACCCGCTCGGGGTCCACGTCGGTGGCCCAGTCCAGGTCGGTGACGCTGTTCCACTGGGACGCCGCGGCCTTGTTGTAGAGGCTCACCAGCTGGGGCCGCTCCCGCTCGTAGCGCCAGCTGAAGAGGCGGTCGGCGTGGTCGTGGACCACCCGGATGTCGGCGGCCGAGCCGTCGGGCTGGACGAGGTCGTCCGCGGTGGTGGTCACGATGGTTCTCCCGTCTCGTCGGAACGGGGGGCCACGCCGAGGCTGGCGACGACCCCCCGCACCAGGGTTTCCCAGCCGTCCTGGCTGGGTGCGGGCAGCCCGGACGCCCGCAGCAGCAGGCGACCCAGGCGCAGGACCCGCACGAAATACAGCACCGCGTCGACGTCCAGCTCCGGGTGGAGACTGCCGTCCTCGAGCGCCGCGTCCACCAGTACCTGCACCTCGGCCCGCCATTGGCGCTGGGCCTCCTGCAGGGCGTCGGCGATGGGGGGATGGCGGCGGGCGGCCACGAAGGCCTCCAGCACCAGGGCGTCCGCCTCGCTCAACTCGGCCTCGATGTGGGCGGCCTGGCGGGCCACCAGATCACCGACGCGCCCCGGCGACGGCGGCGGGGCCTGGACGTGCGGTACCGATCGGGTGATCACCGCCTGGCGGAGCAGCGCCTCGCGGGACTCGAAGCGCCCGTACACCGCCCCGGTCGACAGGCCCGCCTGGCGGACGATGTCGCCGATGCGGGTCCCGTCGAAACCCTGGCGGGCGAACACGGTGGCGGCCGCGTCCAGCAGCGCTTCGCCCAACTCGTCTGGGCCGGCGCCCAGGCCGGGGCCGGCTGCGCCCGGGGCGGCGGGGCCGTCCCCGGGGGCGGTGAGCGACTGGACCACGAGTTCGGAGAATAATGGTTGTTCTTAGGCGGGGCAAGGCCCTACCTGCCGCTGCCGCCCGACGTCGGCGCCTGGCGGCTCGCCGACTTCTGACGACTTTCTCCACCTCTGACGGGTTTAAGTGTGTCTCACAGACACATAGGTCGTCAGAGGTGCGCGAAACGGTCAGAGGTCGCGAGGGTCACGGCCGTCGAGGGGGCGGGCACCACCGGCGCCGCCGGCGGGTCAACCCCGCCAGGAGCGGTGCTCCTCGGTCAGGTTAGGCCGGCGGGCCGGCGTGCCACGAGCCGGGGCGGGCGTGGTGGTGGCCCGTTTCGCCAAAGCGGGGGTGGCCGGAGCCTCTGCTGCGGCTGCTGCGGCTGGCGTGACCGGCGCGGCCGGGTGGGCGGGAGCCGAAGGGATGGCCGGCGCGGCCGGGCTGGCCGGAGCCGAAGGGCTGGCCGGGGCGGCGCTGGTGGCGGCGTCGGGGCTGGTGACAGCGACCGCGGCGCGCCCCGCCGGCGACCCCGATCCCGCGGCCGTTTTCGAGCCGCCGCCCCGTAGGCGGCTCACCAGCGCCGCACCGGGGAGCTCCTGCAGCCGGTTGAATCCGTCGTCCATGATCATCATGAGGCGCTCCATCGACGAGGCGATGGACGCCACCTGGGACTGCGTCTGGCCGATGAGCTCCAACGCCGGGACCGCGTTGCGCTGCACCGAGTCGAGCACGGCCGGCAACGACGCGAGAAGGTCCTCGTCGAGCAGCGGGACCAGGGCCTCGAGACGCGGCGCCAATGCCGTCAACGGCCCTTCCAGCGGTTCGGTCAGCCGGTCCAGCCGGCGCACCAACTGATCGAGGTGGGCGACGGTCTGGGCGAAGTTTGTCAGGGAGCGGTTCAGCAGGGCGATCGACTCCGGCAAGGCCATCAACGCCTCGACCTGCTCGGTACCGACCCGGACGACGTCGTGGACCGACGGCAGCTTCACGCGCCGACGCTACCCCTTGGCGTCGGCCCAGGTGTCGCCCCAGGACACGTTGATAGTGAGCGGGACCCGGAGTTCGGCTGCCCCCGTCATGGCCTCGGCCACCGCCGCGGCCGCGGACTCCTCCTCGTCGGGTGGCACCTCGAGGATGACCTCGTCGTGGACTTGCAGCACCAGACGGCTGGCCAAACCGTGGTCGTGGCCGCCAGGGCCCTGCTGGTGGCCTCCGGGGCCCGCCCGGCCCGCCGGCGCCAGGCGGGCGTCGAGGCGCACCAGGGCCACCTTGAAGATGTCGGCTGCGAGCCCCTGGATGCCGGCGTTCATGGCCTGCCGCTCGCCGGCCGCCCGCAGCTGGTAGCGGCCCGACTGCAGCTCGGGGATCAGCCGCCGCCGGCCGAACAGCGTCTCGGTGTACCCGCGGTCGCGGGCCTCGGCCACCACCCGGTCCATGTAGGCCCGCACATTGGGGAACCCCTCGAAATAGGCCTTGAGGATGGCGGCGGCCTCGTCGACCGGGATACCCAGCCGCTGGGCCAGCCCGTAGGACTCCATGCCGTAGGCCAACCCGTAGGAGACCATCTTGGCCTTCGACCGCATCGCCAGGGTCACGTCCTCGGGAGCCACTCCGTAGATGCGGGAGGCCGTCACATTGTGGATGTCCGTCCCCATCCGGAAGGCCTCGACTAAGCCCGGGTCCTCCGCCAGGTGGGCGATGACCCGAAGCTCGATCTGGTTGTAATCGGCCACCAGAAAACGGCAGCCCGCGGCAGGCAGGAAGCACGACCGGAAGCGCCGCCCCTCCTCGCTGCGGACCGGGATGTTGTGCAGGTTGGGCTGGTCCGAGCTCAGGCGGCCGGTGCGGGCGACCGTCTGGTTGAAGGTGGCGTGGATACGCCCGTCCGGCGCCACCTCCGCCAACAACGACTCCCCATAGGTGGACCGCAGCTTCTCCACCTCTCGGTAGCGGAGCAGGGCGTCCACGATCGGATGCTCCCCGCGCAGCTTCTCCAGGGTCTGGGCATCGGTGGAGTAGCCGGTCTTCGTCTTCTTCTGCGGAGTGAGCCCGAGCTTGTCGAAGAGGATCTCCCGCAGCTGGGGGGTCGAGTTGACCACGAACCGGGTGCCGGCGAGGTCCTGGATCTCCTCCTCCAGCCGGCGGGCCTCGGAGGCCAGCTCGCTGGCCAGGCTGCGCAGCCGGTCGACGTCGACCCGCACGCCGGCGTCCTCCATCTGGGCCAACACCCGGACTAGGGGGCGCTCCACCTCGTCGTACAGCTTCGACATCCCCCGCGCCGCCAGCGCCGCGCTCAGGGGCTCGACGAGGCGGGCCACCGCGGCGGCCCGCCGGGTGGCCTCTCCGCCCGGGTCGACACCCGCGCCGGTCAGATCCAGTTGCCCCGGCGGGGGTGCGTCGGGGGCCCGCAACTCCACCCCGGCGTACCGCAGCGCCAGGTCCTCAAGCAGGTACTGGTCGCCGGCCGGGTCGACCAGGTAGGCGGCGATGGCCGTATCGAGCTGGAGGTGGGAAAAGACCACGCCCATCACCGCCAGGCCCCGCATCAGGGCCTTGGCGTCGTGGGCGGAGACGTCGACCCCGTCGTCGCCAAGGAGACCTCCGAGGGCGGCTCGGACGCTGGCGTCCGCCAGCAAGTCAACGCCGATCCAGACCACCGCCACCGCACCCTCCGCCGGCGGCAGCGGGGCGAAGGCCAAGCCCACCAGGGCCGATCGGCCTGCCGCCCCCTCCCACGCCCCGGCCACGGTCAGCGGCACGCCGGCGGTCTGCCAGTCGGTGACGCGCCTAATGGCCGCGGGGGCATCGGCCGGCTCCTCGACGACCACATCCAGGGCGGCGCCGGCGGGGGCCTCGGCCGGCCCCCCTATTTCTTCGCTTCCGGTGGCTTCGAGAAAGCGGTCCCACATGGGCCGGGAAAACTCGAGGAAGTCGAACAGCCGGTGCAGCTCTTCGGTGTCCCATCCCCCGATGGCGGCGTCCGCGGCGTCGAAGTCGACGTCGATGTCGCGCACCAGCGGCGTGGCGGCGGCGTTGGCCCGCACCTGGGCCTCCGAGTCGGCGAGGCTCTGCCGCAGCTTCGGGGACAGCTCGTCGAGGTGGGCGTAGATCCCGTCGATGTCGCCGTAGGTGTTGATCAGCTTGGCGGCGGTCTTCTCCCCCACGCCCGGAACGCCGGGCAGATTGTCGGACGGGTCGCCGCGCAGCGCCGCGTACTCCGGATACTTGGCCGGCGTGACGCCCGTGCGGGCCACGATGCCGGCTTCGTCGTAGTCGGCGTAGTCCGAGACCCCCCGCTTGTTGTAGATGACCCGGATGTGAGGGTCCTCCACCAGCTGGTAGGTGTCGCGGTCGCCGGTGACGATGTACACGTCATCGCCGCGGGCTGCGGCCCGGGTGGCCAGGGTGGCCAGCACATCGTCGGCCTCGAAGCCCGGCGCGTCGACGAGCGGGATGTGCAGGGTTTCGACGAGCTGACGGGCCAGGCCCATCTGTTGGCGCAGGATGTCGGGGGTCTCGGCCCGGCCCGCCTTGTAACCGGGGATCATCTGGTGGCGGAAGGTGGGCTCGGGCCGATCGAAGGAAACCACCAGTTGGTCGGGGTGCTGCTCCCGCATCAGGTAGGTCAGCATCTGCATGAAGCCGTAGACCGCGTTGGTGACCTGGCCGGACGCGGTGGCCAGGTCCGTGGGCAGGGCGAAGAACGCTCGGTAGAGGAGCGAATTGCCGTCGATGAGCATGAGGCGGGCCATCGGCACCGAGCCTAGGGCCGGGCTGTGACAAGGACCGGCAGTAGGCTGCGGCCATGCCCGAGGGTTTCCATCCACCGTTGGAGGAGTACCTCGAGGCCATCCATGAGCTGGGCGAAGAAGGCATGGTGGTCATCCAGGCCCGCCTGGCCGAGCGCCTCGGGCACTCCGCGCCCGCCGTGTCCGAGATGATCAAGCGGCTGCGGGACGAGGGGTACGTGCAGGTGCGGGGGCGGTCGTTGGTGCTCACCGACCAGGGCCGGCAGGTCGCCGAGAGCGTGGTGCGCAAGCACCGCCTCGCCGAGCGCCTGCTGACCGACATCATCGGCCTGCCGTGGGAGAAAGCGCACCTGGAGGCCGGGCGGTGGGAACACGTCATCTCCGACGAGGTGGAAGCCCGGCTGGTGGAGGTGCTGGGCCACCCCACCACCTGCCCGCACGGCAACCCCATCCCGGGATCGGGCGGCACCGGGCCGATCCTCAGCGCCCTGTCGGAGAGCCGGAGGGGCGACCACGTCCGGCTCGAACGGGTGACCGAGCAGGTGGAGATCGACCTGGACTCCTTGGCGTATCTGTCGGCGGCCGGGTTCGTCCCCGGCACGGAGGCCACCGTCTCGTCCAGAGCCCCCGACGGCACCCTCATCCTGGACCTGGGGGCGCGCAGCATCGCCCTCGGGCCGGCTCTGGCCCAGCAGCTGTTCGTCACCGCGGCCTGAGACGGCGCCTAAGGTCGGCCGCCGTGCCCCGTCTCGGCAACATGTACGGCCCGGACGCCACGTTCGTGGGGGTGCCGGCGGCGGACCTGGACAACCCTTCGACGTACGCCGGCGCCGGGGCGGTCATCATCGGCGCTCCGTACGACGGGGGTACGTCGCACCGGCCTGGCGCCCGCTTCGGCCCGCAGGCCATCCGCCTGACCGACTACCTGCCCCACGACGGCAGCCGGCCCCATCTGGCCCTCGGTGTCGATCCGCTGGTCGAGCTCGGCGTCGTCGACGTGGGGGACGTGGAGATGCCGGGTGGCGAGATCGAGACGTCGATGGCCCGGCTGGAGGCCGCGGTGCTGTCGGTGGCGTCGTCGGGCGCGCTGCCGGTGATTCTCGGGGGGGACCACACCATCGCCTGGCCCGACATCACCGGGGTGGCCCGCCACGTCGGGTGGGGACGGGTGTCGGTCATCCACTTCGACGCCCACGCCGATACCGGCGACACTCAGTTCGGGTCGTTGATCGGTCACGGCACGCCGATGCGGCGGCTGATCGAGTCGGGGGCGGCGCGAGGCGATCGGTTTCTGCAGGTCGGCTTGCGCGGCTACTGGCCGGAGCCGCCGACGCTCGCCTGGATGGCGGCGCAAGGGATGCGGAGCTTCGAGATGACCGAGGTGGTCGCCCGGGGCCTCGGCGAGTGCCTGACCGAGGCCATATCGATCGCCATGGACGAGTGCGACGGCGTGTTCCTGTCGGTCGACGTCGACGTGGTGGACCCGGGGGCGGCACCCGGCACGGGCACCCCGGAGCCGGGCGGCCTCACCGCCCGCCAGCTGCTCGACGCGGTCCGGCGCATCGCCATGGAGGTGCCGCTCGCCGGCGTGGACGTGGTCGAGGTGGCCCCGCCGTACGACCACGCCGAGGTCACCGCCTTCCTGGGCAACCGGATCGTGTTGGAGGCGCTGTCGGGGGTGGCGTGGCGCCGGCGGGGTGAGGCCGGCGGCGGCGGTGAGGCCGGCGGGGCTGGGGCCCAGCGACCCGACCCACGGTGGCCGCTGCTCGATCCGCGCCGGCGCCCGAGCTGACCGGCGGCGGGCGCCCGCGGGACCGCGGCGACGCCCGTCCTGGGCCTTCAGGGCGACACCCTGCGCCCTCCGGGCTCGACCGAACGGCGGCAGCTTGCGGCACTTTCTCGGCGTAATCCGTACATCTCGGTGTCAAATCCGTCGACCTTCGCTCTGATTTGACGCCGAGATTTGCCAGTTACGCCGAGATCGTTGGCTGGCTGCACGCGCGATCCGCCCAAAGCCCGTCGGCGACGGACCTCATGGTCGGCCCGCAGACGCCGGCCGGCGCCGGCCGCTCCCGCTACGAACCGGCGGCGATGCGGGCCAGCGCCGGGTAGTCGACCTTGCCGGCCGGGCTGCGCCCGATGGTGGCCACCATGCGCACCATCCGGGGCACCTTGTAGGCGGCCAATTCGGCGCGGACCGCGTCGGCCACCGCGGTCGGGTCCGAGCTGCGCGCCCGGGACCAGCTCCACCAGCGCCCCGACCCGCTCCCCGAACCGGTCGTCGGGGACGCCCACGCACGCCGCGTCGGCGACCTCCGGGAGGCGCTTGATGACCTCCTCCACTTCCTCCGGGTACACCTTCTCGCCGCCGGTGTTGATGACGACGGACCCCCGCCCGAGCAAGTGCACCGTCCCGTCCGCATCCACCGTGGCGCAGTCGCCGGGGATGGTGTAGCGCACCCCGTCGATCGTGCGGAAGGTGCGCGGCAGACTTCTCGGGATCCTGGTAATACCCGACCGGCAGGAAACCGGGCAGGGCGATCACGCCCACCTCGCCGGAGCCTGGGGTCACGTCGCGGTCGTCGTCGCCGATCACCCTGGCCCCCTCGCCGAGCCCGAAACGTGCCGTACCGGCGTGCAGACCCATGCCGGCCACGCTGGCGCCCATCCCCACCGCCTCGGACGAGCCCAGGCTGTCATACAGCACGACCTGCGGGAGATGCCGGAGCAGGCCGTCCTTGACCTCCTGGCTCCACATCACCCCGGACGAGTTGATCACTAGCACCTTCGAAAGGTCGTAGGCCCCGGGGTGGGCGTCGAGCTCGGCCAGCATGGGCCGGGCGAAGGCATCGCCGACAATGGAGATGCCGTTGACCTCGTGGCGCTCGGCCGTTCGCCACAGGGCGGCCGGATCGAACCGGGTGTCCGGCATCGTCACCACGCACCCACCGCCGATCATGGCGATGAAGGCGCTGAACTGCCCGGTGCCATGCATCAGCGGGCAAGCCGGCAGGTTGGAAAACGACCCCTGCGCCCCGGCGATCCGAGCTCGCAGCTCGGCTGTATCTGCAACCGGCGCCAGGCCCAGGAGGGGGTTGCCGCCGCTGCCGAGCACGTTGACCAGGTCGTCCTGCCGCCACATAACGCCCTTGGGCATTCCCGTCGTCCCGCCGGTGTAGAGCAGCAGCAGGTCGTCACCCGACCGCCCCCACGGCGGCGACACCCGGTCCGCGCCGGGCGACACCGTGTCCTCGTAGGACCGGGCCCAGTCCGGTTGCGGCGAGCCGTCCGCGACGACGTACCAACGCCGGACCTTTGGCAGCCGGGCCCGGATCTGGTCGATCACCTCGCTGAAGCCGGCGTGGAAGACCACCGCCTCCGCGTCCGCGTTGTCGAGCAGGTACAACACCTCGGTGGGCCCGTACCGGTAGTTGACGTTGACCGGCACCAGCCCGCCCTTGAAGGCGGCGGCGTAGGCCTCGAGGTACTCGGGCCCGTTGTGGAGCTCGACCGCGACTTTGGCCTGCTGGCCGAGACCGGCGTCCAGCAGATCGGCCGCCAACGCATTCGCCCGGCGGTCGAATTCCTGCCACGTAACGGTGCGTTCACCGCAGCGCTGGGCGGGATGGTCGGGACGCACCTCGGCGACGGTCTCCCAGATCTCGGCCAGGTTCCAGTTCGTCACGGTCGATCGACCGCGGTCAGACGAACCTCGGGGGGCATTTCAGTTCTCGGGCCGGTCGGCGGGTGGTGGGCGCAAGCTCCCGTCGATGATCTGGTTGGCCACGTCGAGCATCCGCAGCCGCTCGTGCATGGCATGGGTGCGGATCCACGTAAACGCCTCATTTTCCTTCCAGCCCAATTCGTCCATGACGATGCCCTTGGCCCGGTCCAGGGCCTGGCGGACCTCGAGTCTCTCTTCGAGGCTCTTGACCTGCTCGTCGAGGGCCCGCATCTCGGCGAAGCGGCCGATGGCCATCTCGATGGCGGGCAGCAGCTCGCTCTTCTGGAACGGCTTCACCAGATAGGCGAGGGCGCCCGCGTTGCGGGCCTGCTCGATCAGGTCGCGCTGACTGAAGGCGGTCAGGATGAGCACCGCGCACAGGCGCTCGGCGCTGATCTCGCGGCGCCGCGGTCAGGCCGTCCGTCCCGGGCATCTTGATGTCGAGGATGGCGAGGTCGGGCCGGTGGGCCCGGACCAGCTCGACGGCCTCGTCACCGCGGCCGGTCTCTCCGACGACCTCGTAGCCCTCCTCCTCCATGATCTCCTTGAGATCCAGCCGGACGATGGCCTCGTCCTCGGCAATCACCACGCGTACTGCCACAGGCCACACTCCTTCGGATTCGACGACGCTCGTCCCCACTGCTCCCCCTGGACCCCGCCCGTCGGGTGCCCAGGTCTACGACCCCGGACGATCACCGCTGATCAGCCGGTCGAGCAGCTCGTCCTGGGTCGCCTGCAACTCTGCCACGTCGGCCTCGACCATCTGGCGGCTGCGGGCCATGGCGTCGGCGTGGCGCTGGGCCTCGGTGTACTCGCGGTTGGCGATGGACGTCTCCGATACCAGCGATCGGATGCGGGCCTCGTCCGCCGCTTCCGACAAGGCCGCCAGCTGGTCGTCGATCACCGCCAATTCCTCGCGGGCGCGCTTGAGCCGTTGGGCGACGTCGATGAACCGGCGCTCGATCAGGACTCGCGACATGGTCTTGGCAGACTACCGGAGCGGATCCCCGCCAAACCGCAGCCGACACCGCGTTCAGCGCATTCTCATCTGGTTCCGTCACACTGGAGGGGTGCGAGTGCTGGTAGTCGACGACGAGCCCGCGGTCCGGCAGGCCCTGGACCGCGCCCTGCGATTCGAGGGTTACCAGACCGAGGTCGCCGAAGACGGACCGGGTGCGCTCGGGGCCCACGCCGAACGGCCGGCCGACGCCATCGTGCTCGACGTGGCCATGCCGCGGATGGACGGGCTCGAGGTCTGCCGCCGGCTCCGGCGAGCCGGCGACCATACGCCGGTCCTGATGCTCACGGCCCGGGCCGCGGTCAACGACCGGGTGGCGGGCCTCGACGCCGGCGCCGACGACTACCTCGTCAAGCCGTTCGCGCTGGAAGAGCTGCTCGCTCGGATCCGGGCCTTGCTCCGCCGCAGCGCCCCGAGCGGCGACGACGACGTCCTGCGCTTCGCCGACCTGTCGCTCGACCCCGGCACACGCGAGGTCCGACGCGGCAGCCGGGCCATGGAGCTGACCCGCACGGAGTTCCTGCTCCTCGAGCTGCTGCTGCGCAACGCTCGCCAGGTCCTGCCGCGTGAGCTCATCTTCGACCGGGTGTGGGGCTACGACTTCGGCGCCAACTCCAACTCGCTGGAGGTGTACATCGGCTACCTCCGGCGCAAGACCGAGGCGGCCGGCGAGCCCCGCCTGATCCACACCGTGCGGGGCGTGGGTTACGTCCTGCGTCAGCCCGTCGAGGAATGACGTAGTGACGGGCTGGCTCCGGCGAAAGAGCTTCCGGGTGCGCCTGGGCGCCCTCGTCGCCGCCGCCGTCGGGGTGGCGGTGGCCCTGGCCGCCCTGGCGTCGTACTTCGCCGTCCGTCACCAGCTCTACAGCCAGGTGGACTCGTCCCTGCAAAGTGAGCTGGCGGCGTCGGCCCAGCTGTCGCCCGGCGGCTCGTTCAGCACCGGACGGATCGCCAGCCTCCTGGATCGCTTCAGTAACAACCTCCTTCAGGTGGTAGGTGCGGACCGGTCCGTCCTGATCCCGCCGCCCACCGGCTCGGCCCTCCCCGTCACCCAAGCCCAGGCCAACCTGGCCCTTTCCCCGACCGCGACCTCGAGCATCAGCACCCAGCGGTCGGGCGGCACCCGCTACCGGGTGATCACCGAGGGCGGCGGCCTCGTCCTGCAGAACACCGGCGCACCGGTGGCCATCCAGATCGCCCGCCCGCTCAACGACATCGACCACACCCTGGCGGACCTGCGCCTCATCCTGTGGATCGTGGCCCTGTCCGGCATCGGGGTGGCGGTGGGGCTCGGCTACCTGGTGGGGCGGGCGACGATCCGACCGGTGGAGCGGCTCACGGCCGCGGCGGAGCACGTGGCGGCCACCCAGGATCTGGCCTCGACGATCGACGATTCGGGCGAGGACGAGCTGGCCCGGCTGGCCCGGTCCTTCAACGCCATGCTGGCGGCCCTGGGCGCGTCCCGCCAGCAGCAGGCCCAGCTCATCTCGGACGCCGGCCACGAGTTGCGCACCCCGCTCACCAGCCTCCGCACCAACATCGAGGTGCTGCTGCGGGTCAAGGACCTGCCCGACCCCGATCGGGCGGACCTCCTCAACGACGTCCAGGCCCAGCTGGAGGAGATGACCACCCTGGTCGGCGACGTGGTCGAACTGGCGCGGGAGGACGAAGGGCAGGCCGAACCGATCGAGGTGCGCCTCGACACCATCGTCGAGCGGGCGGTCGAGCGAGGCCGGCGGCGGGCGACCGGGGTGACGTTCGACGTGCAGCTCACCCGCGGCTCGGTCCGGGCCCAGCCGGTGCTGCTCGAGCGCGCCGTACTCAACGTGCTCGACAACGCGGCCAAGTGGAGTCCGCCGGGCGGGACGGTGCGGGTCACGCTGCGCCGGGAGGGATCATGGACGCTCGACGTGGTCGACCAGGGGCCCGGGATCGCGCCCGCCGACCTTCCCCACGTGTTTGAGCGCTTCTACCGCGCCGAGGCCGCCCGCAGCCTGCCCGGATCGGGGTTGGGGTTGGCCATCGTGCAGCGGGTGGTCGCCGCCCACGGGGGCACCGTGGCCGTGGCCTCGCCGCCCACCGGCGGGACCCTCGTCCATATCGTCCTCCCGATCGTGACCGAGCACGAACCGGAGGACGAACCCGCTGGTCCCAACCCCTATGGTCAGGTGACCTCGCCGTGGGCTCCGGATCATCCCGTCAACGGCAGTTCTGACCAGGCCCACGACGGGCACTCCGACCTGACTACCCGGTAACTCCTCGGCGACCTACCGCGCGGTAGTTCGCGGTCCGGTAACAAGCCGGACACATCGCCCGGGTAACAATGGCCCCGAGTCAGTTGTGCCGATGAGCGACCAGAGCCCCCGATCTGTCGAGTAACCACGATCTTCGTTCGAAAACGGCCCGTGCCCGGAGCGGGATTCGAACCCGCATGCCCTTTCGGACAATGGTGTTTGAGACCATCGCGTCTGCCTGTTCCGCCATCCGGGCGGGCCCGGTGAGCTTAGCTGTTACGTATTGAACGGCTCGCGGGTCTATACCCGCGGGCTCACACTTCTCGTCCCACCCGCGTACCCATCCCAGGAGGTTCCCTGTAGTGCCTGCCTTCGTGTTCCCAGGCCAAGGGGCGCAGCGGCCGGGGATGGGTCGTCCCTGGGTCGATCACCCCTCGTGGGACGTGGTCGACGACGCTTCGGACGCGTCCGGGCGGGACATCGCCCGCCTGCTGCTCGACGCCAGCTTCGAGGAGCTGACCGAGACCCGCAACGCCCAACTGGCCACCTTCACTTTCAGCCTGCTGGTCATCGACGCCATCGAGCGGCTCGGGATCGAGCCGACCGGGGTCGCCGGCCACTCGGTCGGCGAGTACAGCGCCCTGGCCGCCAGCGGCGCGCTCGGGTTCGAAGAGGGCGTGCGGGTGGTCGCCGAGCGCGGCGAGGCCATGCAGGCCGCCGCCGACGCCCAACCAGGTGTCATGAGCGTCATCGCCGGCTGCGACGCGGACACGGTCGACATCGCCTGCCGGCTCGCCGACGGCGAGGTGTGGGTCGCCAACTTCAACAGCGCCGAGGAAACCGTGGTCGCCGGCGAGGCCGGCGCGGTGGCCCGCGCCGGGGCGGAAGCCATCGAGATGGGCGCCCGCAAAGTGTCGGCCGTCGCGGTGGGCGGAGCCTTTCACACCCCCTTCATGGCCCCGGCGCGCAACCGCTTGCGGAAGATCCTGGCCACCATCACCTTCCACGACGCCGAAATCCCCGTCATCGCCAACGTGGACGCCCGGCGGCACACCGCCGCCGAGGACTGGGACCGGCTCCTGTCGGCGCAGCTGGTCAGCCCCATCCGCTGGCGCCAATCGATCCTGCGCCTCGGCGGGCTGATGGAGCGCGGCACCGAGGCCGAGCGCCTGTTCGTGGAGTTGGGCCCCGGCAGCGCCCTGTCGACCATGATCACCGACACCCTGCCGAGCGTGACCACCGTGGCCGTGTCGGCGCCCGCCGACCTGGACCGCCTGGTCGACGCCATCTCCGGCAACACCGCCCTGCACGCCTACGCCCTCGGTCATCAGGGCGAGCACCTCTACGTCTCGGAGCGGGTGGTGATCAGCCCCGGACCCGGCATCTTCGAGCCCGCCCCGGGCCTCGACCTGCAGTCGGGCACTGCCATCGAGGTGGGCACTCTGCTCGGCACGGTGGCCGGCACCGAGGTCCGCTCGCCGTTCGCGGGCCGGCTCGAGGGCGCCCTGGCCCACCCCGGGGAGCGGGTCCAGACCGGCCAACCCATCGCCTGGTTGCACGCCTCGTGACCGGCGCCACCATCACCGGCTGGGGCACCGCTCTCCCCGAGCGGGTGGTCACCAACGCCGACATCGCCACCCTGTTCGACACCACCGACGAATGGATCGTGGACCGCAGCGGGATCCGCACCCGCCACGCGGCCACCGGACCCTTCGTGGCCGAGCAGCCCCCCCATCACCCCGAGGGCGGGTTGGGGACGACCGCGTCCTTGGCCGTCGAAGCCGGCCGTCACGCGTTGGCGCGCGCCGGCGTCGACGGCAAGGACATCGGGCTGCTGCTGCTGTGCACCACCACCCCCGACCAACTCATCCCGGCCAGCTCAGCCGCGGCGTCGGCGGCCCTCGGTATCGGCGGTGGGGCCATGGACCTCAACGCCGCCTGCGCCGGCTTTACCTACGGGTTGGTCACGGCGGCCGGGTTGATCGCAGGCGGGATGGAACGCGTCCTGCTGATCGGCGCCGAGACCCTCACCCGGGCCACCAACTGGGACGATCGCACCAACGCCTTCCTCTTCGGCGACGGCGCCGGCGCGGTGGTGGTGGAGGCAGTGCCGGGCGAGGGATCGATGCTGGGATGGGACCTGGGCGTCGACGGCTCCCTGGTGCGTCTGCTGTACGCCGACCACGGGTCCGGGATGGCCATGCGGGGCCAGGAGGTGTTCCGCAAGGCGGTGCGGGTCACCGCCGACTCCGCCATGCTGTCCCTGGAGCGGGCCAAGGCCACCATCGAGGACATCGCCCTGTTCGTGCCCCACCAGGCCAACATCCGCATCATGGAAGCGGCCGCGTCCCGCTTGGGGCTGCCATCGAATCGGATCGCGTCGACGATCGACCGGACCGGCAACACCAGCTCGGCCTCGATCCCGCTAGCCCTGGTGGATGCAGTGGAGAACGGCCGCCTGCACGACGGCGACCTGGTGCTGTTGTCCGGTTTCGGCGCCGGCATGACCTGGGCGTCGGCGGTGTGGCGGTGGCAGGGATGAAGTCGATACCGCCAACCGCCTACTACATTCCCTTTCACTCTGGCCCAGATGGAGGATCCCATGGCTGACGACAAGGCTGCTCCCGACAAAGCGACGACCGACGCTCCTGACGACGAGACGTTCGCCAAGTTCAAGGAATGCGCCGTCGAGGTGCTCCACGTGGCTCCGGAGAAGGTCACCCCGGACGCCAGCTTCGCCGAGGACCTCGACGCGGACAGCTTGGACCTGGTCGAGCTGGTGATGGCGCTCGAAGAGCAGTTCGGCATCACCGTCGACGAGGCCGAGCTCGAAGGCGTGGCCACGGTCCGGCAGGCGTTCGACCTGGTGTCCTCCAAACTCTGATGCTCGCAGTCCACCCCTCGCCCGACGGGCGCGAGGGCATCCAGGGGCGTCGGGTGGTCGTGACGGGCATCGGCGTGGTGGCTCCGTGCGGGATCGGCCGCGACGCGTTCTGGGCCGGCCTGCTCGGCCCCGCGCCCTCGGGGCTCCGGCGCGTCAGCGCCGACTTCGACCCCACCGACCTCTATGGGCCGAAGGAGGTGCGCCGGGTCGACCGGTTCACCCAGTTCGCGGCGGTGGCGGCCGCCGAAGCCCTGGCCGACGCCGGAGGCCTCGACGCCAACGGCGGGCTGGCCCCCGACCCCGATCGCACCGGGGTGATCATCGGCACCGGCATCGGCGGCATCGAGACCCTCGAGACGCAGATCGGTATCCTCCGCGAGAAGGGGCCGCGGCGGGTCAGCCCGTTTCTGGTCCCGATGATGATGGGCAACCGGGGCGCCGCGGACGTCTCGATGCGGTACGGCTTCCGCGGTCCGTGCGAGACGACGGTGACGGCCTGCGCGGCCGGGACCCACAGCATCGCCAACGGCGCCCGGCTCATCGCCACCGGCCGGTGCGACGTGGTGGTGGCCGGCTCGGCGGAAGCGGCCATGACCGAGACCAGCATGGCCGGCTTCTCCAACATGACCGCCCTGTCCACCAGCGGGGTGTCGATGCCGTTCGACGTCAAGCGAGACGGCTTCGTGATGGGCGAGGGCGGCGCGGTGCTGATCCTGGAGGAGTTGGAGGGTGCCCGCGCCCGGGGCGCCCACATCTACGCCGAGATCACCGGGGGTGCCAGCACGGCGGACGCTTACCACATCACCGCGCCGGCGCCCCACGGCACCGGGGCGGTGGCGTGTATGGAGCTGGCCTTGATCGACGCCGGCCTGACCCCGGATGCGGTGACCCACATCAACGCCCACGGCACGTCCACCCCAGCCAACGACCTGCCCGAAGCGGAGGCCATCGTCAAGGTGTTCGGTTTGCCCGGCCCGGCGGTGACTTCGATCAAGGGGATCACCGGGCACTCGCTGGCGGCTGCCGGTTCGCTGGAGGCGGCGGCCCTGGCGATGACCATCGAACGGGGCCTCATCCCGCCGACCGCCGGGCTCACCGAGCAGGACCCGGAGATCCTCATCGAGGTGGTGACCGGAGCGCCGCGGGTCTGGACCCCGGGCCCGGCCCTGTCCAACTCGTTCGGCTTCGGCGGCCACAACGGCACGCTGGTGATGGCGCCAGTGGGCTGACTGCCACCGGCCGGGCGGCGGGCCCTACGGCCCTATCCGACGGCGGCCAACAGGTTGGCGGCGGTGTCCTTGGGCGAGATCTTGTACCACACCTCGGCCAGCTTGCCCTTGCCGTCGATGAGGAAGGCGGAGCGGACGATGCCCATGTACTTGCGCCCGTACATCGACTTCTGGGCCCATACGCCGTAGGCCTCGGCCACGGCGTGATCCTCGTCCGCCAGCAAGGGGAAACCGAGCCCGTACTTCTGATCGAACTTGGCCTGTTTCCCCGGCGCGTCGGGGCTGATCCCCAGGACCGCGGTGTCGCCGATGTCACCCAGGACGTCCCGTAGCCCGCACGCCTGCGCAGTGCAGCCCGGCGTGTCCGCCTTGGGATAGAAGTACAACAACACAGACCTTCCCTTGTACGACGAGAGCCGGACGACGTTCTCGGTCTGATCCCGCAGGGCGACGTCGGGGGCCTTGTCCCCGACCTTGAGATGCTGAGCCATGCCCGGAATGGTAGGCGGGGCCGAAGACTCGGCAAGCGCTCTTGCCTCCTGGGCGACCTCCTGACGGATCGCGTCACGATCCAGGGCGTTCGAAACTGCTCCTGGACTGTCTGATCCGCCAAAATTCTTCCTCGTCACCAACCGCCCGTGCTTCGCTTGGGCAACTGCAGACACCAGATGGGAGATGCTGAATGGCCACTGACGCTCAAGGACGCCAGCTGTCCGAAGACGGTTACTACTACTGGGACGGAAGCGCCTGGCAGCTGGTGCAACAGGACGCTGCACAACAGGACACTCCTACGGCTCAACAGGACACTCCGACGGCCGAGGACCTCAAGGCGGCGATGAAGTTCGAGACTGAGTCAGAGACCAGCCCGGTCTGACCAACCGCCACATCAAAGGAGACAACTTTTCCATGGGTGACGAACCGAACGCCTTGGACCTGGTGAGCAAGGGCCTCGACGTCGTCGACAAGGTCATCAAGATGACCTGCAGCGGCGACGCCTCGGTGAAGGTGGAGGAGGGCGGCTTCGCCCACTGCCTGCCGCCAGGCATGAAGGGGATTATCGAAGGCGGCCAGACCAAGACCTGGCAAATGGTCAAGATGAAGTCAGACAGCATGCCGGCGTACTACGAGTGGCACATGACCGCCAGCTGGGACTGCCGCAAGCAGGTGCGCACGGCCGACAAGGGGATGTGGGGCAGCTTCATCGACAACGCCACTGTTCAAGTGTCGATGCCAAATGCATCGCTGCACCTGGCGTGGGAATGGACGATCCACTTCCCTGGACAGGGAAGCTGGATGGACACCGAGGCCGGGACCGTCGAACTGCCGTTCACCGTGGACGTCAAGTGTTACGACACCCTCGTGGTCCGAACATTCGAGTGGGGCCAGGGGTGGCGCGGCGTGCTCCGGGGCGACGGAAGCGGCCGCCTCGAGCCGACCTAGGCGACACGTTCTCGGTATCCATTGGGGATAGAAGTACAGCAGCACCTGGCGGCCTTTGAAATCCGGCCAGCTTCATCTGCTCGCCGGACGGTCCAGCAGGGTCCGAACGTCGGTCCACATCCCCGCTCGCGCCGGGCGTATATGGCATGCTGCCTGCAGGCGGAGACCATTCCTCAACGGGAGGTCTGATGCAACCCCGCGAATTGGTCGCCGAAGCCGTCGGCACCTTCTTCCTCGTCTTCTTCGCCGTCGGAGTGGCAACCTTGAGCTTCGGCTTCAAGTTTGCCGGCGCCAGCGTGTCCGCCGGAGTCGTCACCACCGCGCTGGCCTTCGGCCTGGTCCTCCTCGCCCTCGCCTACGCCCTGGGGCCCATCTCGGGCTGCCACGTCAACCCGGCGGTCACCATGGGCTTCGTCGTTTCCGGGCGCATGTCCATCACGGAGGCCGTCGGCTACTGGCTCGCCCAGTTCGCGGGCGGGCTGGGCGGCGCCCTGGTGCTGTGGGGCGTCCTGTCCGGCTCGCCGGAGTATTCACCGGCGCGGTGTCGGCCTCGGTGCGGACGGCTTCGGCAACAACTCGATGGTCCATCTCAACGCCACTGGGGCGTTCGCGGCCGAGGGCATCCTGACCCTGCTGTTCGTCTTCGTCGTCCTGGCGGCCACCAGCCGGTTGGCGAGCCCGGGATTCGCGGGCCTGGCCATCGGCCTGGCGCTCGCGGTGGTGCACCTGATCGGCATCCCGCTGACCGGGACGTCGGTCAACCCGGCCCGTAGCCTCGGGCCGGCGGTCATCGTGGGCCACTCGGCGCTCAGTCAGCTGTGGCTCTTCATCGTCGCCCCGCTCGTCGGCGGCGCCGTGGCGGCGATCCTGTATCGCGTCTTCTACGCCGAGGAAGCACCGGTGGAGCCGGCCGTCGCGTCCATCCCGACGGCGCCCGCCCCGAGCTGAGCCGGCGTTCGCAACCACCTGGGATAGCGTGCGGGGGATGCCGTCGGTCTCTCCTGCCGACCTTTCGGTGGGGGCGTTCAGCAACACCCCGCCGTGGCTCGTCGATCCCACCCAGCTGCGGTGGCGGACCGGGGCGACGGCCCTGCGCGCCGCCACCGCGGGCCAGGTCCCCTATCTGCTGCGCCAGCGCCGGCTTCCTCCCGGCCGGCGCGTCGTGCGGGTCGGCGGCGAGCTGGTCAAGGCGGTCGGCGGCTGGTACCTGATCGAGCGCCGCCGGGGCCGCCAGCAGGGGCGGTCGGAGGTTTCCCGCGCTGGTCTGTCCCGCCGCCTGCGGGTGGCCTTCCAGACCCTCGGTCCGACGTACATCAAGCTGGGCCAGATCCTGTCGTCGGGCGAGGGCCTCTTCCCGGCGGAGCTGGTGAGCGAATTCCGCCTTCTCCGCGACCGGGTCCCGCCTGAACCGTTCGAAGCGGTCCGCGCCGTCGTCGAGGAGGACCTCGGCGCCCCGCTGGATGAGCTGTTCGCCCGGTTCGAACGACAACCCCTCGCCGCCGCATCGATCGCCCAGGTGCACGCCGCCACCCTCCGTTCGGGTGAGGAAGTGGTGGTGAAAGTGCAACGCCCGGCGGTCACCACCACGGTGCGGACGGATCTGGCCGCCATGAGCTGGATCGCGCCCTACCTGATCGGTCGCATCCCCGTTTCCGCCCTGGCGAACCCACCGGCGCTGGTCGAGCTGTTCGCCGAGACCATCGTGGAGGAGCTCGACTTCCGGCTCGAAGCCGACAACATGATCGACATCGCCGGGGTCCTCGCCGCGACCGGCCAACGCTCGGTGATCGTGCCCCGACCCCACCCGGAACTGGTGACCCGCCGGGTGCTGGTGATGGAACGCCTCAGCGGATTCTCCTTCGACGACGTGGCCGGCATGCACGCGGCCGGCATCGACACCACCGCGGTGGTGCGCGCCCTCATGATCTGCTTTCTGGAAGGGGCCACCCTCTACGGCGTGTTCCACGGCGACCTGCACGGCGGCAACCTGTTTGTCCGGGAAGACGGCACGGTGGCCCTGCTCGACTACGGCATCACCGGGCGGCTGGACGAGCCCCGCCGGCTGGCGTTCCTGCGCATGCTGATGGGCGGCACCATCAACGACCCCAAGATGCAGCTGGCCGCCCTCCGCGACCTCGGGGCCCTGCCGCCCGACACCGACCTGGACGCGGTGATCCACGATCTCGGGATGGACCAGCCGGTCAAGGACCCGACCCAGATGGCGCCGGAGGAATTACTCGCCGAGATCCGCGAGATCATCAAGCACCTGCTGGCTTACGGGGCCCGTTTCCCGAAAGTGCTGATGCTGTACGTCAAGGACCTGCTCTTCATCGACGGCGCCCTGGCCACCCTGGCACCCGACGTGGATCTGTTCGAGGAGGTCACCCGCATCGCCACCTATTTCACCGAGCGGTACGGGGCGCGCATCGCCGCCGAAGTCGGCGTCGACCCCCGCCAGCAGGTCGTCGATCTGGACGGCATGCGGGCCCAATTGGGCGTGACCTCAGACGTCGAGCACATGAGCTACCGGGACCTGCAGGCGCGGCGGGAGCTGATTCGCAAGCGCATGGAGGACCACCGGCGCAAGCGGCACTAGGGGCCTCAGGCAACTCCAGGACCAGGACCGTGGTGCCTGGCCGGTCAGGCCTGCCTGTACCCTGGTAGCTGCCCCCCAGAGCTCAGGATCCCTAATGCAGCGCGCCGATCTCCGCAACGTCGCCATCGTGGCCCACGTCGACCATGGCAAGACCACGCTCGTCGACGCCATGCTCCGCCAGTCCGGCGCCTTCCGGGCCAACCAGGAGGTGGCCGAGCGGGTCATGGACTCCATGGACCTGGAGCGGGAGAAGGGCATCACCATCCTGGCCAAGAACACCGCGGTCCGGCACGGGGACCTGACGGTCAACATCGTCGACACCCCGGGCCACGCCGACTTCGGGGGCGAGGTGGAGCGGGCCCTGACCATGGTCGACGGCGTCCTCCTGCTGGTCGACGCCAGCGAGGGGCCGCTCCCGCAAACCCGTTTCGTGTTGCGTAAGACCCTCGAGGCCCGCCTTCCCGTCATCTGCGTCATCAACAAGATCGACCGCGCCGACGCCCGGCCGGTCGAGGTGATCGACGCCGTCTACGAACTCTTCATCGACCTGGGCGCGGATGAGCACCAGATCGAGTTTCCGATCGTCTACTGCAACGCCCGCGCCGGCCAGGCCGCGCTGGCTGCCGAGGACGTGGCCACCAGCCCCGATCTCAAGGTGCTGTTCGATCTGCTGGTGGAGCGCATCCCGGCGCCGACCTACGAGGAAGGTCATCCCTTCCAGGCCCTCGTCACCAACCTCGACGCCTCTCCGTACGTGGGGCGCCTGGCCTTGTGCCGCATCCGCAACGGCCGGGTCCGCAAAGGGGACTCCGTGACCTGGTTTCGCCACGACGGCTCCATGGAGCGGGTTCGCCTCTCAGAGGTGTACATCACCCAGGCCCTCGACCGGGTCGACGCGCCCGCCGACGGAGCCGGGCCCGGCGACATCATCGCGGTGGCGGGCATCCCCGACATCATGATCGGCGACACCCTGGCCGACGCCGACGACCCCCGCCAGTTGCCGGTGATCACCATCGACGACCCCAGCATCAGCATGACGCTGGGCGTCAACACCTCTCCGCTCGCCGGCAAGGGCGTCGCCGGCGCCCCCGCCGGCACCAAGCTCACCGCCCGCCAGATCAGGAATCGCCTCGACGCCGAACTGGTCGGCAACGTCAGCGTGCGGGTCCTCCCGACCGAGCGGCCGGACACGTGGGAGGTGCAGGGTCGGGGCGAGCTGGCCCTGGCCGTGCTGGTCGAGTTGATGCGGCGGGAGGGTTTCGAGCTGACGGTCGGCAAGCCACAGGTGCTCACCCGCGAGATCGACGGGAAGTTGCACGAGCCCATGGAACGGGTGTCGGTGGACGTGCCCGAGGATTTCATGGGCGTCGTCACCCAGCTCCTGTCCCTGCGCAAAGGGCGCATGGAAACCATGACCAATCACGGCCACACCGGCTGGTGCCGGATGGAGTGGTTGGTGCCGTCGCGGGGCCTCATCGGGTTCCGGACCGAGTTCCTGACCGAGACCCGGGGCACGGGACAACTGCACCACGTCTTCGAGACCTACGAGCCCTGGCACGGCGACCTGCGGACCCGGCCCAACGGGGTCATGGTCGCCGACCGCCGGGGCCCGACGACCACGTACGCCCTGACCAACCTCCAGGACCGCGGCGCCATGCTGGTCGGGCCTGCAGTGGAGGTCTACGAGGGCATGATCGTCGGTGAGAACGCCCGCTCCGAGGACATGGACGTCAATCCCACCAAGGAGAAAAAGCAGACCAACATGCGGGCGGCTGCGTCCGACGAGACGGTGCGGCTGGTGCCGCCGCTGCAGCTCTCCCTCGAGCAGGCCTTGGAGTTCGTAAGGGAGGACGAATGCGTCGAGGTCACCCCCTCCGTGGTTCGATTGCGCAAGGTGACGCTCGACGCCGCCGAGCGAGGCCGGCGGCGGGGCGCCAACCGTCCCTCCCGGGCCTGAGCGCCTATCTGGTAGCCGGCAACGCGCCCGCAACATTCGGGTGCTAGACCGAGCGCCGATGGGCGATCTTTTCGACGGCTACGCCCCGAGCGACCACTTCGGTACCGAACCGTGGGACGAGATGTTCGAATTCGACGGGAGCCCCCGCCCGGCCGCTCGTCCCCTCTACGACGCTCTCAAGGCGCTCTCCGTCGACGACTTCGACTCCCGCAACAGCGCCCGCGACCGGGCGTACCGCGACCGGGGGATCACCTTCCAACTGTCCGGGGAGGAACGGCCGTTCCCGCTCGACCTGGTGCCGCGAGTCATCCCCGAGGACGAGTGGGCGGTCCTGTCGGCCGGGGTGGCGCAACGCGTGAAGGCGCTCGAGGCCTTCCTGGCCGACCTGTACGGGAGGGCCCAGATCCTGGATGACCGGGTGGTGCCCCGGCGCTTGGTGACCACCTCCGAACATTTTCACCGGGCGGCCTTCGGCGTGGAGCCTGCGAATGGGGTCCGGATCCACGTGGCGGGCATCGACGTGGTGCGCGGTGCCGACGGGAAGTTCTGCGTGCTGGAGGACAACGTTCGCTGTCCCTCGGGCGTGTCGTACGTGGTGGAGAACCGGCGCATGATGGCCCGCATCTTCCCGGAGCTGTTCGCCAGCCATCGGGTGCTACCCGTCAACGGCTACCCCGGCCGGCTGCTCGAGGCCCTGCGAGCCGCGGCCCCGACGGGCGTGGGCGACCCCACCGTGGTGGTGTTGACGCCGGGCGTCTACAACTCGGCCTACTTCGAGCATTCGTTCCTGGCCCGCCAAATGGGGGTGGAGCTGGTCGAAGGCCGTGACCTGATCTGCCGCAGTGGCGTGGTGTACATGCGGACCGCCAGCGGCGAGCGGCGAGTGGACGTTGTGTACCGGCGGGTCGACGACGAGTTCCTCGATCCGCTGCACTTCCGGCCCGACTCCCTGGTGGGCTGCCCCGGCATCCTCAACGCGGCGCGGCCGGCGCGGTCACGCTCGCCAACGCGGTGGGGAACGGGGTGGCGGACGACAAGCTCACCTACACCTATGTGCCCGACATCATCCGCTACTACCTGGGGGAGGAGCCGATCCTGCCCAACGTGGCGACCTACCGCCTGGAGGACCGCGACCAACTCGCGTACGTGCTCGACCACCTCGACGAGCTGGTGCTCAAGCCGGTGAGCGGCTCCGGCGGTTACGGCATCCTGATCGGTCCTCAGGCAGGCGACGAGGAACTCGCCGTGGCCCGCGCCGCCGTGGAGGCCGATCCCCGGTCCTGGATCGCTCAGGAGCTGGTGCCGCTGTCGACCGCCCCGACCAGCGCGGACAACCGGCTGGTGCCGCGCCACCTCGATCTGCGCCCGTTCGCGGTCAACGATGGGCAGCAGGTGTGGGTCATGCCCGGCGGCCTCACCCGGGTGGCGCTCCGGGAGGGCGGTCTGGTGGTCAACTCCAGTCAGGGCGGCGGCTCCAAGGACACCTGGGTGACCCTCGCCGATCGGCCCGCGCCTCGGATCGTCACCGCCGCGGCCGCGGCAGCCGCGGCAGCCGCGGGTGCGGCAGGGGTGCCGGTGGGCCGGCGCCTCGAACCGGGGCCGGGTCTCGAGGACCACTCTCGAGCGCAACAGCAGCAGCAGCAACAAGCGCAGGAGGCAGGCGGGCGAGTCCCGCCGATCGGGGTCCAGCCGTGCTGAGTCGCATCGCCGAGAATCTGTTTTGGATCGGTCGCTACATCGAGCGGGCCGAGGACACCGCCCGGATTCTTGACGTGCAAATCCACCAGCTGCTGGAGGCACCGGCCAGCAGTGAGGCGGAAGCCTGCCAGTCGCTGCTCAACATCATGGGGGTCACCACGTCGGTCGCCGACGCCGCGCTCTTGGCCGACGGCGCCCCCTTCGGTCCTGATGCCCGGCTGGTCACCGAGCTGCTGGCGTTCGACGAAAACAACCCGAGCTCGATCGTGTCCTCGTTGTATGCCGCCGCGCCAACGCCCGCGGCGTGAGCGAAGCCATCAGCTCCGAGATGTGGGAGGCCCTCAACACCACCTACAACGCCCTGTCGGGTCAGGTGGCCATGGGCCGGCACGTCGGCCCGTACGGCTTCTTCCGGTTCGTGCGGGAACGGGCCGCCATCATGGCCGGGCTCACCGACTCGACGATGAGTCGAGACGACGCTTGGCGTTTCCTCGTCCTGGGCCGCAGCCTCGAGCGGGTCGACATGCTGGCCCGCCTGCTCTCCACCGCCGCCCGGGGCGGGGACCCCGAAGTCGACTGGGTCGTCCTGTTGCGCTCGTGCTCCGCCCACGAGGCCTTCCTGCGGACCTATCGCCGGGAGGCCGAACCGGCCCTGGCCGTCGAATTCCTGCTCCTCGACCGACTCTTCCCCCGCTCGGTCTTCTGTGCCCTGTCCACCGCCGAGAGCTGCCTGGCCGAACTCGACCCCCGGTCCGGCCGCGCCGGCATGACCGACGAGTCCCGGCGGGTCCTGGGTCTCATCCGCACCAACCTCGAGTTCCGGCGTATCGACGATCTCCTCCGCGACCTGCCGGGTCAGCTCGACGCGGTGCAGGCCGGCTGCAGTGCGGCCAGTGCGGCGTTGGCGAGCAGGTACTTCCGCCAGACGAACCCCATCGAGTGGACGCTCGAGGGCACCGGGCTGCTAGAGGACGCCGCGGAGATTGGGTCGTGAGCGGGTCGTGAGCTGGCGCATCCGGGTCGAGCACGAAAGCCACTACCAGTATGCCGGCCCGGTGTATTCGTCGTACAACGAGGCTCGGATCACTCCGATGACCACGCCGACGCAGTTGGTGCTCGACGCCCGGGTCGAGGTGGAGCCCCATCACCAACCGATGCGCTACCTCGACTACTGGGGCAGCGTCGTGCACAGCTTCGATCTGCAGCAACCGCACCGCGAGATGAAGATCCTGGGCCGGTCCGTGGTGGAGACCACCGTGCTGCCCTTCGCAGGTCCCGGCTTGGGCTGGGCCGACGTGTGCGACGACCAGGTGAGCGACGACTTTGCCGAGCTCTTGGCGCCGACCGTCCAGGTCCCGGTCGACCCGCGGTTGACCGACGTGGCCGCGTCCCTCCTGGACGAGCACTCGCCCAGTGAGGCGGGCCGGGCGGCGATCGAGTGGGTGCACGATCAGTTGACCTACGTCCCGGGCACCACGGGGGTCCACACCTCCGCCGTCGAAGCGTGGGATGGCGGCCAGGGCGTCTGCCAGGACTTCGCGCATCTGGGCCTGGCGCTGGTGCGGGCCATGGGGCTCCCGGCCCGCTACTGCTCCGGCTACCTTCACCCCGATCCCGACGCCGAGCTCGGCACCAGCCGCACTGGTGAGAGCCACGCCTGGCTGGAGGTATGGACCGGCGAGTGGCAGGCCCTCGATCCGACCATCGGCGCGCCCATCGGCGAGCGTCACGTGCTGGTGGCGCGGGGCCGCGACTACGCGGACGTGTCGCCCATCAAGGGCATCTTTCATGGCGGCCCGACCACCCGCCTCGACGTGTCGGTGCGACTGACCCGGCTCAACTGAGAAGCCGGCCGCCGGCTCAGGTCACCTTGGGTCGGGCCCGCTCGATGATGGTGTGGGTGTCGATGCCGGTCGGCAGCGTACCGAAGGCGTGACCCCAGTCGCCCGCCAATCGGCTGGCGCAGAAGGCGTCGGAGACGGCCGGATGGCCGTGGCGCACCAACAGTGATCCCTGCAGCGCCAGCGCCATGGCCTCGACGATGCGGCGAGCCCGCGCTTCGATCTGCGCGCCGTCGGCGAGCTGACGCCGCAGGTTCACGACCGCGGCGTCGAGCCGCGGGTCGCCGCCGGCGGCCGCGTCCAACTCGGCCAAGAAGGCGTCTACCGACTCCGGCGCCCGCGCCATGGCCCGCAACACGTCCAGGCAGATCACGTTGCCGGACCCCTCCCAGATCCCGTTGAGCGGGCTCTCGCGGAACAGCCTCGGCAGGATGGACTCCTCGACGTAGCCATTGCCCCCGAGACACTCGACGGCTTCGGCGGCGAGCATCGGATGCCGCTTGCAGAGCCAGTACTTGCCGACCGCGGTGGCGATCCGCTGGAAGGCGGCCTCGCGCTCGTCGCCGGCGCCCGCCGCGTCGTAGGCGCGGGCGAGGCGCAGCATCGTCACGGTGGCGGCCTCTGACTCGACCGCGAGGTCGGCCAGGACGGAGCGCATCAGGGCGTGGTCCGCGAGGGCGACGCCGAACGCGGTGCGATAGGCGGCGTGGTGCGTGACCTGGGCCACCGCCTGCCGCATCCCTGACGCGGCGCCGATGGTGCAATCCAACCGGGTGTGGTTGACCATCTGGATGATCGTCTGCACTCCCCGCCCTTCGGGCCCGATCAGTTCACCCCAGGCGGACTCCAACTCGACTTCGCTCGAGGCGTTGGACCGGTTGCCGAGCTTGTCCTTGAGGCGCTGGAACCGCAGGGCGTTCACTTCCCCGTCCGGCGTGAAGCGTGGGACCAGGAAGCACGACAGACCGGTCGGCGCCTGGGCGAGCATCAGAAACATGTCGGACATCGGCGCCGAACAGAACCACTTGTGCCCGGTCAGCCGGTAGGTACCCCCCGCGGCCCCGCCGTCCGGTAGCGCCTGGGTGGTGTTGGCGCGGACGTCCGACCCACCCTGCTTCTCCGTCATGCCCATCCCGGCCAGCGCGCCCCGCTTGGTCGGAGCCGGTGCAAACGACGGGTCGTACTGTCGGCTGGTCAACCGGCCGGACCAGGACCGCATCACCTCGGGTGTCGACCGCAATGCGGGCAGCACCGAGTAGGTCATGGAGATCGGGCATCCGTGGCCGGCGTCGACCTGACTCCAGAGGTAGAAGCCGGCGGCACGAGCCACGTGGGCGCCGGGACGGGCATCCTGCCACGGGGCCGCGTGCAATCCGGCTCGCACCGCCACCTCCATCAGCCGGTGGTAGGCCGGGTGATAGTCGACCCGATCCAGGCGGTAGCCGTAGCGATCGTGGGTGCGGAGGACCGGCGGGTTGGTGTTGGCCGCCACCCCCCACTCGATGGACTCCGGATCGCCGGCCCGCCATCCCAACTCGTGCAAGCCCTCGCTGGCCCATCCCGCCCCGAGGCGCGGCACGCCCTCCAGCAACGGCGGGTCGGCGGCGAAGAGGTCGTAGCCCTCGAGCCGGGGTGGTTGGTTGCGCACTTCGTGGGTCGGCATGCCGTCTCTCAGTTGAACATCGGATCGTCGGGGTAGGCCGCCACCAGCGCCAGTGCGCCCCGCTGGCGGCGGAGCACGGTCTTCCACAGCCCTTCGGGTTCGTCGCAGAACGGATCGTCCGGCTCGGCGTCGAGTATCCACCAGGCCCCGGCCCCGATCTCGGCCTCGAGTTGGCCTGCGCTCCACCCCGCGTAGCCGGCGAACACCCGCACCTGGCTCAACGACGCCTGCAGGCCCTCGGGATCCAGGTCCAGGTCGAGGGTGCCCACCTCGGACAGCACCGCGCTCCAGCCGGCCGGGGGGATCTCCGCGGCGGGATGCCCGAAGGCCCGGGCCAGGCAGATCACTGCTTGGTGCTGGACCGGGCCGCCGACGAAGACGACGGCCGGCGAAGCGGCCAGATGCTCCCACCGAGGCAGGGGCGCGGCGATCATGGTGTCGCTGGGTCGATTGAGGACCAAACCGAGCGCCCCCTCGTCGCCGTAGGCCAGCAACAGCACGACCGTCCGGTCGAAGTTGGGGTCAGGAAGCAACGGGTTGGCCACCAGCAGCCGTCCCGGGCGCAGCGCGTCGAGGCCGGCGCGGTCAGTCACGGCGTCGCCTCGCCGCCGGCCTACCTTGACGACCTGGTCGATCCACGGTGACTAGCTTGCCACCCATGCACGCCGTCACGGTCGTCCCCCTCCAGTCCGGCTCGGTTGATCTCACCGAGCTGCCCGAACCGCCCGACAGCGACGGGCCGGTCCTCGTCAAGACCCGGGCAATCGGGGTGTGCGGAACGGACCTCGAGATCATCGGGGGCGAGTACGGCTGGGCGCCGCCAGGTGAGACCCGACTCGCCATCGGTCACGAGTCACTCGGCGAGGTGGCCGAAGCTCCCCCCGGAAGCGGACTGGCCGCGGGGGATCTGGTCGTCGCCATTGTGCGACGGCCCGATCCCGTCCCCTGCCCGAACTGCGCGGTCGGCGAGTGGGACATGTGCCGCAACGGTCAATACACGGAATGGGGCATCAAGCAGCATCACGGCTACGCCCGGGAGCGGTATCGGATCACTCCGGACTTCGTCGTCAAGACCGACCCCACGCTCGGCAATCTCGGCGTCCTGCTCGAACCCACCACCGTGGTGGCGAAGGCGTGGGACCACATCGAGCGGATCGGCGCCCGGGCCCGCTGGGAACCGGCCACCGTGCTCATCACCGGGGCCGGCCCGATCGGTCTACTCGCGGCGCTGCTCGGCGTACAACGAGGGCTGCAGGTACACGTACTCGACCAGGTGACCGACGGACTCAAGCCAGACCTGGTCGCGGCGCTGGGCGCCACCTATCACCACGGCTCCGTCGCGGACACCAAGGTGACGCCCGACATCGCAATCGAGTGCACCGGCGTCGGCCAACTCATCTTCGATGTCATGGACGCGGCGGGCAACAACGGGATCGTGTGCCTGACGGGAGTCTCTTCCGGCGGTCGCGATCTCTCGGTGGATATCGGGATGCTCAATCGGCGGATGGTGCTGGAAAATGACGTGGTCTTCGGTTCGGTCAACGCCAACCGGCGGCACTACGAAGCGGGGGCGGCCGCGCTGGCCAAGGCCGATCCGGGGTGGCTGGCCCGACTCATCACCCGGCGGGTCCCCTTGACGTCGTGGCGTGACGCCTACCAGCGGCAGCCGACGGACGTCAAGGTGGTGTTGGAGTTCGCTCCCGACTGAGACTGATCGCCTGTCGCAGCATTCGGGCCAGGTTGCCCTCGTGCCGGGCCAGGCGACGCCAGTTGGACACGTACAGATCGAGGCCGCTCAGCCGCAGTTGGTTGCGCCGATGCTCGTCTCGGTCCTGGTGCTCCGGCGTGAAGTGCCAGACGTAGCCATCCATCTCCAGCATCACCGGGTGCACCAGGCAGAAGTCGATGCGGTATTCGCCGTCTGGGCCGGCAACCATTTCGCACTGCTCGACCGGGATCCGGTATCGGGCCAGGAACGCCAACGTCCGGCTCTCGAGCACACTCGGGTACGGCGCTCCCGTGAAGCCCCGGGCGGCCAGCCGGTCCCGCAACGGGCCGTTGCCTCGTCGACCCGGCTTCGACCGGCGGGCCAACTCGGCGGTGAGCCCTTTGACGGTAACCAAGCGCTTGGCCAGCGCCCGGTCGATGGCGCAGTCGAGCAGTCGCCCGTCGACGACCGCGCCCAGGTCGGCCAACGTCCACAGCGGGTCGGTGCATTCGATCCTCTTCCACAGTCGCACCCGCTGCCAGTCGACGAGATTGGCGCGGTGGAGATCGAAACCACGCGCCCTGGGGTGGGCCGCGGCCGGGACCGTCACCGCGGGCCGGGCCCCCGCCTCGTTCCAATCCAGCAGACCCCAGAGATAGGCGGCCGCTTGATGCGAGACCACCGCGCCCCGCCCCGCACTCAGCAGCGCCGTCAGGATCTCCAGTTCGGGCGTCACCGGGAAAGCGGCATGGCGGTACACGCCGGGTGCGACCTCCACCCACTGGCCCGTGCGCACCCGGTACCCGACCTGCCGGCGGGTCAGCCCGTCGGCGAGCGCCTCACCTCGGCTGAGGACGCCGTACTGGCGCCGGAACCGGTCGTCGGTTGGATCTTTCATAAACTCTCATGCTATTACATCCTCGCGTCTTTGGAACATCCTGACTCTTCGGGACGTACGTGACACACGATGTCGCGTACGTCCCGAAGACGCCGGAACGGTCAGGAGCAGCGGCCCCGGCCCCCGCCGGCCCCGCCGGCCCCCGCCGGCCCCCGCCGGCCCCCGCCGGCCCCCGCCGGCCCCCGCCGGCCGCCGCCGGCCCCCGCCGGCCCCGCCGGCCGCGCTCAGCCTCGGTCGAGGGCGGCCCGAAGCGCGGCGACGGCGTCGCCGACGGCCGCCGGCCCGCCGCCATCGAGCAGCAGGCGCATCAAGGCGGACGCCACCACCACTCCATCCGCCTCGGCCGCGGCGGCCACCGCGTGGGCCGGCGTGGCCACGCCGAAGCCCATGATGACGGGCAGGTCGGTGACGGCCTTGAGCCGCTTGGCCAGGACGGCGGCGGATTGGGCCACGGACGTCCGTTCCCCCGTCACCCCCATCAGGTTGACCCCGTAGACGAAACCGCGCGACCGCCGGCACAACTCGGCCAGCCGGTCGTCAGGCGTGACCGGCGCGGCCAGCATCACCGTCTCGACGCCCGCGACGGCGGCATCTGCCTCCCAGTCGGGCGACTCGTCGAGGGGGAGGTCGGGCACGATGGCGCCGCGTACGCCGGCGTCCACCAGCATGCTGGCGAACCGGGCGTGCCCGGCCCGGAAGACGACGTTGTAGTAGGTCATGGCCACCAGCGGGATCGGGATCTCCACCGCGCGGAGGGCGTTGAGGATGCCGGCCGGGTTGGCCCCGTCGGCCAGGGCCCGCACCGACGCGGCCTGGATGGTGGGGCCGTCCATGACCGGGTCGGAGAAGGGGATGCCCACCTCCACCAGGTCGGCGCCGGCGTCGACCATGGCCCGGGTGGCGTCCACCCAGTCGGCGCCCAGGCCGCCGGTCACGTAGGTGACGAGGAGCTTGCGGCCGGCGTCTCGCCCGGACCGCAACGCCGGCTCCACCGCCACCCCCCGACCCGCCCCGGGGCCACCGACGGCCGGCGCGCTCACCCGAGCACCTGCATGACCTGCTCGGCGTCCTTGTCGCCCCGCCCGGACAGCGTCAACAACACCGTCGTCCCGGCTGCCACCTCCCCCTCCCGGACCGCCCGGACCAGCCAGGCCAGGGCGTGGGCGGGCTCCAAGGCCGGGATGATCCCCTCGGTGCGGGACAGCAGTTGCAAGGCGTCCAGCACCTCGGCGTCCGTCGCGGCGTGATACGACGCCCGGCCCAGGTCGGACAGGTAGGCGTGCTCGGGGCCGATGCCGGGATAGTCGAGGCCGGCCGAGATGGACTGCGCCTCGAGGATCTGGCCCCATTCGTCCTGCAGCAGGTAGGAGTGCATGCCGTGCAGGACGCCGGGGATACCCCGGCCGATGGCCGACCCGCCCGCGGCTTCGACGCCGACCAGGCGGGCCGAGGTGTCGACGAAGCCGGCGAAGGTGCCCGCGGCGTTGGAGCCGCCGCCGACGCACGCCACCACCAGATCCGGGTCCGCACCGCCGAGCTGGGCCCGGCACTGCTCCCTGGCCTCGTCGCCGACGACCCGCTGGAACTCCCGCACCATCCAGGGGAACGGGTGCGGCCCCATCACCGAGCCCAGGCAATAGTGAGTGTGCTCGACGCTGGCGACCCAGTCCCGCAGCGCTTCGTTGACCGCGTCCTTGAGGGTGCGGCTGCCGGAACTTACCGGCCGGACCTCGGCGCCGAGCAGGCGCATCCGGAACACGTTGAGCGCCTGCCGTTCGGTGTCAACTTCGCCCATGTACACCACGCACTCCAGGCCGAAAAGGGCGGCGGCGGTGGCGGTGGCGACGCCGTGCTGGCCGGCGCCGGTCTCGGCGACCAACCGGGTCTTGCCCATCTCCAGGGTGAGGAGCCCCTGGCCGAGCACGTTGTTGATCTTGTGGGAGCCGGTGTGCGTCAGGTCCTCCCGCTTGAGGAGCACCCGCACCCCCAGCCGTTCGGACAGTCGGTGACACTCGGTGACGGGCGTCGGCCGACCGGCATAGTCCCGCAGCAACGCCTGGTACCGGGCCCGGAATCCGTCGTCCGACCAGGCGGCCCGGAAGGCCGCCTCCAGCTCGAGGCAGGCCGGCACCAGCGACTCGGGCAGGTAGCGGCCCCCGAACCGGCCGAACCGGCCGCTCGGGCCGGGGTCACCCATGGCGGCCGCGGCCTCGACCGTCACTCGTCCTGCCAGTCGTAGAGGGCCCCCGGGTCGCGGTCGTCGTCGGCACCGTCCATGGGCTCGCTGGCGGCCCGGGCCGCGGCGATGAAGTCCCGCATCTTGATCGGGTCCTTGCGGCCGGGCTGGCGTTCGACGCCGGACACCGTATCGACCCCCCAGGGCCGGGCCCGGGTGATGGCCGCGCCGACGTTGGCCGCGGTGAGCCCGCCCGCGATCATCAGGCGCTGGCCCGCGGGCAGCTCGGCGGCCAGCGACCAGTCGAACACCTGCCCGGATCCCGGGTGCGGCGCGTCCAGCAGGATGACGTGCGCCTCGTAGTCCCGGGCCTGCCGGACCCGGGCGTCGCCGGCGGGGAACGCTTGGATCACGAGGGGCAGCCGGGTGCTCAGCCACTGGGCGGTATGCACCGGCTCGCGCCCGTGCAACTGCACGGCTCGGAGACCGGCGGCATGGGCGACCTGCAGGACCCGCTCGGGCGACTCGTCCTGGAACACCCCGACCGTCACGATCTCGGGCGGCAAACGCTTGACGATGTCGGCGGCGATCTGCGGGGCGATCTGCCGGGGCGACGGGGCGAAGGTGAAGCCGATCGCATCCGCGCCGAGCGCCACCGCCAAGAGGGCGTCGTCCTCGCAGGTCGTCCCGCAGATCTTTATGAACATCGGCCGGCGGCCCGCGACGCCGCGCCCAGCCGCAACCCCCGCACCGCCGCAGCCGGGTCGGGCGCGGTGACCAGCGCCTCCCCCACCAGCACCGCGTCGAAGCCGGCGGCGGCCAGGCGCTCGACGTCGTCACCGGTGCGGATGCCCGACTCGGCCACCCGGACCACCTCGGCGGGCAGCATCCGACCCACCCGGGCCGCCCGGTCGGTGTCGACCTCGAAGGTGATCAGGTCCCGCTGGTTGACGCCGATCAGGGAGGCCCCGGCCGCGAGCGCCCGGTCGGCCTCGGCTTCGTCATGGACCTCGACCAGGGCGTCGAGCCCGACGGACGCGGCCACGCCCATCAGTTGGGAGAGCTCGTCCGGTGAAAGCGCGGCCGCGATGAGCAGGACCGCGTCGGCGCCCATCGCCCGGGCGTCGAGGACGTCCGCCGGACCGACGGTGAAGTCCTTTCGCAACACGGGCAGCGGGGTCGCGGCCCGGGCCGCCATCAGGTCCTCGGGCGAGCCGGCGAAGAACTCGCGGTCGGTGAGCACGGAGAGGGCGGCCGCCCCGCCCTGGTGGTAGGCACGGGCCAGCAGCCTCGGGTCGACGTGGGGCGCCAGGGGGCCGAGGCTGGGGCTGGCCCGCTTGACCTCGGCGATCACCGCCACCTCCTGGTTGGCCCGCAGGGCCGCGGCGAAACCCCGGGCCGGAGGCCGGGTGCGGGCCACCGCCGCCAGGGCGTCGAGGTCGCGGCGGTCGCTGCCTGCGGCCGCCCGGTGGGCCTCCAAAATGCGGTCCAGGTAGGTGGCCATGGGTGTGGAAGCCTACCGGTCGGGTGCCGCGGCGCCGTCAGCAGAGGCCGAAGAAGAGCGTCGACGAGGTGGTCGTCGACTCCCCCGGGGGCAGGCTGGTCGTCGGACACGTCGTGGTCGTCGTCGGCGGCGCGGTGGTGGTCGGCGGCGAGGCGCAGTCGGGCAGCGTCAGGGTGACCGGCGCGGCCCCGCCGACTGCCGCGCTCAGGGGGACAGTGCCGGCCGTCTGGCAGCTCACTTGGAACAGCACCGTCCCGTCCGCACCGGTCGGGAGCGGGTTGCCGTTGTAGACCTGCCAGAGCGGGCCGTTGGTCAAGCTCACGCTGACCCCGACGGCGGGGAGATCGCGAACCACGCCGTCGGCGCCGACGGTGGGGGTGGTCACTTGCACGACCAGGTTGTCGATCTCGCCCACCACCGGTGTGCCGGGGGCGATGGCCGACGCCACATTCGGGCCGGTGAAGGCGGTCAGCTGGATGTTCAGCGAGTGGGTGTCCGTCGCGCCGAGAAAGAAGATCTGCGGGGTGGTGACGGCCAGGCTGGGCTGCTGCCAGGCCCGGACCCGGTAGCGGCCGCCGAGGATCGATCCGATCGACCAACTGCCGTCCGCGGCGGTGGTGGTCTGGGTGGACGTGACCTGGTCACCGACGATCCGGTCGGCTTCCACAGTGGCGCCCGCGACCGGTCCGGCCGGACCCAGCACGGTGCCGTTGATGGAGGCCGCGCCCGGGCCGATCGCGGGTGGCAGCGTGGTGGTGGCGCCGGGCACCCCCGCTTCGACGACCGACGGCAGGTTCGTCGGAAGGGTGGCCCCGCTGGTGACCGCCGGGGCGGTGGCGGTCGGCGGCGGGGGAAATGACAAGGTCTGGACGCCGCCACACCCCGCCAGCCCGCACCCCGCCAGCAGGGCCGCCAGGGCCACCGCGACCCAGGTGGACTTCATCACCCGGGCAGGTCCCGGACCTCCACCAGGGGACCGTCGGCGCCTGCCCTCAGGGCCGCGGGCACCTCGACGACCCGCCGCACATAACCGAGTCCCACCCAGCCCCGGCGCGCCGAGGAGGCCACGCTGGTGACCGAGCCGACCGCCTTGCCCTCGGCGGCGGCGTCGGCGGCGAATAGCTCGGTACCCGGCGCCACCGGCCCAGGCAGCCGCAGGGCGCGCAGGTGACGGGCCACGTGGCCGCCCCGCGAGTCGATGCGGGCGACCAGTTCCTGCCCGGTGTAGCAGCCTTTGCTGAAGCTCACCGTCCGCTCGCCGACCAGTCCGGTCTCGGCCGGGATGGTCTTGTCGTCGAGCTCGGCGCCCATCCGGGGGACACCCGCGACGATCCGCTCCGCTTCGTAGTCCTCCGGGGACAGCACCGGCCACCCCTCGGGGACCTCCAGGTGTGCGCCGAAGAGGTCTACGCCGCCCAGCGTCGGCCACTCGAAGCGCGCCGTGATCGCCTCCGGAGGGGGCACCACCTCTGCACCCCGCAAGCCCAGCGCCTGCCACGATTGGAGCTCCAGGTCGACCTTCGTCCGCAGCTTGAAGCGATTGAGGCGGGTGCGCAGCGCCTCCCCCCATCCCCCGTCCGTGTCGAGCAGCCAGTCGTCGTCTGAGCGGCGGGTGACGCGCACCAGGACATCGACTTTCCCATTGGGAGCCAGCACCCACGACCAGGTGCTGCTCCCCGGGCCGACGGCGAGCACGTCCTGGCTCAGTTGGCCTTGCAGGAACGTCCCGGCTTCGGGCCCGGTCGCCGTCACCACCTGTCGGTCCAGCCAGACGGCGTAACGGCCATCTGGGGTGCCATCTGGTTTGTCAGCCACGGCGGGCCTCGGTGATGCGGCGGGCGCCTGGCACCGCGGCGAGCAAGGCCGCGGCCTTGTTGCGGCATTCGAGGTCCTCGTCGGCGGCGTCGCTGTCGGCCACGATCCCGGCGCCGGCCTGCACCGTGGCGGTGCCGTCGGGGGCGACCAGCATGGTGCGGATGGCGATGGCCGTGTCGAGGTTCCCGGAGAAGTCGAAGTAGCCGATGACGCCGGCGTAAGGGCCGCGCTTGGCGGGTTCGAGCTCGTCGATGATCTGCATGGCCCGCACCTTCGGCGCGCCCGACACCGTGCCCGCTGGGAGGGTGGCGCGCAGGACGTCGATGGGCCCGAGACCGGACCGCAGCCGGCCGGACACTTGCGAGGTCAGATGCATCACGTGGCTGTAGCGCTCCAGGGTCATCAGTTCGTCCACCTGCTCGGTGCGGTAGTCGACCACCCGGCCGACGTCGTTGCGGGCCAGGTCCACCAGCATGACGTGCTCGGCCCGCTCCTTGGGGTGCTCGATCAGCTCGGCCGCCATGCGCCGATCGTGCTCGTCGGTCCCGCCCCGACGGCGGGTACCGGCGATGGGCCGGGAGATGACGCCGCCCGCCGAGGAGCTGCACCATCGGCTCCGGCGACGAACCGACGACGCACAGCTCCGGGTGGCGCAGGTAGTACATGTAGGGGCTGGGATTGACCTGGCGCAGCGACCGGTACAGGTCGAACGGGTCGGCGCCGAGGTCGACCTCGAACCGCTGGGACAGGACCACCTGGAAGATGTCGCCCGCCAGGATGTACTCCTTGGCCACCTCCACCGCCTTGGCGTACAGCTCGGGCGAGGTGCGCCGGCGCACGTCGGGCAGCTCGTCGTCGCGTTCCGGCGGGGCCAGGAGCGGCTCGTCGAGGGGCCGGGCGCCAGCCGAGGCCAGCTCGTCGAGCCGGGCCATCGCCGCGTCGTAGAGAGCGTCGCAGGCCGCCACGTCGCCCGCCGCCTCGGGCGGGATCGGCACCGACTCGATGAGGGTCACCCGCTGGCGCCAGTAGTCGTAGGCCGCCACCTGGCCCACGACCGAGAGGATGGCGTCGGGATAGCCGGCTTCGTCCGGCGGGGCGGACGGCAGATGTTCGATCTCGCGGACGACGTCGTACCCGAGATACCCGACGATGCCGCCGTGCAGCGGTGGCAGCTCGTCGATCTCCGGCGACCGGTAGGCACCGAGTATGGCCTCGACGGCCGCCAGGACGCCGCGGTCGAGGGGGATGCCGGCCGGCAGTTCGCCCTCCACCGAGATGGCGCCGTCGGCGGCGATCAGAGTGGCCGACGGCTGACGGCCCACAAACGACCACCGGCCCCACCGCTCGGCATGCTCGACCGACTCCAGGAGGAAAGCCCGGTCGGCATGGTCGGCGCCGGCCAGCCGGGCGAAGGCCGCCACCGGCGTGGTCAGATCGGCGAGGAGCTCCCGCCACACCGGGACCACCGTGTACTGGCGGGCCAACGAGGCGAACTCGTCGCGGCTCGGGTGGTTCACAGACCGGCGCGCGTCATGAGGCGGCGCCGCCCCCGCCGGTGATGCCGAACGGCCGGTAAAAGCAGGAACGCTCGCCGGTATGGCAGGCGCCCCCGCCCTCCTGCTCGACGACGAAGAGCAGGGCATCGCCGTCGCAGTCGTAATAGGCGGCCCGGACCCATTGCCGGTCACCGGAGGTGTCGCCTTTGCGCCACCGCTCCTGCCGGCTGCGGGACCAGAACACCGTCCGCCCGGTCTCGAGCGTCTCGGCCACCGACCCGGCGTTCATCCACCCCATCATCAGCACCACCCCGGTGGCGTGTTCCTGGACGATGGCGGCCACCAGGCCGTCCGAGTTGTAACGGACCTGCGCCAGCTGCTCCGGGGTGGCGGCGATGGGGATGGCAACCGGCATGCCTTCATCGTAGGAGCCGGGGGCCGGAGACTTTCGGGCAATTGCCGCCCAACGTGCCACCCGCGACTTCGGTGTCCGAGTTAGAGTCCCGTGACGTTTCAGACTGTTTGCGAACACGACAGCCAAGAAGGGGGCGGCGATGCGGGGGCGACGATGGGTCGAGAAAGGACACGACCGGCGCACCTTCGGTGTCCTGACCGCGGCGTTGGCCGCGCTCAGCAGCCTGATCGCGTTCGGGGTGGCCCCCCACGCCGGGGCGTCCAACGCCGGCCCGGTGACCGCCCAGTCCACCGCGGTCTCCGACGCCAGCAGCGCAGGAGGAGTGGTGTTCCCGTTCGGCGCCGCCCCCAACCTCGGCGGCCTCACCGGTCGCATCCTGTCCGCTCCGATCGTCGGCATCGCCGCCACACCCAGCGGGCACGGGTACTGGCTCGTCGGCGCGGACGGCGGCATCTTCACCTTCGGCGACGCCCACTTCTACGGCTCCACCGGCAACATCCACCTGACGCAGGCCATCGTCGGAATGGCGCCGACACCGACGGGCCGCGGCTATTGGCTGGTGGCCGGCGACGGTGGCGTCTTCAGCTTCGGCGACGCCCGCTTCCACGGGTCGACCGGCAACATCCGCCTCAACCAGCCCATCGTCGGCATGGCCGCCACCCTGAGCGGAAAGGGCTACTGGCTGGTGGCCTCCGACGGCGGCATCTTCAGCTTCGGCGACGCCCGCTTCCACGGGTCCACCGGCAACATCCGCCTCAACCAGCCCATCGTCGGCATGGCCGCCACCCTGAGCGGAAAGGGCTACTGGCTGGTGGCCTCCGACGGCGGCATCTTCACCTTCGGCGACGCCCGCTTCCACGGGTCCACCGGCAACATCCAGCTGGCCAAGCCCATCGTCGGGATGGCCCCCACGCCGAGCGGAAGGGGCTACTGGCTGGTGGCCTCGGACGGCGGCATCTTCACCTTCGGCGACGCCCCCTTCCTCGGATCGACGGGCGGCCGGCACCTGCCGCAGCGGATCGTGGGCATGGCCCGATCGGCCGGGGGCTACTGGCTGTCGGAGGGGTCGGTGCCGCTGTCACCGTTTACCCCGGCGTTGGATGCCCTGCTCAACGCCCTGCCGGAAACCATCACCGCCGCGGTCGAGGATCTCAACACCGGCTCGATGTACACCTTCAATCCCGGCCCCCAGTTGACGCTCGCCAGCACCTTCAAGGTCGAGATCCTCGGCACCATGCTCGCCGAAGACCAAGCGGCCGGGCGGGGGCCGACGGCCGAGGAGCAGAGCTTGGCTGGGCCCATGATCGAGATCAGCAGCAACGCCGACGGGCAGGCCCTCTTCGACCAGGTCGGCGGGGCGGCCGCCATCCAGGCGTGGGACAACTCCATCGGGATGACCAACACCACCGTCCTGACCAACTGGGGGGCGTCCACCACCACCCCCGTCGATCAGATCACCCTGCTCCACACCTTCGCCACGCCGAACCCGTTCCTCAACAACTCGTCCCGGGCCTACGGTTTGTATCTGCTGGGTCATGTGGAGCCCAGCCAGGTGTTCGGGATCAACTTCGGGCCCCCGCCCAACGATGTGCTGGCGGCGAAGACCGGGCGGATCCCGGAGATCGGCTGCCGCAACGGCATCGCGTGGATCAATGGTGACGGTCGCGACTACCTCATCGCCGTGTTCGTGCAGAACGGGCCGTCCGACCAACAGGGGGAAGCGGCGATGGAGCCGATTTCCTACGACGCCTGGACCACGCTCGGCTCGTAGTGGTCGAGGGTCGCGGCGGCGGTTCGTCGGCGGAGCCGGCCGGGGAGGCCTACAGGTACAGGCCGGTGCCGTCGTCGACGCGCTCGGAGGCCACCGCGTGGATGTCGCGCTCGCGGAGGATCAGGTAGTCCTCGCCCTGCACCTCGACCTCGTAGCGGTCTTCGGGGTTGAAGAGCACCTGGTCCCCCGCCTTGATCGTCCGCACGTGGGGCCCGGCGGCCACCACCTCGGCCCAGGCCAGCCGACGGGCCACCTGGGCGGTGGCCGGGATCAGGATGCCGGCGCGCGACTTCCGCTCGCCTTCGCCTCGTGGGATCTGCACCAGGACCCGGTCGGTCAGCATCTGGACCGCCTGCTTCGGCGACTCTGATCCAGGGCCTCCGGGTCGCGACATCGGCGCCACCCTAGTCAGTGTGGGCTCCCGCCGACGACGGGCCGGACGATGACCCCGGCCGCCTGCAGCTCGGCCTTGGCTTGGGCCACCGTCGCTTCGCCGAAGTGGAAGATGGACGCGGCCAGCACGGCGTCGGCCCCGCCGGCCACCGCCCCTTCCACCAAATGCTCGAGCCGTCCCACACCGCCGCTGGCGACGACCGGGATGCCGACGGTGTCGACGACGAGCCGGGTCAGCTCGAGGTCGAAGCCGTGGCGGGTGCCGTCGCGGTCCATGGAGTTGAGGACGACCTCGCCGGCGCCTCGGGCCTCGCATTCGGCGGCCCAGGCCACGGCGTCGATCCCGGTGGCGACCCGCCCGCCGTGGGTGTACACCTCGAACCGGACCGACCCAGCGTCCGGCGACCCGGACCGGCGCACGTCGATACCCACCACCACACACTGGGCCCCGAACGTGTCCGACAGCTCGTCGATGAGCTCCGGCGCCGCCACCGCGGCGCTGTTGACGCTGACCTTGTCCGCACCGACCCGCAGCAGCCGGCGCCCGTCCTCGAGGGTGCGCACCCCGCCGCCGACGGTCAACGGGATGAACACATCGTCCGCGGTGCGGGCCACCACCTCCACCATCGTCTCCCGACCGTGCGCCGAGGCGGTGATGTCGTAGAAGACGAGCTCGTCCGCGCCTTCGCGGTCGTACCGGGCGGCCAGCTCCACCGGGTCGCCGGCGTCGCGAAGATCCTGGAACTTGACGCCCTTGACCACCCGCCCGCCGTCGACGTCCAGGCACGGTATGACCCTGATGGCTCTCACGCCGGCCTCATCCGGTCCCGGCCGCCAGGGCAGCGGCTACGTCCAACCGGCCCTCGTAGATCGCCTTGCCGACGATGACCCCGGCCAGGCCCGGACCGGCTTCCCCCGGCGCCCGCACCTCGGCCAAGGCCCGCAGGTCGGCCAGGTCCCGCACCCCGCCGGACGCGATGATCGGCGCCCGGGTCTGCGCCAGCAGCGCCGCCAGGCCGCCGACGTCGGGGCCGGCCAGCCGCCCGTCGCGGCCGATGTCGGTCACGATCACCGCGGCGGCGCCGGCTGCCATCGCCTCTGGCACCACCTCAGCGACCTGCCGGCCCCCGCCGGCCGTCCAGCCCCGCACCCGCACCGCGCCATCGCGATGGTCGAGCCCGACGGCCACCCGACCCGGCCAGCGAGCGGCGATCTCCGCCACCAGCGCGGGCCGCTCGATGGCGGCGGTACCCACCACCACCCGGGCGACGCCCGCATCCAGCAACCAGGCCGCGTCGTCGACACTGCGGACGCCGCCGCCGGACTGGACCCGCACCCCGGGAATGGCGGCGGCGATGCCCGCCACGACCGGGCGGTTGACCGGGTCGCCCGTGCGGGCCGCGTCGAGATCGACCACGTGGATCCACTGGGCCCCGGCCGCGGCGAAGCCCTCGGCGACGGCGAGCGGGTCGTCGCCGTAGACGGTCTCCTGGGCGAAGTCGCCCTCCACCAGGCGCACGCAGTGGCCGCCCCGCAAGTCGATGGCGGGGTACACCTCCATGGGTCAGGCCGCCGTCCCGCCGCCGGCGGGCACGCCGTCGACCGCCCCGCCATCGACCGCCCCGCCTCCGACCGCCCTGACGAAGTTGCCGAGCAGGGCCAGGCCGACGGCGCCGGACTTCTCGGGGTGGAACTGAGTCGCCCACACCCGCCCCGTCGCCACCGCGGCCACGACCGAGCCGCCATAGTCGCAGCTGGCGACCAGGCCGGCGCCCGCTGGCGGGGCGTAGGAGTGCACGAAGTACACCCATGCGTCCTCTCCCAGCCCGGCCACCATCGGATGCAGCGGGTCTGCCAGCAGCAAGCGGTTCCACTGCATTTGCGGCCGCTTGACCCCGGCGGGCAAGCGCGCCACCTCCCCGGGGAGCACGCCCAGCCCCGGGACCCCCGGCGACTCCTCCGAACCCTCGTAGAGCATCTGCATGCCCACGCAGATCCCGAGAAACGGCGTCCCCGCATCCACCGCGGCCCGCGCCACCCGGTCGAGCCCCGAGGCTCGCAACGCCTCCATGCACCGGCCGAAATTCCCGACGCCTGGCAGCACCACCCCCGCGGCGCCGGTGGCGGCGTCGGGATCCGCGACCAGCGAGGCGTCAGCGCCCAGGTGCTGCAAGGCTTTCTCGGCCGAACGGAGATTCCCGATGCCGTAGTCCAGGACGGCGATGCGGCGGTTCAGAGCGTGCCCTTCGTCGACGGCACCCCGCCGCCCTCGACCCGGATGGCGTCCCGCAAGGCGCGGGCCACCCCCTTGAAGCAGGCCTCCAGGATGTGGTGGGGGTTGCGTCCCGAGATCATCCGCAGGTGCAGCGTGAGGCCGGCCGCGGTGGCGAACGCCCGCCAGAACTCCTCGGCCAACTGCGGATCGAAACCTGGTGTGCCGATCGGGTAGGCCTCGCCGCCAGCGCCAGGGTCAACGGCGTAGACCAGGAACGGCCGCCCGGACAGATCCACCGCCACCGAGATCAGGGCCTCGTCGAGGGGGATGTCGATGGACGCGAAGCGGCGCACCCCGGTCTTGTCGCCCAGCGCCTCCCGGAGGACCTCACCGAGCAGGATACCCGTGTCCTCGACGGTGTGATGGGCGTCCACGGCCAGGTCGCCCGCGGCCTGCACCGACAGGTCGAAGCCGGCGTGCTTGCCGAGCTGGGCCACCATGTGGTCGAAGAACGGCAACCCGGTTGCCACCGTGACCGCGCCGGCACCGTCCAGCACCAACCGCACAGAGATGGTCGTCTCCTTGGTCGCTCGACTGCGTTCGACGACCGCCTGGCGGGTCATGCCAGCACCGCGGCAAGGGCGGCGAGGAAGGTGTCATTTTCCTCCGGGGTGCCGACCGTGACCCGGAGACAGTTCGCCAGGCGCGGCCACGACGAGGTGTCGCGCACCAGGACCGACCGGTCGAGCAGGCCCTGCCACACCTCGCTGCCCTTGCGGTGCTCGGCCCGAAACAGGATGAAGTTGGCCTGCGACGGCCAAGCCGTCACCGGTAGTCGGGCCAGGGCCGCCAGGAGCCGCTGCCGTTCGCGGACGATGAGCCCCACCCGGGCCTCCATTTCACCGACGAATTGCACGGCGAGCCGGCCGGCCGCCTGCTTGAAGGCGTCCAGGTGATACGGGAGGGCGACCCGCTCGAGGGCCGCCACCACCCGGGCGGGACCGACCAGGTAACCCAGGCGGGCGCCGGCCATCGACCAAGTCTTCGAGAAGGTCCGGGTGACCACCAGCGCGACGTCGTCGTCGACCAGCGACAGGGCCGTCCAGTCGGCGAACTGGCCGTACGCCTCGTCGACGACCACCAGCCCGGGGGCGGCGCCCAGCACGGCCCGCACCGCGGTGGGGTCGTCGGCGAGGCCGGTCGGGTTGTTGGGCGAGCACAGGAAGGTGAGCACGGGCCGGGCCGTCGCCAGCACCTCCGCCACCACGTCCAGGTCCAGTGAAAAGTCGGGGCGGCGCTGGCCCTCGGCCACCGCGGTCCCCGTCAGGTGGGCGATGTGCGAGTGCAGGGCGTAGGTCGGCTCGAACACGGCCACCGACCGTCCGGCCCCGCCGTACGCCAGACACAGCGACTGCAGCACCTCGTTGGATCCGTTGGCGCAGAAGATCTGGTCGGGGCGGACCCCGTGCAAGCCGGCCAGGGCCGCCCGCAGCTCGGTGGCCTGGCGGTCCGGGTACCGGTTCCAGGCCAGGGTGCCGACCTCGGCGCGCAGGGCGTCGACCCAGGCGGCCGGCGGTGGCAGGGGCGACTCGTTGGTGTTGAGGCGGACGGCCACCTCCACCTGCGGGGAGTGGTACCCCTGGCGGAGACCCAGGTCCTCACGCGGTTCGGGGAGGCCCATCAGCCCGCCCTGCTGTCGAGGCGGATGCGAACGGAGTCGGCGTGGGCCGGCAGACCCTCCGCGGTGGCCAGGGCGATGACGTGGGGCGCCAACCCGCTGAGGCCGGCCCGCGACACGTCGACGACGTGAATGTGCTTTCGGAAGTCGTCCACCCGCAGGGCGCTCCCGAACCGGGCCGATCGGGCGGTCGGCAAGACGTGGTTGGGGCCGGCCGCGTAATCGCCGACGCTGGCGGGCGCCCACGGACCCGAGGAATACCGCTCCGGCGCTGCGCAGAAGCGGCCAGCAGCGACTCCGGGTTCTCGCACATCAGCTCGAGGTGCTCTGCGGCCACCGCGTTGGCGACCGCCATGGCCTGCTCGCGGCCCGTCGACGAGCACGGCGTAGCCACCCCGTTCGAGGGTCGACCGGATCTCGTCCCGGCGGGGGGAGGCGTCGGTGAGACGGGCCACCTCGGCGGTGATCGCCCCCGCGGCCTGCTCGGACCAGCTGATCAGGTAGGCCAGCCCGTCCGGGCCGTGCTCGGCCTGCACCACCAGATCGACGGCGGCGAACGTCACCGGGGTGGTGTCGTCCGCGATGACCGCCACCTCTGACGGACCGGTGAAGGCCGAGGGGACACCGACCAGACCCTGGCCCGCCACCAGGCGCTCGGCGATGGCCACGTAACGGTTGCCGGGCCCGACGATGACATCGACGGCCGGCACCGACTCCGTCCCGTAGGCCAGGGCGGCGATCGCTTGCGCCCCACCGACGCGGTACACCTCGTCGACGCCGGCCACCGCCGCGGCGGCCAGCACCGACGGGGCGATGCGGCCGTCCGGGCCGGGCGGCGAGCACATGGCGAGCTCGCGCGACGCCGGCGACGCGGCGCCGGGGCGGCGGTCATCAGGACCGTGGAGGGATAGGCCGCCCGCCCACCGGGGATGTAGAGCCCGGCCCGGTCCACCGGCACCTCGATCTCGCGCACCACCACCCCGTCCCGGGCGTGATGGCCTTCCGGGTGGAGCTGGGTGCGGTGATAGGCGACGATGTTGTCGTGGGCAGCCTCCATGGCGGCCCGCAGGTCGGCGGGAATGCCGTCCAGGGCCGTCTTCAGCTCGTCGTCGGCCACCCGCAGGTCGTCGATGCGTGCGCCGTCGAACCGCTCGGTGAAGTCCCGTAGGGCCAGGTCGCCCCGGGTCTTGACCTGCTCCAGGATGGCCTGCACTGCGGCGGTCGGCCCGTCGTCGGCGATCGCCAGGCCGGGCAGCAATGGGCGCAGGTCGCCGGTGAGGCCGCGCAGGTCCAGCAGGGTGAGCACTGGCGGCCCAGAGGTGGATGGCACAGACCGGGGGGACATCGGGTCCATGATGGTATCCGTATGGCCACGCGCGCCGAACTCAGTTCCCTGTCCACCATCCTCGACGAGCTGGTGGGGCGGGTCTCACTTCTCACCGAGGGATTGTCAGGTGAGGAGCGGGACCAGCTGCTGCCCGATCTGTTCGAGGTCGAGCGGGCGCTGCGCGGCGCCCGGCGGCGGCTCAGCCAGATCGTCGACTCGGCTTCCCGCTGACGCTGGCGACGGGCGCGCTCTCGGTCCCGCGGGCGCCGCCGCCGACCCGCGCCGGACGCCGCCGCATCGGAAGCTGTGACGATGGGCAGAAGTCCGAAAGGACGCACTCGGCGCAGCGGGGTCGGCGGGCGATGCACACCCGGCGACCGTGCAGGATCAGGCGCAGGCTGAATGCCCCCCACTCCGACGGGGGGAGCAACGCCCCGACTTCATGTCTCGATGCGGACCGCGTCGGTGGACTCGGTGAGCCCCAGCAGTCTGGTCAGGCGGGTCACGTGGGTGTCGACCGGCAGGCCCGGCAGGCCGAAGCCGACGCTGCGCACCACGTTGGCCGTCTTCCGGCCCACCCCGGGCAGGCTGACGAGGTCCTCGATGGCCTGGGGCACCTCGCCGCCGAAGCGCTCGTCGAGCGCGAGGCCCAAGCCGATCAGGCTACGCGGCCTTGGAACGGAAGAACCCCGTGGAGTGGATGAGCTCTTCCAGTTCGCCCGGGTCGGCGTGACCGAGGTCGGCCGGCGTCGGGTAACGGGCGAACACCTTCGGGGTCACCATGTTGACCCGCTCGTCGGTGGTCTGGGCCGACAAGACCGTGGCGACCAGTAGCTGAAAGGGGGTGGTGAAATCCAAGGCGCACAGCTCCTTCGCACTCCCCGGGTATTCGACCGCCAAGCGGGCGGCGGTCTCCCGGGCGCGACCTTTCGGGGTACGGGGGCCGGCCATCACGGCCAGAGTAGGCGGCGGTCGGGACCACGAGCAGCGGCGGGCCACGACGCCGGACCGGTACCCTGCCTGCGATGCACCGGATCGAGATCAAGACCCAGCTGGGCCGCGGCGACGTCGACGCGGTACGGGGCTTGCTCGACGCCGCCACCGCCGCCGACGCCCATGCCGCCCTCGACGAACACGCCTGGCTGGATCTGGTGCAAGGCGGACGCGAAGGGTTCGCCAGCCTGGTGGCGTGGGAGGACGGCCACGATCACCCCGTCGGCTACGCCCAGGTGACCCGCGGGGCGGGCAGCTGGGCCCTGGAGTTCGTCGTCGATCCCCACCATCGGGTGCCGGGCAACACCATCGGGTTGGACCTCGTCCGCCAGGCCGCCCAGGTCATCGCTTCCGAAGGGGGCGGCCACGTGCACATGTGGGTCAACCAGCCTCGCCCCGAACACGACCGCATCGCCGCCGCGATCGGGCTCTCCCCGGGCCGGGTGCTGTACCAGATGCGACGGCCCCTGCCGGTCGAGGACGACCTCCGCACGCCGGCGCCGGCCGGCTTCACCACCCGGACGTTCCGGGTGGGCGTCGACGAGGACGCCTGGTTGGAGGTCAACAACCGGGCCTTTCACTGGCACCCCGAGCAGGGCGGGTGGGACCGAGCCACCCTGGAACAGCGCGAGGCCGAGCCGTGGTTCGATCCGGCCGGGTTCCTGCTGCACGATGACGCCGACGGACATCTCGACGGCTTCTGCTGGACGAAGATCCACAAGGACACCGACCCGCCGCTCGGCGAGATCTATGTCATCGCCGTCGACCCGGCCCGGCGCGACCGCACGCCCGGACTCGGACGGCAGCTGGTGATCGCCGGCCTCGACTACCTCCACGGGCGGGGTCTCACCGTCGGCATGCTCTACGTCGACGCCACCAACGCCCCCGCCGTCAAGCTGTACATCGACCTGGGCTTCGTCATCAACCATCTCGACCAGGCCTACGTCGGGGACATCAAGCCGGCCGGCTGATGCCCGGTCCCTACGACCTGGACCGAGCCGGCCTGGCCGCCCTGCTCGACGACGAGCCGGCGTACCGGGTGGAACAGGTCTGGCACGGCCTGCACGCCGAGGGCCGTCGCCCGGCGGAGATGACCAACCTGCCGCGCCCGTTGCGGGATCGGCTCGAGGCGGCGTTGCCGCCCGCCCTGCAACTGGTCACCGAATCCGTGGCCAAGGGCGGCCAGACCGCCAAGTGGCTATGGAGCCTGGCGGATGGGGCCCGGGTGGAGACGGTGCTCATGCACTATCCCGATCGGGCCACGGTCTGCGTGTCGAGCCAGGCGGGCTGCGCCATGGGCTGCTCGTTTTGCGCCACCGGCCAAGCCGGCTTCACCCGCCATCTCAGCACGGGCGAGATCGTCGAGCAGGTGGTGGCGGCCCGTCGAGCGGCCGCTCCGGCCCGGCTCTCCAACGTGGTGTTCATGGGCATGGGCGAACCGCTGGCCAACTACGACCGGGTGTGGGCCGCCATCGTCCGGCTCCATGACGACCTGGGCTTGTCCGCCCGGCACGTCACGGTCTCGACGGTCGGGGTGGTGCCCGGCATCCGCCGCTTGGCGCTCGAAGGGCTCCCGGTCAACCTCGCCGTGTCCCTCCACGCCGCCAACGACCGCCTCCGCAACAGCCTGGTCCCGCTCAACCGCCGCTACCCGCATCGCCATGCTGGTGGAGGCGTGCCGCCAGTACCTGACGGCCAAGAACCGTCGGCTCAGCTTCGAGTGGGCCCTCATCGCCGGCGTCAACGACCGCCCCGGCGACGCCGCAGAGCTCGCCGAACTGGCCCGGCCGCTCGGCGCCCACGTCAACCTGATCCCGCTCAACCCGACGCCCGGTTACCCGGTGCGGGGCACCTCCCCGCTCGGGGTCCGCACGTTTCGTGACCAGCTGAAGGGCCTGGGCGTCAATGCCACGGTCCGGCGTAACCGTGGCACCGACATCGACGCCGCCTGCGGGCAGCTGGCCGCCGGGGCGGCGGCGAGCAAGGCGGCAGCCACTGGGGCGGCAGCCACTACTGCGGCCCGGCTGCCAAACTGATAGCTCATGCCGTCCAACCGGTGGGTCGATCGCACCCAACCCCAGACGCTGATGAGCGCCACCATCCTGCTGTACCTGAACGCGGCCTTGGACCTGCTGCTGTCCTTCGGCGGAATCTCCCCGATCGGCCTGGTGCTCGTCGTCGGGCAGGTGGCGGCCGGCTGGGGAATCGCCAACGAGAAGAAGTGGGGCTACTGGCTGGGCGTGGCGATGGCGCTCCTGTTTGTGGCCTTCGCCGTCCTCTCCTTCTCGTTCGGCTCGCTGGTGAGCCTATCTTCTACATCGCCTTGGTGGCCCTCCTGCTGCACCCGGAGAGCCGCTCCTACCGCCGCACCTGGTTTCGATAAGCGGGACGGGCTGACGTAGCCTGCCCGACATGACGACCACGATCGACGGGATCGGCGGGCTCAAGGAGCTCGTCGGCGCACCACTTGGGCTACAGCGAGTGGCACCAGGTGACCCAGGAGCAGGTCAACCTGTTCGCCGACGCCACCGGGCGACCATCAGTGGATCCACGTGGACGTCGAGCGGGCCAAGGCCGGTCCCTTTGGCGGTCCGATCGCCCACGGGTACCTGACGTTGTCACTCGCCCCGACGCTGCTGGAGGAGATCCTGCGCGTCGACGGCGTGACGATGGCGGTCAACTACGGGCTCAACAAACTGCGCTTCCCCGCCCCGGTACCGGTCGGCTCCAAGGTGCGGGCCGGCGCCAGCCTGGCCGACGTCGAGGACGTTGCCGGAGGCGTCCAGGTTGTCCTGGCCGTGACGTTCGAGATCGAGGGCGCCACCAAGCCGGTCTGCGTGGCGGAGATCCTGTTCCGTTATTACAGCTGAGCGCGGGTCGCTGGTGACCGCCGTCCGGGACGGGGAACTCCCGTCAGGAGAGGCCAAGGCCCGGGCCGTGCGGGCGATGTTCGACACCATCGCGCCCCGCTACGACCTGGTCAACCGGGTCATGACCTTCGGGCTCGACCGCCGCTGGCGCCGCACCGCGGTTCGGTCTCTGGGCCTGCCGCAAGGGTCGCTGGTGCTGGACGTGGCCTGTGGGACGGGCGACCTGTGCCGGGACCTGAGCGCCGCCGGACTGGCCCCGATCGGTGTGGACCTGTCCGCGGGCATGCTGGCGCACGCCCGCACCCAGGCCCCGCTGGTACACACCGACGCCCTCCGGCTCCCGTTGGCGGGCGCGAGCCTTGACGGGGCCGTCAGTGGATTCGCCCTGCGCAACTTCGTGTCCCTCGAGCCGGTCTTCGCCGAGCTGGCCCGGGTCCTCCGCCCCGGCGCCCGGGTCGCCCTGCTCGACGTGGCCACCCCCGCCAACCGGCTGCTGCGAACCGGACACGCGGTGTACTTCGGGCATGTGGTGCCCCGCATCGGCGCCGTCCTGTCGGACCGGGACGCCTACCGGTACCTGCCGAAATCGGTGGCCTACCTGCCCGCGCCTGCGCAGCTGCTGGGCCGGCTGGCCGCGGCCGGCTTCGTGGGTGTCGAACGCCGCCTCCTCTCCGGAGGGATCACCCAGCTGATCACCGCGACCCGGAGCTCAACATGACGGCCACCGGTCCCCGAGCTACCGAGCTCGTGGCCGCCGTCGGGCGAGGCGGCACCGCGGGGAGGCCGCCGAGGGCGAGGCCAACGAGGACGTGGTCGCCGGCCTGGTCGCCCGGACCACCGCCCTGGACGACGTCCCCGATCTGCTCGAGGTCGCCGGCGGTGACGGCCTGCTGTGGCGGGACGAACACGGCGGTCTCGCGGGTCACGGGGTGGCCCTGCGCCTCTCGCTGCCCGGCGGCCTCGCCGACACCCAAGCGGTGCGATCGGTCGGCGAGACGCTGCGGGCCATAACCGTCGAGGACGACGTGGGCCTGCCCGGGTGCGGGCCGGTGGCCATCGGCGCCCTACCCTTCGATCCGACCGCGCCCGCCTCGCTGATCGTCCCCCGGCGGATCGTCGGCCGGCACGAGGGGCGGGCCTGGGTGACCACCATCGGGCCGGCGGACCAGACATCGGTAGGCCCGACTGTCGGGACGGTGGGCGACTGCGGCGATGCCGGCGATCCGCCCGACGAGTTCAGCTTGACGCCGTCGCTCTCGCACGCCGAGTGGAAGGCCATGGTCGCCGCGGCCGTGGACCGCATCCAGTCCGGGGAGCTACGGAAGGTGGTGCTGGCCCGGCGCATCGACATCGCCGCCAACCGTCCCTTCATCGTCGCGGACGTGCTGGCTCGCCTGGAGGCCCTGTACCCGTCCTGCATGGTCTTCTCGATCGACGGCTTCATCGGGGCCAGCCCGGAGTTGCTGATCGGCCGCCACGGCGATCGGGTCACCAGCCACCCGCTGGCAGGAACGGTGGCCCGCAGCGGCGACGCCCACTCCGACGAGGTGCTGGTCGCCGGACTGATGGCCTCGCCCAAGGCCCGCCGCGAGCACCAGGTCGTCGTCGACGTGCTCCGCACCGCCCTGGCCCCCGCTTGCACGGAACTGGAAGTGCCGGACGCCCCGTCGGTGTTGGGCCTTCGCAACGTGTCGCACCTGGCCACCAACATCTCCGGACGGCTGCGGCCGCCGGACTACGAGACAGCCCTGGAGCTGGTGGCTCGGGTGCATCCCACGCCGGCCGTCGGCGGGACGCCGACGCCGGCTGCGCTCGACTACCTGCAGAAGGTCGAGGGCTTCGACCGGCGGACCTACGCCGGCCCGGTGGGCTGGGTGGATGCCCGGGGCGATGGCTCCTGGGCGGTGGGGATCCGCTGTGCCGAAGTCGACGGGGCTCACGCCCGCATCTTCGCCGGCAACGGGGTGGTAGCCGGTTCGGATCCCGACGACGAACTGGCGGAAACCCAGCTCAAGCTGCAGGCCTTGCTGGCCGCACTCGTGCGTCCGTAGCCGGCCAGAACCGGGTGGTCTCTAAGGGCTAGCCATAGCAGTCGACACGGCGTGGTGCAGCCGGTCGTGCTCGGCCACGTTGGCCGCCCGATCGGATGGCACCACCGCGACCCGTACGCCCGGCCGGGCCACTCCCGCCAAGAGGGCGTCCAGACTGCGCCGGTCCGTGATTTTCGTCACCTCGGCCCCGTAGGCGGCCGCCACCGCGCCGATGTCAGCCCCGTGCGGAGTGCCCCAGTAGCGGTCGAACTGATCCGCAGGCAGCGCCGACGCCTGCGGGAGGAAGGAAAAGATCCCGCCGCCGTCGTTGTCGACCACCACCACGGTCAGGGCCACGGCCCGGGCCCGCGCCCCGAGCAGGGCCCCGGCGTCGTACAGGAACGCCAGGTCGCCGACCAGGGCCACCGTGGGCGCGCCGGTTCCCAGCGCAGCCCCCACCGAGGTGGCGATCACCCCGTCGATCCCGTTGGCACCCCGGTTGGACAGGACCGACACCTGCTGGCGAGGCGCCGAGTACCACTCGACGTCGCGCACCGGCATCGAGGAGGCCACCGTCAGCACCGCCCCGGCCGGCAGACCCGCCACCACCGCCCGGGCCACAGCCGGTTCGGTGACGACGCCCGTGCCGTCCAGCTCCGCATCCAGCGTCTTCTGGGCGACCGCCTCGGCATCCGCCCATTGCCGGGCCCATACCGAGGACGTCGCGGCTCCCCCGCCGGCGGCCGCCAACAATGTCCGCGCCAGCACCCCCGGATCGGCGGCCAGCACCTGGCCGGCCTGGCGATCGGGGTCCGCCCACCGGCCCCAGGGGTCCACCAGCACCTGCCGCACCTCCGGGCCCAGCCCGGCCAGCCACTGGGCCAGCACCTTCGACGCCCACGGGGCGCCCACCCGGACCACCACGTCCGGGCGCCACGCCGCCACCCGCGTCACGCGCAACAGGGCATCGGCGGCGGCCACCACCGACTCGCCCGGGACCCGGCAGCCGGAGCGGGGGTCGGCCAGCAACGGCCAGCCCAGGCGCCCGGCCGCCGCGACCCAGGATTCCGGGTCCCCCACCCCGGCCCCGGCCACGATCAGACCCCGCCCGCCGGCATACGCCAGCAACGACTCGATCACCTCCGCCGCCGGCGCCCCGACCGCGACGGACCGCCGGTGCCAGGGCTCACCTCCGGCCCGGCCGGCCGGCACCGGCACGCCGGCGGGCGCGCCCAGCAGCGGTTCCCGAAACGCCAAGTTGAGGTGCACCGGCCCGGGCCCGCCGGCCGCCCCCCCGCCGACCGCCGCCGCCACGGCCCGGGCGCCGAGCGAGCGCCAGCTGCCCGAGGCCGCCAGGTCAGCCACGCCGGGCGACACGGCCCAGCGGACGCTGCGCCCGAACAGCCCGTCCTGCTCGACGGTCTGCGGAGCTCCCACCTGATGCAGTTCCGGCGGGCGGTCGGCGGTCACGGCCACCAGGGGGACGCCGGCCTGGTCGGCCTCGACCACGGCGGGATGCAACTCGACAGCCGCCGTCCCGCTCGTGGTGACGACCACCGCCGGCCGGCCGCTGCCCAGCCCGACGCCCAGGGCGACGAAACCGGCGACCCGCTCGTCGAGGACCACGTGCACCCGCACCCGGGGGTCGGCGTCGAGGGCCAGTACCAGCGGCGTGGAGCGGGACCCGGGGGCGACGACAGCGTCGGTCACCCCGCTCCGGGCCCACTCATCGACCAGCACGGCGCAGAAGGCGGCCTGGACGTCGGTCATGCCAGGATCGACCTGTGCGGCCCGCCGAGCAATGGGGAAATGGTGACCCGCTCGTGCTGATCCACGGCTTCACGCAGTCGGCCCAGTCGTGGGGAGCGGTCGGGGCGGCCCTCGCGAAAGACCACCGGGTCATCGCCATGGACGCTCCCGGGCACGGGCAATCGGCGGCCGTGGCCGCGGACCTGTCCGCCGGGGCGGACCTCATGGCCGCCTCGGTTGGCACGGCGGCGGCCTGGCTCGGCTACTCGATGGGCGGCCGCTACGCCCTGCACGTGGCGGTCCGCCACCCCGACGCGGTCGACCGGTTGGTCCTGGTCAGCGCTACGGCCGGCCTCGACGATCCCGAGGCCCGGGCCGCCCGGCGCCGCGCCGACGAAGGCCTGGCGGTCAAGGTCGAACGCGAGGGGGTCGCCCGCTTCGTCGAATGGTGGCTGGCCCGCCCGCTGTTCGCCACCCTCCCGCCCGACGCGGCTGCGGTCGAAAGCCGCCTCGACAACACTGCGGCCGGGTTGGCGTCCAGCCTGCGCCTCGCCGGGACCGGCACCCAGGAGCCGCTGTGGTCGGTCCTCCCTCAGCTGGAGATGCCCGTCCTGGTGGTGGCCGGCGAACTCGACGCCGCCTACCTGGCCCACGGCCGCCGGCTGGTCGCCGGTATCGGCGCCAACGCCTCGCTGGCGGTCATCGCCGGGGCCGGGCACGCCTGCCACCTGGAACGACCCGGGGCCTTCCTCGACGTCGTGCTCCCCTTTCTGGACCGGCACTAGACGGCGATCCCGACGGCGAGCAGGGCGCCGAAGGCCAGCTGCAGCCGGCCGGTCGCCCCCAGCACGGCGATCAAGCCCTTGCCCTGCTCCCCGGCGAGCACCCGCCGGACCGGCGGGATGGCCAACGGCAGGGCGAGCCAGGCGAGGGGTGCGGCGGGCCGGGATGCCGCCAGGCTCGCAGCCACCAGGAACGGGATGAGGACCACGGCCGCGTAGAGCCGACGGGTGGCCGACGGGCCGAGGCGCACGGCCAGCGTCCGTTTGCCGCTCACCGTGTCGCCCGGGATGTCGCGGAGGTTGTTGACGACCAGCATGGCCACCGCCAGCAGCCCGACGGGTACGGCCGTGGCCACCGCCAGCCCGGTCACCCGGCCCAGCTGGACGTAGGCGGTGCCGACCGTGGCCACCAACCCGAAGAACACGAACACGAACAACTCGCCCAGCCCGGCGTACCCGTACGGCCGGGGTCCACCCGTGTACAGCCATCCGGCCGCGATGCACGCCGCCCCCACCAGCAACAGCCACCAACTCGCCGCCACCGCTAAGGCCAACCCGACGCCGCCGGCGACCGCGAAGGCGGCCAACGCCGCCCGCCGGACCGCGGCCGGCGTCGCCAGCCCGGAGGCCACCAGCCGGATCGGTCCGACCCGCACGTCGTCGGTGCCACGAACGCCGTCGCTGTAATCGTTGGCGTAGTTGGTGCCCACCTGCAGGGCCACGGATACCACCAGGGCGGCGACGGCCCGCCACCACATCACCGAGCCTTCGGCCGCGGCGACGGCCGTCCCGACCACCACCGGCACCGCCGAGGCGGGCAGGGTCCGGGGCCGGGCCCCGGTCACCCAGGTGTTCGTGGTGGTCACCAGGCGGCAAACTACCTGCCATGCCCGACCTGGTGGCAATCGACCTCCCCGCGGGAGACGCCTTCGTGGCGGCCCTGAGGGCGGTCTGGGCGGACGGTGACGCGGTCCTGCCGGTCGATCAACGCCTGTCCACCCGGGCGCGCCAGGCTCTGCTCGACGCCCTGCGCCCGGCGCGGGTCGTGACCGAGGGCGACGGCGACCAGCGCCGGCCCGGTGGCCTGCCGGTCGAAGACGGCGACGCCCTGGTCATGGCGACGAGCGGCTCCACCGGGGCGGCCAAGGGCGTCATCCTCACCCATGACGCGGTACGGGCGTCGGCGCTCGCCACCACCGCCCGCCTGGGGGTGGACCCCGGGCGCCATCGATGGCTGGCCTGCCTGCCGCTCAACCACGTCGGGGGACTCTCAGTGGTCACCCGCGCCCTCCTCACCGGGACGCCGGTCAGGGTCCTGCCCGGCTTCGACGCCACCGCGGTTCGCGCCGCCGCCGGACCGGACGTGCTGGTCTCCCTGGTCGCCATCGCCCTGCGCCGGGTGGGCGCCCAGCACTTCCACACCGTGGTGCTGGGCGGGTCCGCCCCCGCCCGCGCGCTGCTGCCGAACGTGGTCACCACCTACGGGCTGACCGAGACCGGCAGCGGCGTCGTCTACGACGGTGTGCCCCTCGACGGCGTCGAGGTCCGGGTCGACCCGGCGACCCGGGAGATCCACCTGCGCGGCCCCATGCTGTTCCGCGCCTACCGCGACGGCGCGCCCGCCCTCGATGCCGACGGCTGGTTCGCCACCGGCGACGCCGGCGAGCTCGACGTCGACGGGCGGCTGGGCGTCGATGGACGCCTCGGCGACCTGATCATCACGGGCGGGGAAAACGTCTGGCCCGGGCCGGTGGAAGCCGCCCTCCGACGGCATCCGGCCGTCGCCGAGGTTGCGGTAGCCGGCCGCTCCGACGCCGAATGGGGGCAGCGGGTGGTGGCCTGGGTGGTCCCCGCCGACCCGTCAGCCCCGCCTGCGCTGGCCGAGCTGCGAGCCCTGGTGGCCGACCGGGTGGCGCCGTATGCCGCCCCTCGCCAGCTGGTCGTGGTGGACCAGCTGCCGACGACGGCAATCGGCAAGGTGCGACGCGACCTCCTCCCGCCTGCCTAGCGTGCCGGGGATGGAGATGGAATATCGCCGGCTGGGTCGTTCGGGTCTGCAGGTGAGCGTGCTGTCGTTCGGCTCGTGGGTCACGTTCGGCCCCCAGCTGCACGACCACCTGGCGGTGGACTGCCTGGCGGCGGCCCAGGCCGCGGGGGTCAACTTTTTCGACAATGCGGAGTCCTATGCGGGGGGCGAGTCCGAGCGGATCATGGGGAAGGCCATCGCCGAGCTGGGCTGGCCGCGGCACAGCTACGTGGTGTCGACCAAGGTCTTCTGGGGACTGTACGACGAACCCAACATGCGCAACACCCTCAACCGCAAGTACCTGTTCCAGGCCGTCGAGGGCAGCCTCGAGCGGTTCGGGCTGGACTTCGTGGACCTGTTGTTTTGCCACCGCAATGACCCGAACACCCCGCTGGAAGAGACCGTCTGGGCCATGTCGGACATCGTCAGCTCCGGCCAGGCCCTGTATTGGGGCACGTCCGAGTGGCCGGCCGACGAGATCCGGGCGGCGTGGGAGATCGCCCAGCGGCACCACCTCCACCCGCCGGTGATGGAACAGCCGCAGTACAACCTGCTGACCCGGCGCAAGGTGGAGCGGGAATTCGCCCGCCTCTACGACGACATCGGCCTGGGCCTCACCACCTGGAGTCCACTGGCGTCGGGGCTGTTGACCGGGAAGTACCGCGACGGTGTCCCGGAGGGCAGCCGGGCCAGCCTCCCGGGGTACGACTGGCTGCGCGAGACGCTGACCGACCCCCGCCGCAACGCCGTGGTGGCGGAGCTGGGCTCCGTCGCGGCCGACCTGGGCTGCCAGTTGGCGCAGCTGGCCATCGCCTGGTGCGCTTCGAACCCCCGGGTGTCGACGGTCATCACCGGGGCCAGCCGGGTGGCGCAGGTCCAGGAGAACATGGCCGCCCTGGACGTGATCCCGCTCCTGACCACCGACGTCCGGGCCCGCATCGACGCCATCGTCGCCGGCGTGGCCCGCTAGCATTTGGGGTTAACACCGCTACGTGATCTTGGGGAGGATCCAATGCAGACCGAAGCCGCCATTTTGTGGGAGCTCAACGGGGACTGGAACGTCGAACCCATCGAGTTGGACCCACCCAAGGAGGGCGAGGTTCTGGTCAAGCTGGCCGCCTCGGGCATGTGTCACTCCGACGAGCACCTGGTGACCGGTGACCTGGGCGGGGTGTTGCCGATCATCGGCGGCCACGAGGGCGCCGGGGTGGTGCAGGAGGTCGGCCCGGGTGTGTCCGGCCTAGCGCCCGGCGATCACGTGGTGTTCGGTTTCATCCCGGCGTGCGGGCAGTGCCCGTCGTGCGCCCGGGGCCGCTCCAACCTGTGCGACAACGGCGCCGCCCTCCTGATCGGGCTGCAGGCCGACGGCACCACCCGGCACCACGCCAGGGGCCAGGACCTGGCCACCATGGTCTGCCTCGGCACCTTCGGCAAGTACACGGTCGCCAACCAGATGTCCTGCGTCAAGATCCCCGATGACATCCCGCTCGAGTTGGCCTGCCTCGTCGGCTGCGGGGTCACCACCGGCTGGGGCTCCTCGGTGTACGCCGCGGACATCCAGCCCGGCGACAACGTGGCGGTGATCGGCGTTGGCGGCATCGGGGCGGCCGCCATCCAGGGGGCCCGCCTGGCCGGCGCCGAGCGCATCTTCGCCATCGACCCGGTCGAGTTGAAGCGGGAGCTGGCCCCCAAGTTTGGGGCGACCCACGCCTACCCCTCGGTGGAGGAGGCCTTCGCCCCTATCCAGCAGGAGACCTGGGGACGCATGTGCGACAAGGTGGTCTGCGCCATGGGCGTCGGCCGCGGCAGCCTGATGGCCCCCATCATGGCGCTCACCGCCAAGCGGGGCCGGGTGGTGGTCACCAACATCCACCCGATGGCCGAGATGGACGTCAACCTCAACCTGTGCGACCTGACCCTGATGGAGAAGCAGATCGTCGGCACCATCTTCGGGTCGGCGAACATCCGCTACGACATCCCCCACCTGCTGCGCCTCTACCAGCTCGGGCAGCTCGACCTCGAGGGCATGGTCACCAACCGGTACAAGCTCGGCGACATCAACCAGGGCTATCAGGACATGCGGGACGGGAAGAACATCCGGGGCGTCCTCGTCTACGACGATTGATCGGATGGAGCAGTACACCCATAACGGGCTGCTGTTCGACGTGTCGGACACCGGGCCGGCGGACGGCCGGGTCGTGGTGCTCCTCCACGGGTTCCCCGAGGACCGGCACTGCTGGACCGACCTGACGGCGCCCCTGGTCGAAGCGGGCTACCGGGTGCTGGCCCCCGACCAGCGGGGCTACTCCCCCGCCGCCCGGCCGGCCGGGCGCCGGGCGTACACCGTCGACCGGCTCGCGGGCGACGTGCTGGCCCTGGCGGCCGTGGCCGGCGCCGACCGCTTCGACGTGGTGGGCCACGACTGGGGGGCGGTGGTGGCCTGGTTTCTGGCCGGCCGCCACCCTGAGCGGGTGCGCAGCTTGACCGCTCTGTCGGTGCCCCACACCCAGGCCTTCCTCGGGGCCATGCTCCGCAGCAGCCAGCTCGCCCACTCCTGGTACATGGCGTTCTTCCAGATCCCCGGCGGGCCCGAGTGGGCGTTGCGCCGGGCCGGCGAGGCCCGTTTCGTGGCCCAACTGCAGCGGTCAGGCCTCGACGAGGCCTCCGCCCGCCGGTATGCGGTCCGGGCGGTCACCCCCGGCGCCATGACCGGGCCGCTCAACTGGTACCGGGCGATCCCGCTGTCGGCACGGACCCGGCTGGGACACGTCACGGTCCCGACCCTCTACGTGTGGGGCGACCAGGACCAGTTCGTCACCCGGGTGGCGGCCGAGCGGTGCGGGCGCTACGTCGACGGTCGGTACCGTTTTGTGCCGCTGGCGGGCGCCACCCACTGGTTGCCGTCGGGGTCCGCCGGCGAGGTGGGGCCGTTGTTGCTGGACCACCTGGCCGGCGTACCGGCCTAGGCGGGAGGGCCGGCGGCCCGGCGCCAGGGCCGGCGGCAGCCCACGGCCCACGGCCCACGGCCCACGGCCCACGGCCCACGGCCCACGGCCCACGGCCCACGGCCCACGGCCCACGGCCCACGGCCCACGGCCCACGGCCCACACGCCCCACCTGGTGCGATGTGCATCTCTGGTGCACTTATGTGCATCTCATAGACATAAGTGCACCCTTGATGCAAAACGCCACCACCTGATGGATACCCGACCGCGTGCGGCGCCGGGCGCCTGCCCGCCGGCCCGGCGCCCCCGGGCGGGCGGAAGGGGGCGTACCGCCGTAGCCTGACCGGCATGAACCGCCTGGCGGAAGAGTCCAGCCCGTATCTGCGCCAGCACGCCGACAACCCGGTCGACTGGTACCCATGGGGGCCGGATGCCTTCGCCGCGGCCAAGCTGCGGGATGTCCCGGTCCTGCTGTCCGTCGGCTATTCGGCCTGCCACTGGTGCCACGTCATGGCGCACGAGTCCTTTGAGGACGACGCCACCGCGGCGGTGATGAACGCCGACTTCGTCTGCATCAAGGTCGACCGCGAGGAGCGCCCGGACGTCGACAGCATCTACATGGAGGCCGTCCAGGCCGTCACCGGCGTGCGGGGGCTGGCCGATGACGGTGTTCCTGCTGCCGGACGGCCGGCCGTTCCTCGGCGGCACCTACTTTCCCCGGGACCGCGTTCGTGGAGCTGCTGGGCCAGGTCAGCCACGCCTGGCGGGACCGCCGCGTCGACCTCGACGACGCCGCGGCCCAACTGGCCGACGCCGTCCGGGCCGGCACCGCCCTGCCCGGTGCCGGGTGGCCGGCGGCCGCCGCCGGCGACGGGCGCGTCGCTCCGGACCTGCTGGCGACGGCGGCCGACGCCCTGCTGGCCCGTCACGACCCCGAGTGGGGCGGGTTCGGGCGGGCCCCGAAGTTTCCCCAGCCGACCATGCTGGAGCTGCTCGTCCTGGCCGCCGACCGCACCGGGACGCGCCGACGTGACGGCGGCGCTCACCACCACCCTGGACGCCATGGCCACCGGCGGGATCTACGACCACCTCGGCGGCGGGTTCGCCCGCTACTCGACCGACCGGCAGTGGCTGGTCCCGCACTTCGAGAAGATGCTCTACGACAACGCCCTGCTCGCCCGGGTGTACCTGCACGCCTGGCAGCTGACCGGGCAGGCGCGCTACCGCCAGGTCGTCGACGGAGACCTTCGACTACCTGCTGCGCACCGCCGTGCGCCTGGCCGGAGGCGGGCTGGCGTCGGCCGAGGACGCCGACAGCGAAGGCGAAGAAGGCCGCTTCTACGTCTGGGACGAGACGAGGTGCTCGAGGTCGGCGGCCCGGCCGCGGCCGACTGGTACGGCGTCACCGCCGCTGGCAACTGGGAGGGCCACAACATCCTGCGCCGCCCGCTGCGGAGCCGAGCTGCTCCGGCCGGCCGAAGTGGAGGCGGCGCCGGGCAGGCGCTGCTCGCCCGGCGGGACCGACGGGTCCGCCCCGGCCTCGACGACAAGGTGCTCACCGAGTGGAACGCCATGGCGGTGGCGGCCCTGGCCGAAGCGGGCGCCGCCCTGGGCCGAGCCAGACTGGGTGACCGCGGCCGAGGAGCTCGGCGGACTTCCTGCTCGACCAACCTGCGCCGGCCGCGACGGGCGGTGGCTGCGCAGCTGGCAGCGGCCACGCGGCAGCCGGACTGCCGGGCGGGGCCCGCCACCTGGCCTACGCCGCCGACCACGCCTGGCTGGTCGAGGCCTTCACCCGGCTGGCCGAGGCCACCGGGCGGGCGCGTTGGATCGACGAGGCCGCGCGCCGCCGCCGACGCCCTGCTCGACCTCTTCGTGGGACGAGGCCTCCGGCGCCTTCCACATGACGGGCCACGACGCCGAAGCCCTCATCGCCCGCCCGATCGACAGCCAGGACGGCGCCGTGCCGTCAGCCAACTCGGTCGCCGCCACCGCCCTGCTTCGCCTCGCCGCCCTGACCGGTGAGACCCGCTACCAGACCCAGGCGCGAGGCGGTGATCGACGCCATGAGCCCGGCCCTGGGCGCGGCGCCGGTGGCCTTCACCGGCCTGGTGGCGGCCGCCGATCTGGCCCGCACCGGGCTCACCGAGATCGTGGTGACGGGCGACCGGCCTGATCTGGTCGAGGTGGTCCGGCGCCGCTACCTTCCCGGCGTCGGTGCTCGCCTGGGGCGAACCGGTCGACTCACCGCTCTGGGACGGCCGCACCGGCCCGGCTCAGGCCGATCTGGCCTTCGTGTGCCGCGATTACGCCTGCCAAGCTCCGGTGGGCGATGCCGCCACCCTCGCGTCACAGCTCGCCAGCTGAGCCACTACCATGCCCGGCGGGTGGGTATCCACCGCTTGGGGGTCCGTGATTGACCACTATGAATGTCTGTGTCCACTAGTACCGCGCCCGACTTCTACCCCGTCGTCAAGGACTTCCCGCGTGTCGCGGTCGATGCCGGGGCGACCCTGGAGTTGCTCGTCCTCTCCGCCGACGACAGCCACTGCGCCGGCGTCGACCTGGCGTCGGGTGCCCTGGTCCGGGCCTGGTCACCGGAGCCGTCGGCCCACCGCATGCGCCCCTACGACGTGGTGTCGGTGACCCTCGACGAGAACGCTGACGGCGTGCCCGACCCCCACGAGCCCGAGGCCCTGGTGCTGGTCGGCCCACCCGAGCCGCTGCGCCGGGTCAGTGGCCGGCGGGTGGAGCGGCTGCTCCGCCGCCTCGCTGCATCCCCGGGGCCAGCCGTTGCTGGGGGTCACGTCGTCTGCGGTCCCGTTCTGGGAGCGCCGACCGGACCATCCCTCCATCGCGTTGGTCGAGCCGGAGGGTCCCATCAGCCTGTGGCGGCGACGGTCCCTACCTGGCCTGCCGTTTCGGCTGGCTCGGGCACGAGCGCGAGCTGCCCTGCCTGGACCGGCATCGTGGCAGCCGTCATGGACCGCTCCGGGCGGACCCGGATGGCCGCCGGCAAGGACGACCGCCTCTTGGTCGCCCTCACCCCGCCCATCGACGGCCGCTGCCACAAGGTGGTCGAAGCGGTCCTTCCCCGCCCCTAGCAGCCCCTAGGCGGGCAGAGCCCGCCTCACGCACACACGAAGCAGGGCCTGGCCCGTCGATGGGCGGTCCTCTCCGCTGGCCGCCGGCCCCTGCCGCGCCGCCGGAGCGAGGTCTAGGGGGCGTACTTGCCGGCCAGATCCTCGGCCATCGCCCAACCGAAGGCGATCAGCACGTCGCGGCGCTCGGGGTCCAGCGACTCGAAGAAGGCGGCCACGTCGGCAGGCAGGCTCTCGGGCTTGGCCGCCGAGAAGTCGAAACACCCGGTGGCGTTGCCGTCGCCCGTGACGATGAAGGTGCGGTCGTCGATGCGGCCCTCGGCTCCGAAGCGCTTGGCCAAGCGCCGGCTCCATGCCCGCTCCTCGCCGCTCGGCTTGTGCCCGGGTCGGGGGCAGATGTCCTCCAGGCCCTTGAAGGCCTGGAACGCCCCGGCCTCGATGAACCGGGTCCCGATCAGCACGTCCTCGTCCGGGAACGCCAGCACGGCCCGCCGGAACTGGGCGCCCAGGATGGCCTTGAGGACCTGATCACGCTTGCCGTTGCGCTTGACCGACGCCAGACCCCACAGCAGACAGGGGGTGCCGCCGATGCGCTCCAGGGTGCAGAACGAGAAGCCGAGCCAGCTTCCCGGCGTCGCGGACCTGGGTGATCAGGACCCACTCCTCGGCCTGCTTGGACAGCAAGCCGATGTCGAACCCGGCTGGCCCGTCCGTGACGATGTCGGCCATGTCGGCCAACTCGGCATCGGCTAGGGCGGTGCAGTCTTTCGTTTCGACAGCGAACGTCATGCCGCGTGAACTCTCCTCACCACATCTTGTCTGAGCAGCTAGTTTAGCGCCCGGTCGCACGCAACCTCCGCGGAGCGGTGCCGAGGCGTATGTGGCCCCGCTGGGATGCCGGCCGACGCTCCCGGGAGAGGGAGGTGCCGGCGGGCGCGCTACGTCGTTTCCCCGCCGGTTCTCCACAGCGCGGACGGGCCGAGCAGGACCCGCAGCTCGGCCAGCAGGCCCCGGCTGGTGTCGACGCTCCACTGCGAGGCCAGCCGGATGCACTTGGCGCCCACGTGCAGCAGCACCGGCGACGGGCCCGGGTGCTCGCTCAAGAGGCGCTTCAGCGACTCCACCCGCTCATCGGTGAGGGCGTGGACCGGCAGGGCCACGTGCAGCGGCTCGTCGAAGGTGTTGAGCTGGGGCCGCTTGATCTCCATGCAGACCAGCTTGGCCTGCTCCTCCCGGAGGTCGAGGCGGCCCTTGACGCACACGACGGCGTCGTCGGCGAGGAGGTGGGCGACCTCGGTCATGGTCCGGGGGAACACCCACACCTCGATGGAGGACACCAGATCCTCCAGGATGAAGGTGGCCATCAGTTCACCGCGTTTGGTGTACTTCCGGACCACGCCCGTGACCACGCCCCCGACCCAGCGGATCTCACCATCCTTGGCCCCCTCGCGGAGTTCGGCGATGGTGGTGTCGACGTGGCGGGCCAGCGCCGCCTCGACCCCCTTGAGGGGGTGGTCGCTCAGGTACAGACCCAGCATCTCCTTCTCGAACGCCAGCCGCACCGTCTTGTCGAACTCCTGCTCGGGGATGGGCACCCGGGCGTCGTCGAAGAGGGCGTCGCCGGCGCCGCCGAGGTCCCCGAACAGGCTCATGACCCCCTGGTCGGCCTCTCGGCGGCGGGCGAGCGTGCGGTCGACGATCTGCTCGAAGACCAGGCACAGCCCCTGGCGGGGGTGGCCCAGAGCTGTCGAACGCCCCGGCCTTGATAAGCGACTCGACGGTGCGCTTGTTGAGCACCATGGGGTCGACCCGGGCGCAGAAGTCGTAGAAGTCGGAGAACGGACCGCCCCGCTCGCGCTCGAGGATGATCCGCTCGACCAGACCTTCGCCGACGTTGCGGATGGCTGACAACCCGAAGGGGATCACCGTCCTCGGCTCACCGGCCGCGGCGCCGGGCGCCGCCACCGCGGTGAACTCCGAGCTCGACACGTTGACGTCAGGGACCAGCACCTCGATGCCCCGGGCCCGGCACTCGGTCGAGGTAGACCGCCGTCTTGTCCTTGTCGTCCTTGACGCTGGTCAGCAAGGCCGCCAGGTACTCGGCCGGGTAGTGGGCCTTGAGCCAGGCGGTCTGGTAGCCGACGTAGCCGTACCCGAAGGCGTGGCTCCGGTTGAACCCGTAGTCCGCGAACGGTTCGATGATGTCGAACAGCATCTTGCCGATGCCCCGCCCGTACCCGGTGGCCTCGCACCCCGCTTCGAACTTCTCCCGCTCCTGGGCCATGATCTCCCGGACCTTCTTGCCGGCCGCCTTGCGGAGGTTGTCCGCGTCGGCCAACGAGTACCCGGCGAACTTCTGGGCCAGCAGCATCATTTGCTCCTGGTAGACACAGAGCCCGTAGGTGTCGCCCAGCACCTCTTCCATGTCCGGGTGGTGGTACGTGACCGGCTTGCGGCCGTTCTTGCGGTCGGCGTAGTCGTTGTGCATGTTGGCCGCCATGGGCCCCGGCCGGTACAGGGCGTTGAGGGCGGCCACGTCCTCGAATTCGGTGGGCGCCAGCGAGCGCACCAGGTTGCGCATGGGGCCGCCTTCGAGCTGGAAGATCCCGATGGTGTCGCCCCGCCGCAGCATCTCGAACACCAGTGGGTCGTCGAGCGGCACCCGGTCGATGTCGGGCCGCGTCCCGGTGGCGGCCTCGATCAGATCCAGGGCCCGCTCGATGACCGACAGGTTGCGCAGCCCCAGGAAGTCCATCTTGAGCAGCCCCAGCTCCTCGACCCCGTGCATCTCGTACTGGGTGACGATGGGGGCGTCCTCGGGGCGGCCGCCGGGCTCCGGTTTGCGCTGGATGGGCAGGTATTCGGTGAGCGGCTCCCGGAGATGACCACTGCGGCGGCGTGGATGCCGTCCTGGCGGCGCAGCCCTTCGAGGCCGCGGGCCACGTCGACGACCTTGGCCACCTCGGGATCGGTGGCGCACATCTGGCGCAGCTCGAGGGCGGCGTGGTACCCGTCGACGTACTTCGGGTCCTGGTCGAGGCAGGCCCACAGGGGGGTGTCGCGGCCCATCACCAGCGGCGGCATGGCCTTGGCGATGCGGTCGCCGACGCTGTAGGGGTAGCCGAGCACCCGGGCCGCGTCCCGCACCGCCGCCCGGGCCTTGATGGTCGAGAAGGTGACGATCTGGGCCACCCGGTCCCAGCCGTACCGCTCCGCGGCGTAGCGGATCATCTCCGATCGGTAGCGCTCGTCGAAGTCCATGTCGATGTCGGGCATCTGCTTGCGGCCCGGGTTGAGGAACCGCTCGAACAGCAGTCGGTAGCGGATGGGGTCGAGGTCGACGATCCGCAGGCAGTAGGCGACGCAGCAGCCCGCCGCGCTCCCCCGCCCGGGCCCGACCCGGATCCCCTGGTCGCGGGCGTGGCGGATCAGGTCCCAGACCACCAGGAAGTAGTCGGAGAACCCCATGTCGGAGATGACGCCGAGCTCGTATTCGAGCCGCTCGCCTGACCTCGCGCGGGCAGGGGATCGCCGTAGCGCTGCCGTCGCGCCCTCGTAGGTCAGGTGGCGCAGGTAGGCGTCGGCGTCGGCGAAGCCGTCAGGCCGGGGAAAAGACGGGAGCTTCGGCTTGCCGAACTCGATCTCGACGTCCGCCCGTTCCGCGACCCAGAGGGTGTTGTCGCAAGCTTCGGGATAGTCCCGGAACAGGTACCGCATCTCGGCGGCGGTCTTGAGGTAGTGCTCGTCGCCGTGGAACTTGAACCGCTTCGGGTCGTCCTTGACCGAGCCGGTCTGCACGCACAGCAGGGCGTCGTGGGCCTCGGCGTCGTGGCGGGACACGTAGTGGCTGTCGTTGGTGGCCAGCAGGGGGGCCCCGATGCGCTGGGCCAAGCGGATGAGCTCCGGGTTGGTCCGGCGCTGCTCGTCGAGGCCGTGGTCCTGCAGCTCGACGAACAGCGAATCCCGCCCGAAGATGTCCTGGAGCCGCGCCGGCCAGGGCGGTGGCGCGTTCGGTGTCGCCCCGGAGCAGCGCCTGGAGCACCACCCCGCCCAGGCAGCCGGTGGTGGCGATCACGCCCTCGTGGTGGCGCTGCAGCAGCTCCCAGTCGCACCTGGGCTTGTAGAAGTAGCCCTCGAGGTAGGCCTCCGACGACAGCTTGAGCAGGTTCTTGTACCCGGGGCCGTTCTCGGCCAGCAGGGTCAGGTGGTAGTAGAGCTTCTCGCCGGCGTCGGCGTCGCCGCCGCCGTCGTCGATCCGGCCCCGCCGCACCGGCCGCTCGAAGCGGGACTCGGCCGCCTGGTAGGCCTCGATGCCGATGATCGGCTTGATCCCGGCTTCCCGGGCGGCCTTGTAGAACTCGAGGACGCCGTACATGTTGCCGTGGTCGGTGATCCCGATCGCGGGCTGGCCGTCCGCCGCGGCCCGGGCGATGACGTCGGGAATCCGGGCGGCCCCGTCGAGCATCGAGAACTCGGTGTGCTGGTGCAGGTGGGTAAACGATGCCCCCACGGACGGGTTCCCCTCCTTCGCTGGCTCGGCGTTTCCACAGGGTCTGTGGACGACTCTGTGGAGAACTACAGACGTGTGATTTTCACCTCTGAGGCTAGCGCGCCGACGCGAACATCGAGCGGCTCGATCGAGGGGCCGCTCCGTTGCGACTTGTCTCCGGACCCGGCCCTCGTTGCGCCCTGGTCGTCCCAGTGCGGGTTGGGTGCTTTAGAGGTAGGTGCCGGGCACGGGGCGTTCGTCGGTGGCGGCCGGCAGGCTGCGCTGGCGCATGTGCTCCAGCTGGGCCCGGGCGGCCATCTGCTGGGCGAACAAGGTGGCCTGGATGCCGTGGAACAGCCCTTCCAACCAGCCCACCAGCTGGGCCTGGGCCACCCGCAGCTCTCCTTCGCTCGGCACCTCGTCCGGGCGAAACGGGGACGCCATGCGGGCCAGCTCGTCCCGCAGGTCAGGTGACAGGCCGTCGGCCAGCTCCCGGACCGAAGTGTCGTAGATCTCGCGGAGGCGGGACCGGCTGGCTTCGTCGAGGGGGGCCTGGCGCACCTCCTCCAGCAGCTGCTTGATCATGGAGCCGATGCGCATCACCTTGGCGGGCTGCTCCACCGCTTCGCGTTCGAACTCGGCGCCGGCGCCGCCATCGGGCCCCTCGGGCGGGCCGACGATGACCACATTCTCGGGCTCGGGGTTACCAGGTCGTCTGTCGTTGTCAGGCATCACCCCCCCAGTCTGCCGTGCTGAGCGATCAGCGGCACCAGCATCTCGTCCGGGGTCAGTGATCCGTGGCGGCAAACCAACCGGACGTCGCCGGTGTCAGCCGGGTCCAGGTAGGCGACCGGGGCGAAAGGGATCACCGCCACGTCGCCCAGCCGGGCCCGCACCTCGGGGCTCAGCGGTCCACCGAACCACCGTTCGGCCTCCATCTGGTCGGCGCTCACCACCCAGGCTTCGTCGCCGTACACCTCCTGCGCCACTGCCAGCAGCTGGTCCCGGGCCGCCGGTGAACCCGGCTGGGCGTGCAGCCAGCGAAACCGACCTTCACCGCTGACCATCACCGACTCCGCCAGCACCCGGTCGTCGACGACGACCGCTCGGGCGCCCACCTCCACCTGTCCGTGATCCGCGGTGACCGCCAGCACCGCCCCCGCCGGCAGGATCTCGAGCAGGTCGGCGACCATCCGGTCCAGGGCCACCAGCTCCGCGTCGTAGTGGGCGCCGAAGCCCCGGATGTGGGCGATCTTGTCGACCCCCTCGTAGTAGGCGTACACGAAGGGCTCACCCGCGTCGAGCAGGGCGCGCACCTCGACCGCGAGGCTGGAAGCCAACCACCAGCCCGCCACCGGGGTGTCCCGTTGGTGGGCATCGGTGAACCCGGTGCCGGCGAACTCGCTCTTGCTGACCACAGGGACCCGGTGACCCCGGAACGGCTCGAGCGGCTGCAAGGCTCGGGGGTCGACGAAGGCCCGGGCGTCCCCGGAGACCGTCCGCCACCGCAGCACGTTGAGCACCTCGGGTCCGGTGGGACCGGCGACGACCAGGCGGTAACCGACAATCCCGTGCGCGGCGGGGGGGGCGCCGACCGTGAGGGACGTCAGCGCGGTGGCCGTGGTGGACGGGACGACTGTCGTGATCGGGCCGCCCTCCATGGCGGCCAGGGAGGGAGCCAGGAGCAGGCGGTCCTGCAACTGCAGCCAGCCCAACCCGTCGACCACGAGCAGCACCACCTGTCCGGCGGCCCGCACCAGCTCGGGCATCCAGGCCGGCCGCTGCCCGGGCGGCGCCAGCAGCCCCGGCACCAACCCGGCGAGGTTGGCCCCCTCGTAGGACGGGAGCACCGGCGCGGGAGCGGTCATCAGGGACACCCTACGGGTAGGATGGGGCTGTGAAGGTGTCTACCCGGGGTGACTACGCCAGCCGGGCGTTGTTGTCGCTGGCGCTCCATGCCGGTCAGACGCAACCGACATCGGTCCGCGACATCGCAGAGCGCACCGCGCTGCCGCAGCCGTATCTCGAGCAGATCCTGTTGGCGTTGAAAGGCGCCGGTCTGGTGCGGTCCAAGCGAGGCGTGGGCGGTGGCTACGTGCTGGCCCGGGCGCCGGAGGACATCACGCTCAGCCAGATCGTCAGCGCCGTCGAGGGCCCGATCGTGGCCGGCGACTTCGGTGAGCCCCACCAGAACGGGGCGTGCGACCACGAGGGCCAGTGCGTGTTGCTGGCGGTGTGGGCCGATGTCGGCGAGCACATGCGCCGTCACCTGGAGTCGTTTACCTTGGCGGACATGGCAAATCGGGCCCAGGGCGGGGTGCCGGCCGCGAGCACCGTGGCCGCTGCGCCCGCGGTGGTCATCGCCGGCATCTGACGGCCGGTCGCACGACCTGCGGACGGGTTGCTAGCCGCCAGCTGCGGGACCTGACGCCGCGCCATCATCGCCCGTCGCCACCGCAGGGACGCCGCCGCCGTCCACCCCGCCACCGTCCGCCACATGCCGGGCTCCGCCGTCCGCCACATGCCGGGCTCCGCCCTCCATGGCCGCCACCCGCCGGGGTGCCACGGTGGCGCCGCCCGGCTCGGAGGGAGCCGGACGGCCGGCGAGACGGTAGACGTCCGCACCGTCGACGGTCTCCTGCTCCAGCAGCAGGTCGACGAGGTTGTTCAGCTCGCGGCGGTGCTGGCTGAGCAGGTCGGTCGCCGTGGCCTCGGCCCGGCGCAGCAGTTCGGCCACTTCGGTATCGATGGCTGCTTGGGTGGCCTCCGCGAACGGGCGGGACGAGAACTCTGACCCGCCGCCTCCCAGGTAGACCGATCCCCCGGTGGGGTACCCGACCGGGCCGAGGGAGCGGGAAAGGCCGAACTCGCGCACCATCTTGGTGGCCAGCTCGGTCGCGCCGGCCAGGTCGTTGGCGGCGCCGGTCGACCCTTGCCCGAGCACGACGAGCTCGGAGGCCCGACCGCCGAGACGCACTGCGAGGGAGGCCGTCAGATAGTCCTCCCCGTAGAGATGCCGCTCGACGAGCGGCAGCTGCTCGGTCACGCCGAGCGCCTGACCCGCGGGCAGGATGGTGACCTTCGCCACCGGGTCGGTATGGTCGGAATACGCCGCCACTAGGGCGTGGCCCGCCTCGTGGACCGCCACCGCGTGCTTCTCCTCGGGGAGCAACACGTTGGACCCCTCCCGGCGGCCGAGCAGAATGCGGTCGCGCGCCGCGTCGAAATCGGCGGCCGTCAGGATCTCGCGGCCGGCGCGCACCGCGAAGATGGCCGCTTCGTTGGCCAGGTTGGCCAGGTCGGCGCCCGAGAAGCCGGGCGTGCCCCGGGCGACGACCAGCAGGTCCACGTCGGGGTCGAGGCGCTTGTCGCGGCAGTGCACGGCCAGGATCGCCGCCCGCTCCGCGAGGGTGGGTAGAGGAATGGTGACCTGGCGGTCGAAGCGTCCCGGGCGCAGCAGCGCCGGATCCAGTACCTCCGGGCGGTTGGTGGCGGCCAGCACCACGATGCCCATGGCGGGATCAAAGCCGTCCATCTCGGACAGCATCTGATTGAGGGTCTGCTCACGTTCGTCGTTGGAGACCACCGCGCCCGAGCCGGCCCGCCGGCCCCCGATGGCGTCCACCTCGTCGATGAACACGATCGCCGGCGCCCGCTTGCGGGCCTCCGCGAACAGGTCCCGCACCCGGGCCGCGCCGACGCCCACGAACATCTCCACAAAGCTGGAACCGGCCACCGAGAAGAACGGAACCTGGGCCTCGCCGGCGACGGCCCGCGCCAGCAGCGTCTTGCCGGTCCCGGGCGGCCCGACCATCAGCACGCCTCGGGGCGCGGTCGCCCCGGCCCGGCGGTAGCGCTCGGGCTGGCGCAGGAAGTCGACGACCTCGGCGATCTCGGCCTTGGCCCCCTCGTAGCCGGCGACGTCGGCAAAGGTGGTGTCCGGTCGCTCGGCGTCGAACACCTTGGCCCGCGACTTGCCGACGTTGAGCGCTCCTTGGAGGGCGCCGCCGGCGCCCCTCGACATCCGCACCCACAGCCAGCCGAGGAGCAGGAGGGGGAGGAGCAGGATGGCCCAGGACAGGACCACGGAACCGAACGAGCTGCTCGGCGAGGCGGCCACGATCGACACCTTCGCCGCCTCGAGGCGGTCCAGCAGCGCCGACCCGGCGAGTTGGATCGGGATGACGGTGTCGTAGTTGTGCCCGGTGGTGAGCGCCCCAGACGCGGTGCCGTTGGAATGGATGGTGATGCTCTTGACCTGGTGGGCGTCGACGGCAGTGAGGAACTGCGTGTAGTTGAGGTTGTCGGTCGGCACGCTCGAGACGTGCAGGGCCGGCAAGACGAGCCACAGCAGTAGCGAGATCCCCACCGCGGCCGGCCACAACCAATGCCGCCACGCAGGCGGCGGCGGTGGTGCGCTCGGACTGGGCCGGTCACCCGGCGGCGGGGGAAGAGCCTGTTTGGTCATGGTGCTCCGGCCGTCACCCTATCCCCGAACCGGCCTGCCGATCGCGCCGAGACGCCGCCTAGGCTGCGTCGCCGGCAATCGCTTCAGGAGGAACACATTGACCAGCACCGAGGCCGCCCCGACCGGAACGATCATCGCCGGTGTCGACGGGTCGGATTCTTCCATCGAGGCCCTCGAGTGGGCGGCCCGGCAGGCGGAGATGACTGGGAGCCGGCTCGAGGTGATCATCACCTGGGACTGGCCGACCACGTACGGATGGGCAGTCCCCCTGCCCCCCGACTACAGCCCCGCCGCCGAAGCCGAGAAGGTGCTCGGGAACGCCGTCGACGGCGTGCGGAAGAACCATCCCGAGCTCGGCCTGGCGCCGCGCCTGGTCGAAGGCCACCCCGCCCCGGTCCTGGTCGAAGCCTCGCGGTCGGCGGACCTGCTCGTCGTCGGCAGCCGCGGCCACGGCGAGTTCGTCGGGATGTTGCTCGGGTCGGTGAGCGAGCACTGCGTCACCTACGCCCACTGCCCGGTGGTCGTCTTCCGCGAGCGTCGCTAGCACCTGCCGCGCCGGCCCTCAGTGGGCGTGCCGGTGCTCCACCGCCAGATGGGAGTGGCCCACCCCGATGGCCTGACCGACCCGATCCTCCCGGCCGGGCCAGGGCGCCCGGTAGGCGCAGGTGTCGCAGTTGACGACGACGTCGCCGGCCCGGGCCTCGCGGTAGCGCTCGAGCACCAGGGGCACCAGGGCCAAGTCGGCGCCGAGGTGGCCGGCGTCGACCAGCTCGACCCCACTCTGCTGGCCGAAGCGGTCCAGCTCCTCGCGACCCTGCTCGACCAGGCGACCGTGGCACAGGTACCACCAGGCCACCGCGATCCGGCGGTGACCGAGCCGGGCGAACACCTCCGCCGACTCCGGGATCGACGGTCCCGTCACCCCGCTGAAGCCGACGTGCACAAACGGCGCCCCGGTCCACTCGGCCACCAGGCGGGCCGCCTTGTAGGCGTCGGCGTTGGCGTCGGGGTCCGAGGTGCCGCGGGCCACCATGAGCAGCGGCAGGCCTGCGCCGCCCGCAGCCACCACCGCCTCGCCCAGCAGTTCGACCGGCGCCCGGGTCACGCCGAGCGGCCGGCCGAACGAAAACTGCACCTCCGGATGACGGAGGCGCGCCTCCACCACGATGGCCGGCACGTCGCTCTTGGCATGGCCGGCGCCCAGCAATACCATCGGCAGGACCACCACCCGGCGGCACCCTCGCGCCGCCAGGTCGTCGATCACGCGGCCGGCCGGAGGGTCAGTCATCTCCAGGTACCCGACTTCGACCGCGACGCCGTCGAGGGCCGTTCCGACGCCGTCGGCGAGGTGCTGCATCTCCCGGGCGCTGCGACCGCAGCGGGACCCGTGCCCGACGAGCAGCACGCCTTCGCCGCCGGCCACTGAGCCACGCGGTGAAGGGGCCCGACCCCGGAGAGGGATGCCTTCTGCCAGCGCCATCGCTGGACCAAGCTAACCGACTCCCTGTCATCCGACTCGCTGGGTCATCCGACTCGCTGGGCCATCCGTCTGGCTGGGTCATCCGACTCGCTGGGCGCCCAGCCGGCCTGGCAGCCTGATCGAGTGACCGCGTCTCCTCTCGGCCCCCGGCTGGTCGTGGCGGGCACCCACTCCGGGGTGGGAAAGACGACGGTTGCCACCGGGCTGCTCGCCGCCCTCCGGCACGCTGGTCATCGCCCGACGGCGGCCAAGGTCGGCCCGGACTTCATCGACCCGGGCTATCACGCCCTGGCGTCGGGACGGCCGCCGCGCAACCTGGACGCCTGGTTGTGCGGCCCGGAGGCCATCCTCCCGCTGGCGGCGCGGGCGGCGGCCGGGGGTGGCCTGCTGGTGGTGGAAGGCGTCATGGGTCTGTTCGACGGCGCCAGCGACGGCACCGCCTCGTCGACTGCTGACGTGGCCCGCCTCCTGGATGCCCCAGTGCTGTTGGTGGTGGACGCCTCGGCCATGTCCGGCTCGGTGGCCGCGTTGGTGCACGGCTATGCCACGTTCCAGCCGGCCGTCCGGATCGCCGGGGTGGTCCTCAATCAGGTTGGCTCACCGGGCCATGAGGCCATGCTGCGGGAGGCCCTGGCGCCATCGGGCGTGCCGGTGTTGGGCGCCCTGCCGCGCGACGATGCCCTCCGCTGGCGCGACCGACACCTGGGGCTGGTGCCGGTGGCCGAGGAACCGGCGCGAGTGGGCACCGCCGTCCGACACCTCGCAGACGTCGTCAAAGCCCACGTTGATCTGGACGCCGTGGCGACCGCGGCCCGGTCGGCCCCGGAGTTGGCGGCCGGCCCGGTGACCCTGCCGGCCCTCGGGCCTGGCATCCGGGTGGCGGTGGCTGCCGGGCGGGCCTTCACCTTCACCTACACCGACACCCTCGACGCCCTCGAGGCGGCCGGGGCCGAGATCGTTCCCTTCGACCCGCTGACGGCCACCGCCCTCCCTGAGGCCATCGACGGGTTGCTCATCGGCGGCGGCTTCCCCGAGGTGCACGGGCCCGAACTGGCGGCCAACCGGCCCCTGCTGGACGATGTGCGCCGGCGCGTCGACGCCGGATTGCCGACGTGGGCCGAGTGCGGCGGCCTCCTGCTCCTGGCCACCAGCCTCGACGGGCGACCCATGGCCGGTGTGGTGCCGGCCCACGGCACCATGACCGACCGACTCACGCTGGGGTACCGACACGCCGTGAGCGCGGTGGCGTCGCCGATCGGACCGGCCGGCACCACGATGCGGGGGCACGAGTTTCACTACTCGGCGCTGACCCCAGCCGGTGACGCGCTGCGGCTGGCGAGCAGATGGGGCGAGAGGACGGACGGCTGGGCGACCGACACCCTTCTCGCTACCTACCTCCACCACCACCCGGGTGGCGATCCCGGGAGGGTGGCGGCGTTCGCTACCAGGTCTGCCCTACATCATGCCCTACGTATGGCCTAAGGTGCATTCGGTGCGCAAGAGCAGCGTCTATCTCACCGACCGGATGAAGGCCGGTCTGTCCGCCCACGCCGCCCGGACCGGCCGGTCCGAGGCCGAGATCATCCGGGAGGCCGTTGCCACCGCCCTGCGCACGCCGGCCGCGGGCGACCGAATGGGTCGCCCCGACCCGTCCGTGCCCGGTCGGCTGGTCGGCGTCGGCGTGGGACCCGGAGAAGCCGACCTCCTCACGGTGCGAGCCGTGGCGGCCCTGCGCCGGGCCGATCGGGTGGTGGCGCCGACGACCGCCGTCGACGCGGTGGGCCGGGCCGAGGCCATCGTCCGCGAAGCGATTCCGGGCCTCGCCATCGAGCGGATCGCCTTCGCCATGGCGCCGTCCCGTACGGCCCGCAGCCGGTCCGTGGCCGGGGCCGCAGTGGCCGTGGCCCGTCACCTGGAGGCGGGCGAGGAGGTGGCCTGGATCACCCTGGGCGACCCGCTCACCTACTCCACCTTCTCCGCCGTCGCCGAGCGCGTGCGCAAGATGCGACCGGACGCCACCGTGATCCAGGTCCCCGGGATCATGGCTTTCCAGGCCCTCGCCGCCCGGACCGGGACGGTCATCGCCGACGAACGTACCCGCCTCACCATCCGCACCGCCCTCGACGGCGACGACCTGGCGGCCGAACTGGACGACCGGTCGACAACGCTGGTCATGTACAAGGGCGGCCGCCGGCTGCCCGAGATCGCCCGCCGGGCGACGGCGTCCGGGCGGGCGAAGGGGGCGGTCGCCGGCGAGTTGATCGGCATGCCCGGCGAGCGGGTCGGCCCCCTCGAAGAGCTGGCCTCTGGCGGCCCGGCCTCCTACCTGGCCACGGTCATCGTGCCCGCCGCCGAGCGGCGGAGCCGATGATCTCCTTCGTCGGCGCCGGGCCCGGCGCCCCGGACCTGATCACCCTCCGCGGGGCGACCCGCCTAGCCGCCGCAGATGTCGTCGTCTGGGCTTCGTCCCTCGTACCTGAGGCGCTGCTCCAGCACTGCCGGCCTGGCATCGAGACCCACGATTCCGCCACCATGACCCTCGAGGACGTGGTCGCGGTGTACGCGGCCCACCCCGATCCCACTCCGATCGTCCGCCTCCACAGCGGCGATCCCAGTGTGTACGGCGCCATCGGCGAGCAGATCGACTGGTGCCTGACCGAACAACGATCCTGGGAGATCGTCCCCGGTGTCAGCTCGCTGTCCGCCGCCGCCGCCCGTCTGGGCCGCGAACTCACCCAGCCGGGTGTCGCCCAGAGTGTGGTGCTCACCCGGTTGGCGGGACGGACCCAGGCGTCCATGCCCGACCGCGAGTCGGTGGCCGCCTTCGCCGCCCACGGCACCACCATGGCCATCTTCCTCTCCGCGGCCCGCCCCGACGAACTGGCCGCGGCGTTGCTGGCCGCCGGTTCGGGGTACCTCCCCGACACCCCCGCGGCCATCGTCATCCGCGCCACCTGGCCCGACGAGCGGATCATGCGCACGACCGTAGGCCGGCTGGCCGTCGACCTCCGAGCCACTGGCACCACCCTGACCGTGCTGGTCCTGGTGGGCGCGGCCCTGGCCGACGGGGCCGTCGCCCGCCGCTCTCACCTGTACTCCCCTGCCCACAGCACCGCCTACCGCCTGCCCTCACGGGGCGGCTCGACGGCCGGTCGCCCGTCGGCGCGGCGGCGGTGAACGCCGGGCCCCACGAGCCGCCCCTCGCCCCCGAGGTGGCCCGAGCCCAGGGTTTGCGCACTGGTTGGACCACCGGCACGTGCGCCTCGGCCGCCGCCAAGGCCGCGGTCATGGGACTGCTGTCCGGCACCCCGCCGGATGAGGTGGAGGTACGGTTGCCGCGCGGCCAACGGGTGCGTTTTGCGGTGGCCGACGTCGATCCGGCCCACCCCGGGCGGGCGGCCGTGATCAAAGACGCCGGCGACGACCCCGACGTCACCGACAAGGCCCACCTGACCGTCACCGCGAGCTGGCTCTCCGGCCGACACCCGGCCGGAACGGTGCAGCTGCACGCCGGTCGCGGGGTCGGCACCATCACCCTGCCCGGCTTGGGTCTGCCGATCGGCGCTCCGGCCATCAATCCCGTCCCGGCCCGGATGATCCGCGCCGCGGTGGCCGAGATCACCGACCGCCCGGTAGCCCTGACCGTATCCGTCCCCGGCGGACAGGCCATGGCGGCCAAGACGTCTAACGCCCGGCTGGGAATCGTGGGCGGCATCTCCATCCTGGGCACCACCGGGATCGTGCGGCCGTTCTCGACCGCGTCGTGGCGGGCCAGCGTCGTCCAGCAGGTCGAGGTGGCCGCGGCCCAGGGGCGGGACCACGTGGTGCTGTCGACCGGGGGGCGCACCGACGCGGCCGCCCAGCGGTTGTTCGCCGCACTGCCGCCGGTCTGCTTCGTCGAGGTCGGCGACTTCACCGGTATCGCTCTGCGGCGGGCGGCCGCGGCCGGCCTGACCCGGGTGACCTTCGTGGGGATGGCCGGCAAGATCACCAAGCTGGCCGCGGGAACGATGATGACCCACTACCGGCGTTCACGGGTTGACGGCGAGCTGCTCGCCGACGTGGCCCGGGCCACGGGCGCCGGGCCCGAGGTCATCGAAGCCGCCACCGCGACCGCCACCGCCCGCCATTTCACCGAGATCTGCCTCGCGGCCGGTCGCCCCGAACCCCTCACCGAGCTGTGCCGGCGGGCCGCGGCGGCGGGTGCGGCCTTCGTCGACGGGAAGCTCGCCGTCGACGTGGTCATGGTGGACTTCGACGGCGAGCAGGTGATCGCCCGTGGCTGAGGGCGCCCCGGTGGCGCTGGTGGGGGTGCACGGCGGCGAGTGGTTCGGCGTCGCCGCCGGCCAGGCGCTGCGCGCCGCGACGGTCCTGATCGGCGCCCCCCGGCACCTGATCGCTTTGCCGCCCGACCTGCCCGGCCGGCGGGTGACGCTCGCCGGCTCCCTCGCCGCGGTCCTCGACCGGGCCGCGACGGACCGGGATGCCGGTGAAAAGGTGGCCCTGGTGGTATCCGGCGACCCCGGATTCTTCGGCTTGCTCCGGCTGGCCCGGGGGCGACTCGGCTCGGGCGGGCTGAGGGTCTTCCCCGCGCCGTCGGCGGTGGCGCTGGCATTCGCCCGGGCCGGGATGGCCTGGGACGACGCCGCGGTGGTGTCGGCGCACGGCCGCCCGCTCGATCCGGCCGTCGAGGCCATCCTGGCCCACCCCAAGGTGGCGGTGCTGACCTCACCGGAGCATCCCGCCGGAGCACGTGGGGCAGCAGCTGCTCGCCCGAGGCCGGCGCGGTGCCGCGACGTGGTGGTGGCGAGCCGGCTCGGCGACCCCGACGAGTCGGTGTGGACCGGCGACGTAGCTGGATTGGCGGCCGGCACCTTCGACCCCCTGTCGGTGGTGCTGTGCGTGAGTCCCGGGTCCGGCTGGCCTGGCACCGACCAACCGGGCTGGGCCTGGGGCCGACCGGACGATTCCTACCCGCACCGGGACGGGATGATCACCAAGGCGGAGGTGCGGGCCGTGGCCTTGGGAAAGTTGCGGCTGCCTGCGGCCGGGGTGCTGTGGGACATCGGCGCCGGTTCGGGTTCGGTCGCCGCCGAGTGCGCCCAGCTGGCCCCGGGCCTGCGGGTGTTCGCGGTGGAACGCCGCCCCGACGACGTGGCGCGGTTGCAGGCCAATCTGGCAGCCACCGCCGCGGAGGTGGTAGCGGGCGAGGCCCCGGAAGTCCTCCGCGAGCTGCCCGATCCGGATCGGGTCTTCGTGGGCGGCGGCGGCCTGGCGGCGGTCGACGCGGCCCTGGACCGCCTACGACCAGGTGGCACGGTCGTCGCCACCTTCGCGGCCGTGGACCGGGCCGCCGCAGCGGGGACGCGCCTCGGCCACCTGGTGCAAGTGGCCGTCAGCCGCGGCGTCCCGATCGGGCCCGAGGGGACGCTGCGGCTGGCGGCCGACAACCCGGTGTTCGTGTGCTGGGGGCCGGAGGAGTGAAACGGGTGGTGTGTTGCTCGGTCACGGCGGCCGGCGGCGAGGTTGCCCGCCGACTGCCCTATGAGCACCAATCCGGCCCATTGGCGCCCGCCGTTCGGTCGGCGTGGTCCTCGGTCGACGGCCTAGTGCTGGTGGGCGCGGTCGGCATAGCCGTCCGGGTGGTGGCACCGCTGCTCGACGACAAGCGCCGGGATCCCGCCATCGTGTGCGTCGACGACCGCGGTCGCTTTGCGGTGGCGCTCGCCGGCGGGCATACGGGCGGGGCCAACGTGTTGGCTCGCGAGGTGGCGGCGTTGCTCGGAGCGGAGCCGGTGATCACCACGGCCACCGACGGTGCCGGCCTACCCGGGTTGGACGACCTACCGGGCTTCCGGGCGGACGGCGATGTCGCCGGCGTCACCCGGCGGTGGCTCGACGGCGCCCCACCGTCGGTTCGCGTCGACGAGGAGTTTTCGGCCTGGCCCCTGCCGGCGGGCTTGGCCGACCTGCCGGCCGGCGGTGATGGCGGGGTCGTCGTGGTGTCGGCCCAGGCCCGCCCGGCCGCGCCGGAGGAGGTCCTGCTCCGGCCGGCCGCGATCGTCCTCGGCGTGGGCGCCAGCACCGGCGCGGACACCGAGGGCCTGTGGCGGTTGGCGACGAACGCGCTGGCCGACACCGCAATCGACCGGTCGGCGGTGGCCGCGGTGGCCACTGTGGACCGGAAGGCGGGAGAGCCGGCGATCGTCGACCTGGTGCGGCGGCTGTCCGTCCCGCTGCGCACGTTTGCCGCCCCGGTGCTGGCTGAAGTGGCCGTCCCGAATCCGAGCCAGGTAGTGGCGGCCGCGGTGGGCACCCCGTCGGTCGCGGAAGCATCGGCCCTCCTCGCCGCCGGTCCGGGAGCCGCGCTCCTGGCCGGCAAGCAGGTGAGCGCGACGGGCGACTCCACCGTCGCCGTGGCCCGCCGAGCGCGGCCCGCCGGCCATCTCGCCGTCGTCGGTCTGGGCCCGGGAGACCCGGCCTGGCGCACCCCGGCCGCCGCCGCGGCCATTCGTCACGCCGGGACTGTCATCGGTTACGGACCCTATGTCGACCTCGCCGGCGATCTGCTCCGCCCCGGGCAGACGGTGGTGCGCTCCCCCATCGGCGCCGAGACGGACCGGTGTCGGGCCGCACTGGCTGGCGCCGCGGGGGGTGAGAAAGTGGCCCTGGTCTGCTCGGGCGACGCGGGGGTCTATGCCATGGCCTCGCTGGTCTGCGAGTTGGCCCCCGAGGCCGGCGACCCTCCGATCACGATCGTCCCGGGCGTCACCGCTTCCCTCGGAGGCGCGGCCGTCCTGGGGGCGCCACTCGGTCACGACCACGCGGCCGTGTCGTTGTCCGACCTACTCACCCCGTGGGAGGTGATCGAACGCCGCCTGGCGGCGGCCGCGGCCGGCGACTTCGTCGTCTCGCTCTACAACCCCCGCTCGGCCCGGCGGACCACCCAGCTGGTGGCCGCGTTGGGCATCCTCGCCGCCCACCGGCCGGCGGCGACTCCCGCGGCGGTGCTCACCGACATCGGCCGTCCGGACCAGCGGGTGGTCCGGACCACCCTCGCCGACTTGGACCCGGCCGACGTGGGCATGCTGTCGTTGGTGGTGGTGGGTGCCACCGCCACCCGCTGGATCGGCGAGCGCATGGTGACGCCCCGCGGCTACCGGTCGGCACCATGACGGTACGCGTGACCGCCGCCTGCACCGCGTGCGGCGCCTGCCTCATCACCTGCCCCACCCAGGCCCTGATTCCGGCGCCGGGCCGGCCCGCGGTCCGTGACGCCCGGTGCATCGATTGCCTGGCCTGCATCGAAATCTGCCCGGTGGACGCCATCAGGCTCCTCGACCCCCCGGGCCGGTGACCGACCGGCCGGTCCACCCCATCGAGGCGGAGTCCTACCGGATCATGGCCGAGGAGGTCGATCTGTCCGCCTGGCCGCCAGGCCCCCGCGACGTGGTGGCCCGCATGATCCACGCCACCGCGGACGAGTCCTTTGCCCAGACGGCACGCGTCGGTGATGGCGCGGTCGAGGCGGCCGTGGCCGCCCTGCGGGCCGGGGCGGCGGTTATGTGCGACGCCCAGATGGTGGTGGCCGGGATTCCCAGCGTCGCCACCGCCCGCTGCTTCCTGGATCAGGTGCCGACGGCCCCTCCGGGAGGCACCCGGGCCGCCGCCGCGGTGGAGGTGGCGGCCGCCGCCCACCCCGAAGGCGCGGTGTGGGTGATCGGCAATGCGCCGACCGCCCTCGACCGGCTCCTCGCGCTGGTTGCCGCCGGCCGGGTGCGGCCGGCGGCGGTGATCGGGGTGCCCGTCGGCTACGTCGGGGCGGCGGACGCCAAGGCCGCGCTGTGGGCATCACCCTTGCGGCCCATCGCCATCACCAACACCGGACGCCGCGGCGGCAGCCCGGTTGCCGCCGCGGTTGTCAATGCCCTGGTGCGCCTGACCTGACGGCGGGCCGGAGGGCCGGCGGACCTCGGGGGGGCTCAGACGAGGGCTCAGGCCGGCGTGTTGTCCGCATACATGAGCGACCCGGGAGTGGTGAGCAGTTGCCCGGTTTCCAGCCACGTCTTGAGGCCGGAGAGGATCATGGGCCAGCCCCCGTAGATCTCCGGGTTGGCGCCCTCCCGCATCTGGTCATGGGTGACGGTGAGCCGGCAGGAATCACCGAGCGGCTCGATCTCCCACGTCACCCGCGAGGTGCCTTCCGCCTTTACGTCGTCGCTCCACAACGCCACCATGCTCTGCACCAGCCGGCGCGGCGGATCGACTTCGAGGTTCGTCCCCTCACCCAACAGGCTGGGGGCGGAGGGGTGGCCCATCTCGTAGCGCGAGCCGGGCGTCCAGTCCGAGTCCACCCGGGCCCCGAAGGTGTACTTGCTCCGGATGTCGCCGTCCGTGATCGCCTCCCACAGGCGCTCGGGGGTGGTGCGGATATAGATCTCGAAAACCTTCTCCATGGGAGTCTCCAGTCGTTGTTTGAGGCCGCTGAGGGCAGCGGTCCAGGGCTCGGCGTACTTGCTCACCCACCGGTCGTGGACGAGCCGGATCGGGACCGGGTTCAAGAAGTGCAGCTTCTCGCGACCGTGCCGCTTGGTGACCACTAGACCCGCCTCCTCGAGTTGCTTCAGGTGCTTCATGACCCCGAAGCGGGACATCGAGAAGCGCTCCTCCAGGGCGTGCAACGTCTGCCCGTCGTGGCGGAACAGCTCGTCCAGCAAGCTGCGCCGGGTCGGATCGGCGAGGGCCTTGAACACTGCGTCCACCCCTCCGAGCATAGGTGACTATATGGTCACATGTCAAGAGCGGCCGGCGGGGCTGTGCGCCGGCAGGGCTGGGGGCCAGCGGAGCCGGCCGCCCTGGTTGGCGCCGGTGGCTCAGAACCGTTTCGCGACAGGCTCGATTTCGCCGAACCGGTGTGTGGCGCGAAGCGGCGTGTAGAAACCGGTTCGCGCCACGCCCGGGCCTGGCGGTCAGGCGTCTGGCGCGAAACGGTTCGCAGGCGGACGCCCCGGGCGCGCCACTTTGTAACACTCGGTGACGCCCTGGGCCGACCTCGGGTGACGTTGTGGCGGCCCGCCGCCCCCTTCGTCACAACTGGTCGGTCCTCGCCGGGGGCGCGTGTTGCAACGTGGCGCGCCCTGCGCCCTCCGCCACCACGGACACACCTCGATCCGACTCCGGCCCGCCAGCCCGGTTCTCAAGCAGCCGGCGCGCCGTGCCGAACACCACAACAATGCGGTGGAGGCGGTCTGACGACGCGGGTGCACGGCGGTGGCGCGAGCCACTGGCCACCGTAACCGCGCTGGTCGGCACGGCGAGCCTGGCGGCCATGGCGGCGTGCTCGGGCCTGACCACCACCCCGGCGGCGGCCACGCCAGCGACAGCCGCCAGGACCGTAGCCGCCGCCGGCACCCCAGCGACCACCCCCGCCCCGGTCTACGGCTCCCCCTACTACCTGGCCAGCCCGAGCGGGGCGGTGTGGGCATTCGACGGAGCTCCCAACTTCGGCTCCATGGCCGGCGTCCGACTCAACCGCGACGTGGTGGGTACCACCTTGACCCCGGACGCAGGCGGCTACTGGTTGGTCGCCGGCGACGGCGGGATCTTCACCTTCGGCGACGCCCACTTCTACGGGTCCACCGGCAACCTGCGCCTCAACCAGCCGGTTCGCGGGATGGCGTCGACGCCCGACGGCCACGGCTACTGGCTCTTCGCCGGCGACGGCGGGATCTTCTCCTTCGGCGACGCCCACTTCTACGGGTCCACCGGCAACCTGCGCCTCAATCGCCCGATCGTCGGCATGGCGTCGACGCCCGACGGCCACGGCTACTGGCTCTTCGCGGGCGACGGCGGCGTCTTCTCCTTCGGCGACGCCCACTTCTACGGGTCCACCGGCAACCTCCACCTCACCCAACCGGTGGTCGGCATGACGCCCTCCCCCACGGGTCACGGCTACTGGATGGTGGCGACGGACGGGACCGTCTTCGGCTTCGGCGCCGCCCGTGGGTACGGGTCCGTCGCCCGAGCCGGCCTCGGCCAACCGGTGGCCCAGCTCCTACCCGCTCGCGACGGCAACGGTTACTGGGAGATCGCCAACGACGGTGATGTGTACCCCTTCGGGTCGGCGACCGGCCGGGGCGTCCCCACGTTCGCCGTGCTGCACCGGGTCCTGACCCCCGGCGACGGCGCCATGGAGTGGGCGATGGCGCAGCTCGGCAAGCCGTACCAGTGGGGTGGCAGCGGGCCTGCCACCTTCGACTGCTCGGGTCTGGTCATGCGGGCCTGGCAAGCCGCCGGGGTGGACATCCCCCGGGTCGCGGCCACCCAGTACGGATTCGGGACCCACGTGGCGGTGGCCCAGCTGCGCACCGGCGACCTGGTGTTCTGGGCGGACAACCCGGCCCAGCCGTCGAGCATCTACCACGTCGCCATGTACGTCGGCGGCCACCACATGGTCAACGCCCCGTACACCGGCCAGGTGGTGCGGACCGACTGGATCGGCGGCCCGGGGTTCGTGAACACGGGCACCCGGCCCTAGGCAGTCCCCCGGGTCCGGAGCCACCAGGTGGCAACGGCTACTCCGCCCCCAGATAGGCCTCGCGAACCGACGGGTCGTCGAGGAGTTGGCGGGCGGGCGCTTCGCGCACGACGCGGCCCAGCTCCAGCACGTAGGCCCGGTGCGCCAGCGACAACGCCTGCACCGCGTTCTGCTCCACCACCAGGACGGTGGTCCCCTGCTCGTTGATCTCCTTGATGATGCTGAAGATCTGGGTCACCAGCATGGGCGCCAGGCCCATGGAGGGCTCGTCGAGCAGCAACACCTGGGGCTGGGCCATCAACGCCCGGCCGATGGCCAGCATCTGCTGCTCGCCACCCGACAGGGTGCCCCCCATCTGCCCGCGCCGCTCCGCCAAGCGGGGGAAGAGAGTGAAGACCCGATCGAAGTCGGCGTCGAGCGGTCCGCGCCGGTCGTAGGCCCCCATTTCGAGGTTCTCGGACACGGTCATGCCGGGGAATATGCCTCGCCCCTCGGGCGCCTGCGACAGGCCGAGCGAGACCCGCTTGTGCCCGGCGAGCTTGGTGATGTCGACGCCGTCGAAGCGGACGTGCCCGCGCCGAGCCGGACGGACGCCCGAGATCGTCTTCAGGGTGGTGGTCTTGCCCGCCCCGTTGGCACCGATCAGGGCCACGATCTCGCCCCGGTCGATGCCGAGCGACACCCCTTTGAGCGCCTCTACCTGCCCGTAGAAGACGTGCACGTCTTCCAGCTCAAGAAGCATCGGCACCCCCTTCGGCGGCGGCCGGCCGCCCCAGGTAGGCCTCGATCACGTCGGGCGATTGGCGCACCTCGGCGGGGAGACCTTCGGCGATCTTCCGGCCAAAGTCCAGGACGGCGATGCGGTCGCTGATGGTCATGACCAGACCCATGTCGTGTTCGATCAGCAGCACGGTGACACCGGTGTCCCTGATGGCGCGCACCAGCGAGGCCAAGCTGAGCTTCTCCGCCGGGTTCATACCCGCCGCCGGCTCGTCGAGCAGCAGCAGCCGGGGCCGGGTGGCCAGGGCCCGGGCGATTTCCAGGCGGCGCTGGTCGCCGTAGGGCAGGTTGCGGGCCGTCTCCTGTTCCGCACCGCGGATGCCGACGAACTCGAGCAGCTGCCGCCCCAGCGTCTCGCCGTCCCGTTGCTCCCGGCGGTGGCGGGGCAGACCCAGCAGGGCGCCGGGGATGCCGGTGCGGTGGCGGGCGTCGGCGCCGACCATCACGTTCTCGAGGACCGACATCTCGGGGAAGAGGCGGATGTTCTGAAAGGTCCGGGCGATGCCGAGGTGGGTGATCTGATGGGGCTTGAGGCCCCCCAGCGACCGGCCCTCGAAGCGGACGTCGCCGTCGCTCGGCTGATACACGCCGGTGATGATGTTGAAGGACGAGGTCTTGCCGGCGCCGTTGGGCCCGATGAGGCCGAAGATCTCGCCCTCGCGGACCTCCAGGTCGAGCTCGGAGATGGCCACCACGCCACCGAAGCGCACGGTGACGCGGTCGAGTTCGAGCAACCCGCCGAGTCGAGCCGGCGCGGTCACTGGTCACCCTCGGCCGCAGGCGCGATCAGGGGCGCGTTCATGCCACCACCGGTACCCGGGTCCGACAGCTCCGCTCGGCGCCGCCGCGAGGGCCACAGCCCTTCGGGCCGGAAGATCATCATGACGACGAGGGCGGCACCGAAGATCAGGATGCGGTCGTTGGCAAAGCCACGGAAGCGCTCCGGCAGCCAGGCCACCACGAAGGCCCCCAGGATGACGCCGAACAGGTTCCCGGATCCGCCCAGCACCACCGCGGCCACCACCAGGATCGACACCTGATAGCTGTAGACCGCGGGCTCGATGTGGTTGGCCTGAGCCGCGAAGAACACCCCGCCGGCTCCGCCCACCGCGGCCCCGATGGCAAACGACCACAGCCGGAAGCGATAGGTCGGTACCCCCATCAGCTCCGCAACGTCCTCGTCCTCGCGGATGGCCATCCAGCCCCGACCGATGCGGCTGCGTTCCAGCCGGCGGGCCAGGAAAACGGCGAGGAAGATGGCCGTCAGCACCAGGTAGTAGTAGGGCTTGCCGTCGATGAACCCGTAGCTGAACTGTTTGATGTGGTCGATGCTCGGTGGGTGGGGGATCACCGAGATACCCTGCGGGCCGCCGTCGAAGTTGAAGTTGTTGGCCGCGGTGGAGATGATCTGCCCGAAACCGAGGGTGACGATGGCCAGGTAATCGCCGCGCAGGCGCAGGGTGGGGGCACCCAGGATGAGTCCGGAAATCGCGGAGAGGGCGATGCCGATCGGCAGGATGATCCAGAAGTCCCAATGTTGACGGGTGGCGAGCAGCGCCAGGGTGTAGCCGCCGACGGCGTAGAAGGCGACGTAGCCGAGGTCGAGCATGCCGGCGAGCCCGACCACCACGTTGAGCCCGATCGCCAGCAGGATGAAGACCCCGATCTGCTCCGACAGCACGATCGACCAGGCGCTCTGCGGCGCCATGACGTGGGCCACCGGCGAGGTCGGCAGGAGGATGGCCAGGGCCGCGAACAGGCCCAGGACGGCCAAGGTCCGGGCCCACCACGGCTGGGCGGCCCAGAGCCGCCCGGCCCGGGTGTTGAGCCGCATCTGGGCCTGCCCGACACGGGCCAGCACCCGGGTCGGCAGCTCGGTGATGGGGCTGGTCATACCCGGGCCCGGGTCAGGGACTCGCCCAGCAGGCCGGTGGGGCGGAAGAGGAGGACCAGCACCAGGACCACGAAGACGGTCGGATCCCGCCATTGCGAACCGAAGATGCTGGACCCGTAGAACTCCAGCAGTCCGATGACCAGCCCGCCGAGCAGGGCCCCGCGGAGATTGCCGATCCCGCCGAGGACGGCGGCGGTGAAGGCCTTCAGTCCGGGTAGCTGGCCGATGTTGAACTGCGTCTGGTGGTAGTGCACATCCCAAAGCGTGGCTGCCACCCCGGCCATCAGGCCGCCGATCAGAAAGGTGTAGACGATGATGCGATCGAGGTTGACGCCCATCAGCGTCGACGTCTCCGGGTCCTGGGCGACGGCGCGAATACCGCGCCCGAATTTGGTGGTGGCCACTAGGCGTTCCAACGCCACCATCATCACCAGTCCGGTGATGACCACCAGCAGGTCGTCGGACGTGACCTCGGCCGAGCCCAGCCGGAACAGGACGGCGTGGCCCATGAGGCTCGGCAATTCAACGGCGTTTCGGGTGTAGTAGATGCCGAAGATCTCCTGCAGGACAAATGACATCCCGATGGCGGAAATCAGGGCGGCCAGCCGACTGGCCCCCCGGCGGCGGAGCGGTCGGTAGGCGATGCGCTCCAGCATCAGGGCCACGCCGCCGGAGGACACACCCGCGACCAAGACACACAACAACAGGAGCCCAACTAAGGCGAAGCCGCCCGGCGCGTTGTGGATATGGAGCACGTCGACCAGGCCCAGCATGGCCATGGTGCCGACCATGAACACCTCGCTGTGGGCGAAGTTGATCAGTTTCAGCACGCCGTAGACCATCGTGTAGCCGAGCGCGAAGAGGGCGTAAATGCTGCCGAGTACCAGCCCGTCCACCGTCGAAGGCCAGAACAAGGTGACGAAATTGTTCAGGTGCAAGCAGTCCTCCGGCGGATTCTTTTGCGAAGAGTGCAGGAGCGGGAACGCCAGTTCCCGCTCCTGACTCACACCTTGCTAGCTGGTCGTACCGATCTGGACGAGGGCGCTGCCCTGCACCTCGTAGACGTAGATCGTCCCGCCGCTGACGTTGCCGTCCGGCTGGAACTTGACAGTCTTGGTCACCCCGGCGTAGCTGTTGCTGCCGAGGTAGGTGTTGATCGCGGCGCCCGTGGTGGCACCGGACTTGATCGCCGCCAGCACGAAGTTGGTGGCGTCGTAGGCCTCGCCGGAATAGATGGCCGGGGCGGTCCCGTAGGCCGCCCGGTAGGCCGACACGAACGCCGTGGCCCCCGGGATCTTGGAGGCGTCGGCGCAGGCACAGCTGAGGAACGCACCCGCGGCGGGCGCCCCGCCGGCGTCGGTGATGAACTTGGCGTCCTCGGAGCCGTCACCGGACATGAACTTGCCGGTGTAGCCCTTGCTGCGTCAGCTGGTTGATCAGGCGGCCGGCGGCGTCGTAGTACCCGCCGAAGAACACCGCCGCCGGCTTCTTGGCGATGATGCTGTTGACGGTGGCGCCGTAGTCGGTGCCGGTCGCCAGGATGTGGTCGTCGAGCACGTCCGCGCCCCCATTGGTCTTGAGCGTGGCCCGGACCACCGTGGCCAAGCCCTCGCCGTAGGTGCTGGAGTCGTCGATGACCGCCACGGTCTTGGCCCCGAGGGTGTTGACCAGATAGTCGGCGTCCCCCTTGCCCTGGGCGTCGTCGGCGGCCAGGACCCGGTGGAAGTACTTGTAGCCGTGCGACGCCAGCTTGACGTTGGTGGCGGACGCGCTCACGTTGGGGATGCCGGCGGCCTCGAAGATGGGGTCGGCCGCGGCCGATTCACCGGAGAAGGCGGGACCGATGACGGCGACCACCTTGGCGTTGATGAGGGTATTGGCGCCGTTGTTGGCCTGGGCCGGGTCGCCCTGGCTGTCGAATGGCACCACCGAGACCTTGACCGAGGGGTTGGTGGCGTTGTACTGGCTGATGGCCAGCTTCTCGCCATCCTCGATGTTGATGCCGAGCTGCGCGTTGGCGCCGGTGAGAGCGCCGAAGAAGCCGATCTTGAGGGTGGTGCCCGAACTGCTCCCGCCCGTCCCCGCCGTCGTCGGCGACGTAGTGGCGGCCTTTTTGCTCGAGCCGCACGCGGCCAGGCCCATGGCGGCGATGCCGACCACGGCGATCACCTTCATCCGAGCTGGTCTTGCGAGTGTCATTCGTTCTCCTCCCAGAACTACCCTTGTGAAGGCGCCAACAATAGACCTACCGGGCCGCGGTGTTGGTGACCTGGGCCAATACCGCCTGGAGGTCTTCCGGCAAGGGGGAGGAAAAGGACAGCCGCTCCCCGGTGAGCGGGTGATCGAACGCCAGGACCGCGGCGTGCAGGAACGGGCGGCCCGGCGGGAGGGGTCGCCAGTGGTCACCGCCGCGGCCCGCGTAGCGGTCGTCGCCGACGACGGGGTGACCGATCGACGCCAGATGGACCCGGATCTGGTGGGTGCGGCCCGTCTCGAGCTGGCAGCGCACCCGGGTCAGGGCCTCCGGCTGGTCGTAGCGACCTTCGACCTGGTAGCGGGTGCGGGCCTGGCGGCCGCCGGCCTGCACCCGGATGCGGGTGGGGTCGCGGTCGGCGCGGCCCAGCGGGGCGTCGATCAGCCCGGCGTCGGCGGCGACGGTCCCGGTGACCAAGGCCACGTACTCGCGGCCCACTTGGCGGCGGGCGAGCTGGCTGACCAGGGCGGCCCGGGCCGCCGGCGTACGCGCCACCATCAGTAACCCCGACGTGCCTTTGTCGAGCCGGTGCACGATGCCCGGCCGGTCTCGTTCACCGTCCCCGCCCTCGGCCAGGGCCGCCAGATCGGGAAACCGGGACACCAACCCGTGCACCAGGGTGCCGGTCCGGTTGCCGGCCCCTGGGTGCACGACGAGCCCCGCCGGCTTGTCCACCACCACCACCTGGTCGTCCGACCACACCACCGGGACGTCGACGCCGGCGTCGGCCTCGACGACCGCCGGCCGGCTGGGCTGCACCGTCCCCTCGATCGATAGCGGCTCGCCGGCCCGGACCCGGCGGCTGTGCGAGCTCGCCACCCGGTTGGCGACGGTGACCCGCCCGGCATCGATCAGCCCGTTGACGTCACTCCGGCTCAACCCGGTGAGCAGGGCCACCGCTCGATCGAGGCGCTCGCCATCCAGGGCGCCGGGCACGACCCAGCTCTCAGCCATCAGCAGCCGCCGGGCGCCGATCCCGGCGGAGCCAGTAGCAAGCGACCAGCACCAGGACGCCAATCACGATGGCTGCGTCCGCCACGTTGAAGATCGGCCACCAGTCGTGGCTGCCGATCCGGAGGGCCGCGATGAAATCGATCACCGCCCCGTGGTGGTGCCGCAGGACGCGGTCGGCCAGGTTCCCGGCGGCTCCGCCGAGCAGCAGCCCCAGCCCCACCGCCAGCGGGACCGTGGCCGCCTGGCTGGCTCGGCGGCTGAACACCAGCAGCCAGGCCACCAGCACTACCACCACCGTCTCGACCACCGGGGTGACGCCCCGCCCCAGGCTGAACGCCGCCCCGCTGTTGAAGGTCAAGGTGAACCAGATCGGGGCCCACCACGTGCCGCTCGGATCGCTGCAGATGATCCAGGGCCCAGGTCTTGCTGAGCTGATCGGCGGCTACCACCAGCACCGCGACCGCCGGGATCAGGAGCCGGCGGCCGGCTCGCTGGGTTTTGACGCTCAGCGCCGTGACGACAGCCCGCCGCTCTTGCAGGCCACGCACAAGGAAGCCTGCGGCAGGGCCTGGAGCCGGGCGTCGGGAATGGGCTCCCCGCACTGCTCGCAGTATCCGTAGGTGCCGGCGTCGATCTTCGCCAGGGCCCGGTCGATCTCGCCCGCCGCGGCCCGGGCCTGCGCCGACAGGACCAGGTCCAGCTCCCGGTCGACGTTGGAGGTGCCGCCCTCGCCGCCCTCCTCGTCGAACTGGACATCCCCCGGTTCGTGCTCCAGGGCTAGCGAGTCCGCCTGGGCCTTGAGGGTGTCGGCCGAACGGATGTAGTTGGCACGCTCGTCGAGGAGCAGCTGGCGCTGGCTGGCGAGGAACGCCTTCCGGTCACCGCGAGGCTTCGCCGCCTTGGCAGCCGCCGGGGTCTTGGCCGCTGCGGCCGCCTTGGCCGGGGTGGCGGCCTTGGGTGCGTCTTTGGTCGCCCCACCCGGTTTCGCCGGCGCCTTGGCGGGGGTCTTGCTCGGGGCCTTGGCGGCGGTCTTGTTGGTGTTGGGAGTCGTCTGTTTCTTGAGCATGTCGTCCTGCCCTGCGGCGTTGGTTGGTGCCCGTGGGGGTGTCCGAGGAGCCAGGAACCCTACCACGGGTGGTTCGGCTCCGGTCAGTGACGAAACGCCACCAGGGCCGCCGTTGTTCCCCCGTATCGTGGTGGGATGCCCGCCGGCCCCGACCGCCCCTATCCCGACGTCCCGGGTTCACCTCGCTTCCCCCACCTCGAGGAAGAGATCCTGGCGGCCTGGGCGGCGGACGGAACGTTCCAGCGGTCCGTCGACAGCCGGCCGGCCGAGGACGAGTTCGTCTTCTACGACGGTCCGCCCTTCGCCAATGGCTTGCCGCACTACGGCCATCTTTTAACCGGCTACGTCAAGGACGTCGTGCCCCGATACCGCACCATGCGGGGCCAGCGGGTGGAGCGGCGCTTCGGATGGGACTGCCACGGGCTGCCGGCCGAGACCGAGACCGAGAAGGAGCTCGGGGTGTCGGGCCGGGGGCCGATCACCGAATACGGCATCGACCGGTTCAACGAACACTGCCGTACCTCCGTCCTGCGCTACACCAAGGAGTGGGAGCGGTACGTCACCCGACAGGCCCGCTGGGTCGACTTCGCCAACGACTACAAGACCATGGACCTCTCGTACATGGAGAGCGTGATGTGGGCCCTCAAGCAGCTGTGGGACAAGGACTTGCTGTACGAGGACTACCGGGTGCTGCCCTACTGCTGGGAGTGCGAGACGCCGCTCTCCAACTCCGAGACCCGCGTTGACGACGCCTACCGTGACCGGCAGGACCCGGCGGTCACGGTGGCGTTCCGGTTGGAGCCCCGGGCTGGTTCGGGCCCCGACCTGGTCGCGGGGGCGGTGGACCTCTGGGTGTGGACCACCACGCCCTGGACACTGCCGTCCAATCTGGCGCTGGCGGTCGGCCCCGACGTCGCCTACGCGGTGTTCGAGCGCGACGGCGCCCGTTTCGTGTTGGGCGAGGCCATCCTCGGTCACTACGAGACGCAGCTCGAGGGCGCCACCCGGGTCGGCACCGTCGCGGGGCGGGACCTGGTCGGCCGGCACTACCGGCCCCTGTTCCCCTGGTTCGCCGATACGCCGAACGCCTTCGTGGTCCTCGGCGAAGCCTTCGTGACCACCGAGGAAGGCACCGGGGTGGTGCACCTGGCACCCGGCTTCGGCGAGGACGACCAGATCGCCTGCGCCGCGGTCGGCATTCCGGTGGTGTGCCCCGTCGACGACCGGTGCCGCTTCACCCCGGAGGTCCCCGACTTCGAGGGCCTGCAGGTCTTCGACGCCAACCAGCCGGTAATCCGAGAGCTGCGCCAGCTGGGGGCGCTGGTCCGTTCGGATTCGTACGTCCACGCCTACCCGCACTGTTGGCGGACCGACACGCCGCTGGTGTACCGGGCCGTCAGCTCGTGGTTTGTCAAGGTGACGGCGATCAAGGACCGCCTGCTGGCCCACAACCAGGAGATCAACTGGGTGCCCGAGCACGTCCGCGACGGCTCGTTCGGCAAGTGGCTGGCCAACGCCCGGGACTGGTCAATCTCCCGCAACCGGTTCTGGGGTTCGCCCATCCCGGTGTGGAAGAGCGACGACCCGCAGTACCCGCGCATCGACGTGTACGGCAGTCTCGACGAGCTGGCGCAAGATTTCGGGGTCCGGCCCACTGACCTGCACCGCCCGGGGATCGACGAGCTCACCCGCCCCAACCCGGACGACCCGACCGGCCAGTCGACGATGCGGCGGGTGACCGACGTGCTGGACTGCTGGTTCGAGTCCGGCTCCATGCCGTTCGCCCAGGTGCACTACCCGTTCGAGAATCAGAAATGGTTCGACGAGCACTTCCCCGGCGATTTCATCGTCGAGTACATCGGACAGACCCGGGCCTGGTTCTACAACCTGCACGTGTTGGCCGTGGCGCTCTTCGACCGCCCCGCCTTCAAGACCTGCCTCACCCACGGCATCGTTCTCGGCGACGACGGGAAGAAGATGTCGAAGCGGTTGCGCAACTATCCCGACCCCGAGACCATGTTCGCCACCCATGGGGCCGACGCCATGCGCTGGTTCCTCATGTCCTCACCGGTGCTCCGGGGCGGGGACATGATCACCGACGAGAAGGGCATCACCGACGCTGTCCGCCGGGCCCTGCTGCCGTTGTGGAACGCCTGGTACTTCTTCACCCTGTACGCCAATGCCGACGGCCGTCGGGTCCGGCTCGGTCGCACCGACGCCACCGGCACCCTTGACCGCTACCTGATCGCCAAGTCCCGCCAGTTGGTGGAAGAAGTGACCGACGCCATGGAGGCGTACGACCTTTCGGGCGCGTGCGTCGCGCTCGAGTCGTTTCTGGATGTCCTCACCAACTGGTACATCCGGCGCAGCCGGGACCGGTTTTGGGGCACCGGCCGAGACGACGCGGGCGCGTCCCAGGATGCGTTCGACACCCTGGGCACGGTGCTCGAGGTGACCTGCCGGGTGGCCGCCCCCCTGCTCCCTCTCGTCACCGAGGCCGTGTGGCAGGGCCTGGTGGCCGGCAGTGCATCCGGTGGGGAGCTCACCAACGCCGGTCCGGAGCGATCAGTGCACCTGGCCGACTGGCCGGCGGCATCGTCCCTGCCGGCCGACGGGGAGTTGGTGGCGGACATGGACCGGGTGCGCGACGTGTGCTCGGCGGCCCATTCCATCCGCAAGGCCAACGGCCTGCGGGCCCGCCTGCCCCTCAGCCGGCTGACCGTCACCGCGCCCGACGCGGCCCGCCTGGCGCCGTACGTCGACCTGATCGCCGACGAGGTCAACGTCAAGTCCGTGGCCCTGACCGAGGACGAGGAGGGCGTGGCGTCGCGCCACCTCACCGTGGTGTTCAAGGTGGCGGCGCCCCGACTGGGCCCGGCTACCCCGGCCGCCGCGGCCGCGGCCAAACGGGGCGACTGGGAGCTCCTCGACGGCGGTCGGGCCCGGGTGGGCGACAGCACCTTGGAGCCCGGCGAGTTCGAGATGCGGGTGCAGCCGGTCGACGAGGCGACGACTCGGGCCTTGGCCGGGGCGGCCGGGCTGGTGATGCTGGATCTCGGCGTGAGCGACGAGTTGCTCGTCGAGGGCCGGGCCCGAGACTTGGTGCGGGCCGTGCAGCAGCTGCGCCGGGATCTCGGGTTGCACGTGACCGACCGGATCCGCCTCGAAGTCGCCGGCGACGACCGGGTGATGGCTGCCGTCGACGCCCACCGCGCCTGGATCGAGGATCAGGTCCTGGCCCTCGACACCGTGATCGGGCTGGCCCCGACGGGTGACGGCTGGCACGTGGTACCGCTCGCCGATCAGAGCGAGGCGACCCTCCGCGTCACTCGGCTGCCGGAGGCACGCGCCGGGTCGTAGCCCCCGACAGGACCCGCATGGTGCTCAGCGATCGCGGGTCTTCTTGGCGACCTGCTTGGCCGGCGTCGCTTTGGCGGCGGCCCGCTTCGTCGTCGCCGGCGCCGCGGTCGCCTTGCTCGCGGCCCGCTTGGCCGGCCCCGGGGCCGGGGCTGCTTTGGCGGCCGCCCGCTTCGTCGCCGCCGGCGCGGTCACCTTGGTCGCGGTCGCCTTGGTCGCGGTCGCCTTGCTCGCGGCCCGCTTGGCCGGGGCCGGGGCTGCTTTCGTGGCCGCCCGCTTCGTCGCCGGCGCCGCGGTCGCCTTGGCGGCTGCGCGCTTGGCGCCCGCTGGCGCCGGAGGTGGTCCAGCCGTCGTCGCGGCCCGCCGGGTGGGAACCGAAGTGGCCGCCGCGGCCCGCTTCGCCGGAGCGGGCGCCGCGGCCGACACCTTGGCCACGGTCTTGCTGGCCGCCGCCCGCTTGGTGGCCACCGGCGTCGCTTTCGCCACGGGCGGTTTGCCCCGAGCCGACTTCGACGCGGGAGAGGCCGCCGGCAGGGCGGCCGTGGCGGCCGGCCGCTTGGCCTGCTGCTTGGCCGGGCCTGGCGCCTTCTGGGCCCGTCGGGCGGCTGGAGTCGGCGCCGGCACGGGAGCGGGGCGGGCGCTGGTCACCGGCGGGGTCCGACCGAGCAGCTCGTCGACGCGCAGCACGATGGTGTTGCGGTTCTTGCCGGCGGACTCGCGGTCGCGGACCTCCTCCAGCTCATCGGGCTCCAGTTCGGGCAGCAGCGGAATGATCTCGCCGACGCGTAGGTCGTCATAGTCCTCGATCGGAAATACGACCTCGTCGCCCCACTCATCAAGGTCCTCGTCGTCAGCCGACAGCCCGTCAGCCGACAGCCCGTCATCGAACGGGTAATCGCCGCGGCTCCCTGCCGCGACGCCGACCGGCTCGGTGAGCGCGCGACCGCCGACTGGCGCCACCGCCGTCGTCGGTGCCCCCCAGGACGGTTCGCTGGCCGCCAGCTGACGATCAGCCGCTGCTCGGGCCGCGACGTCCACCGCCGCTTCGGTCGATTCGTTGCGACTGGTCGGCTCCGGTGTCAGCTGCGGCTCGGGGCTGACGGCGAGGGCGTCGGCACCTGGCGCCGGGCGCGCGGGCCGCGGCCTTCGCCCACCGATACCGGTTGGTGGACTCGGGTCTCGCGCTCGTCGAGCGCGGCCGCCCGGAATTCGATCGGTCCGCCATCGATCGCCAAGCGCACCGCCCGGCGCCGGCTGAGGCGGCCGAACACAATAAGCGCCACGCCGGCGACGGCGGCACATCCGATCGACACGTAGATGAGGCCGAGCGTGTCCTGGATGAACCCGACGATCAGCAACACCAGACCGGCCAGCACCAGCAGAACGGTCACAAGCAGCAGCACACCATCACCTTCCCCACGCGATCCAGGACTCCCGCACCCTAGTGGTCCGCGACCGGACGACCCTGGTCAATCTGTGACAACTCCGCCGCAAGTGTGCATACCCCTTGGTGTCAGGTAGCCCTCGGCTCGGAAGGTTAGCGCCGACGACGGAGCCGGCCGCCAAAGCGCCGGTCGTCCGCGAGCTCGTCGTTGTCATCGAAGAAGTCATCGAGGGCTTGGTCGTCCGGTCCGCCGGCCACGTCGCTCATCGGCGGCGGATCGTCAACAGCCGGGGTTCCCGTTACCGCGGGGGGCGGCGATCCGCCCGGTGTCATGGACTCGATGCCCTCGTCGTCCGCCGGACTCCACATCGCCGTCTCGGAACTCTGGTATTCCGGCGTCGGGGGCAGGAGCCGGCGGGGGCATGGTCGCGGGGCGGGCGCCCAGCAGACTTCCGGGCAGGTCGACCGGGCGCGTCGACGGCGCCGGCCACAGCACCCCCGCTCGTTCGACGGCGGCCATCGCCTCCGACAACGAGCTCTGCAGATGGGCCTTGTGCTCCTCGATCCAGCGATTGAGGGTGTCCACATCCTGCCTGCGACTGGGCGCGCGACGACTCGAGCTTGGAGAGCTCGGTCCGGCACTCCGCGATGGTGTCCTCGAGCGTGCGGCGCCCGCGCTCCTCCGCCTCGGCCAGCATGGCTTGGGCCTGCTGCTCCGCTCCCGCCGAGGATCCGGGCCGCCTGTTCGCGGGCCTCCTGCACGGCCAGGTCCGCGGTGCGCTGCGCCAGGACCAGGGTCTTGCGCAACGTCTCGTCGCTGCCACCGGCGTCGGATGCGGCCGCCTCGGCCCGCTGGGCGCGTTCGACGGCCTGGCGGAGTCGTTCCTGCATGGCCTCGAGCCCGGCGGCCACCTGTTCGAGAAAGTGGTCGACGTCTTCGGGGTGGTAGCCGCGCATCTTCTCGCGGAACTCGACTTCACGCAGCGTTTTCGGCGAGACCTCCATGCCGCACCATGCTAGTTCGGGTCCGGGCGGGTCGACGAGGACGGCCCGGCTCGGGTCAGATGGGGAGGCGCCCCAGGACCTGGGTGACGATGACCTCCACCACGATGAAGGCCACGATGAACGACAGGTCGAACATGCCGACGGGCGGGATGAGCCGCCGGAACGGCGCCAGCACCGGTTCGGTGAGGGTGAACACGACGCGGCGCACCGGGTTGAACGGAGAGTTGGAGCTGTAGGGAAACCAGCTCAGCACGGCTCGCACGACGAGGATCAGGATGTACAGCTGGCCGAGATCGTAGAGAACGTTCCCGCCGTGGAAGTTGAGCACGTAAGGGCGCTTACGACCGGTAAAGACCGCGCTCTTGCAAGCGACGTTTCTCTTCCGCGGAGACTTCGACGTTGGTGGGCGTCAGCAGGAAGACCTGGTCGGCCACTTTGTCCATGCTGCCCGCGAGGGCGTAGGTGACGCCGCTGCAGAAGTCGATCATACGGCGGGCGAGCTCACGGTCGTTGGCTTGCAGGTTGACGATGACGGGCTGACCGTTTTTGAAGCGGTCGCCGATCTCCTGGGCGTCGGCGAACTTCGCGGGGGCGATGACGTGCACCTTGGCGCTCTGCATCGGGGTGATCGGCCGCACCACCGACGGCCGGGGCGTGAGCGTCACTCCGTTGGAAGGGTCGACCGATTCCCGGCTCATGGGTCGCACCGCGGACACAGATCCGGCGCCGGCTTCGACAGGTTCGGCATAGCGACGGGACCCACCAGAACCGCCATCCTCATAGACGTCGTAGTCCTCGTACTCGTCGTCGGTGAGACCCAGGTACACCATTGCCTTGCGCACGATTCCTGATGCCATCAGAAGCCTCCCACTAACCCCAAGCCTATCGTTGCACGGTTCGAAGCCTCGGGCGGGGACCGAACAGCACTCGTCCCAGCCGGAGGGTGGTGGCGCCCTCTGCGACGGCCACCTCGAAGTCATCGCTCATTCCCATCGACAGCTCGCGCAGCCCCAACTGTCGGGCCGCGCCGCGCCAACCAGCGGAAGCATTCGCGTGCCCGACCCAGGTCGCCGGCGGGTCCGACCGCCATGAGCCCGGTGAGCGCCACCGGGCGGCTGCGGCAATGCGCCACCAGAGCCTCTACCTCCTCGGGCCGGCAACCGGGCCGCCCCGAATCCCCCGGTGACGTTGACCTGGACCAGCACCTCGACGCCGGGGCTGGCCGCGGCGACCGCATCGGCGGCGACGGGCCGATCCACGGCGTGCCAGGCGGCGACCAGCGGCGCCAGCTGGCGGACCTTGTTGCGCTGGACGGGACCGAGGAAGTGCCACCGGACCGGTCCGTCGGTCGCGGCCTGGCCTTCGCCACCAGTTCCTGGGCGTAGTTTTCGCCGACGTCAGGCAGCCCAGCAGCGAGGGCCGCCCCAACCGTGTCCGCGCCCCAGCCCTTGGTCACCGCCACGATCCGCACGGAAGCCGGGATCCCGCCCCGCCCCCTCGACCCGGTGCCGCACGTCGGCCAGCCGCGACGCCACCACTTCGGAGCCGACCGGCGTCACGGCCGCCATGCCACCGTCGCCTGCCGGTGCCCGGTCGCCGACCGCCGCCATGACCAGTGCCGGTCGGAGCAACTGGTGCACCTCGCCGCGTCGCCCACAAGGTGGCGCCCGAGGAGTGCAGCGCGGCGCGGACGCCGGCCGGTAGATCCAGGGCCGGGGCACCCGTGCCGGTCCACGCTGCGCACGTGCGCCCCGAGCCGGGACACCATCTGATCCAGATCATCGGAACCGAACGGGTAACAGCAAGGGCGGATGCACGGCCCGAGGACAGCCTCGACCCGCGTGGCTCCAAGCCGGCGCATCGTCGTCACCGTCGCCTCGACCACACCGGCCCGCAGACCCTTCCAGCCGGCGTGCGCCACACCGAGGATCCCCTCGGGGCTGGCCAGGCGCGACCGGGGCACAATCTGCGGTCAGTACCGCCAGGGCCGCACCCGCGCCGGTGGCGACGGCCGCGTCGGCCGCCTCGCCAGCGGCGCCGCCCGGCCCTTCCACCACGACGACCCGAGCGCCGTGCACCTGTGTGAGCACGGTCCACGGCAGGTCGACGACGGCCCGTCGGCGACGTTGTACCACCGACCCGGCGCCGCCGAGATCGCCTTGGGCCCAGCCGGTGCATCGCACCCGGATCCCGCCGGCCAGTTCCCAGTCGGCCGGGTGCACACCGGCCCCGGCGCCCATCGCTACTTCAGGAAGTCCGGGACGTCGAACTCGTCGCCGACGAGCCCGAGATCCTCGTCGTCGCGCAACTCCCGCTCGGTCTCGAGCAGCCCGATACCCGGCGTTCCCGGATCGTTCGCGGGCCGGCTGGTCGTCCCATCGCTCGAAGCCGGCGGCGATGACCGTCACCCGGACCTCGTCGCCCATCGAGTCGTCGATTACTTGACCGAAGATGATGTTGGCGTCGGGGTGGGCCACGCCGTGGATGATCTCGGCCGCCTCGTTGACCTCGAACAGCCCCAGGTCGCTGCCGCCGGCGATGTTGAGCAGGATGCCGCGGGCCCCTTCGATCGAAGCTTCGAGCAGCGGCGACGTGATCGCCAGCTTGGCCGCGGTCACGGCCCGGTTGTCACCGGCGGCGGTGCCGATCCCCATGATGGCGGTCCCGGCGTTGCTCATGATCATCTTGACGTCGGCGAAGTCGGTGTTGATGAGGCCTGGGCGTGGTGATCAGGTCGGTGATGCCCTGGACGCCCTGCAGCAGCACCTCGTCGGCCATCTTGAAGGCGTTGACCATCGACGTCTTGTCGTTGGAGACCGTGAGCAGCCGATCGTTGGGGATGACGATGAGGGTGTCGACCTTCTCCTTGAGCCGCTGGATGCCCGCCTCGGCCTGCACGGACCGGCGCCGACCTTCGAAACCGAACGGGCGGGTGACCACGCCGATGGTCAGCGCGCCGAGGGACTTGGCGATCTCGGCCACGACCGGCGCCCCGCCGGTACCGGTCCCGCCGCCCTTGCCGGCGGTGATGAAGACCATGTCGGCGCCCTTGAGGACCTCCTCGATCTCCTCGCGGTGCTCCTCGGACGCGGCGCGTCCGACTTCGGGGTCGCTCCCGGCGCCGAGGCCCCGGGTGAGCTGCCGGCCGATGTCGAGCTTGACGTCGGCGTCGCTCATGAGCAGGGCCTGGGCGTCGGTGTTGACCGCGATGAACTCGACCCCCTTCAGGCCGGCGTCGATCATGCGGTTGACCGCGTTGACACCGCCGCCGCCGATTCCGACGACCTTGATGACGGCGATGTAGTTCTGGGCGGCACCGGCCATGTGAACCCTCCCGGGCACAACACCAGTTCGGCCCGGGGCCGGCTGGCTATCGATAGCTGACAAACAGGTGGAGCAGATCAGGCGAACGGGTGGAGCAGGTCAGGAGATGAAGCGGGACGTCCCGAAGGCGGAACGGGTAGAGCGTTGGGCACAGCGGCGATCGATTGCAAAGCAAAGCGTGCCACGCCGGACCGCCCCGACCGCGGATCCTCCGGACCTCCCGGACCAAAAACCCTTGACTTCAAGTAGAGAGTTATGTCAACCTCCGGCGTGGGTTGAGACAGTACCCGGCGTTTGGCGCGCCGTCAAGGCTGCGGGGCGGTCCGGCACGGTGAGATCGACGCTGGCGACACCCGAGAGGTTGGCCTGGGTCAACAAGGTGGCCAGCGCGGTCAGCTTCCTCGCCAACTGGGATCCGTCGCCGAGGATGACCGGGATGGATCCAGCCGCGATGGTGGCTGGCAGGGCGGCCAGGGTGAGCTGGCCCCCGACCCCCACGGTGATCGACTGGATCTCGGGTCGCACCGCGGCGGGCAGCGCCGCGGCCACCGCGAGGGCTGCGGCCGGAGCGTTGGGCACGGACGAGCTGTCGACGGCGGCCGCCAGGTCCGCCAGGGGCGGGCTGCCAGGGCGACCCGGTGGGGTGGCGCGGGGTCCAGCGGTCCCTTCCAGCCATCCACCGGGTGCCGGCACCGGCCCCAACCCGGCCAGCACTGGCAGGGCCAAGGGCGGGGCGCTGACATCAGCCAGCACCCGCCCCGTGGCGTCGACGGTGGCCCAACCCGCCGGGGCGGCGCCGGCGCTGGCCGGCGGCCGGGCCACCACGGCCACGGGCGTCCGCAAGGTGACCTGGATCAGGACGGTCGTCGGCCACGCCCGGCGGACCGAGGCGCCGCCGAGAGCGGGAACGGCGTCCAGGCGGGCCGCCAGCCCTCCGGTGTCCACTTCGATGAGCGGCCGCCGGTGCGCCAGACCGGTCACGGAGAGGATCTCGGCGTCGGACACCGCGCCGATGGTCGCGATACGGACGTGACGGACCGCCAGGAGGGGGGAGTACAGCGATCCCACCGCAGCCATGACGACCACCACCGCACTGCCTGCCCCCATCACGATCCGCAGCCGGCGCCGGCCCTGTTGGCGTCGGACCTCGGTCCACCGGCGAGCGAAACGGGGATCGATTCGGAGCCGCCCTCGACCGGTCGGCGCGGTGTCCGTCTCGGCGACCGCGACCCTCGGCGCGCCGTAGTCAGGAAAGGCGTCGGGCCCGTCGGCAGGACCGGTCGGGACCATCCTTGCCAACCAGGCGGGGCGCCCGCGCCGGGCCGTCCGCCGGTGGCCCGGTGGCGAGTCCACCCGATTCATGACCCTCTACCTGAGGTTGAGAGTTGAGGGTTGGGGGGGAACCCGATCATCTGCACCTCGGGCTGCAGGGTGACGCCGTGGGTGCGAGCCACTTCCGCCCGAACCGACTCGATGAGCGCCCGGACGTCATCCGCTGACCCGCCGGCGTCGGCCTGGATGAAGTTGGCGTGCTTGGGCGACACCATGGCGCTCCCCCATCGCCGGCCCTTGCAGCCGGCGGTCTCGATCAGCCAGCCGGCCGAATGGGCGGGCGGCTCGCCGGGCGGGTTGGTGAACACCGAGCCAGCGTTCTGCCCGCCGGGCTGATGTTCGCGCCGCCAGCGGACGATGTCGCGGATGGTGGCTCGCCCCTCGGCCCGATCGCCGGGTGCGAGCTCGAACTCGGCGGCCACCACCACCTGGGCGGCACCGATCCTCGACGTGCGATAACCGTAGGCAAGATCGGTCACGGGCAAGGAGGTGACTTCGCCCGGCTCGCCGGCAGCGAGATCCACCACCTGGCACGTGCGCAGGCTGTGGGCGATGTCCGAGCCGTGGCCGCCGGCGTTCATCCGCACACCCCCACCGACGGACCCGGGAACGCCCACCGCCCACTCCAGCCCGTGCAGGCTGGCGTCGACCGTCCGGCGGGCCAGAGCCGGCAGCGCCACGGCGGCCCCGGCTCGCACCTGCCCGCCCTCGATGTCGATGGCGCCGAAGCCGGCCGGATCGAGCAGCACCGCCACCCCCCCGAAGCCGCCGTCCGCCACCAGCAGGTTGGATCCTCGGCCGATGACGAGCACGGGGAGGCCCGCCGACCGCACGGCGGCGGCGATCACCTGGAGGTCGGCGGGTCCCCCGGCCGTGACCAGCACGGCGGCCGGACCGCCGACGCGGTAGGTGGTGAGCGGTCCCAGCCGGCCGCCCGCCTCCACCCTCGCGCCCGAGGGCACCAGGACGTCAAGGGCCACCTGCACCGCCCGCGGGTCCGCGCCGCCGACCGACCCCGCCCCGCCGCCGGCGGCGACGGCCCGGGCGGGAGGGGGATCAGCCATTGCTGGCACTCCGGCTGGCGAGCAATCGGTCGGGCAGGGTGGTCACGTCGCCCGCGCCCAGGGTCACACAGACGTCGCCCGGACGGAGGATCTCGGTCAACGCGGCTTCGGCGTCATCGAGCGTCGGTACGTAACGGACGTCGGCGTCGGGATGGGCGGCCCGGACGGCGTCGACGATCAGCCGGCCCGAGACCCCCGCACGCGGCGGTTCGCCCGCCGGGTAGATGTCGGTGACGAGCACCACCTCGGCGGCGACGAAGGCGTCCGCGAACTGCCGCCACAGCGCCTCCGTCCGCGAAAAGCGGTGAGGTTGGAACACCGCGACCACCCGCCGCCAGCCCCCGGCCAGCACCGCGGCCAGCATGGCCGCCACCTCTCCGGGCAGGTGGCCGTAGTCGTCGATAAACGCCACCCCGTCGCGTTCACCGCGGCGCTCGGCGCGCCGGGCCACTCCCTGGTACTGCGCGAGGGCGGCGCCCGCCTGGTTCCACGGCACGCCGAGCGCGGTCGCCATGGTGAGCGCGGCGGCGGCGTTGCGGGCGTTGTGGAGCCCCGGCGCCGCGACGTAGAAAGGCCCGTGGGTGCTCCCATCGGCCACCAGCGAGAAGCGGCAGCCGGCGCGCTCCAGGGTCACCCCCTCGATGCGAACGGCGGCCCCGTCGCTCGTGCCGTAGGTGATGGGGCCCGGATCCCGCGACCCGCCGGCGGCGAGGGCCGCGGCGCCGATGTCGTCTGCGCACAGCACCCGCGGGCCGGCGGCGGCCGCCACGAAGCGCCGGAAGGCCTCGTGCAGGGCGGCCTCTGAGCCGTAGAAGTCGAGATGGTCCGGCTCGACGCTGGTCACGACCACGGCTTCGGCGCCCAGGGCCAGGAAGGTGCCGTCGCTCTCGTCGGCCTCGACGACCAACCACTCGCCATCGGGCGCCCAGGCCGCCCCCGGACCCAGCCCGGTGATCTCGCTGCCGATGATGTACGAGGGCCGCCGGCCGGTGTGCCGCAGGATCACCGCGAGCATGCCCGAGGTGCTGGTCTTGCCGTGGGTGCCGGAGACGGCGATCGTCCGCCGCTCGGCACAGATAGCCGCCAGCAGTTCGGCGCGGCGCCAGACCCGGAGCCCTCGGCGGTCCGCCGCCATCACTTCGACGTTGGCGGAGGGGATGGCCGTGGACACCGCCACCACGTCGGCGTCGCCGATCCAGGCCGGGTCGTGGCCCACGTGCACTACCGCCCCCTCCTGCGCCAGGCGGCGCAGCCGGGCGGAGTCGGCGGCGTCGCTGCCGGAGACGGCGTGTCCCATGGCGAGCAGGACGGTGGCGATGGCGCTCATGCCGGCGCCGCCGATGCCGACGATGTGCACCTGCCGCGACGAGCTCAGGTCCGGACCTGGTGCCAAGGGTGGGGGTGCCGGGGGGGCGGCACCCGGCGGTCGGTGTCATCGGCCACGGGCGTACTCCTCGGCGAGGGCGGCCACGGCGCCAGCCGCGCCGGGCCGGCCCAACGCCCGGGCGGCCTCGCTCATGGCCCGGCGCCGGGGCTCGTCGCTGATGAGGAGGTCGAGCTCCGCCGCCAGCCGGTCGGCATCGAGCGCCTCGTCCGGTACCAGGACGGCCGCGCCGGTCTCCGCCAGACGGCGGGCGTTGGCGCCCTGGTGATCCCCTGGCGCGTTGGGCAACGGAATAAGGATGGCGGGAACGCCGACCACGGTGAGCTCGGCCACGGTGCTGGCCCCGGCTCGTTGCACCGCGATGTCGGCAGCCGCCAGCAGCAAATCCATGCGGTCCTCGAAACGGACTTGCTGGTAGATGAGCCCACCCGCCCGCGACGGCGGGGCCAGGCGGGAAAGGGTGTCGAAGTCACGCTCGCCGACAACGTGCCGGATAGCCAGGCCCGACCGTCCGGCCCACTTGGCGGCCAGCCCGACGGTGGCCTCGTTGAGGCGGCGGGCGCCGAGGGAGCCGCCGGCGACAGCCACCACGAAGGCTTCGGCGGGCAACCCGAGGGCCCGCCGGGCGGCACCCCGCCCCGCGGGCGAGCGGTCGACGCCAAGGATCTCGGGCCGCACCGGATTGCCGGTCACCACCGCTCGGGGCAGGGGCGTGGCGGGGAAGGAGACCGCGGCGGCCGCCGCGAACCTTCCGGCCAGGCGGTTGGCGAGCCCGGGAACGGCGTTCTGCTCGGCGACGACGAGCGGCACCCGCCACACCACCGCGGCGAAGGCGCCGGCCGCGCTGGCGTACCCCCCGACCGCGATAACCACCGCCGGGCGGAGCCGGGCCACGAGGACAACGGCCTTCAGGGCGGCCAGGACCAGGCCGGCGGCCGCGCCCAGGTTGGCGGCGGTGAGGCGGCGGGCGATGCCGCGACCGGGCAACAGGGTGACGGTGAAGCCCGCGCCCGGCACCAGTCGGCGCTCCATGCCGTGGGCGGAACCCACAAAATGGATGGTGTCGGCCGAGTGGCCGCGTGCGACCAGCGCCTGGCCGATGGCGATCGCCGGCACCACGTGACCGCCGGTACCGCCACCCACGATCAACGCCCAGACCGTTCGCGCCTTCGGGCCGGTCACGACTGCTTGGCGATGTTGGCCAGCATGCCCATGCCGAACATGGCGATGACCAGTGACGAGCCCCCGAAGGACACGAACGGCAGGGGCACGCCGGTGACCGGCAGGAGACCGACGACCGCCCCGATGTTGATCACGGCCTGACCGACCAGCCAGGCGGTGATGCCGGCCGCCACCAGGGCGGCGTACCGCGACGGGGCCCGGCAGGTGACCCGAGTGCCGACCAGGGCCAAGGTCAGGAACAGGCCGCTGAGCACCAACCCGCCGAGCAGACCGGTCTCCTCCCCGATGACGGCGAAGATGAAGTCGGTCTGGGCGTTCGGCAGGTACCCGTAGCTGGCGACGCTGGCTCCCAGCCCTTCCCCGAGGACATGTCCGTGGCTGAGGGCGAGCAGGGCCTGCACGGATTGGTAGCCGGTATTGGATGCGTCTTTGAACGGATGCAGGAACGACGTCATGCGCCGCCACCGGTACGGGGCCGCCACCGCGAAGACCAGACCGGCCCCCGCCCCGGCGGCCAGAAGGCCGCCGAGGGGTTTGAGCGGGATCCCCGCCGTGATGAGCATGGCCATGGCGATGCAGGCCATGACCATGGTGGTGCCCATGTCCGGTTGAGCCATCACCAGCACGACCAGCAGGATGAGCACGGCGATGACCGGGCCCATCTGGTAACCCCAGCTGCGGCTGGTGGCCCGCCGGTCGAGGATGTCGGCGGCGAACAACACCAGGGCCAGCTTGGCCAGCTCGGACGGCTGCAACTGTATGGAGGACGTGCCCAGCCAGCGAGACGCGCCGGAGGCGCGCACCCCGATGCCGGGGACGAGTACGGCGAAGAGCAGCGCCACCGTGGCGTACATGGCGGCCGAGGCGAAGCGGCGCCACCGGGCGTGATCGACCCGCAACGCCAGCGCGAACCCGGCCGACCCGAGCGTCAGCCACATGAGCTGCCGGCCGAAGAAATGCCACGGGGTGCCGAATTGGTGGAGGCTGACGATGGACGACGCCGACAGCACCATGACGACGCCGATCAGGCAAAGGATCGCCAGGAGGATGACGAGCACCCAGAAGCTGCCGCCCTTGGCGGTGGCGGACCGGTGGGTGGGGCGGCTCGGGCGCGGTTTCGGCGCGGTGAAGCCGGTGAAAGTGGTACGCGGTCCGCTGGTCAGCACGGGCGCTCCCTTCGGTCTAATAGGCGGGTAACGATCGAGGCGAAGTGGTCACCCCGGGCGGCATAGGACGGGTACCAGTCGAAGCTGGCGCAGCCCGGGGACAAGATCACGTCGTCGCCGGGGCGGGCCAGTCGGGCCGCGGCCTCGACGGCAGCTTCCATGCTGGCTGCGACGGTGACGGGCGCCACCCCCGCGAAGGCCGTCTGCACCTCCGGAGCCGCCTCGCCGATCGCGACAACGGCCCGTACCGGCGGGGCGGTGGCGGCCAGGGCACCTAGGTCGAGCCCCTTGTTACGGCCACCGGCAATGAGCACGACGGAGGAGAAGCCTTCGACCGCAGCCAGCACCGACGCCGGGGTGGTGGCCTTGGAGTCGTCGTACCAGCGGATGCCGTCGCCCGCGCCCACGAGGCTGACCCGGTGCGGGAGGAGCGGCGCCCCGGCGAGCCCGGACCGGCAACCCGCCACGGTGGCGCCCGCGGCCAAGGCGACCGCCGCGGCGGCCAGAGCGTTGGAGACGTCGTGCGGGAGGGCGCGGGGCAGTTCCGAGACTGGGATCAGCGTCTGCCCGCCTGGGCCGACGAGGCGGTCAGCTGCCAGCCCGAAAGTCGCCGGCTGGTGGACCGAGTAGGTGACCCGATCGACGCCGGGCGGGATGTGGTGGGCCGCGGCCACGACCGCCGGATCATCGGTGTTGATGACGGCAGTGTCGCCGGTCCCCTGGTTGGCCCACACGCGCGCCTTGGCTGCCGCGTAATGCAGGAGAGAGGGATGCCAGTCGAGGTGGTCGGGAGCCAGGTTGAGCCAGCAGCTGACCGCGGGCCGGAAGGTGTCGGTGTACTGGAGCTGAAAGGACGACACCTCGGCCACCACCACCTCCGCCCCCGATTCCACCGCCTCGATCATGGGCACGCCGATGTTGCCGGCCGCCATGGCGGGCACGGCCGAGGCCTGGAGGATGGCCGTGACCAGGGTGGTGACGGTGGTCTTCCCGTTGGTTCCGGTGATGGCCACCAGCCGGGGGTACCCCGCCGCCGCGGCCCGCTGGGCGGCCAGCTCGATCTCGGCCCGGACCGGCACGCCGGCGGCGGCCGCCGCCGCGTACACCGGGTGCCCGAACGGTATTCCGGGACTCGGCACCACCAGGTCGCAGCCGGCCAGACGCTCGGCCAAGGCCGCGCCGCTCGGCGTCGGCTCCACCGTCACCCCGATCGTCGCCGCGGCCACCCAGGTGTCGGGCGGGCACTGGTCGTCGAACACCACCGGTCGGTCTCCCGCCGCCAGCAAGGCCCGGGCCATGGCCCGGCCGGTGACGCCGAAGCCGATGACCGCAACCTGGCGGCCCGTCACCCGGTCCCCCCCTTCGAGAGGAAGTCGGCGTAGAACGACCCCAGGGCCAGGGCGGTGCACAGCCCGGCCAGAATCCAGAAGCGAATGATGACGGTGGTCTCGGGCCAGCCCAGCAACTCGAAGTGGTGATGGATAGGGGCCATGCGGAACACCCGCTGGTGCAGGACCTGGAAGCTGGTGACCTGGATGATCACCGACAGGGTCTCGAGCACGAACAGGCCGCCGATGATCGGCAGCAGCAGGTCCACGTTCTCGAGCAGCGCCAGAGTGGCGATGGCCGTGCCGATCCCCAATGACCCGGTGTCGCCCATGAAGATGCGGGCCGGGGCGGCGTTGAACCACAGAAACCCGCAGCAGGCGCCGATCATGGCCGCGGCCATGGACGCTTCGTCCAGGGCGGCCGGATTGCGGTAGATGTTGAGGTGGCGCAGTTGGTAGAAGCCGATGACGGTGAAGGCCGCGAACGAGAAGATCGAGGACCCAGCCGCCAGCCCGTCCAGCCCGTCGGTGAGGTTGACGGCGTTGCTGCAACCCACGATCACCAGGACCGCGAAGATGACCCAGCCGACCGGGCCCAGATCGATCCCCAGCGAGTTGTATCGGGTAAAGGACAGGTGGGTGTCGACCTTCAGCCAGGTGACGCACAGGATGGCAAACGTCAGGGCCACCACCAGCTGCCCGGCGATCTTGGCCCGCTTGTTGAGGCCCAGGGAGCGCTGGCGGTGCACCTTGATCCAGTCGTCGATCAGACCCAGGGCGGCCGTGGCGCACACGGCCAGCATGGCGACCAGGCCGCGAGTGGTGAAGGTGCCCTCGAAGTGTTCGACCAGGTAGCCCGTCACGGCCGCCCCGATGATGGCGACCCCGCCCATGGTGGGGGTCCCGGCCTTGGTGAGGTGCCGTTGGGGCCCATCCTCGCGGATTTGCTGGCCGATCCCCTGGGCGCGCAGCCAGTTGATGAGCAGCGGGGTGCCGATCATGGCGACGAGGAGGGCGATCCCGCCCGCCAGGAGCAGATCGGTCATTCGTGTTCGCGCCGAGAGGCCAGGATGCGGACCAGCGACGTCCGGGCCGTGTCGGCATCGTCGAAGGGCAGGACGCGCCCGGCGATCTCCTGACCAGGCTCGTGCCCCTTGCCGGCGATGAGGACCACGTCGCCGGGATGGGCGTTGGCCAGCGCGAGCGAGATGGCGTTGGCCCGGTCGGCCTCGATGACCAGATTCCCCTGATCGGCCGCACCCGAGACCACCTGGGCGATGATGGCGTCAGGGTCTTCTGAACGGGGATTGTCAGACGTGACGACGGCGAGGTCGGCGAGCCGGGTGGCCACTGCCCCCATCAGGGGACGCTTCTCGTGGTCCCGGTCGCCGCCCGCCCCGAAGACGACAAGCAGCCGGCCGGTGGTGAACTCCCGAGCCCCCTCGAGGGCCTGGGCCAGCCCGTCCGGGGTGTGGGCGTAGTCGACGAGCACCGTGAAGGGCTGGCCGGCGTCGACCGACTCGAACCGGCCCCGCACCCCCGGGACCGATGACAGCCCCTCGGCGATGGTCGCGGACGGGATGCCGAGCGCCCGGGCGCAGGCCGCCGCGGCTACCGCGTTGGCGACGTTGAACCGGCCGCCCAGGTTGATGGTGATCGGCTGCCCGTCCCACGTGAATCGGCTCTGCGCGGGTGACAGTTCGACCGGATTGGCGTCCTCGGGGGCGAACGTCACCACCTGGACATTCGAGGCCGACAGTCGCTCGAGCAGCCGCTGGCCCCAGGGATCCGACCGGTTGACAACCGCGAGCCGGATGCGCTCCGGCGTGAAGAGCAGGGCCTTGGCCTCGAAGTAGTCCTCCATGTGGCGGTGGTAGTCGAGGTGTTCGGGCGAGAGGTTGGTGAACACGCCCGCCGCGAAGCGGACCGCGTCGGCGCGATGTTGGACCAGGGCGTGGGACGAGACTTCCATAGCAACAGCGTCACCACCCCCATCGCGCCATTCGGCGAGCACGCCGTGCAGATCGGGTGCCTCGGGGGTCGTCCGCTGCTGGGTGAGCGTACCGATAGTGGTCGTCGCCCAGCCATTCGCCCGGAACGCCCCCTCGAGCAGGGCGCACGTGGTGGTCTTGCCGTTGGTGCCGGTCACCCCTACCACCGTCAGCGATCGGGACGGGTGGCCGAAGAAGGCGTCTGCCACCGGGCCGAGGGCCCGGCGGACGGAGGACACCACGACCTGCGGGATGGCCAGATCGAGCGGCCGGTCGGTCATCACGGCCGCCGCGCCCTCCGCCACCGCCGCGGCCGCGAACTCGTGCCCGTCCCGGTGCTGGCCAGGCACCGCCGCGAACAGGGCACCGGGCGCGACCCGACGCGAGTCCATCGTCACGGCGCGCAACTCCGTCGCCGGATCTCCGATCACCGTCGTCAGGAGGCCCAGCTCTGGCAGGCTCGCCTCCGCGATCAACCCATCGAGCCGCATCGGACCTCAGCCCGGTGGCGGGCTGGACCGGGACCGCACAGTGGTGGTCGTCGAGGTGCCGCTCGAGGTCGTCGGGGGCGCCGGAGTCGGCACCGTGGGCTGTACGGGTAGCGCCGGTACCGATGCCGGCGTCTTCGTCACGACCGGCGGGCTGGCCAGCCCGGGCAGCGGGGTGCCGGCCACCTCGCCCGCTCCGGTCGCGGACTGGCTGGTGGCCAACGGCACCCCCGGCGCGGGGGGCTGCTTCGGCAAGGGCGGGATGTTGAAGGCTTCCAAGGCGTCGCGGGCGATGGTGGCAAAGGTAGGAGCGGAGGCGGCTGCGCCGTAGTCGGGGGTGTCGTCGATCACGACCATGCCCGTGATCTGGGGGTTCTCCGCCGGGGCAAACCCGACGAAGCTGGCGACGTAGTGGCCCGCTTCGTAGCCGCCGGTCGGCGACGGCACCAGGGCCGTGCCGGTCTTGCCGGCCACCGTGTACGGATCGAGGTTGGCGGCGGTGCCCGTGCCCACCCGCACCACCTCGTCGAGCATGGTGGTCATCTGGTTGGCGACCGTGGTCGACACCACCCGGTGGGAGGCGGCGGAGGCGACCGGGTGTTCTTGGCCCCGGGCGTCGATGGTGCCATCGACCAGCTTCGGGGGCACGTAGACGCCCCCGTTGGCGATGGTGTTGTAGGCGGCCAGCATCTGGATGGCCGTCACCGCGATCCCCTGCCCGATCGGCACGTCAGCGATGGACGTGCCGGACCAATAGGTCGGCAGCAGCCCCGCGGATTCCCCGGGAAAGCCGATGTCGGTCGCCGACCCCAGGCCGTAGTTGTGGATGTACTGCATCAGGTTGGTGCGGCCCAGCTTCTGAGCGATCTGGATGGTGCCGATGTTCGACGAGTTGGCGAGCACGTCGGTGACGGTCCAGTGCTCGAGGGCGTGGCTCTCGGCGTCGTGGAAGACGCCGTCCGACACCCGGTAGGAGTCGGGGATCGTCAAGACGTCCGACGGCTTGATGACCCCGGTTTGCAGGGCAGCCGAGATGGTGATCAGTTTGTTGACCGAACCCGGCTCGTACACCCGGGTAAAGGCACTGGCGGATGGCGCTTCGACCGGTTGCGTCGGGGTGGCGGCCGGCGTCGACGCGGCGGGAGCGATGCTCACCGGCACGGCTGGCGGTTGGGTACTGCCGGCCGCGGGCATCGACAGCTGGGCGTCCGCCAGGATCTCGCCGGTCTTGGAATTCATGAGCAGGGCTATGCCGTCCTTGGCCCGGGCCGCCACGATCGCCTGAGCCAGGGCCTGCTCGGCCTGGTACTGCAGCGGTTCGTCGAGACTCAGCACCAGGTCCTGGCCGGCGACGGGCGCCTGGTACTGCTGGACCCCGCCGGGGATCTGGTGGCCGTACGGATCGATCTGGGCGATGGATTTGCCGGCGCGGCCCGTGAGACCGGCGTTGTACTCGTACTCGAGGCCGCCGAGGCCGGTGCCGTCCGTGCCCACGGTGCCGAGCAGGGGCTGAGCCAGTTGGCCCGCGGGGTAGAAGCGCTTGGGCTCCTTGAGGCTGGCGATTCCGGCCAGATTGAGCTTGGCCACCTTGGCGGCGGTGGCGTCGTCGACGGTCCGAGCCAGGTAGACGAAACCGCTCGACTTCGTCAGGAGATCCTGGAGGGTCTGGGCGGGCATCCCCAGGATGGGCGCCAACTGAGCCGCCTCCCGCGCGGATCGCTCACCTGGTGCGGGTTGGCGTAGATGGTGGTCTGCGGCACCGACATCGCCAGCTCGTTGCCGTTGCGATCGAGGATGGCTCCCCGTTCGCCCGGGAGGGTGATGGTCTGCTCCCACTCCGAGCCCCCAGCAGCCAGGTAATGGGCGGAGTCGACCCCCTGGATGACGACCAGTTTGATGCCGATGGCCATGAAGGCGCCGGTGACAACGAGGAGCAGCACGAAGGACCGCAGCCGCCCGGCCGAGCTGAGACCGTGGCGCGGCCCCCGGTGGGCCGGGCGCCGGCGGGCCACGGGCGGCTGGCCGCCAGAACGCGGCGGTCGTCGGGCCCGCGCCGCCCGCGCCGAACCTCGCGCTGGTTGCCGGGAGGCGTGGGGGGACGGCCCCGGGCGCGGGGCCGTCGGCTCATGGGCTTCCTGCCAGCTGCGACTTGATCTTTGGCCAATCGGCGTCGCCGGCGGGCGCGTGGGTACCGGACGTTGCGGCCGAAGGGGGCGGCGTCACGCCCGCGCCGACCGCCGTGGTGGGGGTCAGGTAGCTGACCGAGGCGGGCGGTCGCATCCCGAGTTGCCCCTCGGCGGTCGAGATGATGTGCTCCGGGGAGCCCAGCTGAGCCACCTGCAGCCGAAGCCGTTGGTAGGTCGCCCGATCCGCCTGCACCTTGGTGGTGAGGCGATCGAGCGCGAACTGCCGTTGGGCCAGGACCACGTGGAGATACACCAGACCGAAGGCGATGGCCATGAGCAGGGCCCCCGCGGCTACCAGCAGCGCCCGGGCCCGGCGCCGGCGTTGCGCCGCGGTGCGGACGTTCGGCGGGACTACCCGCAGGTGGCGGGGGCGCTCACCCTCCCGGCTCGGATCGAGCGGGAGGGCTCGAGCCGCGGCGGCCGCGGCCGTGGCCCCGACGAGTCGCGCCGCGGCGGCGGCCCGGGCCGCGGACGGCCGAGCTCCGACGGGGACCGGCGAGGTGGCCCGACCCGGGCGACCCGCGGCGGGGCGATCCGCGGCGGGCCGATCCGCGGCGGGGCGCCCCAAGGACTGGCGAGCGGGCCGGGCGGCGACGGCCTGCGTCATCGCCCCACCCCCGGGCCGATCCGGCCCGATGGCGTCTCGCCCGGCCCGGACGGAGCCGGAGCCAGCCGCTCCACGGCTCGGAGCCGGGCGCTTTCGGCCCGGCGGTTGGCCTCGATCTCGGCCGGGGCCGGCCGAATGGGCCGGCGGGTGAGCAGTCGCACGGTCGGCTCCGCCCCGCACCCGCATGGCAGCCCGGGCGGGCACTGGCAGCCACCGGTCGCGGCCTCCCGGAACCGGTCCTTGGCGATGCGGTCCTCCCCTGAGTGGTAGGAGATCACGACACACCGGCCACCGGGCACCAGGGCCGCTATCACTGCGTCGAGGGCGTCCGGCAGGATGTCAAGCTCCTCGTTGACCGCGATGCGGACCGCCTGGAACACCCGGCGGGCCGGATGCCCGCCGGTGCGGCGGGTGGCTGCCGGGATGGCGCGGCGCACCACGTCGGCCAACTGGGTGGTGGACCCGATCGGCCGGGCCGCCACCACGGCCCGCGCGATCCGCCGGGCGAAGCGCGGCTCGCCGTTGTCGCGAAACAGTTCGGCCAGGCTGCGCTCGGACCACGCGTTGACCACGTCGGTGGCGGAGATCGACCGCGACTGGTCCATGCGCATGTCCAGTGGTCCGTCCTGCCGATAGCTGAACCCGCGGCCGGGCCGGTCGAGCTGGGGCGAGCTGACCCCCAGGTCGAACAGGGCGGCGGCCAGACCGTCGATCCCAAAGGACGCCAGCACCTCCGGGATGCGGTCGAACCGGGCGTGCGCCACCCGGGCCCGGGTTCCGTACGGTCCCAGGGTCTGGCGCGCCGCGTCGACTGCGTCGGTGTCCTGGTCCAAACCGAGCAAGGAAAGGTGACCGGCGGCATCGAGCAGGGCGCGGGCGTGCCCGGCACCGCCGAGGGTGGCGTCGAGCAGCACCCCCGGCGGGCTAGGAGCCAAGAGGGCCACCACCTCGTCCACCAAGACCGGGCGGTGGTCGAAGGCGGCCGGCCCCGGGACAGAGTCGGTCATCGCCGGATGCCGAGGCGATCCGGTCCAGCCCATCCGCAGCCCCTCGACCAGCGTGCCGTCGGGATTTCTCCCCGATCGTGCGAAGTGGAAGCGGGCGGAGAAGGGGACTTCCACCCTGCCAGTCGAAGGGCTGCGCATGCGCCGGTGAAGGCCGCAACTGACGAGACCGCAACGTTGCTCAGTGATCACGCTCCTTCTGGGGATCCGGGTGGCGGGGCCGCGGCCGGCGGATCGGCCAGCTCCTCGTCCCCGGGAACGCCGCGGACCGCCCACTCCTCGGGATCCCATAACTCGATGTGCGTGATGGCACCGTGGATCAACACCGCGGATTCGAGCCGGGCGTACTCGCGCAAGTAGCTCGGGATGGCCACTCGCCCTTGCTTGTCCAACTCCACCTCGGTCGACCCCGACGCCCAGGCTCGCACCATCGCCCGCTCTTGCGGGCTGCGGTCGAGCCGGGACTCCATCTCGTCCAGCTTGCGCTCGAACGCCTCCGGCGTCCACAGCGCCAAGCAGCGCTCCGTGTGCTTGGAGACGTAGGCCATGGTGTCGAAGCTGGTCCGGTAGCGCGCCGGCAGGATGATCCGCCCTTTCACGTCCAGGGAGTGCTCGTGCCTCCCGACGAATCGCAACGCCACTTTTCACTCCGCTCCGTCCTCCGCGGCGTCAGGGCCCCTCCCCTTCGCACCACTTGGCGCCACTATATGGTTCTATCCCTCCACTGTCAACCACCCTACGCGCCGGCGTGCCACGTGGACTCACGCCCACCCGCGTTTCCGCCCGCCGGCGGGGTTCGGGGGGGCCGGGGGGCGGCCGTCAGCTGACGCTCAGCGCGGCAGGGTGTCCAGCAGACCTGCGACCAGCGCCTCGGCCCGTTCGGGCCCGACGCCGGCGGCCATGGGCTCGAGCTCGGCGCGTCCGTGAGCCCGATCCGCCTCGCAGTACCGGAGTAGGCCGAGGACCGCGCCCGGGTCCCATCGCAGCAGGGCCGCGGTCTGGAACAGGGCGCCCCGGCGCACCCGGCGTTGCGCCACCCCGACCACCTTCCGGCCGTCCACACAGACCTCGCCGGGCCCCAGCCCGGCAAAGCACACCCGCCGGGACCAGGCGCTCGGCCGCATGGCCTCCCGCCACACCTGCGCCGGTCCCGCCCCCGCCCGGTCGAGCGCCGCCGCCCACGCCTCGCCGATCCACCACATGGCCCGGCCCACGTCGGCGTCCCATCGGGGGTCGCCGGCGGGGATGATCACGTCCACCCAGACCAGGGCCCCGGGGGCGACGTACACCGCGGCCCCGCCGCTGCGCCGGCGGACCACGTCGACACCCGCGGCGGTCGCGGCCTCGACGTCGACGTCGCCGGCGGGCTGGCCGCTGCCGAGGACGAGCGCCGGGCGGTCGACCTCCAGGATGCGCACCCGCCGGGTCAGGGGGTCCTCATCGTGGCCGAACGTGGCCGTCGGGCCGAGGAGGTCGCCGGCCGGGCCCCGCTGGCGTTCCACCCGCCAGGCGAGGGCGCCTGACGTCAAGCGGGTGCCCTCAGGCCGAGAGGCTGGCGGTCTCTCAAGCCGAGAGGCTGGCGGTCTCTCAAGCCGAGAGGCTGGCGGTCTCTCAAGCCGAGAGGCTGGCGGTCTCTCAAGCCGAGAGGCTGGCGGTCCGCGGACCCAGGTACGGTTCCCAGTCCGAGCGGATGGTGCCGCTGGCGACCAGGATCCACGTCCGCTCGCGCGGGACGACGGGACGCCGGCGGAGGCGCATGCCGCTGTCCTCCAGGAGTCGGTCCCGCTTCCGTGTGTTGCAGGGCCGGCAGGACGCCACCACGTTGTCCCAGGCGTGGGGGCCGCCCTTGCTGCGCGGGATGACGTGGTCGATGTTCTCCGCCGAGGCCCCGCAGTACTGGCAGCGGTGGCCGTCGCGAGCGAACACGGCCCGGCGGTTGAGTGAGACCCGAGCCTGATACGGCACTTTGACGTAGTAGCTGAGCCGGACGACTGACGGTTCGGCGACCGCGATCCGCTCCGCCCGGAACACCCGGTCGGTGGCGTGCAGCAGTTCGGCCTTGGCGTCGAGGATCAGGGTGAGCGCCCGGCGGGTGGGGACCACGCAGAGCGGCTCGAAGGTGGCGTTGAGCACGAGTGCTTGCGTCATCGCCGCCGGGTTCTCTTATCGGCCCGGTGGCCGCCGGAAGGCCGCGGCAGGATCCGCGCCTTCCTCCCCTGGTGGTCCGCACCGCACGGCCAGACGTTACCGCGCCCGCTGCCCCATCCGGCGACACCATTCGAGGTAGGCGACCAGATCGGCTCCGTCCAGCGCCTCGTGGTCGCCGTACATGGTCTGGGTCCGGAAGCGGATGAAGTCGGCCGGGGGCAGCGGCCACGGGGGCCAGTGCCGCCACCAGCCTGGTGGCGCCAGGCGCGCCGCACTGGACCACAGGCGCGGCCGCGCCGCCAGCGCCAACAGGGCCCGGCCCAGCCGAAGTCGGTCGGTGAGCGTCACCGGCGGGCACCGTCATGGCCTCGCCAGCCCACCGCGGCGGCGCCGAGCAGGGGGCCGTCGGCGCCCAGCCGGCTGGGAACGATGCGGCATCCGGCCGAGAACTCCAGCCGGGCCCGCATCTCCAGCTCCCGGCTGGCCGCGGCGAAAAAGGGGTCGCCGTAGCCAAGGGCGACCGAGCCGCTGACCGACGCCATCCGCAGGTCGAGGAGGTTGGCGACACTGGCGACGGCCCGGCCCACTAGGCGGCCCGTGCGTTCGATGACGTCGGGCCCGGCCTCGGCCGGGGGTCTGCCCGTGATGGCCCGGATCCCGATGCCGGAAGCCTCGGCCTCCAGGCAGCCCCGGCCCCCGCATTCGCATCGGCGACCTTCAGGCTCGACGATCACATGCCCGATGTGGCCGGCGTTCCCGGTGCGACCCTCGAGCAGGCGGCCGTCGAGGACGATGCCACCCCCGATCCCTGTCGACACCACCATCGAAAGGTAATTGGCCACGCCGGCCGCCTCCCCGACCCACCCGTCCGCCAGGGCCAAGGCCTTGGCGTCATTGTCGACCCAGGTCGGCAGACCGGTCAGCTCGGCCACGCGTGCCCGCAGGGGGAAATGGCGCCATCCCGGGATGTTGAGCGGCGAGACCAACTCGGCGTCCGCCGACATCGGGCCACCGCACCCGATGCCGCACGCAACCAGACCGTCGGGCGCGGCGGCGCGCCAGCAAAGCCTCGAGGGCAGCCCACACCGTCTCCCCGGCCCCCGGCGGCGTCGGCGTTCGGGCCGACCACTCCAACCGGCCGGTCCGGTCCACCCGGCCCACGGCCATCTTGGTGCCTCCGATGTCGACCGCCAGGACCGATTCGGTCCCCGCCTTCGGCGGGCCGACCTCTGATGTAGGCATTTCGAGCAAGGTACGCTACCCGCGAGAGCGTTCCTGGAGGCCAGATGGTGCGACAACCGGCGGTGGGGGCTACGTCCGTCGGCGCCTTCGCGGTGACGTTCGACGCGGTCATCGACAACGTGGCGGAGGTGCTGCAAGGCAAGGAAGAGCCAACCCGCTTGGCCCTGGTGTGCCTGGCCGCCGAGGGGCACCTGCTGCTCGAGGACGTGCCGGGTGTCGGCAAGACCAGTCTGGCCAAGGCCCTGGCGCGGTCGTTCGACCTGGAGTGGCGGCGCATCCAGTTCACCCCGGACCTCCTGCCCTCCGACGTCACCGGGGCCAGCGTCTACGACCGCGAGACCGGGTCCTTTGCCTTCCGTGCGGGTGGGGTGTTCGCCAACGTGGTCCTGGGGGACGAGATCAACCGGGCGTCCCCGAAGACCCAGTCGGCGCTGCTGGAGGCCATGCAGGAGGGGCAGGTGACGGTGGACAACGTCACCCACCGGCTGCCCTCGCCATTCTTGGTCATCGCCACCCAGAACCCGGTGGAGCACGAAGGCACCTACCCTCTGCCGGAGAGCCAACTCGACCGGTTCCTGCTGCGCGTCCGGATGGGCTATCCGGATCGGACCGCCGAGCTGGACATGCTGGAGCGACCGGAGTCCCGGACCGCGGTCGACGATCTCCCGGCGGTCGCCGGGCCCGAAGCCATCCCCACCCTGGTGGCACTCGCCCGCCAGGTGCACGTCGCCAGCGCCCTCAAGGGCTACATCGTGGACCTGGCGACGGCCACCCGGCACCACCCGGCGCTGTCGTTGGGCATGTCACCCCGTGCCGCGCTGGCGCTGCAGCGAGCTGCCCGGGCCCTGGCCGCGTCAGCCGGCCGGGAGTACGTCATCCCCGACGACATCAAGTACCTCGCCAGCCCGGTGCTCGAACACCGCCTGGTCCTTTCTCCGGAAGGAGTGGTCACCGGCGTCGACATCGCCGAGGTGGTCGCCGAGGTGCTGCGCAGCGTGCCGGTTCCGGCGGGACGCACGGGCGGTTGATGGTGGCCGGGCGGGCCGGCCTCACCTCTCGAGGGTGGGCGCTGCTGGCCGCGGCCGCAGTATTGGCGATCGGGGCGTTCCTGTTCGGCGTCGAAGAGCTGTACCCGGTGGCCGCCGCCGCGGCCGTCCTGATCGTCGCCTCCCGCGGCTGGGTCAGCCACCGCGCCTGGGACGTACGCGTCGTGCGCCACGTTCGCCCGGCGCGGGTGCCCGCCGGCGTGGCGGCCCGGGTCGAGCTGGCGGTGGTCAACCACGATCGGCGCCCGTCACCCATTCTGGCCGCCCAGGATCCCTTTGACGGCGGCCGGCGGTGGGCGCGGTTCCTGATCGCCCCCCTGGACCCGGGCGAGGTGCGCTGGGCCGCGTACACCCTGCCCACCTCCCGGCGAGGCGTGTTCGAGTTGGGACCGCTGCAGCTCGAGCTGTCCGATCCCTTCGGGCTCAGCCGGGCGGTGGTCGTCGGCTGCCCGCCGTCGACCCTGACAGTGCACCCCCGAGTCGAGCCCATCCGATCCCGTCACGTCCCCGCGCAACCGGACCCGGACATGCGGGTGCAGCTTCCGGTCCTGGGCCGGGTCGGCGACGAGTTCTACGGGTTGCGGGAGTACCGCACCGGCGACGATCTGCGACGGGTGCACTGGGCGTCCACGGCCCGGACCGACCAGCTCATGATCCGCCAGCCGGAGAACCTGCTGCAGGGCCGGCTCACCGTGGCCGTCGACCTGCGGTCCGCGGTGCACGACCCGGAGACGCTCGAGGCGGTCCTGTCCGCCACGGCCAGCGTCGTCATGGCCGGCATTCGGGCCCGGATCCACGTACGGGTGGTCACCACGACCGGCCTCGACACCGGCTTCGGCTCCACCGCCGCCCACGGCGCCGCCATCTTGGATGTCCTGGCCGGCGCCGAGACCCGGCCGGGGACGTCGCTACTCGACGACCTGCGGGTGGGCGCGGCGTCAGGACCCCTGACCGTGATCACCACCCAGTCCGCCAGCGAGGCGGATCTGACCGCGGTGACCCGAGCCGGGCCCCAGGAGCGAACCACCGTCGTGATCTTCGAACGCGCCGGCGACGCCCGCCCGCGCCTCGGACTCGAACGCCGTCCCAGCCGCGGCCGGGTGGTCATGGTGCGGGCCGGTGGCTCGTTTCGGGCCGCCTGGGAAGGGGCGGCATGCTGACCGCGCCCCCGGCGGACCGAGCCCGGCTCGGTGGGCGGCCACCGATCCCGGGCCGCCCCCCGGCCCCTCCTCGCCCCCAACCCGTGGCCGCGGCCTCGGACGGCTTTCCCGGCGCGACCGTCGCCCTGGCCGCCCTGACCGTGATCTCGGCGGCCGGCCTGGTCCGGGTGTTCACCGGTCACGAGTGGCTGGGCCCGGTGCTGATCACCGCAGCCGGCGTGTACACCGTCTGCTGGGGCGCACGGCGGGCGCGCCTGCCCCAACTGGTGGCCCTCGTACTGGAGCTGATCGCAGTGTGGGCCCTGTCCGCCTGGACGGTCCTCGGATACTCCACCAACTACGGCTTTCCCGGGGGCCGCACCGCCTCGCAGATGTGGTCGGCGTTGGGCCAGGCCCGCACCGACTTCGCGTCCGCGGTCACGCCGGCCGTGGCCACCCCGGGGTTCAAGCTGGTGGCGGTGCTCGCCACTGGTCTGGTCGCCGTCGTCGCCGACTGGGCGGCGTTCCGATGGCGCTCGGCGCTCTACGGCGCGGCCGCTCCCTTCGCCTACTTCGTGGCCTGCTGCGCCCTCGGTCAGGGACCGGGGCGGGAGTGGGCCGTCACCCTCGAGGTCGGCGGGCTGCTCGTCTTCTTGCTGGCCCACCGCGGCACCGTGGGCCGAGCGGACCAGGCCTGGTTCGGCAATCATCGAGCCGGCACGGCCCGATGGGCGGTGACCGCCGGTTGCATCGCCGGGGCCGCCTCGCTCCTCGCCGCGGTGGTGATCACGCCGGCCGTGAGCCGCACCGAAGGGCGAGGCATCCTGGGCTGGCGGAGTGGGTTCGGCGAAGCCGGCTCCGGGCCTCGACAGGTCCCCAACCCCATCGTCGACCTCCACACTCGGCTACTCACTCTCAGCGATACACCGGTCTTCCGGGTGCAAAGCCCGGTCCCCTCCTACTGGCGCCTCACCTCCCTCGACACCTTCACCGGCCAGGACTGGGTCTCGACGAACTCCTACCGCAGCTTCGGCGTCCACCTACCGGGGGTCCAGGCCGTGCCGGCGGGGACCCGCATCGTGCACGAGCAATTTCTCCGTGCAGCAGCTGGACTCGGTGTGGCTTCCGGACGCCTTCACCCCACTGGCCGTCTCCGGTGTGCACAGCGTCAGCTACGACCCCGTCTCCGGGAGCCTGATCACCTCCCACTCCACGTCGGACGGAATGACGTACTCGGTCGACTCCTACCAATACCTGTCCAGCCTCGACCCGGACCAGCTGAAGGCCGCCCCGCCGGTGACCCTCACCAACACCGTCCGGCACTACCTCCAGGTCCCGGCGGGAATACCAGCCGACGTGTTCAACCTGGCGACCAGCATCGTTGCCGGCCAGACCACCGAGTTCGGAAAGGCCCTGGCCCTGCAGAACTTCTTCCAGGGTCCGCAGTTCGCCTACGAGCTGAGTCCCGTTGACAACGGCTACGGCATCAACGCCCTGACGAACTTCCTGTTCCGCACCCAGACCGGATACTGCCAGCAGTTCGCGGGGGCCTACGCGGTGCTGGCCCGCCTGGTGGGGCTGCCCACCCGCCTGGCGGTAGGTTTCGCAACCGGAACCTCCCAGGGCAACGACTACTACCAGGTGACGGACGCCCAGGCCCACACCTGGCCGGAGGTGTACTTCGGGCCCGCCTACGGGTGGCTGCCGTTCGAGCCCACCAAGAGCTTCGCCGATCCGAACTCCTCCAACTACGCCCCGCAAGTCGCCGCGGGCACCAGCTCGGGATCGCCCGGCCCGACGCAGTCCATCGCGCCCAGCCCGAAAGGGTCGAGCAACCCCACCAGTCCGGCAGCCGGCAAGAAGGGGGTCACGGCGACCACCGCGGGAAATGCCGCGGCGGTCCCGACCTCGAGCCACGGTGGCGGCGGCGTGTGGTTGGGTCTTTTGTTGCTACTGGCGGCGGCCATCGGGTGGTCGGCGTTGGTGGCCGCCGAACGCCGGGTTCGTTGGGCGGGGCGCCGGTGGCGAGCCCGCCGCGATCCCGGAGCCCTGGTGCTGTCGTACTGGGCGGACGTGACCGAGTTGCTCAACTGGTGGGGGGCGGGCCGGGACCCAGGCGAGACGCACGAGGAGTTCGCGGCCGGCGCAGCGCGCACCCTGACCCGGCGGCTGCGAGAGCCCTCACCATGGCTCCCCGGAGGCATCCAGCGGCTGGCCGCACTGGCGACCGAGGCCGCCTTCGCGCCGGTGGTGCCGCCCGCCCGGGCCGAGGAGGCCGCCCTGGTGGCCCAGGAGATCCACCAGCGCCTGTTCCGCTCGGCCACCGCCCGCCAACTGCTGCGGTGGGCGGTGACGCCCCGGCCGGGTCGCCGGTCCCTTCCCGACCGGGACAGCGGCGGGGCCCAGACCGGCTCAGGCGAGCTGATCCCCGGCCCGTGGCGCGGCTCGGCCGCCGGCCTGCCCGGCGCGACCTAGCGGGTCAGGCGGGAATCGGCCTACGAGTCGTCGTTGCCGAACCGGCGGCGCAACCGGCGGGTGGCGTCGTCGATGGCTTCGTTGAACTTGCGGCCGCGGAGCGACGCAGTCACCTGCCGCCAACCGTGCTGACCCATCCGGCGCAGGTTGTGGGTGAGCACGATGGCGCTGACCAGCATGACGAGAAACCCGAATACTCCGACGATCCAGCTGGAGGCGAAGCCGACCAGGAGGACCACCAGGCCGACCACGAAGCCCAGGGCGGCCCACTTGCAGTTGCGGGCCAGGTACTTCGGCAGGGTCGTCGACCCGATGCGGTGGGCTGACTCGGGATCGTTGGCGTAGAAGCGCTGCTCGATCTCGTGCAGGATGCGCTCTTCATTCTCATTCAGCGGCACGTGGAGCCCTCCGTGGACGTCATCTTCGCGCCCGGTCGCAACCTACAGCAACGCGCTCGGTTATTTTCCGCTGCCTGGCACATCTGTTTCGGAAGCGCCGCCCGGCGGCCCCCACTGGGTGTCGCCGGGACGCTTGACCCGTACCCCTCCCGGTCCGAGCAAGGTGGCGGGACCGACCGCGCCGTCGCCGAACCGGTCCCGAACCGCGTCGACCGCGCCCGACGCATGCCGCCACGACTTCGGCGGGCGGGGCGGACCCGGGCCGGCGGCTGGGGGCCGGGCGTCGAAATCCAGGCGCATCTGCTCCGCGGGCGCGGCGCCGATCCCGGTCAGGTTGGACACCCCCACCCCGAGCAGCCGCACCCCGGGGCTCAGGTCCACGTCGTCGAGCAGCCGGGCGGCCAGAGTGGCGATCGGCGGCCCCTCCGACAGATGGGCCGGGCTGGTGTGGGACCGGGTCAGGGTCACGAAATCGCCGTATCGCACCTTCAACGTCACGGTGCGTCCCACCAACCCGGCCCGGCGCAGGCGGCTGGCCACCGAATCCGCCATGCGCACCAGCTCGTCCTGCAGCTCACCGCGCTCGAAGCGGTCGACCGGATACGTCTCCTCGTGGCTGACGGACTTGACCTCCCGATCGGGTTCCACCGCCCGGTCGTCGACCCCGCGGGCCAGCTGGGCCAGATGGGCACCATGGGCCCGCCCGAGCACCCCTTCCACGTGCTCCTGGGGCACCGCCGCCAGCTCACCGACTGTCGTCACCCCCAGCCGCCGGAGGCGGGTGGCGGTGGCCGGCCCGACACCCCACAGCGACTCGATCGGCAGTGGGTGTAGGAAGGCGAGCTCCTCGCCCGGGCGGATGACCATGACGCCGGGGCCCGGTTCCGTACCCCGAAGGTCCGCTCGCGGCTTGGCGGCCTCGGACGCCAGCTTGGCCAGAAACTTCACCGGCGCCACCCCGACGGAGCAGGCCAGCCCCAGCTCGGTCCCGATGCGCTCGCGGATCTCGAACGCGATCCGCTCGGCCGGGCCGAACAGGCGGACGGACCCGGTCACGTCCAGAAAGGCCTCGTCGAGCGAGATGCCCTCGACCAGTGGGGTGTAGACCGCGAACACCGCGTGGATGCTGCGGCTCACCTCGGCGTAGCGGCTGAAGCGGCCGGCCACGAACACCGCGTGCGGGCACAACTGGCGCGCCCGCGCGGACGGCATGGCCGACCGGACCCCGTAGGCCCGGGCTTGGTACGAGCACGACGCCACCACCCCCCGGCGGCCCGTCCCTCCGACGATCACCGGCCGACCCGCCAAGGTGGCGTCGTCGAGGACTTCGACGGCCGCGTAGAACGCATCCATGTCGACGTGGAGGATGCTCCTCGCCGCCGGGCCCTGGCGCACTCCTGCAGTCTGGCAGAGCATTCGCTCAACCCAGCTGGATGCGGCGGTACCCCTCCGCGAATCGCACCGTGGCCTCGCGACCGGCGTCCTCGGCGCGCTGGCGGACGGCGCGGCGCAGCCATTCGCCGCTCTCCCCCACCTGACTGTCGTGGCAGGCGATGGCCGCCGCCTTGACATCGATCGTCCCGGAGATGTCGACCCACACGTCGGCCTCGAGGGTGCCGGACAGATACACCAGCGCGACCCGGTGCGCCGGTCCGGCCTCGGGGAAGTAGTGGGGGTTGGCGGCAGCCGGCGCCACCGCGTCGAGGGTGGCCCAGCCCACCTGCCGGTGATCGAGATGGTTGATGTAGTGCTGCCCGAAGAACACCGCCGTCGGGTCGGGCGCCACCACCACGTCCGGGCCCACCTCACGGACGAGGGCCACCAACCGGGCGCGCAGCCGTCGTTGATCATCCAGCTCGCCGTCCTGGAAGCCCAGCCAATGATGGGCCTTGACCCCGAGGATGGCGCCCGAGGCGGCCACTTCGTCCCGCCGGCGGGCCACCAGGTCGATCGGGTCGGTGTCGGGATCGGTCGAGCCCTTGTCGCCGTCTGCGCAGATACAGACGTGCACCGACGCACCTTCCGACGCCCAGCGGGCCAGCGTGCCGCCTGCGGATACGTCCGGATCGTCGGGGTGGGCGTAGACGGCGAGCACGGTGGCGGGCGTATCGGTCACCAGCATCGCCACCGCGGCACCTCAGCGGTCGGGCGCGCCGGCGATGGCCCGGCAGGCGGTCTCGATGCCGGCATCGTCCACGTCGGCGTGGGTCACCAGGCGGACGACCCCGGGCGCCACCGTGCCCGCCAGTACCCCGTGCTGGGCGAGGTGCGCCAGCAGGCCGACGACGTCAGGGTGGGGAAAGACCAGGATGTTCGTGGCCACGTCCTTCGGATCCAGACCCGCCGCGGGCCATCGATCGGCCACCGCGACGGCCAGCCGGCGAGCCCGGGCGTGATCCTCGGCCAGGCGGTCCACCCCTGTGCGCATGGCGACCAGCCCGGCGGCGGCGATGACCCCCGCCTGGCGCATGGCCCCACCGAGCCGCTTTCGCTCCACCACGGCCGCCCCCATCAGGTCGGCCGGCCCGGCCAGCAGCGAGCCGACCGGCGCCCCCAAGCCTTTGGAGAGACAGCAGGTGACCGTCGTCGCGGGGCCGGCCCGCTCGGCCAGGGACTGCCCACTGGCGACGGCGGCGTGCCACAGCCGGGCGCCGTCGAGATGGACCGGAAGCTGATGGCGGGCGGCGACCGCGCCCACCGCGGCCAACCGGGACGCGTCCCACACCGCGCCACCGGCCGCCATGTGGGTGTCCTCCACCGCGATCGCCGCCACGCGGGGTTGGTGGTGGTCGCCGGCCCCGATCAGATCCTCGACGGCGGCGGCGTCAAAGCTGCCTTCGGTGTCGGGAAGGGTCAGCCAGGTGATGCCGGCGTTGATGGGCCCGGCCCCGGCCTCGTACAGCACCAGGTGCTGGCGGGCGCCGGCCACCACCCCGTCACCGGGCCGGGTCAGGACCCGGAGGGCGATCTGGTTGGCCATCGTGCCCGACGGCACGAACAGGGCCGCATCCTTGCCGGTCACCTCGGCGAAGGTCGCCTGCAACCGGTTGACGGTGGGGTCCTCGCCGTACTGGTCGTCGCCCACCTCGGCCTCCGCCATGGCCCGGCGCATCTCGGGCGTGGGCCGCGTGACCGTATCGGATCGCAGGTCGACCAGCACTCCGCCACCGTACGCTACAACTGGGTGTCTTGACTCCTCTTCCTCCGCTCGACCCGGAGCGCACCGCGCAGGTGTTCGGGTCGCCGCCCGCCGGCGCCCACCATGCCTTCCTCGCCGAATTGGCGGCCGCGGCGTTGGCCAGCGCGGACGCCGCGGGATCGATCCTGCTGGCCGGGCGAGACTCTCCTGGCACCGTCGATACCAAGATCTCGCCGACCGACATGGTGTCGGACGTGGACCGCGACGCCGAGCAGGCCGTGGCGGAGGTTCTCGGCCAGTACCGCCCCGACGACGAGGTGCTCGGCGAGGAGGGTACGGCCCGACCCGGCTCTTCGGGGGTGCGCTGGGTAGTCGACCCCCTCGACGGGACGACCAACTTCCTGTTCGGGATTCCCCAGTTTTCGGTGTCGGTGGCCGCCGAGATGGACGGCCGCACCCAGGTGGGCGTCGTCCTCGACCCGTCGCGGGGCGAGGTATGGGCCGCGGTGGCCGGGTGGGGCGCCCGCCGCAACGGAGAACCGTGCCGGGTGGCCGCCGGCCGGTCGAGCCTGGCCACCGCCCTGGTCGCCACCGGGTTCGGATACCGACCGGAGCGCCGCGAATGGCAGGGGGCGGTCGCCGCGCACCTGCTCCCGCGGGTGCGGGACCTTCGCCGCTTCGGTTCGGCGGCCCTGGACCTGTGCTGGACGGCGGGCGGCCGGTGGGATGCGTATTACGAGTGGGGTCTCAACCCGTGGGACCTGGCCGCGGGGGCGCTGATCTGCGCCGAGGCGGGAGGGCGGGTCGAGGCCTTCTCGGGCCAGTTGATCGTGGCGACCACGCCCGAGTTGTTCGGTCCCTTTTCCGAACTGCTGGCCGAGGCCGGCGCCACCGAGATCCCCGAGGGACCGGAACCGCAGTTCTGGTAACGGCCGGTCGTCAGCCGTAGAAGACTTCCGCCACCCCATGCAGCAGCTCGGGATCGACGGTTTTGAGGGTGCGGAGGGCGTCAGCCAGCGGCACCCGGACGATGTGGTCCGCCTGCAGGGCGACCATCTGGCCGAAGGCCCGGTCGTGCACCGCGTCGATGGCGGCGATGCCGAACCGGGTGGCCAGCACCCGGTCGAAGGCGGTAGGGGTGCCGCCGCGCTGGACGTGGCCGAGCATGGTCACCCGGGTCTCGAATCCGGTGCGGGCCTCGATCTCAGTGGCGAGCAGGTTGGAGATGCCCCCGAGGCGCACGTGCCCGAACTGGTCCACCTCGCGAGAGACCACGGCCATGGTGCCCGCCGCCGGCACCGCTCCTTCGGCGACGACGACGATGGAGGCGAAACGGCCTTTGGCGTGGCGGGCCTTCAGGTTGCGGCACACCTCGTCGATGTCGAAGGGCTCCTCGGGCACCAGCACTTCGGCCGCCCCGCCGGCGATGCCGGCGTAGGTCGCGATCCATCCGGCGTGACGGCCCATGACCTCGCACACGATCACCCGGTCGTGCGACTCGGCGGTGGTGTGCAGGCGATCGATGGCCTCGGTCGCGATCTGCACCGCGGTGTGGAAGCCGAAGGTGACCTCGGTCGCCGACAGATCGTTGTCGATGGTCTTGGGCACGCCGACGACGGACACCCCTTCGCCCGCCAGCTTGTTGGCCACGCCGAGCGTGTCCTCACCCCCGATCGCCACCAGGGCGTCGATCCGTTGCGTCCGGAGGGTGCCGAGCGCCTTGGTCACCGCGCCGTCGACCTTGTAGGGATTGGTCCGTGAGGTGCCGAGGATGGTTCCGCCCCGCGGCAGGATGCCCCGGCAGCGTTCGACATCGAGCACCATGGTGCGGTCCTCGATCACTCCTCGCCAGCCGTCGAGGAAGCCGACGAACTCGTCGCCGTGGCCGACCTCCCCCCGGCGCACCACCGCTCGGATGACCGCGTTGAGGCCCGGGCAGTCGCCTCCTCCGGTGAGCACACCAACTCGCATCCGGGGCCTCCTCCTGGTCGCCGTCGTCCTGCCGCGGACGCTACCCGCGCCGGACCGGACCCTCTATACGTGCGGAGCCCTGCCCTGTTTGGGCTCGGTGGCCTTGGTCAGCAGACCCACCTCCCGTTCGAAGTCGAGCGCACCGGAGAATCCCTTGTACACGCTGGCGAATCGGAGGTAGGTGACCTCGTCGAAGGACCGGAGGCGATCGAGGACGGCCAGGCCCACCTGCTGCGAGCCGACCTCGTGGCCCAGGAGCCGCAGCCCCTCCTCGACGTCGGCGGCCAGACCCTCCATGTCGGCCGCGCTGACCGGGCGGTTCTTGGCCGCCGCCGCCACGCCGGCGATGACCTTGGACCGGTCGAAGGGCTCCCGTTGCCCGGACCGCTTGACCACGACGAACGGGACCTCTTCCAGCCGCTCGTAGGTGGTGAACCGCCGACCACAGGTCACACACTCCCGCCGGCGCCGGATGGCGGCGCCGTCCTCGGCGGCGCGCGAGTCGACGACCTTGTCGTCCATGCTCGAGCACTGCGGGCACCGCACCGCCCGAATGTATCGCCGTCCGGCTCGAACCGGCTTGGCAGGGGGACCGGAGGCTCGCTCGAGCATTCGGAGGGTTCCAGCGTCCGAGGGTTCCAGCATCCGAGGGTTCCGGGTTCCGTCGAGGTGCTGTCCGGTGGAACGGACAGCACCTCGACGGCCCGAACCCCTCTTTTTCGAGCTCGGGCATCGCGAACTGGCGGCCGAACGACGGCGGCTACGGAATGGGGATGGTCTCGCCGGGATACAGCGCGGCGCCGTGCACTTCGGCCGCCAGGCGATCGACCAGGGGGCGGACGTCGCCGTGCGGGTCGACCGACATTGCGATCGACCAGAGGGTGTCGCCCGGCTGGACCGTCCACACCCGGGTGGCGGCGGTCTGCCAACCGCCGGGCGCATCGGTGGTGGCGAGGGGACCACCACCGATGCGACCCAGGGCCGCCTGCAGGCCGATCCAGGACAGCAGCATCACCACACCGACGAGCCCGGCCGCCACCATGCGCCGCCGGCGCAGCACCGCCCGGCTAGGCCGGGTCGCGGGCCGGCTCGGCTCGGCGCGTGCGGGTGCGGACAAGCTCGCCTGGGGTCCGGTGCGCCGGCTCGGCTGGGGTCCGACGGGCCGGGGGGCCGGGTACAGGTCCGGCACCCGATCGGGGTCCGGCCAGGTGATGGTGGGGAGGTCGACAAGCAGCGCTACCACGGGATGCTCCCTGCGGTCAGGTGAGGCGGGCCTTTGGCTCGGCGGGCCTCACGAACAGGTGTTCCCTTCCATCCCACCACGAACGCCTGTTCGTTGTCAACAGGCAACTACGAACAAATGTTTGCATCGGGGGTTTCCGGTCCGCTACCCTGAAATGACGTGAGGGACCGCCAGGTCCGTCCGCAGGAGGTCACCGTGATCGATACCGAGCTCACTGGCAAGCGGAGGGAGATCCTCGATTTCATCGCCGCCCAGCTGCGCGAACGCGGCTATCCGCCCTCCGTGCGGGAGATCGGTGAGGCCGTCGGCTTGACGTCGTCGTCCACGGTGCACACCCACCTCACGACGCTGCAGCGGCAAGGCTTTCTCCGCAGGGACCCGACGAAGCCGCGCGCCATCGAGGTGCGCTACGACACCAACTCGGGCCTGGCGATGGAGCGGCGGCCGGCCCGCCACATCCCTCTGGTCGGCACGGTGGCGGCGGGGACCGACGTCCTGGCGGAGGAGAACATCGAGGAGCTGCTGCCGCTCCCCGAGGACTTCACTGGTGACGGGCAGTTGTTCATGCTCCAGGTGCGGGGCGAGTCCATGATCGACGCCGGGATCCTCGACGGCGACTACGTCGTGGTCCGCCAGCAGCAGGAGGCGGACAAAGGCGACGTGGTGGTGGCCGGCATCCCCGGCGGGGAAGCCACCGTCAAGACGTTCGGCCGGCGGGGCGGCAAGATCGTCCTCACCCCCGCCAACTCCACCATGTCCCCCATGACGTTCCGGCCCGACGAGGTGGAGCTCTACGGCAAGGTGGTCACGGTGCTACGTCGCCTATAGCCGGAGCCGACGACGGGGTCGCGGCCGGGATCAGCCCGGAGGGGCGAGCAGGTGGCGCAAGGTGGCGTAGGCCCGGTCCAGGTCCTGCCGCTCCAGCCGTTCGCCGGCCGTGTGGGCCAATTCGGGATCGCCGGGTCCGAAGTTGACGGCGGGGATGCCCCGTTCGGCGAAGAACGCCACGTCCGTCCAACCCAGTTTGGCCCGGGGCGGCTGGCCGGTGGCCCGCAGCAGGGCAGCGAGCACCGGGTGGGTGAGCGATGGCGCCGCCCCGGGCTGGCTTTCGGTGACGGAGAGGCGATCCCCCAGGTCCGGATTCAGGAGCGGCTCGAGCATCGTGCGCACGGCGGTCTCGGCGGCGGCCGCGTCGCGGTCCGGTGCAAAGCGGTGATTGAGCAGCACGGTGGCCTGATCGGGGACGACGTTGCCGGCCACTCCCCCGCGGACCGCCACGGCCTGTAGGGCCTCGCGGTACTCGCAGCCGTCGATGACCGGTTGGCGCGCCTCGTAGGCAGCCACCCGGGCCAGGACGGGGGCCAAGCGGTGTATGGCGTTGGTGCCCATCCAGGGCCGGGCCGAATGAGCTCGGGCCCCGCCGACGGTAACTTCCGCCTTGAGTACCCCCTGACAGCCGGCCTCGATGCGGGCGCCGGTCGGCTCGCCCAGAATGGCGGCGTCCCCCACCAGCAGGTCAGGGGCCACCGCGGCAATGGCCAGCAGGCCGTTGTGCTCCCGGGCCACCTCCTCGCCGGCATAGAAGACGTAGGTAACATCGACGGCCGGGTCCGGCAGGCGGGTGGCGAGTTCGAGCATGACCGCCAGCCCGCCCTTCATGTCGGCGCTCCCGAGCCCCCACAAGGTGTCGCCTTCGACCCGGGGCGTGGCGTTGCCGTTGACAGGCACGGTGTCGAGGTGGCCGGCGAGCACCACGCGGCATGGCTCGGCCCAGGTCGCTGCGGCCGATCACATTGGGGCCGATGCGTTCGACCTGGAGGGCCGACCGGTCCCGCAGGGTCGACTCGACGTGATCGGCGAGCTCCGACTCGTGGTGGCTCACCGACGGGATGGCCACCAGATCGGCGGTGACCGCCAACAGGTCGGCGCCGGCACTGAGCGGTCCAGAACTCAGAGGGTGCCTCCGTGCTGGCGGAGGATGTCGTTGAGCCGGGACTTGTCGTGGCGCTCGCCCGGCTCGAGGTGCCGGATGACCAGGACGCAGGCCAGCCCGAAGGTCCCGCCGGGAAAGTCCCGGGGGCGGGTCGCCGAAACCGCCACGCACCAAGGGGGGACGATGCCTCTCGACAGCTCCTCGCCGGTTTCGGCGTCGATCACCGGGATGGTGGCACTCAGGATGCAGCCGGCGCCCAGCACTGCTCCGTCGCCGACGCGCGCCCCTTCGACCACCATGCTGCGGCTCCCGATGTAGCACTCGTCCCCGACGAACACCGGCGCCGCCTGGGGCGGCTCCAGCACCCCGCCGATGCCGACCCCGCCCGAGAGGTGGGTGTTGCGTCCGATCTGGGCGCAGCTGCCCACCGTGGCCCAGGTGTCGACCATGGTGCCGGCGCCCACCCGGGCCCCGATGTTGACGTAGCTGGGCATCAGGATGACACCCGGTTCGAGGTAGCTGCCCCACCGGGCCGAGGCGCCGGGGACGACCCGCACCCCGGCCGCGGCGAAGTCCCGCTTGAGCGGCAGCCGATCCACGTACTCGAACGGCCCGGCCTCGGAAACACTCAGCTCGGACACCCGGAACAGCAGCAGCACGGCCTGCTTGCACCACTCGTGGACGATCGGCTCGCCGTCGGAACCCAACTCGGCCACCCGGGCCTCTCCTCGGTCCAACAGGTCGACCGCGGCCAGCACCACCGCGGCCGCGTCCGCGTCCTTGGGGTCCAGTTCGTCGCGGCGGTCCCAGAGCTCCCGGATCTGCGCTTCCAGATCAGCCATGGCCGCCGACGCTACCCGAAGCTCCCGGCCCGGCATGGAGACGAGGGATCGGGACCACCGGTCGGTGTGGAAGAATTGCGCCGTGGATCTCAACCACCTCAATCTGCGGGTGGCTGACCCCGGGCGGGCCCGAGCGTTCTACGAACAATGGTTCGGCTTCCGGGAGAAGTTCAGCGAGGAGGGCGCGGTGTTCCTCACCAACGACCACCGCTTCCTGCTCGCCCTCTTTCCCAAGGAAACGGGGGCCACCATCCCCCCGGGCTACCACTTCGGCTTCAACCTCGACGACGCCGACGCGGTACGGGTGATGCATCAGACCATGACCGACCACGGCGTCGACGCGGGCGAGCTGCAGGACGTGGAGGACTACGTGACCTTCCGGTGCCGGGACTTCGACGGCCACGAGGTGGAGATCTTTTGGGAGCCCTGAGCCGCGCTCAGGCGCCGAGGCGCTGAGCCACCAGGTCCAGTCGATCGAGCGGGGCCACCATGGCCAATCGGACGTGCCCGGTGCCGGCAGCACCGTAGAACTCGCCGGGCGACACCAGGACTCCACCCGTCTCGGCCAGCCAGTTGGTCCAGGCCCAACCGTCCCCCCCGGCGCGGCTGCCCATAAGTAGAACCCGCCGGACGGCAAGTGACACTCGACGCCGATGCCGGCCAGGATCTCCCGGGCTCGAATCAGACGGGCGAGATAGCGCTCCCGTTGCGCCGCCACGTGGCCGGCGTCACCGAGGGCCGCGGCCGCCGCCCGCTGCACCGGTCCCGGCACCATGAAACCGGCGTGCTTGCGGATCTCGCGCAGGAACGCCACCAGCTCCGGGTCGCCGCTGTACCAGCCGACCCGCATCCCGGCCAGGTTGGAGCGCTTGGACAGGGAGTGCACGGCCAGCACACCCCCAAGACCGTCCGGCCCCGCCCCGCGGCCCAGCACCGTGCGGGCCGGGCCGTCCCAGGTGTACTCGGCGTAACACTCGTCGCTGCCCACCAGGATCCCCCGGTCCCGCCCCCAACTCGCCGCCGCGGCCAAGTCGTCGAGGCCACCCGCCGGGTTGCCGGGCGTGTTGACCCACAGGATCAGGGCCCGGTCGGCGTCCTCGGGATCCACGGCGGCCAGGTCCAGGCGCCAGTGCTCGTCGACCGGTACCGGCACGGCCCGCAGCCCGGCGAGGGCGCGCGCCCATGGCGTACGTGGGGTACGACACCGCCGGATACAGCACGGTGTCGCGATCCGGGTTCCGGAGGTGGCACCATTGCGGCAGGCCGGCGACGAGCTCCTTGGTACCCACGCAGATGGCAATGGCATCGAGGGGGACCTCGGCGCCGAGGGTGTCTTTTTCCCATTGTTGGATGGCCTGGCGCAACTCGATCGTCCCGATCGACGGCGGGTAGCCGCGCATGCTCGCGCTCGGGTCCGGACCGTCCGGGCCGGCGATGGCGGCGGCCAGGGCCTCGGTCACCACCGGCGGCGGCGGATCCGTCGGCGTCCCGACTGACAGGTCGACCACCCCGCCCGGCAGGCGGGCGGCCGCCTCCCGGGCCGCGTCCAGGCGGTCGTAGGGGTAGTCGGGGACGACGAAGCCGCCGGTCATGCCGGCTCGGCCACGAACGCCGCGAACCGGGCCGCGCCCGCGCCGTCGACCCGCACCCGCAGGCGGGCCGCGTCGTCGTCGTGGGTCTCCACCAGCACCTCGCCTTCGCGGTGCACCGCGGCCAGGATGTCGCCGCGCTCGTAGGGGACCACCAGCTCCAGTACCCGAGCGGTGGCGCGCAGGCGGTCGCCGATCGCCGCCAGCAGGCCCGGGATGCCCTCGCCGGTCAAGGCCGAGATGGTCACCGCCCCCGGATGGCGGTCCGCCAGCCGTTTGGCCTCGGTGCTGACGTCGCCCTTGTTGAAGGCCAGCAGCTCCGGCACCGCGCCCGCCCCGATCTCATCCAGGACGGCGCGGACCGCCTCGATCTGGGTCTCGGGATCCGGGCTGGCGCTGTCGACGACGTGGACCAGCAGGTCCGACTCGGTGACGACCTCCAGGGTGGACCGGAAGGCCTCGACCAACTGGTGCGGCAGCTTGCGGACGAAGCCGACCGTGTCGGACAGCAGCACCGTCTCCCCGCCAGGCAGGGTCAGCCGGCGGGTGCGGGGATCGAGGGTGGCGAACAGACGGTCCTCGACCAGCACCCCGGCATCGGTGAGGTAGTTGAGCAGGGTCGACTTGCCGGCGTTGGTGTAACCGACGAGCGAGACCGTGGCCAGGCGGCTGCGCCGGCGGGACTTGCGCTGCAGCCGGCGTTGTTGGGTCAGGCGGCGAAGGTCCCGCTCCAGCCGGGACATGCGCCGCACCAGGCGCCGCCGGTCGACCTCCAGCTGGGTCTCGCCGGGTCCTCTGGTCCCGATGCCGCCGGCCTGCTGGGAGAGGGTCAGGCCGCGGCCGCGCAGCCGGGGCAGGCGGTAGCGGATCTGGGCCAGCTCCACCTGGGCCTTGCCTTCCTGGGTAGAGGCGTTCTGAGCGAAGATGTCGAGGATGACGGCGGTGCGGTCGATGGCGGTGCGGCCCAGGATCTTCTCCAGGTTGCGGGACTGGGCGGGGGACAGTTCGTCGTCGAAGACCACGGTGTCGGCGTCGACCTGGAGGGACAGGTCGCGCAGCTCCTCGGCCTTGCCCCGCCCCACAAAGGTGGCCGGGTCGGGCCGGTCCCGCCGCTGGAGCACCCGGGCGGCCTCGTCGGCCCCGGCCGTGTCGACGAGCAGCGCCAGTTCGTCGAGGTGACGTTCGGTCTCTTCCTCCCGCTCCGGCGGAACGGTGACGCCGACCAGGATGATCTTCTCCCGGAAACTGCGTTCGATCAGGGTCACGGGCGCACCACGCACGTGGCGATGTGCACGCTGGGGCCGGCCAGAGTGACGGATCCGTCGGCCCGCAGTTCCACCGCCGCGGCCCCGCCCGGCTGGTGCACGGTCACGGCCCCACCCACCCGGCCCCAGTGGTGCAGCGCCGCCGCGGCCGCGCAGGCGCCGGTGCCGCAGGCCGCCGTCTCGCCCACGCCCCGTTCCCACACCCGCATCGTCAGCTCGTCGGGACCCGGGCCGAGGGCCACGAACTCCACGTTGAGCCCGGCCGGATCGGTGGCCTCGAGGGCAGGCCCCAGGGTGCCCACGTCTACCGTCGCGGGGTCCGGGCCCAGCACCACCAGGTGCGAGTTGCCGACGTCGACGAGCAGTTGACCATGGCCGACGTTGCAGCGGTCCACCTCGCCTCGCACCTTGGCCTCGCCCATCTCGACCGTGGCCCACGTCATCCCCGGGTCGGGGCCGGGCCGGACCGAGACCTCCCGGCGGCCGGCCGGGGTCAGGACGCCGAACGGCTCGTTGGCCGAGACCCACCCGCGATCGAGGGCGGCATGGGCCAGGCACCGGATGCCGTTGCCGCTCATCTCCGCCTCGCTGCCGTCGGCGTTCCACAGCTGAAAGCGCAGGACGGCGTCGCCCGTGGCCGGCGGGAGCCGGGTGCCCAGGATCAGGCCATCGGCGCCGATGCCCAGGTGGCGGTGGCAGAGGCGGCGGGCCAGGCCGGCATCGGGCCGGACGGAGAGCGCCTGGGCGGGGCGGGTCTGGGCGGGGTCGGGCTGGGCGGGGTCGTCGAGCACCACCAGGAAGTCGTTGCCGAACCCGTGGAGCTTGGACACGATGAGCTCGCCGGCGGAGGGAGCGGAGGTCATGGCTCCCTCCATTCTCCCAGCAACTGGGGCAAGACGGCGAACGGGTTCTCGGCGGCCCCGTACCACCGCAGGCGGGGGTCCCGTCGCCACCACACCCGCTGCCGGCGGGCGAAGGCCCGGGTCCGGCGGTCGGCCTCGTCGATCGCGGCCGCCAGGGGTACCTCCCCCTCCAGGTGGGCGAGCACCTCCCGATACCCGAGCGCCTGACGGGCGGTGCGCGACAGGCCGCCCGGGCCGGCCCGCAGCCGTTCCACCTCGCCCACCAGGCCCCCCGCCACCATGGCGTCGAGCCGGGCCCGGATCCGGGTGGCGACCACCGGCCGGGGCAGCCACAAGCCGGCCATCCGCCAGGCCGTGGGCGGGAAGTGGGCCACGCCCGGCCCAAAACTGGAAAAAGGGCGGCCGCTGCCGAGGGTCACCTCCAGGGCCCGGAGCACCCGCCGGCGGTTGGTCGGCTCCATTCTGGAGGCAGCCAGGGGGTCCAGGTCCTGCAGGCGCCGGTGCAGGGCCAGGGTGTCAGGGTCGTCGTCGAGCTCTTGCCGGACCGCCGGATACGTGCCGGGCGGCTGGAGCGCGTCAACGACGGCCTGAAAGTACAGGCCGGTCCCGCCTACCAGGATGGCCCGGCGGCCCCGGGCCTCGATGCCGGCGATGGCCTGGCGGGCCGCGACGGCCCACCTCGTCACGCTCCACTCCTCCCCCGGATCGGCGAGGTCGAGGAGATGGTGGGGGATCTCGGCCTGTTCGGCCCGCGTCGGCTTGGCCGTGCCGATGTCCATGCCCCGATAGACCTGCATGGAGTCGACCGTCACCAACTCGACGTCGCCCAGCCGGCGGGCCAGCTCCAGCGCCAGTCCTGACTTGCCCGACGCCGTGCACCCCACCAGGGCCAGATGCCGGGTCACCGGGCGCCGGAACGGGTCAGCCGGCTACCACCGGAATGCGGGTGCGATGGGTGGGGCGGGCGGTGACCGCGACGAGTTCGCCGGCGAGAAAGTGCGGCGCGGCCCGGATGATCCGGACGTCCGCCCAGCTCCCGGCGGGGAGGGTCCCGAGCGGGGCCGGGACGTGGACCAGCTTGCCCTGGCCGGTCCGGCCACTCACCACCGTCGGGTCTCGTTTGGACGGCCCCTCGACCAGGATCTCCTCGGTGCGGCCCACCCGGGCCTGGTTCCTGGCCAGGGCGCTGCGCTCCACCACGATACGGAGCCGCTCGAAGCGCTCCGCCACCACCTCGGCAGGGATCATCTCGTCGGACCGGGCCGCCGCTTCGGTCCCCGGCCGCGGCGAGTAGATAAACGTGTAGGCGCTGTCGTAGCCCGCCTCCGCCGCCACCTCCAGGGTCTGCTGGAAGTCGGCCTCCGTCTCTCCGGGAAAGCCCACGATGATGTCGGTGGTGACCGCCAGGTCGTCGACCGCGGCCCTCGCCGCGGCGAGGCGATCCAGGTAGCGTCCGGCCGTGTACCCGCGGTGCATGCGCGCCAGGATGCGATCGCTGCCGGCCTGCAGCGGCAGGTGCAGGTGCGGGCAGACCGCCGGCTCGGTGGCCATGGCCTCGATGGTCTCGGGGCGGAGATCCTTGGGGTGGGGGCTGGTGTAGCGCACCCGGCGTATCCCGTCGATGCGGGCCACTGCTCGCAGCAGGTCGGCGAAGAGGGGGCGGGCGCGGGGGCGTTCGGCTTCGCTCCAGGCGTCGCCGGTGCGGTCGGGGTGCCGGCGCCAGTCGGGGTCCGCCCGGAGGGCTGCGGTCAAGTTCGCGGCCATAGGAGTTGACGTTTTGCCCCAGGAGGGTCACCTCGACGGTGCCGGCCGCGGCCAAGTCCTGCACCTCGGTCACGACCTGCCCGAACGGCCGGCTGATCTCGGGGCCCCGCACCGCGGGGACGATGCAGAAGGCGCACTGGTTGTCGCAGCCGATCTGGATGGTGACCCACGCGGCCCAGGCCTGGTCCCGGCGCACCGGGAGGGCGGACGGGAAGGCGTCCTCCCCGTCGGGCGCGGCCTCGAGGATCTCGAACGCCGGCACGCCGGTGGCGGCCGCCGAGGCCAGCAGGTCGCCGGCGTGCCCCACGTTGTGGGTCCCCCACACCGCGTCCACCCATGGGGCCCGCCGCTGGATGGCCTCCTGGTCCTTCTGGGCCAGGCAGCCCCCGACGGCGATCTGCACGCCGGGCCGGCGGTCCTTGATGGCCTTGAGATGGCCCAGGTGCCCGTACAGCTTGTTGTCGGCGTTCTCGCGGATGCAGCAGGTGTTGAGGACGATGACGTCGGCGGCCTCGGCCCGGTCGGTGGCCACCAGGCCGTCACCTTCGAGGATGCCGGCGAGGCGCTCGGAGTCGTGCTCGTTCATCTGGCAGCCGAAGGTGCGGATGAAGTAGCGGCGGGGCTCGGCGGACGGCACGACCGTCGAGTCTAGGGGCGGGGTGGTGGCCGCCGGCCGGCATAGGCCGGCACGCCAGCAGGGTGCGGCGGGGTTCGCGCTCCTCAGGGCTCGGCGGCGATCCGGATCGGCGCTGCAGCCTGCGGGGCCCAGGCGCCGACCGGCTTGGGCTCGCATGTTTCGATCAGCAGGCGGATGGCCGTGCGCCCCTCGCCGTCGATCTCGATGTCGGCGAAGGTGGGACGGCACGTCAGGTCCAGCCCGGAGCTAGCCACGTAGCCGCGAGCGATGGCGATCGCCTTGATGGCCTGATTGAGGGCGCCGGCGCCGACCACCTGGATCTCGACCGCCCCGCACCCCCGGACCACGCCAGCCAGGGCGCCGGCGACGGAATTCGGGTTCGACTTGCTCGAGACTTTGAGGACTTCGACCAACGTGGCTCCCCAGCTGCGGCACTGACCGCCACGGTCACCGCCACTCAATCAGTTGTTTTGGCATCAAACAGCCAATCAAGCGATTCGACACCACCAAGGGGTCTCCTGCCGACCGATTCTGCAAATCCGGAGGTTTCGGAGGTGCGCGGGCTGCCACCTGTCAGATCTGGCGCCAGCCCGCGTCACCTTCCGTGAGTCAGTCCTCGAGGCTGATGGGCTCGTCGTCGGCGGGGTCGACGCCCAACGGGATGTCGCCTTCGCCCTCCACGTGGTCCCCGAGACCTGACTGCTGGCGGACCTTCTCGGAGATCTCGATCATGACCTCGAGGTTCTCGGCGATGAACACCTTGGCGTTCTCCCGCCCCTGGCCGAGCTGCTCACCTTCGTAGGTGTACCAAGCCCCGGCCTTCTTGACGATGCCGAGGTCCACCGCCACGTCGATCAGCGATCCCTCCCGGCTGATCCCCTTGCCGTACATGATGTCGAACTCCGCTTGTTTGAAAGGCGGCGAGCAATTTTGGACCACCACATCGTTGGCAACGAAGGTGTGGTGCTCGTCGACCTCGATGTCGTAGATGTCCCGCCACTCGGCTGGATGCACAGTGGTGATGCGGTCGTACCAGACCTCCTCATCGAGCGATTCCCGCAAGAAGGTGCTGTCGATCGCATCTGCCAGTAGCTCTAGGCGATCCCTCCGTAGCCGGCTATGACCCAACACCTGTCGCAATCCACCCTTCGGATCGCCGGCCTCCTCACCGATGAGCGACGCCGCCAGCTGCGGGGTCATTCCACGGCCTTGCAGGTAGGCCAACACTGGCTCGGTCTGGCTCGATGGCAGGTACCCCCGCTGGGATCCGCGGTGCCTCCGTCGGCTCGGATCCGCAAGTCCCGCGGTCAACACTTGACCACGAGGTCCCCACATTGGCAGTGCCTCAGCGAAACGCTGCAGGTTGTCCACACCTGAGACCCGAACCTCCCAGGCAACAAGCTTGCTCTCAACCTTGCGTCCTCCAATGATGCTCGGGCGTTTGCCGGTCGGGTCGTACGAACGGACCGAGCTGCCGATCCCCCATCGCAGCATCAGCCAGTGCAGCTGCTGTGCCAGTTGACGGGAAGTGGTCGTGAATCCGACCCGCAGGCCCCCCGTCTGTTCCCTACTCACCCAACCGTCCGACTCGAACACGCCGAACAGCAGGTTGCCGACGACTTCCGCTGACACTCCATCGTCGAAGAAGGCTGCTGGGATGGTCTTGGTCGGCGCCAGGTGACCGTCGATACCCGCCCAGCGGCAGAGAGCAAGCAGCTCGTTCTTCTCACCCGGGCGATGCGAAAAGGACGTTTCTATGCCTTGCCGTCCGCGCCGGGTTGCCTTGCAACCAAGAGTGGCCGCGATAGCAATCGCATCTTGTTGCAGGGACTCTTGGACATTGATGAAGGCGATCGGGGTCTTGCCACCCACATAGCCGTCACCGATCAGATAGCCAAGCATCCGGGCCTGGTCCGGCGTGACGGGTTCCTCTGTCCCGAACTGTCCAAACCGCCTCGGCCGAGCCAGGCCGTCACCGACTTTGAGCTCGCCGGCCTCTCGCCAGCCTCCGTCCGTCATCACCTTGTGGTCTGTCGTGACCCACAACGTGGTGCCGTCCCGCAGGCCCAGACCAATGACCTCAGCCTCACCTTGGTCGAAACGCTGGATGATGGGGCGAGAATGCAGCTTGCCGGCCTTATCGGCGGCGACCACGGCGTGGCCGGCGCCTCGCTCGACGATGTCTTCGATGAGATGTGTCTCACCCGTGGTGGGATCGAAGATTGTCGTTCCCGCGGCCACGCACTTGTTCTTGACCACCTTGACCCGGGTGCGGTTGCCGGTGACCTCCGCTCCATTCTTGATGGACTCGATGCGGCGGATGTCGAGGCGGATCGAGGAGTAGAACTTGAGGGCCCGACCGCCGGGGGTGGTCTCAGGGCTGTTGTGCACGACTACGCCATCAGCCAGATAGTTGTGGCTCCCCTCCACCTCGATGTCGAAGCGGTGCATACTTCGGGTCTTGGGTTTGGGCCCGATCTTGACAATCGGCAAGGGCATCAACTCGTGGCGCATCGGCGCGAACACCGGCTCGACCGCAAACCGACCCCGGAAGCGGGCCTGGAGCTTGTACTCCATCGACGGATGCACGAAGGGCGCCACCAGGGCGTGGAACTTGGCGGTCTCTTCCTTGGGAAACGTGAGGACGGCCTTCTGGCCGACGCCGACCCGACGGAGCCGGGGACTGATGTTCCAAGTGTCTGCGAGATAGTCGCGTAACCGCTGTCGACTGGATGACTCCATGGCTTCGACGCAGATCTCCATACGGCCACTGCCGTCTCGGGTCCGCTCCTGGAGCCCCTTGGCCCGCTCCGTATAGCTACCGTCGTCCATGTACCAGATGGCCAGCGACAGCGGCGTGAGCTGCTTGAGGTAGTCCTCGCTCAGGACCTTCTTACCGCCGATATACATGGCCTGCCGGAGCTCGGCCAGCTCGGGCAGGGGCTGGAGGTCGTAGAACACCGCCCCATCGGAGCGGGACGATCGGCTGACACCCAGGTTGGCGAAGAGTGACGCCTTCCAGTCCCCATATGCGGTCTGCTTGGCGCCATGGTCGAAGCGATACCGGGCACCATGGCCGCTCCGGGTAGGAGAGAGCGCACTGTCGCCCATCAGCCCACCCAGGACCACTTGCCACTGAAAGTCAGACAGGTGGTGCGGTACTGCCTGCAGTACCCGGTCTCCGACCTGAAGGTCGCCGGCCTCCTGCCATCCAGCAGGTGTACGGATCTTGTGGTTGGCGGTGCAGCCCAACTGGGCTTTGCCATTGCCTCCCGGCCGAGCCACGGTGAGTTGAAGGAACTCCTCGGTCACTCCGTTGTCGAACCAATTGACAACCTTCTTCGGCACCACGGCACCCATCTCCGGGTCGTAGGACAAAACCTCGACCGGCATGCGCTGGTTGACGATCTTGCCGATCTTCTCCTGGCTGCCGTCCGCCAGCGTCACCCGGGTGCCATACGACAAACACCCGTACATGACTCCTATTTTTTCCCGCAACTGGTTGATGAAGATGGCGATGGTGTCGGACTTGTTGAGGGTGGCGGTCAGCTTGCGGAGCGCCTGCGACATGAGACGGGCTTGCAGACCGACGTGGCTGTCGCCCATGTCGCCTTCGATCTCGGCCCGGGGGGTCAGGGCGGCGACGGAGTCGATGACGATGACGTCGAGTGCGCCGGAGCGGATCAGCATGTCAGCGATCTCGAGGGCCTGCTCACCGGTGTCCGGCTGGGAGATCAGCAGGTCGTCGACGTTGACCCCGATGGCCCGGGCGTACACCGGGTCCATGGCGTGCTCGGCGTCGACGTAGGCGCAGATCCCGCCGTTGCGCTGGGCCTCTGCCACCACGTGCATGGCCAGGGTGGACTTCCCGGATGACTCCGGCCCGAAGATCTCGACGATGCGGCCACGCGGCAGGCCGCCGATGCCGAGGGCAATGTCGAGGGCGAGGGCACCCGTCGGGATGGCCTCGATCTGCATGTCGAGTTTGTCCCCCATCTTCATGACGGCACCCTTGCCGAACTGCTTTTCGATCTGCCCCATCGCCATTTCGAGGGCCTTGTCTCGCTCCACCGGAGTCCCTTCCTCTCGCTCTGATCGGTTCGCTTGTGATCGGTACCGGGCTCACCCTATGAACGGGGTGTGACGGTCAACCGGGCCGGGACGATCCGGCAAGTGACACGCATGTGATTCAGGGTCCCAATAGTAGACCCAAACACATGTTCGATGGTGGATGGTGGCCGATCTTCCCCGGGCAGACTGGACGCATGGTGAGCACCGCCCGCCGGGTCCAGAGCGTTCTCGAGAAATACGGGGTCAACCCGGTCATGCGCGCCGCGCTCCGAGCCGGCGTGGCGCCCCGCTCCTTCGCCCTCATCGAGACCTCCGGGAGGCGCACCGGCCTGCCCCGCCACACCCCGATCGGAGGGCACCTCGAAGGCTCGTCGTACTGGTTCGTGGCCGAGCACGGCGTCGACTCGGACTACGTCAAGAACCTGCTGGCCAATCCGCAGGTGCGCCTGAAGCTCCGCCGCCGCTGGCTGCGGGGCACGGCCACGCTCCTACCCGGCGACGATGGGCTGGCCCGGCGCCGGCGCCTGGACCGGGCCAACAAGCTCGCGGGCCGCATAGACGGAGCCATCTTCCGGGCCGGCGCCACTCAGCCGACCACCATCCGGGTCGACCTCGACCTCTGAGTCGCCTGGCGGCCGGGGAGGTGGCAGCGGGAAGGTGGCCGGCTGGTGGCAAGTGGCCGGCTGGTGGCAGGTGGCCGATTGGCCGCCGATTCTTTGGGACATCTGAGCTCTTCGGGACGTATGCGACACCCAGTGTCCTCTGAGGGCCAAAGAGTCAGAAAACGCCAAAGAAAGAACACCGGGTGGCGACGGTGCCGGCCGCTGGGCGCCGCCGCCGCCCGGCCCCTGGCCCCCTGGCCCGCCGGCCACCCGGCCACCCGGCCACCCGGCCACCCGGCCACCGACCAGCCGGTCAGATGTCGGCGTCGGCCGCTTCCGGGCGCCGGCCGGCGCCGGCGGCGGGCAGGCTGTCGAACGCCGCCGGAGGGTCCTGCCACAGGGGCCGGCCGCCGGCGACCTCGCCGGTGCGAGCCGCCTCGATCGCCCGCCACACCCGCTCCGGGGTGCAGGGCATGTCGATGTGCCGCACCCCGAGGTGGGACAGGGCGTCGATGACCGCGTTGTGCACCGAGGGGGTCGAGCCGATCGTCCCCGATTCGCCAATGCCCTTGGCCCCGAGCGGGTTGCGCGGCGTGGGCGTCTCCGTGTTGGCCGTTTCAAAGGACGGGAACTCCGCGGCGCTCGGCATGGCGTAGTCGGCCAGGTTGGACGTGAGGGGGTTGCCGTCGGCATCGAAGACGACCTGCTCCCATAGGGCCTGGGCCATGCCCTGGGCGATGCCGCCGTGCTGCTGGCCGGTGACGATGAGCGGGTTGAGGATCCGCCCGCAGTCGTCGACCGCGATGTGGCGGATCGGGACCGCCCGGCCGGTCTCCATGTCGACCTCGACGACCGACACGTGGGCGCCGAAGGGAAAGGTGGCGCCCTCCTGGCTGAAGTCCACCGCAGCCATCAAACGGTGCCCAGCGTCGTCGCCGGCCGGGCCGGCCTCGCCGGCCGGCCCGCCCAGTCCCGCCGCCGCCAACTCAGCCAGCTGCGCCCACGACAAGGCGCCGGCCGGCACCCCGGCCACCCCGACCCGGCCGTCGTCGTGCACCACGATGTCGTCGACGCTGGCCTCCAGATGGGCAGCCGCCAGCGCCTTGGCCCGGGCCAGCACCTCCTCCGTCGCCGTCAGGACTGCGCTGCCCCCGATCTGCAACGACCGGGACCCTCCGGTCCCCCCGCCTCTCGGCACTGCGGCCGTGTCGGACTGTACGAAGCGGATGTCGTCGATGGGTATCCCCAGCCGGTCCGAGACGATCATGGCAAACGACGTGGCGTGGCCCTGCCCGTGGGCCGACGTGCCGACCCGGATGGTCGCGGTCCCGTCCCGGTGCACCTCGACCGAGCCGAACTCCTGGGCCCCCCCGCCGGCAGTGATCTCGACGTACACGGCCACGCCGATCCCCAGCTGCTTGCGGGCCCCAGCCGCTCGGCGGGCGGCCTGCTCGGCCCGCAGCTGCTCGTAGCCGGCGAGTCGCAGCGCCTCGTCGAGGGGCTTCTGGTAGTCGCCGGTGTCGTAGGTAGTGCCCATCTGGGTGACGATCGGCTGCTCGAACGCCGGCAGCAGGTTCCGCCGGCGCAACTCGACCGGGTCGACGCCGAGTTCGTCCGCCGCCAAATCCATCATCCGCTCCAGGAACTCCGCCGCCTCCGGTCGCCCCGCTCCCCGGAAGGCTCCCATCGGGGTGGTGTTGGTCACCGCGACCGCCACGTCGTACCGCAGCACCGGGATGCGATACACCCCCTGCGCCATGGTGCGGGTGGGGCCGATCGCCAGGGCCCCGCCGAAGCCGGCGTAGGCGCCCGCGTCGCCGAGCACCCGGCAGTGCATGCCCGTGATCCGCCCATGGGCGTCGAAGCCCATCTCGATCCACTGGACCTGCCCGCGGCCGTGCGGCATGGCCACCAGGTTCTCGGAACGGGTCTCCACCCAGACCAACGGCTGCTGGAGCAGTCGGGCGCCGGCGATCACCGCGGCGTGCTCCGACCCCATGCCGGCCTTGCCGCCGAACCCTCCGCCCACATGGGGCGCGATGACCCGCAGGGTCGACGGATCCAGGCCGAGGTTGCGGCCGGCGGCGCCCGCGAATCCGTGCGGCATCTGGGTCGACACGTACACCGTGAGGTCGTGGCCGTCCCCGTCGTCGCCGGGTAGGACGGCGATGGCGTCACCTTCCATGGGCACCACCGCCACCCGCTGGTTCTGCAACTTGGCCCGCACCACCGTGGCCGCCCCCGCCAGCGGGTCGACACTGGTGTCACCCATCATCCCGGCGACCAGGTTGGTGCCGATCTCCTCGAACTGCAGGGGCACGCCGTCGGCCAGGGCCGCTTCGGGGTCGACAGCCGCCTCCAAGTGGTCGTACTCGACTTCGACCAGTTCTGCCGCGTCGAGCGCCGCGGCCTCGGTCTCGGCGACCACCATCGCCACCGCTTCGCCGACGAAGCGGACCTTGTCGTCGGCCAGCGGCGGTCGGGCGCAGGCGGCGTTGAGGACCATGAAACCGTGGAACGGGGCCACGCCCAGATCGTCGGCCAGATAGACGGCCAGGACACCCGGCGCGGCCTGGGCCGCTTTGGTGTCGATGGCGACGATGCGGGCGTGGGCGACCGGCGAGCGCACGAAGACGACTCGGGCCAGGCCGTCGACCCGAAGGTTGCCGACGTAGGTGCCCCGGCCCGTCAGCAGGTCGGGGTCTTCGACGCGGCGGACGCGTGTACCGAGAAGGGAGCCAGGCATAGCGGCAACCTACCGTCGCCGAGCTGGACACCCGGCGTTGGAGTGGCGCGCTACGGCGTGACCCACATCCCCCGATGGAGCACCGAACGCACTCCGAGCCCGGCGTCCAGCACCACCAGGTCCGCCGGGCTGCCGGCCCGCAGGCGGCCGAGGTCGGGGCGGCCCAACAACCCGGCAGCCGTGGTCGAGGTAGCCCGGACGGCGTCCGGGACGCCGAATCCGGCCGTCGTGACCGCCCGCCGGAACGCCTCGCCCAGCGTCAAGGTGCTGCCGGCCAGCGCCCCGGTGGCCTCGACGCGGGCCTCGCCACCGCTGACGCGGACGGCCACCGCTCCGAGCCGGTACCGGCCGTCCCCGGCCCCGGCCGCCGCCATGGCGTCGGTGATGAGGGCGATCCGACCCGGTCCGGCGCGGCGTTGGACGTGGGTGACGAAGGCCGGGTGCAGATGGATGCCGTCGTTGATCAGCTCACAGGTCACCCGGTCGTCCTCCAGTAGAGCCAGCACCGGGCCGGGGCGCCGGGCCTCGAACGCCGGCATGGCGTTGCCGAGATGAGTGGCGACCCGGGCGCCGGCGGCGATGGCGGCGCGGGTCTGCTCGTAGGTGGCCTCGGTATGGCCGACGGCGACCAGGGTGCCGGCTCGGGTGACGCGGGCGATGGCGTCGAGGGCGCCGGCGCGTTCGGGGGCCAAGGTCACCATCCGCAGAGTGCCGCCCGCCAGCCCGAGGAGGCCATCGATCTCGGCTGGGCTCGGGTCACGGAGCACGGCCGGGTCATGGGCGCCGCAGCGGGCCCTCGCCAGGAAGGGGCCCTCCAGGTGGATGCCGGCCACCACTCCCGCCCGGGTCAGGGCCGCCAGCCGGGGCACCTGCTCGGCGAGCACCTCGGGGGCGGCGCTCACCAGGCTGGCCAAGGTGGTGGTGGTCCCGTGCCGCAGGTGGTAGGCCGCCACCCGCGCCGCGTCATCCGAACCGTAGGAAGCCCCTCCCCCGCCATGGCAGTGCAGATCGACGAAGCCCGGCACCACCAGATCGCCAGCCAGATCGATATCGATCCGGCCCGGCGGGGTACCTCGGCCTACCTCCCTCACCTGTCCGCCCTCGACGGACAGCCAGGCGTCGTCGATGACGTCGTCCGGCGTGCCCAGACGCAGTCCACCCAACAGCATCACCCACCGGCCCCCAGGGGCCAACGGCCGACCACGTCGTAGCGGGCCCCGTCCGGCCGCAGCGTGCTGGCCACCAGGGTCAACTCGTCGACCGTCCATCGCGCGGACATCGGCCCCGCCGGGACACCGGCCAGCCCGCGAGGGTGCCGGGCCCGGGCGAGCGTCACGTGCCCCCGGAAGGGGCGCCCAGCCGGCGGCCGGCCCAGGTCGCGGGTCGCCTCCTCGACCGCCTCGGCCAGCGGCTCCAGCCCGGCAACCGGCAGCATCCACACCGCCCCGCCCAGGCCCCGAGGGCGCGGCCCGGCCGTGGCGTCGGCCGGCTGGGCGCCCGCGGCCACCTCCTTGAGCAGCCGGCGCAGCTGCTTTTCGGGGCCGGAGTCCACCGACCCGAGGAAGCGCAAGGTCACGTGCCACTGGTCCAGCGTCGTCCAGCGCAGGCCGGGCCGAACCGGCCGCTCCATCGCCTGCAGCTGATCCACCAGCGCCGGTGGCGGCCAGACCGCCACGAACAGCCGCGGCACCCGGGACGCTCAGCCGGCGCCTGGACCGTCGCGCCCAGTTCCGTCGAGCCCAGGCCCGTCGAGCAAGCGGCGCCGCAGCAGGTCGAGGGCGGAGATGGTGGCGATCTGGCGGATCTGATCCCGATCGCCGCGGAGTCGCAGCAGCTGGGCGCCGGTGCCGGCGCCGGCCAGCCCCACCCACACCGTGCCGACCGGTTGGCCGTCCTGCTCGGTCGGGCCGGCGACGCCAGTGAGCGCCAATCCGACATCCGCCCCGAGCACCGCCGCGGCCCCGGCCGCCATCTCCTCGGCGGCGGACTCGCTCACCACGGGACCGTCCCCGACCCCGAGCAGCTTCCGTTTGACATCGCTGGCGTAGGCGACGATCGACCCGCGGAACCAGTCGGACGCCCCGGGGACCGCGCTGAGCCGGCTCCCGACGAGCCCGCCGGTCAACGACTCGGCCACTCCCAAGGTCAGCCCGGCCGCCACCAGCAGCTTCCCGACGGCCGCCTCCATGCCCTCGTCGTCGGCGCCGAACACGGCGGGACCGAGGAGGCCGCGGATGGCCGCCTCCTCGACGCCGAGCAGCGCCTCGGCCTCCTCGGCGGTCTCCGCCTTGGCGGTCAGCCGGACCTTGATGCCCTCGATCCCGCTGGCCAGGAAGGCGATGGTGGGCGCCGGGCCGGTGGCGGCGTCCAGGGCCGCCAGGCGCCCGGCCAGCAGCTCGGCCAGGGTGGATTCGGCCAGCCCCCACGTCCGCAGGGTGCGGCTGCGGATCGTCGAGGTCACCCCGGCCTGGGCCACCAGATCCGGTATCACCGCCCGCTCGACCATCTCCCGCATCTCGGCGGGCACGCCCGGCACCGCGTAGATGCTCCGGTCGCCGAGCCGGCAGATGAGCCCGGGGGCGGTCCCGCGCACCTGGGGGATCACCGTGGCGCCGCGGGGCACCTCGGCCTGGCGGAGGTTGTTGCGCGCCATCGTCCGACCCCGGCCGGCGAACATCTCCTCGATCCGGGCCGCGATCTCGTCGTCGAGCTCCAGCGGCACGCCGAGGACCTCGGCGATGGCCTCGCGGGTGATGTCATCCTGGGTGGGCCCCAGGCCCCCGCAGCAGACCACCGCGTCGCTGCGAGCCAGAGCCTGGCGGATGGCGGTCACGATCCGGGTCTGGTTGTCGCCGACCTTCACCTGGTAGTGGGAGTCGATCCCGGCGAGAGCCAGTTGTTCGCCGATCCAGGCCGAGTTGGTATCGACGATCTGGCCGAGGAGCAGCTCGGTTCCGACGGCGAGAACTTCGCAGCGCACCGCTACGCCGGCGGCAGATCGTCGCCGGCGGGTCGAGGGGGCACCGCCGGCCGGCGGCTGTCCAGGAGGTACTGGGCCCCACTGACCAAGGCCAAGGCCACCGAGACCCACAGCAGCGTCTCGCCGACCCCGCGGTGGTGCAGCCCGTTCAACGGGATCAGGATGAACCCGACCGCCAGGTCCTGGGCTGCGGTCTTGCCCTTGGCGAGCGGACGGGCCGGGACCGAGATGCCCTGTCGGGCCACCACCGAGCGGTAGGCGCTGATGGTGACCTCCCGGCCGGCGATCAGCACGACCGGGACCCAGGAGGCCAGACCCGTCGCCGCCAGCGCCCCCAGGGCACCCAGCACCAGCACCTTGTCGGCCAGCGGGTCCAGGAACGCGCCCGAAGTGGTGGCGCCCTGCCGGCGGGCCACCCAGCCGTCAAGAAAGTCGGTGCTGGCGACGGCCGCCCAGGCCAGGGCCGCGCCCCACGAGACCCCCAGGTGCACGATCAGGATCAGTACCGGCGGGGTCGCCAACAGCCGTACGGCGGTAATGGCGTTGGCCGGCGTCGCCGAGCGCGGTGGATTCGAATTTCCCCGCGATCTTGGTAGCCAACTAGGCCGCCCCCTCCGCCACGAGCTCCGCCTCGAGGTCGGGGCCCTCCGCGTCGGTGACCACCACGTCCACCCACGACCCGGGGCGGGCGCCGGCCGGGATCCGGATCACCCCGTCGATCTCGGGGGCCTCCATGTGGCTGCGGGCCACGCCCGGCTCGTCGACGAGCACCCGCAGCGTCCGTCCCACCTGGCTGCGGCGCCGCTGGGCGGTGATGGCGTCCTGCAGCTCGGCGCACTCGGCCAGGCGCTCCCCCGTGAGGCCGCCGGGTACCTGGTCCGGCAGACCGACGGCGTAGGTGCCTTCCTCGGGGGAAAAGGGGAAGAATCCCGCCCAGTCCAGGTCCGCCGCGGCCAGGAACGCCAGCAGCCGGTCGTGGTCGTCCTCCGTCTCGCCCGGATAGCCGACGATGAACGACGAGCGGAGGGCGGCGTCCGGATGGATCGCCCGGATGCGCTCGATGCGGGCCAGGAAGCGGTCGCCGTCGCCCCAACGCCGCATGCGCCGCAGATGGGGACGCGACACGTGCTGCAGGGACAGATCGAAGTAGGGACAGCCGGTCGCTCCCATGACATCGATCAGACCGTCGGTGAGCTCCGATGGATACAAATACAGCAGCCGGGTGCGGGTCACCCGCGCCGCCACCTCCTGCACCAGGGGCTCGATGGCCCGCCGGCCCCCGAGATCCCGTCCGTACGACGCCAGGTCCTGGGCGACCAGCACCACTTCCTCCACGGCCAGGGCGTCCACCTCGGCCAGGATGGCGGCCCGGTCCCGCGACCGCTGCCGACCCCGGAACGACGGGATGGCGCAGAAACCGCATTTGCGATCGCAACCTTCGGCCACCTTGACGTACGCCCAGGGGGCCCGGGCCGCCGGCCGAGGCAGGTTGAGCAGGTCAAACGACGGTAGCGGTCGCCCGCCGTTCGCCGTTTTGGCCGTGAAGGTGACGGGCACGCCGAAACCGGCCACCCGATCCGCCTCGGGCAGGGCGGCAGCCAGCTCGTCGCCGTACCGCTCGGCCAAGCAGCCAGTCACCACCAGGCGGGCGCCGGGCCGGCGGGCGCCCGAGAGCGCCAACACCGTGTCGATCGATTCCTGGCGGGCCGGTTCGATGAAGGCGCAGGTGTTGACGACCACCAGATCGGCCGCGTCCGGACTGGCGGCGAGCAAGTACCCCTCAGCCTCGAGGGTGCCGGCCAACTTGTCGGAGTCCACCTGATTCTTGGGACATCCGAGCGTCTCCAGCCAGTACTGCACCTGCGCAGCCTAGCCATCAAGCGGTGCCGGTCCCCGGCGCCAAGGAGCGGCGCGAGGTCCCGGCACCGCCGACGGGTTACTTCTTACTGCCGAGCATCCGGTTCATCTTGGTGCCGCACACCGGGCAGGTTCCCTGCGCGGCCGGGCGCCCGTTGGCCAGGGTGACTTCCTGGCCCTCGAACTGACGCTTCTCCTTGCACTTGACGCAGTAGCCCTCGTAGGTGGCCATGCCCATTCCTCCTCAGTTTCGGATAGGACTCGACCACGCTACTTACCAGCGGAGCGTGACACGGTGACCCCCTGCCGGTCGGGGTCCAGCCGCCGGACCTCGCCGCCCACCTGCTCGGCCTCGAGGAGGCGCGTCGCGGCCGCCTCCAGGGCCGGAGCGGCGGTCTTTTCTGCGACCGCCAGGAGGCTCGGGCCGGCCCCGGACCAGCACGCCAGCAACGCTCCCGCGGCCCGCAAACCCGCCAGCAGGGCGGCCGCCTCGGGGAACAGCGCGGTGCGGGCGTCTTGGTGCAGCCGGTCGTCGCCCGCCGCCGGGACGAGGTCGTGATGGTTGGCGAGCCCGGCGATGAGGAGCGCCAGGCGGCCCAGATTGAAGGCCGCATCGGCATGGGGTACCGACTGGGGCAGGGCGGCCCGGGCGGCGGCGGTGGCCAGGGATCGGTCGGGGACGAGGACCACGAACGCCAGGTCCGGGTCCAGGACCAGCCGGCGGTGCACCGGGCGACCGTCGACCAGGGTGGCCGCCACCAGGCCGCCGTAGGCGGAGGCCGCGGCGTTCTCCGGGTGGCCGTCGGTGGCCATCCCGTAGGCGAACGGATCGCCGGCGCCAGCCGCCGCCGCGGCCGCCACGGCCATGGCCGCCGAGGAACCCAGACCCCGGGCGACCGGGATGTCGGAGTGGACGTCGATGCGGAGCCGGTCGTGGCCGCGGACGTCCGCAGCCACCCGGGCGGCCAGGTGGGAGCTGTCGGCGGGCAGGTCGGCCCCAAAGCCGGTGCCGTGCACCTCCAGGCGGGTGGCCGGCTCGACCGACACCTCTACGTAGCAGGCCAGAGCTACCGCCAGGACGTCGAAGCCCGGGCCCAGGTTGGCGGAGGAGGCCGGAGCGCGTGCTCGCATCGGGGAGACGGTAGCGGGCGCTACTCCTGGAATCTGGGGTCGTCGGCGGCGTCGGGGGGGCCGGCGGGGTCGACGGGGCCGGTCGGGTCCATGGCGATGGCGGCGGGGCGGGGGACGAGCCCGGCGCTCGGAGTGGCGGCGTCGAGCTCCTCGATCGTCATGAGCACCACTCGGGCCTTCGAACCCTCCGAAGGGCCGACGATGCCCCGCTGCTCGAGCAGGTCCATGAGCCGGCCGGCGCGGGCGAACCCGACGCGCAACTTCCGCTGCAGCATCGACGTGGAGCCCAGCTGGGACCGGACCACGAGGTCCTTGGCCTGCTCCAGCAGGTCGTCGTCATCGTCGTCGCTCCCGCCGAACCCGCTCCCGCCGGCGTCATCGCGCCCTTCGACGCCGTCGATGTAGCGCGGCTCGGACTGCCGGCGCCAGTGGGCGACCACCTTCCGGACCTCGTCCTCGCCGACCCAGGCACCCTGGATCCGGCGGGCCACGCTCGACGAGGCGGTCAGGAGCAGCATGTCACCCTGGCCGATCAGGCGCTCGGCGCCCGGCTGGTCCAGGATGACCCGGCTGTCGGCCAACGACGACACCGCGAACGCCAGCCGGGACGGGATGTTGGCCTTGATCACGCCGGTGATGACGTCGACGGAGGGGCGCTGGGTGGCGATGACCAGGTGGATACCGACGGCGCGGGCCATCTGGGCGATGCGGCAGATGGACTCTTCGACGTCGCGGGCCGCCACCATCATCAGGTCGTTGAGCTCGTCGACGACCACCAGGATGAAGGGCAAGCGCTCGTACGTCTTGGGCTCGGCCCCGAGCGGCGGCGGGGCGTTGAAGTCGCCCCGGTCGTAGGCCGCGTTGTAGCCGGTGATGTCCCGGACCCCGACCTCGGCGAGCAGGTCGTAGCGGCGCTCCATCTCGTGCACCGCCCAACTCAGGGCGTTGGCGGCCTTCTTGGGGTTGGTGACGACACCGGTGAGCAGGTGGGGCAGTCCGTTGTACTGGCCCAGCTCGACGCGCTTGGGGTCGACGAGGATCAGCCGCACCTGGTCGGGCGTCGCCCGCAGCAGGACGGAGGAGATCAGCGAGTTGATGCACGACGACTTGCCAGCCCCGGTGGCCCCGGCGATGAGCAGGTGCGGCATGGTGGCCAGGTTCTCCAGGATCGGCCGGCCGGCGATATCCCGCCCCAGGGCCACCTCGAGGGGATGGGTGGCCGCGTGGGCCTCGGCGGAGGTGAGGATGTCGCCGACCGCGACGAGCTGACGTTGCTGGTTGGGCACCTCCACCCCGATGGCCGAACGCCCGGGGATGGGCGCCAGGATCCGCACGTCCGCGGCGGCCATGGCGTAGGCAATGTCGCGCTGCAGGTTGGTGACCTTGGCCACTTTGACGCCCGGGCCCAACTCCAGCTCGTAACGGGTCACGGTGGGCCCGACGGTCATCCCGACCAGCCGGGTCTCGACGCCGTGTGCGGCCAGGGCATCCTCGAGGGTGTGGCCCATGGCCTCGACATGGCGGCGGTCGATCTCGGTGGCCTTGGAGCGCTTGAGCAGGGCGAGCGGCGGGAGGCGCCAGGTACCCGGCTCCGCCGCCGGCCCCAGGCCGATCTTCAGCTGCTCCGGGTCGACCGGCACGTCCGGTGGCGGCACCTGGATGGGCACCTTGCCACGCGCCGGCTTGGCGGCATCCCCTTCCGCGGGGACAACGTCGCCGGCGGGCTTGCCGGGGGCGGGGCTGCCGGGGGCGGCGCCATCGGGGGCGACGCGGCCGGCGAGGGCCCCCTCAGCACGACCGAAGCCGGCCTCTTCCTCGTCCGCCTCGAGGTCGTAGGGTCCGGCCAGGCGGCCGGACCGTCCCGGCGCCGAGGGATGCCGCGCCGAGGCGGCCTGACGTTGGGTTCCGCTGAGGGCGGTGGCGATCCAGCGGCCGGTACGGGCAGTCGACCGGGCCGTCGCGCCCATGCCCAGGCTGAGCCAGTGGGCGGCTTCTCGCACCCGGGTGGCCGTCAAGATCAACAGCGCCAGCCCCAACAGCGACAGCAGCACGAACCCGGCGCCCCACGTGCCCACGCCGGCGCGTAGGGGGATACCGACACCGGCACCCACCAACCCGCCGGCGGGCCGAAGCTGGGCCACCACCCCGTGCCAGTGGCGAGGCCCGTTGAGCTGGTGGACCAGCCCGGCGATGGCGACGAGGAAGAGCGTGGCCCCGAAGGCCACCCGGGCCGGCGCCTTGGCCGCTCGGACCTCCACCTCATCCCGGCTGGCCGGCGGCCGCCGGCTGACCTCCACGCGTTCGCGCCCTCGTACCAGCACCCACCCCAGGTACGCCAGCGCCGGTGGGACGAACCCCCGGGCCCAGCCCAGGGCGTCGGCGGCACCCCGGTTGAGACCGCGGCCGGCCGGGCCGGCCAGGTCGCTGTAGATCCCCAGTGCGCCCAGGACGGCGAGCACCAGGAAGACCACGCCCCACACGTCCTCCGACTGGCGGCCGAGGAGCCGGCGCAGGGCGCCCCGCCACGGGGCCGGCGCCGCGGCTGCGGTGCGGGACCCGCGGCCGGTACGTGCCGGCGCCGCCCGGGCCGTGCGACGGGTGCTACCCGCGCGTGCGGGAACGGGCGCGGGGCCGGGCCGGGCGGCGGGCGGAGGAAGCCCGCGGCGCCGGCCGCCGTTTCGAACGTCGGCGAGTCGCAAGAGCCACAGTAGCCACGAGAGTAACAGCAGCCACTCAGGCCACAAGCTTCTTGTGGTGGGCGGCGCGGGGAAGGGGGCCGGCGAACCCGGTGGCGACCGCTGCATCTGGTGGTGCGATATGTATCTATGGTGCACTTGTGCACGTCTCATAGACATAAGTGCACCATGGATACAAATCGCACCACCCCTTCGGCGGGCCGGGCCGCCTTGCCGGCGATCCAGGCGCGGCCGGGCCACCGGTCCCCGGCCCCTCCCCCGCCGCCGGCGAGCCGCCGCCGGCGAGGTCAGACCTCCATGACCACCGGGACGATCATGGGCCGCCGGCGGGTCCGCTCGGAGACGAACTTGCCGAGGGCGGAACGAGCCCGCCGGCGGAGCGTCTCGAAGTCCACTGAACCGGAGGCGGCGGCCTCCTCCAGGGCGGACAGCACCGCCTGGCGGGCCTCGCCCAGCAGTTCCTCGGCCTCCGGGGCGTACACCCAGCCGCGGGTGATGATCTCCGGCCCGGTCAGCACCTCGCCGGACTTGGCGTCGACAGTGACCACCACCATCACCACGCCCTCTTCTGCCAGCACCCGCCGGTCCCGCAATACCCCCCGCCCCACGTCGCCCACGATGCCGTCGACGTACAGGTAGCCGGCGGGCACCTCGGCCACGAAATCGATGCCGCGGTCTGTGAGCTCGATGACATCGCCGTCCTCGGCGAGCAGCACCCGCTCGGGGGCCACGCCCATGTCCTGGGCGAGCCGGGCATGGTGGGTCAGGTGGCGGAACTCGCCGTGGACCGGGATGAAGCAATCCGGCCGGGCCAGCGCCAGCAGCGTCTTGAGCTCTTCCCGTTTGGCGTGACCGCTCACGTGGACCCGGGCCAGCCCGGAGTGCACCACCTCCGCGCCCAGCCGGCACAGGCCGTCGATGACCTTGCCCACGTTGGTCTCGTTGCCCGGGATGGCATGGGACGACAGCACCACCAGGTCGCCTTCACCGACGGTGATCCACTTGTTGTCCGCTGCGGCCATCAGCGACAGGGCCGACATGGGCTCGCCTTGCGATCCGGTCGAGATGACGCACACCCGCCGTGGGTCGTAGTCGCCGATGCGCTCGATGTCGACCAGATCCTGGTCCGGGATCCGCAGCAAGCCCATGGACCGGGCCAGCGCCACGTTCTTCGCCATCGACCGCCCGAGGGTGGCCACCGTGCGCCCGGACCCGATGGCGGCGTCGGCGATCTGCTGGATGCGGTGGATGTGGCTGGCGAAGCAGGCCACGATGACCCGCTTGTCGGGATGGGCCACGAACAGTCCGGCCAAGACCGAGCCGACGGACCGCTCGCTGTCGGTGTACCCGTCCTCCTCGGCGTTCGTCGAGTCCGACAGCAGGAGCCGGATGCCGGGGCCGTCCGCCAGCGCCCCGATCTTGGCCAGGTCGGTGGCGCGCCCGTCGACCGGCGTCAGGTCGATCTTGAAGTCCCCCGAGTGCAGGATGACGCCCTTGGGGGTGTGGAAGGCGGTGGCGAAGCCGTGGGGCACCGAGTGGGTCACCGGGATGAACTCCACGTCGAACGGGCCGATCTGGCGCCGCTCGCCGTCGCGCACCGGGATGAGCTGGGCCCGGCCGAGCAGCCCGGCTTCCTCGATGCGGCTGCGAGCCAGGCCGAGGGTCAAGGCCGACCCGTAGATCGGGAACGACATCTCCCGCAACAGGAAGCTGAGCCCTCCGCAGTGGTCCTCGTGACCGTGGGTGATGATGCAACCCTCGACCCGGTCGGCATTGTCCCGGAGGTAGGTGAAGTCGGGCAGCACCAGGTCGATGCCCGGCATCTCGGTGTCGGGGAACATGAGCCCGCAGTCGAGGATCATGATCCGCCCGCCGACCTCCACGCAGGCGCAGTTGCGGCCGATCTCTCCGAGTCCGCCGAGGAAGACGATCCGGACCGGATGTTCAGCTGTGGAGATGGGAAAGGACCTCCCGGGCCGCGTCCTCGAGCCCCTCCGGTGCCGGCCCGAGTGGCAGCCGGCATTGCCCCGCCGGGAGCCCCATCGTCCGCAACATGGCTTTGGTGGGCAGCGGGTTGGGCGCCTCGTCGGTCGACTGGAAGCGGTGCGACGGCACTAGGCGGGTGTTGATCTGGCGGGCGTGGTCGACGTCGCCCTTCGTGAAGGCGGCGATCATCTCCGCCACCTCGTCGCCCGCCCAATGGCTCTCCACCGAGATGATGCCGACGGCGCCGACCGCGAGCAGGGGCAGGGTGTCGCGCGTCGTTGCCGCTGTAGAGCTCGAAGCCGGCGGGGGCCTCGGCCAGCAGGGCGGCGGTGCCGGCCGGATTGGCGGTGGCGTCCTTGACCCCGGCGATGACGCCGTCAGCGGCGAGGCGGACGATGACGGCGGGGGCAACCTTGCGCCCGCTGCGCACCGGGATGTCGTAGAGGAGCACCGGCTTGCGGCCAGCCGCTTCGGCGATGGCACGCACGTGGGCTTCGATGCCGGCCTGCGACGGCCGGCTGTAATAGGGCGTGACGGCGAGGATCCCGGCGGCCCCGGCGGCCGCGGCCATCTTGGTGAGCTGGACGGAATGGGCGGTGTCCGCGGTGCTGGTGCCGGCCACCACCGGCACGGTGACGGCCTCTGCCACCGCCCGCCACAGGTCGGCCTTCTCCGAGTCGGACAGGACGGGACTCTCACCGGTGGTGCCGGTGACGACGAGGAAGTCGTTGCCGTGGCCGACCAGCCAGCGGGCCAGGGTCACCGCGCCGTCGAGATCAAGGGCGCCCTGCGGATCGAAGGGCGTGACCATGGCGCAGCCCACCGCCCCGAACCGTCCCGTCGCTGCCATGGGCGAGAGCCTACCCGCCCCGCGTTCCGGGCTTGGGTGAAGCCCGCCCCGACTCAGCCGATCTGAAACGCCTCGAACTCCTCGCCGGTGTCGGTGAGATGCTCGAACTCGATGACGCCGAGTTCGGTGAAGCGTTCCCGCAGCCAGGTGTCACCGTTGTCCAGGAGGCCCAGCTTCTTGCAGTTGGGCACGATCTTGGCGAAGAGCATGCGCTGGAACAGCTGGCGCTCCGGCGAGCGGGACACGACCGAGACGGCCTCCTTGACGGGCACCCCGAGCCGCTCCCAGACCTCCTGCTGGAGGAACCGGTCCCGCATCCGCACCGCTGCTTCGAAGGCGAACTCCTTGCGCTCCCGTAGCTCGGCCTGGGAAAGGCCGGCGTAGAACTCCTGCAAGGACAGCACCCCGAACGCCACGTGCCGGGCCTCGTCGGACATCACGTAACGGAGCAACTGCTTCAGCAGGGGCTCGGTGGTGGTGTCGTGCAGAAAGCCGAAGGCCGCCAGAGCCAGACCCTCGACCATGATCTGCATCCCCAGATAGGTCATGTCCCAGCGGCTGTCCGCGATGATGTCGTCGAGGAGCATGCCGAGGTGGGCGTTGACGGGGTAGTGACCGGAGAGCTTGTCCCGCAGGTAGCGGCCGAACACCTCGACGTGGCGGGCCTCGTCCATGACCTGGGTCGCGGCGTAGTACTTGGCGTCGATCCAGGGCACCGTCTCCACGATGCGGGCCGTGCACAGCAGGGCCCCCTGCTCGCCGTGGAGGAACTGCGACAGCATCCAGTTCTGGCTTTCGCACCCCAGCTCGAGCCACTGGGCATCGCTCCAGTGCTCGAAGGGGGTGCCGGTGACGTCGATGTCGAGGCCGTTGGCGCCCATGAGCTCCCGGTTGGCGGCCACCACCGCCTCCTGGTCGACCTCGATCTCCCACGGCAGGTCGGTGGTGCCGTTCCACTGCGCCGTCTTGGCCTTCTCGTACAGCCGGTCCAGGCGGGCCCGGGTGCCCTTGTCGTAGTCCCAGGTGAAAAGGGTGTCGTAGCGGGAGTCGACCCGGTGTTCCACCGACCCGCGGTCACTGTTGCTCACCGAGAGGATCGCCTCGAGATCGTTGATCTCGTCCCGCCCGATCAGCTGCTCGTTGGTTGCGGTCACGGCGCACCCCCATGTGGTCACCCGGGTTTAGCTATCACCGTTATCTTAACCTGCTTCGGCGGGTGGTCAAGGACGATCTCAGATTCCCAGCAGCGCCTCCAGCCCGACGGTAAGGCCCGGACGGCTCCCCACCGCCCGGACCGCCAGCAGCACGCCAGGCATGAAGGAGCGGCGGTCGTAGGAGTCGTGCCGGATCGCCAGGCTCTGGCCCTCGGTGCCGAACAGGACCTCCTGGTGGGCGACCAGGCCACGGAGGCGCACCGAATGCATGTGGATGCCGCCCGGACCGACACCGCCCCGGGCCCCCCCGACGACCTCGACGCGCGTCGGGTCGACACCCCACTCCCCCGACGCGGCCGCCATCCGGTTGGCGGTCAGCATGGCGGTACCCGACGGGGCGTCGACCTTGGCGTCGTGGTGCAGCTCGATGATCTCGGCGGTCTCGAACCACGGGGCGGCCAGTTCGGCGAAGCGGATCATGAGCACCGCCCCGATGGCGAAGTTGGGGGCCACGATGCAGCCGAGAGGCCGAGCCGGCGGGAAGGCCTCGGCCAACGCGGCCAGGGCCGCTTCGTCCAGGCCGGTGGTGCCGATCACCGAGTGGACGCCGTGGCCAGCGCACCAGGTGGCGTTGGCCCGGGCTGCCTCCGGGACGGTGAAGTCGACGGCCACCTCGGCGCCGGCCTCCGTCAGGGCGTCCAGGTTGGCCGTCATCGGGACGCCGCCGGCGGTCCGGCCGGTTGTCTCGCCCGCGGGATCGACGGCCGCCACCAGCTCCAGGTCATCAGCATCCTCGACGGCCTCGCACACGGTCGAGCCCATGCGCCCGGCCGCACCGACAACCCCCACTCTCACGCCGGCCGACAGTAGCCCTACGGTTGACTCCGCTTGACGACGATGTCGGCCCGATCCGCGTCGAAGGGGCCGACGGCCGCCACGGTCCTCGGCTGGGACAGCCAGCGGGCCGCCACCTGGTTGACCTGCTGGAGGGTGAGGGCGGCCAGGCGGGCCTCGATCTCGTCCAGGTCGAGGACCCGGCCGTGCACCAGCTGGCTGTGGCCGATGCGGCTCATACGGGCCCCCGTGTCTTCCAGTCCGAGCGCCATCGAGCCCCGGATATGACCGCGGGCGTTCTCCAGCTCCGCGGCGGTGATGCCCGCACCGGCGACGCGCTCGAACTCGGCATGTATCAGGTCCAGCACCTCGGCGGTGTTCGTCGGCGAGGTGCCGGCGTACACCGCCAGGGCGCCCGCGCCCTGGAAGGCCAGGCGGTAGGCATAGACCGAGTAGGCCAGGCCGCGCTCTTCTCGGATGGACTGGAACAGCCGGCTGGACATGCCACCCCCGAGCACGTGCTCGACGACGGCCATGGCGTGGCGGTCCTCATCGTCGCGATCGGGCGCCGGGGTCGCCACCGCCAGGTGGGCTTGTTCGGTCGGCCGGGACAGCACGGCCGTCTCCACCGGCGGGCTCGAAGGGGCCCGACGGGCGGGGGTGGTGCCGCCGGCCAGACTGGCCAGCCGGTCCGCCACGCCGGCCACGACCCGGTCATGGTCGAGCCGACCGGCAGCTGCCACGACCACGTTCGCCGGCCGGTAGTGGCTGGCATGGAACTTCGCCACCTCGTCGGGCGTCATCGCCTCCACCGTGGCCTGCTCGCCGAGCACCTCCCGACCCAGGGGGTGGTCGGGGAACAGGGCGCCAGCGAGCACGTCGTGCACCAGGTCCGCCGGCTCGTCGCCGTGCATGAGGATCTCCTCCACGATCACCTGGCGCTCGGACTCGAACTCGTCGGGGCGGAACGCCGGCGACCAGATGATGTCGGAGAGAATGTCGAGGCCGAGCTCCTGGTCGTCGGCCAACAGGCGCATGTAGAAGGTGGTGTATTCCTTGGTGGTGAAAGCGTTCATGTCGCCGCCGACGGCGTCGACCGCCTCGGCGATCTGGCGCGCACTTCGCCCGGCAGTCCCCTTGAACAGCAGGTGCTCCAGGAAGTGAGAGGCCCCCGACTGCGCCGGGTCCTCGTCCACCGATCCGGTGCCCACCCAGAAGCCGATGCTCACCGAGCGGACGTCCGGCATCCGCTCGGTGACGACCGTCAGGCCGGGTTCGAGCCTGGTGTGCGCCGGCGTCAAGGGGTGGCGAGCTGGCAGGCCGGCCGGCGTATCACGGCCGGCGGCGGCGCGGATTGCGGCGCGGGCCCCGATCGGCGTTGTCGCCGCCGCCGCGGGGGACGCCGGCTTGGGCCGGACCCAGGTCGCCGAAGGTCGCCTGGGCTTCGGTCTCCCAAGTGTCTTCGAAGGACACCACCTCGTCCGTGTCATCGCTCGCCGTCTCCGGCCGAGGGGCGGAGGGCACCCTGGCGGCCGAGGGGCTGGCGGACCCGTTGGCGTCCTCGGTGCCCGTGAGCGAAAGGGAGACCTTGCCCTGCGGGTCGATGTCGTCGACGCGGACCTCGATCTCGTCGCCGAGGTCGACCACGTCCTCCACCTTGTCGATGCGCCGGCCCCGGCCCAGCTTGGAGATGTGCACCAGACCGTCCCGGCCGGGGAGGATGTTGACGAAGGCGCCGAACTTGGTGATGTTGACCACCTTGCCCCGGTATACCGCGCCGACCTCGGCCTTCGGGGGATCGAGGATCATCTCGATGCGCCGGCGAGCCTCCGCCACCGCTCCGCCATCCTTGGCCCCGATGGTGACGGTCCCGACCATCCCGTCGTCGTCGACAGCAATGTCGGTGCCGGTCTCCTGCTGCAGGGCGTTGATGACCTTGCCCTTGGGTCCGATCACCTCGCCGATCTTGTCGATGGGGATCTCCAGGCTGATGATCTTCGGCGCGGTGTCGCGCACGTCGTCTCGCGGCTGGGCGATGGTGTCGTGCATGACGGCCAGTATTTTTTCCCGGGCGTCCCGAGCTTGCTGCAGGGCGGCCGCCAATACGTCGGCCGGCAGACCGTCGATCTTGGTGTCGAGCTGGAGCGCGGTGACGAACTCGGACGTGCCGGCGACCTTGAAGTCCATGTCCCCGAAGGCGTCTTCCGCGCCGAGGATGTCGGTGAGGGTGATGTAGCGGTCGTCGACCTTCACCAGGCCCATGGCGATCCCGCCAACCGGCGCCTTGATCGGCACCCCGGCATCCATCAGCGACAGGCTCGAGGCGCACACCGACGCCATCGACGTCGACCCGTTCGAGGCCAGCACCTCGGACACCAGGCGCAGGGCGTACGGGAACTCCTCGACCGGTGGGACGACGGGCAGCAGGGCCCGCTCGGCCAGCAGGCCGTGGCCGATCTCCCGGCGCTTCGGGCTACCGACCCGGCCGGTCTCGCCATTGGCGTAGGGCGGCATGTTGTAGTGGTGCATGAAGCGCTTCTTCTCGTCGATGCCGATGGTGTCGAGCATCTGGTCCATGCGAGGCATGCCGAGGGTGGCGACGTTGAGCACCTGGGTCTCGCCGCGCTGGAACAAGCCGGACCCGTGGGCGGTGGAGATGATGCCGACCTCGGCCGAGAGGGGCCGGATGTCCGCGGGCCCGCGACCGTCGATGCGCACACCGGTGGCGGCGATGCGCTGCCGCACCAGCTGCTTGGTCAGCGACCGGACCGCGGCCTTGATCTCCTTCTCGCGGCCCTCGAACTCGCCGGAGAGCTCGTCGATGATGGCGGCGGTGGCCTCATCGGTGGCGGCCTCACGCTCCGCCTTGGCGGTGATGGTGGTGACCTTGTCGACGCGCTCGGTGCCCACCTGGGCCACCCGTTCGGCGACGTCGCTCGCCGTAGTCGACCTGCGGGACGTAGGCCAGCGGCGGGCGGGTGCCGGCTTCGGCCACCAGCTGCCGTTGCAACTCCACGCTCTCGCGGATCCAGGTCTTCGCCGACTCCAGCCCCTCGGCGATGACGGCTTCGGTCACCTTGGGGGCGCCGGACTGGTACAGCTCCCAGGCCGCCTCGGTGCCGCCGGCCTCGACCATCATGATGGCGACGTCGCCGTCGTCAAGTTGGCGGCCGGCGACGACCAGCTCGAAGGCCGAGGCGTCACCGTCCTGGTAGGTGGGGTGGGGCACCCATTCGCCCTCGCCGTTGTAGGCGATGCGGACGGCCCCGATGGGTCCTTCGAAGGGCATCCCGGAGAGCATGAGGGCGGCGCTGGCGGCGTTGATGGCCAGCACGTCGTGGGGGTTCTCCTGGTCGGCGCCCAGGACGGTGATGACGACCTGGGTCTCGTTGCGGTAGCCGGTCGCGAAGCTGGGGCGCAGCGGCCGGTCGATGAGCCGGCAGGTCAGGATGGCGCTGTCGGACGGGCGTCCCTCCCGGCGGAAAAAAGACCCAGGGATCTTGCCGGCGGCGTACATGCGCTCTTCGACGTCGACGGTGAGGGGGAAGAAGTCGATCCCCTCCCGTATGCCCGACGCGGCGTTGGCGGTGGCGAGGACGACGGTCTCGCCGATCTGGGCGACCACGGCGCCCTGCGACTGCTGGGCCAGCACCCCGGTCTCGAACGACAGGGTCTTCGACGTCCCGCTGACGGGGGCAGCCACCTTGGTGGAATTACTGGTGATGGTGTTCGCGGCCATTTGGCCCGCTCCTTTCGGTTGCCCGGGTCCTCCGGGCAGTTGGAGCGGCGGGGGGGCCAGTTCCCAGTCGGCGACCCCCTGGCCGGGTGGTTGGGCCCTGGCCTGGGGATCTTCGACTGGCAGCTGACCTGCGGTCGCCGCCCAATGATGGGATGTGATGTGCCAATTATCGGATGTGCCAATTATTGGATGTGACGGTCATGCGGTGTGACGTGATGCGGTGTTTGGCCTGGGCACCTTCGCCGCCGGCAGCGCCGGGGCTCGACGCGAAGGAGCGGCCCAGGGTGGGCCGCTCGTCCAGTGGCGCCTACCGGCGCAACCCCAGTTTGGCGATCAGATCGCGGTAGCGCTCGACGTCATTGTCTCGCACGTAGTCGAGCAACCGGCGCCGGCGTCCGATGAGCTTCATCAGCCCCCGCCGGGTGTGATGATCACCCTTGTGGATCTTGAGATGCTCGGTCAGATGGGCGATACGCTCGCTGAGGATGGCGACTTGCACCTCGGGCGAGCCGGTGTCGGTCTCGTGGGTGCGGTAGGTCGCGATCGTGGCGGCTTTGTCTGGCATAGGTACAGCGTTTCCTTACATTGGAGTTTGACACCCTGATGGTGATCGTACCCGGACCCACGCCACGAGCAGTTACCCGGGCGCGCCCGGCCAGGCCGATCACCTCTCCATGCTAGCAGCCGGGCGCGGGCGTGCCTGAGCCCGGATCGGTCGCCGGCCCGGGAGCCGGTCAGCCGGTCCCGAGCCCGCACGATGCGCCGCCGACGCCGGCGTTGACCATCGCACCGGGTGTGCGGATCCCGTGGTCCGAGCTGACCTGGCGCTTCTCGGCGTCAGGGGGCCCGGGCGGCCAGCACGTCAACACCTCGAACACCCGGGCGGAGGTCCGCTTCGACGCCGCCTCGTCGCCCAGCCTGCCGGACTGGGCCCGGGAGCGGATTCTGGCGCGGCTGGGGTCGGTGGTGGTGGTGGCCGCCAGCGACGAGCGCTCCCAGGCCCGTAACCGGGCCCTGGCGGTCGAGCGGCTGACCGCCCGGTTGAGCCGGGCCCTGGAGGTGGCTCCCACCCGGAAGGGGACCCGGCCCACCCGAGCCTCGCAGCGCCGGCGGCTGGAGTCCAAACGCCGGCAGGGGGCCCGCAAGCGCGACCGGCGCTTCCAGCCCGGTTCGGACGAGGGGTGATCCTGAGGCGCCGGCTGTCACCGCAGGTCAGGGCCGGCCGTCAGGGCGCCGGGTCGGGCCGGCCCAGGACGTGGCGGGTGGTGGCCACGTCGCGCTGCATCTGGCTGACCAGTTCGTGCGGGGACTCGAAACGGGCCTGGGCCCGGAGATGGGCCACGAACTCCACCCGGGCCGGTTCGCCGTACAGATCGCCGTCGAAGTCCAGGAGGTTGGCCTCGAGCAGGGAGAGTTCCGCTTCCTCGTAGAACGTGGGGCGCCGCCCGAGCGACAATGCCGCCGGCCGGCGCACTCCGTCCGGGCGCTGGTACCAGCCGGCGTACACGCCGTCGGCCGGGAGGGCGATGGCCCGCGGCACGGCGACGTTGGCGGTGGGAAAGCCCAGCTCCCGGCCGCGCTGGTCGCCGGGCTCGACCACCCCTCGCACCTGGTGCGGGCGGCCCAGGAGGGAGGCGGCTTCGGACACGGCGCCGGCGCCGAGCAGCTCGCGTATCCGGGTCGACGACACGGGCTGATCGCTCGATCCGTCCCCGAAGAGGCGCAGGCCGGTCACGTCGAATCCCAGCTCGGCGCCCATGTCCTGCATCAGCGCCACGTTGCCCCGCCGCTTGTAGCCGAAATGAAAGTCGTGGCCGACGACGACAGCCCGGGTCTGCAAGCAGCCGACCAGGACCTCGCGCACGAAATCCTCCGCGGATTCCTCCGAGCGCTGGTGGTCGAACCGCACCACCAGGGCGTAGTCGACGCCGGTGTCGGCCAGCAGTTCGAGCTTCTGTTCGAGGTCGGTGAGCAGCCCCGGCGCGGACTCCGGGCGGACCACCGCCGCCGGGTGCTGGTCGAAGGTGACGACCGCGGAGGCCAGGCCCTGCTCCGCCGCGACCCTGCGGACCCGGTCGATGACCAACCGGTGGCCGATGTGGACGCCGTCATAGGCGCCGATCGTCACCGCGCAGGCGCGCCCCGTCACGCAATCGCCGGGATGGTGGAGGACCTGCATCCCCGGGCAGGTTACGGGCCGGGTCGGCGTACCGTCGACCCGACGGCCGAGACCCGCTCACGAGGGCGGGCTCACGAGGGCGGGCTCACGAGGGCGGGCCGGCATGACGACGGTCGGTTTGACCAGCCCCGGGCCATGCGGCTGGTAGATGGCCAGGAGAGCGCCGCCCGGATCGATGACCCGCCACGGGCCCTCGCCGACGGCACCGAGGACATCCCGGTCGAGGACCCGGCCGTTGGCCACCTCCCCCGCCCGTGGCCCGTCGACGACGACGGCCTCGAGCCACGGCAGCGACGCCGCGGGGTCGATGACCGCCTCGGGCCCCAACCCGTCGAGGGGCGTGGCCACGGCCTCCGTCCAGGGCCCGACCGCGGTGCGCCGCAACCGCCGCAGGTGGGCGCCGCCGCCGAGGGCCGCCCCCAGGTCGGCGGCCAGCACTCGGACGTAGGTCCCGGCCGAGCACGCCACGTCGACCGACAGCACCGGCCCTCCGTCGTCAGCGCCAGCCATCAGGTCGGTGACGTCGAAGCGGCTGACCGTCACCTGGCGGGCGGCCCGGTCCACCTCCAGACCCTCGCGGGCCAACTGGTGCAGGCGCCGGCCGCCGATCTTGATGGCCGAGACCATCGGGGGCACCTGCCAGATCGTCCCGGTCAACTCGGCCGCGGCCCGCCGCGCCTCGTCCAGGGTGACCTGACGCTGGTCCCACCGGCCGGTGATCTCACCGGCCGCGTCCAAGGTGGTGGTGGCGGTACCCAGCACCACCTCGGCCGTGTAGCTCTTCGTCAGCCCGGCGTGGAACTGCAGGAGCCGCGTCGCCCGCCCCAATCCGACCAGGAGCACCCCGGTGGCGTCCGGATCGAGGGTGCCGGCGTGGCCGACCTTCTTCTGCCCGAAGATGCGGCGGCCCCGAGCCACCACGTCGTGGCTCGTCATCCCGGCGGGCTTGTCGACGACGGCCAGGCCGTCGATCAAGATTCCGGTCCGGCGCCCTCGGCCGCTGGCGGATCAGCCGCGGGCGGCGGCAGATCCCGGAGGATGTCCTCGATACGGCCGCCGGCGGCCACCGCCGGGTCGGCCGCGAAGCGGAGCAGCGGGGTGCGCTTGAGCCGAACCTCCCGGGAGATGGCGGCCTGCAGGCGGATCCGCATGTCCTCGAGGGCCGCGTGCTCGTCGTCATCAAGGGAGGAAAAAAGGACCAGGGCGTGGCGGAGGTCACCGTCGCAGTCCACGCCGGTGATCGTCAGCATGGCCAGCCGCTCGTCGGTGTCGACCAGTCGTTCGAGCGAGTCGGCCAGCACCTCGCGGAGGATCTCGTTGACCCGGACCGATCGCGGGTATCGCCGGGGGGTGGTAGCGGTGCTCCGGCGGCCGCGGCGGGCGTGGTTCATGTCAGGGCTCCTGGCTGGCGTCGAGCCAGTCGCGCCGGCAGGCGGTGACTTCGACCTCCGGAAAGGACCACACGAACCGCTCCACGCGGGCCAGGACCGCCTCAGCGTGCGCGACCGAGCCGGACACGGTTGCCACGCCGAGCGTCGCCCGCTGCCACAGGTCCTGGTGGTCGACCTCGGCGGCCGCCACCGCGAACCGCCGGCGCGCCCCCTCGAGGATGGGACGCACCACCGCCCGCTTCTCTTTGAGGGAGTGCACGGCCGGCAGATGCAGCTCCACGGTGAGCGACGCGACATGCATCACAGGCGACCGGATCAGGCGCGCGGGATCTCTCTTTCATCGAAGGTCTCGATGATGTCACCCTCACGCAGGTCCTGGTTGTTGGAGAGGCCGATGCCGCACTCGAAGCCCTCGTGGACCTCGCGGGCGTCGTCCTTGAAGCGCTTGAGGGACGTGATGGCGCCCTTCCAGATGATCACGCCGTCCCGGAGGAAACGGACCTTCGAACCGCGGGTGATGACCCCGTGGCGCACGTAGCACCCGGCGATGGCGCCCACCCGGGGCACCCGGAAGATCTCCCGGACCTCGGCCTCGCCGGTGATGACCTCCTCGAACTCGGGCGCCAGCATGCCGACCATGGCGCTCTCGATGTCCTCGATGAGCTTGTAGATGATCTCGTAGGTGCGGATCTCCACGTCATGGGTCTCGGCCAGCTCGCGGGCTCCCCGGTCGGGGCGGACGTTGAAGCCGATGATGGTGGCGTTGGAGGCGGCCGCGAAGGTCACGTCATTCTCGCTGATGCCGCCGACGGCCCGATGGATGAACGACAGCTTCACCTCGTCCCGCTCCAGCTTGCGCAGGCTCTCGGTGACGGCTTCGAGCGAGCCCTGGGTGTCCGCCTTGAGCACCAGGTTGAGGGTGGCCGTCTCGCCTCGCTGGATCTGCTCGAAGATGTCCTCCAGCTTGGCGCCCGTCCCCGTCGCCGACGAGGTACGCCGCTGGTCCGCGGCCCGGAAGCGCTGCTCGCGCTGCTCCGCGATGTCGCGGGCGGTCCGCGCCTTGTCGGTGACGCGAAACTCGTCGCCGGCGGCCGGCACGCTGTCGAAGCCGAGCAGCTGGACCGGCGTCGAGGGCGACGCCTCCTTGACGTTGTCACCGGTGTCGTCGAGCAGGGCCTTGACCCGACCCCAGGCTGCGCCGGCGACCACCGAGTCGCCGACCCGCAGGGTGCCGGATTGGACAATGACGGTCGCCACTGGACCCTTGCCCGGGTCCAGGTTGGCTTCGAGGACGATGCCCCGACCCCGGCCCTCCGGGTTGGCCACCAGTTCTTCGACCTCGGCGACCAGCAGCACCTGCTCGAGCAGGTCGTCGATGCCGAAGGTCTGCAGCGCCGAGATCTCCACCATGATCGTGTCGCCGCCCCAGGCCTCGGGGACGAGGCCCTGGTCGGACAGCTGCTGCATGACCCGGTTGGGGTCGGCGTTGTCGCGGTCGATCTTGTTGATGGCCACGATGATCGGCACGTCGGCGCCCTTGGCGTGGTTGAGGGCTTCGACCGTCTGCGGCATGACGCCGTCGTCCGCGGCCACGACCAGGATGACGATGTCGGTGACCTCGGCGCCGCGGGCGCGCATGGCGGTGAACGCCTCGTGGCCCGGCGTGTCGATGAAGGTGATCAGCTGGCCGCGGTAGTCGACCTGATAGGCGCCGATGTGCTGGGTGATGCCACCCGCTTCGCTGGCGACCACGTTGGTCTGGCGGATGCGGTCCAGCAGGAGGGTCTTGCCGTGGTCGACGTGGCCCATGACGGTGACGACCGGCGGGCGGGGACGCAGCAGCTCCTCGGCCTCCTCTTCGTCGTCGAAGTACTTGGCCTGCAGCTCGGCTTCCTTCTCCTCGCCAGGATCGACGAGGCGAACGTGGGCCTGCACTTCGGCCGCGAACAGCTCGATCATGTCGTCCGACAGCGACTGGGTGGTGGTGACCATCTCGCCCTGCTGGAACAAGAAGCGGACGACGTCCGCGCCGGACCGGTTGAGCTTCGGGCCCAGCTCCTGCGCCGTCGAGCCGCGCTCCACGATGATCTCGCCCTCGGGAACGGGCGCGTTGGACGCGATGTAGTGGGTGATCTCCTGGGCTTCCAGCTCCTCGATGTTGCGCCGGCGGCGCCGGGCCGGACGGCGGCCTCCAGGACGGCCGCGGTTGCCAAACGGCGGTCCGCTGCGAGCCCCACCTGCTCCGGGCGCGCCACCGCCTGGTCCTCCCGGACCTCGGAAGCCGCCACCAGGACTCCCAGGACCGCTCCGGAAGCCACCAGGGCCGGCGCCGGTCGGTGCGGGCCGCGGCCCGCTGCTACGGAAACCCCCGCCGGGACCAGCGGGACGACCAGTGGAGGGGCCGCCGGTCCGACTGGCCCCTCCGGGGCCGGGGCGCGCCGTCGGGCCGCGACCGGGCGGCGGCGGGATGGGCTTGCCGGACGCGGACATGGGCGGCCGGCGCAGGCCGGGCGGCGGCGGAATGGGCTTGCCCGACGAGGACAGCATCGGGGCGTTGGGATCGGCGGCCTCGGGCCGGGCCGGGCCGCCGGACGGCGCGTCGGGACCTGACGGTCCCCGGTTGGGACCGGGCGCCGGGCGCGATTCGGGACCGCCGACTCGGCGAGCGGCGCCGGGTGCCGGTGGGGCCGGACGGGCCGCCGCCGGCGCAGGCGCCGGTGCGGGCGCGTTGCTCGCCGCCGCCGGCAGCGACGCGGCGGGGGCGACGGGGGCCGGTGGTTGGGGCGCAGCAGGCGCAAGGGGGGCGGCGGCCGGCGACTGAACCGCCGGCGCGGGCGGCGGGCTCGGGCGGACCGCAGGCCGAGGCGTCGGGGCCGGAGCGGGCCGGACGGGGGCCGAGGCCGGGGCGGGACGCGGCGCGGCCGCCGCGGCCGGACGAGCGGGGGCAGGGGGGGCTGCGGGTCCGGTGGGGCCGGCCGGACTGGCTGGCCCGCGGGCCGCGACGTGGTCGTCGCCGGCCCGGTCCTCGCCGGTGACAGTCTCTACCGTCGACCGGCTGGAGACCACCCGGCTGGCGGTCGGGGCGGGGGCGGGGGCGGGGGCCGCGGCAACCTCCGGACCGGCGCTGCCGTTGGGCGCCGCCGGCGCCGGCTCGGGCTCCACCGGCCGGCGCAACCCCTCTTGATCCGCCTTACGGCGGACGCGGTCGGCCTGCTGCTCCTCGATACTCGAGGAGTGGCTCTTGACGCCGATCCCGAGCTGCAGGCACAGATCGAGCGCTTCTTTGTTGGTAAGGCCGAGCTCGCGTCCTAGCTCGTAGACCCGGATCTTCTTCGGCAAGTTGCTGCGTCAGTCCCTTCTCCTGCCGGCCTGCGGTATCGCAGGGCCGGTCTCCATGTTCGCACGTTCCGCGGGGGTCCCTCTCAGCGCCCTCCACGATTCGGGCGGAACTGCTGTCTTGAAGGCCCGGCGAAAGGCGTCCCGCTGGGCTGCCGCTTCCACACACTGGTCGCTGACCCCGCCCGTCGCCGGTTCCTGACAGAGCCAGGCGCCGCGCCCGGGAGCAGCCCGGTCGATGACCAGCGACCCGTCGGCACGGCGGGCCACTCGTACCAGGTTACCGGCTCGGGACCGGGTACGGCACCCGATGCACGTCCGGGCCGGGCCCGCCTCTTGGTGGCGGCCTACGGCGTGTCCTCCCCGCCAACGGTGACCTCGCCCGAACCCTCGCCGGCCACGACCGGAGCGGCCGGGACGGCCGGTGCTGCGGCGCCGCCCGCCGCGGGTTCGCCAGCCTCGGATGCCGGCGTCTCGGATGCCGGCGTCTCGGGTGCGGGCGTCTCGGGTGCGGGGGTTTCGGGTGCGGGGGTTTCGGCGTCCTCCGCCGCCTCGCCGAGCGACCACTGTTCGGCCGAGACGGCCTCGCCGCCCTCGGCGGGCTGCCAGACCATCTCGCCCGCGTCATTTTCCACCCATTCGCCCTCGGCCCACTCCTGGTTGGCGTAGGCCTCCTCCTCGGCGATCTGGGTCTCGCTCTTGATGTCGATGCGCCAGCCGGTCAGGCGGGCGGCGAGGCGGGCGTTCTGCCCCTCCTTGCCGATCGCCAGGGACAGCTGGAAGTCGTGCACGACCACCGTGGCGGTGCCGGTCAGGTCATCGAGGTGGACCTCCTTGACCTTGGCCGGCTGCAGGGCCCGCATCACGAACTCCCGGGGTTCGTCGGAGAAGGGGACGATGTCCACCTTCTCGCCCCGCAGCTCGTTGGTGACCATCCGCACCCGCGCCCCGCGGGCGCCCACGCAGGCGCCGACGGGATCCACGTTGGGGTCGTTGGACCACACCGCGATCTTGGTCCGGTGCCCCGGTTCGCGCGCCGCCGCCTTGATCTCGACGACCCCGCTGGAGATCTCTGGGACCTCCAGCTCGAACAGGCGCTTGATGAGACCCGGGTGGGTGCGGCTGACGACGATCTGGGGACCCTTGGTGGTCTTGCGCACCTCGACGATGTAGGCCTTGAGCCGGGCGCCGTGCTCGTAGCGTTCGTACGGCACCTGCTCGGCCTGGGGCAGCAACGCCTCGACCTTGCCGAGGTCCAGCAAGGTGTAGCGGTTGTCGCTCTGCTGGATGATGCCGGTGACGATGTCGCCCTCGCGGCCGGCGTACTCCTCGTACTTGAGGTCCCGCTCGGCCTCGCGGATGCGCTGGGTCATGACCTGCTTGGCGGTCTGCGCCGCGATGCGCCCGAAGTCCTTGGGCGTGACGTCCCACTCGCGGATCACGTTGTCGTCGTCGTCGACCTCCTGCCCGTACACCCGGATGTCCCCGGTGTCCGGATCGACGGTGACGGTGGCGAACTCCTCGGCGTCGGGCATGCGTTTGTAGGCAGCCAGCAGGGCGTTGGCCAGCGCGTCGAGCAGGGTGTCGACGCTGATGCCCTTGTCCTTGGCGATCTGCTGGAGGGCGTCCAGGAAGGCGAAGCTGTCTTTCATGGTGCGGGGTCCTTCGGGTTGAGGGCGGCGGGGGCCCGGCCGCGCCCGGTCCCGCGCCCAGTGGTCGGGCCCCACACCAGGATGGTGCGGGCCCGGTCGATCTGGTCGTAGCGCAACTCCAGCCGGGTGCCGGCGGCGCCGTCCGGCTCGAGTGCGATGGTGTCCGGGCCGGCGCTGAGCAGGCGGCCGCGGTGACGGCGGGCACCCTCCACGGGGCCGGCCGTCTTGACGGTGATTTCGGTACCAAGGTACCTGCGGTAGTGCTCGGGCGTCCGCAAGGTGCGCTCGATGCCCGGGCTGGAGACCTCGAGCTGGTACCGGTCGTCGGGGACGATCTCGGGGTGGGCATCGAGGACCGGCGAGAGGGCCCGGCTGGCCGCAGACAGGGCCTCCAGGTCTATCCCCTGGGCTTCGCCCTGCCGGGCGTCGGCAACCTCGGTCGCCGGGGCTTCGCTGGCCGCGGCCGGCGCCGGACGGTCCACCATGATCCGGACCACGTCACGGGTGATCTCCACATCCCACAGCTCGAGGCCGGTAGGAGCGAGAACGGACTCGGCCAATTCGCGAATGCTCTCGGTCGATACCATTTTCACCTCCTTCGGTCTCAAGGGTCGCAAACAAAAGCGTGGGCACCCTGCTCTCGCAGGTGCGGCCCACGCCCGCAACCGCCCGGCTGGGCGGTTCGCTCAAGTATAGCCGGGAAGGCCCCGCTGACCCGGGCGGCGCCGTGCCGGCCCGCCCCGCCGAACGGCCGATCAGTACGCCTTGGCGACGACGGCCAGCAGCCCGGCGTCGTCGTCGTCTGACGACAGGGACCCGTCGGCGGCCTGGAGGCATCGCACGCTCAGCCCCCCGGCCGCCAGCTGCGCCTCCCCGGCGACGCCGACCGCGTCCCAGGGCACCACCGCGAACCCGTCGGCCGCGGCGCTGACGGCCTCGTCGAGGGTCGCCACCCGCAGAGTTCGCTTCTCCTGGCGGGCGGCCGCCTCGTCGTACAGGGCCTGGTGGACTGCGGCCAGGTCGGCCGTCACCTCGCCCGCGGCGGCATCCATCGCCACCGGACGCTTCTCCCTGACATCCCGGCGCACCACCGTGACCCGGCCGTCCGCCAGATCCCGCGGCCCCACCTCCACCCGGACGGGTACCCCCTTGAGTTCCCACTCCACCGAGCGCCGGCCAAACGACACGCCCACCCGGTCATCCAGGCGCACCCGGTGACCGGCGGCGCGCAGCTGATCCGCCAAGGCCGCGGCCGCGGCGCGGGGCCCCTCCTCGTCGCGCACCAGCAGCACCACCACCTGCACCGGGGCCAGCTTCGGCGGCAGCCGCAAGCCAGCGTCGTCGCCGTGGGCCATGATCAGCGCCCCCACCAGCCGGGTGGACGCGCCCCATGACGTCTGCCAGACGTACTCCTGCGCTCCCGTCTCAGACGAGAACTGGATGCCGAACGCCTTGGCGAAGTTCTGGCCCAACTCGTGGCTGGTGCCCATCTGCAGGGCCTTCCCGTCACCCATCATGGCTTCGAGGGTCCAGGTGCGGATGGCCCCGGCAAACCGTTCGCGGGCGGTCTTGTGGCCGGTCAGGACGGGCACCGCCAGCACGTCGACCATGGTGTCGCGGTAGACGTCCCACAGGATCTGCAGGGCGTATCGACGGGCTTCCTCCTGGGTGGCGTGGGCGGTGTGGCCTTCCTGCCAGAGGAATTCGCTGGTGCGCAGGAACAGACGGGGGCGCAACTCCCAGCGGACCACGTTGGCCCACTGGTTGATGAGCAGCGGCAGGTCCCGGTAGCTCTGGACCCACTTGGCGAAGAAGCTGTTGATGACGGTCTCGGAGGTCGGGCGGACCACGACGGGCTCCTCGAGCCGCCGGCCGCCGCCGTGGGTGACGATGGCCAGCTCGGGGCTGAACCCTTCGACGTGCTCGGCCTCCCGCTGCAGGTAGGACTCGGGGATGAAGAGGGGGAAGTAGGCGTTCTCGGCGCCGGCGGCCTTGATGCGGGCGTCGAGCTCGGCCTGCATCCGTTCCCAGATGGCGTAGCCCCACGGGCGGATGACCATGGTGCCGCGTACCGGGCCGTTGTCCGCCAGCTCGGCCTGGGTGATCACATCCTGGTACCAGCGGGGGAAGTCGTCGGCGCGAGGGGTCAGGGGGGTGGCCATGGGTCCAGAAGGTACGGGAAAAGGACGGGCCCGCTCAGAACCCGGTCCCGGTGAGGGGCGCCGGCCAGGCGGCCAGCAGCTCGTCAGCCCGGATCAGGCTGCCCGGCCGCAACTCCTCGACGCGCCCGGCCGCGGCGAGCAGCGAGGGCGGGAAACCGCCCAGGAAGAGGGCGCCGAGCTCGGTCACGCCGAGGCGCAGGTCGGCATCCTCGCCGGGCCGGGCGAACCGGCAGGAGGCGCCGTCGGGACCGGCCTCGAGCACCCAACGGCCGGGGACCGCGTCGGGTGTCCCGTCGCCGGCCGGCAGCGGCTGCACGTCCAGCACCAGGCGCCCTTCGCGCCGGTAGCCGCGGGCTTCGAACGCAGCCGGAACGTCCAGGATGCGCAGGTACAGGCGGTCGTCGACCCGCTGCACCTTGAGCTGGCGGGGATCGGCGAGCCGCCAGCGCACCGGCTCGTCGACAGGCCGGCGCATGGCGGTCACCTGCCCGACGAGGTCCAGGTCGAGGACGAACCGCCACAGGCCGGCCTCCACCGCTGGCGTCAGGCCGCGCAGCTCCTCGATCACGACCCGGGGATAGGACGCCTGCATGACGTCCTCCTCGTGCACCCGGTAGGCGACGTAACCCTCCTCGCCCACGGCCAGGAACAGGCCGGTGCCACCGTGGCGGCGGGCGGGTCGGTCCTCCAGGTACTCCTCCCAGACGTGGCCGTTGCGGCTCGGCTCGCCGCCCCGGGTGCGCCGCTGGCGGTCGAACAGCTCGGGCAGGTACTTGGCGCCCTCGTGGAGGTCGACGAGGCGAAGGTCGAGCTCGGGGACCGGCCGTTCGAACGCCGAGTAGTGGCTGTCGATGGTCAGCTGGGTGCAGCTGGTGGCGTGACCGAACCCGAAGCGGCCGTAGATCACCGACTCCGAAGCCAGCAGCCCGGCGAAGGCCTCGCCCCGGGTGCGGCCGTCTTCGAGCAGGCGCGCCATGAGCTGGCGGAGGATGCCCCGCCGGCGATGGGTGGGATGCACGCCGACCGCGCTCACCCCGGCAAAGGGGACCACCGGGGCTGGTTGCCCGGGCGCGGCCGGGAGGGTCAGATCGAGGCTGATGTTGCAGGCGTTCGCCACCAACCGACCCTCGGACTCGGCGACCCAGGCCCGGTCGGCTTCGAGATCAGAGGCCCAGCGCTCGTCGGCCCGCCGCTCCGCGGGATCATCGGTCGGGGGGTCGAGGAAGGGCACCCGCACGGACGCCACGAAGGCGGCCTCCTCACCGCGCCGCAACTGTCGTACTTCCAGGTCCATGCGTCCAGTCTGACCCGCCCGGCCGGCGCCGGCACGAGGATTTCGCCCGGCGGGATTCGGGGCTACAGCTGCTGGGGTCCGCCGTCGGCGGCGTCGCGGAGGCGCCGGTCGATCAGCTCGACCCGGGCCTCGCTGTCATTGGCGTCGGCGCCCTTGTCATCGAGCAGGAGCCGCCGGTCGGCCTCGGCTTCGGCCGCCGCGCCCGAATCGGCCGCCGCCAGGCGGGCCGCCACGCCCTCCTTGACCAGCTTCTCGGCTTCCTCGACGAGGGCCGCCACCATCTCGTCCTCTGGCACCACCCGGACGATCTGGCCCTGAATGAAAAGGTGGCCGCGGTGGCGCCCGGCGGCGATGCCGAGGTCCGCCGATCGGGCCTCACCGGGTCCGTTGACCACGCAACCCATGACCGCCACCTGCAGGGGGATCTCCTTGCCCTCCAGGGCGGCTTGCGCCTCCTGGGCCACCTTGTACACGTCGATCTCGGCTCGCCCGCAGGCCGGGCAGGCGATCAGGTCGACGTTGGTCCGCTCCCGCAACCCGAGTGACTCCAGCAGCACCCGGCCGGCCTTGGCCTCCTCGACCGGGTCAGCGGTGAGTGAGTAGCGGATGGTGTCGCCGATGCCCTCGGCGAGCAGGGTGCCGATGCCTGCGGTGCCCTTGATGGTCCCGGCCGGCGGGGGGCCGGCTTCGGTCACGCCCAGGTGCAAGGGATGGTCGGTCACCTCGGACAGCTGGCGGTAGGCCTCGATCATCAACGGCACGTTCGACGCCTTCACCGAGATCTTGACGTCGTCGAAGCCCTCCTCGGCGAACAGCCCCAGCTCGATCTGGGCCGATTCCACCAGGGCCTCGGGGGTGGCGCCGCCGTACTTCTTGTACAGCCGGGGGTCCAGCGACCCGGCGTTGACGCCGATGCGGACCGGGATCTGTCGGTCCTTGCACTCCCGGGCCACCAGTCTGATCTCTTCGGTTTTGCGGAGGTTGCCGGGGTTGAGGCGCAGGCAGTCGACGCCGGCCTCGATAGCCGCCAGGGCCATCTCCACGTGGAAGTGGATGTCGGCCACGATCGGCACCGGGCTGCGCGGCACGATGCGGGCCAGACCCTCGGCCGCCTCCCGCTCGTTGCAGGTGCAGCGGACGATGTCGGCGCCCGCGGCTTTCAGGGCGTAGATCTGGGCCAGGGTTCCCTCGACGTCAGCGGTCTTGGTGATCGTCATGGACTGCACCGTGATGGGGGCCCCGCCGCCCACGGGCACCGGTCCCACCATCAGCTGGCGGGTTTGCCGGCGAGGAAAACGAACGTCAGCCACAGCCGGCGAGCCTACCGGCGGCGACCCCGCTCAAGTGACCAGGTCGCGCAAATCGAGGAACAGAGCGCTGGCGCCCAGGAACACGATCACCGCCAGCCCCAGGTAGAACACGGGGAGCAGTTTGGCCAGGTCGGCGTGATAGGGCCGACTGCGCCGGCTCCGTATCCCTTCGTAGAGGCCAACGGCGACCCGGCCGCCGTCGAGGGGGAACAGCGGCAGCAAGTTGAAGATGCCCAGCGACAGGTTGATCACCGCCACCAGCCACAGCACCGTGGGCAGGCCGCTTTGGCCGGCCTGATGCAGCAGCCGGACGATGCCCACCGGCGACTCGAAACGCACCCCGCTGCTCGGGTTGTTGGCCGCCTTCTGGCTGGAGAGCATGTGGAAGTACGAGGTCGCGCCGTGCAGGCTGAAAAGGTGCCCGAAGGCGCCCAGCGTCAACGCCGACACGTGCACCCAGGCGCCGCCGGCCCGGCTGACGGCGGTACCGAGACTGGAGTGGATGACCACGCTGGGCGAGATGCCGATGAAGCCCACCGGCGGGGCGTTGCGCGGCGCGCTCGGCAAAGCGGGGGCCCCGGGCCCGGCGATCTGGACCGCGTTGCGGTTGACCGGCACCGGGAACAGGTGGATGGCCTGGCCGTGACGGTTGACGGTCACGTCCATCCGCTGGCCGGCGTGGGCCTGGATGAAGGCGCTCAGGGCCGCCCAGTTGGCGAAGTGGCGGCCGTCGACGGCCACGATGCGGTCGCCCAAGCGGAAGCCCGCCAACTGCGCCGGACTGGCCCCGGTGCTCAGGCCGTCGATCTCCACGATCGGATTCGAGGCGGACAGGGCGGCGGGTGAGGCCACGTAGTTGCCGTTGTCGCCCGTCCAGAAGAACATGGCGAACAGGACCGCGGCGGCGATCAGAAAGTGCATGGCGGAGCCGGCCAGGTCCACCGTCAGCCGGCGCCAGAGCGGCGCCTGGCGGTAGGTGCGGGCCTCGTCGGCCGGATCCACCTCTTCGAGGTTGTTCATGCCGATGATCCGGCAGTAGCCGCCGAGGGGTATGGACTTGACCCCGTACTCGGTTTCGCCCCGGCGGACCGACCAGAGGCGGGGGCCGAACCCCACGAAGAACTCGGTGACCTTGATGCGGGCGGCCTTGGCGGTGATGTAGTGGCCGAACTCGTGGGCCACGATGCACCCGACGAGGGCCAGCACCAGCAACACCGTCTCCCCCGCCCCGGCCGCGAACCCCACGCCGATCAGGACGACGACGCCGATGAGGAGCCGGACCACCGCCCCGCGCTGCTCGGCCGGCGGGGGGAGCGGCGGTTCCTCGTGCTCCCGGTGGGTGGCCAGGCCCAGGGGGTCGGCCTCGAGGGTCTCCCGCCAGCCGGGACGGTCGGCGTCCGCGGCGTCCCGAAGGTCCGTCACCGCAGCGCCCTCGCCCGCCGCTCCACTTCCACCCGGGCCAGATCCCGTCCGGCCCGATCGGCATCCAACACGTCGGCCACGGTACTGGGAACCGGGGCGTGACACTCGTCAAGGGCGGCCTCGATGACCCGGTGGATGTCCACCCAGCGGATGGTGCCGGCGAGGAAGGCGGCCACCGCCACCTCGTTGGCGCCGTTGAGCCACGCCGGGGCCGCTCCGCCGGCCCGGCCGGCCCGGAAGGCGAGCGTCAGGCACGGGAAGGACTCGAAGTCCGGCGGCTCGAACTCCAGGGCCCCCACGGTGGCCCAGTCGATGGCCCCGAAGGGCACTCCCAGCCGGTCGGGATAGGCCAGGGCGTAACCGATCGGCAACCGCATGTCCGGCAGGGACAGCTGGGCCAGCGTGGCGCCGTCGGTGGTCTCGATCATCGAGTGCACGATCGACTGCGGGTGCACCACCACGTCGATGTCGTCGTAGCCGAGCCCGAACAACTCGTGGGCCTCGATGACCTCCAGCCCCTTGTTCATGAGGGTGGAGGAGTCGACCGTGATCTTCGGACCCATCCGCCACGTTGGATGGGCCAGGGCGTCCTCGACGGTCACCTCAGCGAGCGACTGCGGAAGTCGGCCGCGGAAAGGACCTCCACTCGCGGTCAGCACGATCCGCTTGACGGCCATCGCCGGTGGGTGCGGCAGGGCGGCCATCCCTTTTTCCCCCAGAACGGCCCGCAGGCACTGGTGGATGGCACAGTGCTCCGAGTCCACCGGCACGATCTCCGCCCCGGGGGTGGCCCGCGCCGCCTGGACCACCGGGCCGCCCGCGATGAGCGACTCCTTGTTGGCCAGGGCCAGGCGCCGGCCCGACTGCAGGGCCGCCAACGTCACCGGCAGGCCGGCGAAGCCGACCACCCCGTTGACGATCACGTCGGCCTCGGTGGCAATCTCGGCCAAGGCCTGAGGACCCACCAGCAGCTCGACGCCTTCGGGCAACCGCGCCGCCAGGTCCGCGGCGCGGGTCGGGTCGGCGAGCGCGACCCGCTCCGGCCGGAGCCGCTCGGCCTGCTGGGCCAAGGTGTCGACCGAGGTGGCGGCCCCGATGGCCACCACCCGGTAGGCACCAGGATCGGCGGCGATCACGTCGACGGCCTGGGTCCCGATCGACCCCGTGGAGCCCACCAGGCTCACGGTCTTCACGGGTGTCCTACTTGGCGATGTTGAACAGGGTGGCGAGATAGAACGCCGCGGGGAGCACCAGCAGGACGGAGTCGAATCGGTCCAGCAGGCCGCCGTGACCGGGCAACGACGTGCCCGAGTCCTTGACGCCCAGGTCCCGCTTGATCATCGACTCGAAAAGGTCGCCGGCCGGCGCCACCAGCCCCACGATGAGGCCCAGCGCCAGGCCATGCTTCATCCCACCCCAGGGGGTCAGCTCCTTGCCGACGATGGCGCCGACAACCAACGCGGCCACCAGACCACCCACGAATCCCTCGATGGTCTTGCTGGGGCTGATGTTCGCGGCGATGGGCCGCGACCCGATCCAGCGGCCCACCACGAAGGCGCCGATATCGGCGGCGATGGCGACCAGCACGGCGCCGAGTAGCAGACCCTTGCCGTGATGGACGCGGAGCATCACCGCCGAGTAGGACCCGAGCACCCCTACCCAGACGAACGCCATGGTGGTGACGGCCACGTTCGCCAGAGGTCGGGCCTCGACGATCCGCAACAGGTACCACATCATGGCGCCCGCGAAGACCAGCACCACCGCCAACGGGAGCGCCTCAATCCCCTTCCAGTAGGCCCCAAACACCACCCCCACGGTGGCGACCAGCCCCAGGAGGGTGGCGGGCCGGAACCCGGACCGCTGCAGCATCCCGTAGGCCTCGGCCGCGGCCAACACCACGATGGCCGCCGACAACACGACCAGGGCCTTGGGGCCGATGGCGTAGGCGATGGCCAGGAGGACCACCAGGCCCACCCCGACCACCACCCGGTTTCCGAGGTCGTCGTCCGCCCGCCCGCCGGGAGGACCGGCGCGACCGGGTTGGCGGCTGGTGGGGCTGTGGGCGCCGGTACGCCCTCTTCGTACCGAGGCCGCGGGCCGGGTGCGGGTCCGTACCGTCTCCGGCTCGGGGTCGAATTCCTCGTCGAAGTCCGCCAGCGCCGGAGCGGGCCCCGTCCGCTCCGCCTCCACCCGCTCGAACTCCTCGTCGAAGGAGTACAGGTCCGAATGCTCGGACCGGGTCTGGTCGAGGGCGCCGACCGCCGGCTCGTCGCTGCCCAGGTCCCCGATCTCGTCCAGGTCGGCCCAATCCGCACCCTCATCGCGCCAGCGCATCCCCTTGGACCCCAGCGCATTCCACGCCTCGAGATCGTCCTCCCCCGCCTCTTCGTCCCCCGCCTCCCCGGCGAGGATGCGGGGCACCTCACCAGTCGGCGGATCCGTCCAGTGCGGCAAATCCGTTCCTCCTCCGGTCACAGTGATCCCTTCGTCGGGGGGAGCCAGTGGTGGCGGCGTCACCGCGGCCAACCCAGGCTCACGCGGCCCGGGTTCGCCCAACGGGGCCGGGCTGGGCGCCCGCGGCGGCGGGATGTCGGCGCTCACGTCACGAGCGTCCGGAACCGACCCCGGCGGCGGTGCCGCCTCGGCGGGTACGCCCAACTCCGCGGTGCGATCCCCGATGCTCCAGTCCTCCGCCTCCGCCTCGGCCTCGGTAGCCGCGGCAGGAGGCTCGGCCGCGACCGGTTGGCCGCCCCACCCCGCAAGTTCGGGTTGGGCCGGAAGGTCGGCCTCGCCGCTGGCTTCGCGATCGTCAGCCCGCCGCGGCGCGGCGAGGGGCGGCAACGGGACCGCCCCGGCCGGGTCAACCGAGTCCGGCAGCGGGAACCGGTGCGGCGGGCGAGGTCCCTGCGGGGCCGGCGGCACGTCGCCGAATCGCAGCTCGTCGTCGGGCCGGCGCCCAGCGGCCTCGCCGGCATCCAGCGCGGCCTGGGCCTCATCGGCTCGGATGATTCGCACGCCCTCGGCCGGACGGCGCTGTGGTGATCGATCACCCCGGTTTTTGCGCTCGTTCACGGCATACCTCCTCGCTACCTCTTTCGCCTCGGTGACATCTGTCGCCTGGCCCTACCAACCCGCGTCAGACAGCGAGCAACTCTTCTTCTTTGTGCTGGAGAATCCGGTCGATGTCGGCGATGAACTCGTGCGTCACCCGCTCCAGCTCCTTTTCGGCCCGATCGAGCTCGTCGCTGGAGATCTCCCCGTCCTTCTCGAAACCTTCGAGATCCTTGCGAGCCGACCGGCGCAGGTTCCGAATGGCCACTCGGCCTTCCTCCGCCTTGCCGTGGGCGACTTTGACCATGGCTTTGCGCCGCTCCTCGGTGAGCGGGGGGAAGGAGAGCCGGATGACGACGCCGTCGTTGTTGGGGTTGACGCCGAGGTCGGAGTTCTGGATGGCCCGTTCGATGGCCTTGAGGGACCCCTTGTCGTAGGGCGTGATCACCATCAGCTTCGCCTCGGGGACCTGGATGCCCGCCAGTTGTTGCAGCGGGACGTCCGACCCGAAGTACTCCACCTTGAGCTTCTCGACCAGCGCAGGCGCGGCCCGCCCGGTGCGGATGGAGGCGAACTCGCCGCGGGCATGCTCGATGGCCTTGGCCATCTTGTCCCGGCAGTCCTCGAGCACCGCGTCGACGTAGCTCTCCTCCTCCATTAACGGATCAGCGTACCGATCTGGTCCCCCTGGAGGGCGCGACGCAGGTTCCCGGGTTCCATGATCGAGAACACATGAATCGGTAGATCGTTTTCCTTGCAGAGGGTGATGGCGGTGAGATCCATGGCCCGCAACTGCCGGGCGATGACCTCATCGAAGGTGACCTGCTCGAGCAGATGGGCGTGCGGGTTGAGGCGGGGATCGTCGTCGTAGACGCCGTCCGCGCCGCCGTGGGTGCCCTTGAGCAGGACGTCGGCCTCGATCTCGACGGCCCGCAGGGCCCCGGCCGTGTCGGTGGTGAAGAAGGGGTTTCCGGTGCCCGCCGCGAAGACCACCACCCGGCCTTTCTCCAGATGGCGGATGGCTCGCAACCGGATGTACGGCTCGGCGATCTGCGACATCCCGATGGCCGTCTGGACCCGGGTGGGTTGGCCCTGCCGTTCGAGGGCGTCCTGAAGCGCCAAGGCGTTGATGACCGTGGCCAGCATGCCCATGTAGTCCGCGGTGGCGCGGTCCATACCGGTCGCGGAGCCCGTGGCGCCCCGCCAGATGTTGCCGCCGCCGACGACCACCGCAAGTTGGGTGCCGATCTCGCTGCCGACCTCGGCGACTTCCTTGGCGATCCGCTCGACGACGGCGCCATCGATCGTCTCGTCTGCGGCGTCGCTGGCGAACGCCTCACCCGAGAGCTTGAGCACGACCCGCTTCCACGGCGGCGGTTGGTTCACGAGGATCCCAGCCTAGTGCCACCCGCTCCGGCGAGGGTGCCGACGGGGCGTGGGGGTCCGGGACGAGTGGCGATCCGGCGCCGGCCGAACTCGCCAGCAGGACTCAGCCGCCGACCAACGCCTGGGCGAAGGCCACGATCCGGGCATCGCCGAGCACCTGGGCGACGGTCTGCTTGTCGTCCTTGGCGTACGGCTGCTCGAGGAGTACGCCACCGGGAACCCGCTTGAACCACCCGTTGAGCTTGCCCTCGACGATCTTGGGCAGCGCCTGCTCGGGCTTGCCCTCGTTGCGGGTCTGGGCCTCGAGGGCGGCTCGTTCGGCGGCGACGTCGTCGGCGGGGACCTCGTCGCGCTGGAGGTACGTCGGTTTGCCGAACGCGATGTGTACGGCGATGTCGTGGGCCAGCTCGGGAGTGCCCCCGGCCAGTTCGACCAGCACGCCGTTCACGCCGCGCCCGTTCTGGATGTGGAGGTAGGTGTCCAGGTGGTGACTGGAGTCGGCCACATAGCGCACCACCTTCCCCACCTCGATATTTTCCTTGAGCGTCAACCGGAGGTCGTCGACCGCATCCTTGTGGGCCTCGACCGCGGCCTCGCCCTCGGCCGCCACCGCCTCGGCCAGCTGGTTGACGACGGCGACAAACTGGGGGGACTTGGCTACGAAGTCGCTCTCGGATTTGAGCTCGACCAAGGCCGCGGCGTCGCCGGACACGGCCACCGCCACCGCCCCCTCGGAGTTGTCACGATCAGCCCGCTCGGCGGCCTTGCCCAGCCCGCGCTCGCGCAGCCACACCACCGCCGACTCGTAGTCGCCGTCGGTGGCGGTCAACGCCTTCTTGGCGTCCATCATCCCCGCTCCGGTCGCGTCACGGAGCGCCTTCACATCTCTGGCGGAGAACTCTGCCATGGCCCTGCTTTTACTCCTCTGTGGTGGTGGGTTCGACGGTTGTTACTTCGGCGCCCGCGGCGGCTTCGGGGGCCGGGGCGGCTGCGGCTTCGGGGGCGGGGGCGACTGCGCCGACCGGGGCGACTGCGCCGACCGGGGCGGCTTCGGGGACCGCCGCCGGGGGTTCGGGGGTGCTCAGCTGGGTGGCCGGGGCCGCCTCGGCTGCGGTAGGGGCGTCGGGGCCGGCGTCGCTCTCGACGTCGCTCGCCGCGGTGCGTCCCGTGGCCAGGCGGGCCTCCCGCTCGGCCTGGGCGAGGGCGGCCTGACGCCGGGCGTCGCGCTGCTGCTCGGCTCGCCGGGCCTCTTCTTCGGGGTCCAGCACGGGGGGGCCGCCGGCCGCCGGCGCGCCCGATCTCGCCGCCCGGCGGGATGCGATGAAGCGTCCCTCCTCGACCGCGTCCGCGACCACGCGGCACATCAGGGTGCCGGCCCGGATGGCGTCGTCGTTGCCCGGGATCACGTAGGTGATCAGGTCCGGATCGCAGTTGGTGTCGACGACCGCCACGATCGGCAAGCCGAGCTTGTTGGCCTCGGTGACGGCGATGTGTTCCTTCTTGGTGTCGATGATGAATACCGCTTCGGGGAGTTTCGCCATGTCCCGGATGCCACCGAGGTTCCGCTGGAGCTTGTCCAACTCCCGGCTCAGGATCAGCGCTTCCTTCTTGGGCATGGCGTCGAAGTCGCCCGCGGCCCGCATCCGCTCGTATTCCTGCATCTTCTTGACGCGGCCGGCGATGGTGTTGAAGTTGGTGAGCATGCCGCCGAGCCAGCGCTCATTGATGTACGGCATCCCACACTGGGCGGCGTAGCGGGCCACCGGGTCCTGGGTTTGCTTCTTGGTGCCGACAAAGAGCACCGTCCCGTTGTCCGCCACCAGATCCCGGAGGAACGAGTAGGCGACGTCGATCCGCTCCAGCGTCTGGTTGAGATCGATGATGTAGATGCCGTTGCGCTCGCCGAAGATGAATCGCTTCATCTTGGGGTTCCAGCGCCGGGTCTGATGACCGAAGTGGACCCCGGCCTCGAGCAACTGTCTCATGGTGACGACAGCCATAGTGAACTCCCTTCCCATCGGTTGGACGAACCTCGATGCGCGCGCTGCGGGATCAACCGCAACGACCGTGGGTGCACCGGGGTGACACGTGCCTCGCGTGTTCGAGACAGCTACTCATGGTAGCGCAGGTCGACACCGGGCCGGCGCGCCCGCGGCCGGACGTTGGCCGCTCAGTGATCTGCCAGCAATATTCGGCCGCGTAGCTGCATCACGGCCTTGGTGTGGATCTGGCACACCCGGCTCTCGGTCACCCCGAGCACCTCACCGATCTGGGCGAGGGTCAGACTCTCGTAGTAGTACAAGGTCAGCACGATCTTCTCCCGGTCGCCCAACCGGTTGATGGCCCCCGCCAGGATCTGCTTCATCTCCTCCACCTCGAAGGCAGCCATAGGCCCGTCGCCCTTGTCGGCCAACGTGTCGCCCAGCGTGGTCGCCTCCCCCCGGTCCGCCCGGCTCCCGGACACCACCTCTTCCAGGGCGACGATACCGACGTAGGAAATCTGGCCGAAGATCTGCTGCAAATCGTTCTCGGAGATCTGCAGCTCCGCCGCCACCTCGGCGTCGGAGGGAGCTCGGCCCAGGGACGCCTCGAGGGAGGCGTAGGCCTGTTCGACCGACCGGGCCTTGGCCCGCACCGACCGAGGCACCCAATCGATGGATCGCAGCTCGTCGATGATGGCGCCCTTGATACGGGTGATGGCGTAGGTCTCGAATTTGATGCTGCGGGTGGTGTCGAACTTCTCGATGGCGTCGATCAGGCCGAACATCCCATAGCTGACCAGGTCGGCCTGCTCGATGCTGTGGGGCAATCCGGCCGACACGCGACCGGCCACAAACTTGACCAGCGGCGAGTAGCGCACGATCAGGTGATCACGCAACCGCCGATCCCCGGTCCGCTTGTAGTCGTCCCACAGGCGGTCGACCTCGGCCCGCTCGGCGCCGGCCCGCTCGGCGCCGGCCCGCTCCTGGTCGGTCACGGGTCTCCGGCCCCGGCGAGCGGGTTCGACTGCCCGCCGGGCGAGGTGTCGCGGAGCCGCATCGGTATCACCATTAGCGAGGCTATCTGCTACGGCGACCCTGACCACGCTCCACCGGCGCCCGGCTCGGACGTCGGCGGGGCATCGTTGACCCGCCGGCGCACCCACCACTCCCCATGACGGCCCACCAATCCCGCCGCTTCCAGGTCGTCGAGGGCTCGCGCCGCCGACCCGACGCTCAGCCCGGTGCGCGCCACGGCCTGGGTGAGCGAGGTGCCCCGCCACGACACCGCCTCCAGAAGGCGCCGGGCATCGGAACCGAGCGACGCCGCACCATCGGACCCGGCCGGGGCGCCCGGGGCCGCGCCGCGAGCCGACGCCGAGACGGGGCCGGATCGGAAGATGCCCAGACCGTCGAGGACATCGCGGGCGTCGCGGACCGGGCCCGGGCCGTCATAGAGCAGCTGGTTGCTCCCCGCGCTCGCGGGGCTGTGCACCGGGCCCGGAACGACTCGTACGTCGATCCCGCGGGCGACGGCGGCATCGGCGGTGATCAAACTCCCGCCCGCGGTGTGCGACTCGACCACCACCACCATGCGGACCAACCCGGCGATGATGCGGTTGCGAGCTGGAAACCGCCAGGCCTGCGCCGGCCGGCCGGGAAGGGTCTCGGAGAGCAGCACCCCTTCCTGGACGACCTGCTGCCACAAGGTGGCGTGCCGGCGGGGGTACGGGATGTCCGCCCCGCTGGCGGCGACGCCGGCCGGGCCGGCCGCCTCGTCGGCGGCGCCGGCCCGGGCACGCAGCGCGCCGGCGTGCGCCGCCCCGTCGATCCCGAGGGCAAGACCGGACACCACGCAGATCCCCGCGGCCGCCAGGTCCCGGCCCAGCTCGAAGGCCACCGCCCGCCCATCTGGCGTGGCCCGGCGGGTGCCGACGATGGCGACCGAAGGGTAGGTCAGGTGGTGCAGCGATCCCCGCCAGAAGAGCACCCCCGGGCGCTCCGGGTCGTCACGGAGCGCCGCCGGGTAGTCGGGCTGACCCGGCCAGGTCACCCCGATCCCCCGACTGGCGTGGCGGGCCCACCACCGGGGTGGGTCGACGTTGCGGGCCCACTGCGACCACGATGCATCCCCGGCGTCGGCGTCGGGCGCGGGACCACGGCTCGGGTCTCCCGAGCGGCCTCCGGCACTGACCAGATCCAGGTCCAACTGGTCGGGTCCCGGTCGCCGGCGGGACCGAGGCCGTTGCAATCGTCCCGCCTGGATGCGCCGCCAGGCCTCTTCGGGCGACCAATCCTGCAACAGGGCGGTCAGAATGGCGGGACCCGCCCCCGGTAGACCGGCGAGCGCCGCGGCATACGGGTGCGGCTGGCCCTCGTCGGCAACCGGAGTCACCTGGCTCCCGGGGGCGCCGGCCATCACGAGGCCATCTCCTCGGCGGCAAAGACGTCGCCTCGCAAGGCCAGGGCTCCATGCACATCGTCGACCGTCAGCGGCCCCGGGCGTCCGGCCAGATCCGCCAGCGTCCGCGCCACCCGTCGGACCCGGTGAAGGCCGCGGGCGGACAGTCGGCCCTGCCGCAACCGAACCTCCAGCAGCCGGCGGGCGGCCGCCTCCACCGGCGCCGTCACATCCAGACTCGAGGCCGGCAGGTCGGCGTTGCCCGGCACGCCGCGAGCCACCGCCAGGCGCCGCGCCGCCGCGACCCGCCGGGCCACCACCGCGCTGGGCTCGGCCGCCCGCTCGGCGCGCTCGTCCGCCAACAGGTCGCTCACCTCGGGACGGTCGACCGTGACCCGGAGATCGAAGCGGTCCAGCAGCGGGCCCGAGACCCGAGCGGCATACCGGGCTTTGGCGGCGTCGCGGCAGCGGCACGAGCCTGGACCGCCCTCGCGGCCGCACGGGCAGGGGTTGGTCGCCGCCACCAGGAGCACCCGGGCCGGGAAGACCACGCTGGCGCGGGCCCGGCACACCAGGACCCGCCCTTCCTCCAGGGGCTGACGCAGGGTGTCGAGGACGTCGGAGGGGAACTCACCCAACTCGTCCAGAAACAGCACGCCGTGATGGGCGCAGCTCAACTCTCCGGGGCGCATCAGCGTGGTCCCGCCCCCGATCAACGACACCGGCGACGCGCTGTGGTGCGGGGCTCGCATGGGGGGCCGCCGGACCAGGATCCCTGGTGGCAGCGGGATACCGGCCGCCGAGTGGATGCGGGTGACTTCCAGAGCCTGGCCGACGTCCAGGGCGGGTAACAACCCCGGGAGGCGCTCCGCCAGCATGGTCTTGCCCGCGCCGGGTGGGCCGACCAACAGCAGGTGGTGGCCGCCGGCGGCGGCGACCTCGACGGCCAGCCGGCCCACGGCCTGGCCGCGCACGTCAGCCAGGTCCGGTCCGGGCGGATCGTCACCCGCCGGCGCCGAGGGGTCGTCGAGGTCGGGCCAGCCCTCCTCCCCGCGCAGGACGGCGGCCACGCCGCGCAGGCTGGGGGCGCACCGGACCGACTCGGACCGGACCAGCGCGGCCTCGCGGGCGCAGGACGCCGGCACCACCACCAGACCTTCAGGCAGGGCATCGACCAGCGGCAATACCCCCGGCACCCTGCGGATGCTGCCGTCCAGGCCCAGTTCGCCGAGAAAAGAAAGGCCGGCGAGGCTCGGGGCCGGGAGCTGGCCGTCCGCCGCCAGCAGGGCGACCGCGATGGGCAGATCGAGGCCGGCGCCGCTTTTGCGGACCCCGGTCGGCGCCAAGTTGACGGTCACTCTGCGCTGGGGCCACCGGTAGCCGCTCGACAGGATGGCGGCCCGCACCCGGTCGCGCGCTTCACGGCAGGAGGCATCGGGCAGCCCAACCACGGTAAACGACGGGATACCCGCCGACACGTGCACTTCGACGGAGATGGCCCGGCCCTGGACGCCGGTCAGAGTGGCGGATGGGACACTGGCAAGCACGACAACCCTCCGAGAATGGGAGAACTCAGAAGGAGCCGTCCGCCGGCTGCCGAGCGTGGGAGCGAACCTATCCCGAAGGTGTGACCCTGTGCCCCGTCGGAGCCGCCGGACGGCTACCGGCCCTCGAACACCGGGGTCCGCTTGTCCACGAAGGCGGCCAGGGCCTCCCTGACATCGGCGCTGGCCAGGTTGACCGACTGGGCTTGGGCTTCCGCTTCGAGCGCCTGGTCCAGGGAGGACTCGAAGCCCTTGTTGAGGAGCAACTTGGACATGGACAGCGCCAGGGGCGGTCCAGCAGCCAGCCGGGCTACCCAGTCAGCGACGACTTCGTCCAGGTCGGCCACCGGGACCACCCGGTTGACGAGCCCCATCGCCCGCGCCTCGTCGGCGCTGAGCATGTCCGCCAGGAGGACCAGTTCCTTGGCTCGATGCAGCCCCACCAAGCGGGGCAGCACCCACGACCCGCCGAAGTCGACGGACAAGCCCCGGCGGGCGAAGATCTCCGAGAAACGGGACCGATCGGACGCCACGATCAGATCGCATCCCAGGGCCAGATTGAGTCCAGCCCCCGCGGCCACCCCGTCAACCCGGGCCACTGTGGGCTTCGGCATGCGGTGCAACGCCAGCGCGGCGTCGGCGACCTCCCGCATGTGCGCCAGCGGACTACCACTGCCGCCCTCGCCCATGCCGCTCACGTCGGCGCCCGAGCTGAACGCGCCGCCCGCGCCGGTCACCACCACCACCCGGTCCTCGACGGTCCGGGCGATCTCCCCGAAGATCTGGGCCAGCTGGGGCCACATCTCGGCGGTCACCGCGTTGAGCCGGGCCGGCCGGTTGAGGGTGACGGTGACGACGCCGGCCGCCCGTTCGACGAGAATCGAGTCCATGGCGGTTGAACCTAGCGGTCCCGACGACGCCGACGCCGACGACGTCGAGGTGCGCCAGGTCCACCCGTTTCAGGCCCGCAAACGGTACGTATGCCCGGGCTGCCAGCAGGAGATCCCGCCCGGCGTCGGCCACCTGGTGGTGATGCCCCGCGGCACACCGGCTCTGCGCCGCCACTGGCACCGCGCCTGCTGGGAGCACCGGGCCCGCCGGCGCCCCGGGCGGTGAGCCGACTGGTACCCCGGGCGGCAAGCCGGCCGAGCTAGGCCCGCGCCCAGCAGGAGGGCGCCATCCAGATCTCGCCAGAGATCTTCGACGTCTTCGATCCCGACCGAGAGCCGGAGCAGACCGGCCGGAAGTCCCCGCTCGCCTTCCCACCGACCCCGCCGCTCGATGAGCGTCTCCACGCCCCCGAGGCTGGTACCCGCCGTGGCCACCCGGACGGCTCCCACCACCGCGTCGGCAGCCGCCGCCCCTCCGGCGACGTCGAACGCGACCATGGTGCCGAATCCCGACATCTGCCTGCCGGCCAGGTGATGGCCCGGATGTTCGGCCAGCCCTGGGTACCGCACCTGTTCGACCTGCGGATGACCGGACAGCCGGCGCGCCAGTTCGCCGGCGTTGGCCTGGGCCCGGTCCAGGCGCACCGACAGCGTCCGCATCCCCCGCAACGCCAGCCAGGTCTCCCAGGGGCCGGCGATCGCCCCGTGCAGGGATCTCCGCACTGCGAGGGATTCGATGACGTCGGCGCGGTCTGGTGGCGACCGCCCCGAGCAGCACGTCGGAGTGGCCGGACAACAGCTTGGTGGCGCTGTGGACCACCACGTCGGCCCCCAGGTCCAGCGGACGCTGCAGGAGCGGCGTGGCGAAGGTGTTGTCGACCACCACGTCCATTCCGAGCTGGTGGGCGCCGGTGATCAGGGCGGCGAGATCGGCGATGGCCAGCAACGGGTTGGTCGGCGACTCCAACCACAGCAGACCGTGACCGCCCAGCTGGGCTGGGTCGCCAGACGGCCGGGCCGGCGCCTCGACGACCTCGGCGCAGGCGGCCAGGGTGCCGGTGGTGTCGGCCACGTCGACGGTGCGGAAGCGGAGGCGGCCCCGCCCCGCGACGTCGGTGAGGAATCGCCGCGTCCCGTTGTAGGCATCGCCCGCCACCACGACCCGGCCGGGCACCGGCAAGGTCTCCATCACCGCGGCGATGCCGGCCATCCCGGATGCGAACACCAGCGCCGCGCCCCCCTCGAGGCCGCCGATCACCGCTTCCAGGGCCTCCCACGTGGGATTGCCGTCCCGGCCGTAGGCGCGCGACCCGCCCTGGTGGAAGGTCGACGTCAAGACCACCGGAACGTTGACGGGTCCGCCCGGGTCCGCCGGTGGCCGCCCCAGGTGGACCACCGCAGTGGGCAACGCCAGCGACGGGGCCGGCGGCACGGCCGGCTCCTCGCCGCGCTCCTGGCTCAAAACGCCGCCTCCAGCACTTCCAGCCGACCTTCGAGCACCGCCGCCACGTCGAACCGGAGGACGGCCGGGGCGGCCCCGAGCCGGTCCCGGTGGAGGCGGAGCCATTCGGCCGCCAGGCGCCGGATCCGGGCCTGTTTGACCGGGCTCACCGCCTCCGCAGGTGTGCCGAAGCCGAGCCCGGATCGGGCCTTGACCTCGCAGAACACCACCGTGCGCCCCTGTCGGAGGACCAGGTCGAGCTCACCGTCCCGGCACCGCCAGTTGCGATCCATGACCTCGTAGCCGCGGCCCCGGTACCACACCTCGGCCAGATCCTCGCCGGCCGCCCCGAGGGCGCGGCCGCGCCGGGCCCGGGCCGAACCGGCGATGGCTACAGCTCCTTCTCCGGGAGCTCCTCGACGTTGACGTCCTTGAAGGTCACGACCCGGACGGACGAGACGAAACGGGCCGGCCGGTACATGTCCCAGACCCACGCGTCCCGCAAGGCGATCTCGAAGTACGTGCGATCGCCCTCGCCTTTGGCCTCCATGGCGACCTCGTTGGCCAGGTAAAAGCGCCGCTCGGTCTCGACCACGAACTTGAACATGGCCAGCACGGCCCGGTACTCCTGGTAAAGCTGCAGCTCGATCTCGGTTTCGTACCGCTCCAGGTCCTCGGCGCTCATCGCCCCCATGGTAGGTCGCGCCGAGATCCAGGCGACCGCATGATGGACACCCGGCGCAGGCGCTCAGAGAAAGGACGTCCGCCATAGCGGCCAGACCTTCCAGATGGCCCGGCCGACGATGGTCCGCTCCGCCACCGGCCCGAACACCCGGCTGTCCTCGGAGTCGCCGCGGTTGTCACCCATCACCCACACGAAGCCAGGGGGGATCCGCACCGGAGCAAAGGACGACGTGGTGGTGCCCCGGGGCAGGTACGGCTCCACCACCAGGTCGCCGTTGACATACACGCTCCCGTCGTGGGCGGTGACGGTCTCGCCCGGGAGGCCGATCACCCGCTTGATCAGCACCGTCTGATCCTCGGTCACACCTAGGGCCACCCCGATGCCGTGGGCCAGGCGGGCCACCGCCCCCCTCGACGAGTGCGTCCTCGAGCCGATCCCCGGCGGGGCCCGGAACACGACGATGTCCCCGCGGTGGACCGGGTGCAGGTGGTAGGCGAGGCGGGAAACCACCACCCGGTCATCGACCCGCAGTTGGGGCACCATCGACGGGGAGGGGATGTAGTACACCTGGGCGACCAGGGTCCTGATCAGCACCGCGGCGACGACGGCGATCGCCACCAGGGCGACATCCTCTACGAGGCGACGACCCCACGATGCCGTGCTCCGATGTGCCGTGCTCCGGTCTAACGGCCCGGTTGGCCCCGCCGGCGGGGGCGGCTGCCGATCCGGCTCGGCGGGCGTCAGCGTCGCGGCGCCCGCCATGGGGGTTGGACCCTCAGCGGGTGACGCGCTTTTCCTTGATCTTGGCGGCTTTCCCGGTCCGGTCACGCAGGTAGTACAGCTTGGCCCGGCGCACGTCCCCCCGCGTCACCACCTCGATCTTGGCGATCACCGGCGAGTGGACGGGGAACGTGCGCTCGACACCGACGCCGAAGCTCAGCTTGCGGACGGTGAACGTCTCCCGCAGGCCCGATCCCTGCCGGCGGATGACGGCGCCCTGGAACACCTGCACCCGCTCGCGGGTGCCCTCCACCACCCGGACGTGCACCTTGAGGGTGTCACCGGGAGCGAAGGCGGGAACGTCATCGCGGAGGCTGTCGCGATCTACCAGGTCGGTCGGATTCATGGCCGTCGGAGCTCCTGCCGGGGGAAAGAGAGAAAGTTCTACGATAGTCCGTCGAGGCCGAACTCGGCCAGCAGGGCCCGCTCCTCTTCGGCCAGGCCGCCGCGGGCCGCCATGAGGTCCGGCCGGCGGGCCTGGGTACGAGCCAGCGCCTGGGCCCGCCGCCAGCGGGCGACCCGGGCGTGGTCGCCGGAGCGCAGCACGTCGGGCACCTCCCAGCCCCGAAACACCTGCGGGCGGGTGTAGTGCGGGTACTCGAGCAGTCCCTCGCCGAAGCTCTCGTCGTGGCCGGACTCCTCGTTGCCCATGACCCCGGGCACCAGCCGGGCGACCGCCTCGATCACCGCCAGGGCGGCCACCTCGCCGCCGGCCAGCACGAAGTCGCCGATCGAAAGCTCACCGTCGACGAGGTGGTCGGCGACGCGCTGATCCACCCCCTCGTAGCGACCGCAGAGGAGGGAAAAACCCGGGCCGGCGGCGAGCCGGCTGGCCCAGGCCTGGTCGAAACGGCTGCCGCCCGGCCCGAGCAGCAGCAGTGGCCGCGGTGGGTCGACGGCCTCGACGGCGGCGAAGACGGGCTCGGGGCCGAGCACCATGCCGGCGCCCCCACCGAAGGGACTGTCATCGACAGAGCGATGGGGATCGGAGGCGCCCGCCCGCAGGTCGTGGACCCGCAGATCCAGCACACCGGCGCGGGCCGCCTTGCCGATCAGACTGCCCTGCGTCCACGGCGCCACCAGATCAGGAAAAAGAGTGAACACGTCGATGCGCACGCTCCTCTGTGCCCTTCCGCCGGTCACAGGTCGAGCAAGCCCGCCGGCAGTTCCGCCGTCAACCGGCCGGGCCGGCGGTCGGTGATGAAATGGAGGGGAATCAGCCGGCCGTCACTGAGGACGAGCAGGTCGCTGGCCGGATTGGCTTCCACCGCCTGGACCACGCCGATCGCCTGGCCGTCCGGGGCGAAGACCTCCGCCCCGATGAGATCGTGCACCCACCAGGCCCCCTCATCCGCCAGCGGGGCGGCCCGCAGCACCGCGCCTCGCCAGGCCTCGGCCTGCTCGCGGGTCTCCAGCCCGCGAAAGGACACCAGCCAGCGCTGGTGGCCGCCCACGGCCGCCTGCGGAGTCGCCCGGATCACTTCCAGCTCGCCGTGGGGGCCCTGCAGCCGGGCGCCGGGTGTCGTCCGCTCGACCCGGTTGGACCACAACTCCACGACCACCTGGCCGCGCAACCCGTGGGGCCGGGCGATGCGTCCGATCTCCAGGAGGGGAGGCTCTTTTTCCCCGGAGTCGCCTGAAGGCCCAGAATCAGTCGACGATGTCGACAATGACGTCGACGCCGTCCTTGGCGCCCGCGGCCCGCACCACGCTGCGAATCGACTGGGCCACCCGGCCCCGCCGGCCGATGACCTTGCCCATGTCGTCGGACGCGACCCGCAGCGACAGCTTGATGCCGTGCCGGGTCTCGCCGGTGTCGATCACGATGGCGTCCGGATCGTCCACGAGTTGGCGGGCCAGGAACAGCAGCACGGCCTTCGCCCGCCCGCCGTCGACCTGCCCGTGGTCGTCCCACTCGTCCTCGACGGCGTCGGGATGGCCCTCGTCGGTGGTGCTCACGGCGCGCTCGGAGGCCCGGGCCGCGGTGAACTCGTCCATGGCCCCGCACTGGGTCAGGAGCCGGGCGACGGTCTCCGTCGGCTGGGCCCCGTCCCGCAGCCAGCGCACCGCCTTGGCGTTGTCAATCACCACCCGGCTGGGCTCGACACGAGGTTCGTAGGTGCCCAGAATCTCGATGAATCGGCCGTCACGTGGCGAGCGGCTATCCGCCGCCACCACCCGGTAGACCGGCTGCTTCTTCTTTCCCATCCGCATGAGGCGGAGCTTTACGGCCATTGCGTTGACTGCTCTCTCGCTCGTAAGGCGGGACCTATCGGCCCCGCTTCTTCTTTCGGTTGGACTTTTTGCCACCCGAGGTCGCCCGGCGCGCCATCCGGCCACCGAGGCCCGGCATGCCCGCCATCTGGCGCATGTAGGCCTGCATCTCCTTGAACCGGTCCAGCAGCGAGTTGACCTCGGTCGTCGAGGTGCCACTGCCGTTGGCGATGCGCAGGCGGCGGGAGCCGTTGATGATCGTCGGGTTCTGACGCTCCTCGGGGGTCATGGAATGGATGATGGCCTCGATCGGACCCATGAGGCCGTCGTCGATCTCGGCATTGCGCAGCTCCTTGGGGAGCCCGGGAATCATACCTACCAGGCCGGACAGGGGCCCCATCTTCTTGACTTGCTGCATCTGCTCCAGGAAATCCTCGAGAGTGAACCGGCCCTGCTGGAGCCGCGACAGAGTCGCCTCGGCCTGGGCCTGGTCGACGGTCTGCTCCGCCTTTTCGATGAGCGTCAACACGTCGCCCATCCCCAGGATGCGGTCGGCCATGCGGTCCGGGTGGAACTGCTCGAAGTCGCCCTGCTTCTCGCCGGTCGAGGTGAACACGATGGGTCGGCCCACCACTTCCTTGACCGACAGGGCGGCGCCGCCGCGGGCGTCGCCATCGACCTTGGTGAGGATGACGCCGTCCAGCGCCAGGGTCTGGTGGAACGCCTCCGCGGTGGCGACTGCGTCCTGCCCGGTCATGGCGTCGATGACGAGGAAGGTGTAGTGCGGTTCGATGGTCTCGGAGATCCGCCGGACCTCTTCCATCAACTCGGTGTCGATCGACAGCCGGCCGGCGGTGTCGACGATCAGCACGTCGCGCCCCAGCCGGATGGCTTCCGCCAGTCCCTTCTTGGCCACCGTCACCGGATCGGACGCTTCGCTGAACACCGGGACCCCCGCCTGCCCAGCGAGCACCCGGAGCTGTTCGACCGCGGCAGGGCGCTGCAGGTCAGCGCCCACCAGGAGCGGGTTGCGGCCCTCCCGCCGCTTGTACCACGACGCCAGCTTGGCGGCGGTCGTCGTCTTGCCGGATCCCTGGAGACCGGCGAGGAGCACGACCGTCGGAGGGCGGGAGGCGTAGGTGAGCCGGAGGGTCTCGCCGCCGAGAATGGTGCGCAGCTCGTCGTGGACGACCTTGATCACCTGCTGGCCCGGGGTCAGGCTCTCCGACAGGTCGACCCCGACCAGCTGATCGCGGATCCGACCGACGAAATCCCGCACCACGCGCAGGTTGACGTCGGCCTGCAGGAGGGCCAGGCGGATCTCCCGGAGGGCCTCGTCGACGTCGGCTTCGCTCAGCCGGCCGCGCCCGCGCAACCGGCTGAAGACGGCGTCGAAGCGGTCGCTCAGGCTCTCGAACATGCGGTCTACCAGCGTAGACCACCCGATCCGCTTGCTCGGCTCGCCGGCAAAATCGTGAGCGCGGCTACGGGTCATCGGATAGAAACGTCCGGTGCCCGGGGAACCGCTGGTCTACGCGCGCGGCCTCACGAAGACCTTCGCAAACCTGCGCGCCGTTGACGCGGTGGACTTCGCGGTCAGTCCCGGCGAGGTCTTCGGCTTTCTGGGCCCCAACGGAGCTGGGAAGAGCTCGACCATGCGCATGATCGCGGCGGTGTCACCGCGGACCGGCGGGGAGCTCACCGTGCTGGGCCTCGATCCCGACCGCGACGGTCCCGCCATCCGGGCCCGCCTCGGCGTCGTCCCCCAGGAGGACAACCTCGATCTGGAGCTCACCGTCCGCGAGAACCTGTACGTGTACGGCCGCTATTTCGACCTGCCGCGCCCGGAACTGCGGGCGCGCATCGACCGCCTGCTCGAATTCGCCCAACTCACCGAGCGGGCCGACGACCGGGTCGATCCGCTGTCCGGGGGCATGAAGCGTCGCTTGACGATCGCCCGCTCGCTGGTCAACGAACCGGACCTGTTGCTGCTCGACGAGCCCACTACCGGGCTCGACCCGCAGGCCCGCCACGCCCTCTGGGACCGGCTGTACCGACTCAAGGCCGAAGGGGTCACCCTGGTGTTGACGACCCACTACATGGACGAGGCCGAGCAGCTCTGCGACCGGCTCGTCGTCATGGACGGCGGCCGCATCGCCGCCGAGGGCTCACCCCGGGACCTCATCGCCCGGTACTCCACCCGAGAGGTGGTCGAGCTGCGTTTCGGTCCGGGCGAGAGCGAACGGATGGCCGCCAAGATCGCCGACATCCCGGAGCGGCTCGAGACCCTGCCCGACCGGCTCCTGCTCTACACCGACGAGGGGGACTCCGCCGTCGAGAACGTCTACCACCGGGGGCTCGAGCCGTTGAGCGTCCTGGTGCGGCGGGGGACGCTCGAGGACGTGTTCCTGCGCCTGACCGGCCGCCACCTGGTCGACTGAGCGCGCCGTGGCCACTCCCCCGTCACTGCGAGCCTTCGGGTACTTCGCCCTCTCCTACCGGCGGACCTGGCGAGGCTCGATGGCCACCACCTTCGTGAGCCCGGTGCTGTACCTGGCCGCCATGGGGGTGGGGCTCGGCTCCTTCATCAACAAGGGCGGGCACACCGCCACCCTCGGCCACATCAGCTACCTCCAGTTCGTCGCCCCGGCGCTCGCGGCCACGACCGCGGTCACCACCGCGGCCGGCGAGGCCCTGTTTCCGATCATGGGCGCCATCAAGTGGAACCGCACCTACTTCGGCATGCTCGCCACGCCGCTGCGGGTCGGCGACGTCCTGGCCGGCCACCTGATCTGGATCGCCACCCGGGTGGCCACCGCGGTGGCCGCCTACCTGGTCGTCATGGCCGCCTTCGGTACCACTCCTTCGTTCGAGACGCTGGCCGTCCTCCCCGCGGGGGTGCTGGCCGGAATGGCATTCGCCACGCCAATGGCGGCGTTCGCCGCCAGCCAGGAAAACGAGCAGGCCTTCCCCCTGGTGTTCCGGCTCGGGGTCATCCCGCTCTTCCTCTTCTCGGGGGTGTTCTTCCCCCTCAGCCAGCTGCCGGTGGGGCTCCGGGTGGTCGCCTACGCCACCCCCCTGTGGCATGGCGTGGACCTGTGCCGGCGCCTGACCCTGGGGCAGCTCTCGGCGACGGGAGCCGCGGTCCATGTGGCCTACCTGATCGGCCTCACCGGCGTCGGGGTGCTTTTGGCCACCCGTACCTTCAGGGCCCGGTTGCGCACGTGACCAGCCGGACGCTGGCGCTGCGGGTCATCCCGCCGGCCGTGTTCGGCCTGGGTCGCGGCCGGCGCCTGGTGGAGCGCGACCTGTTGGTCGCCCGGCGCACCTGGTGGGTGCCGCTGTCCGGCATCGCCGAACCGGTCTTCTACCTCCTCTCGATCGGGATCGGCATCGGCAAGCTGGTCGGCGGGATCCCCGGCCCTCACCACACCACCATCCGGTACGCCGCGTATGTGGCGCCCGCCCTGCTGGCGGCCTCGGTCATGAACGGCGCCGTGTACGAGAGCACGTTCAACGTGTACTTCAAGCTCAAGTACGCCAAGGTCTTCGACGCCATGCTGGCCACGCCGCTGGAGGCCACCGACGTGGCCCGCGGTGAGATCACCTATGCCCAGCTGCGCGGCACCTTCTACGCCGCCATCTTCGTGGTCATGATGGCGGCGCTCGGCGACCTGGAATCGTTCTGGTCGATCCTGGCCCTCCCTGCCGCGGTGCTGATCGGGTTCGCCTTCTCCGCGGCGGGGATGGCGGCCACCACCTATATGCGGAGCTGGACGGACTTCGACCTGGTCCAGCTGGTCTTGCTCCCGCTGTTCCTCTTCTCCACCACCTTCTACCCCGTGTCCACCTACCCCCGCTGGCTGCAGCTGACGGTCGAGTGCACGCCGCTGTTCCACGGGATCAGCCTGGTGCGGGCCCTGACCCTGGGCCAGGTCGGCCCGGCGGCGCTGGGCCATGCGGCCTACCTGGTCGCCATGGCTGTCATCGGGGTCGCGATCGCCGGCCGGCGCATCCGCATCCTCCTGCTCCGCTGACCAAGTCCAGCACGGCCCCGATGGACGCGCCGCTATTGACAATAGTTTCCTCTCTTGGTAACTATTATCGAAGTGAGTCGAGATGCGGGTGAGGTGGCGTCGGTACTACAGGCCCTGGCCGATCCGGCCCGCCTGCGCGTCATCGAGATCCTGAGCGCCGGGCCACGGCGGGCAGGGGAGCTCGCCGAGGGCCTGGGCGTCGCCCCTCCGGTCATGAGCAAGCACCTTCGGGCCTTGCTCCAGGCCGGGATCGTGGCCGACGAGCGGCCGCCCGGGGACGCCCGGGTGCGGCTGTTTCACCTCCGGCAGGAGTCCCTGGTGGCGGTGCGAGCATGGCTCGATCAGCTCCAGGCCCACTGGGACGAGCAACTCGGCGGGTTCAAACGCCACCTCGAGCGAAAGGGCTACCAATGAGCGCAGACCGCTCGGTCACGTCGACCATCGATGTCGCCGTCGATCCGGAGACCGCCTTCCGGGCCTTCACCGAGGAGTTGGACCTGTGGTGGGTACGCGGCCCGATCAACCACCACGCTGGCGGCCGGGTCCTGGCCATGCGCTGCGAGCCCGGGGTGGGCGGCCGCCTGCTCGAGGTCTACGACGACACCACCGGCGACGCCCTCGAGCTGGCCCGCATCACCGAGTGGGAGCCGGGGAAGCGCCTGGCGTGGCGCAGCTCCATCGACGACGTCGAGACCGAGGTGCGTTTCGATCCGGCCGGGCCCGGCACGGTCGTCCACGTGGTAGCCCGCATCCCCGCGGCCGGCGAGGACCGGGGCGGCACGGCCTGGGTGCGGGTCGTCCCCAAGTGGTTCCCGACCTGGTGCGCCCGGCGGGACAGGGCGCCGCATCAGGTGCAGGATCTGGCCCGCTTGGCCCTCGCCGTCTACTACGCCAAGCCGGCCGCGGCCGCCCGCTGGCTGGCCCAGGCGTTCGGGCTCGAGTCGCCGGACCCGCTGCCCGAGGCTGCCGACCCCCTTCCCGAGGGCGAGTACGGACATCCGTGGATCGAGTTCCGGGTGGGCAACAGCTCGCTGATGCTTTTCAAACTCGAAGAGGCAGCCGGTGGTCGGGCGCCCATCCACGTGCCGTGGCTGTACGTCGACGACGTCGAGGCCCATCAGCGCCGGGCCGAACGACACGGGGCCCGCATCGTCAAGAAGTTGGACAGCCCGTGGGGGCTGCCGTTCTACATCGCCGACGATCCGGAAGGTAACCGCTGGACGATCGTCCAGGCCCGCCCAACCATGACGTAACACTCGGTCACCGCCTCGCCCGGCGGAGGAACTCAGCCCTCGGACAGGAGGGCGTCGACGAACTCGACGGCGTCGAATTCGACCAGGTCTTCCGGTCCCTCGCCCAGGCCGACCAGCTTGATCGGGATACCCAACTCGGCCTGGATGGCCAGGGCGATCCCGCCCTTGGCGGTGCCGTCGAGCTTGGTGAGCACCACGCCGGTGACACCGGTCGCAGCCGCGAACTGCTGGGCTTGGATGAGCCCGTTCTGTCCGGTGGTGGCGTCGATCACCAGCAGCACCTCGCTGACGTGACCAGGAGGACGTTCGGCGACCCGGCGTACCTTTTTCAGCTCCTCCATCAGGTTCGTCTTGGTATGGAGCCGACCGGCGGTGTCCGCCAGCACCAGATCGGCGTGGCGGGCAGCCGCGTGCTGGACGGCGTCGAAGACCACCGCACCCGGATCGCCGCCCTCGTGGCCGCGGATGATGGACGCGCCCACCCGGGACGCCCACAGGTCCAGCTGGTCCGCGGCCGCGGCCCGGAAGGTGTCGCCGGCGGCCATGACCACCCGATGGCCCTGCCGGGCCTGGCGCATCCCCAGCTTGCCGATGGTCGTCGTCTTGCCGACACCGTTGACGCCCACGAACAACCACACGTTGGTGGCACCCTCGGTGAGGTGCAGCTCCCGGTCCCCGTCAAGGATCGTCACCAGTTCGGCCTTGAGCGCGCCCACCAGTTCCTCGGGACTGGCGATCCCCTCCTGTTTGACCCGCCGCCGGAGGTCGTCGAGGATGCGGCCGGTGACCCCGGCTCCGACGTCGGCGAGGATCAGGGCCTCTTCCAGCTCCTCCCAGGTGGCGTCATCGATGCGGTCCCGGGACCGGACGGAGCTCAGGTAGCCGGCGAACAGTGATCGGGCCCGGCCCAGGCGCTCCCGCATCCGCGGGGGCTCCTCGGGCGCCGCCGGCGCCTCGCCGCCCTCCGGTTCGCCAGCCTCGGGTTCGCCAGCCGGGGTGGCGGCCGGGATCTCCTCCGCAGCCGGGGCTGCTGGCGAGACCGTCGCCGACTCGGCGGAGGGCGGGACCGGCGGGGCGATGGGGCGGTCCGGCGGCCGGGAGACCCGCCGGCGCCCGGTCACGACGAAGCCCGCCGACACCAGGAGGACCACCGCCACCGCGATCAGCACGATGAGCAAGGTGAGCATGGGTTGCCGAGCCTAGAACGCCGGGCGGGTTCAGTTGGGCGCTGTGACCGCGACCCGCTCGCTGACGACCCGGGACGATCCGCCCGGCGCCATAGTGACCCCGTACAGGCAGTCGGCCGCCTCCATGGTGCGCTTCTGGTGGCTGACCACCAGCAGTTGCGCTTCAGCCCGAAACTCGTGCAGCAGGTCGAGGAAGCGGTGCAGATTGACGTCGTCGAGGGCCGCTTCGACCTCGTCCATCAGGTAGAACGGCGACGGCCGGCTGCGGAAGACAGCAAAGAGGAACGCCATCGCGGTGAGGCTGCGTTCGCCACCGGAAAGCAACGACAGGCGCCGAACGTTCTTGCCGGACGGCCTGGCCTCGACCTCGATGCCGGTCTCCAAGAGGTGGTCCGGGTCGGTCAGCCGCAGCCGGCCCTGGCCGCCAGGAAACAAGGTGGCGAACAACTGCTCGAAGTTGTCGGCCACGTCTGCGTAAGCGGCCCGGAACACCTCGACGATCTCGGCGTCGACCGCCCGGATCACCTTCGTCAGCTCGCGCCGAGCGTTGCGGACGTCCTCCAACTGCGCCTCGAGGAACTGGTGCCGCTCCAGCAGGGCGGTGTGCTCCTCCAGGGCCAGGGGGTTGATGGGCCCCATCAGGCGCAGCTCCCGCTCCAGCTCGCCTCGCCGGCTCGACGCGCTGGTGCCCGGCGGCAACGGCGGGCATTCCGAGCCCCGTATCGCTTCCGGCTCGCAGTCCAGGTCCCGGCGGATCGCTTCGGTGAGTCCTTCGAGGCGCAATCGGGCCTCGGTGTGGTCCAGCTCGACCCGGTTCGCCCGCTCGCGGGATTCGGCCAGCTGGCGCTCCGCGGTGCTGCGCTGACGACGCAGCTGCTCCAAGCGCTCCGTCCGGGCCCGCGCCGCCTCCGCCTGGGCCCGGCGGGCCTCCCGCAGGCAACCGAGCATATTTTCCAGCTCGCCCTGGCGGGCCGAAACCAATCCGAGCAAGCGCGGGGTCACCGCCACCATGCGCTCGAGCTGCTGGCGCCGGGCCGCGGCACCGTCCCGCTCGGCGACGTTGCGCCGGAGGCGTTGTTCGACCTCCTCGAGGCGACGGGCGGTCATCGTCCGGCGCTCCTCCAGGCCGGCGGCCCGGACCTCCAGCTCCCGGCGCCGGGCGGCGACGGCCGCCGTCCGCTCGGCCAGCCTCGACCGCGCCGCCCGTTCGGCGGCAGCGCGCTCCGCCTCCGCCTCCGCCCTCTGTTCGAGGGCGGGCAGGAGCGACTCCATTTCGGCCACCCGAGCTCGCTCGCGCTCGAGGCGGTCGGCGAGTTCCTGACGCTGGACGATCGTCGCGGCGTGCTCGCTGTCGGCCTCCGCCCACTCCGCATCGATTCGCTGCCGGGCATCCGTCGCGGCCCGGTGACGGGCGTCGTTCGCCTCGACCTCCCGGGCCGCCCGGTCGCGTTGCGCCCCGGTGTCGGCGGCTTGCCGGCGGGCCGCCTGCAGGTCGCTTTCGGCCGCGGCGGCCGCTGCGGCCGAGGCGCGGGCCTGCCGGCGGGCCTCCTCCAGGGCCGCACCAGTCGCGCCGGTGGCACCGGCCCGAAGCTGCCATAGCCCCTGGGCGCAGCGATCACCGGCCCGCGTGACGACCACCAGCTCCGGTCGGGCGATGGCCACATCCACGGCCGTTTCCCACCCACCCTCGACGACCGCGGCGTCGGCCAGGAGTTGGTCGAGCAGGGCCGCGACACCCGGCAACCGCGCCCGCACCAGGTCGCGGAGCCAGGTGGCACCCTCCGGCAGCGCGGCGCTGGCGGCAGTAGCGTCCCCGCCGCGGGGGTCGCCGGGGCCGCCGCGGTCGGGGCCGCGCTCGGGCAACGGGACCACCGCACCGGGCGCGCCGGCCTGGTGCAAAGCCGCCAGCCCGCGACGGCCGGCGCTCACACCGTCGACGACGACCGCGGCCAGCACGGCCCCCGCCGCGGCCTCGAAGGCGGCCTCGCAGCCCTCGTCCACCTCGACCAGCTCGACCAGGGTGCCCATCACCCCGCCGATTTCGGCCAGACGCTCGGCGCCAGCCCGAGCCCGGGCCTCGTCGAGGGCCTGGGTCAGGGCCTCCTCGCGGGCCGACCACCGGTGCTGGGCGGCGTCGGCCTGTCGCTGGGCGTCCGTGGCGGCGGCCAGCTCGGCTTCGGCTTGGTTGGCCTTGGCGTTGGCAGAGCGCTCGTCGTCGGCCAGGCGACCGCGGGCCGCCTCGGTATCGGCGACCACGCCCCGGAGCCGGTCGCGCTCGGCCGTCAAGCGGGCGACCCGGCGCTGGATGGACTCCAGCCGCGATTCGAGGCGATGGGCTTCGCCCGCGGACTGCTCCAGCGAGGCTCGCAGCGCGACCAGCTCGCCTCGGACCTCGGCGCCGGGATCGGTGACTCGCGGTTCGTCCCGCCGCCACGCCTCGTCGACCGCCTCGGTCTCCTGCGCCAGCGCGGCCTCGGCCTCGGCCAGGTCGTCGGCCAGGGGCAGCAATCCGGTGGCTTCCTCGTCGGCGCCGACCAACCCTTCGGTCAGGGCCTCGGCCTCGGCTTCGAGCGCGGCGATGACGTCCTGGTCGGTGGTGGCGGTGAGCGCCCGCTGCACCGACCGCTGCCGCTCCTCCAGCAGGGCCACCAGGCCGGCGGCCCGGGCCTTGTCCGCCTCGGCCCGCGAGACCAACTCGGCCAGGTCCACGGCCGGTCTGGCGCCCGGGCGGGCAGCCACATCGGCTCCCTCGGTCGCATCAGCTCCATCGGCCACGTCGGCCACGTCGGCCGCCTCGGCCGCGGTTGCCATCTCGACCTCGGCCCGGAGGATGTCGGCGTCCAGGCCGGCCAGGGCGGCCCGCAACTCCCGCTCGGCGCCCTCAAGCTCGCCCCGCTCCCGGAGCCCCGACGTCAATCGGGCCTCGACCGCGCTGAGCTCCCCGCTCAGCAGGTAGCGCCGCACCGCCGCCAACTCGCCGACCAGGTCGCCGTGGCGCCGAGCGGCATCGGCCTGCTTTTCGAGCGGCCGAAGCTGGCGCCGGACCTCGCGGAGCAGGTCCTGCAGCCGGACCAGGCTGGCCTCGGTCGACTCCAGCCGGCGCTCAGACCGCTCCTTGCGCCGCCGGAACTTGAGGACCCCCGCCGCCTCCTCGATGACCAGCCGTCGTTCCTCGGGGCGCGAGTTGAGGATGGCGTCGAGGTTGCCCTGGGAGACGATCACGTGCTGCTGGCGGCCGACGCCGGTATCCGACAGCAATTCCTGGATGTCGAGCAGGCGGCAGGGCACCCGGTTGATGGCGTACTCCGATTCACCCGTGCGGAACAGGGTGCGGGTGATGGTGACCTCGGAGAAGTCGATGGGCAACAGGCCGGCGCTGTTGTCGATGGTGAGCGATACCTCCGCCCGGCCCAGCGCGGCGCGCGTGGGGGTGCCCGCGAAGATGACGTCCTCCATCTTCGCGGACCGCACGGTGCTCGGGCCCTGAGCACCCAACACCCACGCGACCGCGTCGACGACATTGGACTTGCCGCTGCCGTTGGGGCCGACCACGACCGTCACCCCGGGCTCGAACTCCAGGGTGGTCGTCTCCGCGAACGATTTGAAACCCTTGAGGGTCAGCGACTTCAGGAACACGCGGCGACCAACCTAGTGGGGGGAGGATCCGGCTTCGGTGATCCTACGGCCGGTCCCGGCCCCTCAAATCTGGCACCGGGCGCAGAAGAAACTGCTGCGCCCGTTGGCCTTGATCCGCACGATGGTGCTGCGACAACGCGGGCACGCCTCGCCTTCGCGGTCGTACACGTTGTGAAGGCGCTGAAACTCGCCCACATCCCCGAAAAGGTCGCGGTACTGCTCGTCGGCCAGCGACGAACCGCGGTGTTTTATCGCTTCTTGGAGGGTCTCCACGACCGAGCGGTACAGGCGACGGATCTCCTGCGCGGTCAAGGCATCGGAGGGGCGGTCGTGGCGGAGCCCGGCCGCGAACAGGATCTCGTCCGCGTACATGTTCCCGATCCCGGCGACGAAGCGCTGGTCCATCAAGACGGGCTTCAGTTTGCCCTTGCGCGCCGCCAGCAGCTCGCCGAAGCGGGTCCACGCCATCTGCTGGTCGATGGGGTCAAACCCGAGGTGGGCGAGCTCCGGCACCTCCGCTTCCAGCCGCTCCGGTGTGGTCACGAACATCTCGCCGAAGGTCCGGGGGTCGATAAACCGCAGCTGCGGCGCCCCGGTAAAGGTCAAGACCACGTGGGTGTGCTTTCCCGTGGGTTCCTTCGGATTGGCCCGCAACAACTGCCCACTCATGCCGAGGTGGGTGACCAGCACGTCCCCGCTGTCCAGCTGGAGCAGGAGGTACTTGCCGCGCCGGCGGGTGCCGGTCACCTTGCGGCCCTCGGTCCGGGCGACAAAGTCCTTGGCGGTGTGATGCCGGCGCACCGAACGGGCCCCGGTGACATCCACCTTCTTTATCCGCTTGTTGACGAACTCTTTTTCGATGTCCCGCCGGATCGTCTCGACCTCGGGCAGCTCGGGCACGTCACGACCTCGGGTCGAGCGCCGCCGCTGACGGCCCGTCCATGTCGCCGAGCAGGTTTTCCCAAGCCTGACGGGCGGCGGCCTGCTCGGCTTGCTTTTTCGACCGGCCCCGGCCGGATCCCCGTGGGCGGCCCTGCACGTGCACCACCGCCGAGAACTCTTTGGCGTGGTCCGGCCCCTCGTCCTCGACGACGTACACCGGCAACTGGTCGAACGTGCGGGCGCACAGCTCCTGGAGGCGGGTCTTGTAATCCTGACCCCCCGGTCCGGCCGCGGCCGCCTCGATCCGGTCGCCGAGCAGCCGCATCACCATGGTCTCCGACCCTGACCACCCCTCATCCAGGTAGACGGCCCCGATCAGGGCTTCCATGGCATCGGCCAGGATCGACGGCTTATCCCGTCCCCCGGACTGGTCCTCGCCCTTGCCCAGCAGCAGGGCCTCACCGATATCGAGCTCGGCGGCCAACTCCGCCAGAGCCGCAGAGTTGACGACCGACGCCCGCACCTTGGCCAGCTCCCCCTCTGGCATCTCGGGGTAGGTCCGGTACAGGTAGTCCGTGACGATCAGGCCCAGCACGGCGTCGCCGAGGAACTCCAACCGTTCGTTGGAGCCCATCCCTGGGTTCTCGGCGCACCACGACCGGTGAGCCAACGACCGGATCAGGAGATCGGGGTCGGCGACGGTCCAGCCGAGACGGCCGGCAAGCTCCTCCCGGGAGGTGGATTGGTCGGGTCCGGGGCCGATGGGCAGGGTTGCGGTCCTCGCCGTCAGAAGGATCAGTAGTCGTCTGGTGGTCGTCTGGTGTCTGTCGACAGCGGCTCAGGCCGCGTCGAGCTTTGCCATCACGTAGTCAACCGCGTCCCGCACCGTCTTGAGGTCCTCGAGGTCCTCGTCGTCGATCCGGAAGCCGACCGTGCGCTCCGAGAGTTCCTCCTCGAGGGCCTCGACCAGCTCGATGAGGGCCAGGGAGTCGGCCCCCAGGTCGTCGCCGAAGGACGCCCCCTCCGCGATGGTGTCGGGGCTGATTTCCAGGATGTCGGCGAGGCAGCCTTTGATCAGCTCGAAGACCTCCTGGCGACTGAGCGGGCTGCGTTCGACGTGGGTCTCGGCGGGCAACGTGGTCTCCTCGGATCGCAGGAGCGGATGGTATCGCTGTCTGCTGGGGTGGATGCCTAGGGGCGGGGCGCCCGGGGCGCCCGAGCGGATGTTCGGTTCCACCGTACCAACCGCACCGTCCGGCGACCGGGGTGACCTCCGCGCCTACCGAGGATGACACGGGCCTGGCACGGGAGCGCCACGCCCGTGTCATCGGGCGGTCAGGACGCGGCCGTGGCTCCGTGCGGCGCGGCGATGGCGGCCCGCAATTGATCGACGAGCCCTTCGGTGACGGCGTGGTGCGCCACGCCGACCGCGTTGACGATCGCCCGCGCCGAAGACGACCCGTGGCTGATGATGCAGACCCCGTCGACGCCGAGCAGCATGGCCCCGCCGTAGGTCTCGGGGTCGAGTTCGGCCGCCAACGGCATGAGCGCAGCGAGAAAGGCCGCGCTCGCCGGGTTACCGGGGTCGTCCTGATCGGCCGGCAGGGCGCCGAGGACGGCCTTGAAGGCGAACTTCATCGAGCCCTCGAGCGTCTTCAGGACCACGTTGCCGGTGAAGCCGTCGGTGACGACCACGTCCACGGCGTCCGACATCACGTCGCGCCCCTCGACGTTGCCGATGAAGCGGACCGCCGGGCCGGCGTCACCGGCTTTCAGGAGGGCATACGTCTCCTTGACCAACGGGCTGCCCTTGCCGGGTTCCTCGCCGATCGACAGCAGGCCGACCCGGGGATTGGTGATGCCGAATCGCTGCTTGGCGAAGGCCGAGCCCATCTGGGCGAACTGCACCAGCCAGGCCGGGCTGCACTCGGCGTTGGCCCCGGCGTCGAGCAGCACTGTCGGCGTCGAACCGGGCACCGGGATCGGGGTGGCAATGGCCGGACGGGCCACACCCCGCAGACGGCCCATCCGGAACAGGGCGCTGGCCATGGTGGCCCCGGTGTTGCCCGCGCTGACCATGGCGGACGCCTGACCGTCGCGAACCGCTTCCGCGGCCCGAATCAGCGACGAGTCCTTCTTGGTCCGCACCGCCCGCGCCGGGTCCTCGTGCATCTCGATGGTTTCCCGCGCCGCCAGGATCGGCAGTCCGCCGGTGTCGCTCAACCGATCCGGGTCACCGACCAGCAGGACTGGAAGCCCGGCCTCGGCGGCCTGAATGGCACCGGCGACGATCTCGTCCGGGGCCCGGTCGCCGCCCATGGCGTCGACGGCGACCGGCAGGACGCCGGCCGGGTCAGCCAACGTCGAGGGCTTGGCGGCCCTTGTACCACCCGCATGTGGGACACACCACGTGGGGCAGCTTGGCGTTGTGGCACTGCGGGCACACGCTGCGCGCCGGGGTGTCCAGCGTCCAGGCGCTGGCCCGCCGGCTGCGGCTCTTGGCCTTGGAGGTCTTCTTCTTGGGGACGGCCATGTCGAGGTGCGCGCTTTCTGGTCGGATACGGTCCAGGCCAGCGGAGAGCGGACGACGGCTCGGTCGGGTCTCGACGACCCGCGCCACACCCGCCCCGCAGGGCGCTGCCAGTGTAGAGGATCGGGGCCAGACGGGTTGACGCGCCGCGGCGGACCCCTCGGTCCTTCTACGGCCTTTGGCATTGGGCGGGCCTTGGGACTGGGGCGTTGGCCGAACCTCTGACCGGATGGCACGACCTCTGACGACTTGGTTGACCTCTGACCACTTAAGTGTCTCACAGACACATAAGTCGTCAGAAGTCAACGAAACGGTCAGAAGTCGTCGGGAAAAGTCAGAGAACGATGGGATGCCCTCCCCCGGCCGGCCGCCGCCCCGCCGCCCCGACCCCGTCTACCCCCCGCCGGCGCCCGGTTCGCCCTCGGATGAACGCAGGGCGTCGAGCACGCTCCACCGGGGGTCGCCGGCGGCGGGCTCGCACCCACACGGCCCGGCGTTGCGGTCCGCCCCGCAGGTGGGGCACAGGCCGAGGCAACCTTCGTGGCAGAGGGGGGCGAGGGGCAACTCCAGGAGGAGGGCGTCGCGCACCAGGGGGCGGAGGTCGAGCTGATCACCCGCGAGGGGGTAGGTGTCCTCGTCGGTGTCGACGGCTTCGTCGGCGGTCCGGGGCCGGTACAGCTCGCGGACCTCGCACCGCAGCTCGCCGGCGAGGGGACGCAGGCAGCGCCGGCACTCGCCCTGCCAGGGAGCGTGAATCCGGGCGGCCACCTCGATGCCGCCGTCGACGGCGTCCAGGATGGCGTCCGCGGTCGCCTCGGCCGAATCCGGCACCACGCTGCCCGCCACCGACAGCTGGCCGATCCGGCCGGCTCGGTGCTCCTCCCGGCGGGCCCCCGTCTGGCGGCGCAGCGTCAGCACCGGTACCAGCCACGGGTCGCCACTCACGAGTCGCCAGTCACGGCCGCGCCGGGGCCGGACGCGCCCGAACCGACCCTCGCCCACCTAGGACCGGTCCTGGTCGAAGAAGGCGTCCTCCCCGCTCAGGGTGTCGTCCAGGTCGATGCCGGCGATGCCGGTGTCGGGCCCGTCCAACACCGGCTGCGGGGTGATCGACAGCTTCTCGCGGCCGGCCGCGACGGTCTTGATGGTCCGGTCCAGGACCACCTCGAAGGCGGCCAGCTTCTGGTCGCAGTAGTCCTCGGCTTCCAGCCGCAGCCGGCGCGCCTCGTCCTGGCCCTCCTCGACGAGGCGGCGGGCGGTGGCCTGGGCCTCGCGCACGATCTCGGTGCGCTGCACCATTCGCTCCACCTGCAACCGGGCCGCGGAGAGGATGTCCTCGCCTTCGCGCTGCATCTTGGCCAGGTACTCCTCCCGTTCCTTGAGCAGCCATCGGGCTTGCCTGGTCTCCTCCGGGAGCCGGTGGGTGGCCTCGTCGAGCAGCTCGAGGACCTCCTCCTTGTTGTCGAGCTTGACGGAGGACGACAGCGGCAGCGCCCGGGTGCCTTCGATGATCTCGATGACCCGCCGGATCAGCGACTCGGTGTCCGGCGTGGAGGAACTGCCCTCGAGGAGGCTCATCGGGCGGCCTTGCGGCCGGCCCGCGGTCGACGGCTCATTGGACGAACTTCTCCTTGAGCTTGACCAGGACCGGCCCGGGCACGGTCGCGCCGATGCGGTCGGCCCCGCCGAACTTGGCGAAGTCCCGCACGTACTTGGACGCGATGAAGGAGTACTCCGAGGAGCACGGGATGAACAAGGTCTCGATCCCGGCCACCCGCCGGTTCATCTGGGCCATCTGCAGCTCGGCCTCGGCGTCGGACGCCACCCGCAGCCCTTTGATGACGACGTCGGCACCGACCTCCCGGGCCAGATCCACCACCAACGCGGAGAACGACGCCAGGGTCACGTTCGGCAGGTGAGCGACCGAGTCGGTGATCATCTGGGTCCGCTCGTCGAGGTTGAACAGCGGCTCGCCCTTCTGGGTGTTGCGCATCGGCGCCACCACCACGTGGTCGAACAACTTCGAGGCGATCTCGACGATCTCCAGGTGTCCGTTATGGAAGGGATCGAACGATCCCGGGAACAGCGCGGTCCTCAAGTCTCACCTTCTTGACGCAGTAGCGACTTCGGTCGGGCGTTCGGTTGCGCGACCGTCACCACGGTACCGCCGTAGCGCTTCACCTTCACAGTCTCCCACCCGGGGCCGGGCTCCCAGTCGGCACCGGTCTCGGCGACGAGCAGCCCGGTCCGCGGCTGCAAGGCGTCGAGCAGTCCGACCCAACCGTCGAACCGGTAGGGCGGGTCGGCCAGGGTCAGGTCCACCTGGGCGGCCGTGCCGGCGAAGCGCACCGCGTCACCCAGCACCACCTCGGCGCTGCCTGCCGACTCGCCGACGACCTCCAGGTTGGCCCGCACCGCCGCCACCGCGGCCCGGTCGTGGTCGACGAACGTCACCCGCGCCGCGCCGCGCGACAGGGCTTCGATCCCCAGCGCCCCGCTGCCGGCGAACAGATCGAGCACCTCCATCCCCTCGATGGCGTCCATGCTGGTGAGCATGGAGAACATCGCCTCCCGCACCCGGTCGCTCGTCGGCCGGGTATCGCGCCCGGCCGGGGCCCGCAGCGGCCGGCCTCGAGCAGTTCCGGCCACGACTCGCACGGACCAGACGGTACCGGCATGATCCCGGAAACCGTCATCACGTGCATCGACTGCGGGGGCCGGGCCCACCTGCTCACCACCTGGCCGGACGACGATCCGCCCCAGGCGGGGGACATCATGAGCTACCGGTGCGCGGACTGCCTCGACCGGTGGGACCTCGTGTTACCCGAACTTCCCGAGGCCCCTTCCTGAAGGCGCCGACGGCGCCCGTCGCCGAGCGGGGCCAGTCCCCTACATCGCTAAGGACCGCCAGCTAGATCAGTCGTCAGGCGCCGGGACGATGCGAGCCGCGTACAGGAAATGCTTTCCGTCAGTCGGATCGATCGTCTTCGCAATGCCCAACTTGGCGTTCACCCTTCGCATCCTTGAGTTCATCCGATGCACAGAGGATCGAACGATCGTGGCGCCGGCACCCGTGCAGACATCGAGTGCACGCTCCTTCAGGTCCATTCCGATCCCCTCGTCCTGCCTCGTCCTCAGGACGCCCATCGAGTGAATGACCCCATGGGAGTGTTCGTCGCAGGGGTTGAAGAGAATGACACCAAGTAGGATGCGTTCCTCGATCGCCAGCAGACAGTCCAGGCCGGGCCCACCAAGGAGATCAGCTCCTTCATGTATGACCCGCTCGGCCTGGTGGGCATAGTCCCCGGATTTGCCATCAGTGCACCGGAAGTCGCGGATGGCATCAATGTCCGACGCTTGCCAGCGTCGAATAAACCGGGCAGGCAGGCCGGGCGCTAGTGCTACAGGGCTCTCGAGGGATGCGTCAGCACCGGCGAGGCGGTGGCGACGAGACGGCGGATAGCGTCAAGCTGTGCCGCGCTGAGCGACAGTCCGAGCTTTCCCTTGGGCTTTCCCACGGTCGTCACCTCCAGAGCTATCGGCAACCGCTGCCGTCACTGTAAGGCATCCTGTCCAGCGGCGGAAGGCCCCTTGTAGCATTTCTGGTCGTTTCTGTATCACTTCTTGAGTAGCCACCCATCGCTGTTCGCGATAGACCCTTGTCGGCGACGACACTAGGTGGCGCCGCGGCACGTTGTGAACGTTTGGCGAGGGTGTTTCGTGCAATCGGCTAACGAAACGTCGGACCCGGCGTTGTCACAGTCGCGTGGGACCATAGACGTGCGCAACCAGCGGAGCGCATTCCGATCATCAAGCGCATTGCTGGCCGGCTGGGCGCCGAGGATGACTGGTCGGAGATCGACCTCATCTTGGACCAGTTCGGCTTCGCAACCTTGGACGAATGGCGTGGAGACAAGTACGACTACGTGCGGTACATCGTCGCCAACCGCGGTGACGATGCGAAGATCGATGCGTTGGACCGCTACTTGACCGGCCACGCCAGTCCGGACGAGGAGCCGTGGGACGAGGAGGAGGGCCGGTTCCGGCTTGTCATCACCCATATCGCCTCAAGGAAGCTGGTTGCACACGAGCTCAAGTCGGCGCTCGTGTTTTACGGGGTTGACGGTTTCGTCGACCATGACGACATCGAGCCGGGCAAGGAGTGGCAGCGCGTGATCGAGGCTGCGCTCCGTTCCTGCCATGCTCTCGCTGCCCTGCTGCATCAGGGTGTCAAGGAGAGCAACTGGTGCGATCAGGAGGTTGGCATCGCACACGGTCTCCGTGTCCCGGTTGTACCCGTGAGACTGGAGTTGGACCCCTACGGCTTCCTCGGTTCTGTCCAAGCCATCCCCGGCACGGGCCTGGAGTCGAAGGACCTAGCCCGAAGGCTGATTGAACTTCTTCTTCGGGACAAGCGCACTGGGGATTCGTTGACCGAGGCCATCGTTGAGTGTCTCGTCAGCGCCCATTCCTTCGATCAGGCCAACCGGCTTGCCAGCCTCCTGGCCGATGAGCCGGCCTATATGACCATTCCTCGCGTCCATCGGCTCCGAGAGGCACAAAAGGAGAACTACCAGATCGCGCAGGCGTTCGATGTCGAATGGTCCTTCAAGAGGCTGGAGAAGGCACTCGGAGTCGACGCAGCGAAGGCGTCCGCTTCGCAACCCGCGCCGGTTCAGTACGAGGAGGAGCCCTTCTAGCTGCCCGTTGTGGACCTATTCCAAAGACAGTTGACAACTCTCGCGCCATCCCTGATTATGGGTTCAGTTCAACTGTCTATCAAGGGAGGGTCACAATGGACGCCAACAACGCATGGGTGCGATTCGCCCACGCCCAAGCCAAGACGTGGGCCGACCTCGCCGAGAATCTTCAAGACGCGTCGGATCAGCCGCCGCAGGTCAACATGCCGCTCAAGCCGGAGGACCAGAGCCTGGGCACGCGCCAGCTACAGATTGTCAAGCTGTCCGGCCTCCGATCCGAGGCGGGCATGCGCACCTCGGAGATAGCGACCAAGATCGACTATGAGGTGCCGAACACGTACTCGACCCTCCAGGCACTCGCACGTCGAGGGGTCGTCGAGCAGGTACCGAATAAGGAACCACAGCGCTGGAGGCTGGCGCGGCGGTTTCGTGCATCACGGCCGTACCCTTGGGAAGACGTCGACATGGACACGGTTCGGGGCCAAGACGCCGAGGGTCGCTTCTACGTGCGGTGCTGCTGCGGCTGGTACACGTCCAGTCTTGACGCCGAGCAGATTGGTGATGCAGTTCGTACGCACGTAGAAAGGTGCCCTGACGCCATCACAGCGGGCATCGAGCAGGAAAACGTTCTGATCCGCATACTCAGCGCCGACTCGGTCGAAGAGATGAACGCGATCTACGAGGACGACACGCGCCCCGGCGACGACGACCTTCCTCCCGATGTCACAACCGAGTAGGCCGCGCCGTGCTGCGACGGGGGCTATCCGCGGCCGCCGTGGCCCTGACGAGCCACCACGACGTAGGCGCTTGCGGTGCTTCCGCTGGGGCCCGGTCGCGTTCGGCGGTGTCGCAAGATTCCAGGCGGTTCTCAACTCTTGAAGAGGAACTCCCGGTCCTCGTCGTCGACCAGGAAGCGGATCTCCTCGGCCAGGTCGGGCAGGCCCGCCAGCCCGGGATCATGGTCGACGAGGTCGAAGGCCACGTCGCGGGCCGTGGCGACCAGCGCCTTGTCCCGCCGCAGCGACGCCAGCTTGAGGTCGGTGGCCCCCTTCTGACGGGTGCCGAGGATGGTGCCCTCGCCCCGCAGTTCCAGGTCGACCTCGGCCAGTTCGAAGCCGTCGGTGCTGCGTTCCAGCGCCGAGAGCCGCTCCTGGGCTTCGGGCCCCAGGCCCCCTCCGATCAGGTAGCACCACGACGGTTGATCGCCCCGCCCGACTCTCCCACGCAGTTGGTGGAGCTGGGCAATCCCGAAGCGGTCGGCGTCCTCGATGACCATCACGGTGGCGTTCGGCACGTCGACACCTACCTCGACCACGGTCGTGGCCACCAGGACGTCCAACCGGCCCCGGCGGAAATCTTCCATGACCGCGGCCTTCTCCGTCGCGGGGAGTTGGCCGTGCAGCAGGCCGAGCCGCAGCCCGGCCAGCTCGGCGGCCGAGAGCCGGTCTCGTTCCTCAGCCGCCGACCGGGCCTGGACTCGTTCCGACTCCTCGATGAGCGGGCACACCACGAACGCCTGGCGGCCGGCCGCCACCTCGGCCTGCACCTGCGCCCAGGCCTCGGCCTCCTCGAGCGGACCGCGGGCCCAGCGGGTGGTGATGGGGGTCCGGCCCGGCGGCAACTCGTCGAGCACGGTGGTGTCCAGGTCGCCGTACACGGTCATGGCGGCCGTGCGCGGGATCGGGGTGGCGGTCATCACCAGGACGTCCGGCACGACCTCGCCCGGTCCTTTCTCCCGGAGCGCGGCCCGCTGCTCGACGCCGAAGCGGTGCTGCTCGTCAATGACCACTGCGCCCAGCGACCGAAAGGCCACCGCCTCAGTAAGCAGGGCATGCGTCCCGATGAGCACGTCCACCGTGCCCTCCGCCAGCCCGGCGTGCAGCCGCGACCGTTCCCGGGCGGGGGTGCGGTTGGTGAGCAACGCCACCCGCAGCGGTCGGTCCGGCAGCAGCGTCCCGTCGCTGGGCAGGGTAAAGCCGGCCAGCAGGTCGCTCACCCCGGCGTGGTGCTGCTCGGCGAGCACCTCGGTCGGGGCCATGAGGGCGCCCTGGTGCCCGCCCTCGACCGCGGTCAGCAGGGCCGCCACCGCCACCACGGTCTTGCCCGAGCCGACGTCGCCCTGAAGGAGGCGGTGCATCGGGTGGGGGCCGGCCATGTCGGCGCGGATTTCGGCCACGGCCCGCTCCTGGGCGGCCGTCAAGGTGAAAGGAAGACCGGCGCGGAAACGGGCGACCAACTCACCTTCGACCTGGTGGCGGATGCCGGCCGCTTCCCGTTCGACCGCCCGCTTGCGCATCACCAGGATCACCTGGAGGCGCAGAAGCTCGTCAAAGGCCAACCGCCGCCGGGCCCGCTGGCTCTCCCCCATGGAGTCCGGGGCGTGGATCTGGTGCATGGCCCAGTCCCGGTCCGGTAGGTCCAGGCGGCGGCGCCAGGGCTCCGGGAGGGGATCGACGAAGGTCTGGGCCCGCCGCAGGGCCTCGGCCACCCAGTCGCCGATCTGCCAGCTCATGAGGCCGGCTTTCTCCGACTGCGGGTACACCGGCACGATCCGCCCGGTGCGGTCGCCGACCAGGTCCACTAGCGGGTTCGTCATCCGGTACCGGCCCCGGAACCGCTCGACCTTCCCGAAGACCACCACCTGGGTGCCCTCCGGGAGCTGCTTGACCCGCCAGGCCTGGTTGAAAAACGTGACCGACAGATAGCTCGACCCGTCGAACAGCACCACCTCGACGAGGCTGCGCCCCTGGCGCGTCCGCCGCGAGGTGGTGCGCCGGACGGTCGCCAACACCATGGCCTCCTGGCCCTCGACCAGGTCGGCGATGTCCGCCTGGTTGGTCCGGTCGATGTAGCGGCGGGGGTAGTGGGTCAGCAGATCGAGCACGGACTCCACCCCGACGGAGTGCAGGGCGTCGCGGTGCTTGGGGCCGACCCGGTGCAGTTGTTCGACGCCGATTTCGGCCAGGCGGCGCAGCGAGGTCGCCGCGGTCACTCGATGGAGAACAGGTAGGGGTACAGCGGCTGGCCCCCATGGTGGACCTCGCACGCCAGGTCCGGGTGGTGCTCGTCGATCCACTCGGTGATCCGCCGGGTGTCGGCCGCGCCCGCGCCCTCACCGGCGATGATGGTCACGATCTCGTGGTGCTCGGCATCCAGGAGGTGCTCGAGCAGCCGGATGGCGGCGTCTGCGAGGTCGGATGCCACCACCTCGATGCCCAGGCGCGACAGCCCGAGGTAGTCGCCCTCGGCGATGGGGCCCGCGTCGCACACGCTGGCTCGCACCGCCCGGGTGACCTCGCCGGCGACGACGCGCCGGGCGCTCTCCGCCATGAGGTCGGCGTTGGCGTCGGCATCGCCCTCGGGGTCGTACTCGAGCAACGCCGCGAACCCCTCCTGGATCCCTGCCGTGGGTATGACCCGGACCGGCTTGGCGGACTGGAGGGCGGCCTGCTCGGCGACCGGCACGATGTTCTTGTTGTTGGGGAGGAGGACGACCTGCTCGCCGGGAGCGGCGTCGATGGCGGCCAGCAGATCCGCGGTCGAAGGGTTCATCGACTGGCCGCCGGCGACCACGTGGTGCACGCCGAGCGACCGGAAGATGCGGCGGATCCCGTCGCCCGTGCAGACCGCGACGACGGCGCAGCGGACGGGGTCCTGGTCGGGGTCGGCGTCCGCGTCGGCGGCTGCCGCGTCGCGTACCCAGCGCTCCTCCTCGACCTGCTCCCACAGGTCGGACACCCTTATGCGCCGAGGCCGGCCGGCCTCGACCGCGGCTTCGATGGCCGCGCCGATGTCGTCCGTGTGAATGTGGCAGTTCCACAACCCGTGGCCGCCGACGACCACGATGGAGTCGCCCAGGCCGGCCCACACCTCCCGGAAGGGCGGGATGGACGCGTCATCGGCCTCCAGCAGGTACATGACCTCGTAGCGCAGGCCGTTGGGGTCGCCACCGGCAGTGCCTCCGGTGTGGCTGCCTCCGGTGTGGCTGTCTCCGGTGTGGCTGTCTCTGGTGTGGTTGTCGCTGGTGTGGTTGTCGCTGGGGTGGGTGGCGCCGGGGGCGGCGGCACCGTCCGGGCCCTCGGGCAACGGCCGGCCGTCGGCTACGTGCAGGAGGGCGTCGAGCAGGAGCACCAAGCCGGAGCCGCCGGAGTCCACCACCCCCGCGGCCTTGAGCACGGGGAGGAGGTCGGGCGTGCGGGCCAGCGCGGCGCCGGCCCCCGCCGCGGGCGGCCTCGAGCACCTGCACCAGCCCGGCGCTCGCCCCCTCAGCCGCGGCCGCTTCCGCGGCGGCCCGGGCCACGGTGAGCATGGTGCCCTCCACCGGCTGCTGGACGGCCTGGTAGGCGCCGGCCGCGGCCCGGCCCAGACCGTCGATCAGGACGGCGGCGTCGATGTCTTCGGAATCGCGGCCTTCGGCGTCGCCTACGGCCTCGGCCAAGCCCCGCAGGATCTGCGACAGAATGACACCAGAGTTGCCCCGCGCTCCGATCAGCGATCCGTAGCTGATGGCGTCCGCCACGGTGGCCATGTCGGGGTCGTCCCGCCCGGCCAGCTCCCGTACCACCGCCTCGAGGGTGAGCGCCATGTTCGTCCCGGTGTCACCGTCGGGGACCGGGTAGACATTGAGCCGGTTGATGGGTTCTTGGTGGGTGCGCAGGACGTCCCGATAGGCGATGACCGCGGCGACGAGGTCTTCCGCCTTCAGGCGCTCCAGCGTCTGCATGGCCGGGATGCTAACCTGATCGACCGGCCCGGACGGCTTGGTGCGGCCAGCCTGGGATTCGGGTGCGACCCGGCCCCGGATGGCGCCGATTCCCCGACGGCCGACTCCCCGACGAACGAATGAGGTGTGGTTCCCGAATGGCAGCGGTCTGTGAGGTGTGCGGCAAAGGGCCGTCTTTCGGCATGAGCATCAGCCACTCCCATCGTCGCACCAAGCGCCGGTGGAATCCCAATATCCAGCGGGTGCGGGCCATGGTCAACGGCTCCCCCAAGCGCGTCCACGTGTGCACCTCCTGCATCCGCGCCGGCAAGATCACCAAAGCCGTCCACTAGCCCGACACCGTTTCGCTCTGAGGGGACCGGTTCGAGGGGAGGCGGCGCTACGACGCCGGCGGGGAGAGGAGCCGGAGGACGTCCTCGCGGCGAAAGCGCAGATGGCCGCCGATGGTGCGCAGGCTCGGGAGCTTCCCGGCCGCGGCCCAGTTGATGACGGTGCGCTCGGTGACGTCGAAGATCTCCGCCACCTCTTGGCTGCGGAGGAGGTGGTGGCGCTCCGACACCAGGGCGGCGAAGCCGTTGCTGCCAGCGGCGCCCGCCGCGGCCCCGGAGGCGCCGTTGGATCGGACCGGCGCCGGCTCGGCCAGACGGCCCCCGTCCGCCGGGGACTGGCGCCACTGCACGAGCTGCTCGCTGAGCTGGCGGGCGAGCGACGCCAAGGCCCGCTGCTCTCGCTTGGTGATCTGGCGCAGCCACCGGTCGAGCACGGCTACCACCCCGATGACCGACCCGGCGTCGTTGCGCAGCCCCACGCCGTAGGCCCAGCGCATGGAGTGGGGCGGTGCTACGAGCGGGCTGCGAGGGAGGCGGATGGCCAGGTCGGCGATCTGTATCGGCTCGGCGGCCGCAGCGAGCACGCCGAAGAGCTGCCCGTCGTTGGATCCGTCCTTGCTGTCGAAGCCGTGCGACAGGGTGCGCCAGGTTCCGTCAGGTTGCGGCACCGAGACCAGGGCCACGGGCGTCTCGCAGGCCAACGCGCCGAGCAGGAGCAGGTCGGTGAACGCCTGCCCGCGCGGCCGGGAGGTGTCGTTGTTGGCGCTGAGCGGTGGGGCCGAGGACAAGGCCCGGACCGGTCGGGCGCCGGCGCGCCGGAGCTGTTCGCGGCCCTCCGTCAGGATGCGGCGGGCGGGCTCGAACCCCTCCGGGAGACTATTGGCGATGGCGTCGACCAGGCCGATGAGGTCGACGTCGGCGACGCCGGCTCGGCGCAATTCCAGCCGTTCGACGCTCAGGTAGTCGAGCAGGATGCGGGCGTCGCCGGCGAGGAGGGCGGCTCCGACTCGGTCGACGATGACCGGGGCCGCGTTGGCGGCCCAGGCCGCAGTCGGGTCGTCCCCGACGGCGCCGTCAGAGGCCGACCGCGGCGATCCCGCGGCGAGGAGGGCGGCCGCCGTCAGCTCCTCGCTCGCCTCCAAAAACCGACGATAGAAGTGGCGGGTGCCGGTTCCGTTGAGTGTCTGCTCGCCGGGGCGGGGGACAGCCATACCTGCTGCATCGACCAAAAGGGGGCGGTACTTGAGCAGGCCCCGCCCAAAAAGCCGCGCCAGAGCGCTCAGGACCGGGCTCGCCAGCCCGGATTGACTCGCCAGCCCGGGTTGACTGGGCCCACCCCCCGTCCCACCTCGACACCGGCGGCGATCGCCCCGGCGACGAACCGCTTGGCCTCGACGCACGCCCCTCGAAGCCCGGCGCCGAGCGCCAGCTGGGCGCAGATGGCCGCCGAGAGGGTGCACCCGGTCCCGTGGGTGTGACGTCCGGCTATCCGGGGACCGTCGAGCCACTCCCCTCGCCCGTCGAGCCAGAGGAGGTCCGGGGCCCGGTCGCCGTCGAGGTGGCCCCCCTTGAGCAGTACCGCAGCGGGGCCGAGGGCCGCCAGTTCCTCGGCGGCCTCCGGCATGGCCGCCTCGTGGGGCACCGGCCGCCCGAGGAGGGCCTCGGCTTCGGGAAGGTTCGGCGTCAACAGCGTCGCCCGGGGCAGGAGCAGCTCCCGCAGCACGCCGACGGCGTCGGCCTCCAGCAGCAACTCACCGTGGCTGGTGACCAGAACCGGATCCACGACCAGCGGGCCCAGGTGGTAGTCGGCCACGGCCGACACCACCGCCTCGATGACCGCAGCCGAGCCCAGCATCCCGGTCTTGGTGGCGGCCACCCCGAGGTCGGTGACGACCGCGTCGATCTGGGCCCGGACCAGCGCCGGCGGCAGGATCAGGGCGTCGTGCACCCCGACGGTGTTCTGGGCCGTGACCCCGGTGAGGGCCGATGTACCCCACACCCCAAACGCCTCGAAGGTCTTGAGGTCGGCCTGGATGCCGGCGCCGCCGCCCGAGTCCGAGCCGGCGATGGTGAGCGCCACGACCGCCGGGCTCACCACTGGTGTTCCCAGCCGGCCGGTTCGAGCGGCCGGCCGCCGAGCGCCAGCCGGCCGGCGTCATCGGTGCAGGTCCCGATGCGCACCGGCGCTGGTAGGCCCGCGAACCCCTCCAGCACGGGGGCGTCCGCCGGGGCGCAAAACGCCAGGGCGAAGTCCTCCCCGCCGCCCAGGGCCTCCTCGAGCGTGGCGCCGGCGGCGACAGGCACCCGGTCCAGCTGCATACCGACGCCCGACGCCGCGGCCAGGTGGCCGAGGTCGGCGGCCAGCCCGTCGGAGATATCGATCATGGCCCGGGCCCCTACCTGGCGGGCGGCCCGGCCGCCGGCCAGGTTGGCGGTCGGTCGGGCGTGGGCCCGCCACAGCTCGGGGTCCCGGTCGTCGGCAGGTTCCCCGGCCGCCCGGGCCCGGTAGCGCCGCAGCCCGGCCGCGGCCGCACCGAGGGGACCAGTGACCCACACCGCGTCGCGGGGCTGGGCGCCGCTGCGCCGGACCGGTTCGCCCGGGCAGGATCCGGTGACGGCCACGGTGATCACCAGCTCGGGGGCGTTGGCCAGATCGCCGCCCACGATGGGACACCCAGCCGCGGACGCGGCCGGGCCCAGCCCGTCGTAGAGCTCCACCAGGTCGGTGCCAGCCGGCCCGGCGACCGTGACCACCGCGAACCCCGGCTCAGCCCCCATCGCCGCCAGGTCGCTGACCGAGGCCATGAGCGCCTTCCAACCCAGGTCGGACAGGCTCGTCAGGGACAGGTCGGCGTGCACCCCGGCGACGACGGTGTCTGCCGCCAGCAGCAACCACTCCCCCGCCGGCGCCGGCAGGATGGCGGCGTCGTCGCCGATCCACAACTGTCGGGGGTCGGTCGGCTCGGGAAGGCCGCCCCGGATCGCGGCGATGGCGGTGAACTCACCCGTCACGCCAACTCGCCCGTCAACAAAGTGATCCGGTATCGTCGTTCACGCGGGGGATCGTAGGCAGGGATGTCGCAACGCAGCCAGAAGGAGAAGTATCCAACCGTGACCTCCAGCAAGCCCCTGACCAACCACCGGCGCCTACGGGAATGGGTCGACGAGTGGGCCGCCCTCGCCGAACCGGACGAGGTGCGATGGTGCGATGGCAGCGCCGAGGAGTACGACGCGCTGTGCGCCGGGCTGGTCGAGGGCGGCACCTTCCGCCGCCTCTCCGACGCCAAGCGACCGAACAGCTACTGGGCCGGGTCCGACCCGGCCGACGTGGCCCGCGTCGAGGACCGCACGTTTATCTGCTCCGAGCACGAGGAGGACGCCGGGCCGACCAACAACTGGCGGGATCCGGCGGAGATGAAACAGACGCTGCGGGACCTGTACCGCGGCTGCATGCGGGGCCGGACCATGTACGTGGTCCCCTTCTCCATGGGCCCACTGGGCTCGCCGATCGCCCACATTGGCGTGGAGTTGACCGACTCGGCCTACGTAGCCGTCAGCATGCGCATCATGACCCGGATGGGCCAGGGCGCCCTGGAGGTGCTCGGCGACGACGGCGAGTTCGTGCCGTGTGTGCATTCCGTCGGGGCGCCCCTGGCACCAGGCCAGGCCGACGTCCCCTGGCCCTGCAATGGCGACAACAAGTACATCGTGCACTTCCCCGAGACCCGGGAGATCTGGTCCTTCGGGTCCGGCTACGGCGGGAACGCCCTCCTCGGCAAGAAGTGCTTCGCGCTGCGCATCGCCTCCGTCATGGCCCGCGACGACGGCTGGCTGGCCGAGCACATGCTCATCGTCAAGCTCACCTCGCCCGATGGGGACGTCCGCTACGTCACCGGCGCCTTCCCGTCCGCGTGCGGCAAGACCAACCTGGCCATGCTCATACCCACCCTGCCGGGTTGGAAGGTGGAGACGATCGGGGACGACATCTGCTGGATGAAGTTCGGGCCCGACGGGCGGTTGTGGGCCATAAACCCGGAGTACGGCTTCTTCGGCGTGGCGCCGGGCACCAACGACCAGACCAACCGCAACGCCATGCTCACCCTGTCGGGAAACTCCATCTTCACCAATACCGCCACCACCGACGACGGCGACGTGTGGTGGGAGGGCATGACGGCCGAGAAGCCCGCCCACCTGCTCGACTGGAAGGGCCACGACTGGACGCCCGCCTCCGAGACCCCGGCCGCCCACCCGAACGCCCGCTTCACGGCCCCCGCTTCGCAGGATCCCGCCATCGCCCCGGAGTGGGAGGATCCGGCCGGGGTGCCGATCTCGGCCATCCTCTTCGGGGGCCGGCGCTCGTCGGTCGTCCCGCTGATCACCGAGGCCTACGACTGGCAGCACGGGGTGTTCCTGGGTTCGATCATGGCCTCCGAGACGACCGCGGCCGCCGCGGGCGCCGTCGGCAAGCTGCGGCGCGACCCGTTCGCGATGCTGCCGTTCTGCGGCTACAACATGGCCGACTACTTCGCCCACTGGCTGGAGATCGGCCGGGAAAGCGACGCGGCCACGTTGCCCCGTCTTTTCTACGTGAACTGGTTCCGCAAGGGACCGGACGGCAAGTTCCTGTGGCCCGGGTACGGCGAGAACAGCCGGGTGTTGGAGTGGGTGTTCGAGCGCTGCGCCGGTCGGGGTGAGGCCGTCAAGACGCCGATCGGGTTGGTGCCGGCGGCCGGCGCCATCCCCTCGGAGGGCCTCGACGTGGCCCCGGACGCCATGGCCGAACTGCTCAAGGTCGACCGGGACGAATGGCGCCAGGAGCTGCAGTCGATCGGCCAGCACTTCGACAGCCTCGGCGAGCGCGTCCCGTCCGAGTTGTTCGACGAGCTGGCCGGGCTGGAGAAGCGCCTGGGCTGAGCGGCGCCTACCATGGCCGCAGATACTGTCGGAGGCGTCGAGAGGAGTCCGCTGGTGGCCGTCAACGCCTATGTCCTGATCCAGACCGAGGTGGGCAAGGCGGCCTCCGTGGCCGGCCACGTCCGCGACATCCCCGGGGTGATCGCCTCCGACGACGTCACCGGTCCCTACGACGTCATCGTGCGCGCCGAGGCCGAATCGGTGGACGAGCTGGGGCGGATGATCGTCAGCCGCCTGCAGATGATCGAGGGCATCACCCGGACCCTGACCTGTCCCGTCGTCAACCTTTAGCGCACCGCGCCGGCGTCGCGTAGCTCGGCGATCTCGCCGGCGGCGAACCCCCAGTCGCCCAGCACTTCGGCGGTGTGCTCGCCGGGGCGGGCCGCCGGGCCGGCGACCTCGGGCGGGGTGCGGCTAAACCGCGGGGCCGGCGCCGGCTGCACCACCCCGCCGATCTCGACGAAGGTGCTGCGGTGGACGTTGTGGGGGTGGGCGGCGGCTTCGTCGGGGTGCAGCACGGGGGCGAAGCAGGCGTCGCTGCCCTCCAGCAGCTCGCACCATTCGGCCCGGGTTCGGGTCTTGACGAGGGCGGCCATGCGGTCCTTCATCTCCGGCCAGGCGGCGGGATTCGCGGCGTCGGGCGCCGGGTCCAGACCGGTGATCCGCACCATCTCTTGGAGAAATTGCGGCTCGATCGAGCCGAACGACACGTGTTCGCCGTCGGCCGTTTCGTAGACCTCGTAAAACCAGGCGCCGGTGTCGAGGAGGTTGGTACCCCGCTCCCCCCAGATCCCGGCCGCCCGGAACCCGTGGATCATAGCCGCCAGCAAGGCGGCTCCGTCGACCATGGCGGCGTCGATGACCTGGCCCTGGCCCGACCGGCTGGCCTCCAGCAGAGCGCACACGACGCCGTAGGCCAGCAGCATGCCGCCCCCGCCGAAGTCGCCGACCAGGTTGAGCGGCGGGACCGGCGCCTCCCCGGCCCGGCCGATCATGGCCAGAGTGCCGCTGAGGGCGATGTAGTTGATGTCGTGACCGGCCATCGGCGCGTACGGCCCGTCCTGGCCCCAGCCCGTCATGCGCCCGTAGACCAGACGGGGGTTGCGGGCCAGGCAGTCCTCCGGCCCGATCCCGAGCCGCTCGGTGACGCCGGGCCGGAAGCCTTCGATGAGCGAGTCGGCCTGTTCGACCAGGCGCAGGACGGTCCGGCGGCCCTCGGGATGCTTGAGATCGACACCGACCGACCGCTTGCCCCGGCCCAGGACGATCTCGTTCGACGAGGGCCGGCCGTCTTCGCGGACGGCCTGGGCCCGGTCCACCCGCAGGACCTCGGCCCCCATGTCCGAGAGCATCATGCCGGCGAAGGGGGCCGGCCCCAGACCGGCCAGCTCGACGATCTTGAACCCGTGCAGGGGACCCGTCATGGACCCCGATGTTTACCCGGCGCCCAGGGTGGCCGCCAGTGCCCGGAACCGCGCCAAGGCGGCCGCGGTGCGGCTGCCCCACCAGAACAGGTCCTGGCCGTCGACGTACCTCACCGGCGCCACCGTCGCCAGCTCGCGCCGGTGCCGCTCGGCGAAGGCGTAGGGCTCCGACGGCGCCAGAACCACGTCGGGGTGAAGCGACGCGGCCGCTTCCAGGGTCATGGTGGGGTAGGTTTCAGGGGCGTCGGCGCAGACGTTGCCGATGCCGGCCGCGGCCAGCAATGACGACCCGTAGGTCGCATCGTTGATCGTCATCCAGGGCCGGCGCCAGATGGGTATCCAGGCCCGAGGGCCGGGAGCGGGCGGGACCGGGGCGGGGGCGGGGACCGGGGCGGGCCGGGGCCGGGGCAGCGGAGCCGACCGCGGCGGCCAGCCGCGCCAGGGTGGGCGCCACGTCGGAGAGGGACGTCACGTGGGTCGGATGGACGTCGAGGCCCGCCTGCTGCAACGCCTCGGCATCGACTACGCGGTTCTCTTCCTTGTCCATCACCACCAGATCGGGCGAGAGGGCCACGATGGCGTCCACGTCCGGGTTCTTGGTGCCGCCGACGGTCGGCACGCCGGGCGCCTCGCAGAAGCGCGTCACCGCGACCGGTGTCACCCCCCAGGCCAGCAGGGTCTCGGTGACCGACGGCACCAGGCTCACGACCCGCACGGTCACCTCACAGCCGGTCGAGCAACTCGGTCTTCTTGGCCTCGAACTCGGCGTCGCTGATCAGGCCGCGCCGGCGCAACCCGTCCAACTCCTCGATCTGGGCGGAGATGGAGAAGCCAACCGCCGGGGTGGCAATCGGGCCGTCCATCGGGCCGCTGCGCCGCCGCACCCGATCGATCTGGATGGCGATGGCTTGCTGGATGCGGGCGGGGCCCGGCAGGTCGGGGAACACCTCCTGGCCCTCGCGGCCGGCGGACTCGAGGAGCACATCGCCGGCGCCGATGATCCGCTCCAGCAGGCTCTGGTGGTAGCTGATGTCGGTGAGGGCGGCCAACGGGATCTCCCTTCCGTTGCGGCCCAGCACCCCGGTCCGCCTGATCAATCGGCTGGTGGTCACCACCAGGCTGGTGGAAGCCCACCGGATGTACCGGCCGATCAACCAGGCAGCCGCCAAGACCAGGGCGCCGACGGCCACCCAGGTCACCCAGGTCGGCGCAGACTCGACCGCGGCAGCCACCGCGCCGGCGATCACGGCCGCCAGCACCACGACCGGGCCGGCGAGGTACCACCAGTGGGGCCGGACGTCGACGACGACCTCCTCGCCATCGTTGAGCAGCCGGGCCGGGAACGGCATCGAAATCCACGGTAGGCGACCGTCCTCCAGCTTCGGCGGCGCGACGAACCTGAGCGATCTCTCAGCGGAATGGCTTGACGGGAGGGTGTGGCAGCGGGCACACTCCTGGCCTCGAAAGGCACCCGGTTGCAGCGCCGGCTGGATGGTTCGGGGGGATCATCCGCCAGGCGCGCAACCGGGGCCCTCGATCTTCGCCGGCCCCGGGCATCCACCAGCCCGTCACACCCGCTCCGTATCGTCGCTGAGGTGCACGAGGATGGTGGCCCCGCCGAGGAGGTGCTCGCCGGGCTGACCCCCGCTCGAGCGCGCCGCGGTCACCTCCGACGCCACCCCGTTGTGCATCCTGGCCTCCGCCGGGGCCGGCAAGACCCGGGTCCTGACCCGCCGGATCGCCTACCGGGCCCGGTCGGGCACGGCGGAGCCCCGCCACACCCTGGCCCTCACCTTCACCCGCAAAGCCGCCGGCGAGTTGCAGCAGCGGTTACGGCAGCTGGGCATGCGGGAGCAGGTGAGCGCCGGGACGTTTCACGCCCTGGCCTCGGCCCAGCTCCAACGTTGGTGGGCCGACCGGGGTCAGCGAGCACCGGCCCTGCTCGAACGCAAGGCGCGGCTGTTGGCGCCGCTCGCGGCGGCCCGACCGCCCCTGGCCAAGATCCCCATCGCCGAGCTCGCCGGGCATCTCGAGTGGGCCAAGGCCCGGCTGATCAGGCCGGACGGCTTCGAAGCCGCGGTGGCCGCGGCCCGGCGCCAGTTGCCGCCGGCCGTGCCCGCCGCCGCCATCGCCGGGCTGTACGCACGCTACGAGGACGAGAAGACCCGGCGGGGCCTCGTCGACTTCGACGATTTGCTCTCGCGGACCGCGGACGCCATCGAGACGGACCCCACGTTCGCGGCCGCCCAGCGGTGGCGGTGGCGGCACATATTTGTCGACGAGTTCCAGGACCTCAACCCCCTGCAACACCGGTTGTTGCTGGCCTGGTTGGGCTCATCGACCGACCTGTGCGTGGTCGGCGACCCCCATCAGGCCGTGTACGGCTGGAACGGCGCCGATCCCGATCTGCTGGCCCAGGTCCCGGTCCGGTGGCCGTCCGCCGAGGTCCTCCACCTCGATGACAACCATCGGTGCACCCCACAGATCGTGGCGGCCGCGGCCGCCGTCCTGGGCCGCCCGGGCAACCGGCTCCGGTCGGCCGCCGACGACGGCCCGCCCCCCGCCATCCAGGCCTTCCCCTCGGAGACGGCCGAGGCCCACGGGATCGCCGCCGGCGTGCGCAGGGCGTACGGCGCGGGCCGGCGGTGGTCGTCGCTGGCGGTGCTGGCGCGCACCAACGCCCAGCTGGTGCCGATCCAGGCCGCCCTGACCACCGCCGGCGTGCCGTGCTGGTCGCCGGCCCAGCGAGCCTTACTGCACGACCCGGCGGCGCGGCCCATCCTCGACGAGATCCGCACCCGGCCCCGAGCGCCTATGCAGGCGGTCGCCGCCGACCTGGCCGCCTGGGCGGACGATGCGGCCGCCGACGCCGACGACCGGCGAGCCGCCCTGGCCGCCCTGGCCGAACTGGCGCGCACCTTCCACCGTCAGGATCCGGACCGGGTTGCCAGCCAGTGGTTGGCCTGGCTTCCGACCGCCCTCTCCGACGACCCGTCCGGGCCGGCGCCGGCCGAGGCCGTCACCTTGTGCAGCTTCCATCGGGCGAAGGGTCTCGAATGGGACGCCGTCTGGGTCGTCGGCCTGGAGCAGGGTCTGGTGCCGATCGGCCGGGCCCAGTCCGCACCCGCCGAGGACGAGGAGCGCCGGCTCCTCTACGTGGCGCTCACCCGGGCCAGCACCGAGCTGCACTGCTCGTGGGCTCGGCAACGCACGTTCGGGACCCGAGCCGTCCCGCGCGACGCCTCCCCCTGGCTGGAGCTGGTACGAGCCGCGGCACCGGGTCAGCCGGTCGTCGACCCAGCCGGCGCCCCGCCGGCACCCGGCGAGTGGCGAGGCCGGCTCCGCACCCAGCGCCGCCAGTTGGACGCCCGCCGGCCCCGCGCCGCGGGATCGACGCTGCCGGCGGAGTGGCCCGAGCCGGACGCGGCCCTGGTGGGGGCCCTGCGCAAGTGGCGGTCCGAGGCGGCCCGGGCCGCCGGCGTCCCCGCCTACGTGGTCTTCCACGACGTCACCCTGGCCGCCCTGGCCTCGCTGCGGCCGCGCACCACCCAGGAATTGCTGTCCGTACCCGGGCTGGGACCGGTCAAGGCGGGCCGGTACGGCCCGACGCTCCTGTCGTTGCTCTCGGATCAGGCGGCCGCTGGCTGAGGGCCGGCGGGCGGGGCCGGCGGGCGGGGCCGGCGGGCCGGGCCAACTCTCCCTGGCGTTCCCAGCACTCTTTGACCTTTCTGAAAGTCTTTGGCGTTTCTGTACTCTTCGGGACGAGCGCGACACAGGGTGTCGCCCTCGTCCCGAAGAGTCCGGGTTTCCCGAAGAACGGAACGGGAATGTCGCTGCCGCCCGGTCCGGGGCGGCGTTCCGCGCCCGCAGCGAAAGGGCCCGACGACTCATCAGAAGCTGGAAAACACCTCAGCAGTCACCAGGTACGGCGCCCCGTCATCGACCAGGACGGCGAGGGCTTCCAGGTCCATGACGCCGGGAGGGTCCTTTCCCGGGCAACCGACGTAGCGGCGCCGCTGTCCAGCGGGCCCCAGGTCGAGGGTCTCCAGTGGCTCCCGCCGCCAATCGGCGCCGCCAGCCGCCATCGCCCCGCGGAGCAGCTGCAGGAAGCCCGCGCCGCGGATGGTGCACTCGTAGGCGCCCCACTCCACCTGCTGGACCGGGCCGTCAGGCGAGTGCGCTCGCCGTAGTGCCTCCCACGTGGCGGCCGCGTGCCGGCCGGGCCAGGTGGCATGCAGCCCATCGGAGCTGAGGCCCCGCACCTGGGCGTTGTAGGCGCGTGACTCGGCGACGGGATCGGACACCATGGCGGCAAGTCGACCGGCCGCAGAGCCCCCGGGGCGCAGGCGGAGGGCCTCCAGGGCGGCCGTGGCCTCGCGCAGCCGGCGGGCGCCCTCCGCCTGAATGGTCTGTGAGAGGCCCTGCAGATGGTCGGGATGGAAGAGGGCGGCCACCCGGCGGTAGGCGGCGTTGGCTTCGGCAAGGGAGGCGTCGCGTCCCACCCCGAGGACCTCCCACGGATCCAGCGGCATCGCCCCAGAGTGTAAGTCCGCCCGCCTCGCCGGGCCGGGCGCCGGTGGGGGTGGACGCGAGTTTTTCACCGTAGGGGGTGCCCCCCGGCGCCGACCGGGCTACGCTAGAGACCCGTGAGCGGCTGGTATTCGATCGAAGTCTTCGACGGGTCTACACCCGCGTCCGTGTGGGCCGAGGCCTACCGGGATGCGCTGATGGAGACGGCGCTCACCCACGGGGCCACGGACTGGTCGTGGCATCGCCACACCTGGGGCGTCGTGTTCGAGGTCTCGTTCGACGATGAAACCGCATGGGAGTCGTTTACCAACCTCCCGGTGGTGCGCGCCGCCCTGGATGCGGTCCCCGACCCGGTCACCGGCTTGATCGTCTACCGCGGGCGGGGCGGCAGCTCAGGCGCATCATTTCCCCGCCGGCCTCGCCCGCTGATCGGTTCTGGCTCGGCCGCCCTGCCGCTGCCGTGGGACCTCGGCCTGGACGAGTTCCCGACGGTGTCGTCGCTGGGTCTGCCGCACCCGTCCCTGTCGCTCGCCGGCGACGACCGCTAGCCCGATCGCTTGCCGACGAGCGCCCCGAAGCGCTCCGGCGGCACCGTGACGAACAGGCCGGTCGCTTCGGCGGTGAGGCGTCCCTCGGCGAACAGGCTGCCCGAGGTGAGCACCTTCCGTCCGCTGACGCTGTCCAGCCGCCCCTCGAACCGGAGATCGGTGTGCAGCGGGGTGGGCCGGCGGTAGCGCACTGTCAGGTTGCCGGTCATCCCCATCTGACCGGACATCGACTGGGTGAGCCCGAGCACGTCGTCGAACGCGGCGGCCACCACGCCGCCGTGCACGCAGCCTGGCGGCCCTTCGTACGCCGAGCCGAAGTGGGCCCGGCCCACCACCACGTCGTGCTCGACGTCGACGTAGATCGGCGGGGCGAGCGGGTTGGCCATGCCCATCAGCGGCGACCAGTCGAAGAAGCCCTGGTCGTGGCCGGCACCCGAGCCTTCCGCGAAGCCCTCGTACTGGCGCTGCGAACGGTAGCCCTCCAGCAGGTCGACCACTTCGGCCATCCGTTCCGCCGCCTCGAGCAGCACCTCCGGAGGCGCCGAGGTGGCCGTCAGCCGCTCGATGGCGACGCGAACCGACTCCCCGACTCGTCGCGCCGCGGCCTGGCGGGCGTCCAGCGGCTGATCGCGGACCCACGCCAGCCCGCGCCGCAGGCGCTCCGCTGGCGATTCGTCGGGTAGCGCGGTCGGCGACGATCCCGGCCCGGTCACGATGCCGCAGCGGGGGCGCCGGTGTCGACGGCCACATCCACGATCACGGGCGCGTGGTCTGACGGCAGCTTTCCCTTGCGGGCGTTGCGGTCGACCAGCGCCCAGGTCACCCGGTCGGCCAGCGGACCCGACAGGAGCACCAAATCGATGCGCATCCCCCGGTGCTCGTGGAAGTCGCCCGCCCGGTAGTCCCAATAGCTGTACAGCCGATCGTCCCCGTACCGGGCCCGAAAGGCGTCCACCAGCCCCCACGCCTCCAAGCCGCGGAGGGCGGCCCGTTCGGGGGGACTGACGTGGGTCGCCCCCTCGAACGCCTTCGGGTCCCAGACGTCGCGGTCCTCCGGGGCGATGTTGAAATCGCCGCACACCGCCACCCGGTCTTCCGGCTTGGTCAGGAGGTCGAGATGCTGGCCGAGCTTGTCCAGCCAGGCCAGCTTGTACTGGTAGTGCTCCGAGTCCAGGCTGCGCCCGTTGGGCACGTAGACGCTGCTCACCAACGTTCCGCCACAGCGGGCCGTGATGATCCGAGTCTCCGAGTCGGGGTCGAGGGTCTCGGCGAAGCCCGAAAGCACCTCGTCGATGCCGACCCGGGACAGGATCGCCACGCCGTTCCAGCGGCCATCGCCGTGATGGACGCTCTCGTAGCCGAGGGTGGCGAAGGCCATGTGCGGGAAGGCGCCGTCGGCGAGCTTCGTCTCTTGCAGGCACAGCACGTCTGGCCGGGCGTAGCCCAGCCACTCCTCTACCCGGGGGAGCCGAATCTTGAGCGAGTTGACGTTCCAGGTCGCGATCCGCATGCCGGGGCCATGCTAGGGAATCTCGGGGCGGGGTCAGGCCCCGGTGGCAGCGGAGGCGCGCTTCCTGCTCGTTGGCGCCTTGCCCGCCGACTTGGCCGCCGCCGACTTGGCCGCCGACTTGGCCGCCGGCGACTTGGCCGCCGCGGTCTTCTTCGGTGGCGCCGCTTTCTTGGTGGCCGCCGCCTTCTTCGCCGGCGCCGCCTTCTTCGCAGCCGGACCCGCCGCTCCAGAAGCCGTCGCCTTCCTGGAGCCCGCCGCCGCTTTCCCCGTACCGGTCGTCTTCTTGGCTGCCTCGATTTTGTTTGGCGCGATCTTCTTTGGCGCGGTCTTCTTCGGAGCCGGCGCGGCCTTCTTCGTCGCCGCAGCCTTCCGGGGAGGAGCGGCGTGCTTCGCCGTCGTCGCCTTCGCCGGCGCAGCGACCGGAGCCGGGACCGCGGCCAGGGCGGCCGTCTGGGTGGTCCCCCGGCGCCTTCGCCCAGACGCCGCCGGCACCTCACCTACCGCCGCGACCGGCGCCGCGGACTCCCCGGATGCCAGGGCCGGCGCCGGAGCCACCTCGGGGGCGTCGAGCGGGGCGGCGGCTTGCTCGAGCCGCGCCGGCGCTTGGGCGCGGGGGCAGGCTCGGGATGGATTTCGGCCTCGACCGTCTCCTCCGTGGGCCCGCCGGCGATCCGGGCGAAGCCCGGCAGCGCCAGCTCGACGCCCCGGCGCTGCGGGTCGAGGGCCTGCACCACGAAGGTGCGCTCCTCGCCTTTGCCAACCACTTCTCTGGCCCGGCGCGGCGGCGGCTCGCCCATGGCCGACAGCGGCAGGTAGCAGCGGGCGCCGTCGGCGTCCACGAAGGCCCCGTGCGAGGAGAACTCGGCGACGGTGCCCACCACCTCGCTGCCGAGCGGGTGCGCGGCGATGAACGTGATGAACGCCAACGGCTCGTTGACCGGCTCCGCCGGCGGCAGCCCGGTGCTCCGCCGGCGCCGGCCGCCCGGGGACTTGGGTTCGACCGCCTCCTCGGTCGCCCGGGCGATGGCCCGGTCGACCTTCTTGCCCCGGCCCTTCCCCCGAGAAACGGCCAGATCCAACCCGGTGGCTGCGGCAGCCGCGGCGCCCGCCCCATTAGGGGCCGCACTCACCCCGACCGCCGCCGAGGGGTCCTCGGCCCGCTTCTTGCGCTTGGCCTCCTTGACGACCTCCCGGCTCTTCTGGCCCCGCACGGGCGTCCTCGGCATGAAGATCCAGCCCACCCCGGGCACCGGCTTGCCGCCAATGAGCCGTCCGTCGTCGAACAACCAGGTGTGCTCGCCGTGAAACTCCTGGAAGGAGTCGTTGGACAGCACGGTCGCCCCGGTCTTCTCGGCGATGCGGAGCAGGAAGGCGTCGCCGCGACCGATGGCGCCGGCGGGTGGCGACGCGACCTCGCCGGCCGCCTCGGCTTCCTCGAACATCGGTAGCTCCGAGGGATCGATGCGGTGCCCGAAGGACGCATCCACCACCACGGTCACCGAGTCGCCGGGGTTCTCGGCCAGAAATTCGCGCACGGCCTGATCGAGCTGGGCCAGGCTGGGCAATGACCGGCCCTCGGTGGCCAGATTCGAGCCGTCGACGATGACGTGGCGAGCAGGCATGACGTCGTAGAGTCAAGCAGCCCGGACACCCGCATCTGGGGAACCCAGCCCCGCGTCGGGCGAAGGCCGCTCCGCAGGCGGCGCGGCGCCGGAAGACCGCCCCCTAGCATCCGGGGCCGTGGACCCGTCGAACACCGAGGTGAAGGCCGTGTTGTGGGACTTCGGGGGCGTGTTGACGTCCAGCCCTTTTGCCGCCTTCGCCGCCTACGAACGGCAGCAGGGCTTACCACCCGGGTTCATCCGGCGCCTCAATGCCACCAATCCCGACACCAACGCCTGGGCTGGGTTCGAGCGAGGCCAGCTCGACCTCGACACCTTCGCCGGCCAGTTCGAGGCCGAGGCCCGGGCGGCCGGCGCCACCATCGACGCCAAGGCGGTGGTGGGCAACCTGCAGGGCGACCTGCGCCCGGCCATGGTCGAAGCGGTGCGCCGATGCCACGAACGGGTCAAGACCGGGCTGCTCACCAACAACTTCGTGGCCACCCTCCAACCATTCGGCGACCCGATGGGCTACGCCCCGGTGCTGGCGCTGTTCGACGTGGTCGTCGAGTCGTCACGTTCGGGTCACCGCAAGCCCGACCCGGAGTTCTACCGCCTGGCGTGCGACCTGCTGGCCATCGAGCCGTCCGAAGCGGTGTTCCTCGACGATCTGGGCATCAACCTCAAACCGGCCCGGGCCATGGGGATGCGCACCGTCAAGGTGGCCGATCCTGACGCCGCCCTCGACGAGCTGGAAGCCATTGTCGGGTTCCCGCTGAGAGGCTGAGGAGGGTGGCCCAGGGCCCGGACCCCCGGCCGTTCGGCCTGCGGATCCTCGGCACCCCCGACGAGCCGTCGCGGCTGAGCCGTCTGCGAGTCCAGGTGCTCCTCACCGTCTCGGTGGTGGGCTGGAACTTCGGCGGGGTGGCGGCCGTCTTCGTGTTGGCCGCCTTCGTGATCCCGGGCGCCCCGACGCTCACGGACACGCCCCGGGTCGCCGTGCTCAACATGATCGCCGGGGCCGTGTACACCGGGCTGGCGGTGATCGTGGGGGTCAAGTGGGGCACCCGCCTGGTGAGCGAGCACGCCGCCTGGTTGCGGTCCGACCGGCCACCGAACGAGGCCGAGCAGCGGTTCGTCCTGCAGATCCCTCTCATCCTCACCGGGGTCCAGGCCGCCCTGTGGCTCCCCGCGGTGGGCGTGTTCGCGGTGTTCAACACCCTGTTGGGCGACCACTTGAACGTGCAGATCGCCCTCACGGTGCTGCTCGGTGGCCTGCTCACCTGCTCCAACTCCTACGTGGTGAGCGAGCTCATCACCAGGCCGTTGGCGGCCCGGGCGCTGGCCGGCGGGCCGCCGCCTCGGACGCGGGTACCCGGCGTGCAGGCGCGCGCCGTGCTGGCCTGGTTGCTGGGCTCGGCCGTGCCGGTCGCCGGGCTCATGGCCGTGGCGGTCGTCGCCCTCTCCCGCCCGGCCATCACCACCACCCGCCTGGCCATCACCGTGCTGGCCCTGGGTGGGCTGATGCTGGCCTTGGGGCTACGGATCACCTGGGTGGCGGCCCGGGCCAACGCCGACCCCATCCAGGGCCTGCGTCACGCCGTCGATCGCGTCGAGCGGGGCGACTTCGACGTCGCCGTGCCGATCTACGACGGCACCGAGATCGGCCTGCTCCAGTCGGGCTTCAACCGCATGGCCGCCGGCCTGCGGGAGCGGGAACGCATCCGCGTCGTGTTCGGCCGACACGTCGGCGAGGACGTGGCCCGCACCGCCCTGGAAGAGGTCGACGGCGCGATCCTGGGCGGCACCACCTACGACGTGGGGGTGCTGTTCGTCGACATGATCGGATCCACCCGGCTGGCCGCCTCCTTGCCGCCTGACGAGGTCGTCAGCATCCTCAACCGGTTCTTCGAGGTGGTGGTCAACGTCGTCGTCGACCACGGAGGTCTGGTCAACAAGTTCGAGGGCGACGGGGCCCTGGTGGTGTTCGGCGCGCCGGTTCGAGTCGCCGGGCCGGCCACGGCGGCCCTGGCCGCCGGCCGCGACCTGGCGACCCGCCTGGCCCAGGAGGCGCCCGACTTCGAGGCCGGGATCGGGGTGGCGGCCGGCCGCGCCGTGGCCGGCAACATCGGCACCCCGGCCCGTCACGAGTACACGGTGATCGGCGATCCCGTCAACGAAGCGGCCCGGCTGACCGATCTGGCCAAAGGCCTTCCGGGGCGCATCGTGGCGTCGGAGACGGCCGTGCGCCAAGCCGACCCCGAAGAGGCCAGCCGGTGGCAAGTGGGTGCGCCGGTGCTGCTGCGGGGGCGCGCCAGCCCCACCCGGATCGCCACCCCGGCGGGTTAGCCAACGGCACGCGCCATGAGGTCGGCCTGTTCGAGCTCGTGCATGGCGTGGCTGCCGGTGGCGGGCGAGCCCGACGCCGCCCGGCTGATCCGACTGAGCCGGTAGTCCGAGCCGAGCAGGGACTCCAGGCGGTCCCGTACGAAGTTCCAGGCACCCATGTTCTCGGGCTCCTCCTGCAGCCAAACGACCTCCTCCGCCCGCTCGTAGCCGGCGACGGCCCGGGCCACCTGGTCGGCCGGCCACGGGTGCAACTGCTCGACCCGGACGATGGCCACGTCCTGGCGCCCCGACGTGGCCCGGGCCACCAGCGCGTCCAGCGCCACCTTGCCGGTCGCCAGCACGACCCGCCGGACCGCGTCGCGGTCGAGCACCCCGGGATCGTCGAGCACCTCGTGGAAGTGGCCCCGAGCGAACTCCGCGGCCGGGCTGTACGCCTCCTTGCCACGCAGGTAGCGCTTCGGGGTGCACAGCACGAGGGGCTTGCGGCTGGAGCGCAGCACCTGCCGGCGCAGCAGATGGAACAGCTGGGCGGCGGTGGTGACGTCGGCCACCTGCATGTTGTCCTCGGCGCACAGATCCAGGAACCGCTCCATCCGGGCCGAGGAGTGCTCGGCCCCCTGGCCCTCGTAGCCGTGCGGCAGCAGCAGCGTCAGCCCGGACGTCTGGCCCCACTTGATCTCCGCCGCGGCCAGGAACTGGTCGATGATGATCTGGGCCCCGTTGACGAAATCCCCGAACTGGGCCTCCCAGGCCACCAGCCCGTCCGCGGCGACCAACGAGTAGCCGTACTCGAAGCCGACCGCGGCGTACTCCGACAGCAGCGAGTCGTAGATCGAGAAGCGGCCCGTCGGCCCAGGGCGGCCAGCGGGACGTACTCGGCCCCGGTCAGGTAGTCGACGACGGCGGCGTTGCGGTGCCCGAAGGTCCCCCGCCGGGTGTCCTGGCCCGCCAGACGCACGTCGTGGCCCTCGAGCAGCAGGGTGCCGTAGGCCAGGGCCTCCCCCAGCGCCCAGTCGGCCTCGCCCGCCGGCCCACAGCTTGGCCCGGTTCTCGAACACCCGGATCAGCTTCGGGTGGACGGTGAACCCGTCGGGGAAGGTGCTGAGGGCGTCGACGACCTGTTGCAGCACGGCCGGCGCCACCCCCGTCTCGATCGGTGGCAGCACCGGGGCGGGCTGGGGCGCCGGTGGCAGCACCGTCGGCGCCGGGCGGCGGCCGCCGCCCGGGTCTCGTCGAGGGCCGCCTGCAGCCGCTGGGAGAAGTCCCGCAGCACCTCCTCGGCCTCGTCGATGGTGATGTCGCCTCGGCGGACCAGGGTCTCGGTGTAGAGCTTGCGCACGCTGCGGTGCTCCTTGATGAGCTGGTACAGCAGTGGCTGGGTGAGGCTGGGATCGTCCTGCTCGTTGTGGCCGAACCGGCGGTAGCAGACCATGTCGATGACGACGTCCTTGTGGAAGGCCTGGCGGAACGCGAAGGCCAGCCGGCCCACCCGCACGCAGGCTTCGGGGTCGTCGCCGTTGACGTGGAAGATCGGCGCCTGCACCATCTTGGCCACGTCGGTGGCGTAGATCGACGAGCGGGCCGACTCCGGGTTGGTGGTGAAGCCGAGCTGGTTGTTGATCACCAGGTGGACCGTCCCGCCGGTCTCGTAGCCGGGCAGGGCGGACATGTTGAGCGTCTCGGCGACCACCCCTTGACCGGCGAAGGCCGCGTCCCCGTGGATGAGGAGCGGCAGGACCGGATGATCGCCAACGCCCGCCTCTTTTTCCAGCTGATCCTGTACGGCGCGGGCCATACCTTCCACCACCGGATCCACGGCCTCCAGGTGGGAGGGGTTGGAGGACAGGACCACGTCGATGGTCCGTCCCGACCGGCCCGTGAACTTGCCCTTGAACCCCTTGTGGTACTTGACGTCGCCGGAGCCCTGCACCGTGCCAGGGTCGATGTTGCCCTCGAACTCCTCGAACAGGTCCCCGTAGCTCTTGCCCACGATGTTGATGAGGACGTTGAGCCGGCCCCGGTGGGCCATGCCGACCACGGCCTGCCGCTGGCCCGCCCCGGCGGCGTCGTCGAGCACCGCGTCGATGAGGGGAATGGCCGACTCGCCACCCTCCAAGCCGAAGCGCTTCTGGCCGATGTACTTGGTGTTGAGGAACTGCTCCAGGGCCTCGGCGGCGTTCAGGCGGCCCAGGATCCAGCGGTGCTCCTCGGGGCTGAGCTGGGTCGAGACCCCTTCCACGTGCTCCTGGATCCACCGCTTCTGGGTCGGCTCCTGGATGTGCATGTACTCGACGCCGACCGTGCGGCAGTAGGCGTCCCGCAGGACGCCGAGGATGTCGCCCAGGCGCATTTTCGACGACCCGCCCAGCCCGCTCGTCATGAACTCCCGGTCGAGGTCCCACACCGACAGCCCGTGCGTGGCCGGGTCCAGCTCGGCGTGCATGTGGGGCTCGCTCCAGTCGAGGGGATCAAGATGGGCGATCAGATGGCCGCGCACCCGGTAGAGGTTGATGAGAGTGTCGACCTCGATCTGCTTCTGGGCGTGGACCGTCGAGCCGTCGGCGATGTCGTTGACGTCGCGGTGGTAGCGCACGGGCTCGTAGGGCACGCCCATGGCCTTGAACACCCGCTCGTAAAAAGAGTCCTCCCCGGTGAGCAGCCGGTGCACTCGTTGGAGGAACAGCCCTGACTCGGCCCCCTGGATGATGCGGTGGTCGTAGGTCGAGGTAACGGTCACCACTTTGGAAACGCCGAGTTCGGCCAACACCCGGGGATCCGCGGCCTGCCACTCGGCCGGGTAGTCGATGGCGCCCACGCCGACGATGACGCCCTGGCCGGGCATGAGCCGCGGCACCGACTGCACGGTGCCGATGGTGCCGGGATTGGTCAGGCTGACCGTCGCCCCAGCTCAGGTCGTCGGCGCCGATCTTGTTGGTGCGGACCTTGCGGATGAGTTCTTCGTAAGCGGTCCAGAACCCCCGGAAGTCCAGGGTGTCGGCCGCCTTGATCACCGGCACCAGGAGGGTTCTGCTGCCGTCCGGCTTCTCGCTGTCTACGGCGATGCCCAGCCCGATGTGCTCGTGTCGGACGACCGCGGGCGCCGACTTGGGTGCCGTGGGGTCAGCGGCGACGAAGGTGGCGTTCATGACCGGCGTGGCCCGCAGGGCCTCGATCACCGCGTACCCGATGAGGTGGGTGAAGCTCACCTTGCCGGCGCTGCCGGTCCGGCTCAGCTGGTTGTTGAGGATGCGCCGGTTGACCTCGAGCAGTCGGGCCGGAACGACCCGAAAGCTGGTGGCCGTCGGCACCTCCAGGCTCGCCGTCATGTTGGCCACCACCCGGCCGGCCGCGCCCCGCAGCGGGGTGGGCGTCTCCACCGGTTCGATGGTGGCCAGGGTGGCGGCGGGGGCGGTTGGGCTGGCGCGGCCGCGGCGCCTCTCGCGACGCCGGCGCCGCGGGCGCGGCAGGGGTGGCGACGGCCCCGCTGGATGCGCCGTTGCCGGTCACGGCCGATTCCGCCGGCAGCGTCACTTCCGGCGATGGTGGCCGGGCCAGGTTGGCCCCGCCGGGCCGGTAGTCCTGGAAGAATTCCCGCCAGCTCTCGCTCACCGCCTGGGGGTCCCGGCGGTACTCGTCGTACATGTCGTCGACCAACCAGGCGTTGGCGCCGAAGCTCGAGCCGGCCGGGTCTTGCTGCTCTTCGTCACTCATAACATGTTCCAGCGTACGTCGCCTGCCCCGCGATCCGAGGCCGGCCGGTTTGGTCGCGCTCGCGCCCGGCGGGGCTCGGGGCAGACTGGGGGGATGCCGGCCCAGTACATCTTCACCATGCGCGACCTGCGTCGCTTCTATCCGCCCGATCGCGAGGTGCTGCGGGGCATCAACCTGTCCTTCTTTCCCGGGGCCAAGATCGGCGTGATCGGCGCCAACGGCTCCGGTAAGTCCTCGCTCCTGCAGATCATGGCCGGCGTCGACGACGGCTTCACCGGCGAGGCTCGCCTCACGCCCGGCTTCACTGTCGGATTCCTCCCCCAGGAACCCCAGCTCGACGCCAGCAAGGACGTGGCCGGCAACGTGACGGACGGCGTGGCTGAAGTCAAGGCCCTTCTCGTCCGCTTCGACGAGGTGTGCACCGCCATGGGCGAACCGGACGCGGACTTCGACAAGCTGCTGGCCGAGCAGTCCCAGCTGCAGGACCGCATCGACGCCACGGGCGCCTGGGACCTCGACCGCAAGCTGGAGATCGCCATGGACGCCCTGCGGCTGCCGCCGGCCGACGCCGACGTCACCACCTTGTCGGGCGGCGAGCGCCGCCGGGTGGCGCTCTGCCGGCTCCTCCTGTCGAGCCCGGACCTCCTCCTCCTCGACGAACCCACCAACCACCTCGACGCGGAATCGGTCGCCTGGCTGGAGCGCACCTTGCAGGAGTACGTCGGCACAGTGGTGGCCGTCACCCACGACCGCTACTTTCTGGACAACGTCGCCGGCTGGATCCTGGAGCTGGACCGGGGATTCGGCATCCCGTGGGAGGGCAACTACTCGTCCTGGCTCGAGCAGAAGCAGGCTCGGCTGGCGGCTGAGGAGAAGGCGGACCGGGCCCGCCAGCGCACCTTGGAGCGGGAGCTCGAGTGGGTCCGCATGTCCCCCCGGGCCCGCCAGAGCAAAGGCAAGGCCCGTATCACCGCCTACCACGAGCTGGTCGCGGCATCCGAACGAGCCGACCGCGGCGCCGACAAGCTCGAGATCACCATCCCGCCCGGCCCCCGCCTCGGCGACGTGGTGGTCGAAGCGGCGGGGGTCGCCAAGGGCTTCGGGGACCGGCTGCTGTTCGAGGACCTGTCCTTCCTCCTCCCGCCCGGCGGCATCGTGGGGGTCATCGGCCCCAACGGGGCGGGCAAGACCACCCTGTTCCGGATGATCGTGGGCGCCGAGGCGGCCGACGCCGGCGACCTGCGCGTCGGTGAGACGGTCCAGCTGGCGTACGTCGACCAGTCGCGGGACACGCTGGCGGCGGACCAGACGGTGTTCGAGGAGGTGGCCGGCGGCCAGGAGCGCATCGTCGTCGGTGACCGGGAGCTGCACGGGCGAGCCTATGTGGCCAGCTTCGGGTTCAAGGGCAGCGACCAGCAGAAGAAGGTCGGCGACCTCTCGGGCGGTGAGCGCAACCGGGTCCATCTGGCCAAGGTGCTGCGGTCGGGTGGCAACGTCCTGCTCCTCGACGAGCCCACCAACGACCTCGACGTCGACACCCTGCGCGCCTTGGAGGATGCCCTGCTGACGTTCCCGGGGTGTGCGGTCGTGATCAGCCACGACCGGTGGTTCCTCGATCGGGTGGCCACCCACGTGCTGGCGTTCGAGGGCGATTCGGAGGTCCGCTGGTGGGAAGGCAACTTCTCCGACTACGAGGCGGACCGCCACAAGCGGCTGGGCGCCGAGGCCGACCAACCCCACCGTATCCGGTACAAGCCGCTGGTCCGGGGCTAGGGCGCCACGGCCGGCTCGACCGCGGCGAGGACCGCGCTCCGCTCCACCTGGTCGCCTTCGTCGACGTGCAGGGCGACCACCGTTCCGGCTGTCGGGCTGAAGATGGTGTGCTCCATCTTCATGGCCTCCAGGACCATCATCGGTTCGCCGGCTTCCACCGATTGGCCGGCCGCGACCAGGATCCGCACCACCCGCCCGGGCATCGGGGCGGTCAACCCCCCCTCCGGCCCCGAGTCCGCAGGTGAGGGGAAACGGTCGATACATTCGAAGGTCGACGCCCCCATGCCGCTGTCCACCAGCACCCGACTGGGATCGACCGCCACCCGGAAGGTACGCCTGATGCCGTCGATGGTGGCCTCGACCGTATCCGGGTCGACCAAGTGGACTTCGATGTCGACCGGCGTCCCGTCAACTTCGACGCGCCGGTCCGACCCGTTGCATCCGTACCGCACCGTGATCGGCTCGCCCTCCCCGCCGAACTCCACGTGGTCGAGCCCGCTCCGGTTGTTGCGCCAGCCCGCGGGGATGCCGGATTGCACGGCCCGACCGGCGTGGTCCGCGTGGTCGACGGCGACCGCAGCCACGGCCGCGTGCTGGCGGTGCGCGGCCCGTTCCGTCCGGGGGCGGGCCAGGTGGGGCAGCCGGGCCAGGAAGTCGGTGGTGGTGTCGCCGGCGGCGAACTCGTCGCTGCGCAGGGTGCGCACGAGCAGGTCGCGGTTGGTGGTCACGCCGTGCAGCCGGGCTCGCTCCAGGGCGTCCGCCAGCTTGGCGATGGCGTCCGCTCTCGACTCGCCCCACGAGATCACCTTGGCGACCATCGAGTCGTAGAAGGGCGAGACCTCGGATCCGGTCGTCACCCCCGAATCCACCCGGACCGCGGTGTCGTCCACTTCGAACAGGAGGAACGTGCCCGACGCCGGGAGATGCCCGGTCGTCGGGTCCTCCGCGCACAACCGGACCTCGATGGCGTGGCCCCGGAGCCGGGCGTCGGTGACGTCCGGCCCGAGCCGCTCGCCCGCCGCGATGCGGAACTGCCAGGCGACGAGGTCGAGACCGGTGATCAGCTCCGTGACCGGATGCTCCACCTGGAGCCTGGTGTTCATCTCCAGGAAGGCAAACTCGCCGTCGCGGTCGACGACGAACTCGACAGTGCCCACCCCCCGGTAGCCGACGGCTCGAGCGGCCTGGGTCGCCGCCGCGGTCAGGCGAGACCGGAGGGCGGCGTCCACGAAGGGCGACGGGGACTCCTCCACCAGCTTCTGGTGGCGGCGCTGGATGGAGCACTCGCGTTCGAAGAGGGTCGCCACCTCTCCGTCCCGGTCGGCGACGATCTGGACCTCGATGTGGCGAGCCGGTGACAGATACCGCTCGATGAACACCGTCGGGTCCCCGAAAGCGGCCTGCGCCTCGCGGCGGGCGCTGGCCAGCGCCAGGCGCATTTCACCGGCTTCGGTGACGACCCGCATGCCCCGGCCCCCGCCTCCCGCGCTGGCCTTGATGATGGCGGGCAGCCCGACCCGGGAGATGGCCGCCGCCAGCTCGTCCGCCCCGCCATCGGCCACGGTGGCGCTGGGGAGGGTCGGCACGCCATGGGCGGCCATCATCTGCTTGGCCCCCAGCTTGTCGCCCATCGTCCGGATGGCGTCGGGCGAGGGACCGACGAAGGTGAGCCCGGCCTGCACGCAAGCCTTCGCAAAGTCGGCGTTCTCGGAGAGGAAGCCGTATCCCGGGTGGATGGCATCCGCGCCGACGCGCCGCGCCGTCGTCGATGACCAAGTCGCCCACCAGATAGGTGTCGGCCGCCGTCAATCCGGCCAGGCGCACGGCTTCGTCCGCCTCGGGCACGAACTGCGCCGACCGGTCTGCGTCGGAGTACACGACGGCGGTCCGAATGCCGAGGCTCCGAGCCGTGCGCATGATGCGCCGGGCGATCTCGCCCCGGTTGGCGATCAGGACTTTGCGGATCACCGCTACATCCGGAAGACGCCGAAGCCGCGGCGGCCCTCGACCACGTTGCTGTGACAGGCGGAGAGACAAATCCCGAGGACCGTGCGCGTGTCCGCAGGAGCGATGACGCCGTCGTCGTAGAGCAGGCCGCTCATGTAGAAGGAAAATGACTCCCGTTCGATTTGGGCCTGGATCGCCGCCGTGCGGGCCGCATCCCGCTCCTCGTCGAACGGCCGGCCGGCTGCTTCCGCGGCCTCGCGCCCCACGATCGACAGCACCCCGGCCAGCTGCTGGGGCCCCATGACCGCGGTCCGGGAGTTGGGCCACGAGAAGAGGAAACGCGGGTCGTAGGCCCGGCCGCACATGCCGTAATTGCCGGCACCGTAGGACGCCCCGACGATGACCGACAGGTGGGGTACCGAGCTGTTGGCGACCGCATTGATCATCTTGGCCCCGTCCTTGATGATCCCGCCCTGCTCGAAGCTCTTACCGACGATGTAGCCGGTCGTGTTGTGCAGAAAGATGAGGGGCGTGTCGACCTGATTGGCCAGCTGGATGAATTCCGTCGCCTTCTTGGCCTCCTCGCTGAAGAGCACTCCCTTCGAGTTGGCCAGGACGCCGACGGGATACCCGTGGAGCGAACCCCATCCGGTGACCAGACTGGTACCGAAGCCGGGCTTGTACTCGTCGAACTCCGAGGCGTCCAGGACCCGGGCCACGACCTCGAGCGGGTCGAAGGGGACCCGCAGATCGGCCGACGCGATCCCCGGTAGCTCGGCCGGATCGTAGAGGGGCTCTCGGTGTCGGGCGGGCGCCGGCCCCAGCTTTCGCCAATGGAAGTCGCTGACGACCTGGCGGCCCAGGCGGATGGCGTCCCGCTCGTCCCGGGCGAAGTAGTCCGACAGGCCGGACACGAAGGAGTGCATGCGGGCCCCCCCGAGCTCCTCGTCGGACGCCACCTCGCCGGTGGCCATCTTGACCAGGGGCGGACCGCCGAGGAACACCTTGGCTTGCTGGTCGACCATGACGGTGTAGTCACACAGGCCCGGGACGTACGCCCCGCCGGCCGTGGAATTGCCGAAGACCAGGGCGACGGTGGGAATGCCGAGGGCGGACAGCTGGGTGAGGTCCCGGAAGAGCTGACCGGCCGGGACGAAGAGATCGGCCTGGGTCGGCAGGTCCGCGCCCCCGGACTCGACCAGGTTGATGACCGGCAGCCGGTTGAGCCGGGCGATGTGCAGGGCCCGCAACATCTTCTTCCAGGTGAACGGGTTGGAGGTACCCCCCTTGACGGTGGCGTCGTTGGCGATGATGACGCACTCGGTGCCACTCACGACTCCGATGCCGGTGACGACGCTGGCCCCGACGACGAACTCCGTACCCCAGGCCGCCAGCGGCGAGAGCTCCAGAAAGGCCGACCCCCGGTCCACCAACAGGTCGATGCGCTCCCGGGCCAGCATCCGGCCGCGGTCCTGGTGCCGCTGGCGGTAGGCCGCCCCTCCCCCGTCCCGAGCCAGGCGGAGCTGCTCGTCGAGCCGCGTGAGGAGCTCCGAATGGTGCAGGAGGTTGGCCTGGAACTCCTCGCTCTGCGGGTCGACCCGAGACCTCAGGCTCGGCACGACCAGAGTCCCGCTTCGGGCATCCCCCACTCCTTCGAGCCGTGATGTTAATCGCTACTAACGCTAGCTCACCGGCGCGCCCCATGTCGAGCAGGCGCCGGTGACGCCCTCGCCAATGAGGATCTGCAGCGCCATCGGGGCCAAGACGCGCGAGAGGGCCTCCCGGGTCATGGGGCTGTGAAACTCGGTAGGAGATTGCAACAGCGAGATGGCGGCGTGACAGACGACCCGAACCTCGTCGTCCCCCAGTTCGGGGCGGAGCGTCCCCACGGTGCGCACCCACTCCTCCACGTAGAGCCGCTGGAGGTAGCGCAACCGATGACGATCGGCGTCCGGAAGACTGCGGAACTCCGTCCGCCAGGTGATGATGTTCTCCGTCTGATCGAAGACGAACGCCAGGTGGTGGTGGACGATCGCTTCCAGCGTCTGACGGGCGTCGACCATCGACGACACCAGGTCGCGAACTTCCTCGAGATGCGACATGGTGACGTCATCGAGGACCGCGATCAGGAGCGCCTCTTTGCTGGCGTAGTGCCGGTAGATCGCCGGTCCCGACAACCCCAACTCGGCACTGATCTCGTTGATGCCCACGGAGTGATAGCCCCGCTCCGAGAACAGCCGCGCCGCCACCTGGATAAATTGCCTCTGGCGAGGCGTCCGGGTGGCGTGGACCGCGGAGCGTTTCACCGGGTGCCTCCTCGAGGCGACCGACTGCCGCCCCAGTGAGCGTACCGCAGCTCGACGAGGGGTTTGAGGGGACTAACTACAGTCGGGGCGTGCCTGGGCCCGATCGATTGCGCATCCTGCGCCGGGGCCCGATCTCGGAAGGGGACGGATCCGGTCGCCTCGCCGTGCTCGTCCACGGCACCATGGACCGGGCCACCAGCTTTACCCGGCTGATGACCAAGCTCCCCCTGTGGCACATCGTCGCCTATGACCGGCGCGGCTACGCCGGCTCGGCCGGGGCCGGGCCGCCGGCCACCTTCGACGACCAGGTGGCGGACCTGGTGGAGGTCCTGGACGGCAGACCGGCGGTGGCCTTCGGGCACAGCTTCGGGGGCGACGTGGTCCTGGCGGCCGCCGCCGATCACCCGGACCTGATCCCGGCCGCGCTGGTGTGGGAGCCGCCCCAGCCGTGGCTGCCCTGGTGGCCCGAGTCCAGCGCCAGCGGCGGCGCCGGAGCCGAGCTGGACCCCGACGAGCGGGCCGAATGGTTTATGCGGCGGATGGTCGGTGACCGGGTGTGGGAGCGGCTGCCGGCCGCGACGCAGGCCCAGCGCCGAGCCGAAGGACCGACGCTGCACGCCGAGTTGCACACTCTCAGTCTCGGGCCGGCGTTCGACGCCCGGACGGTTCGGGTACCGGTGATCGTCGGTCGGGGTGGTCGTTCGTCGATCCACCAACGCCGCGCCGCCCGGGAGTTGGCGGCCACCCTGCCGGCGGGCGAGATGGCCGAGATCGCGGAAGCGGGCCACGGGGCCCACCTCAGTCACCCGGGGGAGGTGGCGGCGCTGCTCGAGCGGGCGGCCAGTCGGGCGGCGAGCCGGGGGTGACGGCCGCCGGGCGTGCGGCCCGACCGGTCCGCCTGGCCGGGGCCGCCCCCTGATGCGACCATGGAGTCGTGCGCCAAGCCGGGAGCCCCCTCACCAGCGACGTCGCCGTGGTGGGCGCCGGCCCGGCAGGGAGCGCGGCCGCCATCACCCTGGCCCGACAGGGCCGGTCGGTCCTGCTCATAGACAAGGCCACCTTTCCGCGGGACAAGTGCTGCGGTGACGGTCTGACCACGGCCGCCCTGCGTCTCCTCGAGGACCTCGGCTTCGATCCGGCGACGGTGCCGTCGTGGGAGCCCGTCGACGAGGCGGTCGTGGCCGTCCCGGGCGGCCGGAAGGTCCGGTTGCCGCTGCCGGCCGGCGGCAGGCAGTTCGCGGCGTCGGCCCGCCGATCCGACCTCGACGCCGCCCTGGTCGACCTGGCCGGGGCCTCGGGGGCCGGGGTGATCGAGGGCCACGGGGTGGTGGGTGTCGCGGCCGCCCCTGACGGGACCGCAGTCGACCTGGGCCTCGACGACGGCCGCCACGTCCGGGCCCGCTATGTCATCGCGGCCGACGGCATGTGGTCACCGGTCCGCAAGCTGCTCGGTCTCGGCGATGCCGGGTACCTCGGCGACTGGCAGGCCGGGCGCCAGTACTTCAGCGGGGTGGGTCCGGCGGCTCGCAAGCTGTGGGTGTGGTTCGAACCCGACATGCGGCCCGGGTACGCCTGGTCCTTCCCGCTCCCGGACGGGACCGCCAACGTGGGCTACGGGGTGATCCGCGACCCGGACCAGCCGCCCGGCCCGCCCGACGGCCCGAGCCAGCTCAAGGGCCCGGGCCAGCTAAAGGGACAGCGTGTCGACCTCCTGGCCCGACCGCACATCGCCGAAGTCCTGGGCCCGGACGCCACGCCGGTCGGGCCGTGGCGGGCCTGGCCCATACCGGCGCGCATCGGCGCCACCGTCCTGAGCGGCCTCGGTGGGCGGGTCCTCTTTGTCGGCGACGCGGCCCGGGCTTGCGATCCCATGACCGGCGAAGGCATCGCCCAGGCGTTGGAGACCGCGGAGTTGGCGGCCCGGGCCGTCGCGGTTGCGGGCCCGACCCGACCGGCTGCCGCCGCGGTCCGGTACCAGCGCCAGATCCGGTGGGGTCTGGCGATCGACGACCGGTTGGCCCGTGATCTGTCGGGCGTGCTCGCCCACCGCCGAGGCTCCCGGGGCGCCCTGCGCATCGTCGACACCGGCGGGTGGCCCCGCCGCCATTTCGCCCGCTGGATGTTCGAGGACTACCCGCGCGCCGTCCTGGTCACGCCGCACCGTTGGCGCCGCGATCTCCTTCGTCGCCCCGGCGCTTTCGCGGCCGCACCAAGGTGATGCCGTCCCGCGGCTGGTAGTCCGGCGAGCCCAGGGTGGAGCCGTAGTACGAGAAGGTGATCGAGGTGGTGCCGCCCGGCTCGCCGGGATCCACGTCGAAGACGCCGAAGCCGTACTCGTACGTGAGGTCGCGGTGCGCGGACCAGTCCGATGGCTCCTGCAGGACCTTGAGGGAGGCCCGGGATCCACCGACCGGAGGGGCCACGCCGTAGATGACCACCCCGTGGACGGGGTCGTCGAAGGACGCGGGCGGGGTGGCCGAGGAATGGCCGCCGCCACCGAGGATCATGTGCACGGTCCCCTCGGTGGTGTCGATGACCGTGTCCGACGGCGACGGCTGGGCCAGGGGGGTCAGCAGATCCTGGCCGGTGGGAGCCAGGTTGGAATGGTCCGCGCCCCGGACCGGGTGGGTCCGCTCGTAGTGGTGCTCGTGGCCGGCGACGACCAGGTCGACGCCGTACTGGTCGAACAGGGGCAGCCACTGTTCCCGGATGCCGAGGTCGGCCCCGTTGAAGTTCGCCGACGACATGGCCACTTGGTGCATGCACACCACGATCCAATCGACGTCGTCGTCGGCCCGCAGGGCCGCCAGGGTGGCGTCCAGCCAGGCGCGCTGGGCCCCCTGGCTGTACCCCCGGATGTAGTCGTCGTGATTGGCGGCCGGGTTGAGGTGGGCCTCGCGGTAGGCGCTGAAGGAGCCCTGCTGGTAGCAGACGTCATCGTTGTTGAGCGAGACCACCCCGACCGAGCCCACTTTGAACGAATACCAATTGCCTTGCCAGGCGTCGGGTTGGCCGTTGTCCGGCAGGGAAAACCAGGTCTGGTAGGCGAGGTAGCCCTGCGGACCGTTGCCGACCTCGTTTTCGTGGTTACCGGCCGCCGGCATCCAAGGGAGGTTGGCGGCAATCGGCATGTTGTTGTGGAAGAAGCTGCGCCAGGTGTCGATGGGATCGTCGCTGACGTTGGCGTAGCAGAGGTCGCCGTTGAGGAGGTGGAAGAGGGGCTGGCGATCGAGGGCGGCCATGGCGGACACCACATACCCGGCGTTGGGCGTGTGCGGGCCGGGCGATGCCCCTGACCCGACCACGGCCGGGATCGACTGGTCGCCGAAGCTGGTAAAGCGGAACGGGGCCCGACCGGAGGGGGCGGTCTGGAAGCGACCGCCCACCGGGCTGGCCCCGTCCGCCAAGACTTCGTAGACGTAGGGGTGATCGGGACGAAGGCCTTCCATACGGGCGTGATAGGTCCACACCGTCTGGCCGGTCATGGCGTCGGTGTAGGGCCTGACCTCGGCGGGCACGGTATGGCCGAATCCTCCCTCCGGCGTGCCGAGCCGGAGCACCGGCCGGCGGACCCGCAGCGGGGTCGACCACGACGCCACCATGGACCGAGCCGGGTCGGCACCGAAGGTCAGATGCAGTTGGTCGGCGAGCGGGGCGCCGGTCACGTCCGGCTGGGCGAGGAGCGTCGGGCCGGTAGCGGCCCCGGCGGGCGTCGCCACCAGAGGGGCGGCGGCCGCCGCCAGGCCGGAGAGGCCGGCAAGTTGCAGAAAGCGCCGCCGGGGCATGGGTTGTGCCCCCGGCACGATGTTCTCCGTCGCGATAGGTCGGTCGACCACGGTGACCTCCTTCGTTCGTCGGCCACCAGCCTCCCCGGCCCGGGTGAAAACGAGGGGACCCTCGGGTCGCGGCCGTACGAACAAATGGTGAACAAGCGCCGTTTACCCGGTGGGGCCCATCACCCGGTGGGGCCCATCACCCGGTATTGCCCATCACCCGGTATTGCCCATCACCCGGTATTGCGCAGCCCGGCCGCGATGCCGTTGACCGTGAGGAGCAAAGCCCGCTGCAGCTGCGGGTCCGGCGAACCGGACCGCACCCGTTTCAGCAGCGACACCTGGAGGTCGTGGATCGGGGCCAGGTAGGAGTCGCGGACGGCGAGCGTGCGCCGGAGCACCGGGGCCCGCTCCAGCAACTCGTGCTGGCCGGTGACCCACAGGACTTGCGCCACCGTGCGCTGGTACTCGGCCGCGATGACGTCGAAGACCCGGCGCAGCTCCTCGGGAACCAGCTGATCGACGTAGCGGTGGGCGATGGCCAGATCGGTCTTGACCAGCGTCATCTCCACGTTCGACAGGAAGTTGGCGAAGAACGGCCAGCCGCCGCGCATCTGGAGCAGCTCGTCGTCGGCGCCCGCGGCCCGCGCCGCGTCGAGACCGGCCCCGACCCCGAACCAGCCAGGCACGATCTGGCGCGATTGCGTCCAGCCGAAGACCCACGGGATGGCCCGCAACCCGTCGATTCCGGCGTGACCCTCCGGTCGCCGGGAAGGCCGGGACCCGAGGTGCAGCGCCGGCAGCTGATCCACCGGCGTCGAGGCTGCGAAGTAGTCCGCGATGGCCGGGTCGTCCACCAGACGGCGGTAGGCGGCGAATGCGGCGTCGGAGACGATGGTCATGGACGAGTACCAGCGATCCCGGTCTTCGGGCCGGAGCACCGGGGCGGCGTGCAGGGCGGTGGCCTCGAAGGCCGCGGCCAGGGTGAGCTCCACGTTCTCCCGGGCCAGGGCCGGCAGTCCGTATTTGTCGCTGATGACCTCCCCCTGTTCGGTGATCTTGATGGCCCCGTCGAGCGTCCCGGCCGGCAGGGCCAGGATGGCGTCGTGGGTCGGACCGCCGCCCCGCCCCACCGTCCCGCCCCGGCCGTGGAAGAAGACGATGCGAACCCCGTGCCGGCGGCCCACCTCCAGGACCCGGCGCTGGGCTTGCTGGATCTCCCACTGGGACGTGGTGATGCCGGCCTCCTTGTTGGAGTCGCTGTAGCCGAGCATCACCTCCTGCCGGTCCCCGCGGGCCGCCACCACCCGCCGGTACTCGGCCACCGAGAGCAGATCGTCGACGACCTGGTCCGCGGCTCTCAGCTCGGCCACGGTCTCCAGGAGCGGCACGAACCCGATCCGGGCGGTTCCGGCGTGCACATCGACCAGGCCGTTCTCCCGGGCCAGCACGACCGCGGCGAGGACGTCCTCGGCCCGGCGGGTCATGGACACGATGTAGGTCTGGACCACTTCCGATCCCAGCTCCTCCTGGGCGCGGTAGATCGTGTCGAAGACCCGGTAGGTCTTGAGGTTGGCCTCGTCGAGCGGCGGCGGCCGCGGCGCCAGGGGCCGGCGATCGGCGAGCTCCTGCTGCAGTACCTGGCGGCGCTCGTCGGGGGTCAGCGAGGCGTAGGGCCGGCCCAGGCGGCCGAACAGGGCATCGAGGACGGCGTGATGGGCATCGGCGTGCTCGCGGACGTCAAGGGTGGCGAGATGCAAACCCCAGCACGAAACGGTCCGCATGACCTCCTCTAGGCGCCCACCCGCGATCAGCTCGCCCCGGTTGCGCAACAGCGAATCGCGCATGACCGCCAGGTCGCCGAGCAGCTCGGACCCGTCGCGGTAGTCGTGTCCGGGCCGGTGCGGCTCCCGCCGCTGGATGCGCCGCTGCGTGCCCAGCAGCTTCTGGCGGATGCAGGTGGCCTTGAGCCGGTACGGCTCCTCGGCGTTGAGCCGCAGATAGCGTTCGTCGACTTCCAGCCCGCCGCGCAAGTCCGCCTCCAGCGAACGGAGCAGCTCGTCGGACACGCCGACCAGCCGAGTCGACAGCGCCAGGTCCTGGCGGAGCGGGTCGATCACGCCGAGCAGATCCCGCACCGCGTGCTCGTGCTGCAGGCGGAGGACCGCCATGGTGACGTCCGGCGTCACGTTCGGGTTGCCGTCGCGGTCCCCGCCGATCCACGACCCGAACGCCAGCGGGCCGGCCGTCGGTTCGAGGTGCACCCCGACGCGGGCGAGCGCCTCGTGCCACTCGTCGAGCACTCCCGCGACCACGTGCTGGTGCAACTCGTCGAAGTAGTAGATGGCGTTGCGGGCCTCGTCGAGCGGATCCGGCTGGGCCACTCGGAGATCGTCGGTCAGCCACAGCAACTCGACGGCCTCCGCCAGGCGGCGGTCGGTGCCCACCCCGTCGAGGCCGTCGAGCAGCTCCGCCACGGCGCGGAGGTGCGACAGGGTGGTGCGGCGGGCGGCCTCCGTCGGGTGGGCGGTGAAGACCAACCGCACCGCCATCTTGGCCGCGACCTGCTGCAACTCGGGCGCGGGCAGGCCGGCCGCGGCGATCGCCTCCACCGCCCGGGTCAGCCAGCCGCCCCGGAAGCGCGCCAGCTGCAGCGCCCGGCCGCGGTGTACCTGCTCGGTCACGTTGGCCAGATGGAAGTAGGCCACGAAGGCCCGAACCAAGCGGGTGGCGGACTCGACGTCGATCCCGTCGAGCCACGCCGCGGTGGCGGACCGGTCCTCCCGGCTGCCCGACCGGACTCGCTCGACCAGGTCCAAGACCTCCTGCCCTTCCTGGCGGACCAGCGTCTCGCCGAGCAGACCGACGACTCGCCGGATGTCTCGCCGCATGGCGGCATCGTCGAATGGCAGCTCTTGCATCCCGCCAGAATGCCAGCGCCAGCGTCCCCCGCCGGCTGGCTCGGTTACCGCGCGGAAACTAACCTCGCCGAATGGCAGAAATCGGCTTTGACGGAAGGGTGGCCATCGTCACCGGCGCGGGTGGCGGGTTGGGCAAGGAACACGCCCTGTTGCTGGCCTCGCGCGGCGCCCGGGTCGTGGTCAACGACCTGGGCGGTTCGGTGTCCGGTGAGGGCGCCGACAAGGGACCGGCGGAAGCGGTGGCCCAGGAGATCCGAAGTCTCGGCGGCGAAGCGGTCTCCGACACGAACAGCGTGTCCACCCCCGAGGGCGGCGAGGCGATCGTGCAGACCGCCCTCGACGCCTACGAGCGGATCGACATCGTCATCAACAACGCCGGCATCCTCCGCGACAAGACCTTCCACAACCTGACCCCGGACCTGCTCGAGCCAGTGATCGACGTCCACCTCAAGGGGGCCTTCTACGTCACCCGCCCGGCGTGGATCAAGATGCGAGAGCAGGGGTACGGGCGGGTGATCAACACCTCGTCCAACTCGGGGATCCTGGGCAACTTCGGCCAGAGCAACTACGGGGCAGCCAAGATGGGTCTCGTCGGCTTCACCCGGGTGCTGGCGGCCGAGGGCGCCAAGCACAACATCAAGGTCAACGCCATCGCCCCGCTGGCCCGGACCCGCATGACCGAGGACGTGCTGGGGGCCGCAGTCGCCCAGTTGGACCCGGAGCTGGTGTCGCCTGTCGTCGCCTGGCTGGCCCACGAGGACGTGCCCGTGACGGGTGAGGTGTACACCGTCGGCGGCGGCCGGGTGGCCCGATTTTTCATCGGGATGACCCCGGGCTACTACAACCCCAAGCTGAGCGTGGAAGACGTGCGGGACCATTTCTCCGACATCCGCGACGAATCCGGCTACACCGTGCCGTCGGGCATCGCCGATGAGCTGCGAGTGGTCCTGCAGACCATCAACGAAGGGTAATTCGACAAAGAGGAGCGGCTCAGCGCAGCAGTGCGACCCGATGGCGCAACTGCCACCGGGTGCCGTCGCCGACCATCACCCACACCTCTTCCGCCCGACAGGCCACCGGGAGCCGGCTGGACACGTCCGCGGCGACCGGCACCAGCTCTACCCCGTCGCTCGCGTGCGCCACCGTCAGGTGCGGCACCACCTCGTCGAACTCGTCCTCCCACGGCGGCGTCCCGAAGCGGTCAGCTAGCCGGGTCGTCAGGGCCAGGAACGGCGCGGCCGGCTCCGGCGCCACCCACAGGACCCGCCGGCCGAACCAGTCCACGTGGTGGAGCTTGAAATCGAACGCCTTCACGTCTTCCAGGGTCGCATCGAGCTCGCCCAAATCGGCGCTGGTGATCTCGTCCGGCGGTAGCCACGGAACGATCAGGGTGATGTGCGCCGGCACCCCGGCGCTGGCCACCGGGTCGTACTGGTACCGCCACCTCCCAACCACGGCGTCGGCCTCCGGGACGGGTACCAGCACCGCGCTCTGGTGCCGGCCGCTGCTGGTCCCGACGCTCATGACGGCAGTCTGCCGCGGCCGCCGGGGCGCGGGGTGGCGTCACCCACGGGCGCCGAACACCTCCGACAGCAACGACGGGACCGCGACGTCCATCTGTTCGTAGGTGCAGCTGCGCGGATCCCGGTCGGGCCGCCACCGACGGAAGCGGGCCGTGTGCCGCAGCCGCTGACCCTGCAGGTGCTCGAAGGCGGCCTCGACGACCAGCTCGGGACGGAGCAGCACGAAGCTCAGGTCCTTTTTGGCGTTCCAGCGGCTGGCCGCGCCGGGCAGCCGGCGCCCGTCGGTGAGCGCCTCGTCCGCCAGCCCCGCCCAGTCGGCCCAGGGATGGTCGACGGGGTCGAGATAGGGCGCCAGCTCGTCGACGAGCCGACGGCGCTGCTCCGCCGGGAAGGCGCCGATCACGCCCACGTGCTGCAGCTGCGGGCCGTCGTACAGACCGAGCATGAGGGACCCCACCACCGCCCGGTTGGCCTGGTACCAGCGGAAGCCGGCCACGACGAAATCGCCGGTGCGCTCGTGCTTGACCTTCCACATGACCCGCTGCCCCGGCAGGTAGGGCCCGCCCGCTGGCTTGGCGACGACACCGTCGAGCCCGGCCCCCTCGAAGCGCTGGAACCAGTCCCGGGCGACGCCCGGATCGGCGGTCAGGGGGGTGAGATGGATCGGCGGTTCGACGCCCGTCAGGACCTGCTCGAGCTCTTCTCTTCGTTGAAAGAAGGGAGTGTCGCGCAAGTCCCGGTCGCCGACCGCCAACAGGTCGAAGGCCACGAACGAGGCGGGCATCTCGCGGGCCAGCATGTTGACCCGCGACGCGGCCGGGTGGATGCGCTGGGACAAGGCATCGAAGTCGAGCCCGCCGCTCCCGGCGATCACCACCTCGCCGTCGACCACGCACTTCTCGGGCAGCTGGGCTCGGGCCGCCTCGACCACGTCGGGGAAGTACCTGGTCAGCGGGCGCTCGTTGCGGCTCCCCAGCTCGACTTCGTCACCGTCCCGGAAGGCGATGCAGCGGAACCCGTCCCACTTGGGCTCGTACCGCACGTCCCCCTCCGGGAGCTCCCGGGCCAACTTGGCCAACATCGGCGAGACCGGGGGCATAACGGGCAGATCCACGGCTCGGGATCCTACGGGCTGGCCGGTCCGCCCCGGCGGAGGCTGGCCGGTCCGCCGCGGCGGAGGATGGCGGCGATGGTCTTCGGCAGGGACAGCTGTTCGATCTCCTCCAGCGGGCGCGGGAGGGCCAGCCGCCAGTTGGGCCACTCGTCAATGGTGCTGGGCAGGTTGGGGCGTTCCTCCAGGGCCAGGGCGTCGTCGAGACTGGCGCTCAGCAGGACGCATGGCGCCTCGGCCAGGTCGGCGTACACCTGGGCGATGACCACCTCTGGGGCGGGGTTGGTTGCGCGCGCCCGGCCGGTGAGCTTGGCCCGGCGGATGAGTTTGGCCCGGAGGCGCTCGGAGGCGGCTTCGTTGGGATGCAGATCGAGGCGTCGTTGGGCTTCCAGGTCCGAGCCCGACAGGACCCCGGCGATGGTCGGAAGGTCGTGGGTGGTCACCGCGCCGAGCGCCTTGGCCGGCCAGGCGCGCGGCGGCTCGTCCTGAAACCACCACAGTTTGTACGACAGCAGGTTCCGCTCCGCCAACTCGCGGCGGACGCCGTGCTCGACCGTGCCCAGGTCCTCGCCGACCACGAAGGCGCCGGCCCGGGCCGCCTCGAGCGCGACGACGTTGAGCAGGTCGTGGTGGGGGTACCGCACGTAGGCCCCCGCCGCGGGAGGGGCCCCGTCCGGGATCCAGTACAAGCGGAACAGCCCCATGACGTGATCGAGGCGGAGGCCGCCGCCGTGGCGCAGGGCGCCGCGCAACGACTCGATCCACGGCCGGTAGGCGGCGGCTCGGAGGCGCCACGGGTCGAACGGGGGGAGGGCCCAGTTCTGGCCCCGCGTGTTGTACCGGTCCGGCGGAGCGCCGACGCGCATACCGGCGACAAAGGCGTCCTGCCACAGCCAGGCGTCCGCGCCACCGGGGTCCACCCCGACGGCCAGATCCGTCACCACCGGCAGGGCGGCCGACGCCTCGTGCAATTGGCCGTCGAGCAGCCACTGCATCCAGAGGTGGAAGCGGACCCGGACGCGGCCCGCCGCCGACTGCACGAACTCCCGGACCGCGAACCCCCCCGGATCGTGCAGAGCGGTCGGCCACGAGGGCCAGTGGGCGCCGTGCTGCTCCGACAGGGCGCAGAAGGTGGCGAATCCCTGCAGAGGCGCCCCCCGCTCGGCCTGATAGGCGTCGAAGCCCGGGTCACCCTGGAAGTCCGCGAACAACATCTCGAGGGCCGCGGCCTTGAGCGCCCAGACGCGGTCACGGTCGATGAGGCGGGCGGCGTTGAGCTCCCGCCCGGCTCCGGCGAGCTCGTCGACCCCGGCGCGGCCGGCGGCCCCGGGCACCGACTCCACCCGCAGGTACAGCGGGTTCAGGAAACAGCGACTGCCGGGAAAGTAGGGACTGGCTTGCTGGGGAAACGTCGGGGCGGCGGCATGGAGGGGATTGACGAGGACGAACCCCGCTCCCAGCCCGGCCGACCACTCCCCCAGCCGGCGCAGGTCGGCCAGGTCGCCGAAACCCCAGCTGGCGCGGGATCGGGTGGCGTACAACTGGGCCGCGAACCCCCACGTCGGCTTGGCGGGCAGGGGGCATCGCCCCGGGCTGGCGATCACGGTGACTGCCGGCCCGGCGTGGGGTTCGAGGCGGTGGTAGCCGGCGGGGATCCCGGGTGGGAGGGGGCCGTCGACGTCGACCGTGGCGCCGTCCTCCAATACCAGCCGGCCAGGCGGGAGGCGCGGGTGGGGCTTGTCCAGGCGCAGGGTCAGGACTGGCGCGTCGTCGGGCCCCTCCGGCGTGGCGCCCATGGCCGCCAGGATGGCCTCGAGGGTCTCGGGGGACGCCTCCCGCCACTGGCGGTCCGCATCCTCGAAACCGCCGGCGATCCCCCATTGCTCCAAGTCCGGCGCGGCCATGATCCGGCGGATGCTACGCCGACCGGATGGCGCCGGTTCGGACGCTGCCGCCCCGTAGTCTGGGGCCGAGTGCCTGAAGACCTCTTCGGGGCCGTGGACCGCCCTGACGTCGATCCGTCCCGACCGCCGCGCGCGCTCGTCGACGTGGCCGGCGGCCAGGTGCGCCTCGGCACCACTTCCTGGGCGGACCGCAGCTTGGTCAGCAGCGGCACCTTCTACCCGCGGCGCAGCCTGACCGCCCGGGCCCGGCTCGCCTTCTACGCCACCCGCTTCCCGCTGGCCGAGGTGGCCACGACCTACCGCTTCCCGCCCACCCCCGAGGTGGCCCAGCAGTGGGTCGACCGCACGCCGCCCGGCTTTACCTTCGACGTGCGGGCCTGGTCACTGCTGACGGGGGCGCCGACCCTCCCGGATTCGCTGTGGCCGGATCTCCAGGACGAGGTACGCGACCGGTCGCGGGACCTGCGCCGGCTGTATGCCACCCATCTGACACCCGACGCCCTCGACGAGTGCTGGGTCCGCTTCGACCACGCCCTCCGGCCCCTCCACCAGGCCGGGAAGCTCGGGGCGGTGATCCTGCAGTATCCGAGTTGGTTCAGCCCGCGGCCCGAAGCGTGGGACGAGTTGGTGACCATCGGGTCACGGCTCCCCGACTACCGCGTGGCGGTGGAGCTGCGCAGCCCGAAGTGGTTTGCGGGCGACGCCTGCGAAGGCACCCTCGAGTGGTTGGAGGCGCGCGGCCTTGCCCTGGTGTGCCTCGACGGACCGACCCAGGGTCCCCGGGCCACGCCGGGGGTGGCTGCTGCTACTGCGGACCTGGCGATCGTCCGTTTCGTCGGCCGCCGTGACGTCGACGGCGAGAGTTGGACGTCCCCCTACCGCTACCCCGCCGCCGAGCTGGAGTCCTGGGTCCCGAAGCTGGCGGAGCTGGCCTCCTCCGCCCCCGACGTCCACGTCCTGATGGACAACTGGGGCGGCTCCGACGCGGTGGACAACGCCGCCGAGTTGGCCGCGCTGCTCCGCGGCCAGGTCACCGGGTAGCGTCGATCCGGGCCAGCAGCGTCTCGCCGCGAGGCGACAGGCGATAGCCGACGTCCAGGCTCTCGGTCAGCCCCAGAGCCTTCAATCGGCGAACCCGCTGCTTGAAGGGAAGTCGTTCCATGCCGAGCGTGGCGGCCAGTTCGGTGCTCACCGTCGCCGGCCGGGCCGCGATCAGGCGCAGGACCGGCACCGCCCAGCTGAGGCGCCCGAGAGCGTGCAGCAGGGACGTGATCTCCTCGTCGTCGAGGTTCTGGCGCTGACGGAGGGCGATCCTCGGGTCGTCCCCGATACGATGGAACCGGATCCGGTAGAGCGCGCCATCTGGTCGTAACTCGGCTGGTCGTAACTCGGCGAGCGCCTCCCCGCGGCTGGCGAAACCGGCGGCGCGGGCGTCGGAGTCGGTCAGCTGGCGGGTGGTGATGGTGGCGACGTCGTCGATGCCGAGGAGGCCGCCGGGGGTCTGCAGGGTGCCCCCGGCCTTGACGGTCGGCCGCTTCCACCGGCGGAAGGCCACGGTGATGGTGCCGTCCGCCAGGCCCGCCCAGACGCGTTGGGGGAACAGCACGGCCGGTCAGTCCGGGAGCTGGCTGCGCCCGACCTGGACCACCGAGCCGTGATGGCAGACCATCTGCCAGCCGTCCGGTCCCGGCCCGCGCACGAAGATGTTGATGGTAGCCACGGTAACGCCGCCCTGGTCGCCGAGCAGGTTCTCGTCGAGCGACACCCACGCCGTGTCCGCGGTCACCATGGCCCGCTCCCGGGTCAGCACGAACTGGATCTGCTGCCCGCCCTGGAACAGGGCGAAGAACGACGCCGCCACCGGCCCCCACCCCTCCAGGGTGGCCCAACCCGGATGGGTGCAGATGGCCCGGTCGGAGCGCTCCCACAGATCCGACATGGCATCGAGGTCCTTGGCTTCGAACGCTTCGTAGTACCGCCGGTTCGCGGCCAGGACCCCGTCGCTCGCCTGCACGGCCCGACCGTAGCGCCTCACGGGACGTGGGCGACCCCGACGGGTGCCCCTTTTTCCCAATCGTCTACCGTCGCAACCATGTCGCTCTACGCCGAAGGCCCGCGCGTCCGGGGAGCCGGGGGGGTCGAGATCGCCACCTACCAGCTCGGCGGTCAGGGGCCGCCGGTCATGCTGCTGCACGCCACCGGCTTCCACGGCCGCTGCTGGCTGCCGCTGGCGCCCGCCCTCGCCGACCAGTTCAGCGTGTGGTCCATCGACGTCCGCGGGCACGGCGCGTCCGGCAAGGCACCCGATGACCGCTACGACGATTGGAGCGTGTTCGTCGACGACCTGTTCGCGGTGCTGGAGGCCCTCGGCCTGGATGGCTGGCGGGGCGTCGGCCATTCCCTCGGCGGCGCCATCCTGCTCCTCGCCGAGCAGCGCCGGCCCGGCACCTTCGCGGACCTGTGCTGCTACGAACCGGTGGTGTTCCCCCGCGCATCTCCCCCGACGGCTTCGGCGCCCCCATCTCCATGAGCGACCTGGCCCGCAAGCGGCGGGCGTCCTTTGCCTCTCGGCAGGAGGCGCGGCACAACTTTGCGGCCAAGCCGCCGATGAACCGCTTCGACCCGGCCGCCCTGGACGCCTACGTGACCTACGGCTTCGTCGACGAGCCCGGGGGCGGGGTGACCCTGGCCTGCCGGCGGGAGGACGAAGCGTCGGTCTACGAGGGCGCCCCCCGCAGTGGGGCCTGGGACCACCTGGCCGACGTCCGGCCGCCCGTGGCCATCCTCGGTGGCGACGATCCCCGCGATCCCGTCAACCGGGTCATCGAGGAGGTGGCCCGCCGGCTGCCAAGGGGCGGCGCCCGGCGGTTCGATCACCTGTCACATTTCGGCCCGTTCGAAGATCCGGTGGGCGTGGGCCAAGTGATGGCGCAGGCCTTGGCGGCGGGGCACGGCCCCGTCGCCGGCGACCAGTCCCCCACGGTTGTCGCACCTCCTCGTTAGTTTGATGGGCGATGGCTCTGCCCCTACCGAGGTCGTTGTCGCCGTCGAAGGTGTCCTCCTTCAAGGATTGCGCCCTGGCGTTCCGGCTGTCCGCGATCGATCGGTTGCCTGAGCCACCCTCGGCGCCGGCCGCCAAAGGCACCTTGGTGCACCGGGCGCTGGAACTGTTGATGTGGGAGGAGGACCCGTCGGGGCGTACGGTCGACGCGGCGCTGGCCAAGTTGGCCCGGGCCGTCCCCGAGGTGCTCGACGGTCCTGAGTACGCGGCGTTGGCCCTCGCCGGCGACGAGCGGGACGAGTTCGTGGCGGACGCAGCCGGCTTGATCCGCAACTACTTCCTGCTCGAAGACCCCGCCCAGGTGCGCGTCATCGGCACCGAGCTGCGCCTCTCGGTGGAGATCGGGACGCTGACCCTGTCGGGCATCATCGACCGGCTCGACCTGGACGCCGACGGCGAGCTGATCGTCACCGACTACAAGACGGGCCGGGCCCCTTCGGTGGCCTACGAGCAGTCCCGGTTGGGCGGCGTGCACTTCTATGCCTTCCTGTGCGAGCAGGTGCTCGGCCGCCGGCCGGCGCGGGTCCAGCTCCTGCATCTCCGCGAGCCGGTGGCCATCTCCACCGTTCCGTCCGACCAGTCGTTCCGCGGTCTGCGCCAGCAGACCGTCGCGGTGTGGGCCGCGGTCGAGCAGGCCTGCGCCCGGGAGGACTTCCGCCCGAAGCCCGGGTGGCTGTGCGACCACTGCGCCTACCACGAGTACTGCCCGGCGGTTGGCGGGGACCTGGCCCGGTTGCCGTCGCGGTCCGACTCGTCAGACCTGTCGGCGGTCGACGTCGACCCTTCTGTCGGCGTGGCTGCTGTCGGCGTGGCTGCTGTCGGCATGGAAGCTGTCGGCATGGAAGCTGTCGGCGTGAGAGCTGTCGGCATGGGAGCCGCCGGCGCATGACGTCGTCGCGCTGGCGACCTCCGACGGTGCCCATCCCGCCGGGGGTCGACCGCCTCGACGCGATCGTCGATGAGTGGTTCGACGCCCACCTGCGCGGCCGGCCGGCGATCGACCGGCTGATGTACACGGCCACGGCCGTCGGGGACCACGGAATCGTCTGGCTGGCCCTGGCCCTGTTGCAGGCGGCCCATCGGCGGCCGGGCTGGCGACGGGCTCTCCTCCGAGCCTCAGCCGGGCTGGGGATCGAGTCGGCGCTGGTCAACGGGCCGGTGAAGTGGATGTTCCGCCGCACTCGCCCGGTCCATCTCGGCCCGCGCCCCATCGCCCTGCGGCAGCCCCGGACCAGCAGCTTCCCCAGCGGCCACGCCACGGCGGCCTTCTTCGGCGCCGCTCTTCTGCGCGACGACGACGGGCTCTGGCCGCTGTACTACGCCGTCGCCGTGGTGGTGGCCGCCAGCCGCGTCCATGTCAAGATCCACCATGCCTCGGACGTGATCGGGGGGATGGCCATCGGCATCGTCCTGGGCGAGCTGACGCGCCATCTGGTGCCGGTGGGCAGCCGGGCGGCCCGCGGCGGCAGCCGGGGCGCGGGCGTTGGCGGCGGGGGCGACGAGGCGGGCGAGGAATCGTCGTTGGCCGGCGGGGGTTGAACACGGTATGACCACCGCTTTCGCCGTGACCTGGGACTACCGCTGCCCGTTCGCCCGTAACGCCCACGAGCACCTGCTGACCGCGCTCGAAGCGGGCGCGGACTGGGACGTCCGCTTCCTGGCGTTCTCACTGGACCAGGCGCACGTCGAGGAGGGCCAACCGCCGGTATGGGACGAGCCGGATCGCTACCCCGGCCTGCTGGCCAACCTGGCCGGCGTGGTGATTCGTGACCGCCTGCCCCAGCAGTTTTACCCGGTCCATCGGGCCCTTTTCGCCGCCCGCCACGATCTGGCCCTTGATCTGCGCGACCGCGACGTGCTGGCCAAGGTGCTCGATGGCGCCGGCGTGGACGCCGCCGAGGTGCTCAGCCAGATCGACGCCGGGTGGCCACTCGAGGCGGTCAAAGCCGAGCACACGGACGCCGCCGACCGGCTCTCGGTGTTCGGTGTACCTACCTTCATCATGAGCGACCGGGCCGTCTTCGTGCGGCTCCTCGACCGCCCGGGCGACGACGCCAAACAGGCGACCAGCACCATCAACCGGGTGCTCGACCTGATCGACAGCTGGCCCGAGCTCAACGAGTTCAAGTACACATCCGTCCCGCGCTGAGCGGGACCCGGACCGATACCGATTTGCGCCGCCGCCCGCCATCTCCGTCTGACGCGGCCAATGGCGCCGGCGGCGGGCCGGCGGGCAGCGGGCCAGCCGGCGGCGGGCCGGCGGGACTGGCCGTGCTCGGCCTGACCCCGGGCGAGACGGTGCGGTGGCGGCCCACTCCGGCCGGCCGGTGGCAGGAGGGGGTGGTCACCCGACGCGAGCGGGACGGGAGCGTCGGTGTCACCGATCACCGGGGCCGGGCCCGCAGTCTGGCGGTGGAACGCCTCGAAGTCGGGTGCGCCGGGCCCCGCGGCGCCCGCGGATGGGAGCCCCTCGTGGCCCGGGCCGCCCGCCACGAGCAGCTCCGGTTGCTGTAGCAGTACGTTCCGCTGGTGGCCACCGGCAACCCGACGATCCGGCGCCACGTGTGGATCAGCGGACGGGTGCAGGGGGTGTGGTTTCGGGAGACCTGCCGCCGGCAGGCGACGGAACGGGGCGTCGCCGGCTGGGTGCGCAACCGGGCCGATGGCCGGGTCGAGGCGGTTTTCGAGGGCGGCGAGGCCGCGGTCAGCGCCGTGGTCAACTGGTGCCGGTCGGGACCGCCGGGCGCGGACGTGGCCAGCGTCGAGGTCGTGGCGGAGCCGCCCGAGGGGCTGGCGGGGTTCTCGGTGCGATAGCGCCTGGTGTGGGGCCGGTGGGGCAACCGCCCGGTGACGAGGTTGGCACATCCGGCGTCTTCGGGACGTACGCGACATGCCGTGTCGCGTACGCCCCGAAGGCTCAGAATTGTCCAAAGACGCCCGCGCGAAAGGCTATGAAGTATCCTTATAGCTCCTGAAAGGTGGTCGGCGGGTCGCGGACCTCCAACAGCCAGCGTCCCACCTCGGTCAGCCCGCGGATGTTCGTGCCAAAACGCCACCGGCTGCGATAGGCTGCGAACAGGTGTTCGACCACTTGCCTCGTCTTGGAGGTGCCGGATGACCCAGACCACTCAGCCAGGGAAGCCGTCACACCCCCCTGCGATCATGGATCCCATGGCCACGCAATTGGCGCTGCTCCTCGAGTCGGACAAGGACGACTGGCGGCTCGACCAACACACCCGAGAGACCGGCCGGCGGGGCGTCGCCGAAGCCCGCCGGATCCTGGCCGAAGCCATGCGGCGATCCGCGGCCTAGCATCGCCGGCCATGGGTTACGGCATGACGGTCCCCTTCGACGGCGTCCCCCTGGCCGACCACCGCGACTGGTACGAGGAGCTCGTCGCCCTCGGCTACACCGACGCCTGGTCCTCGGAAGCGGACGGCACGGACGCGTTCACCCCACTGGCGTTGGCCGCGGCGTGGGCCCCGCAATTGCGGCTGGGCACGGCCATCGTGCCGGCCTACACCCGGGGGCCGGCCCTGCTGGCCCAGAGCGTGGCGGCCATGGCCGAAGCGGCGCCCGGGCGGTTCGCCGTCGGCGTGGGCACGTCGTCCGACGTGATCGTGGAGCGGTGGAACGGTATTCCGTTCGAGCGGCCCTACCAGCGCACCCGGGACGTCGTCCGCTTCTTGCGCCAGGCGCTCACTGGCGACAAGGTCGACGCCACCTACGACACCTTCGCCGTCAAAGGCTTCCGGTTGGGTCGGCCGCCGGCGGTGGTACCGCCGATCCTGGTGGCGGCCCTGCGCCCGGGGATGTTGCGCCTGGCTGGGCGCGAGGGGGACGGCGCCATCATCAACTGGCTGAGCGCCGACGATGTGACCACCGTGGTGGCCGAGGTGGGAGCGGGCAAGGAGATCGTGGCCCGCATCTTCGTGTGCCCTTCGGAGGACGCCGACACCGTTCGCATGGTGGGCCGCCGCATGATCGCGGCCTATCTCAACGTGCCGGTCTACGCGGCCTTCCACGACTGGTTAGGGCGGGGCCCGCTCCTCGAGGGGATGTGGACGGCATGGAAGGCCGGTGACCGCAAGGCTGCGCTGGCCGCCATCCCCGACGAGGTCGTCGACGACCTGGTCCTGCACGGCTCCCCCGCCGCCGTCCGCGCCCACATCCAGCGGTACCTCGACAACGGGGTGACCACGCCCGCCTTGGCCGTCATCCCCTTGGGGCTCGATCTGCGCCAGGCCGTGCGGGAGCTGTCGCCGCGTGCGGCGCAGGCGTCGCAACCGCCGCGCCCCCCGGTCGCATAGCGAACCCCGGGGTAGCATCACCGCATGCCTGATGTGGTGATCATCGACGCGGTCCGCACCCCGGTCGGACGGCGCAACGGCGCCCTCTCCACCGTGCACCCCGCCGACCTGCTCGGGACGGCCCTCACGGCCCTGATCGAGCGCACCGGGATCGACCCGACCGAGGTGGGCCAACTGGTGTCGGGGTGTGTGTCCCAGGTGGGCGAGCAGTCGTTCAACATCGGCCGCACCGCCTGGTTGGCCGCCGGCCTTCCCCTCAGCACGGCGGCCACCACCGTGGACAGCCAGTGCGGGTCGAGCCAGCAGGCCGCCAATCTGGCGGCCAGCCTGGTGGCCTCTGGCGCGGTGGACGTGGCGGTGGCCGCCGGTGTCGAGTCCATGACGCGCATCCCGATCGGGTCCAACTCGTCGAAGAAACTCGGCCTCGGCGTGCCCATCCCCAAGACCTACTTCGGTCGGTACGAGTTCACCTCGCAGTTCGAGGGCGCCGAGCGCATCGCCGACAAATGGGGCATCACCCGCCAGGACACCGACGCCTTCGGACTGCGGTCCCAGCAGCTGGCGGCCCAGGCCTGGGCCGAGGGACGCTTCGATACTCAGATCACCCCCGTCGACGCCCCGATCCTCGACGACGAAGGCAAACCGACGGGTGCGACCGTCTCGTTCGGGCGTGACGAAGGGCTGCGCGACACCACCATCGAGGCGCTGGCCAGCCTCAAGCCGGTCGGCCGCCCGGACGGGGTGCATACGGCGGGGACGTCATCCCAGATCTCCGACGGCGCCGCCGCCGTCCTCATGATGACTTCGGCCCGCGCCGCGGCCCTGGGTCTGACCCCAAGGGCCCGGGTGGCCCACCACTGCCTGGTCGGAGTCGATCCGGTCCTGATGCTCACCGGCCCTATCGACGCCACCAACCTGCTCCTGGCCCGGGCCGGGATCGAAATCGGCGACATCGACGTGTTCGAGATCAACGAGGCCTTCGCCTCGGTGGTGCTCGCATGGGAGCAGGAGGTCCAGCCCGACCCGGCCCGAGTCAATCCCAACGGCGGGGCCATCGCCCTCGGCCACCCCCTCGGAGGCACGGGCGTGATCCTGCTCACCAAGGCTCTCCACGAACTGGAGCGCACGGGCGGGCGGCGAGCCCTGGTCAGCATGTGCTGCGGCGGCGGGCTCGGGACCGGCACCCTGATCGAGCGCTGATTGACCTCCCTCGTCGAGGCGCTCGGGTACCCACCCGACGTCTCCTTGTTGATCGTCACCTGCGACGAACTGGGGGTGACCCACGCCCACAACTCGGGCGTGTACAGCGCGCTGCGGGAGGGCATGGGAAAGGTCGGCGGCCTGGTGGTTCCCGGCCCCTGGGCACGCGAGGCGGCGGCGCGCTACCGTGGGGAGGACGTCGGCGTCCACTTGACCCTCAACGCCGAGTACGACCTGTTCCGGTGGGGCCCCATCACCCACTGCCCGTCGTTGTTGGACGGTGACGGCGGGTTCCCGCGGACCCTCGAGGACCTGTGGGACCACGCCGACACCGACGAGGTCCGCCGGGAGTGCCGGGCCCAGGTGGAACGGGCGATCTATTGGGGCTTCGACGTAAGCCATCTGAGCGGGCATCTGGGCGCCCTGGACTTCCGGCCCGAGTTCTTCGACGTGGCCCTGGAGCTGGCCGTCGACTTCGCGCTGCCGCTACGGCTGCCGGCTGCATCCGCGGAGCATCAGTGGGGTTTCCCCTTTCGGTCGCTGGCCGCGGCCGAGGGAGTGGTCTCGCCGGACTTCCTGGTCCGGGTGAGTCGCTCCCGGAGCACCCGCAGCGCCCTGGATCAACTGCTGTCCGACCTGCAGCCGGGCGTGACGGAGGTGGTCCTGCGCCCAGCCATGGACACGGCCGAGTTGCGAGCCGTGGCGCCGGACTGGCCGGCGCGGGTGGCCGACCACGACCTGGCGATGACCGCCGACTCCTTGCGCGTCCTGGCCGGGCGGGCCGGCGTGCAGATGGTCGGCTACCGCGCCCTGCGCGACCTCCAGCGCCGGCTTTAGCCGGCGACCAGCCGGGCCGCGAGTCGTTCGAGCGCGGCGACCCGGCTGGCCTTGACCAGCACCGCGTCCCCGGGGCCGAGCGGCCCGAGGGCGGCCACGGCAGCGTCGATCCCGGCCACCGGAGGGACGCCGTAGGCGTCGGTCGAAACGGCGAGGACTTCCAGCCCCAGGCGGGCCGCCAGCGCGGCGACGGCCCGGTGCTCGTCGCCGCCCCGGTCGCCGAGCTCGGCCATCTCGCCCAGCACCGCGATGCGCCGGGTGGCGGGGAGCGCGGACAGGGCGTGCAAGGCCGCGGCCATGGAGGCCGGATTGGCGTTATAGGCGTCGTTGAGGATCGCCGCCCCGGCTGGCGTGCGCCCCAGCTCCATCCGCCAGGGCGACAGCGGAGCCGTCGCCAAAGCCGTGGCCGCGGTCTCGATCGGCACGCCGCAGCAGCCGGCGACCGCGAGCGCGGCCAGGGCATTGCCGACCTGATGCAGGCCGCGCGCCGCCAGGTGCACGGGGACGACCCCCCACGGCGATCGCAGCTCGAAGCGGGGCCGGAGATCGTCGTCTACCTGGACGTCCTCGGCGGCCACGTCGACGTTGGGCGCGCCGGCGGCGCTGTAGGTGAGGGGGGCCGCGGCGGTCCGATCGGCCATGGCCAGCACCCGGCCATCGTCGGCGTTGAGGATGGCGGTGCCCGAGGCGGGGAGGGCCTCGATCAGCTCCGCCTTGGCTGCGGCCACCGACTCGAGATCGCCGAATGCCGCAGTATGGGCGGCCGCCACCGCCGTCACCACGCCAATGTCGGGCCGGGCCACCTGGCACAACCGGGCGATATGTCCCGCGCCTCTCGCCCCCATCTCGATCACGGCCGCGGCGGTGTCGAGCGGGGCGTTCGCCAAGGTGAGCGGTACCCCCAGCTCGTTGTTGAAGGACTTCTCGCTCGCGGTCGTGCGGACCCCCGCAGCCAGCGCCGCGGCAGCCAGATCCTTGGTGGACGTCTTGCCGACCGACCCGGTGATCCCGATCACCCTCGCCGTCAATCGATCCCGGGCGGCCCCGCCTAACGCCAACAGGGCCGCAGCGGTGTCGTCGACCTCGATGACCGGCCGGGCGGTGGTGAGCGGTCGGCGACCCCGCTCGAGAAGTAGCCCCGCGGCGCCGGCGGCCACGGCCGCCTCGATCCAGTCGTGTCCGTCCCGCTCTCCCCGGATGGCCACGAACAGCGCCCCCGGCCGCAGTTGGCGCGAGTCGATGGCAATGCCGTCGAAGATCTCGTCCCCGCCACCGTCGGTGGCACCGCCGGTCGCGGCCGCCACTGCCTTCGGGGACCAACGCATGGCCCGATCTTGCCAGCCCGAGCGGGCTCCGGCCTACTGGCTCACGACCGCTTTGGTCGGGGCGGGCCGGTACGGACGCGGAATTGCTCGGCTGACACCACGTGGCGGATCACATCGTTGACGACCTCTCCGAGCCGTCGGTTGTGATGGCGGGCGTAGGCCCGCAACAAGTTGAACGCCTCGTCGACCTCCACCGCCGCCTGCTCGGCGACGATGCCCTTGGCCTGCTCCAGGGCGACCCGACTGTTGAGCGCCGTCTGGAGCTGGGCGGCGAGGGTCTCGTGCTCACGGAGGAAGCGCTCGTGCAGGATGCCGATGGTGGCCACGTCGGCCAGGGCCTGGGCGAGCCCTTCGTCTGCTTCGCTCAGTCCGCCCGTCCGCTCCGAGAACAGGTTGAGGGCCCCGATACGTTCGGATCGCAACCGCAACGGCAGGGCGTAGACCGACCGGAACCCACTCTCGACCGCGGCCGGGACGAAGCGCGGCCACCGGGCCGCGGCTTCCTGCACGTCGTCTGCCCGGACCGGGGACCCCTCCCGCCAGCTGTCCAGGCACGGCCCGTCCTGCTGTTGCAACTCGATCAGCTCGAGGAGGCGCATCCGTTCACTGGACGATGCCAGGGCGCGCAATTCGCCATGCACATCCGCCAGCACCACCCCGGCTTCGGCCACGTCCAGCAGCGTCACACAGCGCTCGGTGAGGGAGTGGAGGAAGTCGATCACGTCGTAGCCCTCGACCAGGGTGTCGGCCAGCTCGACGAAGGTTCGGGCGATCAGCGCCTCTCGAGCCGACACGTCATCACCTCGCAATCGTCAGGGCCGTCCTCACTCGAACATGATCGCGCTCCTGGGACGGGGAAGCGTCTTCCCTCGGCAGAAACGTTCATTTCTCGAATCGCAGCCGGCGGGACACGACTTCGGTTGCCAGGTCCCCGACCGGTCGTCCGTCGGCGTAGGAACGGGCCCGCAACGCCACCAGGCCCTCGGCCAGCGAAATCCCCAACTGGACCGAGAGCATGCCGGCCGCCTGGTGGACCACGGCGCGGTGTCCCGCCAGGTCTTCCAGCAGCCCCAGCTCGGGCCGCAGCGGTACCTCCGAAAGCGAAGTGGCCACCAGCACGGTGGCCACGGCTGCCACCAGAATGGCGTCGGGCAACACCCCGTCCCCGAGCGGACCCGGTCGATCGAGGTACAGATCGAGAGAACCGAAACCAGCCGCGCCAATCGTAAGGGGCACCCCGAACGCGGCGGCGAAGCCGAGTGGGGCCGCCTCCCGCGCCAACGCCGGCCAGCGAGCCGACTCGGCCAGCCACGGCTCCAGGACCGGCTCGCCGCTGCTGGCGGCGTCGAATGACGGGCCCTCCCCCAGAGTGAACTGCAGTTCTTCCACTGCGGTCGTCCGGTCGTCGGATGCCCCCAGGATCCCCTTGTGTTCGCCCGCCACGACCACGGCCAGCGCGGCCCCCGACACCCCCAGCTCTGCGACGCACGCCCGGCAGAGGCGGCCCGGCACCCCGGCCGTGCCGTCGGCCGCGGTCGCTTGGCTCAGGATGCGAGCCAGACGATCACTCGTCACCGGAGCCAGCCAGAGAGGACCGAGGCCCATGGGTCGTCGGCGGACTCTCGCACCAGTGCCCTCCGGACCTCATCGACGACGTTGCCGCGGCGAGCCTACGCCGAGGCGGTGCAGACGTGGCGCGGGGAAGGGCCGGGGCGACGAGTGGTACCATTCCGGACAGTCCGGATCCGATCCAGTTGGGCCGGTCCGTGACCACGTTGCTCCAGATCCCGGCTACGCCAACCCCGAGCCTCAGCTCGGCAGACCGTCAGGCGACAGGAGCGTGGCATTGCTTGGACGCTGATGGGTCCAGCGACCTGGTGACAACACCGTCTGTCTCCCCACGTCGAGGGGGTGGCAACCTCCGGTCGGTCAGCCAATGGCGCTGACCGGCCGGGCGGCGCCGAGGGCTCGCCCGCCACTGCCCTCGTACCATGCAGCGTCATGCCCGACGCCATTTCCGCTCACGACGCTCGCCGCATGGCGTTACGGGCCCAGGGGTTCCTCGGGCGCCGGCAACAGCCGCGAGATCCGGGCGCCGCGCTGGACCGGGTGGGTGCGCTCCAGTTGGACACCATCTCGGTGCTCGCCCGCAGCCACGAACTGGTCTGCTATGCCCGGTGCGGTCCGGTCGGCCGAGCCGCGGTGGAGGCGGCTTGCTGGGGCACCGACCCGGCCGGCGAGGCCCGCTGCTTTGAGTACTGGGCGCACGCGGCGTGCATCCTGCCCACATCGGAGTGGCCGTGGTTCGCGTTCCGGCGCCGACATCTGCGCGAGCAGCGGCGCTGGTCACTGGACGCTCCCAGCGACGTGATCGCCGCCGTTCGCGGCCGCATCGAGCGGGAAGGGCCCATGACGGCATCGGACCTCGGTGGGGCCAAGGCCAAAGGCCCGTGGTGGGACTGGTCGCCGGTCAAGACCGCCGTGGAGCTCCTCCTCGATTGGGGCGAGGTGGTATGTGTCAGCCGCCGGGGTTGGAAGCGGGTGTACGACCTGGCGGCGCGGGCGATCCCGGACCGCCTGCTCGGCATGGACCCCGATGACACCACCTGCCTGATCCATCTGGTGGAACGGGCCGCAACCTGCCTGGGTGTCGCCACCGCCGCCGATCTGGCCGAGTACTTCCGGCTGCGCCGCGAGGACGTGGCCGCCGCCCTACCGGCGAGCTGCCTGATCCCCGCGGCCGTCGAGGGATGGGACCAGCCGGCGTGGGCGGATCCGGACGCGCTCGCCGGGCTGAGCCGGCGCGGCCTCCATCGCACCACCCTGCTGTCACCGTTTGACTCGTTGCTCTGGGACCGGCCCCGCACCCTGCGCCTATGGGACTTCACCCATCGGCTCGAGGCCTATACCCCGGCAGCCAAACGGGTGCACGGCTACTACACCATGCCGGTCCTGGCGGGCGGCGACATCGTGGGTCGTGTCGACCCGGTTCGTCGGAACGGGACCCTGCTGGCCCGCCAGGTGAGCCTGGCCGGACCCCGCGCCCTCAAGCCGGTCGCCGCGGCCCTGGTGGAGGCGGCGTCGTGGGTCGGCGCCTCGGCCGTGGCCATCGGAACCGTCGACCCGCCCGCTCTGCGCGCGCCGCTCGCGGCCGCGGTGGCCTGAGTTAGCGTCGAACGCCATGCCCGGCCCCGCACCCGAGCCCCGTGTCCGCCTGCTGGTGCTCTACGGCGGGCGGTCGGCCGAGCATGAGGTGTCGTGCGTCTCCGCCCGCCATGTCGTCGCGGCCGCCGACCCCCGGCGGTATGACCTGCGGGTGGTCGGGATCACCACCGACGGCCGCTGGGTGGACAGCACCGCGGCCCTGAAGGCCGGCTTGCCGGCCCAGGCCCTGCCGTCTCCTGACGACCTCCCGGGTCCGTCCGAGGGTGGCTCGATCGCGCTGGAGCCGGTGCAGGCGGTGACCGAGCCGGGCGCCGGCCCCCTGGTGGTACTGCCCTTGCTGCACGGTCCGATGGGCGAGGACGGAACGGTGCAAGGGCTGCTGGAAGTCGCCGGCGTGCCCTACTGCGGTGCCGGGGTGGCGGGCTCGGCGGCCGCCATGGACAAGGGTTTAGCCAAGGCGCTCCTGGCCGCGGCCGGGCTGCCCCAAGCCGGGTACCTCTTTTTCCGGGAAGACGAGATCGACCACCGGCTGGCGGACCGGGTGGGCGGCACGCTGGGATGGCCGGTCTTCGTCAAACCCGCCAACATGGGATCGTCCATCGGGATCTCCCGAGCCCACGATGCCGCCGGCCTGTCGGCTGCGATCGACCTGGCTCGGCGCTTCGACGAGTTCGTGATCGTCGAGGAGGCCGTCCGGGGCCGGGAGCTGGAGATCGGGGTGCTGGGCTGGCCCGAGCTGCGGGCGTCGGTCCCGGGCGAGATCGTCCCCAGCCATGACTTCTACGACTTCGAGGACAAGTACGTCGACGGAGCGGCCGACTTGAAGATCCCGGCCGCCCTGCCGGACGGCATCGCAACGGAAATGGGGCGACTGGCTATCGCCGCCTGCCGGGCGCTGCGGGTCGACGGCATGGCCCGCGTCGACTTCTTCTTCGAGGAAGGCGGACGGGGTTTGCTGCTCAACGAGATCAACACCATCCCGGGGTTCACGCCCATCTCCATGTACCCCCGGATGTGGGAAGCGTCGGGTATCTCCTATCCGGCGCTGGTAGACGAGCTGGTGGCGCAGGCCCTCCGCCGGGCGGCGCGCCGGTCCGCGTTCGAGATCCACCGCCGCTGACGGCCCGCCCACCCCGTCCAGGCCGTCACCGTGGCGGCGACCGCCAGCACGCCGAGCGCCAAGCGGGCACCATGATCGGAGGGGCCGCCGAGGTGGAGGGCGAGCGTGACCAGGGCCACCCCGAGCGCGGTGCCGAGGGCCCGGGTCATGTTGAGCAGCCCTCCGCCCGTGCCCGACCGCTCGGGGCGGATACCGCCCATGATCAGGGCGTTGTTGGACGGCGTGAACGTGCCGAGCCCCAGCCCGACGGCAGCCAATTCCGCCAGCAGCCACCCCTGGGTGAGCGGCCCGAGCAGGGCCGCCACCAACGCCATCCCGCTCACCGAAGCGCCGACGGTGGCCCGGGCCCGGTCGCTCCAGCCGCGGGGCAGCAGACGACCGCCGATGGTGGCCCCGAACGCAAAGCCGGCGGGCAGGGCGGTGAGCACCAGCCCCACCCGCAGGGCCGACGCTCCCTGGGCGGTCAGCACCGACGGCACCACCACCAGCGGACCGAAGAGCACCAGGTAGCCGGTCAGGGCGCCGAGCAGACCCCGGGATGTGACCGGGTCGGCGAGCAAGGCGGCGTCCACCAGCGGATGAGAGGCCCGCCGCTGGTGGGCGACGAACGCCCCGCCGCTCAGGACGGCCCCGAGGCCCAGGAGCGCGCCGCCCCATTCCGGCAGGGACAGGCCTGAGGCCGCCGACAACGCCAGCAACAGTCCGGTGGTGGCGAGCGCCAGCAGCCCGGCGCCGATGCGGTCCGCGGGGAGACGCCGGCTGTGGTGGTGGGTCCGCGGCAGGAGGTAGATGCCGGCGACCAGGGCGACCACCCCGACCGGGACGTTGCACAGGTACACCCCGCGCCAGCCCACGCTCGACACCAGGGCGCCGCCAACGGTAGGTCCCAACGCCAATCCGAGCGCCTGGGCCGCGGCCTGGGCGCCGAGCGCGCCGCGCAACCGGGAGCCGGGGGCGCTGCTCGCCACCAGGGCCACGCTGTTGGCCTGGAGCAGGGCGGCGCCCGCGGCCTGCAACACCCGGAAGGCGACCAGGACGCCAAGCGACGGCGCCACCGCGCACGCCGCCGAGGCCACCGTGAATACCACCAGCCCGTACAGGTAGAGGAGCTTGCGCCCGTGGACGTCGGAAAGCCGGCCGACGGGAACGAGCAGCGTCACCAGGGTCAGGAGGTAGGCCAGCGACACCCACTCCACCCCGGCCAGCCCGACGTGGAACTGCTGCTCCACCGGTCGGTAGGTAAGGGTGACGATGCTGACGTCGAGCTGGCCCATGAAGGCCCCGAAGCACACGGTCGCCACGGCCAACCGCCAGGCGGCCGGCCACCGGCGGATCCGATCGGGGCGGGGCCGCTCCCGGCCGAGCCCCGCCAGATATCCCGCACCGATCACACCCAGATTATAACGGTAACCGAACTACTTTGTTACCGTCCTATTAGCGGCGGGCGTTCGTCCTACCATCGGCCGGTGGCCGCGCCTTCAACCCCGAGTCCGGAGAGCCACGAGCTCACCGAGGTGGTGCTCCGCTTGCGCCGGGCCCTCCGGGCCAGCGTTCGCACGGACATCCCCTGGGAGTCGCTGCCGATGGCCCAGGTCGAGCTGCTCCAGAACCTGGCCGAGCTGGCCCCGGTCCGGGTCGGGGATCTGGCCGAACGGCTCCACCTGGCCAACAGCACGGTGAGCGGGCTGGTCGGCCAGATGATGGACGCCGGCCTGGTCGCCCGACAGACCGACCGTTCGGACCGACGGGCCGCGTCGGTCGCCCTGACCGACGCCGGCCGGGCCCGACTGGCGGAATGGGAGCGCGCCCACGAGGAACGCATCGGCGCCGCCCTGGACGAGCTGTCGACCGCCAACCGCCTGTCCGTGGTGCGGGCGCTGCCGGCCCTGCGCCAGCTGGCGGAGATCCTGAGCGGCGAACGCCCGGACGGAGGAGGAGGGTAGTCAGCCGGCCGGCGGGCCCAGCTCGGCCTGGGCCAGTGACCGGGCCCGCCACTCGCCATAGCCCTCGGTGGCGGTCGAGGCCAACCACTCGAGCAGCAGGGCACCGTCGCCGGCGGCCTTGAGCCGGCCCCGCATGTACGCCACGCTCGGCTCCACCGCACCGGTCGCGACCAGGCGGGCATCGGCGTCGGCGATCGTCAGGATCAGATCGGCGTCGGCCCGGGCGCCGACGTCACCGTCGCCCGGCACGCCGTCGCGATAGGTCCAGTGGTAGGCGGCCTCCCCCGTCCGACCGCGGGTGATGGCCACCGAGACCGTCCCGTTGGCGCCCGGCACGGGGGGACGCGAGCTGGCCAGCCCGGCCGTCTGTTGCAACCACTCCTCGCTCAACCACTCCGGCACGCAGGACTCCGGCCCTCAGACGGCGTGGACGGCGTCCAAGCCAGCGAAGAGGTCGTCACCGGACGGGTCGCCGCCGGAGAGATCGCGGGCCACCTCGTACTCGTCGTAGGGGTACAGCTCGTCGGCCACGTCCGTGGGCAGCCCGAACCAGTGCCGGGAGGTGGGGTCCACTTGGGTCGCATGGGCCAGGAGCGCGTCGCGCATCACCGAGGTATAACCACGGATGTCGACGACCACCCGGGGTCGGCCGCTGGTATCGCCCTCCGCCTCGTCGTGCTCGGATTTGAGCAGGCGGGCCATGCGCTCGTCCTCGTAGGGCGACTCCAAGCCGAGCTCCAGGAACTTGTCGTGCATGGCCCGGATGCGCTTGACCGACCAACGCACGTAACAGAGCCGCAGGGGCTGCCACGGCGGGCCGGTCTCCACGAAGCGGTCCGGGTCGCCGGCGGCGTCGAAGGCGAACTCGGAGATCTCGTTGACGCGGAGGTGATCAGGATGCGGGTAGCCCTCCTGATTTTGCGGGTAGGTGACGATCACTTGGGGCCGGGTGCGGCGGATGACGGCGACCAGACGGCCCACCGCCTCGTCCAGGGGGGCGGCCGCGAAGCTGCGCGGATCGGCGTTGGCCGGGCTCTCGGGCATTCCCGAGTCCCGGTACCCGAGCAGGACCACCTCGTCGTAGCCGATGATCTGGGCGGCCCGGTCGAGCTCCTGGCGGCGCACCTCCGGCAGGCGCTCCTTGACTCCCGGCTGGTCCATCGCCGGGTTGAGGATCTCGCCCTCCTCCCCACCAGTGCAGGTCACCAGGACGGTGTGCACTCCGGCCGCGTGGTAGCGGGCGATGGTCCCCGCCCCTTTCGACGCTTCGTCATCGGGATGGGCGTGGACGGTCAGCAGGCACAACGACGACATCCCTAAAGCCTACGGCCACTCACGAATCGAGCGCGTCAATGGCAGCCGCCATGTCCAGGTCCGCGGCGGTGAGGCCCCCCGCGGAGTGGGTGGTCAGCGTCAGGGTCACGGTGTTCCAGGAGATGGCAATGTCGGGGTGGTGGTTGCGGGCTTCGGCCAGCTCGCCCACCCGGTTGACATAGGCCAGCGCCGCCGCGAAGTCCTGGCCCTTGACGGTCTTGACGATGGCGTCACCATCGCGGGTCCACGCCAACGACTCCAGGCCTCGGGCGATCTCCTCGTCGCTCAGCGAGTTCGCCATGGCCTAGTTCTACCCCGCTGCGGCTACGCTGACGAACGGCTTCCCCGCCGCCCTGCTGCCTCCCGGGAGAAGCCGCGTGCCGAGCGCCAACCCGCACCTCGAGCAACTGCGCCGGCACCTGGCGGCGGCCGGTGGCCGGTGGTATCTCGGCGCGGGCGTCGGCGGCTTGGCCCTGGCCGAGCCGGAGCAGGCCGTGCTCGTCCTCGGTCCGCCCCGCTCGGGCAAGACCACGGCCGTGGCCATCCCCAATGTCCTCGCCGCGCCCGGGCCGGTCGTGGTGACCTCCACCAAACCGGATGTGCTGGCGGCCACGGTCGGGGCGCGGGCCGAGATGGGGCGCTGCTGGCTGCTCGACCCGAGCGGCACCATCCGCGCCCCGGCCGAGGTGACGCCGCTCCGCTGGTCACCGGTGCAAGCGGCCGCCAGCTGGGACGAATCCCTGGTCCTGGCCCGCGCCATGACCGGAGCGGCGCGGCCGCATGGGCGCGCCGGCGAGTCCGCCCACTGGACCGAGCGGGCCGAAGCGGTCCTGGCCCCCCTCCTGCACGCCGCCCACCTCTCAGGCGCCGGCATGGACACGGTCGTCCACTGGGTGCTCGGCCAGCAACTCGGGCCGGCCCGGGCGGCCCTGGTGGGACACGGGGTGGACACCGCGGCCGCGGTGCTGGCCGGGATCGCCGCGACCGACCCTCGCGAGCAGTCGGGCATCTGGTCCAGCACCGCGGGCGTCCTCGCCGCCTACCGTTCGGACGCCGCCCTCGACAACGCCGCCGCACCCAACTTCGAGCCCCGGCGCCTGGTGACCGGCCAGGACACGGTCTACGTGTGCGCCCCGGCCCGCTATCAAGCCCTGGTCGCCCCTATCGTCGTCGCCTTCCTCGAACAGGTCCGCGCCGGTGCCTACGCGGCCGCCACCCCGGGGCGCCCCCCCGTTGCCCTGGTGCTCGACGAGTTGGCCAACATCGCCCCCATCCCAGATCTGCCGGCGATGGTCAGCGAAGGCGGCGGCCAGGGGCTGCTCACCCTGGCCTGCCTGCAGGACCTCTCGCAGGCCCGGCAGCGGTGGGGTCCGGCCGCCGACGGCTTCCTTTCGCTGTTCGGAACCAAGCTCATACTGCCCGGGATTGGCGACCTGGCCACCCTGGACCTGGTGTCGCGGCTCGGCGGCGAGATCGACGTGCCGGCCCGCAGCGTCAGCCGCCCGTCCTGGGGATGGGGCCCCCGGTCGGTCAACTGGGCGCCGCACCGCCAGCGCCGGCTGCCGGTCGAGGCGGTGAGTCAGCAACCTCCAGGCGGGGCCCTGGTGCTCTCGGGCGCCCGTCCACCCGAGCGGGTGGCGCTCCCCCCCTGGTGGGTGCTGCCCGTATTCCAGCCGGTCCCGCCGACCGAGCGGTCCATCGGTCGTAGCATCAGCGGGTGACTCAGGGCGCGGGCACGACGCGGCACCGCCACCCCCCGCCCGCGGCCGCGTTGGTCGCCGGTGGCGCCTTCTCGGTGCAATTCGGGGCGGCCCTGGCGACCCGATTGTTTCACCGGGTCGGCGTCGAAGGGGCGGTGTCGTTGCGCCTGGGGATCGCCGCCATCCTGCTGGCTGGCGGCATGCTGAGGGTCGCGCCGCGACGGCGGCTGCGGTCCATCCCGCGGGGCGACCTGGCGGTGGCCGTGGCCTTCGGGTTGGTGCTGGCTGGAATGAACCTGTCCTTCTACGAGGCCATCGCTCGCATCCCCCTCGGTGTGGCGGTGACCATCGAGTTCGCCGGACCCCTGGCCCTGGCCCTGGTCGGCTCCCGGCGCTGGTCGGACCTGCTGTGGGCGGCGCTGGCCGGGACCGGGGTGGCCCTCTTTACCAGCGGCGGCGGGCGGCACCTTGACCCCGTCGGCATCGCCCTGGCGTTCCTGGCCGGCGCCGGATGGATCGGCTACATCCTGTTGAGCCAACAAACCGGGCGGCGCTTCGACGCCGGCACCGGCTTGGGCATCGCCATGGTGAGCGGTGCGCTCGCCCTGCTGCCGGTGGGCTTGGCCGTGGGCGGAACCCGGCTCTTCGGGCCCCACGTCCTCCTGCTGGGGCTGGCGGTCGCCCTGCTCTCCTCCGTGCTGCCCTACAGCCTGGAGTTGGTGGCCCTCCGGCAGGTCACGCCCCGGGCCTTCGGGGTGCTGCTGAGCGTGGACCCAGCGGTGGCCGCGGCCGCCGGGCTGATCATCCTGGGCCAGCACCTCACCGCCCGGGAGCTGGTCGCCCTGGGCCTGGTCAGCGCAGCCAACCTCGGCAACGCCCTGGCCGGACGGGCCGGCATGGTGGCCACCACCCCGTGAGCCTGCACGGCCACGCAGCCCGGGTGCACCGCGGATGGGGGCGAGCAGTCGCTCAGGGGGCGGGCACCAGGGAAGCGCCGACACACACGCTGGCCACGACCGCGAGGGTGACCGCGTCGATCACCCGGGGCCGACCGACCCGGGCCGCCACCAGCCCGGTCCCACCCCGCGCCGTGATGGCCTCGGCCAACTCGCCGGCGCGCCGCATGGCCACCGCCAACGCGGCCACCATGAGATCGACAGGTTCGTCCAGCCAGCGCTGCCAGGTCGACCGTCCCGGGCGAGGCGGCGCCGGCCGCAGGCGCCGAGCCGCGATCAGGGTGCGCAGCTCGTCGACGAGCAGGGGCAAGCTCCGCACGCACAGCGCCACCGCCACGGCCGCCTCGTCGACCGGAACGCGCAGCAGACGCAACGGGGCCAGCAGCCGCGAGACCGCCGGGGCGATCTCGCCCAACGCCGTGGTCCAGCCCACGAGCGCGGCGCCGAGCAGCAGCACGACCCCGATAGCCACGAAACGGAAGTAGGCGTCCAGGCCGCCGAAGCCGAGCGTCACGCCGCCGACGGTGAGATGCGGGGAATGGCCGGCCAGTGACGCCAGGCCGGCGCTGACCGCCAGCGTGATCCAAAACCACCGCGGCGGGCGCGGCCACACCCCTTTCGGGATATGGCCCATCCGGACGCCGACCAGCAGGAGGCCGAAGACGAGCCCGATCGAACCCCACGACGGGAAATACGACAGCACGATGCTCAGGGCGCCGACGGCGACCAGCTTGGTGCCGGCCCACAGGCGGTGCAGCGGCGAGTCGACCTTGATCTCGCGGAGCAGCGTGATGCGAGCGGGGCGGTATTCGCGCTCGGACCCCTCCGGCTCGGCGGCCGGACGGGCCTCCCGCTCGGACCCCTCCGGCTCGGCGGAGGACGTCCTCACCACGCCGCCACCCCGGCCCGGACCGCGTCCGCCACGATCCGGCCCTTCTCGAGTCGTATCACCCGGTCGCACACCCGGTCCATGCCCTCCAGGTCGTGGGAGATGACGACCACCGTCAGGCCCTGACGCGACCGCAGGTCGGCAAGCAGGCTGACGAGTCCCTCCTGGCTGGGCTCGTCGAGGCCGGCCAGGGGCTCGTCCAGGACCAGGACCTGGGGCTGGCGAGCCAGGATCCCAGCGAGGGCGACCCGGCGTTGCTGGCCGCCGCTGAGCTCGTCGATCCGTCGTTCGCCCAGCTCGGCCACGTCCAGGCCCACGGACGCCAGGGCGGCGGTCACCGCCGCGTCGTCGGCCGCGCCCGCGGCGCGCAGGTCCTTGGCGACGGTCGCCCGTTGCAGCTGCAACCGGGCGTGCTGGAAGGCCAGGCCGACCGACCCGACTTGGGTGGTCACCGGCGTCCCGCCGAGCAGGGCCACGCCCCGGGAGGGCCGCAGCACGCCGGCCATGACCCAGGCCAGGGTGGACTTGCCGGAGCCATTGCCCCCGACGATCAGCACCCCGTCCTGGGGCCCCACGGTCAGGTCGATGCCGGCCAGGGCGGGTTGGGCCCATGGAGTCCCGGACCCGTAGACGTGGTGCACCCCGCGCAGCTCCAGGGGCGCGCCGCCTCCGGTGAACGCGGCCACGATTTGGGGTATCGGCTCGGCGATCGTCCGCCCGCCCCGCGGCGGCGGGGCGCTCATCGACGACTCGCCCGGCCGCCAGCCGGAAGGCCCGACCGGCGGCCGCCACCTCTTCGCGGCGGTGGGTGACGTGGACGACCGTCATCCCCATCCGGTCGGGAAGGTCGGCCAGCAGGGCGGTCAGGCGCTCCCGGCCTTCGGCGTCGACCATGGCGGTCGACTCGTCGGAGATGAGCAGCCGGGGCCGGCGGGCCAGTGCGGCCGCCACGGCCAGGCGCTGCAGCTCACCGCCGGACAGGGTCGACGTCTCGCGGTCCTCCATGCCAGCCAAGCCGACCGTGCGCAGCAGGCCGGCGACGTCGACCCCGGCGGTGTCGTGCAGCCCCCAGACCACGTCGTCCGCGACCCGCACCCCCAGGATCTGGGTCTCGGGATGCTGCATGACCATCGCCGTCCCGCCCGCCTGGCCGAGCCCGGCGCTGCCCGGCCGGCGGATCTCCCCTGACGTGGGGGGCCGCCCGGCCAGAATCCGGGCCAGCGTCGACTTGCCCGACCCGTTGTCGCCGAGCAGGGCGACCAACTCGCCGGCGGCCAGATCGAGCGAGACCCCGGCCAGGGCTTCGCGCTCGGCGCCGGGATAGCGGTAGTGGACGTCGTGCAGCTGCGCCGGGAGGGGATCGACAGGGCCGTCCACGGGCAGGAAGTCGAGGCGGTCGACGGCCCGGATCCACTGCAGCCGATCGAGGACGGCGCCCAGCAGGACCCAGGCCAGGGCGGTAAACCACAGCGTTCCCAGCACCACGATGACGCCGATGGAGATCCACCAGTCGCGCAAGGCGGCCACCACGAAATGGTCCAACCAGCGGACCCCGCCGCCCGGACCCGGTACGGTCTGGCCGATCCACCGGACCGCCCGACCGACACCCGGGACGGCGCGCAGGGCATCGGCCAGATGGTGCCAACCCGAGGCGAAGGCGTCACCGACCCGCTGCATCCCCCGCCAGGTGTTGCGGATCTGGGCGAGCGTCAGCTTGCGGAGGGCCCCGAACAGCGCCAGCAACCCGATGGTGACCAGCGCCAACGCCGGGGCGATCACCCCGATGACACCCATGACCGTGGCGAGGGACCAGCCCCGGCGCCGGGCCGTGCCGATGACCCCGCCGACGATGGCGCACTCCACCACATTGGAGACCGTGCCGGTGCCCGCCACCAGAAAGCTGACGATCGACGCCGCGAAGGTCGCGGCGGCCAGCGCCCGGAAGCGGTGGCGGTGGGCCACCACCCCGAGGGGTACGACCGCCAGGGCCGCCACCGGACCGAGGTGCGGCAGAAACCAGCCGATGACCGTCAGCGCCACACACACCCCCGCCATCACGGCGGCGGTGGCCAGTTCGATCGGCCGGAGAGGCCCAGCGGCGCGGGGCTCGTCCGGCACGCCACCAGACTGCCATCCCGCGTTCGAAAGCGGGGTTCAGGTCGGCCTTTACACTCCGGTCATGAGGTCAACCGCGACTGCGATCGACACGGCCGAATCGGTACGACGGGGAACGCGCACCGCGGTAGCCGTCCTCGACGAGGCGCTCGCCGCGATCCAGGCCATGAACCCCCTCCTCAACGCCTTCGTGCACCTCGACGCCGACGGGGCCCGGGCCGCGGCCGAAGCGGTCGATGCCACCGTGCGCGCCGGCGGTGACCCCGGCCCGCTGGCCGGCGTGCCCATCGGCGTCAAGGACCTCGAGGACTGCGCCGGAATGCCGACCTCGAACGGTTCGCTGCTCTACAAGGGTCGGCCACCGGTCGCCCAGGACTCGATCCACGTGGCCCGGCTGCGAGCCGCCGGCGCCATCCCCGTCGGCAAGACCGCCACTCCGGAGTTCGGGGCGGTGGCGGTCACTGACACCCCGGCGTGGGGCGTCACCCGGAATCCCTGGGACCCGGCGCGCACTCCCGGTGGGTCCAGTGGCGGATCGGCGGCCGCGGTGGCCGCCGGGATGGTCCCCATGGCGACCGCAGCGGACGGCGGGGGCTCCATTCGCATCCCGGCGTCTTTTTCCGGGCTGCTGGGCTTCAAAGCCAGCTTCGGACGCATACCGCACCCCGGCAACCAGCCGTCCGCCACCGACGTGTACGGGGTGATGGTCACCTCCGTCGCCGACGCGGCCCGCCACCTCGACGTGACCGCGGGCCCGCACGACCGGGACCGTCAGAGCCTGCCGGCGCCGGCGGTCCGCTACGAGGACGCCATCGAGACCGTCGACGTCGCCGGACTCCGGGCCTTGTGGTCTCCCGACCTGGAGTTCGCCACCGTCGACCCCGAGGTGGCCACCCTGGCCGAGGCGGCCGCCCGGGCCCTGATCGGGGCGGCCGGCCTACAAATGGTCACCGTCCCCCTGGGGCTGACCGATCCGGTGCGGGTGTGGGGTGCCAACGGCGTCGCCGACCTCTTCATGAGCCTCGAGCCGGGCATGTGGCCCGACCAGGAGGAACTGCTGAGTGACTACGTCCGCCCCACGGTGCGCCGGTGCGCATCGGTGACGGCACCGCGGATCGCCGCCTTCTGGCAGTCCCGGCAGCGGCTCGACGACGAACTGGCTGCCCTATTTGCGACCGTCGACGTGCTGCTCACCCCGACCACTGCCGTGCCGGCGTTCGCGGCCGAATGGCCGATGCCGTCGGAGATCAATGGCGTCAAGGTGCACCCCTCCATGACCGTGCCGTTTACCATGCTCGCCAATCTTGGGTGGCATCCGGCGGTGTCGTTGCCGGCCGGGATGACCCGCGGCGGTCTGCCGGTCGGCCTGCAGGTGCAGTGCCGGCGCCACGCCGACGAGACGGTCCTGCGCCTGGCCCGCATCTACGAACAAGCCCGACCGTGGCCACGCCACGCGCCGGCGCCGGCGGGGGCGCCGGCACCGGTACGTCCAGCTGGCTAGGCGCCCTGGGGCGTGGCAGTGGGCGTGCTGGTGCGGGCCCGCCGGCTGATGTCGTTGCACGCCTCGCACACCGACTCGGGAATGACGCCGGCGCGCATCAGGAGCGCGAACGCCTTGCAGCCGAGGCAGTAGGCGAACACCGACTCCAGGAGCGCCGCGGTCATCAGCAGCCCGAGGACCACGTAGGCCGCACCTCGGTCGCCGAAGCCGAGGGCCAGGACCGCCGCCGTGACCGAGAAGGTCACGCCCATGCCCTGGGCGAACCGCTTCGGGGGGCCGGGGACCAGCCGGGGGGTGGCGTGGAGCATGGGGGTCAGGACCCGCACGGACAGCTGGCCGAGCGGGCTGAGCGTGGGTCCGCTCAGGACCCGGGCCACGAACCCGTACGCCAGCGGGACCGTGAGCCAGGGCTGGTCGAAGACGACGGTGGCGGCGGCCAGGAGGAGCACGCCGGCGGCGACCAGGCGCGCCGAGATCTCGTTGACCGGATTGGGAAACGAGAAAATCTGCCGGTACCGCGGAAACCCGACCATAGAGGTCAGGTTACCGCTGAATCGTTCGGCGACGGCGGCCGGCGGGCTTCCACATAGAGTCGGCCGGTCGGGTGCTCGTCGGGGTAGGGCGAGCGGCGCTCGCCCCGGAGTACCTCCAGCCCGGCCTCGGTCGCCCCGGTGGTGAGCTCGTCGAGGCCGAAGAGGGTGGCCACGAACGGGACCGGCTGGCCGAGGAACTCGTCGGTGCCCAGTTCGCCCTCACCCTCATGGGCGGAAAAAAGGAGCCGCCCCCCGGGCTGGAGCACCCGCCGGAACTCCCGGAGGACGGCTCCGAGCTCCGGCCGGCGCAGGTGGATGATGCTGTAGAAGGCCAGCAGCCCCCCGACCCTGGCGTCCCGGAAGGGGAGGGCGTGCATGTCGGCGGCGACTGCTGCGGGCAGGTGGTGGGCAGCCAAACGGGCCATCTCGGTACTCAGGTCGCTCCCGACCACATACCGGCCTCCGCTGCCGGCGAAGGCCCCCACCTGTCCAGGTCCACAGCCGACGTCCAGGACCGGATCCTCGACGGCGGCCGAGAAGGCGGTGAGGAGCTCGCGATCGTAGGGCTTCCGATCCAGCTCGTGGAGGAACGTCGCTTCGTAGCGGGAAGCCACCCGGTCGTAGCTGGCGCGAAGCCGGTCCCAGCGCACCGGTGGAGTCTGCCTCCCGGCTCGCGCCGGCGGCGGTCCTTTTCCTTCCCTCAGCGGAAGTCCCGGGAGCGCAGGCCGGCGGGGGCGCCCGACCGGTGCCCGCTCGCCGGGTCCGGCTGCAGGACCAGCGGGCGGATGCGCTCGGCCACCACGTTGATCACCGTCTCCACCCGCTCCAGCCGCCCGTCGATGACGAGCCCCGGGCTGGACCGAGCCACCCGCCGGTAGCGGACCCACACCCCCGCCGAGCAGATCACGTTGATCAGGCCGGTCTCGTCCTCCAGGTTGATGAACGTCACCCCCTGGGCCGTCGCCGGCCGTTGCCGATGGGTGACGACCCCGGCGACGGTCACCCGGTCCCCCGCCGGCACTCGGAGCAGGCCGGCGGCGGTGACCACCCCGGCGGCCGCCAGCTCGGCCCGGAAGAACTCGGTCGGGTAGCTGTCCGGCGACAACCCGGTGGCCCACAGGTCCGCTTGGTTGATCTCCACCGCGTCCATGCCGGGCAGGGGTGGGGCCTTGGCCCCGGTGACCAGACCCTCCAGCCGGGCCGGCGGGGGCCGGCGGCGGGGAGCCGGCAGGGGTGCGGCCGGCGGCGCCGGCGGGGTGGGTGCCTCCGCCGGCGGGACAGGTGCCCCCACCCCTCCCGCCGGCCCCGCGGCCGCCACCGCCCCCGCGCTCCACAGGGCGGCCCGGCGGGACAGGCCGAAGCAGTCGAACGCCCCGGCCGTGGCCAGCGCCTCGGCCTGGGCCGCGCTGACCCCGGTCCGGCGCACCACATCCTCCATGTCGCGGTAGGGGCGGCCGGCCGCGATCCGGGCCGCCATGTCGTCGCCCACCCCCCGCACGTACGAGATGCCCATCCGCACCGCCGCGCCCCCCGCGCTGGACGGGCCCGCCTCCAGCAACGACGCCGCCCCGCTGGCATTGACACAGGGTCGGCAGCACCACCACCCCGTGCCGGCGGGCGTCCGCCACGATCGTCTGCGGTGACCAGAACCCCATGGGCTGCCCGTCCAACAGCCCGGCGCAGAACGCGGCCGGGTAGTGGCACTTGAGCCAGGCCGAGGAGTACACCAGGTAGGCGAAGCTCACCGAGTGGCTCTCGGGGAACCCGAAGTTGGCGAAGGCCACCAGCTTCTCGTAGATCTCGTCCGCCACGGCACCGGTGATGCCCCGCTCGGCCATCCCCGCGTACAGCCGGGCCCGCAGCTGCTCCATCTTCTCCACGCTGCGCTTGGAGCCCATGGCCTGGCGGAGCCGGTCGGACTCCGCCGGCGTGAAGCCCGGCCACGTCGATGGCCATCTGCATCAGCTGCTCCTGGAACAGCGGCACCCCGAGCGTCTTGGCCAGGCTCCGCTCCAGCAAGGGATGCAGGTACGTCACCTCCTCGGCCCCGTTGCGCCGGCGGATGTAGGGGTGCACCGACCCGCCCTGGATGGGCCCGGGCCGGATCAGGGCCACCTCCACCACCAGGTCGTAGAACGTCCGCGGCTTCGAGCCGGGGCAGGGTGGCCATCTGGGCCCGGCTCTCCACCTGGAACACCCCCACCGAGTCCGCCCGGGACAGCATCTCGTACACCTCGTCCTCCTGCTCGCAGCGTGGCCAGGTCCACCGTCACCCCGTGGAACGCCCGCACGTGGTCGACGGTGGCGTGCAGCACGGTCAGCATCCCCAGCCCGAGCAGGTCGAACTTGACCAGCCCGGCCGCGGCGCAGTCGTCCTTGTCCCACTGCAGCACGCTGCGGTCGGCCATGCGGGCCCACTCCACCGGGCACACCTCGGCCACCGGCCGGTCGCACAGCACCATGCCCCCCGAGTGGATGCCGAGATGCCGGGGAAAATGTTGGACCTCGTCGGCCAAGCCCATCACCGCATCCGGGATCTCGTGGTCGGCCAGGGCGGCCGTCGCCGAGAGCGGCCCCCAGCCGTCAACCTGCTTGGACCAGGCGTCGAGCTGGCCCGGGGCGGCGCCCAGCGCCTTGCCCATGTCCCGGACCGCGGAGCGGGGCCGGTAGGTGATGACGTTGGCCACCTGGGCCGCGCAGCCCCGGCCGTAGCGGCGGTACACGTACTGGATCACCTCCTCCCGCCGGCCGCTCTCGATGTCCACGTCGATGTCCGGCGGCCCGTCCCGCTCGGGGGACAGGAACCGTTCGAACAACAGGCCCAGGTCCACGGCGTCGGCATTGGTGATCCCGAGGGCGTAACACACCGCCGAGTTGGCCGCCGACCCCCGCCCCTGGCAGAAGATGTCGTGGATCCGGCAGAACTCCACGATGTCCCACACGATGAGGAAGTAGCCGGCGAATCCCAGCTGCTCGATCAGGCCCAGCTCGTAGTCGATCTGGCTCCACGCCCGGGGGTGGCGGGCCGCCCGCCGAGGCCCGTACCGCCGCAGCCCGCCTTCCTCCGTCAAGACCCGCAGCCAGCTCATCTCGGTGTGTCCCGCCGGCGTGGGCCAGGGCGGCAGGTTGGGGGCCACCAGGGCCAGGTCGAACGCGCAGTCCCGGCCCAGGGCCGCGGCGCGCTCCACCACGCCCGGGTAGCGGGCGAAGCGCCGGGCTTGTTCGGCCCCGCCGCGCAGGTGGGCGGCAGCCGCCGGCGGCAGCCAGCCGTCGATGTCGTCCAGGCTGCGGCGGGCGCGCACGGCGGCCAGGGCGGTGGCCAGAGGGCGACGGCGAGGGATGGTGGTAGTGGACGTTGTTGGTGACGACGACCTCCGCGGCGGCGCGGTCGGCGAGAGCGACGAGGGCGTCGTTGCGGGCCGAGTCGAGCGGGTCGCCGTGGTCCCACAGCTCCACCACCACGTTGGCCGGCCCGAACCACGACTGGAGCCGGCGCAGCTCGGCCGCCGCCCGGGCCGGCCCCTCGGCGACCAGGGCCGCCGGGACGATCCCCTTGCGGCAGCCGGTGAGCACCACCCAGTGGTCAGCACCGGACTCCTGGGGGGTGCCCACCGTGATCGGGGACGCGCTCAGGTCCGGGAGCGCCCCGGCCCCGATGGCGGCGAGGGTCCGGAGGTCCACCAACGGCCGCCCTTTTTCCCGGCCGGACAGATGCGCCACCGAGAGGGCCCGGCACAGCCGGGTGTAGCCGGTGGGATCCCGGGCCAGGATGAGCAGGTGGGTGCCCTCGGGGTCGGCCACACCGTTTTGCGGGCGGGTCAGGCCGAGGGACAGCTCGGCCCCGAAGATGGTGGGCATCCCCACCGCCCGGGCCGCCTCGGCGAAGCGGACCACCCCGTACATGCCGTCGTGGTCGGTGACCGCCAGCGCCTCCAGCCCCAGGCGGGTCGCCTCCTCGACCAGCTCCTCGGGGTGGGACGCCCCGTCGAGGAAGCTGAAGTTGGAGTGGCAGTGGAGCTCGGCGTACGGGACCACACTCTGCCGGCGCCGGCCGGCGCTGAGGTCAGCGGGCGGCCGGTACGGGGCCCGCTTGTACGACCAGGCCGGGCTGTCCCCGCCATCGCCCTCCGACGGGAAGGGCCGGGTGCGGGTGCGGCCGGACAGCGCCCCCTCGAAGTCCTTCCATGGGACGGGAGGATTCTGGTAGCCCACATGGCCACGCTATCGAACACCTGTTCGATCCGCCAGAGGTGATCCTGGCGACATTCTGGCTGTGCCAGGCTGCGAGCGATGGCGACGTACATCACCCGGTTCGAGCGGTCGGGCCCGAACGGCCTCCGGGTCGCCGTCAAGGACCTGATCGACATGGTGGGCGTCCCGACGACCAGCGGCTCTCGCGTCATCGCCGCCACGGCGACACCCGCGGCCTCGGACGCCGCCTGTCTCGCCGGCACCCGCGTGGCCGAAGCCGCCGGTCAGGCCACCATCGTCGGCAAGACCAACCTGCACGAGTTGGCTTTCGGCGTGACCGGGATCAACCCGTGGTTCGGGACTCCGGTCAACCCCCTCGACAGCCGGCTGGTGCCGGGCGGGTCGTCCAGCGGGTCGGCCGTGGCGGTCGCCGCCGGCGATGCCGACGTGGCCTTCGGCAGTGACACGGGCGGCTCCATCCGCATCCCGGCGGCGTGCTGCGGCGTGGTGGGGCTCAAGACGACACGGGGCCGGATCCCGCTCGACGGGGTCCGGCCCCTGGCGCCCTCCCTCGACACCGTCGGCCCGATGGGGGCCACCGTGGCAGCCGTGGTGGCCGGGATGACCCTCCTCGAGCCGGCGTTCGCCCCCGCGACCCGGGACCGCGCGGACGGTCGGGTCGACCTGATCGGCCGGGTGCGGCTCCCGGCCGAGACCCGCATCAATGACGCCATCGATGCCGCGCTACGGGCCGCCGGGTTGGAAATGGTCGACGTCGAGCTGCCGGGTTGGGACGCCGCCCACCAGGCCGCCATGACCATCCTCGCCGCCGAGGCCTGGCAGGTGCACGCCGAGCTGTGGCGCCGGCACGGCGACGAGCTCTCCCCCGACGTGGGTACCCGGCTCGCGCGCTCGGCCGCCATCACCGACGCCGACCTGGCGGCGGCCTGGCAACAAGGACGACGCTGGGACGCCGAGCTCGCCGGCGTCCTCGCCGGCGTCGACGCCCTCGCCCTGCCGACCCTCGCCGCCGCTCCTCCGACCCTCGAGCAGGCGGACCGCATGACGGAAATCCGTTATGCCGCGCCGTTCAATCTCGCCGGGGTGCCCGCGCTGGCCCTCCCCGTGGCCAGCGCCACCGGCCTGCCGGCCAGCCTGCAACTCGTCGCTTCCGCCCACAGCGAGGCCGTCCTGCTGGCCATCGCCGCGACCGTGGAGGCCGCCGGCAGGCCGCCGCCGATGACTCCCTAGCCCGTCTCGACGTTGGCCCGCAGGCGCTCCGTGGTGTCGATGTACTCCTCGACCATCTCGTAGATGACGTCCTTGCTGGGCCGGACCTGGTTCATCCGGCTGACCACCTGGCCCACGGGCATACCCGTCAGCTCCCGGTTGGCGGCCCGGGTGATGCGCCGCTGGGCATAGGAGTTGAGGATGAACTGCAACGGCATCGGCAGGGTGCCCGGCGACTCAGGCGCCTCCCAGGCTTCGGTCCAGGCGGTGCGCAACTGCCGGGCCGGCTTGCCGGTCAGGGCGCGCGACCGCACGGTGTCGGTCGACGTGGCGTGGAGCAGCTTGTCCATCACCATGTCGCTCATGTTGGACTCGGTGACGGTCAGCCACACCGAACCGGTCCATACCCCCTGGGCGCCAAGCGCCATGGCGGCGGCCATCTGCCGGCCGGTGGCGATGCCGCCGGCGGCCAGCACCGGCACCGGGGCGACCGCGTCCACCACGTCCGGCACCAGCACCATGCTGGCCACCTCGCCCGTGTGGCCGCCGGCCTCGTAGCCCTGGGCGACGATGATGTCGACGCCCTGCTGGACGTCGCGGACCGCTTGCTCGACCCGCCCGATCAGAGCCGCCACCTTGACGCCCTGCTCGTGGGCCCGGTCGATAGCCTCCTTGGGTGGAGGGCCCAGGGCGCTGGCCAGCAGGGAGATGGGGTGGGCCAGGGCCACGTCGATCAAGGGCGTGCCGGTCGCCTCGGTCCAGCCCAGGACGCCCTGGCTGATGGGATCGCTCCCCGCGGTCGCAGTGTCGGCCGCGGGGAGTTCGGGAACTCCGTGGTCGGCCAGGATCTTCTCCACGTAGTCCCAGTGGGCCTGGTCGATCATCCCGTGCAGCTGGCCGGCCAGGTCCTTTTCATCGTGGAGGCCCGCGTCGCGGTCCGCGCTCTTGACCGGCATGACGACGTCCACCCCGTAGGGCTTGCCGCCGCAGTGCTCGTCGATCCACGCCAGCTCGATCTCCAGCTGCTCCGGCGAGAAGGCCAGCGCACCGAGCACCCCCATGCCCCCGGCCCGGCTCACGGCGGCGGCGACATCCCGGCAGTGGGTGAAGGCAAAGATGGGGAACTCGATCCCCAGGGTCTCGCACATCTCGTTCTTCACAGGCTTCCCTCTTCCCCGAGCGCGGATTTAGAACGCGTTTCGATTATATCGACCCACCGCCCGCCCCGCCACGCCGCGCCCGCCCGGCCACCTCCTGGTCATGCCGCTCTGCCACACCGGCCCGGCATCGCCTACGCTAGAACGCGTTCTACATTGGCTCAGCTGAGGGGGAGCGCCCTGATGTCGTACACCGTGATCCTGATCGATGAACCGGCGCCCGGCGTGCGCCGCATCACCCTCAACCGGCCCGAGAAGCGCAACGCCCTGTTCCACACCCTGCGGGGTGAGATCCTGGCCGCCCTCCGGGCAGCCGACCAGGACGACTCGGTGCACGTCAGCATCGTCCGGGGGGCCGGCCCCAGCTTCTCCGCCGGCTACGACCTGGGCGGCGGCAACGAGGGGCTGGACCTCCCGTTTTTCACCGCCGACGGCGACGGCCAGTGGCCCCGTCACGTCACCGAAGGGTGGATGAGCATCTGGGACCTGGCCAAGCCGGTCATCGCCCAGGTCCACGGTTACTGCCTGGCCGGCGGTAGCGAACTGGCGTCGGGCTGTGACCTGATCTACGTGGCCGACGACGCCCAGATCGGCTACCCGGCCGTGCGGTTCGGAGTGCCGGACATGCACTTCCACCCGTGGACGATGGGCATGCGCAAGGCCATGGAGGCCATGCTCACCGGAGACTCCATGTCCGGTGTCGAAGCCGTCCGGGTCGGCTGGGCCAACGAGGCCTTTCCGATCGCCGAACTCGACGATCGGGTGGTGGAAGTCGCCAGCCGCATCGCCAAACTCCCACCCGACGTGGTCCAGATCAACAAGCGGGTCGTGCACCGCCAGATGGAAGTCATGGGCATGCGCACCGGGATCCGCATCGGGACCGAGTTGTGCGCCCTGGGCGTCCACCAGAAGACGATGCGGGCCTTCATCACCGAGATGCAGCAGGGTCTCACCGAGGCCCTGACCAAACGGGACGCGCCGTTTGGCGACTACCGCACCGCCGACACCCAACCGTCGGCGCCGGCGAGCTAGACGGGGCCCGGGCGTTGCACATCGCCTACACCGGGGAGCAGGAAGCGCTCCGGCGGGAGTTGCAGGCCTACTTCGCCGGCCTCATGACCGACGAGGTCCAGGAGCGATTGGCCCGGGGCACCGGCGAGTACGGCGGCGGCGACCTGTACCGGCAGCTGGTCCGCCAGATGGGCCAGGACGGCTGGCTCGGGATCGGCTGGCCGGCGGAGTACGGCGGCCAGAACCGCTCCATGATCGAGCAACTGATCTTCACCGACGAAGCGGCCAAGGCCGGCGCCCCCGTGCCCTTCCTCACCATCAACGCCATCGGCCCCATGATCATGGCGCACGGCACCTCGGACCAACGCGACTTCTTCCTGCCCCGGATCCTCTCCGGCGACCTGCACTTCGCCATCGGCTACTCCGAGCCGGACGCCGGCACCGATCTGGCGGCCCTCAAGACCAAGGCGGTCCGCGACGGCGACGAGTACATCATCAACGGCCAGAAGATGTGGACCAGCCTGATCCAGTACGCCGACTACGTGTGGCTGGCAGTCCGGACCAATCCGGAGGAGCGCCGCCACAAGGGCCTGTCGGTGCTGGTCGTGCCCACCGACGCGCCCGGGTTCAAGTGGACACCGGTTCCGACGGTCACGGGGACCACCACCAGCCAGACGTTCTACGAGGACGTCCGGGTGCCCATCAGCGCCCTCGTCGGCGAGGAACACGGGGGCTGGAAGCTGATCACCGGCCAGCTCAACCGCGAGCGGGTGGCGCTGTGCTCCGCGGCAGGGGTGCAGCAGTCGCTCCACGAGGTGCGGCGGTGGGCCCAAGCGACCCGGCTGCCCGACGGCCGGCGGGTCATCGACCAGGAGTGGGTCCAGATCAACCTAGCCCGGGTGCACGCCAAGACCGAATTCCTCAAGCTGATCAACTGGAAGATCGCCTGGGGGGTCAACAACGGCGTCAGCCCCGCGGACGCCTCGGCCACCAAGGTGTTCGGCACCGAGTTCTACACCGAGGCGTACCGCCTGCTGATGGAATGCATGGGCGAGGACGCCTACGTGGCGGGCGGCTCACCGGCCGCCGTCATCCGGGGCCGCATCGAACGGGCCTACCGGTCCGCCCTCATCCTCACCTTCGGGGGCGGGACCAACGAGATCCAGCGCGACATCATCGCCATGGTCGCGCTCGGCCTGCCCCGGGCCCCCCGGTAACGCCATGGACTTCGCCTTCACCGACGAGCAGTTGGAGATCGCGGCCCTGGCTCGGCGCATCCTGGCCGACAAGGTGACCCCGGACCGGCTGCGGGAGATCGAAGCCGGGACCGACCGCTTCGACCCCGAGCTGTGGCACACCCTGGCCGCCGCCGACCTGCTGGGCATCGCCCTGCCGGCCGAGGTGGGCGGGGGCGGCTTCGGGTGTATCGAGCAGTGCCTGGTCCTCGAAGAGCTCGGGCGCCGACTGGCCCCGGTACCGGTGCTGGCCACCATGGTCGGGGCCGCCGGCCCCATCGCCCGCTACGGAACGGCCGCCCAACGAGACACTTGGGTCCGGCCGGCGATCCAGGGACAGACGGTCCTCACCGCCGCCTTGGCCGAGTCGCACAACCCGGATCCGGGCTCGCCGGCGACGACGGCCACGCCCGACCGGGACGGCTATCGCATCGACGGCACCAAGACCGCGGTGCCCGCCGGCCCCATCGCCGATCTGTTCTTGGTTCCGGCCCGCGTCGAGCCCGACCGGGTGGCTTGCTTCCTGTTGGAAAAAGGGACACCCGGGATGACGGTCACCCGCCAGGTCACCACCAACCGGGACAGCGCCGCCCACTTGACCCTCGACCAGGTACGGGTACCGGCGTCCGCCATGCTCGGCTCGCTCGAAGCCGGGGCCGAGATCCTGGGCGCCATGGTGGCCCAGGTCACGGTGGGCTGGTGCGCCTTCCAACTCGGGGTCATCGAGCAAGCGCTGGCCGACACCGCGGAGTACACCAAGACCCGGGTGCAGTTCGGGCGGCCCATCGCCACCTTCCAGGCCGTCGGGCACCGCTGTGCCGACAGCTACATCGACACCGAAGCCGCCCGCCTCACGCTGTGGCAGGCCGCCTGGCGCCTGACCGAGGGCCTGCCCGCGGCGACCGAGGTGGAGGTCGCCAAGTTCTGGGCTGCAGAGGCCGGCCACCGGGTGGCCCACGCCGCGGTCCACCTGCACGGGGGCATGGGCGTGGCCAACGAACACAGCATCCACCGGTATTTCATCTGGGCCAAGCAGATCGAGTTCATGCTCGGCGGCGCGACCCAGCAGCTGCAACGGATCGGCGCCGCCCTGGCGGCCGAGCCGGCCTAGAAGGACGAACGGACGGGGGACCGACATGAAGCTGGACGACATGGATCTGCACGACATCGACCTGCTGGACCGGGACCGCTTCACCGAGGGCATTCCCCACGAGTGGTTTACCTACCTGCGCCAGCACGCGCCGGTCTACCGTCACCCGGAGCCCGCCGGCCCGGGCTTCTGGGTGCTGACGAAGTACGAGGACGTGGTGGCCATCGGTCGCGACGCCAAGCACTTCTCGTCCGAGCAGGCGAGAGGCGGCGTGGTGGGCCTCGAGGAGCCCGAGGTGGCCGTCGACTTCGAGCAGGGCGGCAACCTGATGCTGACCATGGACCCTCCGCCGCACACCCGCTACCGCCGGCTGGTCAACCGGGGCTTCACCCCTCGCATGATCGGCATGCTGGAGCCGCACATCCGCGATCTGACCGCCCGCATCGTGGACGAGGCGGTGGCCAAGGCAGAGGTCGACTTCGTGGTCGACGTGGCCTCGGAGTTGCCGCTGCAGGTGATCGCCGAGCTCATGGGCGTGCCCCACGAGGACCGGCACAAGATCTTCGAGTGGTCGAACCGGATGATCGGCAGCGACGACCCCGAGTACGCGGTGTCCCAGGAACAGGTCCAGCACGCCCAGTTCGAGATGTTCCTCTACGCCCAGACCCTGGCCGAGAAACGGCGGGCCGAGCCCCGCGACGACATCATCTCCAAGCTGCTCTCGGCGGATGTCGACGGTGACCAGTTGACGGAGATGGACTTCAACCTGTTTTTCCTGCTGCTGGCGGTGGCCGGCAACGAGACCACCCGCAACGCCATCTCGCACGGCCTCAACGCCTTCCTCGAGAACCCGGACCAATACGCCCGCCTGGCCGCCGAACCCGCCCTCATCGACACTGCGGTCGAGGAGATCCTGCGCTGGGCCTCGCCGGTCATGTACTTCCGCCGCAACGTCACCGGCGACGTCGAGTTCCGCGGCCACCAGCTGCGGGCCGGCGACAAGGTGGGGATCTGGTACGTCTCCGCCAACCGGGACGAGGACGTCTTCGAAGAGCCGTTCCGCTTCGACGTGGCCCGGCAGCCCAACGAGCACATCGCCTTCGGCGGGGGCGGTCCCCACCACTGTCTGGGCGCCAACCTGGCCCGCATGGAGATGAGCCTGTTTTTCCAGGAGCTGACCGCCCGGGTGGCCCAGGTGGAGGCCGTCGGGCCGCCCGAGCGGCTGCGCTCCAACTTCATCGGCGGCATCAAGCATCTGCCTGTCCGGTTCCACGCCGCCTGATGGAGCTGCCGCTGGCCGGCCTCCGGGTGGTGGACATGGTCGGCGAGAAGGGTGAGCTGTGCGGCCGCATCCTCGCCGATCTGGGCGCCGATGTCGTCCGGGTGGAGCCGCCCACCGGTGCGCCGTCTCGCCGTTTGCCGCCGCACCACCGCGATCACAGCCTCTATTTCGCGGTCCGCAACGCCAACAAACGCGGTGCGGTCGTCGACCTGGCCGAGGAGGCCGGCCGGCGCCGGCTCCTCGATCTGCTGGCCCGAGCCGACGTGTGGATCGAGAGCAGCCGGCCCGGGGAGTTGGCCCCGCTGGGCCTGGCCCCGACGGACATGGCCGAGCGGTTCCCGCAGTTGGTCGTGACCTCCATCACCGACTTCGGCCAGACCGGTCCGTACCGGGACTGGGAAGCCACCGATCCGGTGCTGGTGGCGTTGGCGGGCGAACTGTTCCGGTCCGGCGGACCGGAACGGCCGCCCCTGCTCATCCCCGGGGCCTTCGCCTCGGACGTCGCCGGCGTCATGGGTGCCTTCGCCACCCTGGCGGCCTGCTGGCAGCGACGCGCCACCGGCCGGGGCCAGCACTTGGACCTCTCCGTCCTGGAAGCCACGGCCCAGGTGACGGATTGGTCACTGGCCAACTACAGCGCCGTCCGCCACACCGGCGCTCCCTACGTCGAGGTCCGGGCCGGATCGGGCATTGTGTACCCGCTCTATCCGTGCGCGGACGGGTATGTGCGGCTGGTGATTCTCAGCCCCCGCCAGTGGCGCGCCATGCGGGCCTGGTTGGGCGAGCCCGAGCTGGTGCAGGACGACTACTTCGACAGCCTCTTGGGGCGCATGAGCGTGCAGCAGGACATCCTGGATCCGCTCTACCAGGACCTGTTCGCCAGGTGGGGCATGGCCGAATTGGCCGCGGAGGCTCAGCGCCGCGGCATCGTCATGACGCCGGTGCTCGACCCGCTGGCCGTGCTCGGTTGCGAGCATTTCGAGGCGCGGGGGTCGTTTGTCGACGCCGAGGTGGCACCCGGGCTGCACGGTCCCATGGCCGCCGGCTTCTTCGAGCTCGACGGCGAACGGGCCGGGTTCCGCCACCGGGCGCCGACCCTCGGCGAGCACGACGCGGCCGTCGAGGCGTCCTGGCCGGAACGGGTCGGTCCCCCGACGGCGCCAGCCGCACCCCCGATGGCACCAGCCGGGACCCCGACCGGCGCCCTCCCGTTCGCCGGTCTGCTGGTCCTCGATTTCGGCCACGGCGGAGTCGGCGTGGAGGCCGGTCGGGTGTTGGCGGAATACGGCGCCGACGTGATCAAGATCGAGAGCCGCGCCTACCCGGACTTCATCCGGCTGGTCGCCGGCAGCGAGATGTCGCCGTCTTTTGCCTCGTCCAACCGGTCGAAGCGCAGCCTGGGCGTCAACGTCAAGACGCCGGACGGCCTGGCCCTCGTCCACCAGCTGGTCGGGCGGGCCGACGTCGTCATCGAAAACAACTCCACCGGCACCATGGCCGAGCTCGGCCTCGACTACGACACCCTGCGCGACCTCAATCCGGCAGTGGTCATGGTCAGCAGCCAGCTGATGGGCTCGACCGGGCCGTGGGCCGGCTGGCTGGGCTACGGGCCGAGCACCCGGCCGGCCGGCGGGATGACCTGGCTGTGGAACTTCCCCGACGACGGGATGCCACCGGGCGCCGGGGTCATCTTCCCCGACCACATCGTCGGCCGGTTGTGCACCATCGGCGCCCTGGGCGCGCTGCTCAACCGGGAGCATGTGGGGCGAGGCGCCCACGTGGAGTTGGCCCAGGTCGAGACGGTCCTCGGCTTTATGGCCCAGTACTTCGTGCAGGAGGGGCTGGCGCCCGGCTCGGTGCGCCCCCTCGGGAACCGCAGCCCGGAGGGGGCCCCGTGGGGGGTGTACCCGTGCGCCGGCGAGGAGCGGTGGTGCGTCATCACCTGCCGGGACGACGCCGACTGGGGTCACTTGCGCAAGGCGATCGGCGATCCCTCCTGGGCCCGGGATCCGGCCCTGGACTCCGCCGCGGGTCGCCACGCCCGCCACGACGACCTCGATCGGCACATCGCAGCATGGACCGCGTCGCAGTCCGACCGGGTCGTGATGGAGACCTTGCAGGGCCACGGCGTCCCCGCGGGAATGGTCATGTACGCCAGCGACGAACCGGCGGATCCGCACCTGCAGGCGCGGGGCTACCTGCTCGACGTCCACCAACCGGGCGTCGGCGACATGATCCTGGAAGGCCCGGCGTTCGTGTCCGCCGTCATGGGCCGGCCGCGCACCGAACCGGCGCCGGCGCTGGGCCAGCACACCCGCGAGATCGCCCGGGACCTGTTGGGACTCGACGACCACCGCGTCGACGAGTTGATCGCGGCCGGGGCCCTGGAGATCACGTGACCGAGCTCATCGCGGTTGACGGCTCGCGGCTGACCGCCAAGGCGGTGCTCCGCCGGCAGCGGATCATCGCGGCCGCCATCGAGCTGGGCACCGAGGGCGGCTACGACGCGGTGCACATGCGCCAGGTAGCGGACCGGGCCGGGGTGGCCCTGGCCACCGTGTACCGGTACTTCGAGTCCAAGGACCACCTGCTGTCCGCGGCGGTGTCGGAGTGGACGGCCCAGCTCCAGGCCCGGCTGGCCGGGCGGCCGGGCCGGGGGGACAACCCCACGGAGCAGCTCGTCGACGTGCTGCGCCGGGCCTCGCGGGCCCTGGAGCGCCGACCCCTCTTCACCGCGGCCCTGGTCCGGGCCCTGGCCTCCTCCGATCCGGGGGTGGCGCTGGCCGCGGCCCGGGTGCGCGGCCAGATCCGCGACGTCGCGGCGCCCATCCTGGCCGGGATGTCGGCTGACGAGGTCGACGGCATCGTGGCGGTCTTGAGCCATGTCTGGAACTCCTCCCTGATGATCTGGGCCAACGGGCAGGCCCCGATCTCGAGCATCGGCAACGAGCTCGAACGGGCCGCCCGCCTGCTCCTCGCTTGCTCCCATAACTAGAATGTGTTCTTATTTTGGGGTGCTGCGAACGACTGAGACCAAACTCGAGTTCCCCTACAGCCGCACCCTCGGCCCGGTGGTGGGCGCCTTCCTGACCGGTCTGCGGGAGGGCCGGTTGCTGGGCATCCGGGCCCAGGACGGCCGGGTGCTGATGCCCCCGCTCGAGTACGACCCCGAGACCGGAGCGACGCTGGGGACCGAGATGGTCCCGGTCGGTCCGCAGGGCACGGTGACGGCCTGGACCTGGGTCGACCGGCCCAGCGCCAAGCACCCGCTCGACCATCCCTTCGCCTTCGCGCTCGTCACCCCCGACGGGGCGGACACGGCCATGGTGCACGCTGTCGACGCGGGCACCATCGAGGCCATGTCGACGGGGATGAAAGTGCAGCCCCGCTTCCGGTCCCAGCCCCACGGGCTGATCACCGACCTCGAAGCCTGGGAGCCGGTCGGGTCATGAGCGACACCGCCAAGCCGAAGGAGCACCTGGTGATGGAGCACTTGGTCTCCCTCACCTACCGCGAGCAGCTCACCCCGAACCTCAACCGCTTCGTCGACCGCCTGCTCGAGGGCCACATCGTCGGCCACAAGTGCCCGTCATGCGGCCGGGTCTACGTCCCCGCCAAGGGCTACTGCCCCCTGTGCGTGGTCGCCACCAGCGAGGCCGACGAGGTGGCGCTGGTCGACCACGGCACGGTGACCGGCTTTACCGTCATCACCCCGGTCGCCTACTACGGCCAGAAGGAGACCGAGCCGTTCGTGTACGCGTCGGTGCTCCTCGACGGCGCGGACACCGCCCTCGGCGGTCAGGACATCGTCGGCATCCCCCACGGACAGCTGCGCACCGGGTTGCGCGTCAAAGCCGTCTGGAAGCCCGCGAGCGAACGCAGCGCCGAGGGCTTCTCCAACCGGGGCTGGGGCGCGCTGGGCACCATCGTCGAAGCGTTCGAAGCGACCGGCGAACCCGACGCCGCCGAGGACGTCTACAAGGAGCACATCTTCTGATGCGAGACATCGCCATCGTCGGCTACGCCCAGTCCCCGTCGCTCCGCCGGGCCGGCCCGAGCGAGGTGCAGCTCCTCGTCCCGACGGTACAGGCGGCCATCGACAAGGCCGGTATCGGGCGCCGCGACATCGGGTTCACCTGTGCGGGGAGCTGTGACTACTTGACGGGTGGTCCTTTCGCCTTCGTGACCAACCTGGAAGCCGCCGGCGCCTGGCCGCCCATCTCCGAGTCCCACGTCGAAGCCGACGGGGCCTGGGCCATGTACGAGGCCTGGGTGCGCCTGCAGGAGGACGACATCGACGTGGCCCTGGCCTTCGGGTCGGGAAAGTCGTCGCCGTCCGACCCCGCCGAGGTGTGGGCCCAGCAGCTCGACCCGTACTACCTGGCCCCGCTCGGCGTCGACCCGGTCTCGCTCGCCGGCATCCAGGCCCGGGCCCTGCTCAACGCCGGCAAGGCCACCGAGCGGGACTTCGCCGAGGTGGTGGCCCGCAGCCGCCACAACGCCAAGAGCAACCCCAACGCCCAGCTGGCCGGCGACGTCGACGTCGACGCCCTCCTGGCCGAGCCCTACTTCCGCGCTCCGCTGCGCCGCCACGACGTCCCGCCCATCTCCGACGCGGCGGTGGCGGTCATCCTGGCCAGCGGGGACAAGGCCCGCGAGCTGTGCCCCCGGCCGGCCTGGATCCGCGGCATGGACCACCGCATCGAAGCCCACCAGCCCGGGGTACGGGATCTCACCACCTCGTCGTCCACCACCCTGGCCGCCCGCAAGGCCGGCTACGACGGCGGACCGCTCGACGTGGTGGAGTTGTCGTCCACCTTCAGCCCCCAGGAGGTCATCCTGCGGCAATCCCTCGGTCTGGATGCCGGCGCCAACATCAACCCGTCCGGCGGGCCGCTCGCCGGCAATCCGATCATGGCGGTGGGGCTCGTCCGCGTCGTCGAAGCGGCCGCCCGCATCATCGACGGCACCGCCCAGCGGGCCCTGGCCCACGCCACCGGCGGCCCGCTGCTGCAACAGAATCTCGTCTGCCTGCTGGAGGGTGAGTGATGGCTGAACGTTGCGCGATCGTCGGTATCGGCCAGACCCATTTCAAGAAGCGCCGCGACGACGTCTCCATCGCCGGCCTCCTGCGGGAGGCGATCGACCGGGCCCTCGAGGATGCCGAGCTGACCCTCGAGGACGTCGACGCGGTCGTCATCGGCAAGGCCCCCGACGCCTTCGAGGGGATCGTCATGCCGGAGATCTTCCTGGCCGACGCCCTGGGGGCCACCAACAAGCCGCTGCTGCGAGTGCACACCGCCGGCTCGGTGGGCGGGTCGACGCTCGTCGTCGGCGCCCACCACGTCATCACCGGCATCCACCAGACGGTGCTGGCGGTGTCGTGGGAGAAACAGTCGGAGGGCAACGCCCAGTGGGGTCTGGCCGGCGGCCGCTCGGGCGGCATCGGCGCCGGCGGGGCCTTCGCCCCGTGGATGCGGGCCTACATCGAGCAGTCCGGCGCCCCCGAGTACATCGGCTGGATGGTGGCGGTCAAAGACCGACGCAACGCGGCCAAGAACCCGTACGCCCACCTCAAGATGCCGGACCTCACCCTGGAGCAGGTCAAAGAGTCCCCGATGCTGTGGGAACCGATCCGCTTTCACGAGTCCTGCCCGTCGTCCGATGGCGCCTGCGCGGTGATCCTCAGCGACGAAACGGGGGCCCGGCGGGCGCCGCGGCAACCGGCGTGGATCCACGGGCTGTCGGTGCGGAGCGAGCTGGGCCAGTTTCCCGGCCGCAACCCGGTGCGCCCGCAGGCCGGGGTGGAGTGCGCCCACGACGTCTACCGCCAGGCCGGCATCACCGACCCCCGCAGCCAGATCGACATGGCCGAGTTGTACGTGCCCTTTAGCTGGTACGAGCCCATGTGGCTGGAGGGCCACGACATCGCCGGCTCGGGCGAGGGCTGGAAGATGGTCGACACCGGCGAAACCGACCTGGGCGGGTCCTTTCCGGTCAACCCGTCGGGTGGGGTGCTGTCCACCAACGCCATCGGCGCCTCGGGCATGCTCCGTTTCGCCGAGGCCGCCCTCCAGGTCAGGGGCCTGGCCGGCGAGCACCAGGTCGACGGGGCGCGCACCGCGCTGGCCCAGGCCTACGGCGGCGCGGCCCAGTACTTCGCCATGGGCGTGCTTCGCGACACCCCGCCCGGCTAGCCGGCTAACGCCACCGCAGCGTCACCAACTCGAACGGGCGTAGCTCCAGCCGCACGGTGCGGCCCTCGAAGGGGACCGGCTCCAGGTCCCGCTCGAGCAGGTCGGTCCGCGACACCGCGGTCCAGGAACCCTCGAGGGTCACCTCGACGGGGCCGCGCCCGCCGAGCACTTCGCACAGCCGCAACACCACGCCGTCCGATCGGTCCGCCCACTTGACCGCCTCCACACTGACGCCGGGCACACTGACGCCGGGCACACTGACGCCGGGCACACTGACGCCGGGCCCACTGACGCCGGGCCCACTGACGCCGGGCCCACTGACGCCGGGCCCACTGACGCCGGGCCCACTGACGCCGGGCCCACTGACGCCCGGACGGCGGACGGTGACGACCCGTCCGGCGCCCGCGCCCGAGACGATGGCCAGCGGCAGGTTGAAGGCCTCGGCGGCCGCGATGACCTCGCCCAGGCCGCCGGCGTGGGGCAGCAGGGCGTAGGCGAACTGGTGGCGGCCCTGGTCGGCTTCCGGATCGGGATAGCCCGGGGCCCGGAGCAACGACAGGCGCATGACAGGGCCGTGGATGTCGTAGCCGTACTTGCCGTCGTTGAGCAGGGCCACGCCGTAGCCGGTCTCGCCCAGATCGGCCCAGCGGTGGCCGCACACCTCGAAGCGGGCTTCGTCCCAGCTGGTGTTCTCGACCGTCGGCCGCTCGATGTGCCCGTGCTGGATCTCGTAGGTGGCCCGGGCCGACCGGATGGCGACGGGAAACGCCACCTTGAGAAACCGGTGCCGTTCGTGCCAGTCGACGTCGGTGTGGAACTCGAGGCGCCGGGACCCGGCCGCCAGGCGCATCGTCTGGCTGATGGTCGAGCTGCCGAACCGGCGCACCAAGCGCACTCCCACCCGCAAGGGGTCGCGCTCGACGATGTCGATCTCGTCGACCTCCACCAGGTCGGTGACGTGGTCCAGATAGCTGCGCTCGACTTCCCAGGCGTCGAAATGCGAGGGGTTGTCCTCGTGTAGCTGGAACAGGTTGCCCCGCTGACCGCTGGCCAGCACTTCGCGGCCGGCCTCCTCGTCCCACACCGAGGTCAGCAGTCCGTGTTCGTCCCACTCGACGCGCAGGTGTCCGTTGGCCATCCAGCCGTCGCCGATCCGGACCGCGGCGGCGGGCAGCTCGGCGTGGATCGGCGCCCACCCGCACGCCGGGGCGGCCACCAGCGCCAGTTGGTGATCCGGCAGCTCGACCACTTCCCTGCGGTCCTGAGCGGCGGCGTTGAACGCCACCCAGCCGCCGCCTCCCTTTCCGGCCAGCGCGGTCTGGGCCTCGGCCACCACGCCGGTCGCCACCTGCAGGACCTCGGCGTGATCACGGGCTGCGTCCTCGTAGACCCAGTGGATGCTGGACCCGGGGAGGATGTCGTGGAACTGCTGGAGCAACAGCAGCTTCCAGGCGCCGTCCAGGATGTGCCGGCGGTCCAGGCCGGCCGCCACCGTCCACATCTCGGCCGCCCGCAGCGTCTCCTCCCCCCGGCGGTTGGCCCGCTTGACGTCGGCGTGGGTCGTCAGGGTGCCGCGGTGCTTTTCCAGGTAGAGCTCGCCGACCCAGGTGGCCAGGCCGTCAGCGCCGGCCCGCACCTCGTGCAGGAAGGCGGACACTGTCCCCAGCTCGACTCGGGGGAGCCCTTCGAGATCCTTCAGGCGCCGGGCCGATTCGAGCATCGCCGCCGTGGGGCCGCCGCCGCCGTCGCCGTAGCCGAAGGGGTAGAGGCTGCGTTCGCTGCGCCCGTGATCACGGAAGTGGGCCTGGCTGTCGGTCAGCTCCCGCACGGAGAAATCGCCGTTGTAGGTGTTCGCCGGCGGGAAATGAGCCAGCAGTCGGCTGCCGTCGTGGCCCTCCCACCAGAAGGTCGAGTGCGGGAACACGTTGGTGTCGTTCCAGCTCATCTTCTGGGTGATGAGGGCGGTCACCCCGGCCTGCACCGCGATCTGGGGCAGGGCCGCCGAGTACCCGAACACGTCGGGGATCCACAGCTCGTGAGTCTCGATCCCGAACTCGTCGGCGAAGAACCGCTTGCCGTGCACCAGCTGGCGCACCAGGGACTCGCCGGAGGGCACGTTGGCATCCGGCTCCACCCACATCCCGCCGACCGGCTCCCACCGCCCGTCGGCAATCCGCTGGCGGATCTGTTGGTACAGCTCCGGGTAGCCGTCCTTGATCCACTGGTACTGCACCGCCTGGCTGCAGACGAAGTGATGCTCGGGGTAGCGGTCGAGGAGGCGCAGCTGGTTGGCGAACGTCCGGGCGCACTTCCGCTTGGTCTCCCTGATCGGCCACAGCCAGGCGGTGTCGATGTGGGCGTGACCCACCGCCGTCACCGTGTGGGCGGACTGGCTGCGCTTCGCCAGCGAGGGGGCCAGCTGGGCCCGGGCGGCGCGGGCCGTGCCCGCCACGTCGTCGGGGTCGATGGTGACCACCGCGTCCGGCAGCGCCCGGAGGTCGAAGTACAGCGCTTGCACCTCGCGGTCGATGGTGGCCAGCTCGGCTTGTTGCAATCGGTATTGGGGGGCACCGGCGTAGTCGGGTTCGAGCAGGGGCCAGTCGGCCCGGGGCCAGGGCGGGGTGGGGTTGGCGGCCGCCTCCACGTAAAACTCGACGGCCTCTCCCCCGCCCACCCGGCCCAGGAGGAACTCGCGGTGCCGGTGGTGCAGCCCCTGCACCGGCCGGCCGTCGCGGTCCCAGATCAGCCCCTCGGCGCTGAAGCCCACCACCTCGACCCCGCCCAGGTGGATGAGCGCGGCCACCTCGGCGCCGGCCCAGTCCGCCGGGATCGTCGCCCGGAAGCGGAACCAGGTGGTGTCCCACCGGCCCCCCCACGCCTCGCCGACCGCGAACGGCCGGTACTCCCGGGCCCGCGCCTCGACCGCGGCGATGGGCTCGCCCTGCAGGTGGTGGGCGGCCACCTCCAGCGGAACGCGGCGGGGGTAGATCGCCGGCCGGAGCACCTCGGAGAGCTCGATGCACAAACTCTGGCATAGGGCCGGGCGGAGGTGACAGCCCCGGGCCAACCGTTCCGGGCTCATCCACAACCCCTGTGGACGACCGCTCCGGTCCTGTGGACGACCGGGGCTCACCGGCCGGAACCCGACGTGGTCACCAGGCGAGGCCTGGTCAGGCTCACTACCATCGCCCCGACCACGCGCCGACGAAAGGGACGGGTAGCGAATGACACAGATAAAGGTGGAGGGCGACATCGCGGCCGACATCGACGCGGTGTGGAAGCTGGTCAGCGACTTCGTGGGCTTCCTCACCGCGCAGGGACTCGACTGTACGGGCGAAGGCGACGGCATCGGCATGGAGCGCGCCATCAAGGTGGGGTCGTCGACCGTGGTCGAGCGTTTGGAATCGCTCGACGAGGCCGCCCGTCGTACGTCCTACACCATCGTGAGCGGCCCCCTGCCGGTTCGCGACTACACCGGCACCATCCAGCTCACCGCAGGCGGCGAGGACGCCACCACCCTGACCTGGTCCGGCAGCTTCCAGCCCGAAGGCATCAGCGACGAGCAGGCGATCGAGATGATGGAACAGGTCTACCAAGGGGGCATCAAGTCCCTGCAGAAGCACTTCGCCGGCTAACCGCGGCGACGCCGGCACACCCGTGGGCGCCATCGGCACCGTGTGCGTCTTCTGCGGGTCGTCGACACCGCCCGACGGGAGGTACACGCAGGCGGTGCGGGAGCTCGGCGCCCTGGTGGCGCACCACCAGCTCACGCTCGTCTACGGCGGCGCCAGCGTTGGGCTCATGGGCGAACTGGCTGGTGCCGCGCTGGCTGCGGGGGGCCGGGTGGTCGGCGTCATCCCGACGGGCCTCTTCCGGGTCGAGATCCCCCACTCGGGGCTGACCGAGCTGCATCAGGTCGGTTCCATGCACGAGCGCAAGCAGCTCATGTACGAGCTGGCTGACGGTTTCATCGCCTTGCCCGGCGGCCTCGGCACGCTCGAAGAGCTGGCGGAGGTCGCCACCTGGTCGCAGCTGGGACTCCATGCCAAACCAGTAGTCCTGCTCGACGTCGACGGCTTCTGGGATCCGCTGGTGGCGCAACTCGACCGCATGGTCGAAGTAGGTCTGGTGACCCCGACCAACCGCAGCCTGCTCCCGCGGGCCGCCACCCCCGACGAGGCCTTGGCCCGGCTGGCCGCCGCCGAGCCGCTCGAGCGCTGACCGCGGCACCTACAGTCTCGACCGCACACCCGCACCCGATGAGAGGAGGCCCCCGTTGCCCCAGGTCGAAACCGTCCGAGGCCCGGTCGACACCGCCGACCTGGGTCGGACGTACATGCATGAGCACGTGTTCGTACTCACCCCCGACGTCCAGCAGAACTACCCGGACGAATGGGGCGATGAGGACACCCGCGTGGCCGACGCGGTCACCAAGCTCAAGGCGTTGGCCGCACAGGGCGTGCGAACCATCGTCGATCCCACCGTGATCGGTTTGGGGCGCTACATCCCCCGCATCCAACGCATCTCCGAGCAGGTCCCCGAGCTGCACATCGTGGTAGCCACCGGTTGCTACACCTACAACGACGTGCCCTGGTACTTCCACTACCGCGGCCCGGCCCTCAGCCCGGAGATGCCCGACCCCATGGTCGACCTCTTTGTGGGGGACATCGCCGACGGGATCGCCGGCACGGGGGTAAAAGCCGCCTTCCTCAAGTGCGCCATCGATGCGCAGGGCCTGACCGAGGGGGTGGCGCGGGTGATGCGGGCGGTCGGCCGGGCCCACCGGCGCACCGGCGCCCCGATCACTGTCCACACCCACCCGGGCGCCCGGACCGGGCTCGCCGCCAAACAACTGCTGTGCGACGAACTGGGCGTCGACCCGAGGAGGGTGGTGCTCGGCCACAGCGGGGACACCACCGACGCCGACCATCTGACCGACCTGGCCGAGCACGGCTTCATCCTGGGGATGGACCGCTTCGGCATCAACGTAGGCACGACCTTCGAAGCCCGGGCCGACATCGTGGTGGAGATGTGCCGCCGCGGGTTCGCGGACCGCATGGTGCTGGCCCACGATGCGGCGTGCTACATCGACTGGATCGACCCGAACGCCTTCGCCGCCCTGCCGCAGTGGCACTACCTGCACATCGCTGAGGACGTCCTCCCCTACCTGCGTGACCACGGCGTCACCGACGACCAGCTCGAGACCATGCTCGTGCGCACCCCGCGGCGCTACTTCGAGGACACCGCGCCCTACTGACGTCGTCGTCGCCCCCACGTTGGTGCGGCGGCGGACTGGACCATCGCGCTAGTGCGCCTGGCGGTCAGCGGCCCGCCTGCGGGGGCGAGCCCTTGACGCTGGTGCGGTACATCTCGCGGCGCACGCCGGTGTAGTCGTTGAGGGCGTTGTGCAAGGTGCAGCGGTTGTCCCAAATGGCGAGGGTGTGGCGGGCCCACCGGAGGCGGCAGGTGAAATTCTCGTGACTGCTGTGGCGAAAGAGCTGGGCCAGCAGGGCCTGCGACTCCACTGGGGTCCAGCCATGGAAGCGGGTGGTGTACACCGAGTTGACGTACAGGGCCGGCCGTCCGGTGACGGGGTGCGCGACCACGGCCGGGTGCACCTGCTCCTGGTAGGCCTCCGGCGAGGGGGAGATGGCCATCGAGGTCAGGTCTTTCACCGTGTCGAGGTAACCGCCGGTTCCGTACGCCATTCCGGCCGAATGGACCGCCCGCAATCCTGCCAACGTCTCCTTGAGGCCGACCGACAGGGTCTCGTAGGCCAGGTACTGGTTGGCCCAGATGGTGTCGCCGCCGTGGTCAGGAACCTCCCAGGCGTGCAACAAGGTGTACGCCGGCGGCTCCGGGAGATAGCTCAGATCGGTGTGCCAGGCGTTGGCAAAGTTGAGCTGATCGCCGGCTTCCTTGATGACCCGGATGACGTAGGGCCGGTCCGGCAGCGGGGTGACAAACGGGGTGGTGTCGCGCCCGCCCAGCAGGTCAGTGATGCGCTCCAGGTCATCGAGCTGGAGGGGCTGGTCCGGGAGGAACACGACCAGGTGGGCAGCCAGCGCCTGGCGGACGCCATCGAGCTGCTCCGGGTCGTGCACCGCCGTCAGGTCGAGGCCCGTGATGGTGGCGCCGAGGGTGCCGGCCATCGGCTCGACGGTCAGGGATGTGGTCGTCACGACGCCGCCGGATAGCGGGCGGCGCGGGTGCCGGGCGGATTCGAGACCCCCGTCCGGGCGTCGGGGTTCGCCACGCACACCTCACCCTCCAGGCCATCCGGATCCCGGAAGAACATGCTCAGGATGGCGCCGAAGTCGGTCACGAAGTCGTCGGCCGCGCCGCGCGCCATCAGCCGGTCGCGGATGGTCTCGAACGCTTCGATCGATCCGGCGTGCAAGGCCAGATGGTCGATGCGTCCGCGTCCGAACATCGGGGTCTGATGCTCGGCCTCCGTGTTCCCCTCGACCTGGAAGACGTTGAGCGCCGAGTAGGAACCGATGTTGACGACCGACAGGCGGACCGGCCCGTCGCTGCCAGGCTCCGGGCCGTCCCGCGCCACGTCCGCGTCGAACACCTCCCGGTAGAAGGCGTGGAGCCGGGCCGCGTCCTTGGTCAAGATAGCCACGTGATTGAATCCCTCGAGCAGCACCACTCCCCCTTTGCCTCGTTGCCTACCGAGCCTACGGCGACCAGCCCATACAATGTCCGCTTCGTGACCGCTCCGGCCGCCCGCGGGGACATCCTCGCCCCTCACGCCGCTGATCCAGCCACGGCGGCGCCAGCTCGCCGCCCTCGCTGGTGGCCGGAAGTGCTGGCCATCGTGTGGCTGCTCTGGGTGTACGACGCAGTCACCAACCTGGCCCCTCTCCGGATCGGGCCCGCCTACGCCCATGCCCGCAGCATCCTGCACCTCGAGGTGCTGACGCACCTCGACCCTGAGGCGGCCCTCAACCACTGGCTGGCCGGGCACCACACCCTCGCCCTCTGGGTGTCCAATTACTACGACAACGCCCACTTCGTGGTGACCTTCGGCATCGTTGGTTGGCTGTGGTGGCGCCACCCGGCCCAATACCGGCCGCTACGGACAGGACTCGTCCTCGGCAACGTCATCGGCCTGGCGATCTTCTGGCTCTACCCCACGGCCCCGCCCCGGCTGCTCGACCCCCACCACTATGTTGACGTGGTGGCGGCCACCCACGCCTTCGGTTCCTGGCACACCGGGTCTTTGGCCACCGCCGCCAACCAGCTGGCGGCCATGCCGTCGCTACACATCACCTGGGCGGTGTGGTCGGCCCTGGCCTTCTGGCGGGTGTTCGCCCGCCACTGGTGGGCGCACCTGGCCTGGGTCTACCCGGTCATCACCGCCTGGGCGGTCATGGCCACTGGTAACCACTTTGTGCTCGATGTCGTCGCCGGGCTGGCGACCATCGTGGTGGCGACCCTGATCGCCGATCGATGGCAGGGCTGGTGGACGTCCCGCCAGGCTCGCCGGGCGCTCAGCAGGCCGCATCCGGCGTCAGGTGAGGCGGGCTCGCAGCGTCGGCAAACCGTCACCGGCCAGGTCGTGGAGCGCCACCCAGCGTCCTGACATCGCCAGGGCTAACGCCCCGCTCGGGCCGGTCACCTCGGGGCCGTCGCCGGCCGACCAGTCCTGGTCGGTCGCCCGCAGTCGCAGGCCCACCAGTCGGGTAGGCGGAACGAAACCCCGCCGGGCCCGTTCGGACGAGAGGAATTCCAGCGTTCCCCGCCAGGCGTCGAAGGACGCGGTGACGTCGAGTCCGAGCGGCTGGGCCGCATCCCTGGTGTGCACCGCCAAGTCCGTCAGGGCCGCCAACACGCCGGTACCTGGTGGTGCGTACCGCCCCTCGGCGTTGGCCCTGAGGATGGCGGTGATCTCGGCCGGAGGCCGCCGACCCAATTGGCGGAGAGCTTCACGGAGTACCGGTGGAACCCACCGGAGAAGATCGACCGGACCACGAAGCGGGGGACGCTGACGCAGAAAGGGCCGATGAGGTGGCCGGCGATGTCACGCACGGTCCACTCCGAGCACAAGCTCTGGGTCGCCCACTGCGATTCGTCGAGGCCGTCGAACATGTCGGCCACCCGATGGCGTTCTGTCGCAATCAGACGAAAGACTTCGTCGGGCTCCACGCCAGCGACGGTACCCCGATGCGTGGAACAGTATGTCCGTGGGGGGCAGAAGACCGTCGAACGGGCACCCTCGGCCCCCTCGGCTGCGGGAGCCGGTGAAGCCCGACCGGCTCCGCGGCCTCGACGGGGTGCGGGCCTTGGCGGTGCTGGCGGTCATGGCCTACCACTCGGCGCTTCCGGGGCTGCGGGTTGGTGGCTCGTACGGGGTCGACGCCTTCTTCGTCCTGTCGGGGTTCCTGATCACGTCCCTGTTGCTGGACGAGACGCCGCGCCCGGGGCACGATCGGTCTGGTGGCGTTCTGGGGCCGACGGGCTCGCCGGCTCTTCCCGGCCTTGGCCGTGATGCTGGTGGTGGTCGACCTCTACGTCACCTTCGTCGCCCCCAGCGGGCAGTACCCGGGATTCAGAAGCGGACGCGTTCAGCGTGGTGGCGTACTTCTCCAACTGGCACTTCGTCAGCGTCGGCTCCAACTATTTCGCCGCCTCGAGCAGTCAGTCGTTGCTGACGCACACCTGGAGCCTGGCCATCGAAGAGCAGTTCTACCTGGCCTGGCCGCTCGTGGTCCTGCTGCTGACCCGGGTCGTCCGCCAGGACCCCGACCGCGGTGCTCGGGCCGTGCTCGCGGTCAGCGGGGGCGGGGCGCTGGTCTCGGCCGGGTGGATGGCGTACCTGTACCAGGCGGGTGCCTCACCGTCGCGGCTGTACTACGGCACTGACACGCACGCCCAGGTCCTGCTGGTCGGGGCCGCGCTGGCAGCCGCCTTGCGCCTGAGGCCGTCGCGGGCCCTGTCCCCCCTGGGGCGGATGACGAGCGGAGCGGCCGGGGCGGTCGGGGTGATCGGCATCGGTTGGATGGTCACGCACGTCAGCAGCGGCAGCCGCGCCGCCGATCGAGGCGGCTTCCTGTGCTTCGCCATCCTCACGGCCGCACTGTTGCTGTCCGTGGTGGCCCATCCGGCGGGCATCCTGGCCCGGGCCCTGTCGGTGCGACCGCTCGTCTACGTCGGGACCATCTCCTACGGCATGTACCTGTGGTATTTCCCCCTGTTCGACGTCATCACCCGGGCGCACACCGGTCTCCGCGGCTACCCGCTGTTCGCGGTGCGCGCCGCGGCGGACCTGGCTGCCGCTTCCGCCAGCTTCTATCTGGTGGAACGCCCCATCCGGACCGGTCGACTCTTTCGGCTGGATCCGGGGCAGCCCCGCGTCAATCTGCGACCGATCGGGCTGGGCGCCGTGGCCCTGTGCGCCGCCTTCGGCCTGGTGGCAGCCGACACATCCGGCGCCCAACCCGCGTCGTCGCTCGGCGCCCGACCCGCCGCGCCGGTGGTCAGTCCCGGCCCGGGCCCGCAGGTTCGAGTACTGGTCATCGGCGACTCCACCGGTTTGACGCTCGGCCTCGGGCTCGCCGACAGTCAGGTGGCGCGGACCTACGGAGTGCTGGTCTCCGACCAGGCGATGCTCGGCTGCGGGGTCGCCGTCAGCGTCAACGTGCGGGAGCACGGCGAGACGGTGGGGACGGCTCCCGGCTGCCGCAGCGGCGTACCTGCCTCCCTCCAGTGGCCCGCTCATCTACAGGCCGCGGTCGACAGCTTCCATCCCGACGTGGTCCTCGTCGTCGCCGGCCGTTTCGAGGTGCTCGACCGGCAGGCCGCCGGCACGGGGCCGTGGGAGAACATCACCCAGCCCGCCGACGCCGCCTACGTGGGCCACCAGCTCGGGCTGGCAGTCCGTATCGGATCGAGCCGGGGGGCCGCGGTCGAGTTGGCCAGTGCACCGTGCTTCTCATCGGGCGAGCAACCGTCCGGGGCCGCCTGGCCGGAGGACAGCGCCCGCCGGGTGGCGGCCTACAACCAGTTGGTCGCGGCTACGGTCGCCGCCCACCCGGGTCCGGCGTCCCTTCTGGACCTGGGCGGCGTCCTCTGCCCGCAAGGGAAGTACCACCAGACGATCGACGGGGTGACGGTGCGCGCCCCAGACGGGATCCACTACCCGTTCTTTAGCATCGCCCGACCGGGGGCGCCGGACCCGGACACCTTCGCCGAAACCGAGGCGTTCGGTCGTTGGATCGCGGCCCGGATCATGCCCGCCATCGTCGCCGCCGGCACCCGAGCCCCGGCCTGGCGCCCCACCTCGACCGGCCCGACCGGCCCTCCGTGAGCCTGGGGTCGTGGGCGGCGTGGTGACAGCTCATTCGTACCCGGCTTCCACCCCCCATTGACCATTCTCCCGGGCCAGCAGATGGGCGGTGCCGTCCTCCAGCACCACCTGCAGTCGAGCCTTCCGCCGGCCTCCTGCATCCCACCACCGCTCCTCGACCGGCCACGGGCCGGCCCAGGCCGTCACCTCCAACCAGCGGCCGCCAGCCACGGACAACGCCACCGGGACGGAGTTGAGGACGCCGCGGCCGCTCACCGTGACGGGCCGCTGGGCGGCATCGCGAACCTCGGCCGGCCGGGGCGCCGGGTGCACCACCGCAGGAGTAGGGGTGGCCAACCGGCCCGGCCAGGGAGCAACCTCCGTGGCCGAGCCCCGGGAGTCGCGCCCTTCGCTTCGGTCGTCACCCCACGGCACCAACCGGATCTGCTGGACGGGATCGCGCCCCCCGACCCGGACGGCGGTGACGACCGCCTCGGGACCCAGCATCCCTTGCACCCGGGCCAGCGCCCGGGATGCCTGGGAGTCGGCGGCCGCCGCGCTCCCCCAGAACCCCAGCTGGCGGCCGTCGTCCGGTCGCACCTCCTCGGGGGTCAGGCGCAGCAAGGTCAACCCACCGGAGGGTCGCCCCTCGCCGGCCAACCAGCCGTCGAGCTGCCAGCGGGCCCGCTCGGAAAGGGCGGCCGCGGTGAGCGCCCCGTCGTGGCGCCAGCGGCGCACCAGTTGCTCGCCGTGCTCGGTCTCCGCCTCGATGGCCACCATGGTGCAGGCGAGGCCCAGGGCGGCCAACCGTTGGTGCAGCTCGTCGGCGAGTGCTTTGGCCACGAAGGCGGCGGTGTCCACCCGCTCGGCCGGCGGGTCCAGTTCCGCGGTGACGGCCAGATCCGGTGGGGGGGTGCGGGCCGTCAGGGCGCGCCCATCCCGGCCCCGGGCCAGGCGATGGGCCTCAGCTCCTTCCGGCCCGAATCGGCCCAGCACCGCCGGCGCCGGCAAGGCAGCCAGCTGGCCCAGAGTGCGGATTCCCAACCGCACCAACAGATCGGACAGCGCCTCGAATCTCAGCCCCAAGGCGCTGACCGGCTGAGGCTCCAGCCAGGCCCGGGTGGAGCCGGGTGGCACTACGACGGCCAGTTGGCCGCGGGCGACCCGGGCCGCCAGCCCCGCGGCGAAGCGACCATCCGCCACCCCGACTCGGCAACCCGGCTGGCCGACCACCCGGTCCACCGCGTCGGCCACCAGGACCGCCAAGGCCTCGTCGCCACCGAAGTACCGCGACGGACCGCGGGTCGCCAGGGCCAGGGCGCCCGGCGCCAGAACCTCGACTGCCGGTGTCAAGGACTCGATCCCCACCACCGCGGGCTCCCAGGCCCGGGCATCCCGGCCGGGGTCAGCAGGGACGACCTCCAGCTCCGGGCACCGGCCCTGCGCCTCCCTTCGTCGCAGCCCGGGCCGCACCCCGTCGGCGCGGGCGGCCGGCGTGGCCGCCACCACCCGGTTGGCCCGCACCACGGCCGCCGGGGACGTCGGCGGGCAGCCGGCCGCCACGGCCGGCCAGTCCGGATACCAGGCCACCAGGATCCGCATCGTCGTCCCGCCGGCTAGCCCACCCGGGCCGCGGTGAGAGGGGTCAGCGCGGTGCGAGACGGCGGGCCGGTTTCGGGGCAGGCGTCGGCCCCGGCCACCAGCGGAGCCGGTAGCACCGGCTCCGGGACGCCCTGCGGGCCCGGCAACCACATGGCGGCGCGACGCTCCCGGGCAGCCGCCCGCCGCCCGGTCACCACCACCTCCACCCGGCGAGATTGCAGATGCCCGTGGCCGACTCCCAGCCCCTCCCATGTGGCACCGGCCACGGACAGGTGCAGGTCGGTCGCCTCCGGCCAGCACCGCAGCCCGGGAGGCTCGAGCACCACCAGCACCGTCGCCTGCTCGCGGGCTCGAGCGGCCAACCGGCGGGCGTCCGCGGGCCGCACCCGGCCCGGTGGTCCCAGCAGGAGCAGGTCCATCCCATCCAGCAGGGCCGCGGCCACGGCCGCCCACCGCTCGCCGGGGGCCGGCACCAAAGCCAGGCGCTCGAGCCGGACCCCGAACTCGGCGGCCGCCAGCAACCCCAGCGAGGGCAGGCCCACCGCGGCCGCCCATTGCCCCTCCATGGTGGCCGCCGCCGCCAGGGTCAGGGCCAGGGACACCCCACCCGGCGCCGGTCCGATCCGTAGAGTGCTCCCTCGGCGGATGCCACCTTCGGGAAAGCAGTCATCGGGCAAGCCGGGGATCCGGAGGACGCGGGTATCCGCGGTGGCCACGGGCCGGCTGCGGGCCGCGGCCAGGCGCAACGAGGCGACGTCTTCCACGCGTCCACTGTAACCCCGGACGACACGGGAGGCGAACAGGTGTTCGATGGACGTCGGCGCACCGACCCTCACCCGGGCTGATGCCCGGGGCCCAGCGCCAAAGCCCGCAAGGCCCCGACCTGCTCGGGATCCCCGATGACGATGAGGACCTCCCCGCCGACGATCTCCGCCGTCGGCGGGGGGTTGGTGCGAAACTCCTTGCCGGGATCGCGCATGGCCAGGACCAGGGTGCCGGTCCGGTCGTGCACCCGGGCGCTGCGCAAGGTCTCGCCCGCGAGCGGCGAGTCCACCGGGACCTCGATCTCCTCGAGGCGGAACTCCATGCTGCCGTCGTGCATCACCACGTCAAGAAACTCGGCGACATGCGGCTGGACTGCAAACGCCGCCATGCGGGCCCCACCCAGGTCCTGCGGGTTGACCACCCGGTCGGCGCCGGCATACAGCAGCTTGGGCACCGCCGACTCCGACGCCGCCCGGGACACGATGAAGAGATGCGGCCCCATGGACCGGGCGGTCAAGGTGGCGTACAGGTTGTCGGCGTCGGTGTTGAGCGCGGTGACCAGGACCCGGGCTCGGTCGATGCCGGCGGCGCGCAGCACCGCTTCGTCGGTGGCGTCCCCTTGCACATACGGTGAGTCGACGGTGGCCACGCGCGCCGGCGAGGAGTCGATGACGACGACGTCGGCCATCGACGCCACCAGTCGCCTGGCGATGGCCTGACCCACCCGCCCCCAACCACAGAGGATGGTGTGGCCCTGCATGGCCTCGATCTGGCGTTCCATCCTGCGCCTCCTGAAGGTGCCGCCGAGATACCCCTCGACGAGAGTGTCGATCGCCACGCCGAAGGTGTAGGCGGCGGTGGCCACCCCGACGAGGATCAACCCGATGGTGAAGAACTTCTCGCCGGTGGTGAAGGGCCGGGCTTCACCGAACCCGACGGTGCTGACGGTGATGACGGTCTGAAACAGGGCGTCGGTGAAGCCCAGCCCGAAGGCCAGATAACCGATCGTGCCGGCCACCAGCACCAGCACCAGGCCGAACAACCCCACATACAGCCGCCCGCGGTGCTCGAGGCGGTGGCGAGACACCCGACGGCTCGGCATCCCCCATTGTGACCTCCACATCCCGCGTGGCTGGGGAACAGGCGACCGGACCTACATTGGCGGCCCATGCCAACGGAACTGCACCCGGTCGATCTCGACTTCCTCGAGCAGGCCCCGGTCGTGCAGGTGTGCCGCGAGGTGCTGCATCGGCCGGCCGCGGCGATCTTCGCCGCCGTCAGCGAGGATCCGGCCGGATGGGGCTCATGGTTCCCCGGGTTCTCCCATCAAGGGCGCTACCTTTCGCCGCCGCCGCACGGTGTCGGCGCGGTGCGGGAGGTGGTGATGCTGGGCGTGCGCTTCCGGGAGCGGATCCTGGCCTGGGACGCCCCGTCGCGGTGGGCCTTCTGCGTGGACCAGGCCTCGGTCCCGTTTGCGACGGCCTTCGCAGAGGAGTACCGGCTCACGCCGGAAGGCGACCGCAGCGTGGTGCAGTGGACCCTTGCCATGGACCCGCGCGGTCCCGTCCGCCGGGCCACGCCGCTCATGGGGGCGGTCCTCCCCCGGTTGTTCCGGCGGGCCATGGGCAACCTGGAGCGCCGGCTGGCCGCATGATGGTCAGCGGGTCACCCCGTCGCTGCGTGCCGCCTCGCCCACGGCCGCGGCGACCGCCTCTGCGACGCCGGGAGTGAACACGCTGGGCACGATCTCGTCGACGCGCAACTGGTCCGGCGGGACGGCCGCGGCGATGGCCTCGGCCGCAGCCAGCTTCATGTTCTCGGTGATCTTGGTCGCGCCCGAATCGAGCGCGCCGCGGAAGATGCCGGGGAAGCACAGCACGTTGTTGATCTGGTTGGGGTAGTCGCTGCGCCCGGTAGCCATGACGGCGACGACGCCTTCGGCCTCCTCGGGGAGGACTTCCGGCACCGGATTGGCCAGCGCGAAGACGATGCTGCGATCGGCCATCGTTTCCAGGTCGCTGCGGTGCAGCAAACCCGGCGCGCTCACCCCGATGAACACGTCCGCCCCGCGCAGCACGTCCGGCAACGAACCGGACCGCCCCTCGGGATTGGCGTGATCGGCCAGCCACTGTTTCGACGGGTCCAGGGCCTCGCGTCCCTTGTGGATGGCGCCCTTGCGGTCGGCCACCACGATGTCGTGGGCGCCGGCTTGCATCAGGATCCTGGTGATGGCCACGCCCGCCGCCCCGGCCCCGGAGAGCACGACGCGAAGGTCCGGGAGCCGCTTGCCGACCAACTTGCAGGCGTTGCGCAGCGCGGCCAGCACCACCACCGCGGTTCCGTGCTGATCGTCGTGGAAGACGGGAATCGACAACGTCTCCGCCAGACGGCGCTCCACCTCGAAGCAGTGGGGGGCGGCAATGTCCTCGAGGTTGATGCCGCCGAACACCGGCTCCAGGCGCTGCACGGTCTCGATCAGCTCTTCGGGCGAGGCCACCCGAAGGCAGACCGGGACCGCGTCCACGCCGCCGAACTCCTTGAAGAGCACGGCCTTGCCTTCCATGACCGGCAGAGCCGCCTCGGGCCCGATGTCGCCGAGGCCGAGCACCGCGGTCCCGTCCGTGACGACCGCCACCGTGTTGGCCTTCATGGTGTAGCGGTGCACCAGCCGACGGTCCTCGGCAATCGTCATGCACACCCGGGCGACGCCCGGGGTGTAGGCCATGGCCAGGTCGTCGCGGTCCCGGAGCGGGCGTTTGGCGTCGATCGTCAGCTTTCCTCGCTCGTGGATGGCGAACGTCCGGTCCTCGACCTCGAGGATGTCGATGCCGGCGACAGCCCGGGCGGCGGCCGCGACATCGGCTGCGTGCCCCTCCGAGGAGCAGTACACGACGACGTCCCGGGTCACGGTGGCGCCGTCAGTGGCCACGATCTCGATCCCGACCAGGCTGCCGCCGGCGGACCCGATGGCGGTGGCCAGTTGACCGAGCACGCCGGGTTGATTGGGGATGCGGGCGCGCAGGCGCAACGAGAAGGCAGCGAGGGGCGTGGCCATGTTGGGAGGATACTGAGCACTCACCCCTGACGACGATCCCGGACGGGCTTGCCCCTGTGACGGCCGACACCTACGCTGCAGGGCAGAGGGGGCGTTCGGGCGAGGCTGGCCGCGTGCCCCCCGGGGGGAGGGACGGGCCGCCTCGGCCCGAACGTGAGCGACGGGGCCGGCGGCCCTGAGGCGGCAGCCGAGGGGCGGGGCCGCGGAGCCGCGGACCCTGACGTGTCGCCGGACGCGACGAAGGACCGGCGGGGGGGTGCCGGTCCTTCGTGAAGCTCAAGGGACGAAGGGGGGATATCGACCCGAGCACTCACCATTATGCGCCAACTTTCACTATCGGGTCAAGAGACATTCGTCACATACGTATCTCAACCACCGATGGAGTGGTTGGGGCCCGGCCGGAACTGATCGAATACCAGCCATGGCCCCCCACCCCAGTCCCAGCTGGGCTCCCACCGAGGATCGGCGGTCCCGGTCCCGCCTCGCCGGCTACCTCGCCCGCCGGGGGCTGGCGACCTACCAGGCGGCCTGGGACTGGTCCGTGGCGGCCGACAGCGCCGGGGCGTTCTGGCGGTCCGTGGCCGACGAGTTCGCGGTCTCCTGGCATTCCGAACCGCAGTTCGACCTGGCTCGGGTGGACGGCGAGGTCGCGGGGGCCCGCTGGTTTGGTGGCGGCCGGCTCAACTACGCCGAACGGGCGCTGCAACCCCCGCCCGGGGGTCCGGCCACCCCGGCGGTGCTGGGTCGATCCCAGACCCGGCCGGACCGGGACCTGACCTGGGCCGAGTTGACCGATCTGACCGCCCGGATCCGGGTCGGGCTGGTGGCGGCGGGCGTGACCCCTGGCGACCGGGTCGCCGGCTACCTGCCCAACATCCCCGAGACCCTGGCCGCCCTGCTGGCCACCGCCAGCCTGGGGGCAGTGTGGACCTGCTGCTCCCCGGAGATGGGGGTGACCGGAGTGCTCGACCGGTTGGCCCAGGTGGACCCTGTGGTCCTCCTGGTGGTGGACGGGTACCGCTACGGCACGCGCCCCATCGAGCGCGCCGCCGAAAACGAGGCGGTCCGGGCCGGCCTGCCGACCCTCACCCGGAGCGTGTGGCTCGGTTACCTCCACCCGGACGCTCCCCCGCCGCCGGGCTGGACCGGGTGGGAGGAGTTCACAGCCCGGACCGGCCCGATGCAGTTCGAGCCGGTGGGATTCCACCATCCGCTGTACGTGCTGTACTCCTCAGGCACCACCGGGCGGCCCAAGCCCATCGTCCACGGGCACGGCGGCATCCTGTTGGAACACGCCAAGGCCCTGGGCTGGCACTTCGACCTCGGACCGGGGGACCGGTTCTTCTGGTACACCACGACCGGATGGATGATGTGGAACTTCTGCGTTTCGGGCCTGGTGGTCGGCGCCACGGTGGTCACCTTCGATGGCGACCCCTCGTGGCCGGGGCCGGACTCCCTGTGGGCGCTGATGGCGGCCACCGGGACCACCTGCGGCGGCGTCGGCGCCGGCTATCTCGTCGCCAACCTGAAGTCCGGTCTGCACCCCGCCGCCGACCACGACCTGGCGGCCCTGCGGACCCTCGGATCGACCGGGTCGCCGTTGCCGGCGGCGGCCACCGACTGGGTGTACCGCGAGGTCGGCGGTGACATCCTGCTGGCGTCATTTAGCGGCGGCACGGACGTGTGCACCGGGTTCGTAGGGGGTAGCCCCCTCCATCCGGTGTGGGCCGGCGAGATCTCCTGCCGTTGCCTGGGCGCGGCCGTGGAAGTCTTCGACGACGACGGCAAGCCGGTGATCGGCGAGGAGGGGGAGCTGGTGCTGACGGCGCCGCTGCCATCCATGCCGGTGGGCTTCTGGGGGGACGCCGACGGCAGCCGCTACCGGGCCGCGTACTTCGAGCGGTTTCCCGGCGTGTGGGCCCACGGCGACCGGGCCACCATCACCGACCGGGGCACGTGCATCATCACCGGGCGCTCGGACGGCACCCTCAATCGGGGCGGGGTGCGCATGGGAACCGCCGAGTTCTACTCCGTGGTGGAGGGCTCCGACGAGGTCGCGGACAGTCTCGTCGTGCATCTCGACGATGCGGGCGGAGGTCCGGGCGAGCTGTGGTTGTTCGTGGTCCAGGCCGGTCCCGCGCCCCACGGCGACGGCGCCGGCGACGACCTCGTCAACCGCCTCCGCACCGCCCTGCGTCGCGAGCTGTCGCCCCGGCACGTGCCGGATCGCATCGTCCTGGTCGACGCCATCCCCCGGACGCTGTCGGGCAAGAAACTGGAAGTCCCGATCAAGCGGATCCTGGGGGGCGTCCCGGTGGCGGAGGCGCTGACGCTGGCGTCGGTTGCCAACCCCGACAGCTTGGACCTCTTTGCCACGCTGGCCCGCGACCGGGCCCGCCCGAGCAGAACGGACTGACCCAACCATGGCCATCGATTTCACTTTTTCTCCGGAGGTTGAGCAGGTCCGGTTGCGGGTGCGGGAGTTCGTCACCGGCGTGGTGGCGCCGGCGGAGTTGGCGTTGCGAGAGGCGGGCACCGGTGACCGCGGTCAGGACCGGCGGGCCATGGTGGAGATGATTGTGCGGTTGCGCGAGCAGGCGCGGGAGTGGGGGTTGTGGTTGCCGCATATGCCGCCCGAGTGGGGTGGGATGGGGTTGGGTCCGACGGCGATGGCGGCGGTGTCGGCGGAGGCGGCGAGGGCGTCGTTGGGGCCGTTCGTGTTGAACTGTCAGGCGCCCGATGAGGGTAACCAGCACACGTTGTTGCACTGGGGCACTGCGGAGCAGAACGAGAAGTATTTGCGGCCGTTGTGTGAGGGGACGGCTCGGTCGTGTTTTGCCATGACCGAGCCGGAGGTGGCGGGGTCGGATCCGACGTTGATCCAGACCCGGGCGGTACGGGATGGCGATGATTGGGTGGTGAATGGGCACAAGTGGTTTATCAGCGGGGCTCGGCGGGCCGATTTCGCGATCTTGATCGCCCGCACCGAGGACGATCCGGAGGTGCCGCAGGCCGCCAACAGCGCGTTTGTGGTGGATTTGCCGTCGGCGGGCTGGGAGATCGTCCGCGACGTGGAGACCATGGCCGGCAGCCACAATCATTGCGAGATCCGTATCTGCGATCTGCGGGTGCCGGCGGGCAATCTGCTGGGCGGGCGGGGGCAGGGGCATCTGTTGGGTCAGGCCCGGTTGGGTCCGGCCCGGTTGGCGCATTGCATGCGGTGGATCGCCCAGTGCGAGACGGCCCTGGACATGATGGTGGACCGGTCGTTGCACCGTTTTGCGCATGGGTCGTTGCTGGCCGATAAGCAGGGCATCCAGTGGCTGATCGCCGATTCGACCATGGAGTTGTATCAGGCCAAGTTGATGGTGCTGCATGCGGCGTACCGGCTGGAGAACGGTTTGCCGTTCAAGACCGAGGTGTCGATGGCCAAGCATTTCGTGGCCAATTCGTTGTGGCGGATCGTCGATCGGGCTATCCAGGTGCATGGCGCGCTCGGCTATTCCACCGACACCCCGCTGGCGGGCATGCTCCAGCAGGCCCGTTGGAGCCGGTTCGCGGACGGCGCCGACGAGGTCCATCAGATGACCATCGCCCGCAACGCCATCAACGCCTACCGCGATCACGGCAGTACCCGCACCGCCACCGGCGACCTACCCCTCTAGCGCCGCTCGGTCAGCTGTCCTCCGACGCCAGCCGCTCGAGCAGCGGGATGGCCTTGGCCAGCACGGATCGCTCCTCCGCGGTGAAATCCTGGAGTCGGGCCGCCAGGAAGGCGTCCCGGCGAGTCCGGTTTTCAGCAAGCAGGGCCGAGCCGGCCGGAGAGACCGCCACCCGGGCGACGCGCCGGTCGGCCACATCGATGCGGCGTTCGAGCAGGCCCTGCTCCTCCAGGCGGGCGGCGATGCGCGTCATCGAGGGCGGGGCGATCCGCTCGATGGCGGCCAGCTCGCCGAGCGACACCTCACCGTGTTTGGCGACCGCCGCCAACGCGGAGAGCTGCGAGGCGGTGATGTCGCCGGTCGTCTGCTGGCGCAGACGGCGGGACAGACGCAGCACGGCCAGCCGCAGCTGGCTTCCGAGGGTAGGAGCGGTGGTGGCCGCCATCACGGCAGTGTAGCTACATCAACGGGCTGTCGATCGGGCGCCCGGCTGACGGGCGCGCGGGCGGGTGGACCTGGCACCATGGGTTACGTGACGATGCGTGAGGACTGCCGCCACTTCCAAAGCCGAACGTACGACACCGGAGAGGTGGCCCGCTTCTGTGTGCTCAACCTGGCACCGGAGGCCCCGTGGCGGTGCCCGGACAACTGCCCGAGCTACCAGCGGGACATCATCGACGGAAGTTTCGTGGTCGGTTCGCTCAGCCGTCCCCCGGTGGAGGAAGAACCGGACGAGCCGGCCGAGGACGTGGCCACCCTCCTCGACGAAGCCGACGCCATCGTCACCGCGGTCGGCCCGGAGATCCTGGCCGAGGTGGAAGCCGATCGGGCGGGGAAGCGCTGGTGGCAGATCTGGAAACGGCGGGGCGACGACGGGTTCCATCTGAGCAACCGCTGACCGACGCTCCGGATGCCGTCGCCAGCCCGATCCGCATCCGCGGTCGCCTCCGTTGCCGTGACCGTGGCGCTCGCCGCCGGGGTGCTGGCCGCCTGCGGTAGCAGTCATCGCCGAGCCGTCCCACCGCCCACCCCGTCCCCCCCGACCAGTCCGGCCGCCACCACGACCACCCGGCCCGATACCGGACCGTACGAATGGACGCGCGCCGCCAGCCCGGCCCTCGCCGTCGGTGGCGGGGCGTCCAGCACGCTGGCCGCGGTGGTGGCGCCGAGCGACGGCCGGCCGTGGACGATCGCCGGCACCCGCCTGGCCGCGGACGGCAGCACCACGGCCACGGTGTGGACATCGGCTGACGGCGCAGCCTGGACGGCGCAGGCGCTGACCGGGCCGCAAGTGGACAGCCAGGCCAGCGCGGCGGCGACGTGGCGGACGGCGACCGTCGTCGTCGGCTCCATCGGTCGCAGCCCCAACCGGCAAGCCGCGGCGTGGATCTCGACGGCGCCCGGAGCGGCCTTCGTGGAGGTAGCCGCGGACCAACCGGGCGCCAGCAACCTGCTTACCGGTGACGCGGCGATGACAACCGTCGCCGGCGGCCCGCTCGGTCTCTTCGCCGCCGGCACGGTCGGCGGCCACGTCGCCCTCTGGTATTCGAGTGACGGTCGGCGCTGGGCCCAGCTCACCGGGGCCGAGCGGGTGATCGGCGGGGCCACCGACCCCCACATCACCACCTTGCTCGCCGCGCCCGACGGGGCGTACGCGGGCGGGTGGGAACGCAACGGATCTGCCATCGCCGCCGCCCTGTGGACATCCGGCGACGGAGTCAACTGGCACCCGGTCCTGTCGGCCCAGACCGCGTTCGCCGGCCCCGGTGACCGCGTCATCACCGGGCTGGCCTCGCTCGGGACCCTCGGCCCCGGGCTGGCTGCGGTCGGCGCCACCCGGACGGGTCCCCACTGGTCGCCGGCGGCATGGATCTCCCCCAACGGGGCCAGCTGGAGCCCACCTTCCTCGGCCTTCGGGCTCGGCGCCGGACCACCGCCCGACGGTTCCGACGGCGGGGTGGCGGCCCTCACCGCCGTCCCAACCGGACCGCGGTCGGCGACCCTGGTCGCCGCCGGCGGCGGCCCCTCCGCGGCGCGGCTGTGGCGGTCGACGGACGGGGTGCACTGGGCGGCGCTGGCCCTTCCCGCGGCCGCGGCGGCCTCGGCGTACTGGCGAGCCTCCCTCGTGGCCGTGGCCGGGTCGACCACGGTGGTCGCCGACGGCGACCTGGGCCAGCCCCATCTGTTGGTGCAGCGGGGCGCGTCGTGGGCCGAGCCCTCCGCCAACCCGGCCACCTTCGGGCCGGTGCAGGCGGTGGCCCGACCGGTCGGGCTGGCCTACGCCGGGGGCGCCCTGACGCTGGCGGTCGACGTCGACCAGTCCGCGCAGGCGCTCGGCCCCGGCGCAGCGGCGGTGGATCTGCTCACCTCCACCGATGCCATCACGTGGGCGCAGGCGGCCACGGGGGGCGTATTCGCCGGGGCCACGGTCACCGGGCTCACGGCACGGGACGGCGGGCTGCTGGCCGTCGGCTGGCGACGCCAGGGCCGCGCCGATCAGGCCGTCGCCTGGACCCGTCTCGCCTCCGGAGCCTGGCGCCCCGCCACCGCGCTCGACCCCCGACCGGTCGGCGGCTCCGACGAGGCCACCGGCGTCTGCGCCAGCACCAACCTGGTGGCGGTCGTAGGCGGCCTGCAACCGACGCACGGCAGCTCGGTCCCCCGGGCCTGGTTGTCCGGCGACGGCATCCACTGGACCACGGCCACCATCGCGCCCGACCCCCGACCCACCGCATCGGACGCCATGGCCGGGTGCGCGCCCGCGACGCCCGGGTCCGAATCGGCGGCGCCACCGGCGACCACACCGTCTGGGCCCACCACCACGGGCGGACCCGCCGGTGCCCCGGTGTTCGACGCCTTCGGAACCAGCGCCGTCGCCGGCGCCGAACCGGGCCCGGAGTACTGGACGTCGGCGTCCGGGCGGGCCTGGACGACGCAGATGTCGAGCCCCTTCGGGCCGGGCGTCCCGTTTCCCGCCGACGAAGTGGTCCGCAGCAGCCCCGCCTGGCTGGCGGCCGCGGCCGGCGGTCCCGGCGGGTTCCCGAGCTCGGCGCTCGGCTTGTGGCGCTCCGCCGACTCGGGCGCATCCTGGCAGCGACTGGACACGAGTGGCGTCCCGTGGGAGGGGTCGCAACCGGCGCAGATCGATCGGGTGGCGTGGTTTGGGACGGTACCGGTCGTGGCCGGACAGGTGGACGGGCGGCTCGCGGTGTGGACGGGACTTCCGAACAGCTAGGTGAAAAGGGTGAGCTCGTCGCCGGTCTCGTCGACTGGCAACCAGGGCCGCGGCGCGGCGCGGGCCCCGGGGACCCCCCACACCAGGTGCTCCATGAAGACCCAGGTGCGACGGTGGATGGCGGACGGCCCGTAGGCGTGCAACGCCATCTTGTGACGCGGGCACGGATAGCCCTTGTTGGCGTCGAACTCGTACCCGGGGTAATGCTCGGCCTCGGCTCGCATGATCCGATCCCGGGTGACCTTGGCCAGAATCGACGCGGTGGCGATCGACAGGCAAGTGGCGTCACCCCGGACGATGCGCTGGGTGCACCCCAGGCCGACGAAGTCCCAGTTGCCGTCGACGAGGACGTGGTCGGGTGCCACGCCCAGCCCCTCGATCGCCCGGCGGGCCGCCCGGCGCTGGGCTTCGGCCATGCCGACCTCGTCACACTCCTCCTGCGACGCCGACCCCACGGCCCAGGCCTCGCACCAATCGGCCAGCCGGTCGAAGAGCCGCTCCCGCTCGGGCTCGCGCAACATCTTGGAGTCGCGCACCCGGTACACCCTTCGGCTCTGGGGGAGGACCGCGGCGCCGACCATGATCGGTCCCGCCCACGAGCCGCGCCCGACTTCGTCGACGCCGACGACGACCTGGTGGCCGTCGTCCCACAGGCCCCGCTCGACGGTGAGGGTGGGCGCCCGGCTCACGGCTCGTTCCGAAAGGAGTAGCGGGCCAGGGTCATCCCGCCGCCCTCGTAGAGGTGGGCCAGGCGCAGGGCGATCGGGTCGGCCAGGACCTGGTCGCCCATGAGGCTGCGGTGGCCCGGGCCCACCAATCGCGGCGCCACCGTGCAGCACAGCTCGTCGAGCAGGTCGGCCCCGATGAGCGAACGCAACAAGGTCGGTCCGCCCTCACACAGCACCCGAATGAGGCCCCGGGCCGCCAGCTCGTCGACGGCGACCGTCAACTCCACCCACTGATCGCCGCACACCACCATCTCGGCCACGCGGGCCAGGTCCGGATGGGCGGCGGCGGCTCCCTCGGTGGTCAACAGCAACGGTTTGTCGTCCCCACGGAAGACCTTGGCCTCGGGATCCAGATCGCCCCGGTTGCTGACAATGGCCAGCGGCGGGATCGGCGCCTGGTCACGGGCGCGGCGGCGATCCTCGACCGCCGCTTCGAGACGCACCGGCCCGTAGCGCTCCTCCCGGACGGTGCCGGCGCCAACCAGGATCACGTCGGCGACCGCGCGCATGGCCATGAACGCGTCCCGGTCGGCGTCACCGCTCAGGGCGCCGCTGCGCCCGTCGACCTCCACCATGCCGTCGATGGAGGTCACGAAGTTGGCGCGGATATGGCGGCCGGCCGGGTGCAGATACTCGGCTTCGAGGGCCTCGACACCGGCGATGTCCGCCGCGGTCGGGTACAACCGGCGGATCATGGGATGCGAGCGATGGTGCCGGACTCGGCGGGGTCGGGCTCGGTGTCGAGGAAGGCCTGGAGGATCTCGTCGGCGACCTGCTCGCTGGTGAGGCGGAGGCTGAGGGCGAGCACGTTGGCATCGTTCCACCGGCGGGCGCCGCGCGCCGTTTCGGCGTCGATGCACAGCGCGGCGCGCACGCCTGGCACTTTGTTGGCGGCGATCGATACCCCCGTCCCGGTCCAGCAGCAGACCACGCCGCGCTCGGCCTGTCCGGATGCCACCGCCTCCCCCACGGCCCGGCCCACCTCTGGCCACGGCGCGGGATCGGCGACGACGTCGACGATGTGCCCGGCGGCGGCCAAACGAGCCGCAACGGCCGCGGTGAGCAAGGTCTGCTCGTCGGTGCCGAAAGCCACTCGCACGGCGCGGAGCCTACCGTGGTGCCGGGCTGCGGTCCGGAGCAGGGCCCGCGGTCGGTTGTGGAGGCGCCGTCGTAGGATGCCGGCATGCCCGACGCCGCGCCGCCGTCCGGCCCGCCCGGAGACGGCTGGTTCGGCCGGGAGGCCGTGCTGGTGCCGGTGAAAGCCTTTCGCCAGGCCAAGCTGCGCCTGGCACCCGCCATGTCACCCCCGGCGAGGCGCCGCCTTGGCCCAGGAGATGGCCACCCGGGTGGTGGCGTCCGCTGCCGGGCTGCCGGTGGCCGTGGTGTGCGACGACCCCGAAGTGGCCGCCTGGGCGCGCGGGCTGGGCGCGTTGGTGATCTGGGAACCGGGGCGAGGGCTCAACGGTGCGGTGCAAGAGGGCGTGACCCGGCTGGGCGCGGCCGGCGCGGGGCTGGTGGTGGTGGCAGCCGGCGATCTCCCCCTCGCGACCGACCTGCGCTGGGTGACGCATTTCCCGGGCGTGACCATCGTCCCCGATCGCCGCCGCGATGGCACCAACGTCCTCGCGGTCCCCACGTCGGCGGGGTTTGCGTTTTCGTACGGGCCGGGGTCGTTTGCCCGGCATCTCGACGAGGCCAGGCGGCTGGGCTTGCCGATCCGGGTGATCGGGTCGTCGCCGCTGGCGTGGGACGTCGACGTGCCCGACGACCTCGCCGCCATCACCCGATGACCGACCCCATGGCGCGAGGTCCGCTCGCGGCTGCCTCGACAGTGGACCTGCCGGTGCCGTCGGTAGCGCTGGCGATCGGCGCCCATCCCGACGACATCGAGTTTGGCTGCGGTGGCACCTTGGCCAAGTGGGCGGCAGCCGGCTGTCGTATCCATCACGTGGTGTGCACCGACGGCTCGAAGGGTTCCTGGGATCCCGACCAGGACCCGGTCGCGCTGGTGGCGATCCGCCAGGACGAGCAACGCCAGGCCTCGCGCCGGCTCGGCGGCGAAGGTGACGTGACCTTTCTCGGTTGGCCCGACGGTGAGCTCGACTCCGGACTCCGCCAGCGTGGCCAGATCGCCCAGTGCATCCGACGGGTCCGTCCGGACGTGGTGCTGGGCCATGACCCGTGGAAGCGCTATCGGCTGCACCCCGACCACCGCCACGCCGGTTTTCTCGCCACCGACGGCATCGTGGCGGCACGCGATCCCCACTTCTACCCCGAACTCGACGAGGCGCCGCACCGGCCGCGCGTCCTGCTGCTGTGGGAGGCAGACGAACCCGATCACGTCGAGAACATCGAGGGGTTCGAGGAACGCAAACTCGAAGCCCTCCTGGCCCATCGCAGCCAGTTCCGGTCGACGATGCACATCACCGACGCGACCGATCTCGACGCCGAAGATCTATTGGCGTTTACCGCGAGACTGCAGACGCACCACGCCCGCGCCGGAGTGGCAGCCGGCCTCCCCGTCGCCGAAGCCTTCAAGGCCCTCCAGGACCTGTAGCCCGCCCGCTGGAAACAGCGGGCGGGCGACTAGGCCTTCTTGGCGGGTGCTGCCCGGCGGGTGACGACGCGCTTCGCGGCCGGTGCCGTCTTGCGAGCCGCGACGGTCTTCTTGGCGGGCGCCGTCTTGCGAGCCGCGACGGTCTTCTTGGCCGCAGTCTTCTTGGTCGGCGCAGCCTTCTTCGCCGCGGTCTTCCTGGCCGGCGCAGTCTTCTTGGCCGACACCGTCCGCTTGGCCGGAGCCTTGCGGGCGACGGTCTTCCTGGCGGCCGCGGTCTTCTTGGCCGCAGTCTTCCTGGCCGGCGCGGCCTTCTTGGCCGGGGACCTCTTGGCCGGCGCCGCTTTCTTGGCCACCGTCCTCTTGACGACCGCGGCCTTCTTGGCCACGGTCTTCTTCACCGGTGCCACCTTCTTGGCCAATGTCTTCTTGACGACCACGGCCTTCTTGGCGACCGTCTTCTTGACGCCGACCGTCTTCCGGGCCGGCGTGACCTTCTTCGCCGGCGCAGCCTTCTTCGCTGGCGCCTTCTTGGCCGCCGCAGCGGTCTTCTTGACTGGACTCATGTCCCCTTCTCTCAGCGCTTCTTGGCGGCCTTGGCGGCCTTCTTGGCGGGAGCAGCCTTCTTGGCGGCCTTGGCCGACTTCTTGGCCGGTGCGACCTTCTTGGCCGCCGCAGTCTTCTTCGCCGGTGCAGCCTTCTTGGCCGCAGCAGCCTTGCCCCGGCTGTTGAGGGCCTCCTTGAAAGCTGACGCCGGCGCGAAGCGGACGCTCTTGGACGCGGCGATCTTCACCGGCGCCCCGGTCTGGGGGTTACGGCCCATGCGGGCAGCCCGGGCGCTCGGCGAGAAGGTCCCGAAACCGAAGATCGCCACCCGGTTGCCGGCTTTGGTCTCGGCCACGACCGATTCCGCGACGGCACCCACAGCTGCCTCTGCATGTTTCTTGTCGAGTCCAGTCTTGAGTGCGACTGCCTCGACGAGCTCTGTCCTGTTCACCGCCACCTCCTGGCGCGTTTGGGGAAGTTCCCTGATATACAAGAGGTTTTCGGGCTGCAGGTCAAGCATTTCCCTTGCACGACAAGGGCTTTCGAGCCAATCGGCCGAAAATTCCCTTGCTACACAAGGACTTCTGACTTAAGAGCCGATTCGAGGACCTCGCCGATTTCTGCCGCCAGATGGAACGTCATCTGCTCTCTGACGGCTTCGGGCACGTCATCGAGGTCCGCGCCGTTGCGGGCCGGCAGGATCACTTCAGTCAGTCCAGCGCGATGCGCGGCCAACACTTTCTGCTTCACGCCGCCGATCGGCAACACCTTGCCTTGCAAGGTGATCTCTCCAGTCATGCCGACTTCGGAGCGAACCGGTCGTCCCGTCAGCAAGCTCACCAGCGCGGTCGTCATGGTGACGCCGGCCGATGGACCGTCTTTGGGGATGGCGCCCGCGGGCACGTGCACGTGAATGCGCTGATGATCGAAGGCATCGGCGGCGATCCCTAGCGCGGCCGCGTGAGCTCGCACATACGACAGGGCGATCTGCGCCGATTCCTGCATCACCTCACCGAGTTGGCCGGTGATCGTCAAGCCGGAATCACCATTGGCCACGCTGGCTTCCACGAAGAGGACGTCGCCGCCCACTCCGGTGACTGCCAGTCCGGTGGCCACTCCGGGCACCGAAGTCCGCTCGGCGACCTCGAAGTAGTGACGGGGCCGTCCCAACCATTGGGCCACGTCGTCTGCATCGACGACGAGCGGCATAGCCGCGTCGCCCGCGGCGACCTTGGCCGCGGCCTTGCGCAGCAAGCGGGCCAACTCCCGCTCGAGGCTACGCACACCGGCTTCGCGGGTGTATCCCGCCAGCACGGCGCGCAGCGCCTCGTCGGTAACGACCACTTCGCCGTCGAGCAGACCGGCGCGGGCCCACTGCCGGGGCAGCAGGTGGTCACGGGCAATCGCCACCTTCTCGTCCTCGGTATAGCCGTCGAGACGCACGACTTCCATGCGGTCGTACAACGGACCGGGGATCTGCTCGGCGGCGTTGGCCGTGGCCAGGAACAGCACGTCCGACAGATCGAGATCGAGATCGAGATAGTGGTCCCGGAAGGTGTGGTTCTGCGCCGGGTCCAGGACCTCCAACAGCGCCGACGAAGGATCGCCACGCCAGTCGGTGCCCAGCTTGTCCACCTCGTCGAGGAGGATGACCGGGTTGATGGTGCCCGCGTCCTTGATGGCGCGCACGATGCGACCCGGCAAGGCACCCACATAGGTCCGACGGTGACCGCGGATCTCGGCCTCGTCATGCACGCCCCCGAGGGCGACCCTGACGAAGGACCGGCCCATGGCGCGCGCCACCGACTCGCCCAGCGAGGTTTTGCCGACTCCCGGGGGACCGACCAGCGTCAAGATCATGCCGCCGGTGCCGCGTCCGCCGGTGTCCGCCGCGGGCGCGGCATCCAGTTGGCGCTCGACGCGCAGCTTGCGCACCGCCAGATGCTCGATGATGCGGTCCTTGACGTCGTCGAGACCGGTGTGGTCGGCATCGAGGACCGCCCGCGCCGCGGTGACGTCAAGACGGTCTTCGGACCGCACGCCCCACGGCAGCTCGAACACGGTGTCCAGCCAGGTGCGTATCCAGCCGTGCTCCGGGCTCTGCTCGCTGGTGCGCTCCAACTTGTCGATCTCGCGCCCGATGGCCTTCCGGGTGGCATCGTCGACGACCAGCGCTTCGAGACGGGTGCGATAATCCCCGCCTTCCTCGTCCTCGCCCTGCTCACCCAGCTCCTTGCGGATGGCAGCCAGCTGCTGGCGCAGCAGATACTCGCGCTGGGTCCGCTCCATGCCTTCGGCCACGTCGGAGCGGATCCGATCCTTGAGCTCCAACTCGGCCAGGGCTTCGCGACCCCACGCCAGCACCAGTTCGACCCGGCGCGCCGCGTCCAGGGTCTCGAGCAGCTCGACCTTGCGCTCGACGGACAATTCGGGCCAGTAGCCGGCGGTGTCGGCCAGACGGCCGGGGTCGGTCACCCCGCGCAGGATGTCGCCCAGACGCCCGATGCCGCGATGCTCCGCGATGGCTTCGAACACGGCGCGCAGCTCGCGGGTGGACTCGACGACGGCGTCACCGACGGGTGCGTCCTCCACGATCTCCACGTTGACCCACAGGGCCGGGCCGGCGGCCGCGGTGGCGGCGCCGATGGTGGCCCGGTCCAGGGCTTGGACCACGACCGCGGGCGTGCCGCCCGGGAGAGCCCCCGAGCGTTCGACACTGGCGACGGTCCCCACCCGGGCGAACCGGCCGCTGCTGGCGTCTGGACCGGCGGTCCGGCCCAGTCGAGGCACCAGGACCAGGCGGTTTCCAGCCCCGCTCGCCGCCTCCACGGCGGCGCGCGCCTCCGGCGTCTCCAGGGCCAAGGTGATGGTCATACCGGGGAGGACGACCCCGGCGTCGAGGGGGAGTAGCGGGAGAGCGGCGGTAGCAATCGGTGTCATGGCAAACCCCTGAGTGTGGGTAGGTGTAATCGTGTAACTGGACCCAGGATAACGACAGTAGAAGCAAACTTGTTCCCCTCGCGCTCAAGTTGTCGGAGGCATGCCCGCAGGGTGCACCTGACAGCATGGGCGCTATGGACGACGAACAGGAGCGGTTGGCCCAGGCCAACCGGGGTGACCTGCCCTGGCGCCGGTGGGGGCCGTACCTGTCGGAACGGGCCTGGGGCACCGTCCGGGAGGACTACTCGGCCGACGGCGACGCCTGGGGCTACTTCCCGTTCGAGCACGCCGCCTCTCGAGCGTACCGGTGGAACGAAGATGGCATGGGCGGCATCTGCGACACCGACCAGCAGCTGTGCCTGGCGGTGGCCCTGTGGAACGGTGTCGACCCCATCCTCAAGGAGCGGCCGTACGGCCTGACCGGGCCCCAGGGCAACCACGGCGAGGACGTCAAGGACTACTGGTGGTACCTCGACGCCACCCCCACCTCCTCGTGGCTGCAGTGGCGCTACCACTACCCGCAGGGCGCCTTCCCCTACCAGGACCTGCTCGACACCAACCGGGCTCGCACCCGCCTCGACCCCGAGTACGAGCTGATCGACACCGGCGCCTTCGCCGACAACCGCTACTGGGTGGTGACGGCCACCTGGGCCAAGGGCGGCCCCGAGGACCTGGTGTGGCAGCTGCGGGTCCACAACGCCGGCCCCGACGAGGCCACCATCGACGTGCTGCCCACGATCTGGTTTCGCAACACCTGGAGCTGGGACGCGGGAGCGGTCCCACCCCAGCTGTCCCGCTTCGACCCGGCGACGATCGCCGTCGACCACCCCGAGCTCGGGCACTGGCGGCTGGCGGGCGCGGGATCGCCCGAGATCCTGTTCTGCGACAACGTCACCAACACGGCGAAGCTCTACGGCGGCGACGGCCCCCCTTTCCCCAAGGACGGCATCGCCGACCACGTCATCACCGGGAGCGCGACCGTCAACCCCGAGCGGACCGGCACCAAAGCCGCCCTGCGCTACCACCTGACCGTCGCCGCCGGGGCCACGGTCGAGGTCCGCCTGAGGTTCTGGAAGGTCGGGGAAGGAGCCCGGCCCACCCCGACAGCCGGGGAAGGCGATCTGCGGGCCGGCTGGGCCCGGGTGATCGCCGACCGGCAGGCGGAGGCAGACCACTTCTACGCCGGCCTCACCCCCGCCGGCGCCACGGCCGACGAGGCCCGGGTGCTCCGCCAAGCCGCGGCGGGGATGCTGTGGTCGAAGCAGTACTTCCACTACGACGTCAGCCGATGGTTGTCCGGGGATCCGACCCAGCCCGCCCCGCCGCCGGGCCGGGGGGCGATCCGCAACGGCGAATGGACCCACCTCGACAACGAGGACGTCCTGTCCATGCCCGACCCCTGGGAGTACCCCTGGTACGCGGCGTGGGACCTGGCCTTCCACTGCGTCGCCCTCGCCCACCTCGACGTCGAATTCGCCAAGCGGCAGCTGATCCTGCTGTGCCGGGAGTGGTACATGCACCCCAACGGCCAGCTGCCCGCCTACGAGTGGAACTTCGGCGACGTCAACCCACCCGTCCACGCCTGGGCCGCCCTGCGGGTCTTCGAGATCGACCGGCACGCCCGGGCGGCGCGGGGCGAGGACGCCACCCCCGACTACGCCTTCCTGGAGCGGATCTTCCACAAGCTGATGCTCAACTTCACCTGGTGGGTCAACCGCAAGGACGAAGCCGGCAACAACGTGTTCGAAGGGGGGTTTCTGGGGCTCGACAACATCGGTTTGTTCGACCGATCCAAGCCCCTGCCCATCGCCGGCCGGCTGGAGCAGTCCGACGGCACCGCGTGGATGGCCATGTACTCCCTCAACCTGCTGGAGATGGCGCTGGTGCTGGCGGCCCGGGACCCGGTGTACGAGGACGTGGCCACCAAGTTCTTCGAACATTTCACCTACATCGCCTCGGCGATGGAGTCGCAGGGACTGTGGGACGACGAGGACGGCTACTTCTACGACGTCGCCCAGTGCCTGGACGGCCCGGAGCTGCCCGTCCGGGTGGTGTCGATGGTCGGGGTGGTGGCCCTCTTCGCGGTGACCGTGCTGGACCCGGCGGTGATCGCCCGGCTGCCGTCGTTTGGGCGCCGGCTGCAGTGGTTTTGCGACAACCGGCCCGAGTTCGGCCAACACGTAGCCCACGTGGCCGTGCCGGGAGTCGGCGACCGGTTGCTGCTGTCCATCGTGAACGGGACCCGTTTGGCCCGGGTGCTGGCCCGCTGCCTCGATCCGGCGCAGCTGCTGTCGGACCACGGGATCAGGTCGTTGTCGCAGGAGCTGCGCGAGCGGCCGTTCTCCATGGACCTGGGGGGCCAGACGGCCAGCGTCGACTACGAGCCGGCCGAGTCGACCAACACCCTGTTCGGCGGCAACTCCAACTGGCGGGGGCCGGTGTGGTTCCCGCTCAATTACCTGCTGATCGAGGCCCTCGACCGGTACCACGCCTACTTCGGCGACGGGCTGGTGGTGGAGCACCCGGTGGGGTCGGGCCGTCGGTTGCCCCTCGACGCGGTGGCCGACGACCTGGCCCGCCGGCTGGTGGGCATCTTCCTGCGCGGCGCCGATGGCCGGCGACCGGTGTTCGGCGGCAATGCCCTCCTGCAGGACGATCCCGGATGGCGGGACCAGTTGTGGTTCCACGAGTACTTCCACGGCGACAACGGCGCCGGACTGGGCGCCTCGCACCAGACCGGCTGGACCGGCCTGGTGCTCGACCTCATCGCCGACCGCCGGCTGGGGGGACGCAGTTGAGGCGGGGTGGGGTGCCGGCGGCGGGGGCCGGCGGGGGCCGGCGGGACCGGCGGGGCGGGCGGGGGCCGGCGAGGGCGCGCCGCGCCGCTTTGTAACGCGCGTCCCCGGCGAGGACCGACCAGTTGTTACTAAGGGGGCGGCGGGCCGCCGCAACGTAACCCGAGGTCGGTCCCTGGGGGGCGGGTGGGTGACGAAGTGGCGCGCGGCGGCCAACAGGTGGTCGACCGACCGCGACGCCGGCCGACTTCTTTGACACCAACCCGCCGCTTGCGGCGGGGCGGTAGCCGCCGGCCGTCAGGCCGGCGGAACACTCGTCGCCGCCACCGGTTGAATCGGCGCCGCGGCACCCGCCGGCGCGCCGACCAACGGTTTCGCGCCACTCCCGATCCGACCTCGCGTGCGATCGGCGCGAAACGGCGGATATCTGCCGTTTCGCGCCCAGGACGGCCTGTGACGAAAAGCGAGTGGCGCGAAACGGTTGTGGCGCCGGCCCCCGCCGGCCCGAGCCGCTTCGGGACGCCGGCCCCCGCCGGCCCCGGCCCCCGGCCGCCGGCCGAGCCACGCCACCCCGCCCACGTCCCAACACGCCTGCCGGCGCCGCGTGGGGTAGAACGACGCCATGCCGCGTGTCCCCAAGCCCGATGCCGAAGCCGGCGGGGGCACGGCGGCCGAGCGGTTGGCGACCTACCGCGCGAAGCGGGATTTCCAGCGCACGTCGGAGCCTTCGGGGGCGCCGGCGCCGGCCACCCAGACCGCCACCGACGGGGGTGGACTGCCCCGCTTCGTCATCCAGAAGCATCAGGCCCGCCGGCTCCACTACGACGTGCGCTTCGAGGCAGACGGCGTGCTCATCTCCTGGGCGGTGCCGAAAGGACCATCGCTGGACCCCAAGGTCAAACGGCTGGCGGTGCACGTCGAGGACCATCCCCTCGACTACGCCGATTTCGAGGGGACCATCCCCGGCGGCGAGTACGGCGCCGGCGCGGTCATCGTGTGGGACCAAGGGACGTACCGCAACCTGACCGAGAAGCAGGGCCAGCCGATCGACGTCGCCGACGCGGTCAAGGCCGGGCACCTGTCGGTGTGGCTGGACGGGACCAAGCTCAAAGGTGGCTGGTCGCTGACCCGGACCAGCTCCGCCGGCGAGCGCGGCGGGCAGGAGCAATGGATCATGGTGAAGCGCAGCGACGACCACGCCAACCCAACGCTCGACATCACTACCGCGGCGCCGAACTCCGCTGTCACTGGCCGGAGCCTCGAAGAAGTGCAGGCGGACGGCACCGGCGCCCAATGGCACCGTGGCCAGGCGACCTGGCACCCCCCGATGCTCGCCCAGCCGCTGCGGGTGCCCGACGAGATCCGAGCGGTCGACCAGCCCGGCTGGATCTACGAACGCAAGCTCGACGGCCTCAGATGTCTGGCCGTGCGCAATGGTGACCAGGTCGAGCTGTGGTCCCGCAACCATCTGCCCTTCACTCACCGCTTCCCGGAGGTGGTGACCGCGCTGAGTGATCTACCGGTCGACAACTTCACCATCGACGGTGAACTGGTGGCGTTCGACGGCGAACGGACCAGCTTCTCTTTGCTGCAGCGCCCCGGGCCCAACGCCCAACCTCAGTACTACGCGTTCGACGTACTGCACCTACTCGGCCGCGACACCACCGGACTACCGCTGACCGACCGGCGGCGGCTCCTGGCCCAAGCCCTGGACGGCGCCGGCGAACGGATCCAGGTGGTGGCGGCCGTCGAGGGCGACCCGAAGCAGCTCCTCGAAGAGGCGTGCAGCCACGGGTGGGAGGGCATCATCGCCAAACGAGCCGAGAGCACCTACACCGGCGGCCGCAGCTCGGACTGGCGCAAGCTCAAATGCACCGCGAGCCAGGAGCTGGTGGTCGGCGGCTGGACCGATCCGTCGGGTAGCCGGGTCGGGCTCGGCGCCTTGCAGGTGGGCTACTACGACGACGCCGGTGAGCTGCACTACGCCGGCAGAGTGGGCACGGGCTTCGACGACAAGGAGCTGGCCGAGCTGCACGACCTTCTGGCCCAGCTGGCGACCGACGAACCGCCGTTCGTCGACGCCGAGCGAGTCAAAGGCGCGCACTGGGTGCGCCCCGAACTAGTGGTCGAAGTCGCCTTCAGCGAGTGGACCCGGGACGGGCGCCTCCGTCATCCGCGCTTCGAGGGGCTCCGGACGGACAAGGCGCCACGTGAGGTGCGACGGGAGCTACCGCCCCCCTGACCGGCGCCGCCCCCCTGACCGGCGCCGCCCCCCAGACCGGCGCCGCCCCACCGCGCCCGCCCCACCGATCCCCCCTCAGCCGGCGACGAAGGCCACGCGGGTCGGGTCGGACAGGATCGCCTCCAGGGCGACTTCGGCCGCCCCCAGCAGTACCGACTCGGCGCCCAGCTTGGGCGCGACCAGCTGCACGCTGAGGTGGGCGGGCGTTACCAGCCCCGCTCGCAGCTGGGCCCGGATGTCGGTGCCGGCCAGGTCGAGCAGGTCCGCCAGCAAGCCGCCGAGCACCACCATGTCCGGGTTGAGGCAGTTGACGAGGTTGGCCAGGCCGATGCCGGCCCAGCGGGCCACCACCTGGACGGCGCGAGCCGCGGCGGGTTCGCGCTCTCGGGCCGCCAGGAGGACCTCGTTGACGACGGCGCGACCGCCGGGCTGGCGGCCGGCCAGGGCCACCAGGGCGTCCTCGCCGATCTCCGTCTCCCAACACCCTCGGGACCCGCAGCGGCACGGGGCTCCTTCGGGGTTGACCCGCATGTGGCCGACCTCGCCGCCGTAACCGTGCGCCCCCTCCAGCAGGTGGCCGTCGGCGATGATGCCCCCGCCGACGCCGACCTCACCGTAGACGTAGAGCAGATTGGACACGCCCATGGCGGTGCCTCTGATGTGCTCTGCGAGGGCGCCCAGGCTGGCGTCGTTGCGACACGACACCGGAAGATCGAGACCCAGGCGGCTCTTCAGGCGGGTGGCCAGGCGGGCCCCGAGCGGCACGTCCCGCCAGCCCAGGTTGGGGGCATGGTGCACCATGCCGTCCTCCCGGCGCACCACGCCGGGAACCGCCACGCCCATGCCCGCCACCTCCACCCCGGCCGGCAGGCGCGTCCACGATGGACTTGGCTTCGCGGCACACGGTCGTCAGCACCCGATCGAAGACGCGCGAAGCTTCGCCCTCGAGGCCGACCTGACGCTCGTCGATCACCTGACCGCCGGGAGCCACCGCCGCGACCATGATGGCATCGACGCCGACGGCGACGGCCAGGACGGCCACCCGGTCGGCACGCAGCCGGACCACGTTCGACGGCCGCCCGGGCGACCCTCGCTCGGTCGCCGTGCACTCCTCGACCAGGCCCCGAGCGACCAGGTCGTCCACCAGCGCCGCGATGGTGCTCCGGTTGAGTCCCAGGGCCCGGGTCAGCTCGGCGCGCGACGTCGGACCCCGGCTGTGCACGTGGCGCAGCAGGGCGGCCAGGTTGTGGCGACGGATGGCGTCCTGAGTCGTGCCTCTCCCTCCGCCGGCGCCACGCCGTTGGCGAATCGGTGAGATGGAGGCGGGCTCAGACAACGCCGGCCTTGGCCCTTCCTCTGCGGGCGACCGCGTCGACCGTGGCGGCCGCCGAGCAGGACGAGGGCGGTAACGATGAATCGGACCGCGGAGCTGATGTTGAGCAGGCCCATCCCGTTGTCGATGGCGGCGATGACCAGTCCGCCGATGACGGCGTGGATGGCCTTGCCCCGACCGCCGAACAGGCTGGTGCCCCCGATGACGGCGGCCGCGATGCAGTACAGGACCAGGGTGCCGCCGTCGATGTTGGTGGAGACCGACTGCAACCTCGAGGCATAGATCACACCGGCCACCCCCGCGCCGAAGCCGGCCAGGGTGAACACGGCAGTGCGCATCAGGACGACGTTGACACCGGCCCGACGGGCCGCCTCGGCGTTGCCGCCGATGGCGTAGATGTAGCGGCCGAAGCGGAGCTTGGCCAGGACAAACGAGTAGATGCCCAGGAAGGCGATCACGATCAGCACCACAAACGGCACGCCGCGGATGGCAACGAGCGTGCCCCGGTTGGAGTTGCAGATCCACGTGACCGCGATGGCGAAAGCGGCGACCAGCACGATCTTGCTGATGGTGAGCCCCGGGGGCGGGGCGGCCAGGCCGCTGCGCCGCCGGCGGGTATCGCTGTATAGCTTTCCGGCCGCGTAGACGGCGATCCCGGCCACACAGATGATCCAGCCCGCGGCGACGGTCAGATAGCCGTTGTAGAAGTCGATCACCACCTGGTTGTTGATCGGGATCTCCTGACCGTTGCCCAGGATGAGCACGATGACGCCCTGCCAGCCCAGATAACCGGCGAGCGTCACCACGAACGCCGGCACGCCCAGCAAGGTGATCACCAGACCCTGGAACAACCCGATCGCAGTGGTGGCGGCCAGGGCCGCAACGACCGCCAGAGCCCAGTTGTGGGGGTGGGGGGCTTTCAGCAGTTCGCCGGTGATCACGGCTCCCACGCCGGCCACGTAACCCATGGACAGGTCGATCTCGCCGAGGAGCAGGACGAACACGATCGCCATGGCCAGCAGCATCGTCACCGAGCCCTGCGAGAGCAGGTTGGTGAGGTTGCGGGCGGTGATGAAGTGCGAGTTCTGGGTCTGGAAGATGATGGCCAGGAGGATCAGGCCCAGGACGACGGGCAGCGATCCGCTGTCACCGGAGCGGACCCGGGTGACCCACGCCCGGACGTACTCCCCGAAGGACTCGACGGTGGCCTCGGTGACGGTCAGGGCGCCGGTGGCGCCGGTGACGACCCCGTCGCCGTCCGTCTCGGCCGTGGGACGCTCAGGTGCGTTCGTCGCCTCGGGCATCAGGCCCCCTTCTTGATCAGGCGTCCGGTCGTCATCAGCTCCACCACTTCCTGGCTGTCGACGTCCGCGGCGTCGACGGTCGTGACCAGGTTCCCGAGGCGCAGGACCGCGATGCGGTCGGCGACGGCGAACACGTCGTTGAGGTTGTGCGACACGAGCATCACCGCCAAGCCCGCGCTCGCCGAGCCGCTTGACCAGGGCCAGCACCTGCTCGGTCTGGGTGACGCCGAGGGCGGCGGTGGGCTCGTCGAGGATCACCAACTTGGAGTTCCACATGACCGCCTTCGCCACCGCGACCGACTGGCGTTGGCCGCCGGACAACGACGACACCGGCTGCCGCACCGACTTGATGGTGGTCACCGCCAGGCTGGCCAGGGTCTCCTTGGCGGACCTCTCCATCGATTGCTCGTCGAGCAGCAGGTTCCGGAGCCGCTCCCGCCCCGAGGAACATGTTCTGGACGACGTCGAGGTTGTCGGCTCAGGGCCAGGTCCTGGTACACCACCTCGATGCCGAGGGCGGCCGCGTCCTTGGGACTGCGCACGTGGACCGGGCGGCCCTCCCAGAGGATCGTGCCCTCGTCAATGGGATAGATGCCGGCGACGGCTTTGATGAGGGTGGACTTGCCGGCCCCGTTGTCACCGACCAGGGCCGTCACCTGGCCGGACTCGAGTGTCAGGTCGATGCCGCGGAGGACTTCCACCGCCCCGAACCGTTTCTTGATGCCGCGGAGCTCCAGCAGCGGGCTGCTTCCGTCAGTCACCCGGCTCTCCTCTCGTCGAGATTGGCTCCTGTCAGTTCCCGTCGGGGATGCGACCGGGACGGGCGGCGCCCCGTTGCGCCGCGCCGTCCCGGTGTGAATACGTCAGCCGCTGATACCCGCAGCAGTGCACGCGCTGGCATAGGCGCCCGCGCACAGCGTACTGGCGCTGACGAACCCGTCCTTGACGACCGTGGCCGCCATGTTGGCGCTCGTGACCGAGACGGGTGTCAGCAACAGCGAGGGCACCGGCGTCGCCGTCTGATCAGACGACTGGCCGTTGATCAACGAGGCTGGCGGCGTCTGGCTGGCCCGCAGGTAGATGGCCAGCGCGGCCGCACGCCTGGGCCTCCTGGTAGATCGGCTTGTACACGGTCATGCACTGGTAGCCGGCCAGGACATTCTGCAGTCCGGTGGTGCTGGCGTCCTGGCCAGTCGTCGCCACGTGCTTCGGCGGCACCTTGCCGGCCTTGAGGACGGTGATCACCTGGCCCGCGAGGTTGTCGTTGGCCGTGAGCACCGCGTTGATGTTGGAGTGGGCCGTGTACTGCTGCTGGAAGAAAGTCTGGCCTTCGCCGTTGGAACCCCAGTTGGCGATCGGCGACTCGCCGACCTTCGTCAGGGTGTGGTTGGCGTACAGGGGGTTCAGCACCGAGTTGTAGCCCTGGGCGAAGAGGGTGGCGTTGTTGTCGGTGGACGCGCCATCCATCTCCAGCACCTGCGGGCTCTTGATCCCCCAGTTGCTGATGCAGCTCACCAGGCCCTGGCCCTGCAGTTGGCCGACCTTGACGTTGTCGAAGCTCACGTAATACGACTCGGAACCCTTGAGGTCGAGGCGGTCGTAGTCGATCACCTTGACCCCGGCGGCCGTGGCCTTCGCCTCGATGCTGCTCCCGACGCCCGAGTCCAGCGAGTCCAGCAGGATCACGCTGGCCCCGTTGGTGATCGCCTGCTCGGCGTCGTTGAGCTGCGACTGGTCGCTCCCGGACGCGTTGACGATGCTGTACTGGCTCGACGAGAGCCCGGCGGTCTGGAAGGCCTTCCGCAGGTACGGCTCGTCGAACTGGGTGTACCGGGTGGACGAGGCGGTATCGGGAAGGAGCACGGCGATGCTGCCCTTGCCCTGCGAGACCAGCGAGGTCAGCCCGGACATGGCGCTGAAGTCACTGGTGAAAGAAGTCGGCGTCAGCGCCGCCGGCGGCGCCGCGGTCGTCGCACTCGGCGCCGCGGTCGTGGGACTGGTAGTGGGACTGGTCGTTTTACTACTGCTCCCACACGCTGCGAGCAGGAGCCCGCCCGCGACGACAGCCGCGGTTCCTATGGTGCGCTTGGTTGCCAATTGTCCTCCCCTTGGCTGGTTCGCACGAGCTGCGACTGATCGCACTGCTCGATGTGATCGCTGTCCAGGTGGGCAGCGCGCCTTGCAGCATATGTTGTTCGCTACAACGATTCAAGGGGTTTTGTTAGTTGATCCGCTTTTCGTAGCCCTCCCAGTAGGGTGCCCGCAGCTTGAACTTTTGCAGCTTTCCGGTGGCCGTCCGGGCCAGGGTTTCGCGCACCTCGACGGACGTCGGGCACTTGAAGTGGGCCAGCCGGTCACGGCAAAATGCCATCAGTTCCTGCTCGCCGGCGGACTGCCCGGCGCGCAGTACCACCAGCGCCTTGACCGTCTCTCCCCAGCGCTCGCTCGGCACGCCGATGACGGCCACTTCCGCCACCGCCGGGTGCTGATAGAGGCAGTCCTCGACCTCGACGGAGCTGACATTTTCTCCGCCGGAGATGATGACGTCCTTCTTGCGGTCGGAGATAACGAGGTAGCCGTCGTCGTGGATCTGCCCCTCGTCGCCGGTGTGAAACCAGCCTTCCTGGAGGGCTTTCGCCGACTCCGCCGGCTGCTCCCAGTAGCCGGCGAAGACGTGATTGGCCCGGGCCAGGACTTCACCGTCGGCGGCCGTGCGGACCTGAACCCCGAGAGCCGGCACCCCGGCCCGCGATTGGAGCCGGGCCCGGTCGGGGTGGTCCAACCCGTCCCATTCGGAGGGCGCCCGGTTGATCGTCAGCAGCGGCGACGTCTCGGTCAGCCCGTAGATCTGGATGAACTCCCAGCCCAGCTCGGCCTCCACCCGCTCGATGGTCTTGGAGGGCGGCGGGGCGCCGGCGACCACGATGCGGACCCGGTCCCGGCCGGGCACCTCCACCCCGTTCGCCCGCCTGGCGGCCCCGGCGTCGAGGACGGCGGCCACCACCGCGGGCGCGCCGCACAGCAGGGTCACCTGGTGGGCGTCGATCCGGCGCAGGATCTCCTCGCCGTCGATCCGGCGCACGACCACCTGCGGGACGCCCATGGCGGTGACGGCGTAGGGCATGCCCCATCCGTTGCAGTGGAACATCGGCAGGGTGTGCATGAACACGTCCCGATCGGTGACCGCGACGTGCCAGCCGAAGATGGCGGCGTTGAGCCAGCAGTTGCGGTGGGTCAGCTCGACGCCCTTCGGACGGGCGGTGGTCCCGCTGGTGTAGTTGATGCTGGCCGTCGCCCCCTCGTCGGGCTGCCACGCCCGGGGCTGCACGTCGGGCGCCGCCGGTCCGAACAGCTCGGCGTCGCCGACGCCATCCATGACGATGCGGTGCTTGGCGGTGACGCCGGCCAGGCCCGCGTCGGACTCGGGATCGACGAGCAGGACCGTGGCGCCCGAGTGCTCGACGATGTAGCGGATCTCGTCGGGACCCAGCCGGTAGTTGATCGGCACCAGCACCCGGCCGTAGCCGCTCACCCCGAAGAAGGCGATCTGGAAGCGCGCCGCGTTGGGGCTGACGATGGCGACCCGGTCGCCGAACCCGACCCCCAACTCGTCCAGCGTCCCGGCCAGGCCCCGGGCCCGGGCCTCGAGTTCGCCGTAGGTGATCGAGCCGAGCGAGGCTGGCCCGCCGGGCTCGTCGATGACCGCCGTCCGATGGCGGTAGACGGTCATCCCTCGCTGCAGGAAGTCGCCGATCGTCAGCGGCACGTACATGGCAATCCCCCGTGTCCGGCGTGGTGGGACCTCAAGCTACCCCCTCCGGACCAGCGGGTTGCCTCTGGACGCCGGGCGCTGGGCGCTACGCTGACCGGTCGTGCGTAGGCGCCGGGAGCGACGACCGCCGGCTGTCCTCGGTGACCTCAGCCGGGTGCTCGTGATCTCCGCCAGTATGGGGGCGGGTCACGACGGAGCGGCCCGCGAGCTTGCCGCTCGTTTGCGCGCCGAGGGCCACCACGCCGAGATCCGGGACTTCCTCGACAGCGGGCCCTTACGGGTCGGCTCGGCCCTGAGAAGCGGCTACGAGTTCGAGCTCAAGCATCTTCCGTCCGCCTACGAGGCGACCTACCGGCTGTGGTACCGGGTGCCGTGGCTGTGCCCGGTGGTGGCCTGGCTGGTCACCGGCCTGACCCGCCGGCGGGTGCTGCGCTGGGTGCGCGAGTCGGGCGCCGACGTGGTGGTGTCCACCTATCCGCTGGCGACCCTCTGCCTGGGCCGCCTGCGGTCGACCCGGCGCCTGTCCATCCCGGCGGTCAACTTCATCACCGATTTCGGCGTCCACCCGTTATGGGTCCACCGGGGGATCGACCTCAATCTGGCCGTGCACGACGGACCGGCCGAGATGGCGGCCCGCCGGACGGGGCGGCCTTCGGTGGCCTGCGGACCGGTCGTCTCCGAGGCCTTCGCGCCCGATGCCCTGCCCGATCGCGACGAGACCCGAGCCGGGCTGGGGTTGACCCCGTCGGCGCGGGCCATCCTGGTCGTCGCCGGCTCCTGGGGTGTCGGCGGGGTGGAAGCCACCTGGCGGGCCATCACTCAGGACGGACGCTTCACGCCGGTGGTCGTCTGCGGCCGGGACGAGCGCCTGCGGCGGGAGGTGGCCGCCCTCGCCGAACGGAGCGGCGGGCGCTCGGTCGTGATCGGTTGGACCGACGCCATGCCGGCGCTCATGGCCGGGTGCGACGCCCTGGTGGAGAATGCCGGCGGGCTGACCTCGCTGGAGGCCATGCGCGCCGGCCTGCCCGTCGTCAGCTTCCAGCCCATCGCCGGGCACGGCCGCGAGAACACCGACCGGATGGCCGAGGCGGGCGTCAGCTACCTGGCCGCCAGCTCCGATGATCTCATCGAGGCCCTGGGCACGCTCACCACCGCCGGTCCAGCCCGGGCCGCGCAGATCGCCGCCGGCCAGGCCATGTTCCGGGCCGGCGCCGACCGCTTGACCCTGGCCGCGGCGGCGACGATCGAGCCCGTCCGGGTGCGCCGCCAGCCGGCCGTCTACGTAGCCCGGACCGCCGCGGCGCTGCTCGGGGTGGCGGCGCTGGCGTGGACCGGTTTGACGAGCGGCGTCGAGGTGGCGGCGGCCGCGGCCGGAGCGGGCGTCGCCCACGCCCCGGCCGGCGCCACCACGGTCGCCTACGTGGGCGTTCGCCTCAACGCCCTCGAGCTGGCCAACCGGGCGGTCGCCCAAGACCTGCAGCGCTTGCATCTCACCGCCGTCATCGATCGGGCTACCGCGATGAGCGAACCGCAAGCCGTCCGCGACCTGGCGGCCAGCGGGGTCAACGTGGCGAGCGGCGGGCAAGGCGACGTCAATGGCACCGGGCACGAGAGCGACCCCATGCTGTGGACCCGGGCTCGAGGCGACGCCCGGGCTGGGCAGGCCCTCGAACAACTGATCGGCACTCCGGTCACCGTGTTCGTGCCGGGCCGCCGTGTCAACGCTTGGGACCTCATCGAGTGCAGCGACACCCACAGCTCGGTGGTGGTGCCCGATCACGTGGTCAACGCGCTGCGGGCGGCCACCGATGTCACCCCCCTGCACCTGTCGGCCCGCCACATCTATCTGATCAACGGCCTAGACGCCACCACCGCGCAGCTCAGCGCCGTCCTGGGCCGCCTCGGCGCGGGCCTGCAGCTGGCCCACCTCTCCGCCGTGCCGCTCGACTCGTTGGCGTGACGGGACCCTCCGGCCCGGCCCGGCGCGGCCGATCCCGGCTGGGCCTGACGAGCGCGGTCGCGGCCGGGACGGTGGTCGCCCATCTGCTGCCCGGGGTGGTGGCCTGGCGGTCCGTGCGCTGCCGCGTCCTCCCGAGGCTCTCTGGGGTGGGCGACCCCGGCCACGTGGCGCTCACCTTCGACGATGGACCCGATCCGGTGTCGACGCCCCGGATCCTCGATGCCCTCGACGCGGTGGGCTGGCATGCGACGTTTTTCTGCCTCGGGAGCCAGGTCCGGCGCTCGCCGGGGCTCACCCGGGAGCTCGTGGCCCGTGGTCACGAAGTCGCGGTGCACGGCGACAGCCACGTCAGTCACCTGCGCCGTCCCGCGACATCCACCCTTCCCGACGTCCAGCGGGCCGCGCCAGACCATCGAGTCGGTGGCCGAGACGCCGGTGCGGTGGTTCCGGCCGCCCTACGGGGCGGTGTCGTCCGCGACCCTGGTGGCGGCCCGCGGGTCGGGGCTGCAGCTGGTCCTGTGGACGACGTGGGGTCTCGACTGGCAGCCCAACTCGACGGGCCGGAGCGTCGTCGCCAATGTGCAGCGCACCTTCCACCCGGGTGCCACCGTGCTCCTCCACGACTCCGACATCACCTCCACGCCCGGCAGCTGGCGTTCGACGGTGTCCGCCCTGCCGCGGCTCGCCGAGGCGTGGGAGGGCACCGGGCTCGAGGTGGGACCGCTCGGGGAGCACGGCGTCGCCGGCGCCGGATGCTGAGCGCGGCGACCGGCGGCGGGAGGAGCCGGGCGGGCGCGACCGTGTTGAGCATGGCGATGTTCGGTCTGGCCGCGCTGGCAGCCGGCTGCGGCAGCGGCACCGGCACCTCGGCATCGGCCCCCTCCATCGAGGTGGTCACCGGTCTGTACCCCCTGGCCCAGGCCATCGAGCAGATCGGCGGCCCGAAAGTCACCGTCGTCGACGTGGTGCCGGCCGGATACGACCCCCGCACCTACCAGCTGACCGCCGGCCAGGTCGCCACAGTCCGCAAGGCCGCGGTGGTCGTCGAGGCCAACGGCGGGTTCCAGCCGTCCTTGACTGCGGCCGCCGCGGCGGCCCCGGCCACCCGCGTCGTCGACCTGGACACCACCTTGGCCACCACCGACCCGTATGTGTGGCTGGACCCGGACCTGATGCAACGGGCCGTGAGCGACATCGCGGCTGCCATGGAAGCGGTCAACCCGCCCGCGGCCGGCCAGTACCGGAGCGGCGCCCAGGGCTTCTCGGCCACCGTGGCCTCGACGGGCATCGATTACGAGAGCACCCTGTCGGCCTGCCCGCGTCGGCTCATCGTGACCCCGGACGCCGCCTTCGCCGGCCTGGCCCGCCGGTACGGGCTGACCGACCAGGTGGTGGGCGCCGCATCCGTCCCTGACCAGACCACCGTGACCGCCGCCACCGGCCGCATCCAGGCCGCCGGGTTGACGACGGTGTTCTCCGAGCCGTTCGTTTCCAGTGGCACCATCGTCGCGGTGGCCGCGGCCGCCCACGTGAAGATCAGACCGCTCGATCCGCTCACCGGGCCGCCGCCGGCCGGCTGGCCCCGGCAGGCCGACTACCTCCGCCTGATGGAGGCCAACCTGGGCGCGCTCAACTCGGCCCTGGGCTGCCCTGACACCGGCAACGGCACGTGAGCGAGCCGTTGGCGGCCGTCTCGGGGTGGCCGGCGGTGGCCGCGGCCGGGGTGGTCTCGGGCCGCGACGCGGCCGGGAGCGATGGCCGACCGGCCGTGATCGCCACCACCGGACCCGACCGGCAGGTCTTCCGGTGGGCCTCTGTCACCAAGGTCCTGACCGCCCTGGCCGTGTGGATCGCGGTGGAGGAGGGCACGGTCGCCTGGGACGATCCGGCCGGCCCGCCCGGCGCCACGCTGGCCCACCTGCTCGCCCACGCCTCGGGCCTCGAGCTCGACGGTGAGGCGCAGCTAGCCCCTCCCGGCACCCGGCGCATGTACTCCAACCGTGGCATCGAACTGGCGGCCGCACACGTGGCCAGTCGGTCCGGCATGCCGTTCGAGCGGTACCTGGCGTCCGGGGTGACCGGACCGCTGGGGTTGACTGCCACCACCCTGGCCGGGAGTCCGGCCTGGGGCGCGTCCGGGCCGCTCGTCGACCTGCTGGCGCTCGGGCGCGAGCTGCTGGCCCCCACCCTGATCAGTGCCGAAACCCTCCGACAGGTCACTGCGGTGGCTTTCCCCGGGTTGGCCGGCGTGCTCCCCGGCTTTGGCCGCCAGGACCCCAACGACTGGGGGCTCGGTGTCGAGATCCGCGACCACAAGCAGCCCCACTGGACGGGCACTCGCAACTCGCCGGAGACCTACGGACACTTCGGCCGGTCGGGATCGCTGCTGTGGGTCGACCCGGCCGCCCAGCTGGTGCTGGGCTCACTGGCCGATCAGCCCTTCGGGCCCTGGGCAATCGCCGCCTGGCCGGCCCTCTCCGACGCGGTCATCGGCGGCTACGCACCCGACCAGCCCGAGGTCACTGGTCCCGGGTGACCACCTCGCGAAACGCGGCGAAGGCCCGCGGGCCCCAGACCGTGCCCGGGCCGCCGTTCATCATGATGGCCACCCCCATCACCTCGGCGACCTCCTCCTCGGTGGCGTTGCGCCTGGCCGCCCCCAGGGCGTGGGCGGCGATGCAGCCGTCACACTCCCTGGTGACGGCAATGGCCAGGGCGACGAGCTCCTTGATGCGGGCGGGCAGGGCGCCATCAGTCAGGACGGCCCGCTGCATGGCGGCGTAGCCGGTGAGCACGTCGGGGATCTGTTCACGCAGCTCTCGGGCCGGGTCGCGAATCTCGCCGATCACCTCGAGGGGGTGGATCATCGGTGGGTCCTCCTTGGACGAACGCAGGACCGGCGCCGCTGGTGAGGGGCCGGCCCCCGGACAGTAACGCCGCCGGCCGAGCGGGGGCGACGGTAGCCTGCCGCCATCTTGACCATCCCGTTCGACGACCCGCTGCGAACCCGGCTCACCGCCAATCTGAGCCGGCTCGAACGCGTCGCCATCCCCCTGGACGGACGTCGTCACGCCGCGGTCGCGGTCGTCGTCGTCGACAGCGACGCCATCGCCCACGCCGACGACCCCTATCCCGCCGCGGCGGCCGAGCTCGAAGCGATCCCTGGCCCCGGCGGCGGCACCCTCACGGGGAGCGTCGCCGGCACCGCCGGTGGCGCCGCGGTCCTACTGACTCGACGCGCGGTCGGGCTCCTGACCCACGCCGGTCAGTGGGCCCTCCCCGGCGGCCGGGTGGAGGCCGACGAAACAGCGGGCGACGCCGCCCGGCGGGAGCTCCGGGAGGAGATCGGACTGGATCTGGGCGCCGACGCCCAACTGGGCATCCTCGACGACTACGCCACCCGATCCGGGTACGTCATCACTCCTTTCATCTTCTGGGGCGGGGCCGACCCGACCCTGTTCCCGGACCCGGCAGAAGTGCGGTCGATCCACCGGGTCTCCTTCCGCGAGCTGTGCCGACCCGACTCGCCCCGCTTCGTGTCCATCGCCGAATCGGACCGTCCCGTGGTGCAGATACCGGTGGGCGGTGACCTCATCCACGCCCCGACGGGCGCCATCCTCCTGCAGTTCCGCCGGGTAGCCATCGAAGGCGTGATGGAACGGGTCGCGGACTACGAGCAACCGGTCTTCGCCTGGCAATGAGTCGCCCGCCGGCGACAGTGGTCACATCAGGCCCCGGGCGCGAATCGGTCTATTAGCGTTCTCTTCATGCCAATCCGGTTCTTGAAGCGTGACAAGATCCAGCTGCTGTCCCGCTTGCCGCTCTTCGAGACCTGCTCCCAGCGCGACCTGGCGAAGGTGGCCGACGTCAGCGTCCAGGCCCACAAGCCGGCCGGTTCGATCCTGACCCGGGAGGGCCGAGATGGCGGGCTGCTGTTCGTGATCCTCGATGGTGAGGCGGAGATCGTGCGGGACGGCCAAGTCCTCGGCACCCTCAAGAAGGGCGACGTGGTCGGCGAGCTTTCGCTGATCGACGGCTACCCGCGCTCCGCCAGCGTCCGGGCCGTGACCGACGTCGAGCTGCTGCAGATCCCGGCGTCGGACTTCCGGGTCCTCCTCCAAGAGTCGCCCAAACTGGTCGTCAACCTGCTGGAGGCGTTGGCCCACCGGATCCGCGACATGGACGAACGCTGGCCCGCCGAGCTTTGAGGACTAGTTCGGGTCGGCCGGCTTGGCGGCCCGAAATCGGGCTTCCTCTTCGGCCAGCTGCCGGCGTTCCTGCTCGCTGAGGCCCGCCTGCGCGTCCTGCTCGGCGGTGGTGACGTCCGGCTGGCTCACCGGCGCCGCCGACCGGCGGGGAGCCGCCTTGCGGGGCGTCACCTGGCGGGGCGTCGCCTTGCGAGGCTTCGCCCGACGGACCACCGTCGGCACCTCGGCTGGGGCGTCTTGCGCCTCACGCTCCTCTTGGTCGTATAGCGCAAGTTCGCTCGCGACGGGCGCCGGTGGTGGGGGCGGCGGAGGGGCGCGAACCCGCGAGGTGTCGGGCCGCGGGCCAGGTGTCGGGCCGCGAGGTGTCGGGCCGCGAGGTGTCGGGCCGCGAGGTGTCGGGCCGCGAGGTGTCGGGCCGCGAGGTGTCGGGCCGCGAGGTGTCGGGCCACCCAGGAGCCGCCGCCGGCGCCGGCTCGGACATCAACGCCGCCACGTCGGCGTCCCCCTTGGCCGCATCGACCATCTCGTCCATGCCGATGGGGCCGACGTTGCTGCCGGCGAGGAACTGCTTGACGAGGGAGCGAGAGCTGTTGAACATCTCCTCGGCCGGCCCGAAGCGCACCAGGCTCGACCGGTAGAGCATGCCGATGTAGTCGGCGGTGCGCTTCACCGACTCGATGTTGTGGGTGATGATGAAGAAGGTGCAGCCGAGTTCGCGCTGGACCTCCTTGACGAGTTCGTCCAGGTAGGCCACTCGCACCGGGTCCAGCCCCGAGTCCGGCTCGTCGAAGAAGACGATGTCCGGATTGAGGATGAGCGCCCGGGCCAGACCGGCCCGCTTGCGCATCCCGCCCGAGATCTCCCCGGGAAGCTTGGGGAGGTGGGCGACCAGTCCCACCATCTCGGCCTTCTCCAGGACCAGTGTCCGGATCTCCTTCTCGCTCTTCTTGGTGTGCTCCCGCAGCGGGAAGGCGATGTTGTCGAAGAGATCCATCGAGCCGAACAGCGCGCCGTCCTGGAAGAGAACCCCGAACTTGCGCCGGATCCGCAGCATGTCCTTGTGCCGGATGCCGACGATGGGCTCACCGTCGACGTAGATTTGGCCCTCCTCGGGCCGCAGCAGGCCGATGATGTTCTTGAGCAGGACCGACTTGCCGGTACCGGATGGGCCGAGGACGGCGGAGATCTTGCCCCGCGGGATGTCGAAGGTGATGTCCTTGAGCACCGTGTGGCTCCCGAACCGCTTGGTGACGCCATCGAGGGAGATGACCGGGTCCGGAATCGCCGCGCTCGCCTCGGTGATCGGTGTCCCGCTCGTGGTTACGGCCAACCTGGATCCTCTCCCCGGCAGCAAACTAGTTGTGACGTATCAGCAGGAGATTCACCCGGGGCCCGGGAAATCCTCCTAGTGGCAAGCGTACGGTCCCGCCAGCACTACCGACTAGTGCCAATTCGTCCCTTAGGGCCGCATTGTCGGCCCGACCGGGCTTGTGCTTGCTTTTGGCTGTTATGGTGACAAAAGTGACCAATGGCACGTCCCGGCAAGGGGTGCCGACGTGGCCGTAACCAACAAACCGAGGCCCGACGCCGGCGGCCCCGTCCCGCTCGGGGAGACCCCTCCGCCCCTGCTGCCGACACTCGAGCCCCGCAGACCCCTGCCCGTCGCCACCCTCGAGTCGGTCGACCGCGCGGTCGACACCGTCACCGACGCGTGGCTCGGGACGGTGCGCTCGTTTGGGGCCATGTGCGCCCTGACCCTGGACACCATCTGGGTGACGGCCGACAGCCTCGTCAAACGGCGGTTCGCCTGGCACGAGTTCTTCGAGCAGTCGTGGTTCCTCGTCTCGGTGTCGCTGCTGCCGACCCTTCTGATCGCCCTCCCGTTCGGGTTGGTGCTGGTGTTGGAAGTGGGCAGCCTGGCCAACCAGATCGGCGCCCCCTCTTTTGTCGGGGCCGTCGATGCGGTGGGCACGGTACGGGAGGCGTCACCGATCATCGTCGCGATCGTGCTGGCCGGGGCGGGCGGGTCCGCCATCTGTGCTGACTTGGGCGCCCGCACCATCCGCGACGAGATCGCGGCCATGCAGGTCATGGGCCTCGACGAGGTGGAACGTCTGGTGGCGCCCCGGATGTTCGCCACGGTGGTGGTGGCGGTGCTGCTCAACGGGATCGTGTCGATGGCCGGCATCATCTCGGGCTACATCGCCGACGTGTACGTGCTGCACGGCGCGGCAGGCGGATTTCTCAATTCTTTCACCACCTTCGCCCAACCCCAGGACATCATCGAATCCGAGCTCAAGGCCGCGCTCTTCGGCGTGCTGGCGGCGATCGTGGCTTCGTACAAGGGTCTTGGGGTCAAGAAGGGACCGGCTGGCGTCGGAGAGGCCGTCAACCAGGCAGTCGTCGTCACCGGTGTGGCGCTCTTCGTCGTCAACCTGATCCTGACCGAGATCTTCTTGGTCCTCGTCCCGCCCCCGTTCGTGTGATGGCGTTCACGTAGTGGCCGTCGCCCCCGCCTCCCTGCGCAGCATCCCGGCCCGGACATCTCGATTCTGGAACGGGATCACCGAGCAGTTCGCCATGCTCGGCGAGATGCTGCTGTTCTGCCTGAAGGCGATGGTGGCCGTCCCGCTGGTGCTCACCAAGTACCGCAAGGAGTACGTGCGGCTGCTCGGCGAAGTCACGTTCGGTAGCCGCATCCTGGCCCTGGCCGCCAGCACGGTGGTGGTCGCGGCCTTGCTGTCGGCCACCGTCGGGGTGCAGTTGGCCCTCGAGGGCTACCAGCAGCTCAGCATCATCGGGCTCGGGCCCCTGGCCGGTTACCTGTCCGCCTTCGCCAACACCCGGGAGCTGACCCCTCTGCTGACGGCGTTCGGCTTGGCCGCGCAGATGGGCTGCCGGTACACGTCGGAGCTGGGCGCCATGCGAGTGACCGACGAGATCGACGCCCTCGAAGTCATGAGCGTGCCGTCATTGGCGTATCTGGTCACGACCCGGATGCTCGCATCTCTCACCGTTGCGGTCCCGCTGTTCCTGGCCGCCCTGGCCGGGTCGTACCTCGCCACTCAGGTCACTGTGGTCGCCATCGGAGGTCAAGGTTCCGGCACCTACCAGCACTACTTCCACGAGTTCCTCACTGGGCACGACATCATCCTGGCGACGGTCAAGGTGGTGGTGTTCGCCATCCTGATCACCTCCATCCACTGCTATTACGGCTACAACGCCGGTGGCGGCCCGGAGGGGGTCGGCAAGGCAGCGGGCCGGGCTATCCGGGCCAGCGTGGTCGCCATCGCCTTTTCCGACATGCTGATGACGGTCCTGTTCTGGGGCACGTCGAGCGGGATCAAGATCACCGCGTGAGGTGTCGCCGTGTCCGGTGATCTCGCCATCCGGGGGCCGGTAGTCCACCGGAGCCGCTGGAGCCTGGAGTCCCTCGAGGAGTCGAAGCTGGCCCGGAGCCTCCTCGGCCTGCTGCTGGTCCTCGTCACGCTGGCCATCATCGCGGTGATCACGCTGGCGTTCACCGGGCATTTCACCACCGTGGTCACGGTCAACTCCGAGCTCCCCGTCGGGAGCAACGCCGTCGTCATCGGCGCCCCGGTCGAATACCGGTACGTCACGGTCGGCAAGGTGGCCAGCGAAGGCGCCGCTCCCGACGGCCAGGTGTCGGTGAAGCTCGACATCTACCCCTCGAAGCTCAAGGACGTACCCGCCAACGTCCAGACGCAAGTGGCGCCGCTGTCGATCTTCGGCAACCAGTACATCGACCTCACCCTCCCCGTCGCCGCGCCCGCGAGTACCACGCCCGTGGCGGCCGGACAGTTCATCCGGCCCTACACCGCCGCTCCGTCGACCTCGTTGCAGGGCAGCGTCACCCAGATCTACAACCTGTTGGAGGCGGTGCACCCGGCCGACCTCGACACCGCGCTGACGGCCATCGCGACGGCGTTGAGCGGCGAGGGCACCAGCCTCGGTCAAGCGCTGGTGCAAGGCAACCAGTACCTCACGAACGTCAACCCGCACCTGCAGACCCTCGAGCAGGATCTCCGCCTCCTGACCCCGGTGTCACAAGCCGCCGCGGCCGCGACTCCCGACCTCGTCGGGATCCTCTCAAACTCCATCGTCACCGGCCAGACCGTTACGAGCGAGGCCAACCAGATCCGTCAGCTGCTCGCCAAGGGGACCCCGGCGCTCGGTCAACTGGCCGGCGTTCTCGACCAGACCCAATCCAGCTTCCCGGCGCTGGTCAACGGTTCGGCCCCGCTCCTGCGCGACGTGGCCAACAGCCCCAAGCTGCTGGCCCAAACGCTCACGGGCCTGGAGGAGTGGGCGTCGGCGTGGGCGGCCGCCAAGGGCACCGGCCCCTCCCTCTCGGTCAACGCAGTGCTGCCGGTCCAGAACATCAGTGACGCCGTGAACGCCGCCCTCGGCTATCAGGTCCAGAGTTCCCTCGCCGGCGCCCTCGGCTCGGCCTACGATCCGGCGCCGTACTCCGCCGCGGATTGCCCGCAGTATCCGGGTATGACCAACCCGTACTGTTCGGGAGGAAGCCCCGCCGGGGCCGCCACCGCCGGCGGTAACGCCGCGGTCGCCGCCGCGTCCACCGGGCCCGCGCCGTCGACCACGTCCGGTGCGGGTGCGACCGGCGCGGCGGCGCCGAGTGCAGCGCCGCCGACGTCGGCCGGCCCGAACTTCCCGTTCGCCCAGGAGCTTTTCGCCGCCCAGAATGTCGGCGCCGCGCTCAACGGAGGCCGCCCCCCGGCCTCGCCGGCCATGGCGACCATCTTCCTGGTGCCGCTCCTCACCTCAATGTCGAGTTCGCCGTGACCCACCGCTTCCGCAACCTGATCATCAAGCTCATCCTCTTCACGGCGGTGGCCGTGCTCATCACCATCAGCGTGATCGCCAGCCTCCTCGACCTCAAGTTGGGTCAATCGACGCGCAGCTACCACGCCATCTTCAGCAACGTGGCCGGCCTCCAATCCGGGGACACCGTGCGCATCGCGGGCGTCGAGGTCGGCAAGGTGTCCGGCGTCTCGGTAGACCACCGGACCTACACCGCCACGGTGAGCTTCTCCGTGGATTCGGCCCAGCACCTCACCACGACCAGCCAGGTGGCCATCCAGTTCGAGAATCTGCTCGGCCAACGGTACGTCGCCGTCCTGGCGGGACCCGGCGGACAGCCCCTCCGCAGTGGCGCGACCATCCCAGAGTCGCAGACCATCCCGGGGCTCGACCTCACCACGGTCTTCACCGGCTTCCAGCCCCTGCTCGCGGCCCTCAACCCGACCCAGGTCAACGAGCTGACGAGCGCGATCATCCAGGTGCTGCAAGGCGAGTCCGGGGCGGTCGCCAACCTCCTGTCCCAAACCGCGTCGATCACCTCCAATCTGGCCCAGCGGCAGGACGTCATCAACCAGGTGCTCGACAATCTGAGCCCGCTGCTCAGCAGCGTCAACCAGCGCGATTCCCAACTCAGCCAGCTGATCGACGGTCTCGACACCCTGGTGCGCGGCCTGGCCGGCAATCGGACTGACATCGGCAACGCCATCACCAGCCTCAGCGGACTGACGTCCAACGTGTCGACGCTGCTCACCAACGCCCAGCCGGCCCTCGACCAGGACATCCAGGGGCTCCAGTCAGCGACGGGCGTGCTGCTGGCGAACCAGAGTCAGCTCAGCTCCGTCATCAGCGACCTGCCGGCCTTCCTCAACTCGATCAACAAGGTGGCCGACTCCGGAAGCTACCTGGCCACCTACGTCTGCAATCTGACCCTCAGCGTGTCGGGACCCATCAGCGTCAAACTGTCACCGACCGTCCCGCAATCCCCGGCGCTATCGCTGCCGACCGGCGCCGTGGGCGACCAGACCCAGCACACCCCGGTGTGCCGATGAAGAAGTTCCGGGAGCGCAACGTGTATGCGGTCGCCGCCGTCACCGCGGCGATCCTCATCCTCGGCGCCTACGTGGCCCTCAACTTCTCCCACCTGCCCCTGATCAGCAACCAGAAGACCTACCAGGCCGACTTCCAGACCGCGGTCGGCCTCGCCAAAGGCGACGTGGTCACCGTGGCGGGTGTCCGCGTCGGTTCCATCAGCGGCTTCGAGTTGCACGGGAACGCGGTGCGCGTCAGCTTCACGGTCACCGGCGGCCTGCGACTCGGCACCGAAACCCGGGCCGACGCCAAGGTCATCAATCCGGTGGGCGTGGAGTATGTCGAACTCACCCCGGTGGGGGCCGGCCACCTCAGCGCACCCATCCCAGTCGCCCGGACGACAGTGCCCGGCACCCTGACGTCCGACCTCAACACCTTGGCGGCCCAAACCCAGCAGACCAATGTTCCCCAGCTGGTCAAGTCGCTGGAAGTCATCTCGCAGACCCTCGCCGGCACGCCGCCGGGGACCACCAAGGCCGCCCTGGCTGGGATCGCGCAGCTCTCCGGCGTACTCGCCAACCGCCAGAGCGAACTGTCGAACGTGATCGTCCAGTCCAGCGCCCTCACCACCCTGCTCAACCAGCACGGCGTCCAACTCGTCGACCTGCTCGGACAGGCCAACCTCGTCCTCCAGGTGCTGGACGAGCGCCAGGCCGCCATCAAGAGTCTCTTGGCCACGACCGGTCAGCTCACCAGCCAGCTCGACCACATCCTCGTCGGCGACCAGGCGACGCTCGATCCGATGCTCAACAATCTGAACGCGGTGTCGGCCTTCTTGGCCAAGGACGACAACGCCCTCTCGACCGCCATCCCGCTGCTGGCCGCCTTCAACCGGTACACGGCCAACGCCACCGGGTCCGGGCCCTTCGCGGACGTGGTGGCACCGACATTGGTGCTCCCGGACAACCTCATCGCCCAGTGCGCCAAGGTCAACCTGTCGCAACTGCTCGGGTGCCGACCGTGACCGCCGGCCTGCGTCGATGGATACCGGCCGTCGCCGTCGTCGTGGCCTTGCTCGTGGTCGCCGCGGTGGTGTTCGTCCTGGTGACCAGCGGCGGCCCGACGAAGCCACTGACCGCCGAATTCGTGGAGGCGCCAGGGCTGTACGTCGGCAACAACGTCGAAGTGCTCGGCATACCGGTGGGCAAGGTCACGTCCATCCGCGCCGAGGCCGGCATGGTCGTGGTCAAGATGTCCGTCCGGGCCAACCTGCCCATCCCCGCCAACGCCGGCGCCGAGATCATGGCCCCGCAGGTCGTGTCCGATCGCTTCGTCCAGCTGCTGCCCGCGTACACCAGCGGGGCCACGCTGCCCCCCGGGGCGACGATTCCGATGTCCCGCACCGTGATCCCGGTATCGATTGACGGCGTCATCGGCTCCCTCAACGAACTGGCCGCCCAACTCGGGCCCAACGGCGCCAACCGCAACGGCGCCCTGACATCGGTGCTGTCCAATCTGGCCACCCAGTTTGGCGGCACCGGGCCGACCTTCCACTCGGCGGTGGTCAACCTGAGTCAGGCCCTGCACGGGGTGGCCCAGTACTCGCCGCAGGTCACCTCATTGCTCAACAACCTGGGCAGCCTGAGTCAACAGCTGGCGACGAACTCCGGCACCTACGATTCGTTCGCCGCAGACCTGACGGCTGTGAGCGGGATCCTCGCCTCCGAGCGCTCGGACATCGGGTCGGCGCTATCCAACCTGCAACAGCTGCTGGGCAACCTGACGACCTTCATCAACACCAATGGCGCCTCCCTGGGGGGCAGCATCCGCAATCTCAATGTGGTCGCCACCACCCTGGGTCGGGAACAGCAGGCGCTGAAGCAGATCCTCGACATCTCTCCCCTGGCCTTGCAGAACACCAACGCGGCCATCGACCCGAACGCGCCCGGCGGTCCGGCCCTGCGGGCGCGCTTCGACCCGACGGCCGACACCAATCAGCTGTTTACCCAGATCTGTGGCAACCCCGCCCTGCGCTTCCTGGTGGTGCTGGCGGCGGGCACTCAGACCAACCCGTTGACCCCTGCGAGCCCGATTGACACCAACTGCTCGGTCGGGAACGCGCTCGACGCCCTAACCCCGCCGCCCGGCTCCGCGGCGGGACCGAACCTCACGATCAAGGCGCTGACGGGATCATGAGACACCTCCGTCGCCGCCCCCGCCGCGCCGTCTCGCTGGCCGCCGTGGTCGCCATCACCGTGGCCGTCACCGGGTGCGGGATCAGCCTGCAGTCGCTCCCCAAGTTGGGCGGTATCTCCGGCCCGACCTACAACGTCAAGGCCACCTTCGCCAACGTGGTCAACCTGCCCGCGAATGCCGAAGTCCGCGAAGGCGCTTACCAGGTGGGGTACGTGTCCAACATCGCCACCAAGAACTTCGCCGCGGTGGTCACCATGACGATCAAGAAATCGATCGTGCTGCCCGCCAGCACGACGGTCGAGGTCCGCTTCGACACGCCCTTGGGTGAGGACTTCCTGCTGCTGCAGCCGCCCACCGGAGCCCCCGCCCAGGCCGCCAGGCTGACCAACGGCTCCGCTATCGCCGAGGCTCAGACCTCCACCGCCCCGAGTGTGGAGGACACCTTCGGCGCCCTGGGCGCCCTCCTCAATGGCGGCGGCCTCAACCAGCTCCAGACCATCATCACCGAGACGAACAACGTCCTCGTGGGCAACCAGCCGCAGATCCGGTCGCTGCTCAATCAGCTCAACACCACCCTGACGTCGTTCAACGGCAACTCCGGAGCCATTGACAGCGCCCTCACGGCCATCGGTGACCTGTCGCAGGTGCTCAACCGCAGCAGCGGCGCCATCTCCAACGGCATCGGCGCCCTGGGTCCGGCGGTCGGGGTGCTGGCCAGCGAGAACACGCAGCTCAATCAGCTCATCAGCCAGGTCGGCCGGCTCAGCACGGTGGCCAACAACATCGTGACCCAGACCCAGGTGGGCACGGTGCAGGACCTGCAGGCGCTGGGACCGGTGCTCAACCAGCTGACGGCCGTACAGCAGCAGCTCAGCCCGGCGCTCACCGCCATCGACAGGTTCGAGCAAGTCGTGCCGCAGGTGACTCCCGGCGGCTACCTCCAAGCGTCGATTCACGCCACCATCCAGGTGCCCGCGGCCGGTACGGCGCCGGTCCACAAAATCACCGTCGACCCACCGGACCCGGCCCAGGCCTACAACCGCTCGTCCCTGTCCGTGATCTTCGAAGCGAGCATGGCATGACCAGGGACCTCAAGGCCCGCCTCATCGCCCTGCTCGTCGTGGTGGTCCTCGGGCTCTACTACATCGTCTTCGACGCGGTCGGCATCAAGCTCACCAACGGTCCGTACACCATCCATGTCGATCTGGCCAACGCCGGCAGCATCTACCCCGACGCCTCGGTCACCTTCCGCGGCGTGGCGGTCGGCAAGATCACGAGCATCCATCTCCACCCCGACATGGTGGTCGCGGATCTCGCCATCAACCACGGAGTCAAGATCCCAGCCAACGTCACTGCCAGTGTGAAAGAGCTGACCGCCGCGTCCGAGCAATACATGGACCTGGTACCCCCGGTCGTCGACCCGCCGTACCTGACCTCCGGGGCGACCATCCCGATCGGGCGGACCACCCTTCCGGTCACCGTCGGCACCCTGCTCAACTCCGTCAACAGCCTGGTCAACAGTCTCCACGCCTCGGATCTCAACACCATCAGCCACGCCTTTGGCATCGGGCTGGAAAACGCTGGCGGCGACCTGCGCTCCATCATCGTCGACAGCCGGGTCCTGCTCGACGCCTTGGAAGCCGCCCAGACCGGAACGATCCAGGCCATCGACAGCGGCCATACGGTGCTGTCGACGCTCAACTCGACCAGCGGCGAGTTCGCCCAGTTCAGCCACAACCTCAACTTGTTGACCCAGCAGATCGCCCAGTCGAACAGCGACCTGGTGAAATTGATCAACAACGGCGCTTCGGCGAGCGGCGCCCTCACCCAGTTCCTCACCGCCAATGGCACGGACACCATCTCGCTGATCAACAACCTCGGCGCCGTCGTCGGCCTGACGGCCCAGCGCGAACCGGCGTTCCGGGCCCTGGTGCAGATCCTGCCCATCTTCGCCAACAACATCGCCAGCACCGCCAGCGGCGGCAACCTGCGCTTCGAGCTGACGTTCAACGACCGCAACACCGTCTGCCCGTACGCCCATCCACTCAGCGAACCGACGGCCATCGTGGCCGCGGCAGATACCACGGGGAGCTGCACGGTGGAACTTCCGGATCTACTACAACGGGGGGCCGACAAGGCGCCGGCCCCTATAGGGGGATAGCGTCATGGCCCGCACGTACACAAAGGAGATGGACGGCTTGCCGCCCAACCCGCCCGAACCCGGCTCGACCGGGGACCAGTCCGAAGAGCCCTCCCGCCGGCCCCGCACGAACCGCTCGACCAAAGAGACCCGCTCGAGCACGGCCAAGGCCGCGGGCACCCGGCAACGAGCCGCGGACCAGACCGCGGCGACGACTCGATCGCCCGCGCGGTCCCGCGGCACCGTGAAGGCGTCGTCCTCCGAAGTCGACGCCGATGGGCTCACCTCTCCCGCGGCCCGGCGGCGAGCCTCGGGCCGCTCCGTGCCGGCGCCGGTCAGGCCGCCGCTCGATGAGGAAGACGACTTCGACGACACGGACCTCATCGACGACACGGACCTGAGTGAACCGGTCCCGTACATCACCACGTCCGGAGGTCGCCACCCCGCGCCCCGACTGGTGACCATCCTGGTGGGACTCGTCGTCGTCATCCTGGCGCTCTCAGTCGTGTTCCTCGGGCGCAGGGTCCTCCAGCAGAACCACCTCAACTCGCTGCGATCCAGTGCCTTGGCCGACGCCAACCAGTACGGCACCTACGTGTCGAGTTACGACTACCGCAACCTCACCGCGCCCACGTCCCCGTACGTCCTGGCGGAGCAGAACGCCACCCCGGCGTTCCGGGCCAAGCTGCAGTCCGTCGAGTCGTCCTTCGACTCCGCGCTCAAGCAGCTGGATTCCACTTCCAGCGGCAAGGTGGTGGGAGCCGGCGTCTCGTCGGTCACCACGTCCCAGGCCAAAGCCGTCCTCTTCATCCAGCAGACCACGTCCAGCAGTGTGCAGAAGAAGCCCGTGACCCAGCCCCTGTGGTTACAGATGACATTGGTCCGCCAGCACGGCAAGTGGCTGATCAGCGACATCACCGCCGACACCTGATGACCAGACGCTGGCGACCCCGGATCGGCGCGGCATCCGCGCTGGTGCTGATCTTCAGCGCCATGGTCACGGTGGGGCAGGGTCGCGCCTACGCCGACGCGAGCGCCCCGCCGAGCTTCCCGACCAACTGCCCGGGGCCGTCGGGGCCGCCTCCCGGGTACCCGAACCCACCGCCGCCCGCGAGCAGCCCGATCACCTACACCGCGCCACCGGGACAGGAGTTCGACGCCGGCACCCATGCGTACTCGGGTTTCGTCCCCTACAAAGTCCCCTTCAAGGGCATCATCTATGGGAACAACCTGAAGAAGAGTCAGGTCACCTTGCCCCCGTACGTGGTGATTCCGCACCTCTTCGCTTCGGTCTGCGGCACAGTGACCCTCCCGCAGCTCACCGGGTCGATCGCCGCCTCCAACATCAACCTGGCGACGCTGAACATCTACATCGCCGGCCTGGAAGCCCTACCGGCCACGGTCACGTTCGGGGACCTGTCCGCCAACGTGCTGACGACACCGGCTCAGAACGGAGGACTGGATATCACCCTGTCTGGCCTGGCGACCCCGTCGGTCTCGACCCTCGGTATGACCTGCTCGATCGTGCTCAACGCCAACTTCTCGACGCTGGCGGCCATCCCGGGTGGCCCATCCGGGCAGCCGGTGACCGGGCCGACTGAGTCGGGGCAGGCCGAGGTGGTCAGCCACAGCTTCGCCGTCCCTGCTGTGCAGACGTCGACTTCTTGCCCGCCCTCGATCGCCCAGACGTTCAACAAGCTCCTTGGCCTGCCCGCCCCGGCGGGCGTGGGCACCTTCACCGCGCCGTTCTGCTTCGACTTCGAACTGCAGGGCACCAACGATCCGAGCTCGCTGGTGAACTCCAAAGGTCAACCGTTGAACCCCGAGTGCCCATGGCCGAAGTCATGAGACGTCCATTCCGCTACCGCCGCCGGCGCCTGGTCAGCGGTCTCCTTGTCGGCAGTGTCGCCGTCGGTTCCATCGTGAGCGCGGCGCCGATCGCGTTGGCCGACACCTCGCCGTATCCCAACCCGCCTCTTCCGTCTTGCTTACCCGAGCAGTTCCCTCACGCCGGGTCCGGCCCGTAACACCACATCGACTCCGTATGAGATCCCGTTCTCAGCGACCTGGCAGCCCACGTCACCGGTCCGAACGGCCCCCCTCGAGATGGCTACCAACAGTCGCGAACAGCCTCCTGACCGTCATCCTCGGCGGCACCGGTCGTCACCAACGGTCCCGGTGTCAATCCGGGACAGGGGCCATCTTCGGCCACCGCCTGCGGGCTCGCTGACGCTTGCCGAGCCAGGCCGGCGGAATCAGCGGCAACCCGTACGGCACCGCCGGCAACGGCCACGCCGACCAGTACAACAACAATTTCCTCTTCGACCGACCCATCCCGTGTCCCTTGGGGATCAACGGCGTGCCGGGCATTGACCTCCTGAGCGGCCACGGCACTGCTGACGGCCAATTGACTTCGCCGATCGAACCCACTCCCGCCGCCAACGGCGGACTCAACGTCGATTTCTTCTCATCGGCCAAAGCGACATCCGACCTCGTCCGATCCTCTCCGTGATCACCGCCCGCTTGCCCCGGCGTCACACTGCCTGGACCCCTGACTCGATCATCAACGCCGTGACGGGCGGCCGATCAGCACCACGGCCGGAAGAGTGCACCATCCCGATCGGCGATCTGCTGCCAGGCGGGCGTCCAACCGTCCGGCGACCTCGACCGACCGCCGACCGGGCTTGAACTACCACGACGCCACTGCTCCGGCCGTGCTCACTACCCAGACCAGCCGTGGCCGGACCGGTCAGCCGGTGACCGGTCCGATCACCAACTCCGTTCGCCACCCTGGTCGGCAACGACTTCCCCGTCGCCGCCATCGATCCGAACACCCCGCCCGAGCCCCGACTGCCCCGGGAGCTGGGACGACAGCACCGAACGTCGATTGTGCTCGCCGACCAATGCCAACGCTCTTCAACCTGTTGCTCGGCCTGCCCTCCCCGGCCGGGAAGAACACCTTCTACGCGCCAGGCACCTTTGCCATTCACACTTCACAGTAGAGCGCATCCCTGTGCGTCTGCCTGGCGCGTCTCGCCGCCGTGGTGCCGGCCTGCGGCGGTGGCCACGCCACCCGAACGCCCAAGGCCCAGGCGACGACGCTGATCACCTCCGACACCTGGACGCCACCGATCGTGACCGGACCGGCGAGCGCCGCCAACTTCTGCACGTTGCTCGTCGCCACCTACCAGCACGTCGGTCAGCTCCCGCAGGCCGCCAACAACAAGGTGCGCCAGCAGATCGTCCGGCGACTACATCGACGCGACGCCGCGGATGATTGCGGCCGCCCCGCCTCCGATCGCCGCCGCCGCCCGGCACCTACCTGAACAGCGGTGGCCCAGATCCTCGCCGACCTCAACCAAGGTTGGCTTGAACGCCCAGAAGCTGCCCCAGGGCAACTCGGACCGCTCTTGCTCGACCCGCAAGATCAAAGCGGCCGGGACCAAAGTGATCGCATACTCCCAGCACTACTGCCACTACGCAGTCGGCGGCTGAGAGCGTGCCTGATCCGCTCGGGGACCTGGTCAGCTTGGCCAAGATGATCCTGCGCCTGCCCACCGAGGCCCAGGCGCTGGTGACCATCACCCGGGCCGGTCTGCTCGGACCCGAACGTCCCGATCGGCTGCTGGCGGTGTTCCAAGCCCTCGAACGGTACGGCGCCATGGGAGCGGGCGTGACCGTGTCAGCCATCCGCTATGGCGACCGGCCGGGGTTGGCGGACGAGCTCGGCACGCTGACGTTCCACGACCTGGAGCGCCGGTCCAACGCCCTGGCCAATGCCCTCCGCGCCCGCGGGGTGGGAGCCAACGCCGGCGTGGGAATCCTGTGCCGCAACCATCGGGGCCTCTACGACGCCACCTTCGCCGTGCTCAAGGTGGGCGGGCGCGCCCTCTACCTCAACACCGACTTTGCCGCCGCCCAGGCGAAGGAGGTCTGCCGCCGCGAGGGCGTCACCGCCCTGGTCTACGACGAGGAGTTCGCCCCGGTCGTGGCCGGCGTCGACGCCCCGAGCGGACGCTACCTGGCTTGGACGGACACCCCGGAGACGGGCCCCGGCGACGGCCCCCTCATCGAGTCCCTGATCGCGGGAGGCAACGTCGAGCCCCCTCCGGCGCCGGCGAATCCAGGCACGTTGGTCATCCTGACCAGCGGCACCACCGGCACCCCGAAGGGAGCCAACCGGGCGCCACCTCGCTCCCTCACCGCCCCGGCCGCCATCCTGTCCCGGATCCCCTTCCGGGCCCGGGAGGCCACCTTCGTGGCCTCGCCGGCGTACCACGCCTGGGGCCTCGGCATGTCCGCCCTGGCCTTCGCCCTCGGTTCGACCCTCGTCGTACGCCGGCGCTTCGACGCCGAAGCCACCTTGGTGGCGTTGGCCGAGCATCGCTGCACCGCCTTGGCAGTCGTTCCCGTGCTGCTCAACCGATTGCTCTCCCTCGGCGAGGACCGCATCGCTGCCACCGATCTGAGCGTGCTGCGCATCATCGCCAGCAGTGGCGCCCAGCTCGAAGCCGCGCTGGCGACCCGAGCCATGGATAGCTTCGGCGAGATCGTCTACAACCTCTACGGCTCGACCGAAGTGGCGTGGGCGACCATCGCCACCCCGGCCGACCTGCGAGCCGCACCGGGCTGTGCCGGCAAGCCACCCCTCGGGACCACGGTGCGGCTCTTCGACGACGAAGGCCATCAGGTCCCGACCGGCACGACCGGGCGGATCTTCGTCGGGAGTGGTATGGAATTCCGGCGGGTACACCGGCGGCGGGGGCAAACAGCTGATCGACGGCCTGATGGCAACGGGCGACGTCGGCCATTTTGACGAGGGCGGGCGGCTCTTCGTCGACGGCCGCGACGACGAGATGATCGTCTCCGGCGGCGAGAACGTCTTCCCCCGCGAGATCGAGGAACTCCTCACTGCCCACGAGGCGATTCTCGAGGTGGCCGCCATCGGTGTCCCCGACGAGGCGTTCGGTCGCCGCCTGCACGCCTTCGTGGTGCTCCGACCCGGCTACGCCCTCGATGCGGAGGCCGTCAAGGACCACGTCCGGTCCAACCTGGCGCGCGACAAGGTGCCGCGGGACGTGACCTTCGTGGACCAACTACCCCGCAACCCGTCCGGGAAGGTGCTCAAGGGTCAACTCGCCGACCTCGACCCCACCGGCTGACGTCCGGGCGCTTGCTCCGCCCCGTCCGAAGTGTCAGAGTTACATTTGTGGCGAATCTGTATCCCGACCCCTCGGTGCCAACGCCAGTGGCGGCGCGGCCGGGGTCGATCACCTGGCGCCGGGCCAGCGATCCTCGCCTCTTCCTGACCTCTGGCTACGCCCTGCTGCTCCAGGTGGCGCATCCCACCGTCGGGGCGGGCGTGCGAGACCACTCCAGATTCGAACAGGATCCGTGGGGCCGGCTGCTGCGGACGGTCGACTACGTCAACCTCAGCGTCTACGCCGGACCGGACGCCGCCACCGTCGGGCAGAAGCTGCGCTCGTATCACCGGGCGATCAAGGGCAACCATCCCGACGGCAGCCACTACCACGCCCTCGAGCCCGAAGCCTTCGCCTGGGTGCACGCCACCTTGGCCGACGCCGTGGTCAAGGGGCACGAGTATTTCGGGAATCCATTGTTACCGCACCAGCAAGAGGCCCTGTGGGCGGAGTGGTTGGGTATCGGCCGGACGCTCGGCATCCGGCCCCGCGACCTGCCAGCGGAATGGTCGGAGTTCTACCCGTACTTCGACGAGATGGTCGCCCACCGCCTGGTCCACAACGACTCCGTCGACCGGGTGCTCCGATCCCTGCGCACCTCCAAGCCGCCGCTCCCGGTCGTACCCCAGGCCCTGTGGGCCGGCGCCAGCTACCCCGCCGCCCACCTGCTCCGGTTGGTGACGGCGGGACTGCTGCCACCCGTGCTCCGCGACCGTTTCGGCCTGCCGTGGAGCCAGGGCCACGCCCGCCAATTTGCCGCGATCGGCGCGGCGTCGTGCGCCCTGACCCCGCTGCTGCCCCGACGCGTCCAGATCATGGGCCCCGACTATCTGCGGCTCCGGCGCCGGCAGATCGCCCACGGTCCTCTGCGGGTCACGCCCTGATGCCGACCCCCCCGCCGCTCCTGACCCAGATGCTGGACATCCCCCACGAGGGAGCCGACCCCATGACCGGTCGGATCCTCGACGCCTGCTACGAAGAAGTGCTCACCTACGGGATACGGCGCCTCAGCGTCGAGGACGTGGCCCGGCGGGCGGGGACGGCCCGAATCACCATCTACCGGCGGTTCCCCAACAAGTCCGTCCTGGTGCGCGCCGTCATCCTCCGGGAGGGTCAGCGCCTCCTGACCCAGGTGGACGAGGCAGTCGAGGGCGTCCCCCTCGGAGAACAACAGCTCGTCGAGGGCTTCACCGTCATCCTCCGCTTGCTGCGCGCCCACCCGCTGATGCAGCGAGTGCTGACCACCGAGCCGGACCTGGCCCTCCCTTTGGCGACGACCCACGGGGCGCCGGTGATCGCTGCGGCGCGCCACTACCTGGCCGCCCGGCTCCGGCAAGCCGCCAAGGCCGGACGACTGCGGGTTCGCGATCCGGACCAGGTCGCCGAGTTGCTGGTCCGCCTCACCCTGTCCTTTATCCTGACACCCGACAGCTGTATCCCGCTGCGGACCGACGACGACGCCCGGGCGTTCGTCCGCCGTCACCTGTTGCCGGCGGTGGGCGTCGGCCCCGCCCCGGCCCGGGCCCCGAGGACTGGCGGCGCGGGTGCCGGGAGGTGAACATGTGACGGTGCCCGGTGCCGCCGACTACGCGGAGGCCACGCCCCGACGGCCGGAGAGCGACTTCGGGACGGCGGGGATCCAGAGCCACTTCCGCGGCCCGTACGCCGACGGCCCTTCCGCTCGGGATCTGGAGGTTGTGGTCCCGCCGATCGGCAAATTCGGCGTGGCCGAGCTGCGCCGGATGATCGTGGTCTACGTGGTACTCGTCACCCGCATCCTGGGAGCCCTGGCCGCCTGGCTGGTCCGCCGACGGCGACGGAGCATCTGGTCGGCCGCCTCCGACGGGGCCGTCGACGCCTTCGTCCAGCTCGGCCCGACCTACGTCAAGTTGGGGCAGATCATCGCGTCGTCACCGGGGTTGTTCCCGGCTCCCCTGGCCGGCGCGGCCCAGCGCTGTCTCGACGAGGTCCCCCCGTTTGACGGCCAGACGGCCCGGGAGATGATCCGAAAGGACCTGGGTCGCCAGCCGGCCGCCATCTTCAAACGATTCGAGGACGTCCCGCTGTCCGCGGCGTCGATCGGCCAGGTGCACGTGTGCGTGCTGCCCGACGGGCGAGAGGCGGTGATCAAGCTGCAACGCCCCAACATCCGCAAGCGTATGACCACCGATCTGCGCATCATGCACCGGTTGGCGAAGACCCTCGAACGGCATTTCGTCTTCGCCCGCAACGCCAACGCGGTGGCGCTCGTCGAAGACCTGCACGGCGTGACCTTCCACGAGCTCAATCCGGCCTTGGAGGCCTGGCGCCAGCATCGGTTCCGGGAGAAGATCGGGGCCTTCGGCGACAACCCCTGGGTCACCGCGCCCGAAATCTACTGGGACTACTGCGGACCCCACCTGATCTGCATGGAGCGCATGACCGGCATCCCGATGGACGAGTTCGACGCCATTCGCGAACGGGGCATCGATGGCGAACTGGTCCTGCGACGGGGGGCCAAGACGTGGCTCGAGGCGGTCACCATCCACGGTCCCTTCCACGGCGACATGCACGCCGGCAACCTGTGGGTGCTCGACGACGGCCGCTCCAGCTACCTGGACTTCGGGATCATGGGCGAGCTGCCCGACGAGTACAAGCAGCTGATCAAGGACCTCTTCTACACGTTTATCTTCGATCAGAATTTCTCCCGGATCGCCCGGGCCTACAAGCGGCTGGGGATCATCGACGACGCCATGGGCACCGATGCCGAAGTGGGGCTGCGGATCCAGATGGTCATCGCGCCCATGCTGGGCACCACCAGCAGCATGAGCCTCGGTGACTTCATCGTGTCCTCCCTGGACATGATGAAGCAGTACGGGATGACCGCGCCCAAGGAGCTGGTGCTCTTCTCCAAGCAGATGCTGTACATGGAGCGCTACATCAAGGGACTGGCCCCCGACTGGCAGATCGCCACCGACGTGTTCCTCGTCAAGAACATCTTCCCCGACGAAGCGGCCAAAAAGGCCGCCGAGATCGGGATGACTTTCCCGGACTGATGACCGACGGACGCGGCAATTCTGCAGTCGACCTCGCCCGCCTGGACGCGATCGTCACCCCCCTCGTCCGCGCCGCGGCGGACATCGCCTTGTCGCGTTTTCGCTCCTCCGACGTCGCCGAGGACAAAGGCGGTGGGCGGGGCTTCGATCCGGTGACCGCGGCCGACCGCCTGACCGAGACCTTCCTGCGCCGCGAACTGGCCACCCTTTTCCCCGATGCGGCGATCATCGGCGAAGAGGGCGGCACGACCGGACCTTCGGCCCCCACCATGACCTGGGTCATCGATCCCATTGACGGCACCAAGGCCTTCGTGAGCGGAATGCCGTTGTGGGGTGTGCTCCTTGGGCTCATCGTCGACGGTCGGCCCGTCGCCGGCTGGTGCCGCCAGCCCTACCTGGATGAGACCTTCGGTGCGGTTGACGGGTCCGCCTGGCTGGAGCACCGAGGACGGCGTACGCCCTTGCGGACTCGCCCCACCGGCGCCCTGGGCCAGGCCACCATGTATTCAACCCATCCGAGCATGTTCGTGGCCCCGTGGGAGCGAGCCGCCTTCGCGGCGCTGGCGGCCCGGGTGCGCCTGCAGCGCTTCGGAGGCGACTGTTACTCGTACTGCCTGCTGGCCGCCGGCCACGTCGACCTGGTGGTGGAAGCCGGCCTGCAGCCCTACGACATCATCCCGCTGGTCCCGATCGTGGAGGCCGCCGGCGGCGTCGTCACCGGGCCGGACGGTGAGGTGCCCCTGGCGGGCGGCTTCGTCGTCGCGGCCGCCACGCCCGAACTGCACCGCCAGGCCCTGCAGGTGACGACCGCCAGCCGCAACCCGCAACCCGACAAAGGAGGCGTTCCATGAGTGAATTCCCTTACGCCGAGCGGTTCCCCGTGCATCGGGCGCTGCCCGAGGCCGGCCGGCCCCGACCCGAGATCCTGGCCCAGTTGGAGGCCATGGCCAAGGAGGAAGACGCCTTCTGGGAGACGGGAAAATGTTCCGGCACCATGTACTGCGGGGACCACGAGCACTACGACTTCCTCAATCAGGCCTTCGGCCTTTTCGCCCACGTCAACGTGCTCCAGCGCGACATGTGTCCGAGCGCGACCCACTTCGAGGGCGAGATCATCGCCATGGCCATCGATCTGTTTCACCCCGACGCCATCTCGGGATCGGCTCCGGGCGGGTTGGTCACGACGGGCGGGACGGGCAGCATCCTGCACGCGGTCCTGGCGTACCGCGAGCACGCCGCCCGGCAACGCGGCGTCACCGCGCCCAACCTGATCAAACCGGAAACCGCCCATCCCGCCTTCGACAAGGCCTGCCACCTCTTCGGCGTCGAGCTGCGGCGGGCGCCAGTCGACCCCGTCACCACCCGAGTCGACGTGGACTGGGTGGCAGACCACATCGACGGGCAGACCGTCGCGGTCATCGGGTCGGCGTGCAACTACGGGTACGGGACCATCGATCCCATCGCGGAGCTCGGGACGTTGGCCGCCGACCGGGGGGTCGGGCTGCACGTCGACGGCTGTCTGGGCGGCTTCATCCTCCCGTTCGGCGAGGAGCTGGGGTACGACATCCCGACCTTCGACTTCCGGATCCCGGGCGTGACGAGCATCTCGGCCGACACCCACAAGTACGGGTACGCCTTGAAGGGCACGTCGACGTTGCTGTTTCGGGACCAGGCGCTGCGCCAGGCCCAGTACTTCTTTCTCACCGATTGGAGCGGCGGCAAGTACTTCTCCCCCGGCATCGAAGGCTCCCGATCGGGCGGCCTGCTGGCCGCCACCTGGGCGGCCATGGTCCAACTGGGCCGGGCCGGATACCGGCGCTACGCCGAGGCCATCTTCGCCACGTCGGCGGCCATGCAAGCGGCCGTGCGGTCGCATCCCGAGTTGCGGCTGATCGGCCAGCCGACCTTCCTCTTTAGCTTCACCTCCGACGAGTTCGACATCTACCACGTCAACGACTTTCTCCGCCGCCGGGGCTGGCGACTCAACGGTCAGCAGTACCCAAATGCCCTCCACATGGCGGTCACCCGGCCCCAGACCCAGCCCGGCGTGGTGGAGGCCTTCGCCACCGACCTCGCCGACGCAGTCGCCTCGCGATAGCGTGGATGCGCATTGGTAGCTCTTGGCACTGATGGGCACCCATCGGTGCCGCGGCAAAGGACGGGCCGCGAAGGGATTTGCGGCTTTCCGGCGCTGTGAGTACTGCGTCATACCGGCAGGCTCGGCCAGGGATGGTGGTGGATTACAGGGTGATTAGCGATCACATCCGATTCACTCCATTTCCACCGTTCCGGGGAGGAGCCACGTGCAGCTAGACCCCGAGGAGGTGCAGGAGAATCCGGCCGTTGAAGCCTTCATCGCGGAGCTGCGGCACTGGCGGGAGGTCGCCGGGTACTCACAGAAAGCCCTAGCTCCGCTGGTCGGATACACGGCCTCGTACGTAAGTAAGGTCGAGCGCGGAACGATCCTCGCCAGCCGAAGCTTTGCGGAGTCAGCCGACCAGCATCTCCGCGCCGGGCGCGCAGTTGCGGAATACGGGCACGCAGCCGGTGACGCAGTACCTGATCCGGATCGCCGTGGACCGTTACCCAGGCGATCCTCAGCGGTCGAACCAGCTCTACCGCGAGGACCCGCTGACCTGGCAAGAGGTCGGACTGACCGCAACGTGCGGCGACGAGCCCATGACGTGGCGGGCGAAGCACGACCGGGATGCCTTCAAGGAGGTCTGGCTTCTCTTCGAGAATCAAGACGGCCGGTTCCCGCTGTATCCGGGGGAAACGACGTGGATCGACTACTCGTATCGGGTCAGGTCCCACAAGTGGGGGTCGTGGTGGCAGCGCGCCATCCGGCTGCCGACCCGCAGGCTGAGCATGACCGTCGTGTTCCCCGCCAGGCTGCAACCGGTCGTGTGGGGAATCACGACATCGATGGCGGCCGAGGCGTCGCCATTCCCCACTCCTATCTCGCGTCAAGACCGAACGACCAGGTCGTATTCACCTGGTCAACCGACGAACCGCCGCTGCACGCGCGATACCGGATCGAGTGGAAGTTCAAGGCCCCCGACGATGCAGACGCGGACGAGATGGAAACGATGACCCCCGCCGAGCGGATGCGCTCGCTGGAGATCGCTTCAGGGTGATCAACGTTCTTACCGAAGTCGCACAGGCCGTTCAACCTGCCTGCAGAAGCGGAAGACGCGCGGCGCGTGGTGTCACAGCTCGTCGCGGACCCTAGAGCGCGTAGGACAGGTGCACAACTTCTCCAAGGGCATGGGACTGGCCGCGCCGCAGATCAACATCGGCCGCGCGGCCGCGGTGGTTCGTACCCCTGAAGGCGAGATTGTCACCCTGCTCAATCCCCGGATCAGCGATCAGTCGGCCGAGACCGACGAGCAGTATGAGGGCTGCCTGAGCTTCTTCGACGTGCGCGGCCTGGTGCCCCGGCCGCTGGCCATCGAGGTGGAGCACCAGGACATCGACGGGACCACCCGGATCACCGCGTTCGAGCGCGGGATGGCCCGACTGGTGTATCACGAGGTGGACCATCTGTTCGGGCGGCTCTACCGGTCCCGGATGCGACCGGGCGTCGAGCCGATCCCGGTGTCCCAGTACAAGGGAGCGGGGCAGCAGTGGACCTATCGGTGACAGCCCTGATGGCGGCGTGGCTGACCGGTCGGTGAGGTCGCCGACGGCACCCCGTGCCATCAAGGACTTGCGGTTCGTGGTGGTCGGGGGCTATGTCGCTGATTGTTTCGTCGTCACGCCGCGGCTTCCGGCCTGGGGCGACAACTACCAGGCCCGGTCCGTCCGCACGTCGCCTGGCGGGAAGGCACTCAACCAGGCAGTCGCCCTCGCCCGGCTCGGCGCCCAGGTCACTGCCATCGGCGGAGTCGGGGAGGACCCGCTCGGCCAAGACATCCTCGCCGCGCTGACCCGCGAGGGCATCGACGTTAGTTTCGTCCGAACGCACGAAAACGCAGCGAGCGCTATTTGTGTCTGCTTCGTGGGTGATGACGGCCAGACCTCCTTCGTCTGGCACATCGATGACGACGTTGCTGTCACGCCGGACACGGTGTGCGCCGCTGAAGCGGCCATCCGGAGCGCGGATGCGGTGCTGGTCACCTTCGAGCTGCCGGTACCGGCCATCCGCGAAACGATCGAGGTTGCAAATCGTCACGGTGTCCGTGTCTTCGTTCAGCCGGCCCCTCCGCTCGCCGACCCTGCCGTTGCTGCATCGATCCCGTGGGATCAGATCGATGTTCTCGTCCCCAACGAGGCCGAAGCTCGAGCACTTCTCGAAGGCGGCCAAGCCGATGGGCTGGCCCCTGATGATCTCGCCGAAGCAGTAGCTACCGAACTGGGCATTCCCGTCGTGGTGTTGACCCTCGGCGAGGTAGGATGCGTCACCCATGCCGCTGGCACATCCCACCGATATCCGGCCCGCCGGGCCGCGGTGGTCGATGCTACTGGCGCCGGTGATGCATTCATGGCCACCTTCTGCGCGCATGTCGTCGAAGGCATGGCCGTGGCCGATGCCGTCGATGCGGCCCAGTCTGCCGCCGCCTGGGCCATCGGCCACCCAGGCGGACGCGAAGCCATGCCCTCGCCAGATTCGGCGCGGTGAGGATCCGGGCCCGGGCACCAGTCGGCTGAGTCAGCCTGTGTCTGCGCGCCATCGTGGACTGCGTGAGCGCCTGCGCAGCAGGCGGTCATGGCACGCCAGCTGGTGAGTTGTATGTGCGTGGGCTGCTGAGCTATATGGCCGGAAGTCGTCGCTCGGCGCCGAGAGACTGCTCATGCCGCTGCGGAACTGGCTGGTATTCGAGAGGCAGATCGCGTGGATCCTGGCTCAGTCGCCGGGCGACACCGCCGACTCTGTCGCCACCCTGGGCGGCGAGGACGAGCGGACGCTCTGGGATGCGTTCCACAGGGGCTGTGCTGATGACCTACCTCGCGGGTGCGGGACATCTATCTCCGCCTCCTCCCCTTGCCGAGTTACCGGTCGCCATGGAAGGAGCGGGCGCTATCCGCGGGGGCGGACCGGTCCACCCTGTCCACCTACCTGGCAAACCGGACGCCATCGGCCCGGGCGGACCTATTCGAGTGGCCGCTCACGGCAGCCATCCGCCTACTGGCGTCACTCACCCCCCCTTCGCCGACGGGCTTGACCCTGCTTTGCAGGATGTGGATGCCCTCTTGCGGGGGGAGTAATTGTCAATATCTGTGGATGGGTTGAATTCACTCGGTCAGCTGGGATTCGATGCCGTACTCGGCGAGCCAGGCAAGCAGGTCATGGCGGTGAGTACGGACGAGGCTGCCTCCGGTGAACCGGGCGTCATCGGTGACCTCAGCGACCGCCGCCGGAGGCGGGGGGAAGGACTGTGCCGCCTCGTCCGTGGTGAACTCGGCGTCAGCCAGGACCAGGCCCGAACCCCAGGTCACGCCACCCGTCGCCTAAGTCAGTGGTGTTGGCTCCAGGCCCTGAAATTGCATGTAATCTTCTGCTATCGTTTTGAGTGTGCTCGTTCGTCTTCGCTCTAGCGTGCAGTTTTCCGACGTTTTAGGTGGTGGAAGTGAGGGGACATGCTGGACTGCTGTAGCATGCAAGCTGTACGTAATAACGTGAGGTCGAACGCGTGATCATCGCTCAGCAGGTGGCCGAAGCTCTCGTCGGCCTCGGCATCCGCCGTGTTTACGGCCTTCCTGGTGAAGATCACATGACCCTGCTGGACTCGCTGGCCAGGGCTGGCCTCGACTACTGCACGGCATTCAACGAGTCGTCCGCCGTGATCATGGCAGCCACCGACGCCCAGCTGACGGGCCTGCCGGGAGTCGCCGTCCTCTCGCTCGCGCCGGGCGTCAGCAACGGCATGAACGGGCTGCTCAACACCTACCTTGAGGAGGTGCCGCTGCTGCTGATCTCCGGGCAGCATGCCGGAGCGCAGCTGCCCTTCGTGGTCCGGCAGGGCTTCAACATCGAGCAGCTGGTGGCGTCCTGCACCAAGTGGCGCGCGCGCATCACGGCCGACATGGACGTGCCGAGCGTCATCGGCAAGGCCGTCAACGAGGCCATGTCGGGGCGTCCTGGCCCTGTCTACCTTGAGCTACCGGACGGCGTGGCCGGTGCGGAAAGCCGCAGCACCGAGGCTGCGGCGGCGCGAGCAGCGGGCAGGCTCCGGTCGCGCTGGGCCGCCAGCGCCAGCGCCGGCACCCGGATCGTCGCGGACGCTGCGGATGTGGCGGACGCTGCGAACCCCGGCGACGCAGCGGACGTGGCGGCGGTGGACGGACTGGCGGCCCGGCTGGCCGGCGCGCGGCGGCCGGCTCTGGTGATCGGCGGACGGCGCAGCCGGATGCGGCGCTCTACCATCGAGGCCTTCGCGACCGCATACCGGATCCCGGTGTTCACGACGTCGCGGCAGAAGGGGCTGCTGGACTCGGGATTCCCGTTCTTCGTCGGCACCTTCCTCAACGGGCGGCTGGAGCGCCGACTGCTCGACCAGAGCGACCTGGTCATCATGGTCGATCCCGAGTCCTCCGACTTCTACAACCGGGCCTGGTGCTTTGCCGCTGACGCGATCGCCCTGACGGATTCGAGCTTCTCCGAGTGGCTGAATCCGTTCGCCGAGCAGCTGGTGGCCGATCCGGACGTCCTGCTCCGGCAGCTGACGGCCAGGCCGTCACCTCTCGCATCGCAGTGGTCGGCGGCCGACGTCACCGGTTACCGTGCCGCGCTGCGGGCAAGCCTTCTCCCCGCGGATGAGACCGGATTCTCGGTGGCGCACGCCGTCGCGGCCGCGCTCGACGCGTGGCCCAGAGACGGGTACCTGATCGCCGATGCGGGCTTCAGCAAGCCGCTGGTGGCCATGCTCAGCGACCCGGCTGTTCCCGGCCACTTCCTGGCGTCCAACGCGCTGTCAACCATGGGCTACTCGATCCCGGCCGCGGTCTCCGCGCGCCGGGCAGGCGCCGGGCCAGTCCTGGCCTTTCTTGGTGACGGCTCGCTGCTCATGCGGGCCACGGAGCTGATGGTCCCGGCCGCGGTTCCGGTGCCGTCGGTATTCGTCGCGATCATGGATCGCTCGCTGACCCAGATCGAGGTCAAGCAGGAACGGCGCGGCCTGGCCCCGGTCGGTGCGGCGCTCCCGCCGGTTCGCTGCGGGCCGCTGGCCGATGCCCTCGGCATCGACGGGCTGGACGTGTACAACGCCGACGATCTGCGGGCCGCGGCGTCGAAGGAGCTTCAGGGCGATCGCGTCGTCCTGATTGGCGCGCACGTCAACCCGGCGCCCTCGCGCCGGCTGTTCGACCTGCTGCGCGGATGAGGGACACGCGGATGAGGGACAGGGGCAGCCCGGTCGCTGCCGTCCTTGATGCCATGCCGGGCCCGTCGCGCCAGGTCATCTCGGACATTTTCGGCCAGGAATTCCGGGTTGTGTTCGCCCGCGATGACTCCGCGGCAGCGAAACGGGAGGCGGCAGCGGAGGCGGCGGTGCTGCTGACCATGTGGGGCGCGGTGGACGCGGCGACCATCGCGGCGGCCCCGCGGTGCCGGGTCATCCAGAAGCTGGGTGTCGGCACGAACAAGATAGACCTCGCCGAGGCCGACCGGCGGGGCATCGTCGTGCTCAACGCGGCGGGGATCAACGCGGCGGCCGTAGGCGAGCTGACGGTGCTGCTGATGCTGGCGGTCGCGCGCCACCTCGGGAAGGCGATGGCGGCGGCCCGGACCGGCCGCATGGAGAAGGAGCGGCTCCGGCCGGAATCCTTCCAGGTCGTCGGTAAGACCGTGGGCCTGCTGGGATTCGGTCACATCGGCCAGACGGTCGCGCGGCGGCTGTCCGGCTACGGGGTCCGGCTGATCTACCACGACCAGCGCCGGGCCACGCCCGCGCTGGAACGCGAATGCCTGGCGCGCTACGTCGAGATGGACGAGCTGATCGCCACGTCCGACGTGATCTCGCTGCACCTGCCCGCGAGTCCGTCGAACGGACGGCCTGATCAACGCGGACGTACTGGCCCGGACCAAGCCCGGCCTGATCCTGGTCAATACCGCGCGCGGCTCGCTGATCGACGAGCCTGCGCTGGTCAGAGCCATCGAGGACGGCCGGGTGCTGGGCGCGGGGCTGGACGTGACCGCGGAGGAGCCACTGCCGGTGACGTCGCCGCTGCTCAGCCTGGACCGGGTGATCCTGACTCCGCACGTCGGGGGCGCGGTGGCGAACAACTTCCCGAGCGTGATCGAGCGCGCGTACCGCAATGTCCGCGCCGCGCTCGACGGCCGGGTCGCCGACCCCGCCGATGTCGTGAGATGGCCGGATAACGCCAGCGAGCGCGGGCGTGGCCCGGACGGTGACGGCAGCTCCGCGGCGGCCCGGCGCACCGCCAGCGGTTGACTGTATGTAGACTGTATGTAATATTGCCTTCATGACGCCGATCGTTGCTGAGCACTTCGGGACGACGGGGCCGGCGGGCGCGTTCGTCGAACGGCTCCTGGCACGAGACCGGCGGAGAGCGGATCCCGGTCGAGGATCCGGCGACCCTGGGCGAGATCGCGACGTTCGGCGAGGCCACTGAGCAGGACGTCGGGCTGGCCGTGCGCGCTGCCCGCCGTGCCTACGAGTCGGCGTGGCGAGACATCCGGGGGGCGGCCCGCGGCCGAATCCTGGCCAGGGTGGCCGCTGCGCTGTCCCGCGACGCAGCGCGGCTGTCGCGGCTGGAGGCGCTGGACACGGGCAAGCCGCTCCGCCAGGCGCGATCGGACGCGGAGACTGCCGCCCGGTACTTCGAGTTCTACAGCGGGGTGGCGGACAAGCTCTATGGCTCCACCATCCCCGGCGAGGGCGACTACTGGTCCTATACGCTGCGCGAGCCGTATGGCGTCGTCGCCCACGTCACGCCGTGGAACTCGCCGCTGAGCCAGATGTGCCGCGGAGTCGCGCCCTGCCTGGCGGCGGGCAACACCGTGGTGGTGAAGCCATCCGAGGTGGCGCCGCTGTCCAGCCTGGCGGCCGCGAAGCTGTTCGCCGACGCGGGCCTGCCCCCCGGCGTCTGCAACGTGATCGCCGGGCGCGGCCCCACGACCGGAGCGGCGCTGATCCAGCATCCGGACATCGCCCACGTCGGGTTCACCGGGTCCGTGGCGACCGGCCGGAAGATCCTGCACCTGGCGGCCGACCGGATTGTCGGGTGCAACCTGGAACTCGGCGGGAAATCCCCGACGATCGTGCTGCCCGATGCCGATCTGGACGCCGCCGTGCAGGCCGGCGCGATGGCGGTGGTCCGCAACGCCGGTCAGTCGTGCTTCGCTACCACCCGGCTGCTCGTGCACCGGTCCATCGCAGCGGACTACTCGGCCAGGCTGACCGCGGCCGTTGCACACCTGACCGTCGGTCCGGGGCTCGACAACCCGGACATCGGCCCGGTGGCATCCGGGCAGCAGCTTCAGGAAGGTCCTGGAGGCCATCGAGTCCGGCCGCGCCGAGGGCGCCCGGGTAACCGTCGGCGGTACCCGGCCCGACGGGCTGAGCGGGCATTTCATCACCCCGGCCGTGCTCACCGAGGTCCGCAATGACATGCGCGTCGCCCGCGAGGAGATCTTCGGCCCCGTCCAGACCGTCCTTATCTTCGACGACCTGGATGAGGCCGTGGCGATGGCGAATGACTCCGCCTACGGCCTGGTCGCCGGGATCTTCACCAGGGATATCGGCGCCGCTCACCGGATGGCCAGTAAGCTCCAGGCCGGCCAGGTGCAGATCAACCGCTACCCGATGGGCGGAGTCGAGACGCCGTTCGGCGGTTACAAGGAAAGCGGCCTGGGGCGCGAGAAAGGCCTCGCGGCACTGGATCATTACACGCAGCTCAAGACCGTCATCGTCAGCAACTGACCGCAGTACATGCCGGCCAGGCGCTCAGTATCCGGATCGCAGGCTGCCAGCCGGCAGCTGAGAAGGCCGCAAAACGGCGGGAGGGGCGGACGTGACCAGTCAGAAGCAGGTGATCGTCGTGGGCGGCGGCAACGCCGGCCTGTGCGCGGCGATTTCCGCGGCCGAGGCAGGCGCCAGGGTGACACTGCTCGAGCGGGCGCCGCTCGAAAAGCGCGGCGGCAACACCGCGTTCACCGCGGGAGCGATGCGCGTCGCCTATGAGGGCGTCGATGACATCCTCGGCCTGGTGCCTGACCTCAGCGAGGCCCAGCGCGCGGTGACCGATTTCGGCAGCTACGACGAGACGGCGTTCTACGACGACATCGCCCGGGTCACCCGCTACCGCGCCGACCCCGAGCTTGCGCAGACGCTCGTCTCCCGGAGCCTGGCCACGCTGCGGTGGATGCGTGACCAGGGCGTCAGGTTCGCTCCGAGCTACGGGCGCCAGGCGTTCGAGGTCGGCGGGCGCTTCACGTTCTGGGGAGGCCTGACGATCGAGGCGGTCGGCGGCGGACCCGGCCTGGTCGAGTACCTGGCCCGGGCGGCGCAGCGGCTTGGCGTCAGCACCCGCTACGGTGGCCGGGCGGTGGCACTGCAGGTGGGCTCCGCAGGGGTCCGGGCGGTCGTCGTCCGGGCCGGCGGGGAGAGCGAGGCCCTTCCCTGCGATGCCGTCGTGCTGGCCGCCGGCGGGTTTCAGGCGAACACCGAGTGGCGCGCCCGCTATCTCGGCCCGGGCTGGGATCTCGCCAAGGTGCGCGGCAGTTCCTTCAATACTGGTGATGGCATCCGCATGGCTCTCGACATCGGAGCCAGCTCGGCGGGTCACTGGTCAGGATGCCACGCCGTACAATGGGACCTGAACGCCCCGGAGTTCGGCGACCTGCGCGTTGGCGATGGATTCCAGAAGCACAGTTATCCCTTCGGCCTGGTCGTCAACAGGAACGGCCAGAGATTCATCGACGAGGGCGCGGATTTCCGTAACTACACCTACGCCATGTACGGCAGGCGCGTTCTCGAGCAGCCCAGTCAGATGGCCTGGCAGGTCTTCGACGCGAAAGCCGACCATCTGCTCCGGGACGAGTACCGGATCCGGCAGGTCACCCGGACCACCGCCGGCAGCCTGGAGGAGCTCGCGGCCAGGCTCGACGGAATGGACCAGCAGGCCTTCCTGGAATCGGTGCGCGCCTACAACGCCGCGGTTGACCAGTCGGTGCCCTTCAACCCCAACGTCAAGGACGGCCGGGCCGCCCGGGGGCTGACGGTGCCCAAGTCGAACTGGGCGAATACTCTCGACACCCCGCCCTACCAGGCTTTCGCGGTCACCTGCGGCGTGACGTACACGTTCGGCGGGCTGCGGATCACGCCGGACGCGCGGGTGCTAGACACCGACTTCGCGCCGATACCAGGGCTGTTCGCGGCGGGCGAGCTGGTGGGCGGGCTGTTTTACTTCAACTACCCCGGCGGATCCGGGCTGACCAACGGAGCCGTGTTCGGCCGGATCGCCGGCTCGGCGGCGGCCGCCCCCTAGTCGGCCAGGACAGCCAGCGCGACAGTATTGTATGCTAGTGGCCCCGGTCAGAGCCAACTCCCACTGTCACCGCACAGCCTGCTGACATATCTGCTGGGCAGCTTGCATACTCTGAAGGGGGAAATCGTGATGAGGCCTCCGATCAGCTCGACGCTCCGGCTCAGGGCCTTACTCATCCGATGAGCGGAGCTACTGGGCCCAAGGTGACAGAGGCGCTTGCCCTGGCGCGCCTGGCCCTGTCCCCCGAGGGCAAGGCACCGCCGCGCGGTAGCATGCCCGACGCGGTCGCCGGCGCGATTCGCGAGGCGATCCTCGACGGTGTGCTCAAGCCGGGGACCTGGCTGCGCGAAGCCGAGGTGAGCCGCGAGCTGAAAGTGAGCCGGACCCCGGTACGCGACGCGTTCCGGATACTTGCCGCCGAGGGACTCGTCCACATCAACGCCAACCAGGGCGCGGTCGTCACGCAGCTGACGAGCGACGACATCCTCGAACTGTACGTCGTGCGGGAGGCACTGGAGGCGCTCGCGTCCCGCCTGGCGGCACGGCGGGCCCCGGAACGGTGCATGGAGGAGTTCGCCATCATCATTCCGCTGATGAAGCGCGCGGCGAAGGACGGCCAGGTGGCCGAACTGTACAAGCTCAACTTCGATTTCCACACGATCGTTCGCGAAGCGACCGGCAACCGGTACCTCCAGCGGTCGCTCACCCAGCTCCAGAACGCCGCCCGCCGGTTTCCCGATCCCACCCTCACGCTGCCCGGCCGGCCCGCCGAGTCGCTCCAGGAGCACCTGGCCATTGCCGAGGCGATCAGCCAGGGCGACGTCGAGGGGTCGGGGAAGCTCGCCAGCCAGCACATGCGGCACCTGTCCGAGCTGCGCATCAGCATGTTGCTGAACAACTGACGGCGCACGCCAGCCGCACGCCAGCCCGCCCCGGCCGCGGGGGCGCCACCCGCGGCCGGGGCCCGTTCCCGGTCGGCGTGCCCGCCCGCGTTCACTGCCCGTAGCGAGTCGGTTGACCGCGTGCATACACCTTGCCGCAGGCGAAAAGCCCGGTACCGTACATGTCAGATGACTCTTGACAACCTCGGAATACCGGTTTCATACTGCTTGCATGCAACTATAGGCAGTGAAACCTGCCGCACTGCACGCTCCGCCTGTGCAGTCCACCTCGGCCCTTGCCGGCCCCAACCTCACCCGACCATGCCTATGTACGGAGGCGTGCTGTGGGATACAGGAAGATCGCCCTGCTGCCTGCCGGGCTCGCTGTGCTGAACCTGGCCCTGGCGGCCTGCGGCTCGGGAGCTTCGACATCAGGCGGCGGGAACAGCCCGGTGGCGGTGGGCCTCCTCGGCCCGCTGAGCGGAGCCAGGGCCGCCGTGGGAGCCGAGTACACCACGGGCGCCGATCTGGCCAGGGACGTCATCAACTCGCACGGCGGAGTGCTCGGCCACCCGATCAGCCTCGTCGTTCAGGACGATGCGGCAGACCCGGGCGACGCCGTGCCGGCCGCGCAGAAAGAACTCCAGGTGAGCCACGTCTCAGCGATGATCGGCCCGGAAGCCATCACGGCGTCGGTGGTGCTGCCGCTCGCTGACAAGGCCAACATCCCCGACCTGATCGCGGGCGGCGGCTCCGAGTTCGACACCATCACCGATCCGCATTTCTTCCGCATGTCGCCCTCGGACACCGAGCAGGCCGCGGCCATGGTGATCTACGCGCACAGCAAGGGCTGGAACAAGGTAGCCCTTGCGATCGGCAATACCTCGGTCAACCAGTCCCTGACCCCGGGACTCGTCGCGACGGCCCGGGCGCTGGGCATGACGATCACGAACCAGGTCACGATCACCCTGGGCGCGACCTCCTTCCGCAGTGAGATCCAGACCCTGTTCTCTCAGCACCCGCAGGCCATTCTCGGGCAGTTCGACATACCGTCCGCGTCGGTGCTCTTCGGCGAGCTCGCCCAGCAGGGCCTGACGTCGACGCCCTGGGTCGCCAGCAACCTGTGGTACACCAATCAGTTCGTCACCGCGGTCGGCGGCAAAGTTGCGGGCGGGAACATCTACATCGCCAATCCGTCGTCCGCCGGGCCGGGGGTGGCCCCGTTCCAGGCCGCGCTGAAGAAGTACAGCCCCGCCATCAAGGGCGCCAACGATGACGCCCAGCTCATGTGGGATGGCTTGACCGTCTGGGCCCTGGGCGCTGACGAGGCCGGGACCTGGAAGTGGCCCGCCATCGAGGCCGGGATCCTCAAGGTGGCCAACGGGCCCGGAACGAGGTGCTATGACTACGCGACGTGCTACGCGCTGCTGAAGAAAAAGAAGGCGATCAACTATGACGGTGCCGCGAGCAGCGTCGACTTCAACAAGTATCACAACGTCTTCGGGCCATTCTCCATCCTTCACTACGATCAGGGCAGCCAGTCCTTCAAGCAGCTGCAACTGCTCGCTGCTGCCCAGATTGAGAATGCGACCAAGGGCTAAGTGAGCCATGCATAGCTTTCTGCTCGCGGTCGGGTTCGGCCTGGCTACCTCAGCTATCCTGGCGCTCGCCGCCGTGTCGGTATCACTTCAGGTAAGCGTCACCAACTTCATCAACTTCGCCTACGGCGACTTCCTGACGTTCGGCGCTTACATCGTGTGGTTCACGTACGCCCACGGAATCCCGTTCGTGCTCGCCATCCTGATCGGCGGCGCCGCCACGGGCGCGCTGGGGGTGGCGGCGAACCTGCTGGTGTTCCGCCCGCTGGTGCGCCATCGGATGCGCCCCGTCACTCTGCTCATCGCGGGCCTGGGCCTCTCGTTCATCGTGCAGAACGGGATCACCGTGCTGTGGAGCGCGGAACCGCACAAGATAAAGGTCAGCGTCGGCCAGGCGCTTCACCTGGGGCCGTTCCGGCTGACCGTGGGCGACCTGGTGATGATCGGTTCCGCGGTCCTGCTGCTCGCCGCGCTCCACCTGATGCTCGCCAACACGAAATTCGGCAAGTCACTCCGGGCGACCTCCAACAACGCCGATCTCGCCGAGGCGTGCGGTATCAATACGCAGCGCGTGGTCTCGCTGACCTGGTTCGTATCCGGAATCCTGACCGCCGTCGCGGGAGTCGGCCTGGCGCTTCAGGAGAACTCGCTCGGCCCGAGCATGGGCTTCACCGAGCTTTTCGTGATCTTCGGCGCAGTGATCCTGGGCGGCATAGGACGCCCGTACGGCGCGATGCTCGGAGCGCTCGCGGTGGGCGAGCTGACCGAGATCGCCGGAATGTACTTCAACGCAGCGTACAAGACCTCGATCGCCTTCATCATCGTCATCGTCCTGCTCCTGTTCAGGCCGCAGGGACTCTTCTCAGCCGCGGGAAAGACATCCTGACATGCTCTTCTACCTCAGTGACCTGGTGGCGCTCGGCTGCATCAACGGGATCATGGTGGTCGCCCTCAACCTCCAGTACGGGTACTCCGGGCTGCTCAACGTGGCGCTGTACAGCTACGTTGCCGTGGGCGCGTACGTCGCGGCGGTCACGACCATGGGCCATTCGACGGTTCCGAATGTCACCTACATCCTGGGCTGGTCCCTGCCGTGGTACGTCGGCCTCCTGCTGGGCGGCCTCGCTGCCGTCGCGGTCGGGGCACTGGTCTTCTCCTTCAGCGTCCGGCGGCTCAGGAGCGACTACCTCGCGATCGTGACGGTCTCGACAGCGTTCATCCTGTGGAACGTCATCAACAGCTTCGTGCCGCTGTTCGACGGTGCGAACGGCATCTTCAACGTGCCGCCGATCACCGGGCACATGCAGATCTCGACGGAGGGCTACGCCATCGTCCTCGGCGGGCTTGCGGCCCTCGTCCTGATCGCCTGCGTGTTCTGCTCCCGCCGCATTTACCGCTCGCCGTACGGCAGGGTGCTGCGGGCCATCAGAGAAGACGAGACGGTGGCGGCGGCGTTCGGGCAGCGGATATGGCCGGCGCAGCTGTGGGTATTCCTGATCGGCTCGTTCTTCGCGGGAATAGCCGGCGGGCTGTTCGTCTACTATATTTCGGCATGGAGCCCGAGCGCGTTCCAGCCGCTGGAATCGTTCATCCTGCTGGCCGCGCTCATGATCGGCGGCTCAGGAAACTACTGGGGCGCGCTGCTCGGTGCCTTCGTGGTCATTGAGGGCCTGAACGAGTTCTCGCGATTCGTGCCGATCCCGGCCAGCCTTAACCCGCTCTCGGGCGCATTCCGCGGCATCGTGATCGGGGTCGGGCTGATCCTGGTGCTGCGGTACCGCCCGGCAGGCATTATTCCCGAGGGCCGGCTGCGCTGGTACCGGGCGACGGTCCAGAAATGGTCCCGCAAGCCGGCCGAGGGAGAAGTCACGTGAGCGCGCCTTCTCCGGTCCCGCCCGCGGCCGCGGGCGGGGACGAGGCCATCCTGGAGATCCGGGACGTCGGGTACGCCTATGGCGGGGTCTGGGCCGTCCGGGACTGTTCCATGACGATCGGGCGCGGCCTGGTGACCGGCCTCATCGGGCCGAACGGAGCAGGCAAGTCGACGCTGATCGAGCTGGTGAGCGGGTTCCTGACGCCGATGCGCGGGTCCATCGTGTTCGCGGGCGCGGAGACTGCCGGATGGGGCCCGGCCCGGACCGCGCGGGCCGGGATCGTCCGCACCTTCCAGATTCCCCGGCTGCTGCCGCGCCTGCCGGTCATCGAGAACGTCATGCTGGCCGCGATGGACCAGGCTGGCGAGAGCCCGCTCCGGGCCATCTTCTGGCCGCGCGGCTGGGCAGGCCAGGAGGCTGCGCTGCGGGAGGAGGCACTCGGCCTCCTGGACTGGCTGGGCCTGGACAAGCATCTGGAGAAGCCGGCCGGCACCCTGTCCGGCGGCCAGGCCAGGCTGCTGGAGATAGCCAGGGCGCTCGCGGCGCATCCCCGGCTGCTGCTGCTCGACGAGCCGACGGCGGGCGTGTTTCCCGAAACGAGCCGGCTGATCGCGACCAGGGTCCGGGAGATCGCGGAGCAGGGCGTGACGATCCTGCTGATCGCCCACAACATGAGCTTCCTGTCCGCGGTGGCAGACGATGTGGTGGTCATGGCCGAGGGCTCGGTGCTGACCCGGGGCACGCCCGCGGCCGTTCGCTCGCACGAGCAGGTAGTTGCCTCCTACCTAGGCCGGAACGTGGCCGCGACAGGAACCGCACGGGAGGACAGCTGACATGCCGGAACTGCGAGCCGAATCGGTCACCGCGGGCTACGGCAGCGGGCCACCGGTCCTGGGCGGCGTCTCGGTCACTGCCGACGCCGGCAAGATCGCGGTTGTGCTCGGCCCCAACGGGGCCGGGAAGTTGACGCTCGCCAAGGCGATCGTCGGACGGCTGCCGATCAGGAGCGGCGATGTCTTCCTCGGCGAGACCAGGCTGACCGGGCTGGAGACCCACCAGCTCGTCCGCCGCGGCGTCGCCTACCTGCCGCAGCTCATGAACGTCTTCAGCCAGATGACCGTGCTGGAGAACCTGCAGATGGGCGGCTACATCAGGAAGAGCGCGCTGGCCGAGCGCATCGAGGAGCTCTTTGAGCTGTTTCCCGACCTGGTGACGGACCGGCGGAAGAAGGCGGGGACGCTGTCCGGCGGCCAGCAGCGGATGCTGGCGCTGGCCCGGCTCCTGGTGACCGATCCCGTCATCGCGATCCTGGACGAGCCTACGGCTGGACTGTCGCCGCTGTATTCCGACCTGGTCTGGGACCGCCTGTCGCAGATCCGCGAACTCGGAGTGGGACTCCTGGTCATCGAGCAGAACGCGCACACGGCAATGGAACGGGCGGACGCGGTCTACCTCCTGGAGCTGGGCCGGAACGTGCTATCGGGAACGGCGGCCGAGGTACGGGGGAGCGACGAGATCACCAGGATCCTGGTCGGCTGAGAAAGAGGCCGGGCAGCGAAGAGGAGAGAAGACATGGGCGATGCGACCTGACCTGGCGCAGGTTCAGGGAATCGCACTTAAGCTCGCGGAGTTTGCCGCTGGGCTGGACGTGGACTCACTGCCCGGTACCGTGCGGCAGGACGCCACCTGGCGGCTGTCGGATTGCGTCGGCGTCTCGCTCATCGGCGCGCGGCAGGAGCATGCGCAGGCGCTGCGCTCGTTTCTCGGGGAGGCCGGCGGGCACCAGCAGTTGACCGTGATCGGATTCGGCGTGCGGGTGCCCGCTCCGCTGGCCGGGTTCGCGAACGGGGTCCTCGCGCACGGCGCTGACTACGACGACACGCACGGCCAGGCGCTGCTCCACATCAGCAGCGTCGTCGGCCCGGCGGCGCTGGCTGTCGCGGAACGGCTCGGGGCCAGCGGCGCCGAGCTCATGACGGCGATGATCGCGGGCGCCGAGGTCGGCCTGCGCATCGGCGCCCCGGTGGGTCACTCGCTGCTCATCCGGGGGCTGCACCCGACGGGGATCGTCGGGCCGTTCGCGGCCGCGGCGACCGCGTCGCGGCTGCTGGGGCTGGACTCGGTCCGGACCGCGCATGCGCTGGGCCTGGCCGGCAGCCAGGCGGCGGGCCTGCGGCAGGGGTCACAGGACGGATCGTGGGTCAAGCGGCTGCACTCGGGATGGGCAGCGCAGGCGGGAATCACCGCGGCAGCGCTCGCGGCCCGCGGCTTCACCGGGCCGGCCGCTGTCCTGGAGGGCCGCTACGGCCTCTACGCAGCGCTGCTGCCCGGCGAGTCAGTCCCGGTCGACGCGACCTGCGCGGGCCTGGGAGAGCTGTGGCTCTATCCGGAGACGACCTACAAGCCGTATCCCAGCGGATCATGGAACCATGCGTCCATGGCTGCCGTGGCGCAGATCATGCAGGCGGAGGGCATCAGTTACCCCGACATCGAGCGGATCGACTGCAGCCTGCCGGCGGTCGGGTTCGCGGCGGTCTGCGAGCCCCGCGACGTCCGGCTGCGGCCTCAGACCCCATATCACATGAAGTTCAGCCTGCCCTACTCCGTCGCGATACTCGCAGTCCTCGGGCATGCGAACGCTGACGACTACATTCCCGCCACCCTCGCGGACCCCCGGATCTCGGATCTCGCCGCGCGCGTGCAGTGCCAGGCCGACCCGCGGCTGGAGCCGAGGTCGTTCCCGGCGCGAGTCAGCGTCACCACCACGGACGGGCGCCGCTTCGCCGCGGAGGTGACGGCCCAGAAAGGCAGCCGGGAGAACCCGATGACCCGGCAGGAGCACGAGGAGAAATTCCTCAGTGCGGCGCGGCCCGGCCTCGGCTCCGGGCAGGCAGCCGAGCTGGCGCGGCAGATAGACCGAGTCTGGTCGGCGCCCGCCCTGGACGGGCTCATGCGGCTCATGTCCACAGGAAAGGACGGCAGTGAAGATTCTCGTTATCCCCGGTGACGGTATCGGCCCCGAAATTACCATGGCGTCGCTGTCGGCTGTGGGCGCGCTCGCTGACGGCTGGGGGCTTGACCTGGCCATCGAGCAGGTGCCCTGCGGGCTGGAGAGCCTCGGCCAGTACGGCACCACCCTGCGGCCGGACGATGTCGAGCGGGCCAGGCAGGCCGACGGCGTCATTCTCGGGCCCATGTCGGTGCGCGACTACCCGGCGGTGAGCGAGGGCGGGGTGAACGTCTCCGCCGTCCTCCGGCAGGAGCTTGATCTCTACGCCAACATCAGGCCCTCTTACAACCGGCCCGGCCTGCCCGCCGCGGTACGGGGCATGGATCTGGTCCTCGTCCGGGAGAACCTGGAGGACTTCTACGCCGACCGGAACATGAGCTGCGGAATCGGCGAGTTCATGCCGACTCCGCAGCTGGCCATGGCGGTCGGCAAGATTACCGGGGAAGGCTCGAGGCGGATCGCCCGGGCGGCATTCGAGCTCGCCCGCCGCCGTCCCCGGAAAGCTGTCACCGTCATCCACAAGGTCCCGGTCCTGAAGATGTACTACGGCTTCTTCCTCGCCGAGGTGCTGGGGGTGGCCCGGGAATACCCGGACATCCGCGTGGATGACCTGATGGTGGACGCCGCCGCTGCCCTGCTCGTCCGCACGCCAGAGCGATTTGACGTTGTCCTCGCGCCCAATATGTTCGGCGACATCCTGTCGGACGAGGCAGCCGAGCTCACCGGCAGCCTCGGGCTCGGCGGGTCGCTCAATCACGGGGATCGCCATGCCATGGCCCAGGCGGCCCACGGCTCCGCGCCCGACATAGCGGGCCGCGATATCGCCAATCCCTGCTCGATGCTGTACTCAATCGCCATGCTCTTCGAGCATCTGGGCGAGAAGGCCGGGGATAAAGCGCTCGTGCGCGGGGGACTCAGCCTGCGCGATGCGATCGACTCGCAGCTCGCGGAGCCGCACACCAGGACGCGGGACTTGGGCGGCGAGGTGGGCACGGCGGCCTTCGGGGAGCAGGTCGCCCGTCAGCTCGCCAGCCAGGTTGCGGCCGGGTAGCTGATCATGACGCTGAACGTCGATGGTGACGACATCCTGGTCATTGACTCGCAGATCCATATCTGGCGAGCTGCGAGCGCGGCAGCGCCCTGGCCGGACAGCGGACGGGCCTACGCTCATCGCGGCGGGGTGTCGCCGACCGTGCCTGAGCTGCTGAGCGACATGCGCGGTGCGGGAGTGGACCGGGCGATCCTGATTCCCCCGTCGTTCGCCGGCTATGACAGCGAGCCGGCGCTGGCGGCCGCCCGGTCGCATCCGGACAGGTTTGCGGTCATGGACCGGATCCCGGTCGACGATCAGCGGTGCCGCCCGGAACTCAAGGCCTGGCGAGACACCCCCGGCATGCTGGGCATCCGCCTGACGTTCTCCCGAGGGCCCGCGGCCCGCTGGATCGTGGACGGAACGGCTGACTGGTTCTGGGCCGAGGCAGAGTCAGCTGGCATCCCGGTGATGGTCTACGTGCCCGCGCGCACCGGAGAGCTCGCGCCGATCGCGAAACGGCATCCCCGGCTTCGGCTGATCGTCGATCACGCCGGACTGCCGTCACACGGCCCGCCCGTTCCGGTGCACGAGATCGTCAGCCGGTTGCTGGAGCTGGCCCGGTTCGACAATGTCGCGGTGAAGGCGAGCGCGCTTCCGGGGACCGTGGCCGAGGATTACCCGTTTCCCACGGCGCAGGAGAGCGCACGGCGCATCGTGGCCGCGTTCGGCCGGGAACGCGTGTTCTGGGGCACCGACATCACCCGGCTGCCGTGCTCGTATGCCGAGGCGACCGGGTTCCTGGCCGAGCCGGGCGGCCTTGATCCACGCGACCTGTCCTGGGTCATGGGCAGATCACTCGCGCAGTGGCTGGACTGGTGACACCGGGATGGCCAGGCGGAAAGGAGACTGTCCGTGATCAGCGATGACGCGCCGCACCTGACCGCCGACGAGGTCAGGCGGATGAAAGACGCGCTGGACCGGCGCCGGGCGCCGGGCAGTTACGAGCCTGGCCGATGGAGCGTGAGCGCCTACAATCGCGACCCGGGCGTGCTCGGCGCCGCGCGGCCGGACCGCTACCCGGAGCAGGTAAGGATCCGGGACATCACACTCCGCGTTATCGAGCAGGCGCCGGGAGTCAGCACGACCCTGGCCCAGCGCCGCCGGATCGGCGAGGCCCTTGTCGCCGCGGGAGTATCCAGCCTGGAGATTTCCGCGCACGGCTGGCGGCAGAATGTCGGCGATCTCCGGGAGCAGATCAGGCAGCTCACGTCCATCCGGCCGGACCTCGAGGTCAAGATGGGCGCCACGATGGGCGAGAGCATGATCGGCGATGCCGCGGCGGCTGGCGTGACGCTGGCCGAGTTCTGGCTCCCGGCACTGCCGGAGGTGACGCCGCTGTACTGGTCGGAGGCGTACCGGCTGGCCTGGAACGGACGCGACTGGCGGCAGGCTCAGATCCCCACGTCGCTCGAGGAGGAGATCGACATCGGCGTGCGCCTGACGCGCAGCATCCGGGCCGCGGGCATGCGGGCCAGCGCGGGCGTGAACCTCCTTACCCTCGTCAACGACCAGCACCTGGAGCGGTACTGCACCGCGATGGCCCAGGCCGGCGTGCAGCAGATCTGGCTCTCGGACGGCCCGTCGGGTCTCAGCCCGGAGGCCTGGTCACACGTGGTGACCCTGGTGCGGCAGCTTGCGCCCGACTGCGAGATCGGCATCTACACCCGCAACCCGTTCGGGCTGGCCCTGGCCAATCTCCTGGAATGCGTGCACGCCGGGGCGCACATCGTGGAGGCGTCCGTGAACGGCATCGCGGCCGGCGCTGGGCTGGCGGACACGGCCCAGGTGGCAACGGCGCTGGAGGTCCTGTACGGAGTGAGGACCGGAATTGACCTGACCCAGCTGACCTCGCTGGCCCGTCTGGTGGAGGACGTTTCCGGGGTCCGGCTCGCGGCGGGCCACGCGGTGACCGGGCGAAAGGCCAATGACTGGGGCGGCACGGAGATATCCGTGCAGGAGCTGAAGGTCGAGCCGCTGCTGCACTATGCCTTCGAGCCGTCGCTCGTGGGCGGCCGCAAGGAGTGGAGCATCAGCGTGACGAGCGGGATGTGGACACTGAAGGACAAGCTCGACGAGCTCGGCCTACAGGTGGCGCACGACGACATGCCGCAGCTGCTGGCCAGGATCCTGGCCGAGATCGCCCTGCGCCGGCGTTCCCTGAGCGACGCGGAAATCGCCGAGACCGTCACGCGGCCGCCCCGAGGAGCCTGACCACTCCGCCGACGCGGCCACGCCGACCGGGACCCGGTCACTTTCGCCGCTGCGGGCCACGGGGTGTTTGACCGGGTCGCAGCCGGGGCCCGGCTGGCCGGGCCGGTGAGGGGGAAGCGGAAGCGGCTGCTGACGGCGGCGCTCATGCTCCGCGCGATCGTGCTGATGACGCTGATGCCGGACGCGGATGCCCGGGAGGCGATCGTGGCGCTGGCCGGGGACCTGGCCATGGTGCCGCGGGCGCGGGACTGGCAGTCGGCGTCGCCGCAGTCGTTCGGCCAGTGGCGGCAGGGGATCGGCCCGGGGCCGCTGGAGGAACTGCAGGATATCGTGCTGGGCGCGTCCCGGGAGGAGCATGAGGACCGTGACTGGCGGGCGGTGATCATCGGCGGGCTGAAGGCCGCGTCGGCGGACGGGACGCTGATCCGGATGCCGGACACGCCGGCGAACCGGGCCGCGTTCGGGTCCACGGGCACCGCGGATGATTCCGCGCCGTTTCCGCAGCTGCGAGCCCTGATGCTGAACGACGCCTCCACGAGGTCGCTGCCCGGCATGCCGCACGGCCCCTCCGGCGGGGACAAGGCTGCCGCCGAGCTCGTCAGCAACGCCGCGGTCTGGATCGCTGGTGATCTTGCCGACATCGGAGCCGAGCCCTTGGACCATATGTTCGCGGTCAATCTTCGCGCGCCGTACCTTCTGTGCCGGGCCGTTCTGCCGCGCATGGCCGCCAGAGGCTTCGGCCGGGTGGTGGTCGTCGGCTCGGTGTCTACCCGTAATGGCGGCATCGCGGATTCGATCGCATATTCAGCCACCAAGGCAGCACTGCCGACGCTGGTTCGTGCCCTGGCCCGCTACGCCGGGGGTCAGGACTTGCTAGTGAACGCCGTCATGCCATCAGCGATCGAGACGCCCATGACCGGTGCCCCGATCGACGCTCCGTCAACCAGGGCCATGGACGATGTCCCGGTCGGCAGGTCAAGTCGGCCGGGCGAGGTGGCCAACCTCATCCTGTGGCTAAGCTCCGACCAGTGCTCATACGTGCAGGGAGCCGCGTGGGACGTCAACGGCGGTCGATACTTCTCCTAGCGGACGCTCAACTTCGCGGCAGCGGGGCGACCGACGGCCTCCGTCACGGTGACTGCAGGCGGCTTCCGCCGAACACTGCTGCCGGGTCGTCGAGACAGCCCGGCACCTGAGCAGCATGACGAACCGCCGATGGACGATCCTCAGCTACTCGTACCTGGTCAGGTCACATAAGTGGGGGTCGCGGTGGCAGCGCGCTATCCGGCTGCCGACTCGCAGGCTGAGCATGATCGTCGTGTTCCCGGCCAGGCTTCAGCTGGTCTGGAATCACGACATCGATGGCGGCCAAGGCGTCGCCGTTCCCGACCCCCATCGCGCGCCAAGATCAGAACGACCAGGTGGTGTCGCAGCGGGTCGCCACTCTGGAGCGGGTCGGCCAGGTGCACAACTTCGCGAAGGGTATGGGGCTCGCGGCGCCGAGACCGACGGGCAGCGTGGTTGCTGGCATGCCAGTGGCTGATGCCATCGACGCCGCCCAGTCCGCAGCCGCATGGACCGTTGGCCATTCGGGTGGGCGTGAAGCCATGCCCTCGCCAGGATCGGCGCTCTGATGAGCCGTGGCCTGTCCAACCCGTACGTCTCCAGGACCACCACCTCAGTCCAGCCGCTCCCGATCATCCGCCGCGTAACCGGCTCTCGCCCTGTTACGAGATGCGGGCAGGGAGTGGGTTGCTGCGGCTCCACGCACCAACAGTGCTGTGTTGCGCCCGCATCCGGGCATACGTATGCTGTTCGTCCGGAAGATTGGGCGAAACATGAGTGATTCCGCAGCCGGACGCAGCGATCGTTCGTCCGATACGCTGCACAGCTACTGGCCGCCGTTCGCATCACTTGCTACCCGGGCCGAGAGCCGCGTCACCATCTTGCGCGGCGAGGGTGCGCGGGTCTGGGATAGCGAAGGGCGCTCCTACCTCGACGCGTCGGCCAGCCTCTGGTACGCCAACGTCGGCCACGGCCGGACCCAGATCGCTGATGCCGTCCGTGCCCAGATGGCCAAACTGGCCGCCTACTCGAACTTCGGGGACTTCACGACCGAGCCCAGCGAACAGCTCGCGGTCCGAGTGGCTGCGCTTACACCGCTCGACAACCCGCTGGTCTTCTTCACCTCGGGCGGGAGCGACGCGGTGGAGTCTGCCGTGAAGATTGTCCGCAGATACTGGACCCTCCGCGGGCAGCCGGCGAAGTCCGGGATCATTTCGCGCAACTACGCCTACCACGGCATGCACGGATTCGGCACCGCGCTGGCGGGCATCGAGGCCAACGCCAAGGGCTACGGCGAAACCGTGACCAGCGGTTTCACGCATGTCGCGCACAACGACATCGACGACTTGCAGGCGGTCATCGAGCAGCTCGGCCCTGATCGCGTCGGGGCGGTCTTCGTAGAGCCCGTCATTGGCGCTGGCGGGGTCATTCCTCCCGAGCCCGGTTACCTCGAAGCGGTGCGCAAGCTCTGCGAGAGCTACGACGCACTGTTCGTCGCCGATGAGGTCGTCACCGGCTTCGGCCGACTGGGCAGCTGGTTCGGGTGCGAGCGCTTCGGCGTGCGCCCTGACCTGCTGCTCGCCGCCAAAGGCATTACGTCTGGCTATCTGCCGCTCGGCGCCGTCATAGCTGCTGAGCAGGTCTGGGAGCCGTTCTACGCGTCCGGGACCGTCTTCCGGCACGGCTACACCTACTCGGGGCATGCCAGCGCCTGTGCCGCCGCTCTAGCCAACCTCGAGATCATCGAGTGCGAGGCTCTTCTCGAGCGCGTGCACAAACTTGAGCCTGTGCTGGCGTCGTCGCTGGCGACCCTCGCCGACCACGAGCTGGTCGATGAGGTCCGCCACGTTGGGCTGCTCGGCGCAGTGGAGCTGACCCACTCGGACCCGACTCTCGTCAACCGCGTTGTGCTCGGCCTGCGCGAGCGTGGCATCCTCACCCGCTCGCTCCCGGCCGACTCAATCCAGCTGTCGCCGCCGTTCGTGATCACTGAGGAGGAGCTGCTCGCCATCACCAACGGGATTCGCGCCGCCCTCGACGACGTGGGCGCGGAGATTTGACCGGCCGGGCCCCCGCGCCCGACCGGCCGGCCTCTTTGCCGTCGCATTGGCGCACGGCGGCAGCACACCGCTGCGAATGCGAGCTACCGAGCAGGCGCTGGTGGCGGGCAGTTCAATCTCCGATGCCGCTGAACCCCCCGCGGAAGGAATCGCTCCGGACACCGACATGCACTCCGACGCCCAGTACTGGGCGCCAGCTTGCCAGGGTGCTGGCGCGGCGGCCTCTGAGCGCAGTGGCGACCGATGCCAGTTGACGCGTTTGGGATGCGTTTCGCGTGCCCGCCCGGCTACCTCAACACCCCCAGCATTGGCGTGCCGCCGCAGGACGCCGCGGAGCAGCTGATCGACGCGGTGCGGATTGGCAAGCGGGTGGCGCGCAGCCTGTTGAGTACGACCGCTACGTGGACATCGCGCGCGAGGCGTTCGCTCGCCTGTGTCATGTGCCGGTGGCCTGGATCGCCGCTGGGACTAGCGTGTCCTCACTGGTGTCGATTGTGGCCGCCGCTGTTCCGGACAGATCGCGGGTGCTCTGTGCAGACCGCGAGTTCACGAGTGTCACTTTCCCCTTCGCCGCGCAGCGCCGCCGCGGCGTCGTGATCGACGAGGTGCCGCTCGACCGGCTGCCCGAACGCGCCGGCGACTACGACATGGTCGTCGCCAGTGTCGTCCAGTCGGCCGACGGAGCGCTCCTTGATGTTGACGCGCTTTACCGCGGCGTGCGTGGCACTGACACACGGGTGCTGCTCGACGTCACCCAGGCCGCGGGTTGGCTTGAGCTGCGAACGTCATGGGCCGATGCCGTAGTCGCGGCTGGCTACAAGTGGCTTCTCGCCCCGCGCGGCACGGCCTGGATGGCGCTGCGCCCGGAGCTGGCCGGGCGACTCGAGGCGATCGGGGCCAACTGGTACGCCGGCTCCGACCGGTGGCAGAGCATTTACGGCCTGCCGCTGCGACTCGCGACGGACGCCCGCCGCTTCGACGCCTCGCCCGCCTGGTTCAGCCAGGTCGGCGCGGCGGCGGTCCTGCCCCGGCTCGTAGCTCTCGACGCCGGGGACGTCCAGCGTCACTGCGCCGGTCTGGCCGACGCGCTGCGCGCCGAACTCGGCGAGCCGGCGACCGGCAGCGCGATCGTCTCGGTCCGTCGTGCGGGAGCGGCTGCGCGGCTTGAGCGCGCCGGGATAGTCGCTAGCGTACGGGCCGGCGCGACACGTGTGGGCTTTCACCTCCACAACGACGCAAACGATCTGGACCGCGTGGTCGATGCGCTGTGCTGAGGCCTTGTCCTCAGCACAGCGCCAGGACATTCGTATCCGCATGCTGTGCCTCTCCCTCGGCCCGCGCGGAGGCTCAGGACGTCCTGCCAACCAAGATCGGGTGAGTTCGCATGCGGAGAGGTCAGCTCTCGGCCACGAACTGTTGCCGGACAGTCCAGGCAAGCGCTACTATCCCGCGCATAGGAATTCACAGGCACTGTGCCCAACTGTCCCTGCGTAGGGCGCTCAGGCGCGCGGATGAAGCGGACAGCGCCGGCTCATCGAAACGGAGACGCTATGCATACCGCCCAACCTCGCGGTCGTAGGCAGCGATCGCGTCTGACCGTGCTCGGTGCAGCTGTGCTCGCTGTGGCCCTCCCGCTGGGTGCCTGCTCGTCGAACTCGACTGGCGGTCCGAGTGCGCGGGGCACGACCCTCATCATCGGCACCCCGATGCAGTCCGAAGGCCCGTGGGACCCGGCGGTTGCGTTCGAGGACATCTACCGGATGGTCTTCAAAGCGACCTATGACACGCTCGTCACCTACAAGGGTGACGATTACTCGAAGCTGGTACCTGATGCCGCCGAGTCGTGGTCGGCCTCGTCGGACGGCACGACGTATACGTTCAAGCTGAACCCGAAGATCACGTTCAACAGCGGCCAAAAAATGACGTCGGCCGACGTGAAATTCAGCATCTTGCGGCTGAAGTACATCCAGGGCGCGCCGTCGTCCTTCGTCTCCGAAGTCAAAAGCATCGACACACCCGACCCGGAGACCGTCGTCATCCACCTGACCCAGCCGGACTACAACTTCCTGCTCAACCTCGTCAACGAGAACGTCGTTATCTACGATAGCAAGGTCGCCAAGGAGCACGGCGCGAACGATAACCCGACCGCGAACAAGAGCGACACCGCCGAGCCGTACCTCAACAACCATTCGGTGGGCTCGGGCCCTTACCAGATCGAGCAGTACGTGCCAGAGCAGAAGCTGGTGCTGGACCTCAACCCGCACTACTGGCGCCAGAGGCCGTACTTCAAGTCAATCGTGTTCGAGAATGTCTCCGGCGCACAGGCGCAGATCGCCGCGGTGCAGCGCGGGGATGTTGACATGACTCGCGAGCTCTCCCCTGTCAACATCGCCAGCATCAAGGGTGACAGCAAACTGCAGATCGCGGGCAGCCCGAGCGTGATCTACTACCTGTTCGGCATGACCCGTAACTGCTCACTCGACTCTGCGATCTGCAAGCCGCAGGTCCAGGCGGCGATCCACGCTGCCATCGACTATAGCGCAGTCGCGTCGTTGGCGAAAGGCTTGCCGGCGTGGTATGGCGTCATCCCTTCCTACATCCCGGGCGGTGTGCAGCAGGCCGACGCGCCGCAGCAGAATCTCGCCAGGGCCAAGCAGTTGCTCACTGCAGCGGGCTACCCGAACGGATTCAAGACCACCCTGTGCACCAGCACGGCCACGACCACGCAGCCGTCGATGCTCGACGACGCGCAGCTCATCCAGAGCGACCTCAAGAAGATCGGGATCACCGTGTCGATCGACGCGCGCGAGAACTCGGCCTTCCTCACCCAGTTCCGCGCCGGCAAGTGCCACCTGATCCAGACGATCGAGGGGCCCGAGGTGCCCGACCCGTCGTTCATTCAGGTGTTCTTGCCGAACGGCCTCTACGGCCTGCGTGTCAACTGGAAGAATGGCAACCTCGGCTCGGACGGCCCGAAGTATGTACAGGAGGAGAAGGCTGCGCTCGGTACGTCGAACGTCACCCAGGCCCGCGCCATGTGGCACCAGATCGCGCTGCAGATGCAGGTCAACGGCCCTTGGATCCCTGAGACCACGGTGCAGTATCAGGTGGCGGCGGCGAGTTCGCTCGTCGGCGTGAACCACGGTGACAATCAGGAGTTCATATTCGATCCTTACACCTTGAGCCGCAAGTAAACCTCGCCTGGTGCCGACCGTGTCCGGGGTCGGCACCGGGCGGTACCCGCGGAGTGCGGTATCGCGCGAGAGGAGGCGAAGGAGTGCGTCGATATATCGTCCGCCGCCTGCTTCTCGTCCCGTTGCTGCTGCTCGGCATGACCATCCTGACGTTCTCGATCACGCACTTCGTACCGACCGACCCGGTGGTGGCCGCACTCGGGCCGCATGGTGCGCTGAACAACGTCGCGTACGACAACTACAAGCGGAAGATCGGTCTCGACAAGCCCGTCCCCGAGCAGTTCGTCCTGTACGTCAACCAGTTGCTGCATGGGGATCTGGGCACGTCGAACGCGACACAAGACTCGGTGGCGACCGATCTCGGTGAATTCTTCCCGGCTACGGTCGAACTGGCGCTGACCGCACTGATGATCGCGCTGCTGATCGGAATACCGGTCGGGATAGTCGCCGCTGCGACCCGCGGGTCCCCACTGGAGCAGCTGATCAAAGCATTTGCGCTGATCGGTGTTTCCAGCCCGGCATTCATAGTGGCCTTCATCGCCGACCAGATCTTCTATCTGAAGCTGGGCTGGGCAGTAGGGCCCGGCGCCCTGGGAATCCTGGTGACACCGCCGCCGAGGATCACCGGGATGGTCACCCTCGACGCGCTGCTCACCGGCAATATGGTGGCGTTCACGAGTTCGTTGCAGCATCTCGCGCTTCCGGCGATCGTCCTTGGACTCCTCGGTGCCGCCTATTTCTCGCGCGTGGTGCGGCAGACGATGACCGAAGCGCTGGAGAGTGAAGCCATTCGCACCGCACGCGGAAAGGGGCTGACGGCGAAAACCGTCTTCTTCCGGCACGCGTTTCGGTTGTCACTGACCCCGACCCTGAGCGTCACTGGTCTCTATGCGGGTGAACTGAATAGCCGGTGCAATCACGGTTGAGGCCATTACCGGCTGGCCAGGCGTCGGCCAATACCTCTACAATGCTGCGGTCAAACTCGATTTCCCGGCGGTCATGGGCGGCACCCTTGTGATCGGTATCGCGTACATCGCGATCAATTTGATAATCGACCTGCTCTACGTGCGAGCCGACCCCCGGGTCCGGCTGAAGTGACCGCGAACCTCGCTCCTACGCTCGCCGATCCCGAGTCCCTGCCGCTCGGGGCCGACGGTGGCCTGCGCGCTGCGCTCGCCAGGCTCGTCCCGCGGACACTCACCCAGTGGGTCGGGCTCGTGCTCGTCGTCGGCTGGATCGTCGTGGCGATTATTGCGCCGCTGATCTCGCCCGAGAACCCAGTCGCGCTGCACTCGCAGGGCGCACTGCAGGGCCCGTCCAGCAACCATCCGTTCGGCACGGACCAGATCGGCCGCGACATCCTGAGCCGGGTTTTCTACGGCGCGCGGGCAACCCTGCCGACCGGTTTCGCGATCGTCGCGCTGGCCATGGTCATCGGGATCTCGGTCGGCGCGGTGGCTGGCTTCTCGCGCACGTGGATCGACGAAGGCCTCATGCGCATCGCCGACATCTTCCTCGCGTTTCCTACGATCATCCTTGCGCTCGCCGTCGCCGCCGCTCTCGGTCCGGACATCAAGAGCGCCATCGTCGCGATAGCGATCGCGCTGTGGCCGCGGTACGCCCGGCTGATCCGAGGCGAGGTGCTTTCGGTCAAGGAGCGCGAGTTCGTCCAGGCCAGCCGCGGCTTCGGGTCGAGCTCACTGCAGATGTTGCGGCGTACGATCCTGCCCAACGCGCTGCCCGCGGTCCTGTTCGTGGCGATCCTCGACGTCGGTGCGGCGACCCTCACCGGCGCAACGCTGAGCTTCCTGGGTCTGGGGACGCAACCTCCGACCGCGGAATGGGCGCGATGGTGTCCTTGGCCATCCAGTACCCGAGCGACTGGTGGATGGGCGTGTTCCCCGGGGTCGCGCTCATCTCCTTCGTCGTCGGGGTGAACCTCTACGGTGAGGTCATCGAGCGTGAACGTGGCAAGTGACGCGAGCGACCGCGTCCGCGGGGCTGGGCTCGCCGCCGGGAAGCCGTCGGCGCCGCTGTTGGACGTGCGCGACCTGCAGGTCGAATTCGCGCGCGGCAAGTCGGTCGTGCGCGCCGTGCGAGGGGTCAGCTACTCGCTTGGCGCAGGTGAGACGCTCGGCATCGTCGGTGAGAGCGGCTCGGGCAAGAGCGCGGGTGTTCTCGCGCTGCTGCGGTTGGTGCCGGCCACCGCGCGCGTCACCGGCGGTGAGGCGATCTTCGGCGGCGTCAACCTGCTATCTCTGGGCAGGAAGCCGCTCAACGACGTCCGCGGCGGCAAGATTGGCATCGTCTACCAAGACCCGCTCAGCGCGCTCAACCCGGTGCTTACGATCGGACGCCAGATTACCGAGGTCATCGAGCGGCACACGGGTGTGTCGCGTCGCGCAGCAGAGAAGCGCGCCCGCGTCTTCCACACCCCGCCGTCGAGGTCCTTCAAGAGGGCGCGCGAGTGATACCCCTTGTCGGCGACCAGTTCGCTCGGCTCTTGCTTTGTCGCCGCCGCGCCGACCTGTGCCAGGTTCTTCTCCGCCGTCGCCAGGGTGCCCCCGAGCGTCGTCGTGTCGCCGTGGTCGGCGGGATGGAGGGCCGCCGCGACGACGATGCCGGTGTCGAGATCGACCGCGTGCTCGGGCTTGTAGGCCAGCCGTGTCCGACCGTCTTTCAGCTTGGCGATCTTAGCCTCTGGATCGGTCTGGCTGGTCCACTCTTCGTTCGACAGCCTCTTGCCCTTGCGGTTGCGATCGATGCGGACGAGATCGTCCGCCGTCGGCGTGGCGATGCCGCTTTCCTTGGCCATCTGCGTCAGCATTTCGCGATAGCTTCGGCCATCCTCCCGGCGCACGATCGCGCGTAGCGCGGCATTAGCCTCCATCGTCGAGGCGTCGACGCCAATCCGCCTGCCCCTGACCAAGCCTTGCTCGGTCACCAGCTGCAACACCCAGCCGAACACCGTCTCGTGGACCTCATGGGGAAGCCGGCCACGCGTCTTTGACAACCACGAATGATCGGGAACCTCCTCGCGGTTCTCCAGCCGCAGGAAATCACGCAGCGACATCGAATCCGAACACCGCCAGGCGATGCCGCGCTCGCTGGCGATCCCCTCGAAATAGCCGACCATGTGCATGCGGAAATAACGCCCCGGCGGCAACGACGGGGACCCCATCTTCGGCGCGTAATGAGGCTCGCATGCCTTCTCGACAAACCGGTCGAAACCGCCCGCGATCAACACTTCCTGAAGCCGGTCGTAAAACACATGTCCCGGCGAGCGCGGCATCTCCGCCCAGGTCACGATCAGATCACCTTGCCGATCGCCCTCGCGCCTCATCGCCATTCGTAAACCCCGATCGATCCCCTGCTTCACACAGGAATTCAGCGAAACCCGACTTCGTCAACGGGCTGTTAAGGCTTGGAGTGCTGGAAGCTCGCGGCTGGGCTGACCGGGCTAAGCGGCCTGATTGAAGATAGACTTCGCCGTCGAGTTCTTTTC
>CAVPBX010000005.1:0-76658 GCA_963702305.1 uncultured Acidimicrobiaceae bacterium | reverse complement strand
GGCGGCGGGATGATGTTCCGGTCCCGCCCGGCGCGGTGGTCGGCACCGCGCCGGTCGCCGCAACCCCCGACCGTGCACACCTCTTCGGTACATCCTGACTCTTTGGCCCAAACGCGACACCTGATGTCGCGTACGTCCCGAAGAAACCTCGAGCGCCGGGCGGGCATCCCGGCTCCGTTCGACTGCGGTCACAGGTAGTGGCAGGGTCTGGCGTCGCCGGGGAGCGAAGGGGAGGGGGAAAGAGACCGGCGTCGTGCGTCCTGGCCACCCCCCCCCGCTGCCACTGCGTGTGACGCTCGTCGAACAGGCGTGCGGAACTGCCGGCGAACCTCTGGCGCGCCCGGGGAGTTGCATGAGGTGATGAGCCGGCTGCGGGGGGCGAGCACCACGGGAGCCGACGGGTTCCCCGCCTGGGTGGCGGACGGCTACGCGCCGGCCTTCCGGACCGCGTACCTGATCCTGCACAACCGGGCCGATGCGGAGGAGGCGGTCCAGGACGCGTTCTTACGGGCCTGGCGGTTCCGGGCTGCGGTGCCCGCCGGCGAGGGCGTCCGCCCGTGGCTGTACCGGGTGGTCGTCAACGCCTGCCTGAGCAAGCTCCGCTCGGACCGGGCCCGACTGGATCGGACCCGCGGGCTCGACGAACTCGGCGCCGACGACCCGGGCGCCGACCTCACCGAGGTCGAGGCGGAGCGGCACGAGACCCAGCAGGCCGTGCTCGACGCGGTGGCCGCGCTGCCCGAGCACCTGCGCATCGTCGTCGTCCTGCGCTACTACGCCCAACTCAGCGAACGGGAGATCGCCACCGTGATCCACCGCCGAACCGGAACGGTAAAGAGCCGGATGCACGACGCCCGAGCCCGCCTCAGGGCCGACCCCCGCCTGGCGGACTACGGCGATGCGGCCTTCGCAACCCGATCGGAAGCCTCCCATGATTGACGACGACGTCCTCGAAGCCCTGCTGCGTCGTACGGCCGACGACATCGCCGTGCCCGCGGATGGGCCGGCCCGGGTCCTGGCCGCCCGGGAAAGCCTGGGTGCCGCCGCCGGCCGGCGCCGGCGGATTCGGTTGCCGAGGTCGCGGCCGGTGGTGGCGGTGGTGGCCGCCATCGCCGCGGTGGGGCTGCTCATCGGGGTGGTCGGCGCCCTCGACGGGTCCGGTACGAGTCCGAGCCCGTCGGCCAGTACGGCGACCTCGGCGCCGGCCGCGGTCTCCCCCACCACCGTGGCCGGGTCGGCGTCCCTCGGCAGCGCCGCCGCGCAAGGGGCAGCGCCCTTCGGCCCCAATTCCGCGGCCAGTCCCAACCTCGTCGCCCGCCCCGCCCGCGGCGTCGTCAGCGCCCAGCCTCCCCACCAAGGTGATCAAGACCGGGACGGTCAGCCTGCAGGTGGGCCGGGGCCGGCTCAACACGACCGTCAGCCAGCTCACCAGCGATGCCGCCGGCCTAGGCGGTTTCGTGGCCAGCACCAACACCAACGCCGCCGTCGGCGGGCCGCCGTCGGGTGATCTGGTCCTGCGGGTGCCGTCCGCCAGTTTCGAGACGCTCCTCAACCAGGCGCGGGCCCTTGGTACCGCCACCGGGGTGAGCACCTCGGGCCAGGACGTGACCTCGCAGTACGTCGACCTCAACGCCCGCCTGCAGTCCCTGCAGGACAGCCGGACCCAGTTCCAGCAGATCCTGACCCGAGCCCAGAACATCGGCGACATCCTGGCCGTCGAGCAGCAGATCAGCGACCTGCAGACGCAGATCGAGCAACTGCAGGGGCAGGTGCGGGTCCTGGACGATCAGACCACCTACGGCACGCTGACGGTCCACGTCAGCGAGACCGCACCGGCCGTCCACGCCGTCGTCCCGCCCCCGAGCGGGTTGACCCGGGCCTGGAACCATGCCCGGCACACCTTCGCCCGGGGATTGGAGTCGGTCGTCGGCGCCCTCGGCGGCGTCGCGGTGTTCCTCCTCTGCGTGTTGGCCCTGACCCTCCTCGGCCGGCTGAGCTGGGGGGTGGTCCGGCGCCGGCTCGTCTGACTCAGGCGCCCAGGAAACGGGCCACGTCCTGGGCCTCCGCCGCCAGCGCCGCCGCCACCGGCGGCGAGAGCTTCTTGAAAGGCTCGACCGCGACCGTGCCATTCGGCATCGTCCAGGTGCCGGCCGCCCGGCCGTCGACGAGCGCGAACGGGCGGAAGATGCCATTGACGGTGACGATCCCCTGGTGCGATCCCAGCAGCTCGTCCCGCGACCGCCACCCGAGCAGCACGGGATCGAAGGCGCCCAGCAACCGCGGCGGGCAGCTCCTCCCCCACCGGCCGGCGGCGGAGGTCGACCAACCCATCGGGTCGCTCGTCGAGTTCGGCGCCGATGGCGGTGAGCCCAGCCCGGGCGTCGCGCAGGGGCAGCCCCGCCCAGCGGGCCAGGTCGCGCTCGTCTGCGGGGCCGTGTCCCGCCAGGTAGCGCCGGGCCAGCTCGGCCAGCGCGGTGGCCCGGTCGACCGGCCGGGCTGGCGGCAGCCAGTCCTGCACCAGGACGTAGGCGTGCTGGGCGCCGATCACCGGCCCGCGCACGATGAGGCCGCGCAGGGTGGCCTGCAGCAGCACGTGCACCAGGCCCTGGCCAATGGCGGCCACGCCGGCGGCCGCCAACCGATCGGCGATCTGGGCCCGGGTCAGCGGTCCGTCCGCGGCGAGGGAACGGGCGATGACGGCAACGCCCCGATCAGCCGCCTCCGGCGATACCCCCTCCTGAGCCAGGCGTCGGGCGTTGGCCGTCGCGAGCGGCGGGACAGTGAGGGCCTGCAGCCAGGGGTAGTCCTCGCTGCGGACCAGGTGCAGGGTGCCGCGGTTGACCCAGGTGACCACCAGGGACCGGTCTTCGGTCAACGCCCGGTCCACATCGGCGGCCGTTATGCCCGTCGTGCGGGCGCGGATCGCCAACCGGAAACCGCGGGCATCCTGACCCTGGACGGCCAGTAGCCGCTCGACGACTGCGAGCGGATCGCGGGCGGCCGGACCGGCCAGGAACTGGGCAGCAAAACGGCGGGGCCACATCGCCTGCCAGAGTGCCAGGCGACGCTCTACGCTCGCCGCATGTGCCGCAACATCACCACCCTTCGAGGGCTGGAGCCGATCGCCACCCCCGAGGAGATCGAAGCCGCCGCCCGCCAGTACGTCCGCAAGGTGAGCGGGGTCCAGACCCGCTCGTCGAACACGGACGCCGCCTTCGAACACGCCGTTGCTCAGGTGGCGGCGGCCACGACCACCCTGCTGGCCGGCCTGCCGCCGCGCCGCCAGCCCCCGCCGACCTTGCCGCCCCTGCGCCGCATCGCCGCCCGTAACGGGTCACCCGCCGCGAGCTAGTTGGTAAAGCTGACCCCGCCGATCTGGTAGGGCCCGGGGCCAGGCAGGCCCCGGATGGCGACCTCGATGATGCCTTCGCCGCCCCCCGGCGGGGCGGCCCGAAAACGCAACGTCTGACCGGCCGTTGGCAGCTCGACCCGCGCCCCATCCCCATCGTCGAGCGCGGCCAGGCCGAGCACCTCCGCCCACCGCTGGGCCGCGGCGGGCGGGTCTTTCACCTCGATGGTCAAGCCGATCACACCTCCGGGCCGGGGTGCCGCGGGCCGTCCGGTCCACGCCGGTCCCGCCCACCGCCACGATTCGGGCGGCTCGGCCCAGTCGAGCGACACGATGGCCCCGGGCACGTCCTTGGGGTGCAGGTGGGTGCCGGCGATGTCCGCCAGGTCGGTGGTCCAGACGACCCGTACCGCCAGGTCGGCGAGCCGAGCGCGGGCTGCATTCAGATCGGGGACCTGGAAGATGGCCATGTAGCCGCCGTCGCCACCGCGGCGCTCAAGGTACCGGCCCGCCGTCGTGCCCGGCCGGCTGGGCGCCACCACTTCGACGAACGTGTCGCCGGCGGCGAACACCGCGTTGTTCAGGCCGAACTCGCCCACGCCCGGGTCGTGGAACGGCTCATCCCAGCCGAACGTCCGGGCCAGTCGATCGGCGACGGCGGCGCAGTCGTGGGCGACCAGCGCCACCTGACGCAGCCGAGGTCCAGGGAGCACGACCCCAACATTACGAGCCCGCGGTTGGGCTCAGCGGGTCACGACGGATGGGCGGCGATGGTCCGGCAGGCGGCGTCGAAGTAGTCGCCAGCCAGTTCGGCCGCCAGTTGCGGCCGCTCGGCGGCGATGGCTTCGTTGACTTTCACCAGGTACTGGTCGTGCAGGCGCCAGAGCAGCTGGTCGAGGAGAGCGCGGGGCAGGGGCATGTGCGACTCCAGTTGGGTTGTCCGCCGTCTCAGCGTACGACGCGGCGAGTAACGGGACGGTCGCGTCCGTGTGAAGAGTGTGTGACTGAGCCGCCCAGGAGACTTTCAGGTTGGGTTCATGGCGCTCATAGCTGGAAGCCGTCTACTGGTGATCGCGATATGACGTTCGATCCCCTGGAGCCAAGATGAGCGACCACGACAGCGAGCAGCCGAAACCGGTGCCTCTCGAGGGCGGCGGGGCCTGGGTTCCCGCCGCGGCCATCGACGCCGGCAGTTGGGTCCCGGGCCCGCCCACCCCGTCGGGCGACCCCTGGGCTGCCGGCGGCGGGTGGACCCCACCCCCGCCGCCGCCGCCGGCCGACGGCGGTTGGGCGAACCCAACTCCCCCGCCGGCGCCCCCGCACCGCGGGCGCCGGCGCCTGGGCGCCCTCCTCACCGCCGGCTTGGTAGCCGGCGCCGGTGTGGCCGGCCTCGGGCTCGGTCACGCCCTGTGGCCGACGGCCGCCTCGAACACCGCGAGCGCCCAGGGCAGCACGAATCCGCCCGCCAGCTCGGGCAACGGGGGGTCGGGGACCTTCCCCGGCTACCCCGGTTACTACAACGGATCGTCGCCCTTTGGCTCGGGTGGCAGCGGCTCGTCCGGCGGCTCCGCCAACGGGAGCGGCAGCAGCAGCGGCGGCGGGAGCAGCACGGCCGAGACGGCCGCCATCGCGGCCAAGGTCTCCCCTGCCCTCGTCGACATCAACTCGACCTTCAGCTACCAGTCGGCCCAGGGGGCGGGCACCGGCATCGTGCTGACGTCCAACGGCGAGGTTCTGACCAACAACCACGTCATCAACGGCGCCACCAAGATCAGCGTGACCGACGTCGGCAACGGCAAGACCTACAACGCCACCGTGGTGGGCTACGACTCGTCGCACGACGTGGCCGTCCTTCAGCTCCAAGGCGCCTCCGGGTTGCGCACCGCCCAGCTGGGCAACTCCTCCTCGGCCGCGGTGGGCCAATCAGTAGTGGCCATCGGTAACGCGGGCGGCACCGGCGGCACGCCGAGCAGCGCCGGCGGCTCCATCACCGCCGTCAATCAGTCCATCACCGCCGGCGACCAACTCGACGGCACCAGCGAACAGCTCTCCGGCCTCATCCAGGTCAACGCCGACATTCAGGCCGGCGACTCTGGAGGCTCCCTGGTCAACACCGCCGGGCAGGTGATCGGCTTGGACACCGCCGCCTCGTCGAGCTTCTCGATCCAGACTTCCGGGACCGAGGGCTTCGCCATTCCGATCAACCAGGCCATGACCATCGTGCAGCAGATCGAGTCCGGTCAGGGATCCGCGACGGCCCACGTCGGGCCCTCCGCCTTCCTCGGGGTCCTGCTGGCGTCGTCCGGTTCCGGCCAGAACGGGAGCGGCTTCGGCGACGGGGGATTCGGCGGATCGAGCAGCTCGGGCCTGACCATCAGCAGCGTGGTCAGCGGTGGCGCCGCGGAGCAGGCCGGTCTGGGCGCCGGGGACGTCATCACCTCGCTGGACGGCCAGGCCGTGGACTCGGCCTCGACGCTGAGCGGCCTGATGGTCAGTCACCATCCCGGCGACAAGGTGCAGATCGGCTGGACCGACGCCTCCGGGCAGTCCCACACGACCACGGTCGTCCTGGGCAGCGGGCCTCCCGCGTAGGCCTGCCGCTCAACCCGCCAGCGATGCTTCCAGGGTGATCTCGGGCACGCCCGCCAAGGCCCGGCTGACCGGGCAGCCGGCCTTGGCGGTGGCAGCGTGCTCCTGGAAGGCGGCCTCGTCGACACCCGGCACCTGCCCCTCCGTGACCAGGGCGATCTTGGTGATCGTCGGAGTGCCTTCGACGAGCCGCAGGGTCACCGTGGCATCCGTGTGCACGGAGGTCGGCGGGGTGCCGGCCTGGGCGAGCAGGTTGGAAAGGGCCATGGAGAAGCACGAGGCGTGGGCCGCCGCAATCAGCTGCTCGGGATTCGCGCCCGGCCCGTCCTCGAAGCGGGACTTGTAGGAGTACTCACCGGTGATGGTGTCGCCGGCGGTGAAGGTGCCGCTGCCGGTCGGCACGTCGCCCTTCCATTCTGCGCTGCCCTTGGCTGGCATGATTGCCTCCTCGTCGGGGTGCCCGGAGCCGGGCTTCTCACCGCTGGTGATGGTATCGGCGTGGTCTCGGGAACCGGGCCGGGTTGAACTTCGCGACCCGCCGTCCGTAGCGTCGACGCATGCGGATAGATCTCGAGGGGCGCGACGGGAACCGGCTGGCGGCCGACGTGGCTGGACCAGCCGACGGGCCGCCCGTCGTGCTGCTCCACGGCGGCGGACAGACCCGGCACTCCTGGGGCACCACGCTGGACGCCCTGGCAGCCCAGGGGTGGCGGGCGTACACCGTCGACCTGCGCGGCCACGGCGAAAGTGACTGGGCAGCGGACGGCGACTACACCTTGGAAGCCTTCGCCGGCGACGTCGTAGAGATCACCCGGTCACTGGGCCGGACGCCGGCCCTGGTCGGGGCGTCGCTGGGAGGGCTGGCCTCGCTGGCGGCCATCGGCGATCACCCGGAGACCGAAGTGGCGCGGGCCCTGATCCTCGTCGACGTGGCGCCCCGCATCGAGGAGGACGGCCGCGAGCGCATCGGCGCGTTCATGCTCGAGCACCTGGCCGATGGGTTCGCGTCGCTCGACGAGGTCGCCGACGCCATCCAGCGCTACAACCCCCATCGTCCCCGGCCGAAGGATCTCTCCGGCCTGCGCAAGAACCTGCGGGAGCGGGACGGACGCTGGTATTGGCACTGGGATCCGCAGTTCGTCGGGGGTCGCCTGGGTGCCGCGGACGAGACCCGGACGTCGATGGTCGAACCGGAACGGCTCGAGGCCGCGGCCCGCCAGGTCCGGGTCCCGGTACTGCTGGTCCGCGGTCTCGTGAGCGACCTGCTGAGCGAGGCCGAGCGCGGGAGCTGATGGCCCTCATCCCGCAGGCCGAGCTGGTCAACGTGGCCGGCGCCGGCCACATGGTCGCCGGGGACCGCAACGACCTGTTCAACGACGCCATCGTGCAGTTTCTCTCCCGGCTGCAGACCTGAGCCGCCGGCCTGCCACGGCGGTGGCAAGCCAATGGCAAGCCGCCCATGTCAGCCTGACCCGGTCGATCCGCGTCGAGGAGGTCACATGTCCGAGCAGCCCGTATCCGAGCAACCCGTATCCGAGCAACATGGGCGAGATCCGGTCGGGCGGTATCTGGCCGCCATCGAGGGCGCCGCCATCCCCGACTGCGACGCCTTCGGCCCTGCGGTCACCCTGGACGCGACGGTGCCGAACTGGCGCTTCGGCGTCCAGGGGGATAGCTCGGTGCGGGCCGAACTGGCCCGATGGTACGCAGACCCGGGCCGCTTCGAGGAGCTCAAGCGCACCCCGCTGCCCACGGGGGAGCTGGTCGAGTTCACCCTGCGATGGGAGGAGGCCGGCGTGCCCTTTGCCGTCCACCAGGCCCACGTCCTGGAGGTGACCGGCGACCGGATCACCAGGGACCAGGTGTGGTGCGGCGGCCGGTGGTCAGCCACCCTCCTGGCCGAGATGGCGGAGGCGACAGCCGATGGTCGTGGCTGACACCTCGCGCTCGTTCGAAGATCTGCTGGCGGCGGCCAGCAGCCGCCGGCCGTGGGCGCCCGAGGACAGCAAATCGGGGGCCCGGTTCGAGCGGGTCGTCATCGACGGCGACCGGTACGTGCTCAAGTACCAGGACCCACGCGACGACTGGCTCTTGCGGGCCACCGGCGATCCGGGCCTTCGCTACGTCGCCCTGTGGGAACGGGGCCTGTTGGGCCGACTCCCCGAGGTGATCGATCCGGCGGTGGTCGCCTGTCGGTTTGACGGCACCGTCGGGATGGTGCTGCTGCGCGACGTCACCGCCCATCTCCTCCCGCCCGGAGTGCCCTTCTCGCCGGCGCAGCACCACCGCTTCCTGGATCACATGGCCGCCATGCACGCCAGCTTCTGGGAGTGGCGGGACGACGTGGGCCTCACCCCGCCGAGCCGGCGCTATCTGATGTTCTCGCCGGCGGTGGCCGACGAGGAACAGGCCCGAGGCTCGGCCGCGCTCGTCCCCCAGCTCATGGGCCAGGGGTGGCGGAGATTGCCCGAAGTGTCGCCCCGGACGGCAGACATCGTCCTCCCGCTCCTCGACGACCCTGCACCGCTGCTGGCGGCGCTGGATTCGGTCCCCCACACCCTGGTGCACGGCGACTGGAAGGCCGCCAACCTCGGGACCGACCCGGACGGGCGCACCGTGCTGCTCGACTTCGGCGAAGCACCTGGCGAGGCCTCCCCCCTTGCCGACCTGTCGTGGTACCTGGCCCTCAACAGCGACCTGCTCCCGGAGAGCAAGGACCAGACGGTGGCGACCTACCGGGCCGCCCTCGAACGTCACGGCGTCGACACCCGCGGGTGGTGGGAGGCGGCCGTCGCCTTCGAGTTGCTCGGCGCGGTCCTCCAGTTCGGCTGGGAGAAGGCCCTCGGCGGGGGCGCCGAGCTGGCCTGGTGGGAGAGCCGGGCGATCGAAGGCGCCCGATGGCTGTAGCGAGCGTCTACGACGGATTGGCGGCGCAGTGGGAGACCGGCGCCGGTCTGGTGTACCGACCCCTCGCCGGTGCCCTCCTGGCCGCGTCGCCGATCCCCCTGGCGGGGCGGCTGGTGCTCGACGTCGGCACCGGGACCGGGGCCGTGGCGGAGGCCGCCGCCGCCCGGGGCGCCCACGTCGTCGCGGCCGACCGCTCCTGGGGGATGGTGGCGCACGGCGGGCGGCGCACCTGGCCGGCCGTCACCGCCGACGCCGGGGCGCTGCCATTTCGTTCGGGGGCGTTCGAGGCCGCGCTGGCGGGGTTCGTGCTCAACCATCTCCCGCCGGTGACCGCGCTGGCGGAGATGGCGATGCTGGTGCGGCCCGGCGGCGTGGTGCTCGCCTCGACCTGGGCGGAGGGAGTCGACCCCGTCAAGGCGGCGATCGCTGCGGTCGTCTCCTCTTGGGGATGGGTGCCGCCCGCCTGGTACCTGACCATGAAGACCGACGGGTTGGCCATCTCCGGGGTTCCGGCCACCCTGGCCGCCGCAGCCCATCAGGCCGGCCTGGTCGACGTGGCCGCGTCCGTCACCCGCCCTGACCTGGGCGTGCACGAGGCGGGGACAATCGTCGCCTACCGATTGGCCGTCCCCCAGATCGCGCCCTGGCTGGCCGGGTTGCCTGGCGACGCCCGCGCCGAGATCACCCAGCAGGCCATTCGGGCGGTCACCCTGCCCGTCGGCGGCTGGCGACCCGCGGTCATCTTCCTCACTGGGCGGGTGGCCGGTCAGCCGAGCCGGGGGGCGGCGGCGCGCGCCAACGCCGCCCCGTAACCGCCGGCGCGCCGGTGCAGGGCGGTCACCCGCCGCCCGGCCAGATCGGCCCAGGCGGCGACGTCGAACACCCGGGCCACCTCGCCGGTGATCCACCAGGCCTCCAGGCCGGCGACGTCGTCGAGGCGGAGCAGGAGTCGGTGGACCGCTTCCCGGTCGATCGGGGCCCCAGACTGATGGGCGGCCATGGCCGCCACCAGCCGGGCTTGCACCTCGCAGCGAGGGGCGCCGAGCTGGCCGGCCTCGGCCGCGAGTGACTCCCCGCCGGCGAGGGCCGCCAGGGGATCGCCCCCGGCCAGGTCCAGGCGAGCCCGGATGAGCCGGGCCCGGAGTTGGTGGCGCCACCGGAAGGCGTGGTCGGCCTCGGCCTGCGACGCGGCTTCGGCCAGGAGCCCGGCGGTGGAGTCGAGATCCCCGACGAAGAGCCGGCCGGACGCCAGGTCGAGCAACGAGTTGGCGAGCGGCTCGGCCAACCCCTGCGGTCGAGCGGCGTCGAGGGCGGCCCGGTTGAGCTCGTCGGCCTCGCCGATCGCCCCCAGGTTGCGGACGATCCAGGCGCGCAGATTGAGCGGGCGCGGCGTCCACCGCTGGGCCCCCATCCGAGCCACGTCGGCGGTCAGCGTGTCCAAGGTGGCCAGGGCCTCGTCCGCTTGTCCCAGCATCGCCTGGGCCATGGTGGCGGCCATCAGGGCGTAGGCGTTCGGGAAGCGGTAGGCGGCCAGCCCGGCACCGGCTTGGGGGCTGACCAGGTGCAACGTCTCCTTCGGCAACCCCTGGTTCATGCGCAACCAGGCGAGCCAGGCTTCCGCCAGTCGGCCGCTGGTGTCGGGCGCCTCGCCGACCGCGTCCTGCAGGCGGGCCTCGGCGCCGGCGAGGTCCCCGGACGCCAGCGACACCCACCCGCCGAGGGCCAGGCAGCTGGTCCGCAGGTCGGCGTCCGTGGCCTGCTGCGCCCCCTCGTCGGCCAAGGTCAGCGCCTGATCGAATCGACGCTGGAAGTGGGCCGACCAGGCGGCCACCTCGAGGGCTTCGGATCCGGCGCCGCCGGATCGAGCCACCGCCAGATCGTCGGCGGTTTGGCCGTACTGGGCCAGCATCGAGCACACCCGGGCGCGCTCCAGGCGAGCCTCGACCGTGTCGTCGAGGGCCACCGCCTCGTCGAGCAATTGCCGGGCCCGCTCCTGGTCGAAGCGGGCGACCGCCAGGCGGGCGGCTGCGACCAGCATCGCCGAGGCGGCCGCCAACTCGCCGCCGAGGCGGGCGTGGTGGGCCACCGCGAGCGGGTCGGCGTGCGGGCGGGCGGCCAGGACCCGGGCGACCTCCCGGTGAATGTAGGCGGTCCGCGACGCCCCGACCCCAGCGACCAGCGCCTCCCGGACCAAGGCGTGGGCGAAGACAAACCGGGGCCCGTGCTCGACGAGGAACCGGCGGCGCACCCCTTCTTCGAGATGGTCAAGCAGATCCTTGGGTCCGGCACCGGTCGCGGCGGCCAGGAGGTCGAGGTCGACGTCGGGGCCGATCACCGCCCCGGCTCGTAGGGTGGCCGCGGCCGGACCGGCCCGGCTGCAGCGTTCGTCGACGGCATGCCGGATGCTCTCCGGCAGCTCGCGCTCCGTGTGGGCGGCGGCCAGTTCGACCAGAAACAGCGGGTGGCCGCCGCTGCGGGCCAGCAGCTCCGCGGCGCGCGCCGGACCCACGACGGTCGTCGTCGCCGCCAGGTCGAGCGGGCCCAGCGTGATCGTCGTCCCGCCAAGGCGCGACCCGACTTCCTCGGTGCGACGGGCGGCCAGCACCAGGACCCGAGCCCCCGCCAGGCGCCTCGTCACCTGGCCGAGCCACGCCATGGTGGCCGTGTCCGCGAAATGGACGTCATCGACGATCAGCACCAACGGGTGGTTGTCCGCCTGGCGGCGCAGGACGCTGAAGATCGCCGCGAACAGCAGCGCCTGGCCCGCGCCCGGGTCAGTCAGGGCGGCGATCTGGGTGGCGGGCACCGGCTCGGTCCGTAGGCCGAGCAGGGGCCCGAGCACGCCGCCGTCCGGCCCCACCACGTCGCCTCCCTCGTCCGCAGCCGACCGGCGGACCAAGTCAGCCACCGCGTCGAGCAGCGGTTGGAGCGGTAGGGAGCGGCCCAGCTCGTCGCACGCGACCCCGACGACGAGCCGCGCCGCGCGCCGCGGCGCGCTGCGACCAAACCTGCAGCAGCCGGGACTTGCCGATGCCGGCTTCCCCTTCGACCCAGCCCAGCTGCCCGTGCCCGCCCTCGGTCCGATCGAAGAGCTCGTCGAGCTGGGCGATCGCCTCCTCCCGGCCGGGCAGTCCTTCTCCGCCCGGGACCGTGGTTGACGGCTGCGGATCGGCGGCGGGCAGCTCGCCGAGCAGGATGGCGCGGTGGAGGGCCTCCGTGGCGGGCGAGGGACTGACGCCGAGCTCTTCGGCGAGCCGGGTGCGCGTCGTCGCGTACACCGCCAGCGCGGACGCCGGCCGGCCGGACCGGGCCAGGGCGTCCATCAGGCCCCGCAAGGCCACCTCGTCGTACGGGTCCCCCGCCAGCACCCCTTGGCCCAGCTCGACCGCGCTGCTCCAGTCGCCGGCGGCCGCCGCCGCGGCAGCCGCGGCGTGCTGCAGGCGGGAGACGAGCCGACCGGCGGCGGCGCGCTCCGCGTCGGCCCACCTGGCGTCCGGCTCGTCCGCCAACAGCGGGCCGCGGGCCAGGGACAGCCCCATCGCCGCCGCGGCGCGGGCGGCCCCGACCGCGCCCTCGGCCAGCCGGCGGTCGGCCTCGTCTGCGTACGTCGCCAGGGCGTCCAGGTCGAGCCAGTCGATCCGGAGGGCGTAGCCGGCGTCGTTGCGAACCAGCCGATCGGCGCCGACCACGCTCCGCAGCCGGCTCACCAGCACCGACACCTGATCCGCCGGTTGGGCGGGAGGGTGGTCGCCCCACAGGCAGTCGACCAGCCGATCGACGCCGATGGGTCGGCCGCGACCCAGGGCGAGGATTTTGAGCAGGGTGCGAACCTGGCGGCGCCCCAGTCGGGCCGCATCACCGCCCTCGACCTGAAGCTGACCCAGCAGCCGCACCCGGAGGCTTTTCACCTCCCCATCCTGCTCCCGCCGAAGCGGCCGGGGCGTGGTACATGTGGACAGGATGCCGTCCCGACCCGAGGAGGAAGCAGCCGATGCCTGACACCTGTGCCCACATGGATACCGTCGCCGACGTGACCCCGTCGAGCGACGGCTGCGAGGACTGTCTCCGCATGGGTGGTCGCTGGGTGCACCTGCGGCTGTGCATGAGCTGCGGCCACGTGGGCTGCTGTGACAGCTCGCCGAATCGCCACGCCACCGCCCACTGGCACGACCAGCCGGATCATCCCCTGATCCGCTCCTACGAGCCGGGCGAGGACTGGTGGTGGTGCTACGCCGACCAGCTGTTCTTCGAGCTGGAAGGGGCGCCGGCGGCCCCTTCGCACCCGACCGCGCCGCGGTCCTAGCGGGCTCGCTCCGCCCCGGCGGTCACGGCCGGTAGGCAGCCGGATCGGCGCGGAAGGCCTGGAGGCAGCCGCGCCCGCAGAACCACACCTGGCGGCCCTGATGCTCGGTGTGCAAGGCGTCGGCACCCGCGATCACCGTCATGCCGCACACCGGGTCGATCCCGGCGACGGCGACGGCGGGCGCGGTGGCCTTGGCCGGCCGGGCCGGAGGCCGTGGTCGGGTGGCCACGATCTCGGCCAGGATCGATACCGCGACCTCGCCGGGGGTCCGCGCCCCGATGTCGAGGCCGGCCGGGGTGCGCACCGCGCCCCGCAACTCGACGGGTAGATCGAGAGCGTCGACCACGGCCCGACCCCGCGTGGCGCTGGCCACCAGGCCTACATAGGGCACCCCAGCCTCCAGGGCGGCTGTCAGCACCCGCTCCTCGCCGCGCCCGTGGGAGGCGACCACCACCGCACCGGCGTCGGGGGGAAGGTCGGCGTCGAAGGCCTGCATCTGGTAGCCGAGCTGCTGCCCGACGGCCAGCAGGCTCGCCGCGATCGGGGCCTGCCCGGCCACCACGACCAGCAGCGGTGGCACCTCCGGCTCCAGGAACACCTCCAGGCTGCCCCCTGACAGACAGGGGTTGTGCACCACCACCCGGCCGGCCTCGCCGGCCGGCGCCGACCCGGCCCGGACCTCCTCGGCCACCGGGGTGATCCGCAGCATGAGGGTCTCACCGGAGTCGAGCAGGGGCAACGACCGGTCTCGTATGGTCGCCTCGGCGCACGTCCCGCCCACGAAACCCTCGATCGTCCCGTCGCTGAGGACCAGGGCCTCGTCGCCTGGCTTGGCCGAAGTGGGGCGCTCGGCCAGCACCACCAGGGCATGGACGTACGGCACCCGCGACGCCCGCAACTCGGCGACGCGAGCGGTCAGGTCCACCGCTACTCGATCGCCAGGTCGGTGCGCAGCGGGCGTCCCTGGGCCGCCCGCCAGACCGCCGCCGGCGTGAGCGGCATGTCGGCATGACGGATGCGCAGGGCGTCCATGACCGCGTTGACGACCGCCGCGGGCGATCCGACTGTCGCCGATTCGCCCACGCCCTTGACGCCAATGGGGTGATGCGGTGAAGGCGTCACCGTTTCGCCCAGCTCCCAGCGAGGGCACTCCATGGAAGTCGGCAGGAGGTAGTCCATAAAGGACCCGCCCAGGTTGTTGCCGTCGCGGTCGAAGGCGATGACCTCCATGAGCGCCATGCCGATCCCGTCCGCCAGACCGCCGTGCACCTGACCCTCCACGATCATGGGGTTGATCCGCGGTCCGCAGTCGTCCACCGCGATGAACCGTCGGACCTTGACGACACCGGTCGCCGGGTCGACGTCGACCACGCAGATGTAGGCCCCGAACGGGTAGGTGAGGTTGGGCGGGTTGTAGACCACCGATGCGTCCAGATGCCCCTCCACCCCCTCGGGCAGCTCGAGGCTGCCGTGCGACGCCAACGCGATCTCCTGGATGGTCTGCCCGTGCGTCGGGTCGCCCTTGACCTGCCAGCGCCCCCGGTCCCACTCGAGATCCTCCGGTGAGCACTCCAGGGCAGCCGCGGCGATGATGCGGGCCTTATCCCGCACCCGCCGGGCGGCCACCGCGGTCGCGGCGCCCGACACCGGCGTCGAGCGCGACCCGTAGGTGCCCAGGCCGAACGGGGTGTTGTCCGTGTCCCCGTGGATGACCTCGATATCCTCCGGTGGGATGTCGAGCTCGTGGGCGACGATCTGGGCGAAGGTGGTCTCGTGGCCCTGGCCCTGCGTCTGCACGCTGATCCGCAATTGGGCCTTGCCGGTGGGGTGGATCCGCAGTTCGGCGCCGTCGGCCATGCCCAGGCCCAGGATGTCCATGTGCTTGCGGGGCCCGGCCCCGACGCCCTCCGTGAAAAACGACAGGCCGATCCCCATGAGCGGGGCGGGTGGCGCGCCAGAGGAGGCACTTTCACCAGCAGCAGCCCGGCGCGCCGCTTGCTCCTTGCGCAGTTCGTCGTAGCCGGCGATGCGCATGGCCTCCCGCAGGGCCCGGGGGTAGTCGCCCGAGTCGTACTCCCAGCCCGTCGGGGTGGTGTAGGGGAACTGCTCGGGGCGCAGCAGGTTCTGCATGCGCAGCTCGGCCGGGTCCATCTGCAGCTCCGCAGCCAGGCAGTCGACCATGCGCTCGACGAGGTAGACGGCCTCGGTGATGCGGAACGAGCAGGCGTAGGCCACGCCCCCGGGCGCCTTGTTGGTGTACACCGCCGTGACCTTGCAGTGCGCGGCGGCATAGTCGTAGGACCCGGTGAAGATGTGGAAGAACCCGGCCGGGTACTTGGTCGGCTGGGCAACACCGTTGAAAGCTCCGTGGTCGGCCAGGACGTTGACCCGCAGTCCGAGGATCTTGCCCTCCCGGGTGGCGGCGATCTCGCCGTGCATGTGGTAGTCCCGGGCAAAGGACGTCGACATCAGGTTCTCGGAGCGGTCCTCCACCCATTTCACGGGCGCGCCGGTGACGATCGAGCCGACGATCGAACACACGTAGCCCGGATAGATCCCGACCTTGTTGCCGAACCCGCCGCCAATATCAGGGGAAATGACCTGGATCTTCTGCTCGGGCAGTCCCGCGACGAGGGCGTACAGGGTGCGGTGGGCATGGGGGGCCTGGGTGGTGGTCCAGATGGTCAACTTCCCCGTCACCTTGTCCATGTGGGCCACCGACCCGCAGGTCTCCATGGGGGCCGGATGCACGCGTGGGTACAGCATGTCCTGGGCCACGACCACCTCGGCGGTGGCGAACACTGCGTCGCAGGCGGCCGCATCGCCGGCCTCCCAGTCGTAGATGTGGTTGTCGGTGCGGCCTTCGAGGTCGTCGCGGATGACCGGCGCGCCGGGCTCGAGGGCTTGGAGGGCGTCGATGACCGGCGGCAACGGGTCGTATTCGACGTCGATGAGCTCGAGGGCGTCGCGGGCCGAGTAGCGATCGTCTGCGACGACGAACGCCACCTCCTGCCCCTGGAACCGCACCTTGTCGGTCGCGAGCACCGACTGCACGTCGCCGGAGAGGGTCGGCATCCACGCCAGCTTCAGCGTCTCGAGGACCTTCCCGGTGATGACCGCCTTGACCTTGGGGTGCGCCTCCGCGGCACTGGTGTCGATCGACACGATCCGGGCGTGGGCGTAGGGGCTGCGCAGGACCGCGCCGTGCAGCATGCCGGGCAAGTTGACGTCATCAACGTAATTGCCTCTGCCGCGCACGAACCGGACGTCCTCTTTGCGCAGCATCCGCCCGAACCCGATGGGGTTGCCGGCCGCGCTGAGCGGGACGTCGGTCGCCGTCATACCGCGCTCCGAGCGCCCGCGGCCCGCTGGATAGACCGAATGATGTTCTCGTAGCCGGTGCACCGGCAGATGTTGCCGGAGATGGCCTCCCGGATGGTCTCGACGTCAGGGTTGGGGTCCCGGTCGAGCAACCACCGCCCGGTCATGAGCATCCCCGGCGTGCAAAAGCCGCATTGCAGACCGTGCTCCTGCATGAACGCGTCCTGGAGAGGATCGAGCTCATCGCCGGTCGCCAGGTCCTCCACGGTGCGCACGGCATGGCCCGAGGTCATGGCCGCCAGCGTGGTGCAACTTTTGACCGGCGTGCCGTCGACCCAGACCGTGCAGGCCCCGCAGTTCGACGTGTCACATCCCCAGTGGGTGCCGGTCAACCTCAGGACGTCGCGCAGGAAGTGCACCAGCAGCAGGCGGGGTTCGACCTCCTCGGTGACCTCGGAACCGTTGACGGTCATGGTGACTTGCATCACAACTCCCTTCCGTGGGCTCTGGCCACGGCGGTGGCCAACGCCCGGTGGGCGAGCTCGCCGACGAGGTGGCGCTTGTAGTCCTCGGGGCCGCGCTGATCGCTCTGGGGATGGCAGCCCTGCCGGCAGGCCTCGGCCGCGGCGGCCAGGTTCTCCTCGCTCGGCGGACTCCCCCGCAGCAGATCCTCGGCCTCGGGGCAGGTGAAATGGGCCGCGCCCACGGCTGCCAGACCGATGCCCACGTCGGCGACGACGTCCCCGTCCATCTGCACGAATGCCCCGGCCGCCGCCACGGCCCAGTCTCCGGCCCGGCGCTCGACCTTCTGGTAGGAGCTGCCGGCGCCGGGGCGGACCGGCACCCGGATCTCCACCAGCATTTGGGCGCCTTCGACCTTCGTCTCGTAGGGTCCGACGTGGAACTGGCGCGCCCCGTAGATCTCGGTGCCGGTAACGCCGCGCACGACGAAGCTGCCCCGGAGGGCCGACAGCACCGCGGACAGATCCTCGGAGGGATCGGCCTGGCACAGGGACCCGCCGATGGTGCCCCGGTTGCGGACGATCGGATCGGCGATGACGCGCTCGGCGTCGGCGAAGATGCGGTAGTGCTCGGCCAGCAGGGCCGAGTCCAGCAGGCTGGCGTGCCGGGTCATAGCTCCGATGGCGATGTGGTCGCCGTCGAGGCGGATGTAGTCGAGATCGACGAGGTCGTTGATGTCGATCAGGACTTCGGGACGGGACAGGCGCAGCTTCATCATCGGCAGCAGGCTGTGCCCCCCTGCGATCAAACGGGCCTCCGGCCCGTGCCGGTCGAGCAAGGCCAGGGCGTTCTCGACGCTCGTCGCTCGTTCGTATTCAAAGGGCGCAGGTACCTGCATGCGTCACCCCCCGGTGTCATCTGGGTCCACTGTCGATGATGATCCTCGGCGCCCGAGGTGGTCAACGGCGGCTAAGCGATTGCTTATCGGGCTGTGCTACACCTGCGGACGGTGACGCTGACCCAATTGGAGGCCTTCGTGCTGGTCGCCCGCCTGGGCTCGGTCAAGGCGGCCGCCGGGGCCCTCGGGGTGTCGGAACCGGCCGTCTCGGGCGCGTTGGCCGCCTTGCGCCAGCATCTCGACGACCCGTTGATCAGTCGCGGCCCGAGCGGCATGTCCCTGACGCCCGGCGGCCAGCGTCTGGTGGCCATCGCGTCCCAGATGGTCAACCTGGGCGCGGAAGCGGTCAGCGCCATCCGGCAGGCCCAGGGGGCGCCGGAGCAGCTGCGGGTGGCCGCGACCAGCACGGTGACCGAGTTCGTCGCCCCTCCCCTGCTGGCCGCCTTCACGGCTCGCACCACCATGGTCGAGGCCAGCGTGGGCGTCGCCCGCACCCACGAGATGCCGGCGCTCCTGCACGAGCGGCTCGCCGACGCCTGCTTCGGCCCGCGACTCACCGGCGAGCAGGCCCGGGGCATCGACAGCGAACCCATGATGCGCTACCGGCTGGTCGTGGTCGCGGCTCCGGACCATCATCTGGCGACTCGACACGCCATCCCGTGGCATGCGCTGGCCGGCGAAGACTGGCTGGTGGACCCGTCCGGCGCCGACCCGTCCAGCGAGGTCGGGCTCCTCCTCGACCGGTTGCACGTCCCGCAGAGTCGGGTGCGCGTCTTCCCGAGCCAGGCGGCGGTGTGGTCCGCCGCCGCGGAAGGGGTCGGCGTGGCGCCCACGATCAGCCACCTCGTCTCCCGCGACCTCGACCGGGGGGCGCTGGTCCAGCTCGATGTCGTCTCGACGCCGGTGGCGTTGCTGTGGTACGTCAGCACCCTGCCGGCCGAGCGGCGACCGCCCGCCGTCAACGCCTTGCTGCGGTTCCTTCGGACCACGGAGGCGATGCAAAGCATGCACCGCAGCGACGGCGGGGTGCCCGCCAGCCGGTTCCGGCCACCTCTGTATGTGACCTTGTGGAGCTGAATTCAATTGGGCCGATGCGACGACCGGTGACCACGACACGCTGACGATGGTCGTCACCGCCAGCTCCGGATGGGCGCCCAGGGCGGCGTCGATCTCGGGATCACGGTCCGATGTGAGGCACAGGCGCCGGCGGGCAAAGGCGACATAACTGGCCCGGTCCATCGTCGCCTTCCGCGGTGGCCGGCGCGACCGGCGCACGACCGGCGCGTGGCCCAGGTCGCTGAGCACCTCGACGAAGAGGTCCGCCGAAGGTTCCTCGGGGCGGGCGAGGCCCCAGAATCGCTGCCAGAGCGGGCTCAACGGCGACTGCGGGTGCCGATCCGTGAGCTCGACGACGACCAGCCGGCGGGCATGGTCGTCGAGTGCCGTCACGAAGGGGGCGATGTCGGCCACGTTGTAGACCACGTGGTGGCACACGACGACGTCCGCGGCGGGGACATCGGGGGCCACGTCCGGCCAACGCCCTTCGATCTCCCGGTGGCTGATACGGGCACCGGCGGTCGCGGCCGCGAACAGGGCCAGCATCTCGGAGGCGGCGTCGACACCGATGAGCTCGCTCGCCGGCGGGGCCAAGGGCACGCTGGCTGCACCGCCGCCACAACCGACGTCGAGGACCGTATCCCCCGCCTCGAGCACTTCCAGGGCCATCCGGTGCGAGGTGCTGAGTGTCGGAGTCGTCGAGGGGTCGATCTGGAACAGGGCGGTCGGGAAGACCCACGGATTCTCCGGCGCGGCGGCCAGGATGGCGTCCGGCACGGCCCATCGGTCGAGAGCCGTCGCCCACCGAGCTGCCGCACTGTCCCGGCCAGCCATCCGTCCAAATATAGGCACCCGGATCCGCAACGCCTGGGGGCGGCGCGTAGTAGTAACACTGCGCAATGGATGCTGGTATCCGCACCGCCACCGGCCCCGTGTCGCCGGCCCTGCCGCCGCCGCTGGTCAAGTTTATCCGCCATCCGCTGCGGTGGATCCGCATCAAGCTCGAGCTGACGGTCGACGCGGTCGTCCTGGCGCACGTAGGGGTGTTGATCGTGGCCGCCCTCTACTATCTGATCACCCAGACGAGCCCGACCGTCAAGCACTGGTGGGACACGACGGTCACGCCGGCGTCGGTGCGCCACGACATCCGCGACGTCGGCGAAGGCGTCCTGGCCTCCTGTCTGGCCCAGGGCATCGTCTGGAATCCCTTCACGCGCGGCCACCAGAAGACCGGCCGGGTCTTCCGCGAGATGCACGAGCGGTTCCACCTCCCGATCGGCCCGGCTGCGATCCTCTCCGCAGCCGCGGTCGGCACGGTCGCGTTCCTCGTGGGCGAGGGCATCCTGCACCTGCTCTCGTGGCACTCGACGTCGCGCACCGTGGCCGGTTCGTGGTGGAACCGCACCGCCACGCTCTGGAACTCCAACTGGGACAAGAAGGCCCTCGGCTTCCTGGCGGCCCTGGCGGCCCGACGCCCATTGCACATCATCTTCGACGAGACCCAGGCCTTCTTTGCCGGCCGGCGGGCCGCGTCGGGCAAGGGGCTGCGGTTCTACCACCCTCCGGTCTTCCGGGCCCGCTACAACTATCTGGCGGAAAATCGCCACGAGGTCCGCCACTACTCGCTCCTGCTGACCTACGTCATGGGCTTCCTGGTCGTGGCCTGCGTGGGGCTCGCCGGCTACGGCTACTACGTGCTCACCTACAAGGCGTGACGCGGCGGCCGCCCAAGATGGGCGCTAGAGCTGGTCTTGCAATCGCGGCCCGTGCTCGGTCAGAAAGGCGAGGGCCTCATCCATGCCGCCGACGTGGCCTTGCTCGACAAGACGCTGGTAGGCCTCGTCGCCCGCGGCGGCCTTACCGATCATGACGTCGCGGTTGTACGTGACCCGGGCGGCAACGGCGTCGATGAAACCGCTCCGGTCGTCGAAGCCATAGGCGTCGAGCAGAAGGCGCAGCCGCTGGATGCGGTCGGGCGGTGCGAGTCCCAGCCCAGGAACCTGGTCACCAAGGGCCCGTGCAGCGGGACCCACTGCCAGGCGACGAACGCCAGGTCCGACACTGCGGTACCCGGTCCCGCCAGGTCCCAGTCGATGATGCCCTGCAGGCGCCGGTCCGCCACCACCACGTTGTACGGCGCCAGGTCGTGATGGCAGACCAGCTCGGACGGTCGGAGTGCAGCCAGACCGGTCTGCCACCGGACCGGTTGCGCCGGTCGAAAATCCGCAATGGCCTGGTGGTAGCGCCGCATGGCCGCCCCCACCTCGACCAGCAGCTCCTCGTGTCGGATCCAGTCCGGCCAGGGAAGCGACCACCCCACGGTGGCTCCCGGGATGTAGGTGACCATCTCCCGGCCGGCGTCGTCGAAACCGAGCGGCTCGGGCGCCAGATCGAACCCCCGCTCGCGCACGTAGCGCAACACCGCGTGGACCGCTGGGGTCCACGGCTTCACCGGCCGGCGCACGGTGTCGCCGACGCGCACCACCGAAGTGAGCGTGCCGCCCGTCAGGGGGATCTCCACCTCGCCCACGGCAGCATCCTGCCACACCAGTTCGGGCCGCCATCCCCGCGGTGCGGGCCGGCGGCGTTGGCACGGCGCGTTCGCCTGGAGCGGCGTCACAGGGTGGACTGGGGTTGCCCGAGAGCGGCCCGGGCGTGTGCCGTTTTGACCGCGGTGGTCAACGCCTCGATGTCGTAGGCGCCATAGTGACGCCGGTCGTTGATGAAGAACGTCGGAGTGCCGGTCACGCCGCTCAGATCGGCGCCGTCGACGTCCTCGGCGATGCGGGCCGCTCCGGCGTGCTTGTCGAGGGCGGCGGCGAAGCGGCCCAGGTCGAGCCCCAACGCCGCCGCGTGGTCCAGGAGATCGTCGTGGCGGAGAATCGCCTGATTTTCGAGCAGACGGTCGTGCATCTCCCAGAAGGCCCCTTGGGCTCCGGCCGCCTCGACTGCTTCGGCCGCGGCCTGCGCCCGAGGGTGCACATCGGTGAGCGGGAGGTGCCGCCACACGTAGCGGACATCGCCGAAGTCACGCAGCAACTCGCGGACGACCGGCTCGGCCTGACCGCAATAGGGGCATTCGAAGTCTCCGTACTCCACGAGGGTTACCAGGCTCTCCTTCGGACCCCGGATTCGGTCTCGCTCTGCATCCACGGGAACCGCCAGGTCGACGATTGACAGCTCCGGACCGAGGAGGGCCTCGGCGCGCCGGGGGTTCGGCAACCTCAACAGCGCCCGGAAGCACACCCAAGTCAGCAGGGATGCCGCAACGGCGGCGATGAGCACGCCGAGGGTGGCATCAGCGAGTTGCGCACCGCGGAAGGCATGGCTAGCGATCAGCAACGACACGGTAAAACCGATCCCGGCAATGGACCCGCCACCGGCCAGCGCGCCCCAGCCGACGGGCGGTCGGAATCGCCCCCTGCTCACTTTGCTGGCCAGCCACGTGGCGCCGACCACGCCGATGGGCTTGCCGGCCACTGAGCCGGCTAGGACCCCGAGCGTGATCGGTGACCGGAAGGCTTGGCCGAGGAAACTCGGACTCACGGCGATTCCGGCGTTTGCCAGCGCAAATATCGGCACGACGCCATAGCTGGTCCACGGGTGGAACTGCCGCTGCAGCCGCTCGTTGGGAGAGATCGTCAATTCGAGCCCTCGGCTCGCCGAGCGCGCCAGGTCCGGGGTGGGCTGTTCCCGGAATCGCCGGAAGAGATCGCTGGCTTGCTCGAGATCCCTCGCGCCACGGGAGCGGCCGCGGTCAGCAATCCCATGGTCAGCCCGACCAGGATCGGGTCGATGCCCGAATACGAGACTGCCACCCACGCGGCGAGGCCGCACGCGGCGTAGAGCAGACCACGATGGATGCCCACCCGCACCGCGAGCACGATCAAGGCGAAGAATCCGAGGGCGGCGACCACCGGCCATATCTGGATCCGACCCGAGTACACCGTGGCGATCACGATGAGCGCCACCACGTCGTCGACGACCGAGACGGTGAGCATGAAGACCCGGAGCCGATCAGGGAACCGGGGTCCGACCAGAGCGAGCATCCCGAGCGCAAAAGCGGTGTCGGTCGACATCGGGATCGCCCAGCCCCGTATCGAGCTCCGCCCGGCGTTAATGGCTACGAAGGCAGCGATCGGAATCACGATGCCGCCGAACCCCGCCACCAACGGCAGGGTCACCCGGCGCCGCTCCCGCAACTCCCCCATGTCGAACTCTCGGCGCACCTCGAGCCCGGCGGTAAAGAAGAACAGCGTCATGAGCCCGCTGTTGACCCAGTAGCGCAGAGTGTGGGCGGGCCCCGAACCGTCGATCCGGATCGACAGCGTGGTCTGCCATACCCGCCCGTACGAGGTCGTGTCGGCATTCACCCACACCAGTGCGGCGACCGCCGCCACCAGCACCACCGCGGCGCTACCGGTCTCGGTCCGAAGAAACTGCCGGAGTGGGGTCTCGACGCTCCGTACCCAAACCGTGCGGGCCGAGTCGCGCGATTCGCCTCTGTCGCCACTCATCCCGGGGCCTCCTCTCGCCGAGAGGATAACCACCGCCCCCGGAATCGCTGGTTCCCGGCAGGACGCATTGTTCATCCGGCGAGCTTGAAATCACCGGCAGACCACAATCACTCCAGGCGGCGCCGTCGCCGACTGTTCGCACCCCGGAGGTAAACGCCCGCGGCGGTGGGGCATCCGCTACTCTGCTCCAGTGGGCGTCGGGAGGCCGCGGCGACTCTCGCGCTCCTACCGGTACGATCTGCTGGCGATCGGCGCGTACCTGTCCATCGCGGTATTCGGATACTCCCGGATGTGGACGGCTGCGGGCGCGGTGTCCCAGGCCAACTCGGCGGCCGACCCAGGGGCGAGCATGTGGTTTCTCACCTATCTGCCATACGCGCTGCTCCACGGACACAATCCGCTCTTTGCCTCCATCGCCAACGCCCCTTACGGGGTCAACGTGATGAACAACACGAGCGCGTTAACTCCAGCCCTCCTGGTTGCTCCGGTGACCTTGTTGTTCGGCCCGGCCACCGCCTATGTGACCGCGATGACCCTGGCCTTTGCCACATCGGCCACCGCCGCCTACCTGCTGCTGCGCCGATGGACGTACTGGCGGGCGGCGGCGTTCGTCGGCGCCCTTGCGTACGGGTTCTCCCCTTACATGATCGGGCAGGGGTCCGAGCACCTGAATCTGGTATTCGTGCCCATCCCGCCGCTCATTCTCCTCGTCCTCGACGAGCTTCTCGTCCGCCATAGAGCGCGCCCCGAGTTGCTCGGCGTCCTGCTGGGTGGGCTGGTAGTCGCTCAGTACTTCACGTCGACCGAAATCCTGGCCACGTCCGTCGTCATGACCGCAATCGGCCTGGCGGTGGCCGCCCTTCTGCGTCGACAGGAGGTGCGTTCGCTCTTGGTCCCCACCCTGCGGTGCGGCATCGTGGCGGCCGCAGTCTCTGGGGCGGTGCTGGCCTACCCCCTATGGGTCACGCTCGATGGGCCGGCTCGAGTGAGCGGCCCGCTTCCCATCGCCGCCAAGTCCTACCGTGCCGATCTGGCTGCCACCGTTGTACCGTCGCGGCTCCAGGCGATCGTTCCCGCCGGAACGGTGCGGGCGAGTTCGCAATTCGTCGACGGCGGCGTCGGTGAGAACGGCGCCTATCTCGGCATCCCGCTCCTTCTGGCGGTCGTCGGCACTTCGCTTATCTTGTGGCGCAAGCGGATTGCGGTGTCGTGGGCGGCGTGCATGTTCTTGGTGTCACTCACCTTGTCGCTGGGGGCCCGCCTGGTCATATCGGGCCGACCGTCGAGCGCGGCCTCCACCGGTCTGCCCCTTCCAGAGGCGATCCTCAATCATATTCCCTTGGGTGCCAACATCCTGCCGATCCGTTTCTCCCTCTACACCGCTTTGTTCGCCGGGATCCTCCTGGCCTCGCTAATTGATGCCGTATGGCAGCGGTTGCGTCGTGGGGCCCCGGCCGGACGTGCGGCAGGTGCGCTCACGGTGGCGGTCATCGCTTTGGTGCCCTTGCTTCCGGCCTGGCCCGAGGGCACACAGTCGCTGTCCGTACCACGCTATTTCACTTCCCGCGGGTGGATGCCGTCCCTCCCGGGGCCACTGTTCTCCTCTATCCCTATCCCTCGTTGGGGATAGATGGGGGTGCGCCGATGTTGTGGCAAGCCGACGCGTTCATGCGCTTCAAAATCGTGGGGGGCTACTTCCTCGTGCCGGATGGTAACGGGCATACCGGTTTCTCCCGAAGTACCCTCGCCCTCCACGCGCTGGAGGCCGTCTATCTCGGCGGTCCTCCAGCCCACACGGCGACGCTCCGCTCGGGCTTGTACACCGAACTCCGATCCTGGAGGGTGAGAGTGGTCATCGCCGACCCGAGCGGACCGGCCGGGCCAAGAGGCGTGTCGTTTCTGCAGTGGCTGATCGGTCGGCCACCCACTGTCCAGGACGGTGCCGCAGTCTGGTACGGGGTGACCTGGAGTGGCTGACTGACTACGAGGACAGCCTCCAAGCACGGCCGGCCCAGGAATGCCGCTTCGAGGTCACTGTCATGGGGTACGTCCTAAGCGGCGTGCCCACCCACCCAGGAGGAACATGATGGCCGACGGCAAGGAGCAGACGAGGGTCGCGGGGTCAGGGCCCCTCTATGAGCACGGCGAGGCCGGGCAGAAAGCAGCTGAGGAGCCCGTAAACGTTCCCGGCTCGCATGACGAAAATGGGAGTGGAGGCCCGCCGGTAGGTGAGGATCAGGCGGCAGCCAACCGTGAGGTCGATCCGCCGGCATGACTGACGAGCTTCGACCCGGCGTCCTCTTCGATGTTGATGGGACGCTGGTCGATACCAACTATCTTCACACGGTGGCTTGGTCGCGTGCGCTACGCGAGGCTGGTCAGTGGGCTCCGATGAACGCCATCCACCGTTTGATCGGCATGGGGGGCGACCAGCTCGTTCCCGAGCTGCTCGGTCATGACAACCCCAAAGCCAGGGCGGCCCGGGCAGGCCAATACCGGAAGCTATTCGGGGACATCCGAGCCTTACCTGGGGCGGCCCAACTCCTCCGGGCGCTGCACGCTCGCGGCGTGGCCGTGGTGTTGGCCACTTCATCCCCCTCCGAGGAGCTCAAGGTCCTGCGTGAGGTGTTGGATGCCGATGACGCCATCGACGGACAGACCACCGCCGATGACGTCGAGGATTCGAAGCCGGCACCAGAGGTCTTCTTGACCGCCATGCGAACGTTCTCGATCGATCCGAGCTGGGCGATTGCGGTCGGCGACAGCGTCTGGGATATTCAAGCGGCCCGGGCCGCAGGGATCGGCTGTGTCACCGTAGAAACCGGCGGCTTCAGCCAGCACGAACTCGGCGAGGCAGGGGCAATCCGCGTCTACCGCGATGTCAAGGAAATACTCGACCAGTTCTTCATCAGCCCGCTCCAGCTCCTGGGAGCGGATCGGTAAGGGAAAGCACGATCTCGCGGGCTCAGTTTACCGACTGTCCCGTCGGGGTTTACCGACTGTCCCGTCGGGCAAGAATGAGTATTACATCGAAGAGAGGATTGATTTCATGGCCGACCAGGAGCGGGAAACGCCGGGGACCAGCGCATCAGAGGCGACGGTGAGCTCGCGTCGGAAGGCCCAGCAGAGTTACGCGGATCCGCAGGATCCGAGGAGACGGCATGTCGGACGCTGACGACCAGATGGGTGGGTCTGGCGGCGATACAGGGATGCCACCCGAGAAGGTGGTCCCCGGTCGGGACAACGCGGCCCCCCGCGAAGCCGACGATTCGGCGCCCGACTCTGAGAGCGAAGGCGAGCATCCGGCCAAGGACCACGACGCCGAAGATTCGGAAGCGTCCTTCCCAGCCAGCGACCCTCCAGGTAACTATTAGTTGGCGTCGTTATTGTCCGCACCTCACCCCACCGACGTATACCTATTAAGGACGTAGCGTGACCCAGAACGCCATTCAAGTGCTCGCCGAGGAGCACACGAAACTGCAAACGCTGTTCGACCTCGTCAGCAGCCCCGACGAAGACCGCCCCGCCGTTCTGAAGCAACTCGTCTTGACATTGTCGGCTCACGTGTCGATGGAAAAGCAGCTCGTCGTCCCGGTCCTCAAAGAACGGATCAACGGCGGAGGTGACCTCGCCGAACAACTAACCAACTACCACGACGCGGTGGAGCGGGTCCTGGTCTTGCTCGATCGCCGGAAGGTCAACTCACCAGATGTTCCCGACCTCGTAACGGAACTACTCGAACTCACCAAAGGTCACATTGCTAACGCCGAGGTCGCTTTGACCCCGGCGCTCGAGGCCGGGCTCACCAGCGAGGGGCTGACCGATCTCGGAGCCACAATGCTGTCTGACGAACGCCGGCTCCTCACTCATCCACACCCCCATCTCCCTGACAGCGGACCTATCGCTGAGGCCACCCGGTGGGCCGCCTCGCTCGTGGACCGCAGTCGAGACCGGTCCGCCGACACGAACCGCGCTGCCACCTGACGAGACTCACGGAGAGTCGGCCCACCGCCCAGGGCGATGGCGGCCAACTTGTCGCATGCGAGCGAACCCAGCCAGGCGCCCAGCAGCAAGAGCGGCGCGGGCGGCGTTGGCGCCGCATGATCCGTGCACTCCACCGCCGGGATGCGCGGACGCCGACGCCAGATATAGACCGGCGACAAAGGTAGCGGGACGACCAGTGCCGGGGGTCGGGCGAAACACCAGCTGCTGATGAAGCTGGGACGTGCCGCCGTTGATGGCGCCCCCGTCGAGGTTGGCGTCGGCTGCCGGCAGGGTGCCGGGAGTGAACACGTGCCTCGCCATAATCAGCCGGCGGAAGCCGGGAGCGCGCTCTTCCATCCTCGCTTCTATGCGCTCGACCATGGCCGTCTCATCGTCACCGTCCCAGCGTCCCGACACCTCTCCGGCGGCGTCACGGTCGATGCGCCGGGGCACGTGTGTGTAGGCCCAGGCGGTCTCGGCTCCGAGCGGCTGGCGGGTGGTATCGGTCATGCTCTGCTGGCCGACGAGGAGGAAGGGTTTGGCCGGAACGGTGCGGGTAGCCAGGTCGGCCGACCAGCGGCTCAACTCGTTGAGATCGTCGGCGACGTGGACGGTGCCCGCCTGGCGAGCGTCAGGCGCCGACCAAGGGATCGGAGCCGAGAGCGCCCAGTCCACCTTGACGGTGCCGGCATCCCATTGGAACCGGCCGAGGTCGCGGGCCAGCCTCGAGGGCAACTCCACATCCGCCAGCAATCCGGTATAGAGATCGGGGGCGGAGACGTCGGCCAGTACCGCCCGGGCGGCTTCGATCTCCTCGCCGCCGGCGGTGCGGACCCCAGTGGCCCGACCGTCGCGAACGATGACCCGGACGACTGCGGTGTCGCAACGGATCTGTCCGCCGGCGGCCTCCATCCGTCGCACCAAGGACGCGGTCAGCTCGCCCGACCCGCCTTGGGGGACGGGGAACCCGACATGCTGGGCCAAGCCACACAACAACCAGCCGAACAGTCCACTCCCAGCCGCGTCAGGGCTCAGATCGGTGTGCAAGGCGTTGCCTGCGAGCAGGAGCGCTCCGCCCTCCCCGCCAAAGTGTTCTTCCGCCAGCCGTCGGGCCGGGATGACCCCGAGCCGGGCCAGATCGAGCCCGCCTCGCCAGCGCAGCTGACGGGCCAATCGAAGGCCGGGCCGTACCGGGGGAAACGGGCTCAGCAGCGCGTCAACGAAGTCCTGTCCGTAGGAGCGGTAGGGATCCATGAGGGTGTGCCAGCCCGCGCCGTCGCCGCCATGGTAGGCGTCCAAGCTGGCCGCAGTCCGCTCAACATCGGAAGCGATCACTGCGCATCTGCCATCAGGTGTGGGATGCGCCAACGCCAGAGGCGCCCGAAGCCACCGCAGCCCGTGGTCCTCCAGGTTGAGCCGGGCGATCACCGGTGACGCGGCCGCGAGCGGATAGAACGCCGAGAAGAGATCGTGGCGGAACCCGGGCAGCGTCAGCTCCCCGCTGCGCACCGCGCCGCCCGGCGAACTCTCCGCTTCGACGACGAGTACCTGCCAGCCGGCATCCAACAGCAAGTTGGCGGCCACCAGCCCGTTCGGACCGGAACCGATCACTACGGCGTCATAACGCATAACCGCATCCGCCCCCTTCAACCCACAGCCGCTAACTCCACGACCGATCACCGAGAGTAGACCCCGCGTCGTCATCGCAAACCTGCGCACCCGGTTGTACCCACCTGGCACCGCGGCCAAGCAGCGTCACCGAAACATCCGTCGGCCGTCCAGAGGAGGCATGCGGTTGCCGGCATCGGGTAGAACCAGGCAGCCCGCCAGCTGCAGAGCTGCCCAGTGTGCGGACCGAGAGCATTTGGAGGATCAGATGGCTGTCGTGGAGCGTCACATCGCCGCATCACCGCAAGACGTCTTCGCCGTGCTGGCCAATGGCTGGTACTACTCCGGCTGGGTGGTTGGCACTTCGCACATGCGAGCGGTCGAGGCGTCGTGGCCGGCAGCCGGCAGCCGGCTGTTCCACGCCAGCGGAATATGGCCAGCAGCCCTCCGAGACGAGACTCAGGTCGAGAAGGTCTCGCCGCCCGACCTCCTGGTGATGACCGCGCGGACGACCATTCGGCCAAGCACGGATCGAACTTACCTTGACGTCCTCCGATGGCGGAACCGTCGCGCGTCTCAGCGAAGTCCCTGTTAGCGGCCCAGGACGATGGATCCACAACCCACTCAACGAACGGTTGCTCTGCCGCCGAAACATCGAATCACTGGCTCGACTGGCGGCGATAGCCGAGAAACGCACCCAGCCGTGACTCGCAAGTGCGCCAGCCAGTGGGGCCAACGCTGATCGAGATCATCTCGGCGGCACGAACTGGTCCGCTTGGAACAGTGCGTCACTGAGAGCGTCGGTGGCCACCCTGGCGGCTTTGGCAGTGTCACCGTCCAGCTCGGAGACCAGGATTTCCCAGGAGGCGTAGCTGGTCATGGTGAACACCAGAGCGAGCGCCGTCTGCTTGGGCATGGCGAGCACCCCCGCCCGCCGGGCGCGTCCGATGATTCGTTCCAGGACCTGGCGGCGCCACCCGCGTATGGCGCGTATCTGTTCCTCCAGATCGGGAAAACCGCGTAGAGACAGCAGGGCACCCAGGCGTTGGCCCATGGTGGAGTAACGGGCGTAGTACGCACCGACAATGTGGCGGAGCTGTACTTGCGGATCAGCGTCCGGCACAGTCACAGCTTCGACCGCGGCTCGAGTTTGGACGGCGTGGAAAGTGAAGGCGGCGCTCAAAAGCGCATCGCGGTTGGGAAAATGGTTATACAGGGTGCGCAGAGCGAGATCGGCTCGATCGGCGACGCCTTGGAGGGTGATCAACTCGCCGGCGACAGCGATCTCGTCCAGGGTGGCTTCGAGGATGCGCTCGCGTATGGCGACTGTCGCGGCCGCCCGGTTGACCATCGAGTAGCTCCTAGGCACACCAGGACCCTAGCAGACTTTACATGCACGTGCGCGTGTGTTAGATTTGGATCGGCCTTTCCAGAGCGCCTTGGGTCACCGACCACGGCCATGAGAGGAGGCGACCAGATACGGGACCGATATCCCAATCGAAGGGGAGGTAGAAGTGGCGAGTGAGCGAACCAGCGAGATCGTTGCGGCTCTAGTCGACAGCATCCGTACGGTGATCAAGGACGAGAAGGTGGACTACGAGGAGTACCACGCCGCGACGCAGTTCTTGGTGCGCCTGGCCAACAGCGGAGAGATACCACTGCTGTTGGCGGTGTTTCTCGAGGCCAACGTCGACGAAGTCACCCACGCATCGAGTAAGGGATCGACGACGACGATTCAAGGCCCCTACTACATCCCAGGGGCTCCGGTGTTGGAAGCGCCGGTAAAGCTCCCTCGCCGGCCGGATGAGCCAGGTGAAGTGCTCGTCGTGTCCGGAACCGTGCGCGGTCTTGACACCCGACCACTCGCCGGAGCCGAGCTCGACATGTGGCAGGGCACCGCCGAAACACCAGGGCGGTACTCAAACGTGCATCCGGGGATCCCCGAATTCAACCTGCGGGGACAGTTCCACACCGACGCCCAAGGCGCCTTCGAAGTAGAGACCGTCGTACCTTCACCGTATGAGATCCACAAGAGCGGACCGACAGGTGAGTTGTTCGAGCTGATCGGCCGAAGCGCTTGGCGTCCCGCTCATCTTCACTTCAAGGTGAGCCATCCCGGCTACCGGCCGCTCACCACCCAGCTGTTCTTTACTGGTGACGCCTACCTCGATTGCGACGCGGGTAACGCGGTCAAACCAGGCCTGATCATCCCGCTGGAAAAGAGCGCAGGCCTACACGACGACAGTGCAACTATCGGATTCAGAGCGAGCTACGACTTCGTGCTCGAACCTCGAGGCTGAGGTCAAAGTACACGCGGGGTGCAATCAGGGTTAGCAGTCGACTGCTACCTCCAACGCCGCGTAGACGTCTCGCATGCGCAGGTCGGCGAGGCGCCCAAGGCGTTCGACTAACACGCTGACGGCAACACTCTCGACCGCGTCGAGGTTGACCGCTGAGCGTCGGGGCACGGGATCTTCGCCGGGCTCCAAGAGTACTTCGCTCGGCAGGCCCCGAATTGTCGTGGTGCAAGGAGCGACCAGGGCGCGTCGCAGCCGGGGATAGCCACGTCGCGAGATAGGACCACGACCGGCCGGCGGCCAATGTCGGCCAGTTCGCACCACCAAATCTCCCCGCGGGACGGAAGGGAACTCATGAGGCAGCCGAAGCCTCACGGAACGACGCCAGATCTCCCCATTCGTCGGCCTCGTCGAGCGGGTGTTCGTCATACGCGGTGTAGCTGGCATCGACTTCAGCGCCACGGTGCCGGGCGAGGAGCGCCTCGAGGGCTTCGTCGATCAGGGCCGAATCTGGTTTCCCGCTACAGACCCGGCGAGCGCTTTGGAGGAGTTCCTCGTCGACGGTAGTGCTGACGCGGACTCTAGTCATGCCACTAGTATGCCACAATCATGCCACGTGGCTCCGACCTACCAGGGGCCAGTCGTCCCCCATGCAGAGGAGGACCAGATGGATACGCAGCTGGCCGGCAAGCGAGCGGTCGTCACCGGTGGTAGCCAAGGCATCGGCAAGGCCGTCGCTCGGGCGTTCGCGAGCGAGGGAGTCGCCGTCGCGATTGGGGCCCGCACCACAGAAACGCTGCGGGCCTGCGCCAACGAACTAAGGGCGAGCGGGGCAACGGTCGTGCCGATCGTCGTGGACACGGGGCAGGACGAGTCGGTCCGGACGTTCGTCGCCGACGCGGCAGAGGCCCTCGGCGGGGTGGACATCTTGGTCAACAGCGCGGCCCGGCCCAGCGGGCAAGCCAGAGCGCTCAAGGTCGTCGAGGTCGACGCTGAGGCCTTCTTCGCCGACGTCAACGTGAAGGTCCTCGGCTACCTGCGGATGATCCGGGAGGTGGCGCCACTCATGGCAGCCAACGGGTGGGGACGGATCATCAACGTGGACGGCCTCGGCGCCCGCATGGCCGGATCGGTGGTCACCTCGATGCGCAACGCCGCTGTCGCCGCGCTGACCAAAAACGCCGCCGATGAGCTTGGCGGGTCGGGTATCAACGTCACCGGCGTGAGCCCCGGCCTGGTGCGCACGGAGGCCACGCCGCGGGTCCTAGGCGAGCAGGCCGCCCGCCAAGGGATCAGTATGGAAGAGCTCGAAGCCCGTATTGGCGACCGCTACGCCATCGGGCGCATGGTGAGTGCCGACGAGGTGGCAGCCGTGGTGTTGTGGCTGGCGTCACCGCTCAGCGTCGCCGTCACCGGTGACATCATCGCCTGCGGCGGAGGAGTGAAGGGGCCGATCTACTACTGACGGCGCGGACCGACAACGCCATACGGCTGAGGTCGCCGGCCTGCTGACGTGTCAGAGCCGCTCGAGACGCCAGCGCAGTGACGGCTCCCGGATGGCCTGGCCGGTTACCGCCGGGACGGTCTGGGTCTGGCCGCCGGCGGTCACCGTCACGGTGGCGACTTGGAAGCCTGCGGGGATGCGGGAGGGGAGGCGACCGGGGATGGGGTTGACAGCGAGGTGCACCGGCACCTGTCCGAAGTGGAGGACGGTGACCGCTCTGGCGGTGGTGACCAGGACGGGCGATGCCCAGGGCGGCCGGATCTGGGCGACGACCGTGCCGGCCGGTAGAGCGGTGACGGGGCGCAGGCCGGCCAGCACCGGGCCGATCAGGGCCCGGCTGGCGTCCAAGGCGGCGGGGATCAGGGGGAGGGAGGTTTGGCCGAGTACCACGCCGAGGACCTCGACATGGCGGCCCGCGGCGGTGCCGTCGGCGGCGAACATGAAGCAGCCGCCGGCCGCCGTGGTGGAGCCGGTCTTGATCCCTACGATGCCGTCCTGACCCAGCGCGGTGTCGTAGTTGGACAGGGCGGGACTGTTGGGGAGGCTCACCTGGGGCTGGCGGACGATGGCCATCAACACGGGGTTGGCGGCCGCCACTTCGGCCAGGCGCAGTTGGTCGGGGGCCGTGCTCACCGTGGCGGAAGCGATCCCGTCCGGATCGGCGTAGTGAGTGGCGCGCAGGCCAAGAGCGGCGGACGTGGTGTTCATCCTGGCGACGAAGGCCGACTGGTTGCCCGCATCCCAGGCGGCGACGACCGAAGCCAGGTTGTTGGCGGAAGGGATGAGCAGGGCTTCCAGCAGCTGCAGCTCGCTCAGCGACTCCCCGGCCACCACGGGCGCCACCGATTCACCTGCAGCCTCGTCAGCCTGGTAGATCGCCTGGTCCGCGACGGTCATGGTGACGTGAGGGCCGGACTGGCCTGGGACGAGCGGATGGTCGTGCAACACCACCAGGGCCGCCATGACCTTCGCCAGGCTGGCGATCGGGACGGGACCGGACGAGCCGGACGACCCGACGGCGCCTACCCCGGAAACCGCCACCGCGGCTTGCCCGGAGTGGGGCCACGGGATGGTGGGAACGGGATCCACCACGGCTGCTGTTGGGCTCAGCGTGGTCCGGAGCACTGGTCGGGGGACGGCACGTTCCGCCTGGACGGCCACGAACACGCCCCCCAGCACCACGACCACGGCGCCCGCGAGGACGAATCGGAAAACTGTTCTGAGCAGGCGGCCACGTCGACGCGAGCGATGCAGGCCCCGCCGGCTCCGGCCGCCACCGCCTCGAAGAGCGGCCAGCGGAGCCCGTCCCGGCCGCTTCCGCCGGCGGGCACGCGGCAGATCGCTGGGGCTGGTCTGTAGCTCTTCGGCGCCGGGACCCGGATGACCGGCGGGTGCCTTCAGCAGCGGCGTCCGGCCTGCCTGCTCGGAAAGGGCATGGGCCCGGGCCCGGCCCAACGCCGACAACCCCGAGGCGGCCTTGCCAACTGGCGCACTCTCGCTGCCCGCTGGCCCATCGGGTTTCCGCTCGACCACCCCTTCGAGCATAGACATGCCGGCCAGCTCACGGAGCGACCCGCGACCGTCTCGACGTCAAACATGTCAGAACCTGCCGAGGCCTGCCCCACTGAACAGGGCATCGCGACGATTTCCGCTCGCGATCCTCTTCTCGACTGCGGACCCTCCCTGTCCTAGGGTCGATCTGTGGCTACCGACGAGACTCTCCATCTGCACACGACGCTTGAACCGCGTGGCCCGGCAGCTGCGCTCGTGCTCACCGACGAGCAGGTCGCGGCCCTCGGTGCGGGTAAGGCCGCGGCGGTGCAGGTAACGGCCAATGGCGCCACGGTCGCCGCACGGATCGCGCGGATGGGTGGGGAGAACCTGCTCGGGTTCAGCAAGAAGCTACGCGCCGACCTCGGCGTGGAGATCGGCGACGTCATCGACGTGGTCATCGCGCTTGACGCTGGACCGCGAAGTTCGAGGTGCCGCCCGCGCTCGCCGCCGCGTTCGCGGATGACGCGGCTGCCAAGGCCGCGTTCGACGCCCTGGCGCCATCGCGGCGCAAGGAGTTCACCAGCTGGATCGACGAGGCCAAACGCAACGAAACGAAGCAGTCGCGCCTGGAGCAAACACTCCAGATGCTGCGTGAAGGTCGCACCCGGCGCTGACCTCTGCTCCGGCGACCGCCGTGGCGCCGTCGCTGAGCGATCGCGCAGGCCGGAAGGTCATAGGCCCTTTCTGACCGTTCGCTCCAGGATGCCCAATGTGGCGCGCAAGGCCGACTCGGGCACGATCGGGAAGCGTTCCCTGAGGTCGCCTCTCACCTTCGACCAGTCGTAGTAGGACGTCACATTGGTTACCCCGTCCTCACCGGCATCCAAGCGGTAGCCATAGAAGTGTGGAACCGGGACATCGGGCCCGAGATCCCAGGCGATCTCCTTGTCTCGTTCAAAGAGGATGATGTGCACGGTCACGTCGTACTTGCCGAGCGGGACGTCATTGAGCGACTCGCGGTCCATGTGGATGACGAAAGTGTCGTCCACCTTCTGTGCCGGTTCGCCGGCGAAGTCCTGCAGCATCCCAGAGGCGTCGATAGCCACATGGCCCGCCGGGCTGCGCAAGATGTCGAAGATCGCGGAGGGCGGCGCCGGAATAGGCCGGGTCACCTCGATGCGGTTGGGCAGGAAGACGGTATCGGGCATGTGGGACTCCTCATGGACGTGAGTGGGCTTGCCGGCCACCCTCGAGGTGTTCGGTCCGACGAGCATCGCGCGGCGACGGCGCGGCCCGCTTCCTTGACCGGCGCGCTGGTACGCAGTATCCCGGTTAGCGAGCGACAGAACCCGAGTTCGGCGCCGCGGATGAACCTCCGTGCCCGTGTCCCCGGGGAAATACTGTGGCGCCTACTTGCCGGCGCTAGAAGGAGTACCCATGGCCGACCCTGACCGTCGAACTCCGCTACTGGAGTCGTACGAGAACGCTGCTGTGATCGTGTCGGGGATAACAGCTGACCAGGTCACCCTCCGGACTCCATGCCCCAGTTATGACGTCGCCGGTCTGATCGACCACATCGTCGAGGCGGCCTACCGGGCGGCTGCTCTCGGTCGGGGCCAGACCCCTCCGGCCGGAGACGACTCGCCCCCCGTCGAACTGGCCGACGCGCCCGCTCAGCTACGCCGCGCCGCTGAGGAGGCGGCGCAGGCATGGGGGGACGATTCCCGGTTGTCCTCGTCGTTCACCATGCCCTGGGGTGAGGAGTACACGGGTGCGACATTGGTGAACATGTACCTCGCCGAGTTGGCGGCCCACGCCTGGGATCTGGCGCTGACCACGGGGCAGCTCGACAGGCTGGACCCTTCCCTAGCTGTGCCGGCGCTCGACGGGGCGCGGGCCATGATCAAACCGGAGTACCGCGACCTGTTGGCGCCGGGATCGCCGTTCGGGGCGGAGGTGCCGCCGCCTCCCGGTGCCGACGACTGGGAACGCCTCGCCGCCTTCACGGGACGCGACCCGCGGGCCTCACTCGACCGATAGCACCTACCACCCCTTCAGAAGCACAATGTCCGACGGGATCGCGGCGGTGGATCAGTCGAGCGACAAGCGCTCACTGACGGCCACGGTACCCGGACGTACCACACGCGCCAAGACGCCGAGCGTGCCCTCGGCCACCTGTGACAGATGGGTCAAGACACCGAACTGACGGCCGAGAGCTTCAGGTTGAGGACGGGTGACCATAACGCAACGTTCGCATGGCTTGATGATCTCGAGTTCCACCTCGCCGAACGAACACCGCCTCCCCACCCAGGTGTCTTCGACGCGGCGATCACCAGCGGTCTCGACGAGAAGGTTGGGTCGGAAGCGAGCCACGTTCCAGTCGAGGTCGGGCCGCTGAACGGCCATGGCCCGAAGGCTCGAAGTAGTCAGAAGGTGCACGGGACTGGAGTCGACGAACGCGCCGGGTTTCCCCTGCCAGGTCACGCTCGCTGAGGCATCGTCGGCGTCGTCGGCCTGGCTCTCGAAGGTCGGGATCTCCTCATGGTCCGCCTCGACCAGGCGCACCGACTGCTCCAGCCACGAGCTGAGAGCGCTATCGGTCGACCGCCCGGGGCCGTCCAGGACTTCGCCGGTCGGAAGGGTGATCCTCACGGACGCGCAACTCTCCGCCCGAGCCGTGAGGAGGCGACCGACGCGCTTGGCGGAAAGGATGTGCCCGGACTCCTCTGCCTGCACGCCGTAGCGGCGATCGCCGACGACACCGAAAACCCCTAGCTCGGCAGTGTCGAGGGCTTCGCCTCGCATCGACTTCACCGGGTAACGCCACAGGCCTACTAGACGCACAGCTTTCGATGCTACGACACCGCACCGTGGTCACACGGCGTTGCCTCAATGTTCCCCGGACGTGCCGAGGTACCTCTCGACGTGCAGTGATAGCGGCGTCGGCGTCGACCGCAAGGCGTGTCGGGTCACGCCGTGGGTGGACGACCGCGCTTGGGCAAGGGCCGAGCCCTTTTCGGCATTCGCCCGGCGTCGTCGAGGGCCCGGCGTAGCAGCATCTCGATGTGGGCATTCAAGCTGCGGAACTCATCGGCCGCCCACTGGGCGAGAGCATCATGGACGGCGGGATCAATCCGAAGCAGTACCTGCTTTCGGTCACTCACGGATCAGGAGTAGAGCGTCCCGGTGTTGACTACCGGCGAAGCCGGTTGGTCACCGCAAAGTACGACCATCAAGTTGCTCACCATCGCCGCTTTGCGCTCCTCGTCAAGGTCGACGATGCCGCGCTCGCTCAGTCGGGCCAGTGCCATCTCGACCATCCCGACCGCGCCGTCGACGATACGAGAGCGGGCCGCTACGACGGCGTTGGCCTGTTGTCGGCGCAGCATGGCCTGGGCGATCTCCGACGCGTAGGCAAGATGGCTGATACGCACCTCGACGATCTCCACCCCGGCTATGGCGACACGCTGGGCCATCTCCTCCGCGAGCTCACCGGCGACGATGTCGGTCGAGCCGCGAAGTGACAGGCCCTCTTCTGCGGGGTCATCGTATGGATGCGTAGTCGCAACATGCCGTAACGCTGATTCGGCCTGAACCCGCACGAAATTGAGATAGTCATCGACAGCGAAGAGAGCACGAGAAGTATCGGCAACCTGCCAGACGACAATGGAGGCGATCTCGACGGGATTGCCGTCGGCGTCGTTGACCTTCAGGTGGTTCGTCTCGAAGTTCCTGACCCGGATGCTCACGTTCCGCCGGTCGGTGAGGGGCAGGATCCAGGACAGGCCGGTACGGCGCACCGTGCCGACGTAGCTGCCGAAGAAGCGCACGACCCTGGTTTGGCCGGGTTGCACGATTACGAGCGAGGCCAAGATGACGACAGCCACCACGGCCGGCCCGACCGCGATAGCCCCGAGAGAGTGCTGGGCGAGCAAAACTAAGGCGGCGATGCAGGCGGCGACCACGAGGACGCCAAACCAGCCGCTAATGGCCCACGCGGGGCGCTCCTGGACCTTGACTCGGGTTCCGGAGTGGCCGACCGGAGTTGCTTCGGGGTCGTAGGGCTGAACGGTCTGGCTCATGGTCCCTCCTCAACAGAGGACTGATTACAAAGTGATAGTAATACGATATCACTTTATGCGGGCCTGGTGCAAGACGCCTCGCCAGCGCCAACCGCATTGGCTCAGACGGCGGGCTGCCGATCCCGTCGAGCAGGACCCTGACTTCGGGCGCAACTCCGCCGGCTCAGGTCCCGAACCACTGCTCTCGGACAGGGAACAGGTACCGGTCGGTGACGGCGTTGAGCACTCGCCGGGCCTCGGCGAAGTGCTCCCCCATATGGCCAGCGACGGCTAGGGATCCGGTGACCGGCGCACCGGCCGCCCGGGCGGCGGCCTCCGCCGCGACGTACCAGCGGGACCCCAGGAACTCCAGCAGCGCCTGGCTGTCGCGGTCGCCGGCCTCCATCGCGCCCAGGCCAGAGAAGCGCAGTAGCCGGTCGCCGCTGGGGCCGCCGAAGCTCGGCAGGTGGTCGGGGAAGACCCCCAGCAGGAACAGCGCCAGGTCGCCGAGACGGCGGTACACGCCGGGCTTCTCGCTGGGGCGGACGTAGTGCAGCTGCTCGGCAAGGGAGACCGGGTCAAGCTCGCTGAACCGGCGCCGGCGCCACCCGCGGGACGTGCGGGTCCACGTCGCCCCGCTCGACACCCGGGTGTAAGAAGCCAGCAGCTCGACCAGAAACCACCGCCGCAGAGGGTCCGACAGCAAGGCACGCAGGGCTACGACATCGAAGACGGGAACGCGTACGCGAGGCGCCCAGCGCTCCTCCACGAACGACACCTTCTCCAGCCGTACGGCGGTGCGGTGCACAGCCGTAGCGAAGGCCAGAAACGGTGAGACCCCGAGAACCACGCCGGCCGGCTTCCGCCTGCCGAACACTGCCTCCTCGGTGGCCGCCTCGGCCAGGGCGGCGATCAGGGGCACGTTCGTCCCCACCGCGCCCTCGAGCAGCTCCCTGTCCGACCCGGTGAGGTGCTGGCGGTACAGAAGCTCGACATCGACCATCGGGGAATCAGCCTACGGCGACTGCCTGTAGCGTTTCGTGATGGCGAGAGTGCTGGTAACCGGGTCCAGCGACGGCATCGGGTTGATGGCCGGCCGACTGCTGCTGCAAGACGGTCACGAGGTGACGTTCCACGCCCGCAACGAGGAGCGAGCGGCCGACCTGCGCCGGGCCGTTCCCGGCGGGTACCCTACCGTCGTCATCGGGGATCTGGCGTCGCTCGAGCAGACCCGCTCGGTGGCGGAACAAGCCAACCGCATCGGCCGCCACGACGCGGTCATCCACAACGCCGGCATCGGCTTCCACCGCCCGGCCCGCGAGACCAGCGAGGACGGCCACGAACTCTCCTTCGCGGTCAACGTGCTGGCCGCCTACGTGCTCACCGCTCTGGTCGATCGGCCGGGGCGGCAGGTCTATCTGAGCTCGAGCATGCACCGGGGCGGGACGCCCAGCGTCGACGACGTCGAGTGGACCAGGCGGCGGTGGAACGGAGCGCAGGCGTACTCGGACACCAAACTGTTCGACGTGGTGCTGGCCTTCGGGATGGCCCGGCGGTGGCCGGATGTGCTGAGCAACGCCGTCGAACCGGGGTGGGTGGCCACCAGGATGGGCGGCTCTGGCGCCCCTGACGACCTGGGGGCGGCGCCGGTCACGCAGTGCTGGCTGGCCGTCGGCGAGGACCCGGAGGCGAAGACGACGGGCGGTTACTGGTATCACCAGCGGCGGCGGGACGCCCACCCGGCCACCTCCGATCCCCGGTTCCAGGACGAGCTGATCGACTGCTGCGCGTCGCTCAGCGGGGTGCCGCTGCCCGCCTGACCCGGGCGCCTACCAGTGGCCCCGGTGGACGACCTCGTCGAACGGTCGGCGGTCGGGGAGGGCGATCGGTTTGAGGGGCCGGTCGGCCGGATAACCCAGGGCCAGCATGTAGGCGCATATCCGGTCGTCGGGTATGCCGAGAATGCGCCGGCAGGCCCCCTGGTCGCCGATGGCTGAGTGGCCCGAACCGATGCCCAGGTCGGTGGCGGCCAGCATCATCGCCATGGTCGCCTGGCCTAGGTCGTACTGGTCGATGGTGAGGTAGCGCTCCTCCTGCGGCTGCCGGAGCGTCATCACCACCGCGGCGGCCGCCTCGGCCAGATGCCGGGCTCCGACCCACACCGTGCTGAGCTCCTGCAGCTGGGACCGCTCGGTCACCAGCACGAAGTCCCACGGCTGCCGGTTGGATGCCGATGGCGATCGCCAGCCGGCTTCAAGTATCCGGTCGAGGTCGCCGGCCGCGATGGGCCGCTCCTGGTAGATGCGGACGTTGCGGCGGGCCCTGATCGCGTCCCATGTCTCCATTGGCCCACGCTACGTCGGGACAAGCAAGCTCGGTCACCGTCGAGTGTCCGACAAAGTAGGAGCGAAGACCAGTACCCAGTGGCCGAGGTCAGGCCAGGTTTCAAACCTCTAAGGCCCCCGGTGTCTGTTCGACTGGGGTGGGCGAGGCTTCGAAGGACCCGGTGGTGCCGGTGGCCGCGGCGGCGACGGAACGGCTGGCGGGCTCGACACCAGTTTGGCGGATGGTGGCGACCAGCTCGTTGCCGTCGATGACCTCCTTCTCGAGGAGTAGCGCAACAATTCTGTCGAGGGCGTCTCGGTGGGTGCGAAGCAACTCGGTCGCGCGCTGCTCGGCCTCGCGCAGCAGGCGAGCCACCTCTTCGTCAATGGCCCGCTGGGTCTCGTCAGAGTAGGGGCGGGACGTGATGGGCATGTCGCCGAGGTAGCCGGGTCCGTCGGGGCTGAGTCCGATGGGGCCGAGCCGTTCGGACAGGCCCCACTCTCGTACCATCCGGGTGGCGAGTTGGGTGGCGCCGGCGAGGTCGTTGGCCGCGCCCGTTGACGCCTCTCCGAGCACCAGCAGCTCGGCCGCTCGGCCACCGAGGCGCACCGCCAGGCTGTCTTTGAGGTAGCTCTCCGGATAGAGGTGCCGTTCGACTTCGGGGAGCTGCTCGGTCACCCCGAGCGCTTGGCCGGCAGGCAGGATGGTCACTTTGGCCACCGGGTCGGCGTGGACCGAGAGGGCCGCGACCAGGGCATGGCCGGTCTCGTGGACTGCGACGCTGTGCTGTTCGTCGGGTAGCAGGGCGTTGGTGGTCTCCCGGCGCCCGAGGAGCAGCCGGTCTCGGGCCGCATCGAAGTCTCTGGCATACAGTCGCGACCGATCGGCCCGCACCGCGTGAATGGCCGCCTCGTTGACCAGGTTGGCCAGATCCGCCCCCGAGAAACCCGGGGTGCCCCGGGCGATGGCGTTGAGGTCCACGTCGGCGTCGAGGTCCTTGCCGCGGACGTGCACGGCCAGGATGGCCCGCCGCTCGGCCTGGTTCGGCAGGCCGATCTCGACGTTTCGATCGAACCGACCGGGGCGCAACAGTGCTGGATCTAGGGTCTCGGGCCGGTTGGTGGCGGCGATCACCACAACGCCGGTCGCGGGGTCGAAGCCGTCCATCTCCGCCAGCAGTTGGTTGAGGGTTTGCTCCCGCTCGTCGTTCCCACCGAAATGACCGTTACCTCGTTTACCACCGATGGCGTCGATCTCGTCGATGAAAATGATGGCCGGGGCGCGCTTGCGGGCGTCTGCGAACAGGTCCCTCACTCGTGACGCTCCCACGCCGACAAACATCTCGACGAAGCTCGACCCAGTCAGCGCCAGGAACGGGACTCGGGCCTCGCCGGCCACCGCTCGGGCCAGCAGCGTCTTGCCCGTACCGGGCGGGCCCACCATGAGCACACCCTTCGGCCCGACTGCCCCGGCGCGCTGGTATCTATGGGGGTTTTTGAGGAAGTCAACCACCTCGGACACTTCTGCCTTGGCCCCTTCGTAGCCAGCGACGTCCGCGAACCCAGTGCTCGGGCGCTCCTCGTCATACACCTTGGCCTTGGAACGGCCCACCCCCATCACCCCGCCGATCCCACCGAGGGCCTTTTGGCTCCGCCGGCCCAGCCACACGAAGAAGCCGATGAAGACGGCGAGTGGGAGCAGGTCCAGGATGACCGTGCCGGCGGTGATCCCGCTGGAGGCAGCGGTGCCGGTGATCTGCACGTTGTGCTGCTGGAGGGTGGTGGCCAAGGTGCTGTCCTGCAGCGCGGTCGGGATCTGCGAGGTGTACGACGTCCCGTTGGTGAGCGTGCCGGTGACCGCCCCGGTCGTGTTGATGGAAGCCGTCTTTATCTGGTTCGCGGTGACGTCAGTCAAGAACTGGCTGTAGTCCAGCTTGGTCGGCGACGTGCTGCTCATCGCCGGCCGGAACAACAGCAGGGAGGTCACCAGAACCCCAAGGAGCAGGACCCACAGTCGCCAGCGGGGCGGTCGCGTGCGCGGTGCCGGCGTCGGGCCGCCAGCTCCGGAACGAGGTGGGCTGGGTTCTTGGGGTGTGCGGGTGGGCGTCATATCGCCTTCCAAGTTGGTAGCTGCGAGAACGCCCGCCGATACCCATTCCTTCCCCGTCTTAGGAACATCTCAGTCAACCCGTTGCCCGGTAGTACGTCCCGTGGTCGACCGGTCACGGGGGCCGGCTCATCTTGGGCCCTGTCGGTGCGACCCGACGGGTGTTGGTTCGGCGAGAACGCGGCCTCGAAGGCGCCTGTTCGGCAGCGTGTGGTCTATTGCGACCGTTTGGTCCGAGGTGGCGCCGAGCGGGCGGGCGACTTCTTCGAGCGACCGGCGCTCGGCGTCGACGCCGAGGAAGAGCTCGACCAGACCGCCGCCCAACATGACTGCGGCGCCGATGAGGTAGCCGATGAAGAGTCTGAAGTGGTCTTGGCCGTTTCCGATGAGTTGGCCGTAGAACCAGGGCCCGAAGGCGCCGAAGGACTGGGCGATGGCGAAGAAGACCGCGATGGCTCGGGCCCGGATTTCCACGGGGAATATCTCGCTGACCGTCAGGTAGGCCGCGCTGGCTCCGGCGGAGGCGAAGAAGAAGATGATGCACCAGCACACGGTTTGGGTGGCGGCGTTGAGTACTCCGGCGTTGAAGAGCACGGCGCTGATGGCCAGTAGGGCGCCGGAGAGGAGGTAGGTCCCGGTGATCATCTTGCGCCGTCCGATGGTGTCGAAGAGGTGCCCAATGAGGAGCGGTCCGAGCAGGTTGCCGGCCGCGAAAACCATGAAGTAGTAGGGGGTCGAGCCGCTCGAAACGCCGTAGATCTTGGTGAGGACCAGGGAGTAGGTAAAGAAGATGGCGTTGTAGAGAAATGACTGGGTGATCATCAGGGAAGCGCCCAGTATTGATCGCCGGGGGTAGGTGCCGAATAGGGTGCGGGCCACGGCCACGAAACCGATCTGACCGGCCGGCCTGATTTCGATGGCCTTGGCCTTGTCAACCGCGTCTTCGGAACCTCCAGTGGCCAGGGCGTTACGTTCGATCTCGGCGACGGCAGCTTCGGCCTCGTCGACCCGGCCGTGCATCAGCAGCCAGCGAGGGCTCTCCGGCAGGTTGCGGCGCACGAAGATGACGACGACGCCGAGGGCGGGACCGGCCAGGAACGCCACCCGCCACGAGTAGCTCACGGGCAGGTTGTTGATCACGGCCAGAGTCACCACCGTGCCCAGCAGCGCGCCTCCCCAGTAGGTGCCGTTCACCGCGACGTCGACGCGCCCGCGATACCTCGACGGGATCAGCTCGTCGATCGCCGAGTTGATGGCGGCATACTCGCCGCCGATACCCATACCGGCGATGAAGCGGCACAGGTACAGGTAGTCGACCCAACCCTGGCCGCGCCCGAACGTGAGCGCCGTCATGGCCCCGCCCACCAGGTACACGCCGAGGGTGATGATGAACAGGTTTCGCCGACCCCACCGGTCGGACAACCGACCGAAGAACAGCGCGCCCGCAACCTCGCCGAGCAGATAGACCGTGCCGACCGCGAAGGCCACGCCCCCAGACGACAGGTGCAGTGATTGAGCGCTGCTGAGCAAGCTCGACGAGTTGCCGGCGATGGTGATCTCCAGTCCATCCAGCACCCACGCCACGCCCAGCGCCATCACCAGCCGGGTATGGAACCGGGACCAGCGCAAGCGGTCCAGCCGGGCCGGGACCAAGCTGCGGATGATGCCGTCCGGGACGACGTGGCGCCGCATCGCGGCCGCCGGCAATCCCTCGGTGAGATCGAGCAGGTTGTCCGGCCAAGCACCATTTCGCTTCATATCGCGACTACCACCCGGGAAGCGGCGGAGGACATCTGGTCCCCCGGTGCACGCTCGCTGGCAAAGCTCGTGGTGGTCATGGCATCCCTCCATTGCTCCTGTTCGTCAGAACGCTCGATACCGCGCCAGGCCACGAAGGCGGCTACCAACGCCAAGACCGCGGCAACTCGCAGCGCGTTGCGATCGCCTGATATGGAGGTGGTCGCACCCGACACCTTCAGCCCGCTTTCTGCGACCGCCAGCAGGACCGCGGCCCCGATGGCGGCACCGATCTGCCGGCTCATATTCACCAGACCGCCGGCCATCCCCTGCTCGGAATCCGCCACTCCACTGCTCGCGCCCACAGTGCTGGCGAACATGGTGCCGGCCGTGCCGAAACCGATCAGCGCGACGGCGAGCGGACCGATCGGGTAGACGCTGCTGGCCGGAAGGCCTGAGAGCAGGAGAAAACCCACGGTCGCCAACAAGGTGGTGAGTACCAGGAGCCGCCGGATACCGAACCGAGCGGCCAGACGAGCGCCTCGAAGCCCAGCCACGAGCCCGACAATGCCCTGTGGCGCCAAGGCCAAACCGGTGACTAGCGCTGAGTAGTGCAGTCCGTCCTGGAAATACAGCGCCATGACGATCAACTCACCACCGGTCCAGATTCCCAGCAGCAACGTAATCGTGTCCGCCGAGCGCAAGGTGCGGAGCTTCAAGATCCCTAGACGGACGAGGGGGTGCGGATTGCGATCTTCCTGCGCCACGAACCCCACCAGAGTCACTGCGAACAGTAGAAACGCCCCGATGACGTCGGCCGAGCCGAAGCCGATCACGGGCCCCTCGGACACCGCATAGACAAGCGACGCGATACTCGCCGTGATCAGCAGGCTGCCCTCCACATCGAGCCGGCCGCCACCGACTTTGGCATCCGATCTGGGCAGATACCGGCGACTCAAGGCAACCGCGGCGAGGCCGACCGGGACGTTGACGAAGAACACCGCCCGCCAACTGAACAGCTGGACCAGAAGCCCGCCAACGACCAACCCGGCCACGAAGCCCACTGAGGCGGTCGCCCCATACAGGCCGATGGCGCGGTTCCGTAGGGGGCCCTCATGAAAGCTCGAAGTGATCAGAGCAAGCGCCGCCGGGGCCACGATCGCCGCCCCCACGCCCTGCGCAGCCCGGGCGGTAACCAGCAACGCCGGGTCTTGAGCCAACCCGCCGGCGAGGGACGAGAGGCTGAATACGAGCAGTCCACTCACGAACATCCGGCGCCGACCGAAGAGATCTGCCGCGCTCCCACCCAGGATGAGCAGCCCCCCGAAGGTAATCGAGTAGGCCGTCACCACCCACTGCAACGATGTCGCCGAGAACCCGAGTTGGGTTCTGATCGACGGGAGGGCCACGTTGACGATGCTGAAGTCCAAGACGACCATGAACGACGCCACCAGGACCAGCGCCAGAGCGGCCGCGCTGAGCCCCTCAGCCGCATTGCGGGGGCGCGGCGCGGCCTGTGGCATGGTCAAGCGTTCCTGCCCGAATGCGGCTGCCGGCCTGCGACCGACCGGCCCATCGCCAGCCACACGGCGCTCAGGTCAAGCTCGCCGAAACCGCGGTCAACGGCGTCCTGCCACTTCCGGTCGATGGCCGCCGTCACCGGAAGGTCCTCGTTTCGGGTGCCCCCGAGAGCGAGCTTGACATCCTTCAGCGCCCAGTTGAGCTGGAACTCGGGTTGAAAGTCTCCCGTTTGGATCTTGTGGAGTTTGGCCATCGCGACACCTGCCGCGAGGGGGCCACCCTCGAGCGCCCCGGCCAATTCATCCAGCGAGACGTCCATCTCTTCGGCCAGTGCAGCCGATTCTGCGATGCCTTCGATGAGAAACGCCAACCAGGTATTGAGCACCAGCTTCAAGCGGCTACCCTGCCCCGCCCGAGAAAGCCATATCGTCCGGTGACCAACCGCGGCGAATACCGGCGACAGCAGGTCGGCGACCTCCGACGGTCCGGAGGCGAGGACCAACAGCTCCCCGGCTTCCGCTGGCGCCTTCGATCCCGACACCGGCGCATCGACGAAGAACACGTCGGGCCGGCGAGACCGGACAGCAGACGCCAGCTGTTCGGTCTGGTCGACTCCTATCGTTCCCATCTGCACCCAAACGGCGCCGGGCGCGAGTGCATCCAACAGCCCGCCTGCCTCGGCCACCTCGAACACTGCGCCACTGGTGGGGAGCATGGTGATAACGACGTCCGATACCCTCGCCGCCTCCGCCGCCGATCTGGCCGGCACCGCGCCGCTGGCTGCCATGGCGGCAACAGTCGAGGAGTTTCGGTCCCAGACCGTGGTCCGCAGTCCGGCACGGATCAGGTTCCTCGCCATCGCCGAGCCCATGGTCCCCGTGCCCAGGACGCCGACCCCAAGGCGACGGCTTTCGGGATACTCGCTCGGTGCGGACATTTCGGATACGCCGCTGGTGGTCATCTCGTCCTCCTGTTTTGACGTGCCGGTTAACAGACCGGGATTGGTGGGGTTGATTTACAGCCCGACGGCCGGGGCCATGCCGCGAATATCGCCCACTTCATCGATCGGTATGAAGGTGTCTCCCCCGTCGGCCAACACCCACAGCGTCCGCACCGACGCCCGTCCGGCTGACACCAGACTGCACGCGTCCAGGCGGGTTCCATCGATCAACATCACGGACACCTGCTTCCCCTCGAGGGCCCGAAGCTCGCTCCTCGTCGCGGTCATGCCATCCCTCCAGCGCGTCCCTTGGTCGATGCCCGTAATGGTCACCTACTCCCCGAGCGATGACATCGAGGGCAGCAGCAGATTCCAGTTGAGGCAAGCCGGTGTTGACCCATGGGGGCTAGCCGGAACGAACGCCGATGGACAGCAAAGAGCTAGCGGACGCCGACTGCGGTCGGGACCGGCGGTGCAGGCCAACGGGAACCACCTTTTGCAGCTAGCGGTATTGGCTGAGGGCCCGGTCGGTGCTCTGGTGTGGATATGGATATCAACCAGATTCTCCGGACCGAGATCCCGGCTTGCACGGTTCCCGACCGCCTTCGCTGGACGGCGGACTTCCTCGACCTAGCCAGCAAGGCCATCTCCATTATCGCCTGCGCTCAAGGCCTTGAGTACCCGCCAGAGCTGCACCGCGCCGACCGAGCGGGACCTCCGAGCGTGGGCACGGTACCTCGACGACCGCCCGTCGATCGCCGCTGACTTCGAGCTGGCCAGCGCGCTCCAAGCCGTACCCGTGACCGATCGCTGACCCCGCGCGCATTTCCGTCGCCTTCATCCAGGAGGAGTGGGGACTATGATCGACGCTTCGCCGTCGCCGCAGCGCGCAACCACGACCAGTGTCGCTGAGTGGTTCCCATCGACGGTGCGGCGCACCCGAGACGATGGTTCGAAGGGTCTATTCCGGGCCTATCGGCAACGAGGGTGGCTGCGGTTCGGAGTCGGTGGACTGGCACTGTGGGGGGTGGCTGTCGGGGTCACCATCTTGACGAATGACAGCATCCTTCTGCCGACGGTGGTGTTGCTGGGCAGTTTTGTCGTGCCCCTGACGTGGCTCATGCGAAGGATCGAGGTGGCGGTGAAACGCGACCACGCGGCTGAGCTTCCTTTGCCACTCATTCTTCGCACCTTCGTGTACGGCGGCGTGATGGGGATACTTTCCGCGGCGTTGTTGGAGACCTGGCTCCTGCGCTTGAGCGGCCAGGCGTTCTACGTCGGGGTGGGGCTCATCGAAGAAGCCGTCAAACTGGTGGTGCTGTGGTGGCTGACTCGCCGCCTGCCTGCCTACTCGATGGTCAACGGCATGATTCTCGGTGCCTCGGTCGGCTTCGGCTTCGCTGCCTTTGAGAGCTCCGGTTACGCCCTCAACGCCCTGTACTCCTCGACCGGGACTTCGCTGGGGGCACTGGTCAGCGTCGAAGCGGTACGTGGCCTGATCGCCCCGGTGTCGCACGGCTTGTGGACGGCAATCGTGGGGGCCGTGTTTTTCCGAGAGCGAGCCAACGGCCGATTCCGGGTGACCGGCGCGCTCCTCGCCGCCTATGTCGTGGTGTCCGGCTTGCACGCATTATGGGATCTGTCACCCGCCTTGGCACGCGGCCTCGCCATCCTCGCCGCCGGCAGAGGATGGCAGTTCGACTTCCTCAGCGCGCAGGTACCCACCGGCCATCTGACCCACGGACAGGTCGCCTTGAAGAACATCATCGATGACGGAATCCAAATTGCCATCGCCGCCCTCGGCCTGCTCGCCCTACACCGGTGTCGCATCCAGGCCCGCACCGAGAGCCGCAAGGCAGGTGGCACGCTGGAGGCCGTGGCCCGATCGGCTTGACTGGGCAGCACCGGGTTGTCCACCGAGGTCCACGATCCCGCCCCGTGCAACGGTCGCCCCCAATGGTCGATAATCGTGGGGTGCCACGAGCCTCAGAGACGGTCGATCAGAGCCCGGATGATCCTCGCGTCCCCCGGCTCGTCCTCGCCGACGACGATGTCCTGCTGCGTGAAGGCCTGGCCGTCCTGCTCGAGCGTTCGGGATTCGAGGTGGTGGGCCAAGCCGGGGATGGAGTGGAGTTGGTCTCGCTGGTTCGTTCAACCAGGCCGGATCTGGCGATCATCGACATCCGGATGCCGCCGGCGCACGCGACCGAGGGTCTGGACGCCGCGAGGGTGATCCGGGAGGAACTGCCGGATACCGCGATCATCGTGCTGTCCGCCCACGTGGAAGTCGAAGTGGCGATGGAGCTCCTCGCTGGCGGGGAAAGCGTCGGCTATCTGTTGAAGAGCCGAGTGACCAATGTGGCAGAGTTCATTGAGTCGGTCCGGCGGATCACTGCGGGCGCCTCGGTCGTCGACCCGGTACTGGTGCAGGAGCTCGTCAGGGCCCGCCGGCGGCGGGATCCGCTCGATTTCCTGTCGCCTCGCGAGCGCGAGGTGCTGGCCCTGATGGCCGAGGGCGCGTCCAACGCCGGCATCGCGCAGCGCATCTTTGTCTCCGAGGGCACGGTCGAGAAGCACGTCCGCAGCATCCTGACCAAGCTCGATCTGCCGGAGAGCGGCACCGACCATCGAAGGGTGTTGGCCGTGCTCCGGTTCCTCGAGGCCCGCTAGCCCGACCGTGATCCGCCGGCTCGGTCGTCCCGGTCAAGCAGCTCGACGATGGCGTTGGCCGAGAGCCGCGATTTCGACACGAATCCGATCGCCGCGCTGGCATCGATGAGATCCCCCAGGTCCGCCTCTACGTCAGCCGAGATCAGGATCACCGGCCACCGCCGACCCCCGGCCGGGCTGAGACGCTCGGCGATGTCGAAGCCGCTCTCGTCTCCCAGGTCGACGTCGACGAGCACGACATCGGGGTCGTGGTCCTCGACCAGACGGAGCGCCACTGGGCCCGTCGACGCGACACCCGCAACCGTGATCCCTTCGCGTTCCAACAAGCCCCGGGCCGCAGCGAGGAATCCGGCATTGTCATCAACGATCACGGCGCGCACTGTCATCAGCGTGCCAGCGCAGTAGTCCGTCAACATTGCAGCTAACCGGAAACTGCCAGCTGTTGAGGTCGGCCGGTGGGTCGGCCGCATGCGATATACAGGGCCGATGACCGACGACATGGTCTCCCTGGCCGGCCGGCCGGTGCACCGGCTCGGCTTCGGCGCTATGCAGCTACCGGGGCCAGGCGTGTTCGGCCCTCCCCTTGATCGGGATCGGGCCCTGAGCGTCTTGCGGCTGGCGGTCGACTCGGGTGTCGATCATATCGACACCGCCCAGTTCTACGGTCCCGATGTGGCCAACGAACTCATCCGCTCCGCCCTCTATCCCTACCCGGAGCAACTGGTCCTGGTATCCAAGGTCGGTGCAGCGCGAGACGGGCAGGGACAGTGGTTGGAGGCTCAGCGGCCCGAACAACTACGAGCGGGCGTGGAAGCCAACCTGCGCGCTTTAGACGTCGAGCAGCTGCCGGTGGTCAACCTGCGCCGGCATCCCGAGACGACGATCAGCTTCGACGAGCAGCTCGACGCCATGATCGCTCTCCACGACGAGGGCCTCATCGGGGGCGTCGGCCTCAGCAACATCACACTTGCCCAGTATTTGGCCGCGCGGGAGCGCACCGAAGTTGCGTGCGTCCAGAACGCCTACAGCGTGACCAATCGCAGCGATCAACCAGTCTTTGATGCCTGCCGGGCCGCCGGGGTGCCGTACGTGCCCTTCTTCCCCCTCGGTTCGGCGTTCGCCCCGGTCAACCGGGTGCTCGGCCACCAGGAGGTGGTGGCAACCGCCCAGCGTCTCCAGGCGACCCCGGCCCAGGTGGCTCTGGCCTGGCTGCTGGCCCAGGCTCCCGCCGTCGTTCTCATACCCGGCACTTCTTCGCCCGAGCACCTGAGGGAAAACCTGGCCGTCGCCGATCTTCAGCTCGACGCCGAAGCCCGGACGGTCCTGGACGGGCTCGGCTGACCGGTCCCTCCGGAGGAGCGCGCGGTTCGGGACAGTTACCGCTCCCGGACTGCGTAGGTCAGGTGGGTCACCCGCGGCGTCGGCTCCGCGGGACCGGCTTGAGGGCCACGCGGCCGGCGTCGACGCCCTCGAACAGGCGGATTCCGGAGCCGAACAGCACGGGTGAGAGCGCGATCGTGAACTCGTCGATCAGCCCGGCGTTCACGTACTCCAGGATCGTGGCGCCGCCGCCCGCGATGCGGACGTCCCGGTCGCCGGCGGCGTGGCGGGCCTGGTCGAGCGCGGCCTCGATGCCGTCGTTGACGAAGTGGAAGGTGGTCCCGCCCAGCCGCTCCCAGGGGTCACGCTTCTCGTGGGTCACGACGAAGACCGGTGTGTGGAACGGCGCATCCTCCGGCCAGGCCGGCTCGCCGGCCTCGAACATGCGCTTGCCCATCACGCTCGCGCCGGTGCGCTCGAACGTCTCGCGGCGATGTCGTTGTCGCGCCCTTCCTCGCCGCCCTCGCCGAGCTTCAGGTTCTCCCGGAAGAACCGCTGCGCGAAAAGCCACTCCTGCAGTTCCATCCACTGCTGCCCCATCAATTCCCCGAGGGACCCCGGCGTGATGAACCCATCCAACGACATCGACACGCTGAAGAACACCTTCCCGGCCATTAGCCCTCATCTCCCTTCCGAACGATCTCGGTGACGTAGTCGGCCAGCTTGCTCAGGGTCTGCTGGCCGCCCTCGATCACGTGGTACTGCTCGACCGCCTCGTCCCGCCGCTCCTTGGTGGGGAACACCGTGCGCATCTCGATCCGGGTCGCGGCGCCGTCGGGCGCGAACGTCAAGACCGACTCGAAGGCGTTCGGGTCGCCGCGGGACTCACCGTGCAGCAGCGCAATCCGCTCCGGCGGGGCGATCTCGGTCCAGGAGATCCACTCCTGGTAGTCCGTCCCGTCCGGTCCGTGCATCACGAAATCCCACTCTCCGCCGACGCGGAACTCGAACGCCCGCGTGGTGGTGGTGAACCCCTCCGGTCCCCACCACCTCGACAGGTGCCGCACCTCGGTGAACGCCTCGAACACCAGCTCCCGTGGGGCACTGATGACCCGGGAAATCACGATCTCGCGGTCGGCCGCCGCGGCCTGCGCCGGCGCTCCCCGTCCTGTCCCGCTCATCAGCTACTCCTCCTGCCTGGCCTGCTTGAGGTCCTGCACGTACTCGTCCAGCCGGTCGAAGCTCTCGTTCCAGAACCGCTCGAACCCGCCGGTCCACTCGTGAACCGGTCGCAGGCCGCGGGCGTCAAGGCCGTACAGGCGCTGCTTACCTGCCTTGCGGACCCGCACCAGCCCGACCTCCCGGAGCACCCGCAGGTGTTTGGACGCCCCCGGCTGGGTCATCCCCAGCTCCTGGGCCAACTCGGTCACCGGCCCCTCACCGGCCCGCAGCAGCACCAGGATCTGCCGGCGCTGCAGCTCGGCGATGGCGTTGAAGACGTCCGACGTCGTCGCTGCTCGTGCCATGGCGCCATCATAGTCCGATATCGGCATATGTCAAGCAGAGACCGTACCGTGGCCGAGTTGGTCGAAGTCGTCCAAGGATGCGAGCGCTCAGAATGGCCCATGCGGCGTTGCGCCGACTACATGGGTTGAGTCGCAATCGCCAAACGGGTGAGCTCGGCCCGGCGCCGATAGCCGGTCTTGTCGCGAATTCGGTCCAAATGGGACCGGACGGTTCGCACACTGATGAAGAGTTTCTCCGCGATCTGGTTGTCGGTAAGCCCCTCAGCCACGAGGGCGAGGAGCTCTCGTTCCCGTTTGCTCAGCTTGGCGCCGGCGGGGGTTCGGCTGTCACCGACCGCGGCGACGTCTTCAGGACGGGCGAGCGCGGCCCGGGCGAACTCGACGGCCTCTTCGAGGGGCATGTCCGCGCCGCGCTGTTCGGCGACTCGGACGTGTTCAGGGCCGAGAGTCAGACGCATCTGGCGCGTTGGCTCGACAACAAAGTCGGGCTCGTGGAAGCCGCCTTCGTAGGTGTAGCCGATACGGGCGGCGAGGGCGCGGGTCGCGCCCATGAGCACGGCGGCGGTGTCGGCGTGGTGGGATACGGCCCATACGGCGGCCGCCTCGAAGGATTCGAGCAGGGCCCAGCCGTCGCCGCGGGCGGCGCCGTCATCGATGGCTTCGATCAAGTGGCTGCTGGCGTCATCGAAGTGGCGGGACTTGATGTCCATGATCGCCAGGTTGCGCAGGTGGGAGTTCATGAGGTTGTGATCGCCAACTTGGCGGCAGGCTTCGAGGGCCCGGGTGCGGACCGCTCTGGCCCGGGCCATGTCGCCGTTGGCTTCCAAGGCGAGCGCCAAGAGGACCGCGACCCAGCGCTGGGCGTCGCCGGTCAATGCGGCGCTGTCGATTTCGTTTGCCGCGTTCGCCCACGCCAACCCTCCTTCGGGGTCGCCGCCGTCGACGGCGATCACCGTCAGAGCCACACAGGCGTAGGCCTCGCCGGTCGGGTAGCCGATCGAGCGGGCCATGTCGAGCGCCTGGCGGGCTATGCCCGCTGCTTCGTCCAAGCGCCCGGCGATCTGCGGGATCGACGACAGCTGCCACAGACTGTCCACCAACACCGGCGACGGCCCCAACGGGTTCATCAACTCGACCGCGTGGTGTAAGGGCTTGGCCGCGCTGGGGTAATCCGGTATGCGCCGTGAGAAGCGAGCAATCCAGTTCTCGGTGGTCGCCACCAGTCCCGGGGGACTGTCGACGGCTACCGCCACTCCCCGCTGGAGCAGCGATCGGCCCTCTCGCCAGCGGCCTCGCAACAGCCACCAGGGGCTGAGAGCGACTCCTAGTCGCAACGCCAGTTCGACGTCGTGGAGCAACGCCCACTCGAGCACGTCGCGCAGGTTGTCGGCCTCGGCGTCGAACCGTCGGGCCGCGGCGGCCTCGGTTGAGCCCGACCGAAATCCGGCGGCCACGTCCTCGGCCTGCGAGACCGTCCAGACCGCCACTGTCGATCGCACCTGCTCCGCGTCGCCTGCCTCTTCCAGACGCTCCTGACCAAAGGCGCGCAGGGTCTCGAGCATGGTGTATCGGGCCTGACCATCCGGGCCGGGTCGGGGCACCCCCAGCATGGAACGTCGAACCAGTCTCAACACCACGCGTGCGGCGTCCGGGCCGGCTGCCGCCCCTGCCGCGGCCACAGTGAAGGGGGCCGGGAACACCGACAAATGGCGGAAGGTCCGTCGCTCGGAGTCGCCGAGCAACCGGTAGCTCCATTCGACACTGGCCCCCAAAGACGCCAGCCTCCCGGTCGCTCCCCGGGTTTGACCAACCAGGATGGCGAAGCGGTCCTCCAAACCAGTGACCAGCTCGTCAAGGCTCAAGGCGTCGAGCTGCGCGGCGGCCAGCTCGATGGCCAAGGGGAGGCCGTCGAGGCGTTCGACGATCGTGGCCACCGCGCCCTGCGAATCGGGGGTGAGGGCAAAGTCGGCGTCGGCCCGGCCCGCTCGTTCGATGAAAAGGGTGACCGCATCGCTGTCCTCGATCCGCGAGCGGTCCTCCCGGGAGGTGGGCACCGGCAGGGGACCCAGCGCGAAGCGGACCTCACCATCGACGCCGAGGGCCTCGCGGCTGGTGGCCAGCACTCGCAAGTCGTCACCGGCGGTCAACAACTGCTCGCACAGTTGCGCGGCCGCGTCGATGAGATGCTCGCAGTTGTCCACCACCAACAGCACGTGCCGTCGCCCCACCGTGGCCACGACCGCTTCCAACATCGACAAGCTGCGATGCTCCGCCACCCCGAGCGCCCTGGCCGCCGCGGAGGCCACCAGGCCGGGTTCTTCGAGCGGCGCCAATTCGACCCACGCGGCGCCCGCATCGAAACGGCCGACCAGACGCCGAGCTACCTCCAGGGCCAGACGAGTCTTGCCGGATCCGCCCGGGCCGATAACGGTGACCATACGGTGCCGGGCCAGCAGCGACTCGAGCTTGGCCAACTCGTCGATCCGGCCGACAAAACTCGTCAGTCCGACCGGCAGGCTGCGACGACTGTCCCCCTCTCCCGGGCCCGCGTCCACGCCCATCGGCACAACGCTAGCCGGCCGCCTTGAGCCGAACCTGAGAGAAGTACCCACACCCGCGAGACGGCAATAGGGGTAATAGTCCCCCTAGGCCCGCCCGCTCGCCTCACCCACACTTCGGTGGGGGACGATCGCCGTCCTACCGGTGATACCAGGAGGGTTGACATGTCGATAGGTAGTTGGACAAAGGATGCGGAACACCGCCTCGCGGTGCAAGGACCGGCACCTCGGGCCGTGACGATCGACCAGCCGCCGAGCGCGACGATGAGCAAATGGGCGGGTGCGGCCGGGATCGCCTTCGCGGTGCTGTTCTTCGTCGGGTTCGGTGCCGGCAATACTCCGAAATACGACGCCTCCAATCAGGCCTGGGTGTCCTGGTTCCACGACTCGGGCCACCGGGCCTCCCAGATCATCGGCATGTTCTCAACGGTGGCGGCTTCGCTGCTCCTCGCCGTGTTCTTCGTTGTCCTTCTCCGCCGAGCCGTACCAGCGGGCGGGAGCAGGACTGCAGCGATCATCGCTGGTGTGGCCGGCACCGTGATGACCGGCGTGTTCGCGGTCTCGGCCGTGATCCGCGGCGCTATCTCGGCCTCAGTCACCTTCGCCCCGAGCCACTTCCCTGTTCCCTCGGCCGACGTGGCCCGGACGCTGGACAACCTGTCCGTCGGCCTCGCTCTCGTCGCCGGTGGTTTCGCCGCCGCGGTCTTCGTCGCCGCCCTGGCCCGTACCCTCCGGAACACCTCCGTGGTACCCCGCTGGCTGGTCAACGCCGGCTACGTCGTCGCCGTGCTCCTGGTCGCCAGCTTCGAGTTCTTCCCGTTCGTGGCCCTCCTCCTGTGGGTGCTGGCCGTGGGCGTGGCCATGCTGGCGGGACGCCCGACAAGGCAGTCAATGACCGCCACGGCTGAACCTGGAACCATGCCATGAGATCACTCCCGCGACTGGTCACCGCTGGCCTCGTCCTCACTGGGGTCGCATTCGGGGTGAACGGGTTGGCCTCGGCCGACACCGGCACTGCCACCTACAACGGCTGCGAGAACGTCGCTACCGGCGTCATCCGTCTCCTGCCCTCGAACCTGCCGGCGCCCTACAACACCACCTGCAACACCACCACCAAGATCCCCCTGCTCCTCGAGAAGCCGATCACCTGGAACCAGACAGGCCCGGCCGGCTCTGCCGGTCCCGCCGGTCCCGCCGGGCCGCCAGGCGCCCCGGGCACCCCGGGCACCCAAGGTCCGGCTGGACCGCCAGGCGCCACCGGCGCCACCGGCACCCAAGGACCGGTCGGACCGCCAGGAGGCACCGGCCCAGCCGGGCCAGCCGGGCCGGCCGGCGCCAACGTCACCGCCCAAGCTCTGGCCGCCGGCGACGCCAACTGCGCCAACGGCGGCGCTGCCCTCACCGCTACGAACGCCACGGTCTATGCGTGCAACGGCGCAGCCGGCCAGCCGGGGGCAGCCGGCCAGCAAGGACCGCCTGGTCCGCAAGGAGCCACCGGCCCGCAAGGAGCCACCGGCCCGCAAGGCCCGGCGGGCGGTGGCGGATCGGGGTTCAGCCAACAACTCGTGTTCTCCACCACCGGCGCCCACCCGATCACCATCCCCGCCGGAGTAACCAGCATCTTCGTCGAGGCCTGGGGCGCCGGCGGGGGTGCCGGCGGCAGCGGATATGCCGGATTTCCCTGCGGTTGCTTTTCAGGCGGCACGCTGTTCGCCGGCGCTGGCGGTGGCGGCGGAGGCGCCGGGGGCTACGTCCGCAACTTCGTGGCCGTCACACCCGGACAGACCTACGACGTCGTCGTCGGTGCCGCCGGCGCCGGCGGCACCGACGGTGCACGCTCGGGCGGCGGCACCTATTCGAACGATGGGACCAGCGGCTCCGCGGGCACCAGCACCGGAATCATGCAAGGCACGACATGGCTCATCCAAGCCGACGCCGGGGCGGGAGGCGGGGGCGGAATACTTAGCAATAACAGCGGTGGCGCCGGTGGAACCGGCGGCACTGGCGACGCCGGCCCGAACGGGTTCGAACGAGACGGCGGCGCGGGCGCCACAGGTAGCTGGACCGCCGGCGAAAACTTCCCGTCGGCAAGCCAAGGAGCATCCGGTACCACAGACCCCGGAAGCATCGACCCCAATGCCGGCTCCGGCGGCCAAGACGGCTACGCCGTCGTGATCTACTGACCCGGCCGCAGCCTCATCGCTCGGACAGACAGGAAAGCTCAATCGCCGGCCACTCTAAGGACTGCGTTGACGAGCTGCGACGTAACCGCTACTCCCCGGAGTAGCGGTTACGTCACCCGAGTCATCGACACCGGGCGCGGTAATCCGGGTCGTTCAAGCGATCTTCGTCTTCAACGGCCGAGCGGGACCAGCGGCCGTCGAGTTGGCCCGGCGCCTGGTCGAACGAGCCACCCAGGTCCTCAACCGGCGCCGCCCGCCGGCGTAACCCCTCGCGTGTCAAGACCCGGTACGCGCCTGACATTTCGACCCGGTAGGCGCCTGACCGATCGAATCCGTCACGCGGCGTTGATCCGATGCGTCCGCCCCCCGGGGTTAGCCAGGGCACCGTGCTCTCGGGTGCGGCATGGCGCACGGCGTGGGAGCGGATGAGCTCGTTGCCGACCGAGATCTCCACGGTGTCGCCGACGACCGCGACTTGGACCTGGCGGCACCGGAACTTGCTCCCCACTCTCACCGAATGACCACCCGCCAGCAAGACCTCACCTAGTTGGTACCAAATGAGGTGGGGGCGCCGGTGGTGTTGATAAGCCGGTAGCGGTTCCCGGCGGGGGTCGAGACAAGACCGATGACGGGTTCGGTGATGATGGCAGCCCCCTCGGAACCGAGGAATCGGGCGTCGCCGAATGCGAATACGCCGCCGTCGGTGGCGGTCAGCCAATACCCGCGGCCATCGGGGGTGCGGGTGATGGCCACGACGGGTTGGCTGAGGTGGAGATTGGCAGTGGAGCCGTGAAAGACGGCGTCACCAAAGGCGAACACCCCACCATCCGCCGCGGTCAGCCAATACCCGCGGCCATCGGAAGTGCGGGTGACGGCCACGACGGGTTGGCTGAGGTGGAGATTGGCAGTGGAGCCGTGGAAGACGGCGTCACCAAAGGCGAACACCCCACCATCCGCCGCGGTCAGCCAATACCCGCCGCCGTCGGAGGTGGCGGCCACACCTACGATGGGTTGGCTGAGACGAATGCCCGCCGCGGAACCGTGGAAGACGGCGTCACCGAAGGCGAAAGCGCCCCCGTCGGCGGCCACGATCCAATACCCGTGACCGGTCGGGGTAGCGGCAATGGCCACGGGCGGCACATTGAGGTGCAACCCGGCGGAGACGGTTGACCGGTAGTTGGTGGCCGTCCCGAACGCCGAGACCGTCCCGTTGATGTTGAGCACCCAGTACCCGGTCCCGTCTGGGGTGTCCGCCAGGCGGCTCCCACCGACCGGAGCGGTTACCGTCGCGGTAACGACCAGGGTGAAGGCCTGGGTCGCCGTGCCCACAGGGTTGGTGTCGGTGATGGCGACCGGGAAGCGCCCGGTCGTGGCGGCCGTCCCCGACAGCGTGGCGGTCCCGTTGTGGTTGTCGGTCAAGGTCACGCCCGCCGGGAACGGCCCGGTTTCGGTGATAGCGGCCGGGTAGCCGGCTGTCGTCACCGTGAACGTTCCCCACTGGCCTTCGATGAAGGTGGCGGTGTCGGGACTGGTGATCGCCGGCGCGGCCTCCACGATCAGGGTGAGTGTCTGGGCGGCACTCGGGGAGATGCCGTTGGAGGCGGTCAACGCCAGCGGGTAGACACCGCCCGTTCCCGCCGCCGGCGTGCCCGACAAGGCCCCGGCCGCCGACGTGACCCCGTCGGGCAGTGTGCCAGTCTCGGTGATGGTCGGCGCAGGGAAGCCGGTGGCGACCGGCGTGAACGACCCGTGGTGGCCGACGGTGAAGGTCACCGTGTCCGGGCTGGTGACCGCCGGTGCTTGGTTCACCGTGAGCGTGAAGGCCTGCGTCGCGTCAGGGCTGACACCGTTGGACGCGGTGAAGGCGAGGTCGTAGGAGCCCCCGGTTCCTGCCGCCGGCGTGCCCGAGAGGACACCGTCGGAGAAGGTCACGCCGCCGGGAAGCTTCCCCGCCTCGATGATCGTCGCGGCCGGAAAGCCGCTGGCCGTGACGTCGAGTGACCCGGCCTGTCCGACCGTCAAGGTGAGGCTATTGCGGCTGGTAAACAGCGGTGCTTGGTTCACCGTGAGCGTGAATGCCTGGGTCGCGTCGGGGCTGACACCGTTGGACGCGGTGAAGCCCAGGTCGTAGGTTCCCCCGGTTCCCGCCGCCGGCGTGCCCGACAGGACACCGCCAGCGAAGCTCACACCTTGGGGAAGGGTTCCCGACGTCAGCATGATCGTCGGCGCCGGGTTCCCCGACGCGGTCACCGATAACGAGCCGGCCTGCCCGACCGTGAACGTGGCGCCGACCGGACTGGTGAAGCCGGGCGGCGTCATCGCCGGTGTCCAGCCCGCAAAGAAGGTGACACTGGTTGGACCATTCCCCGTGCCCAGAACCGTCGAGACGGTCAACGCCGTCCCGGTCCCTGCCGCGGTGGGAAACCAGCCAGTGAAGTCGAACCCCGACCGGGTTGGCGTCGCCGCCGGCACCCCGAGGTCGGCGTCGGCCAGTGTGGTCGCGTAGACCCGCAGATCGCCGGGCGCCCCCACCCCGCCGTTAGCATCGAAGGTCAGCAGGTAGTCGTTCACCGTCACGCTGTCCGGCGGTGTCACCGTCGCTCCGACGTTCACGATCGCCCCGGTGTTGGTCACCGTGATCCCGGCCGGGATAGTCAACGTGGAACCAGACGGGATCGTCAACGACCCGGCATTGGACAACGACCCGAACGCAGCGCCGCCGGCACCGTTACCCACGGCGCTCGTCGGGCTCGTGGCCGACGCGGTCACTTGGGCGTTGGCGTCGATGGCGACATCGGCGCCGGGACCGCCGTCGCCGCCACCGATCCCCGCCCCGGCACCGCCACCGGTCGCGGTCACCATCCCGCCGCCGATGGTGACGCTCGCAACGGAGCCACCCGCGCCGCCACCGCCGATCCCCGCCCCGGCACCGCCACCGGTCGCGGTGACGGTTCCGTGGTTGATGGTGACGCTCCCCCCAGACCCAGCGTTACCGCCGCCGATTCCCGCCCCGCTCGCACCACCGGTCGCGGTCACCGTCCCGCCGTTGATGGTGACGGTCCCGACGGACCCATTCAAGTTGCCGCCGCCGATCCCCGCGGCAGAGATGGCACCAGTTGCGCGCACAGTCCCGCCGCTGATCTTGATCGTCCCCCCAGACCCACCGCCACCGCCGCCGCCGATCCCCGCACCACCATTCCGGCCCTGGGAAGTGCTGGCGCCACCGGTAGCGGTCACCATCCCGTCGGTGATGGTGATGCTCCCACCGGACGAGCCGACGTTGCCACCGATCCCCGCTCCACCGTTAATACCGCCCGTCGCGGTCACCGTCCCGCCGTTGATGGTGACGTTCCCGGCGGGGTTGCGCCCGCCGATCCCCGCCCCGCTCGCACCACCGGCTGCGGTCACCGCCCCGCCGTTAATGGTGACACTCCCCCCAGAACCGCGGGCGCCCCCGCCGATCCCCGCCCCGTCAAAGCCCCCAGTCGCGGTCACCGCCCCGCCGTTAATGGTGACGCTCCCCCAAGAGGTTACGCCGCCGCCGATCCCCGCCCCGCTCGCACCACCGGTCGCGGTCACCGCCCCGCCGTCGATGGTGACGTTCCCAGCAGAACCGCCGACGCCGCCGATCCCCGCCGCGATTGGGCCACCGGTCGCGGTCACCGTCCCGCCGCCGACCGAGTCCTCGATGGTCAGGCTGGTTCCAGACGGCACCCCGATCCCGGCGTTGCTCTGGTTGGTGACTTTCAGCGTGAATCCGGCCAGGTCGAGGGTCACGGATTTGCCGCCTGGAACCACGATCGACGTGTCGAATTCGGTGACCGTGATGTCTGCGCCCAGCGTGACCGTATAGCCCGTGCCCGATGCGTCGGCGAACGCGGTCGCCAACTCCTGCGGCGTGTTGACCGGCGTCGCCGCTGACGCCGCTCCCACCGACACCAGCCCGACGGTCGCCACCATCGCCGCGGCAGCCGCCATCGCGGCCACCCAACGACCAGACCACCACCTCCGGCCACCTCCGCCCCCCGCCCCGCAGCGGGCATCGACCGTCCGACAGCGAGCAGACATCACCAACTCCCTCCCCCAGCCAGGCCGGCTGTCCACCCGGGACCGCGCCTGTCCGATTCCACAGCTGCCCAGCAGCCCCGATTTCGGTACGCCGAGCTCGTCAGGTCGAAGCGGCCCCAGCTCGGTTCGAAGGTCACCACGCCCCGCCACCCAGACCTGCCGCTCCAGACCGTGCTCCGACCCATTCCCGCTCCTCCGCCAACCACCACGTTAGGTGCTCAAACCGCCACAATCCCACCATAGTCAGTCCCCCCCGGCCTCCGACCGTCACCCGGGATCACGCACCGTAGATCGGGCCATCCCGGGCCAGGTGCCGTCCATGCTCATGGCAGACGACCGCCCCGCACCCTCTCGGACCCGCGCTCAATAACCCCTCGCGCAGGTTCGCGCACGAATCGCGCACGCCGCCCCTTCAGCCCCAATCCCCGACCGCAGATATGTGTCCCCGCCAGGACTTCCCGAGAGCCCGAGAGCGGAATCGAACCGCTGACCTACGCATTACGAGACCGAGATCTCACCTCTCCTCGTGTTTCAGACTGTCCCGACTGGATCGTTAGATCGCAGGTCACCCGCGAGGTTGGGCAACAAAACCGTACTGAGCATGTCGCCGTGGGACGATGCGAAACGGGTCCTGTTGGTATGAATGTTGGAATCGGTGGAGCGGCGTCGTCGTTCACGTCCTTTAGCCATCGGAGTCGAATCCCCGAACGTGGGTTCGAGGCGAGGCGGAATACCGTGCTCAAACCGACAAGTTTACGCTTGTGCCTTTCACGAAAACAGCAAGCACGTCGTGGATGGCGGAGATGTCGAGAACTACACGTGTTACGGCGAGTCGTCCTGGCCGGGCACCCGGGCGCAAGTCATTCAGCACCTTCTCCAAGCCACGACATGGTCGGAGCTATTTGACCTTGACCAAATAGGCGAGCGGTGAACACATCGAGCGTGGCCTGACCGTGCGGCCAGCCCGGCGTTCGGAGACGATCGAGGCCCGGGCTTTGGGGATGGCTTGGACGAGCGGTATGGGATGCATCGCCTTGTAAGTACGCATCGACTACAATGCACGATATGGCTACGACGACGAACGCGAGGGTGTCTCACCGAGGACAGACCAGCTTGCCGGCGGACCTGCGCCACCGCTGGGGCATCGAGGCGGGTGGAGAGATCGGCTTCATTGATCTCGGCGACGCCGCCTTGGTCGTACCGGGCGGGGTAAGCGTGGCGCGCCAAGAACTTCGTCGCGTGCTGCGGGAACGATACGCAAATGGGATCGCGGCGATCGACGATCCAGACCTCGCTGATCAATAGTTCCAGGTGCCCTCGACTCCTCGGCTGGTCATAGTCGACGACCGGCTGCTGATTGAGGAATTACTGGTCGGCCTCGCCAAAGGCCGGTCTGTTGTCCTGCACACCACCGCCTATTGGTACTACCGGGCATGTCGTGCGGCGGTGATTGGGGCAGGCGGCCATCTGTCGGGGCCGTTCCAGGAGTTAGAGAAGGGCGAGCAAGAACAAGCGATCTTGAGCCTTCTCGAACTCCGGAGCGAGATCCTGCTGCCCGATCCGAGACCGACCGTTCCTCGCATGGCCCAGATCGCGAAGCGTCATCCTCGGCTGAATCTTCTGAACCTGGAAGCAGTTGCCATGGGGCAACTGCTGGGCGCCACGGTGTGGCTCTCCGCTGAGGTCGCCGGCGGTGTCCTTCCCGCAGTTCTTGATCAAGAGCACGTCGCTTGGCAGGCCGTAACGATCCCTACGGACTGACCGCTCGGGTCGTACGTCTCCTTCGTGCGCCACCTGGCGAAGAGTCGAGGCCACCCGGGACCCGGCGTTATGGGGCGGGTGCTGTCTAATCACACGCCCCGGATATGGGGTGGGTCGATCGACGGCCGTCAGGCATTGGTGAGGGCTCGGGCATCGAGCGCGGCGGCGGCTGAGTGAAGGACGATTCGCTGACCCTCGGTGAGATCATCTAGGACTCCTTCGATCCAGGCGATTTTCCGAGCCCGTACCCGGCGGACCAGTGCTCGTCCCTGGGGGGTCAATTGACCAAACAGCCGCGTCCGTCCCCGGGTGTAGCACGACGGACTACAAGCCCGCCCGCTTCCAAGCCTTGGATGGATTGGGTCATGGTGGGCTGAGCAACTCCTTCCCGCCGCGCCAGTTCCCCCACTCGCTGGGGTCCTTCATAACGCAAAGCGGCCAGCACCGAAAACCGCGCCGGGCTCAGTCCGAGCTCCTCGTCGATGGAGCGGAACTTTGCCGCACCATGCTGCACAGCCAGGTACAACTGCTCAGCGACATCCATTGACCTAATACTATCTGCATAGGTAACCTATCGACATGCAACCCGTCGATCACCTCATCGCCGCCGTGCTCGAAGATGACGAAGCGAAGTTGCGGGCGATGCTTACCGACAGCCCCGAACTCGCCACCACCCGGAACCTGTTCGGCGTATCCCCGCTCCACGCCGCCCGCTACACCCATCCCCGGCTCCAGGGCTTACTGGCCAGCGAAACCCTAGACATCTACCTAGCCGCGGAACTGGGTGAAGTTGAACGGCTCGGGGTAATCCTGTCCTCTGACCCTTCCCAAGCGACCGCCTTCAACGCAGCCGGGTCCAGCGTGCTGCACGGGGCGAGTTACTGGGGGCAGCTCGAATGTGTACGGTTCCTCCTCGAAGCAGGAGCCGACGTTGGCGCCAATACCCGCGACACCTTCCTGCAGATCACCCCACTGGGGTCGGCCATTGCCACCACTCCAGGAGTGCCCCAACCGAGCGACAAGGAAGAGGTTGTACTGACCCTGGTACGGCTCCTTCTCGAGCACGGAGCCGACCCGACCCAGCCGCGCCTGGACGGCATGACGCCTCTTCACAGCGCCGCGTGGCGAGGCCTGGCACAGGTAGCCCAGGAACTACTCGACGCCGGAGCTGACCCAGGAGCCACGGCAACCAGCGGAGCGCACGCCGGCCAAGCCCCTGCCGACACCGCACTCAGCCAAGGCCACCTGATCCTCGCAGCCCACCTCGACAACGGAAAGTTTGGCGTAGCAAATCCCTACGGGTAGCAAATCACCATTCCCGTGTACGCTGCCCCGCCGAAGGGGCCGACCGTCCCAGAACATGCGGACCGGCCACGGGTCCGGAGCATCCCCCAACGTGCCGCTCGGGGCGCCCCTATGACCCTTGATTTCTCAAGCGTCCGACCTGTGCTGACGCTCGTTCGGCGAAGTAGCCGGCGACGACGGCACGACCCTACGCCGCTTACGGTATCTGGCGTTCGGTTCGACCCCCGGCTTGGCCATTGACATTGGCTCGGCCGCCAGGTGGAGTGAGCGGGTCCCGCGTGTGCGGGACCCGCTCAGAACGGCCAAGCGGTGTTGCGGCCGGACTCCAGGACGGCCATGGCGGTGAAGGTGGCGTCGGTGAAGCCGCCGAGGGTGTAGCGGCCCTGCTCGCCGGCGGGTAGCGCGGAGGGGCGGTAGCCGGCCAGGTTGAAGGTGTAGATGAGCGGCACGTGGTCGAGCCGGACGTGGCCGGAGTCATGCTGCTGGTCGTCGGTGAAGATGACCGCCCGGCGGTGCCGCGGGGTTGTACCAGCGGGCGATGGCGGTGTGGCCGAAGGTGGCGTGGCCGACCGAACCGATCGAGCCGACCACCTTGTCCACGCCGGCGAGCACCGAGGCGCCGGCCAGACCCTTGACCCGTGCGTTGTCCTGGCCGTAGATGACCACCTCGACGTCGCGGGCGCGCTTGGCGGTGGCCATGGCCATGACAGCGGCCACCTCGACGCGCTGCAGCTTCGACCGGCCCGACACGGGCGCCTGCATGGAGCCGGAGGTGTCGATCACGATGAGGGTGCCGTCCAGGGCCGGGATGTTGCCGACGGTGTGCTCGAGGGTGCGGCCGAGGGCCCGCTTCCAGTTGTCCGACGGGGCGTGCTTGTACGCCGCCCACACCTGGTAGGGGAACAGTCGGGCCCGGCCACCTCGCCGGCGTCGGTGATCTTGGCGATGACCCGCTCGATAGCGGCCTCGGAGATGCCGGCCTGGTCGAAGTTGCGCAGGTTGCGGACCAGGGCCATCACACCCATGGAGGGGATGACGGCCTCCCAGGCCTCGGCGTCCATGCCGCCGGGCAGCCAGCCCGACAGCCGCTCCCACGAGAAGCCCGCCTCGGCCAGGGCGGCCGGGCCGCGCTCGGCGTAGCACCGTCCGGCGCTCGTCGACGGAGACCGCCTCGAGCGCGGCCGCGGCAGCCAGCATCGGCAGCACCTCCGGGTGACGGCGACGGCGTCGTCGTGGTGGCGGCGGTCGAGCAGGTACCGGAAGAGTGCCGACTGGCGGTCGTCGTCAGGGGCGGGGTGAGTGAGCTCGATGACGTCGGCCATGCGGAGCTGGCGCGACAGACCGTCGTAGCGCAGCGCGGCCCGCTCGTTGTAGAGGCGGCGGACGGCGTCGGCGACACCGCGCTTGATCGGCATCGGCAGGTTGCGGCCATAGGTGGCGATCCAGTAGCCGAGCAGCTCGGCCGGCTCGTCGGCCCGCTGCAGGGCGCGGGCCACCACCGACCGGCCACCGGCCCCGCCGGCGGCCACGTACTCGGCGGCCATGACGACCGCGGCCGAGCGCATAAGCATGGTCTGGCGCAGGTACTGGGCCAGACCGATCTGGCCGGCGTCGGGGTCGGCGCCGGCGATGAATGCCGGGTTCGACGCGGTGACCTGGTGAACCAGGTCGACGAAACGGGCGTCGCGGTCTGCGGCGCGCTCATAGAAGGTGTCCTCGCCGACCATGTTGGTGGCGGCCAGCAGGAACAGCTCCGACTCGGCGTCACGCACATACGCGGCGCCACCCTCGAACGTGCGGGCGCGCTGCTGCCCGGTCTTGATGGGTGCGGTCAGGTTGGCTCGCAGCGGACGGCGGGCGGTGCCCGAGAACTTGGTCATGATCAACTCCTTCCTCTCTTTTTCTGGGCTGCTTCTGGTGGTGGGTCCGGTCAGGGAACTGAGTGGACGGGCGTGCCGACTCGAACGGCGGACCCGAAGGCCGTTACCAAGAAGAAATCCCGTCCTTCGCCGCTGACCGGAGCGACTGGGTCGGCCTGGGGAACCTGGGCGGCAGAGGACTGTCCATTGCTCTACCGCTTGAGCTACGCCCGGATTGGGCGGCGGGACTCGAACCCGCAACCACGATGGCTCGAAGGAACCCCTGCCTGCGCATCAGGCCGACTGACTGTCAAGGTGCGGACAACTGCAAAGGCATCGTCGGTGGCTGCGAGGCCAGGTTCGAACCCGGACCTCCTGGTTCAGAGCCAGGCGTGGTACCAGTTCCACCACCTCGCAAGGTCTGGACGGCGTTGGTCTGGACGGAGAGACTCGAACTCCCAACCCCCGGCTTCCGACGCCGGTGCGCTCCCATTGCGCCACGTCCAGGTAAGTACTGACGGTCGGATTCGAACCGACACTGACGGCGGTCTGAGCGCCGCGCCTCTACCCGGTTGGGCTACGTCAGCATGTGCTGTGGTGTGGACCGCGCGGGGGTCGAACCCGCAACCTTCTCCTTGCAAGGGAGCTGCGCTTCCTTTTGCGCCACCGGCCCATGAGTGGCGGGGGCGGGAATCGAACCCGCCGCGCAGGGCTTATGAGGCCCCGCTGATCGCCAGATCCCCCGCTGTGTGGGGGTGACCGGCCGGACTCGAACCGGCTTCCTCCGGGATCACAGCCCGGCGTGTCGTCCACTTCAACTTCGGCCACAGTCGACGAGGAGGGACTCGAACCCCCGGCGTCCTCCGTGTGAAGGAGGCGGTCTGCCGCTGACGTACTCGTCGTGTTGGTAGGGCATCGTGGAGTCGAACCACGTCGTGCCGCGGTATCAGCGCGGTGCCGTCACCGTCTGGCTCATGCCCTCTCTCGTCGCCGGCGGAGTGGTCCCGGGAGGGCTCGAACCTCCCCCTGCCGGGTTTCAACCGGCCGCTCCGCCGTCAGAGCTTCAGGACCAGGAGTCTCGCCCGGGGACCAGAGCGACCGGGGGCACGCCCGAACGGGCGTTCACTTGACAGATGAAGTAGCCCCCGGTCTGCGCAGCGGGCGAGGCTGGGGCCGGCGGCGGGGATCGAACCCGCTGCCGTCTCGGTTACGGGCCGAGCGTCCTGCCTTCAGGACCTCACCGGCAGGGTGTGGGCGGAGGGGATCGAACCCTCGCCTTCGGCATGGGGCGCCGACGTGCTGTCCGTTGACACCACGCCCACACGAGGTGGTCTCGCCCGGTCCGGTCGCCCGGCGACGAGCGGACCACCTCGATGCTGGTCTCAGGTCCCCTTGTAGTTGAGGACCTGGTGCAGCGTGTGCAGGACTTCAACGAGGTCGGCCTGGTCGGCCATGACCTCCTCGATGTCCTTGTAGGCGGACGGGATCTCGTCCACCAGCTTGTCGGCCCGGCCCGTCAGCCACACCTTGCCGGCCATCTGGGCGGCCAGGTCGGCGGTGCTGAACAGCTTCTTGGCCTGGGTCCGGGAGTGCCGGCGGCCGGCGCCGTGCGAGCACGACATCCAGCTGGCCGGGTTGCCCTTGCCGGCCACGATGAAGCTGCGCGGTGCCCATCGAGCCGGGGATGACACCGAGATCGCCGATGTCGGCCTTGATGGCACCCTTGCGGGTGACCCACAGCTGCCGGCCGTCGTGTACCTCGCGCTGGGTGAAGTTGTGGTGGCAGTTGATGCGCCGGGTCTCGCGACCGAAGCCGAGGAATCCGAACACCTGGCCCATGGCGTTGTCCATCATCTGGTCCCGGTTGGCCCGGGCGTAGTCCTGGGCCCACAGCATGTCGCCGATGTAGGCGTCGAACTCGGCGCTGCCCTGGACGAACCAGGCCAGGTCCAGATCCTCCAGCGTCACCTGGTTCAGCTGGGCCAGCTGGCGGGCCTTGGCGATGTGCGCCTGGGCCAACTGGTTGCCGATACCGCGGCTGCCCGAGTGGAGCACCACCCACACCCGGGACCGCTCGTCGATGCACAGCTCGAAGAAGTGGTTGCCCGAGCCGAGCGTGCCGAACTGCTTGGCCGCCTTGGTGACCCGATCGGCGGCCAGCTCGGTGGCCGGCTGGTGGGCGGCCAGCCAACGATCGGCGTTGCGGGCCACCTTGTCGTGGCCCTGGCCGACACCGGCCGGGATGGCCCGCTCGATGCGGCTCAGGAGCGGCTCGAGGGTGTCGGGCAGCTGGGCCTCGGTCACGTCCAGCTCGGCGGCGACCATGCCGCAGCCGATGTCGACCCCTACCGCGGACGGGATGACCGCCCCGATGGTGGGGATGACCGAGCCGACGGTGGCGCCGATGCCGACATGGGCGTCGGGCATGAGGGCGACGTGGCCCTCCACGATGGGCAGGCGGGCCGTCTTCTCGGCCTGGCGGATGGTGCCCGGGTCGATGTCGCTGGCCCAGGAGATGAGCTTCGGGTTGATGTTGGTGGGCATGTTCACCCCCTTTCGGAGTGGTTGGTTATGGAAAAGAGTGTGGCCGGAGGGAGTCGAACCCTCATCGCGAGCATGGCGCGCTCGCATCCTCGCCGTTAGACGACGACCACCTGGCGGCGATCCGGCATCGGATCGACATGGACGCCCGGGAGGGACTCTCACCCCCGTGTCGCGGTCTGCAGCCGCGCGCCTTGATTCTCGGCCACCGGGCGATGGCTGCCAGGGGAGGGATCGAACCCCCGCCTTCCGGGTAACAGCCGGACGTCTTCCCGCTCGACTACCTGGCATCGGGTACCGCGACGGGGAGTCGAACCCCGCTCTCCGGGTTGAGGGCCCGGTGTCGTGACCTCTGGACCATCGCGGCAGGTGGGAGAGCTCGAGGCGAACCGTTGTAAGAGAGGAAGCGGTGGCGACTCGCACCCACAAGGGCCTCACGACCCGTACCTGTTTTCGGGACAGGCTCCTCATCTGGCCGGATCGCTTCCATGGCGCGGAAGGGGTGGGACTCGCACCCACAAGGGCTCGGCGGCCCGTACCCGCGTAGCAGGCGGGTTCCTCATCTGGCCGGATCCCTTCCAAGAGAGGGGCCCTCGGTGGGAGTCGCACCCACGGCCTCGTCCCTACCACGGACGCGCTCTGGCTCGCTGAGCTACAAGGGCACAGCCTCGCCGGCACGACTCGAACGTGCGACCCCCGCCTTCGGAGGGCGGTGCTCTCGTTCCTGCTGAGCTACGGCGAGCTGGTGTCGACGGCAGGGGTCGAACCTGCATCCTCCGGTTTCGTAGACCGGCACCTTGATCCATTCGGCCACGTCGACATGGTCACTACTACATTGCCCCTGGGCGCCACCGGCGGGGTTTGCACCCGCGACCTCCGGCTTGACGGGCCGGCGCTACCACTGGCTGAGCTACGGCGGCAGGGTGCGCGCCCTGGGCCTCGAACCCAGTCTCATCCGGGGTAAGGGCCCGGTGCCCTACCAGTCAGGCGTGACGCGCATCGGTGGGCCGGGAGGGAATCGAACCCCCTCTGTCGGAAAGACGGCTGGTTTACAGCCAGCTGCGCCCCATGGCGCGACCGACCCATTTCGGGGCCAGATGGCGCTGACCCCGACGACGATGCCTCTGCAGTTGTCAAGATGCTGATCGCCGGACTGGATGCCCGGCGCGAGCACGCCCGGAAGGATTCGAACCCCCGGCCGGCGGTTTTGGAGACCGCGGCGCCACCAAGGCTCGAGCGTATGAAAGAGGGATGACGCGCATGACGGTGTGCGCGGAGCTGCGGGGTCGCGGTAGCGGGGCGAATGAGCCGGAGCTACCAGCGGCCGCCGGGCCTGCCGGTATTGGCAGAATCCCGACGTCCCGACAGATGCTCTTGATCGAGCAAGCTGTCGGGTCGGCACACGTTCGCGCCGAAGCTCGACAGGGCTATGCCCTGGAGCATCGTTTCGGCGATAAGGGTGCGTGCCATAGGGATTTGATGATGAGCCATCGGCCGCCCGATGTCAACGGAATATTTCGGGCCCTTCCGATGGCCTGGTCCTCATGCCGGCGGGAAGTGATCGAGGAGAACCGCTGCGGCGCTTGCGAGTTGTTCGTCTGTCAAGGGACCGGAGCGTCGAAGCAACTCGATGGCTGCGAGCGGCCACGCCACGTGGATCCCGTCGAAGACAAATGGCTTGGAAAACAGGCCCCATTCGGCGCCGACGAAGCACAAGACACCGAACACCGGTGGCCTGGTCTCGGGACGTGGGCCGCCGTCAAGAATGGCTGCGACGGTTTCCATCTGCCCGCGCACACGGGTTGCGAGCTTTGACCGGTCGCGCCCTCCGACCTTTAGCCGAACGTTCCTGCTGAACCAACCGCCCACGTCAACCTGCTGGACCCGCCCCTTGTATTCCTTGGCATCGATGACCCAGATCCCAGAGCGCGCCACCGCGATGTGATCGATGTTGCCGCCGCGACCCGGGACCCTCCGGTCGTGAAGTACTCGTCCCTCCCCCGTGGCAGCCCATGCGTCCAAGCGCCGACCGACCTTCTGTTCCCCGTCCGCACCGGTGCGCCACGCAGTGATGTGCTGCGGTTCAAGCCCGACCGATGGCCGAGGCGTCAGCGCCGACGCGATCGGACCCATGAGCGGGTGGTCCTCCCGGACCTGCCGGCGCCATGCGCCCTCTCGAGCAACCTCGGCATCCAAGAGTCGCCGGTTGACGGTTCGTTCAACAGAGCGATGGACATGCACGTCTGGCGTCACCGTGTCGACACCCTGGAGCATCACCAGCCACTGGAACACCGTCGGCTCGAGAGCCCGAGAGCGGAATCGAACCGCTGACCTACGCATTACGAGTGCGTTGCTCTACCGGCTGAGCTACTCGGGCGGGCCGTTCCACGCTAGCAGCGAGGTACCGGGTCGATTCGGCTGCCGCTCGATAGGGTCTGGGAGTTTGTAGACCGATCACGAGACCCCCGGGGAGAACACCATGGCGCTGGAAAGTCTGGACTTCAAGGGCAAGGTGGCCTTGGTCACGGGGGCCTCCAAGGGCATCGGGGCGGCCATTGCCCGCATCTACGCGGAGCATGGCGCGTCGGTGATGCTGTCGTCGCGGAAGCTCGAGGCCCTGGAAGCCACCGCGGCCACCATCGACGGCGACACTGCGGTGTTCGCGGCCAACGCCGGCCATGCCGACCAGGCGCAGGCGTGCGTGGCCGCCACCATCGAGCGCTTCGGGGGGCTGGACATCCTGGTCAACAACGCCGCCACCAACCCCTACTACGGCCGCAGCATCGACATCGACCTGCCCCGCTTCGACAAGATCATCGAGGTCAACCTGCGCGGCCCGTTCGTGTGGACCCAGGAGGCCTGGAAGCAGGCCATGGCCGAACGCGGCGGCGCCATCATCAACATCGTCTCGGTGGGGGGCATGAAGTACACCTCCCCGATCGGTATCTACGACATGACCAAGGCCGGGCTCATCCACCAGACCAAGCACCTGGCCGGGGAGATGGGGCCGGGGGTGCGGGTCAACGCCATCGCCCCGGGTCTGGTCAAGACCGACTTCGCCCGGGCCCTGTGGGAACCCGGCGGCGAGCGGACCGACTGGCCGTGGCCCCTGGCCCGCCTGGGTGAGCCCCTCGACATCGCCCGCGCCGCCCTGTACCTGGCGAGCGACCTGGCCTCGTGGGTCACCGGCGAGGTCCTCGTCGTCGACGGCGGCGGCCTGGTGCGCTAGGGCGGCGGTCAGCGCAGGCCGTAGGTGCGCTGCACGTCGAACTCGTAGATCAGCCGGCCTTCCTCTTCCATGGTGCGGAGGAAGTCCGCTTCTTCGAGGTCGGCCCCGAACCACCCGAGCGGCCCGGTCGGTTTCGACTGCATGGTTCGAAAAAGGCGGACGTTGTGGGCCGGGGCGTCGGCTCCGTCGAGGATCGTCACCGTCGTCTCGAGCGCCAACCAGGCAAAGCTGGTCTCGAACACGAACAGGGTGCAACGGGGGTCCCGCCGCAGCCGCCTGGTCCGGACCCGGTCTCGGGTGCTACTGCTCCACAACTTCCCGTCCACCAGGGCCACCCCGACCCGGGCCGGCTTGGGCATCCCGTCCGCCCCGATGGTGATCATCGCCGCCGAGCGATGCTGGTCCAAGAAGGCGGCATCTTCGTCCGACAAGGGCACGCCCCAGAAACTACCCCGAGGGCGAGGTCTCGGGGCGAGGCGGCCCCGCCGCGGTGTGGCGGGTCCCGGGGGGATCGACGGCCCACTCGGCAGCGCGAGCCCATTCGTCGTCGTAGACCAACTCCCCGAGCGGTCGCCGGCGCACCGGGCCGTGCGATCCCTGCGGGCGGCCCAGGGTGATGGTGGCAGCGATCCAGGCGCGGTCCGGGATGCCGAGCAGGTCCCGCAACTCACGGTCCACGCCGGCGTGCCAGCCGGTCATGACCCCGCCGTACCCGAGGGCCCGAGCCGCGAGCAGCAGGTTCTGGCAGGCGGGGTAGATGGACGCGCCCTCCATCGGGTTCGGGGCCCGGTAACGGACCAGGCAGGGCAGGATCAACACCGGAACCGCTTCGAAGTTGTCCACGAACTCCTGCATGGTCCGGGCCACGCGGGACTTGGGGGAGTCGTCGGTCTGCCCCGATCCCTCCCGGTACCCGTCCGTCTGTCGCTTGGTCTGCCACAACGCCCGGGCCGATCCGGCAATGAGCTGTTTGGCCACCACCGCCCGGGGTCCGTCGGTCAGGACCAGGAAGCGGAACGGCTGGCGGTTGCTGCCGCTCGGCGCCCGGGTGGCCGCGAACATGATGGCCTGCAAGGCATCGGGCGGGATCGGTTCGTCGCGGTAGCGGCGGATGGCCCGGGTGGTGGCCAGGCCCTCCAGCAGACCTATGGGGTCGGGCACGGCTACTCCTCGAAGGCCCGGTCGATGCGGTCGAAGCGCCGGCGGATCATCTCCCGGCTCTCCTCGTGGGGCACGATGTACAGCCGATCGGTGCCGATGGCGTCGACGACCTGCTGCGCCACCGTCTCGACGGGCAGCACCCGGCCAGCCATGCGGTCCTCGGCGGGCGAGGCGGGCGCCGGCAGATCCGGGCCCGCTCCGCCCAACTCGGCCGGCCGGTTGCGTTGGGAGCGTCCGATGTCGGTGGCCACCCGCATGGGACACAGCACCGACACCCCGATCCCGTTCGCTCGCAGCTCCCGGTGCAACACCTCGGCCAGCGCCACCACGCCGTACTTGGTCACGCAGTACGGACCCAACCCGAGATTGGGCACCAGCCCGGCAAACGACGCGGTGAAGAGGAGATGGCCGCCCTGCCCCTGGTCGACCATGCGGGGCAGGAACGCCTCCACCCCGTGGATCGGTCCCCACAAGTTGACCTGCATGACCCAGGTCCAGTCGGCGTGGGTAACGTCGACGACGGGACCGGCGACGGCGACGCCGGCGTTGTTGAAGACCAGATCGGCTCGCCCAAACCGGTCATAGGTGGCGTCGGCCAAGGCGTCGAGCGACGCCTTGCTCGCCACGTCGGTCACCACCCCCAGGACAGCTTCGGCGCCGCCCAGCTCGACCTGGGCCGCGGCCAGACGCGGCTCCTCGACGTCCGCCAGCACCAGTCGCCATCCCCGCTGCGCCAGCAGGCGAGCCGTGGCCAGCCCGATCCCGCTGGCCCCTCCGGTGATGACGGCCACCCGTGCTTCGCTTGCCATGGCGGGCCAGTCTGGCAGCCCTTACTTGGTGTACGCCTCCAGCCGCTCCACCAGCTCCGCCGGTCGGGCCAACATCGGTAGGTGACCGCAGGCCAGCTCGTCGGGGACGACGCCCAGGCGTTCCTGTGTAACCCGCCGCTGGAAGTCCGCCGGAAAGAAGCGGTCGTCACGGCCGATCAGCACCGCGACGGGCACGTCCGGCCAGGCGGTCAACGGGTACGGCCGGGCGAACACGGTGCCGGACTGCTGGCGGATATGGGCGCCGACCTCGGCCGCCAGGTGGGGCGGAAGGTCGTGGGAGAAGGTGGCCTCGGGACTGTCGTCACCGCCCTGGCGGCGGACCTCTGCCGCCCGGGCCTGCTCCCAACCGGTGTGGTCCCACCACTCACCGGGCGACTCGCCCGCCACCGGGAACATGGCCGCCAAGAGCACCAGTAGGTCGACGTCGACCCGCTGGCACAGGTGGGCCCCGGTGAAACCGCCGAGCGAGTGGGCCACCACGATGACGTCGTTGTCGTCGTGGTGGCTCCTCGCCACTGCGGTGAACCGCGGCATCGACGTACTCGGCCAGCCCGGCCGACTCGTCGTCGCAGGGCAGGTCGACGGCGACGACCTCATGGCCTCGTTGCCTGAGGTCTGCGGCGACCAGGTGCCAGGTCCAGGGGCTGCCGCCGGCGCCCGGGATCAATACGTAGGTGGCGGTCACCGTCGACCTCCCGCCCTAGCCGCCGGCCACCAGCTTGAAGGCGGCCCCCGTGGGGTCGGTCACCTCCGCCAGGCGACCGTACGGAGTGTCCTCGGCGGGCAGCACCACCGCGCCGCCCAGCTCGACGACCTGTTGCAGCGCGGCGTCGGTGTCGGCGACCGCGACGTACACGTACCACTTCGAAGGCACCCCCTCGGGCAGGATGCCCGACGCGTCCATCACGCCGGCCAGGGCCCCTTCGCCCTCACCCAGGGTGGTGTAGCGAAACTCCGGGCTGTCGCTCATGGTGTGCGTCTGCCAGCCGAACACGTCCCGGTAGAAGCTGACCGAGGCGTCGTAGGCCCGAGTGTGCAACTCGAACCAGGCCGGGGCGCCGGGCTCGGCGACGACCCCGAAGCCCCGATGGTCGCCGGGCTGCCACACGCCGACGGTCGCCTCGCCGGGGTCGACCAGCACCGCCATCGACCCCAATGTCGCCACCTCGGTGGCCGGGACGATGACCTGGGCGCCGTGGTCCACCGCGGCGTCGACGGTGGCCTTGGCGTTCTCCACGGCCAGGTAGACGGTCCAACCATCGGGGGTACCCTCATTGGCATTGGGCATGCCGCCGGCCACCAGGCTGTCGCCCAGGGAGAAATTGAAATAGCCGCCGAACTCCGGACCGGGATCCGTCGAGGTCCAGCCAAAAAGCTGGCGGTAGAACGAGCGGCTCCGGCCCGGATCGCTGGTAAACAGCTCGATCCAGCACGGGGCACCTGTCGGGGCTGCGTCACGCGTGGGCACTGGAGGCCTCCTTGGTGGAGAGGGACGGTTGCTCACTGGTTGGACGACCGGGCACCGGTGAACTCATCGGTCCTGACCCGACCCCGGCAGCAGGTGGTCGTCACCGGGAGCGGCGCGATGAGTTTGCGGCCCGGCGGTCGTCGTAGAGGCAATGAGCAACCTCGCCCTAACCTCTCCTCATATGGCTAGCCGTCCTGCTCCCCTTGACCTCGGCGCTGACCTCGGTGGCGCCCCGATTGGTCCGGAGGCCGTCGAGCGCCAGCTCGAGACCCACCGGCGCGAACTCACCGGCTACTGCTACCGGATGCTCGGCTCCGGTTTCGAAGCGGAGGACGCCGTCCAGGAGACGATGGTCCGGGCCTGGCGGGCCATCGACTCCTACGAGGGTCGGGCGGCTTTCCGCTCGTGGCTGTACCGCATCGCCACCAACGTGTGCCTGGACATGCTCCGGGGCCGGCAGCGCCGGGCCCGGCCCGTCGACCTCGGGCCCTCGCCGCCGGCGGACGCCGCCCACCTCGGCCCCATGCTGCCGGAGAACCTGTGGGTGTCGCCGATCGCCGACGACCGGGTCCTGGGCGTCGACGCCGACCCGGCGGATCTGGCCGCGTCCCGCGAGACCATCCGGCTGGCCTTCGTGGCCGCCCTGCAGCACCTCCCGGCCCGCCAGCGGGCCGTGCTGATCCTGCGCGAGGTGCTGCGCTGGCAGGCCACCGAGGTCGCCGAGCTGCTCGACACCAGCGTGGCCGCGGTCAACAGCGCCCTGCAGCGGGCCCGGGCCACCCTGGCCTCCCGCGTCGCGGACGACGGGGATGTCGGTCGACTCCGTCGACGCCGACCAGCAGGCGCTGCTGGCCAAGTACGTGGACGCCTTCGAGCGCTACGACATGTCCCGCCTGGTCGCCCTGCTGCACGACGACGCGGTGCAGTCCATGCCGCCCTACGCCATGTGGATCCAGGGCGCGGACGACATCAGCCGGTGGATGCTCGGCCCCGGTTTCCAGTGCGAGGGCTCCCGGCTGCTGCCGACCGTCGCCAACGGGCGCCCCGGCGTTCGGCCAGTACCGGGTCGACCCGGCCGGCGGCCACGCCCCCTGGGCGCTGCAGGTCATCTCCATCACGGGCGGCCGCATCTCGGCGTTCCAGAACTTCCTGGACCCCAAGCTGTTCCCCGCCTTCGGGCTCCCCACCCACCTCGACGAC
>CAVPBX010000004.1:0-190665 GCA_963702305.1 uncultured Acidimicrobiaceae bacterium | reverse complement strand
TGTTTATGTAACCTGTTCAACCATCGTATTGCTGTATAGAAGGTCGCGAAGGAGTCCGGGTCGGTCACGCCGATGCGAATTTCGAGTTGCGTCACGTCGTCGTGACCGGTCGGAATCAACTCGACGGTATTGTGATCAGGATCGGGCAGAAAGCGCGGGATTTTCACGGTGGACGAGGCGATCATGATGGTCTCGTAGCCGCCCGGATGACGCCGTGAGAGCGGTTCGGTCGTATGCATCAGCTTGATTACGGAACCATTCGCAAGGTAGCGATACTGCTTGAGTCCACCGCCGACCGGCATCACCGATTCAAACGGCAAGCCGATAGTTTTTCCAGTAATTCCTGCATCGCTTCGAGATTGTTGGTGAAAATGCCGACGTCAACGGTTTGCTTGGCCAGATCCATGCACTCGCCTCCAGCGGCCGCGGCCGCACTGCTTTGCCGCTGCATCTAGCAGATCGGCGGAAAATATGAAACCAGCGCGCTGAGAGGGCTTTCGAAACCTTACATTTTGTTCATCACGGATTTGGGGTTGTCGATACCATTTTGTGTAATTCAGGCGAGGTCACATGCAACCGAAGGTGACTTATTGACGGGAAGGCGAGTCTTTCCCCAGCGCGGAGCGGGCACACTTGCTGCTTTTAGTTGGTCTATCAGACGCACGTTAAGGTGCCTCGTCAACCGGCGACGCGCGTCTCAATTCGACAGGAGGTGTCCGGCAGTGACGACAAAAAAGGCGATTTTAGCGTGGGTTTTCTCGGTAATTGTGAGCGTCGGCATGCTGGCGATACCGAGCCGGGCATTGGCGCACGACCATGACGGCGATGGCTGGCACGGTCACGATCGCGGCTGGCATCGCGGCTGGGATAATCATGGCGGCGGCTGGGACAATCATCGTGGCCGCGAGCTGAGGGCGGGATGAGGACGAAGAGGAAAACATGAACACGGGGCTACTATCCGCAGCCCAATGGCTATGGGTACCAGCAGCCTTACGGCTATAGCTACCCGGCGCCTTACCGATATGGTTACGGCCGGCGCTATGGTAACGGCCTGCCCAGCAATGGCGCCGCATGGTGAACCCGCGTCATCCCGGCCTGGTCTGGGCATGCGGCTCGCAGGGGCATCTTGTCGTTGGGCGCGCCGGTACGGCTACAACTATGCGACCCGCGGGGCGCTCTGAACCCGTTTCGCCTTCGATGGCGCGAATTACAACGGAAACGGCTACTACGGCAACAATACGAGGGTTATGGCGACGGTTACTATGGCAACGCCCACCGAGCAGTTTGAGTACGCTGCTGGGACCGTTTTCGGACAGCCGTACTAATCGATCCTGCGGTCGTCTTTCAAAAGGCCGTCAAGCTTCAGGACATACTAAGATACAGCAACGCCCCGCCGGCCTCGGCGGGGCGTTGCTTTTTGAGTCGGTCGAGAAGCCGTCACGGGGCGGTTGCGGGACCTCCCTGCGGTGGCGATGCTTCTATTTCCCGGGGCGCGCTGGATTATCTAGTTACCACGGGTCAACGCAAGCCCGACCATCGAGGCACGAGGAAGCAAATGGATTTCGCACTTTCGCCCAAAGTCCAGGGCCTGCGGAACAGTCGGGAACTCAGTGAATCGATACGTTTACCCGATCGAGCATCAGGTCGAGCAGGCCAGAGCGTCCCCGGTAAGGAACATCAGCCGCAGGCAGTGAAAGAGGTCGCGCCAAGGCCAAGGCGGCCGGCCTGTGGAACCTGTTCCTGCCTGACGAAGTTCATGGCAAGGGGCTGAAGGTTTCCGAGTACGCGCCGCTCTCCGAAATCATGGGCGCGGAGTGATCGGCTCGCGCGCCTTCAACTGCATGGCGCCCGATACCGGCAATATGGAAATCCTCGAGGAATTTGCGACGCCCGCGCAGAAAAAGGCCTGGCTGGAGCCCTGCCTCGCCGGCGAGATGCGCACCTGCTTCTCGATGACCGAGCCCGAGACTTCCGGCGCCGATCCGACGCAGCTTGCGACCCGCGCGGTCCGCGAGGGCGACTATTACAATATCAACGGGCACAAGTGGTTTACTTCGAATGGCATCGGCTCCGAGCTTCGCGATCGCGATGGTGGTGACCGATCCCGAAGGCCGAGCCGCACAAGCGCGCCGAGCATGATTATCGTGCCGACCGATGCGCCCGGCTTCAATTTCGTCCGCGCGGTGCCGGTGATGGGGCATGCGGCGGGCGGCGGCCATTGCGAGATCATCTACAAGGATTGCCGCGTGCCGGTGACCAATGTGCTCGGCAAGGAAGGCGACGGCTTGCGATTGCGCAGGCGCGTCTGGGCCGGGGCCGCATCCATCATTGTATGCGCAACATCGGCGTGGCCGGAGCGCGCATTGGAATTGATGTGCAAGCGCGCCAACACACGCTGGACGCATGGCAGCCTGCTGGCCGACAAGGCCAACGTCCAGCAATGGATCGCCGATTCGCGCATCGAGATCGATTCGACGCGGCTCGCGGTAATGCATGCAGCATGGAAGATCGATACCGCCGGCAAGCGCGAGGCGCGCCAGGAAATCGCGATGATCAAGGTGCAGGCGGCGAACATGGTGATGAGCGTGCTCGATCGCGCGATTCAGCTGCACGGCGCCCTCGGCATGAGCGACGATACTGCCGATGCGCGGTTCTGGCGCGAGAACCGCTCGATGCGCATCGTGGACGGGCCCGACGAGGTCCATCGCATGACGATCGCGCGGCGCGAATGCCGCAAGTGGACGCCAGACGGCGGAGGCGAGGATTGCAATTGCTATCAGGAGTATCGTGAACCATGAGCGGAGGAACTCGACGATAAGGATCAACCGCTTCCCGAATACGGCGACGTGCGGGACGAAGAACAGCTCGATTGGCCGAAGCTGGTCGCGTATTTGCGGGAGCATGAGGTCGCGGCAGCGGACCAGCCGCTCGAGGTGTTGCAGTTTCACGGCGGCCATTCGAATCTCACTATCTGCTGCGGTTCGGCGTCCATGAATGGGTCGTGCGGCGGCCGCCGTTCGGTCCGCTGCCGCCGCTCGGCGCACGATATGGCGCGCGAATATCGTGTGCTCTCGCGCCTGTGGGAGGCCTGCGAACCGGCGCCGCGCGCGATCCTGCTATGCGAGGACAAGGAGATCATCGGTGCGCCGTTTTTTGTGATGCAGCGCCGCAGTGGCTTCGTCGTGCCTAATCGCCGCCCGCTCGACGCCGGGCATCACGCAAACCCCGCGACTTTTCGTGCGATGTCGGAGGGCTTTATCGACGCGCTCGCCGATCTGCATTCGGTGGACTACAAAAGCTCGGCCTGGCGGCCTCGGGCGTCCCGACGGTTTCGTACGCCGGCAGATTACCGGCTGGATGGATCGCTGGGAAAAGGCCAAGACCAGCGAAGTGCCGCTGATGAACCAGCTCGGCGCGTGGTTCCTCGAACATATGCCCCCGCCGCAGCCGGCGCCTGCTGCATAACGATTTCTTTCTGCACAACGTCATGTTCGCGCCCGGATAACTCGGGCAAGGTCGTCGGCGTCTTTGACTGGGAGATGTCCACGGTCGGCGATCCGATGATCGACCTCGGCACTTCGTTCAATTATTGGCGCGAGGCCGGACCGACCCGGCGGAAGTGCTCGAAATGGCTGAGGGTTATGCGCATACCGCGCGCGCCCGGCTTCATGACGCGCGATGAACTGGCGGAGCGCTATGCGCGCCGTTGCGGACGCGACCTGACTTACGTCGACTACTACCGGGCGTGGGGCCTCTGGAAGACGGCGACTGTGCTCCAGCAGATTTATGTCGCTTCGTGCGCGGCCAGACCACCGATCCGCGCTTCGAGCGGATGGGAACGCATCCGCCGATCCTGGCGCGCGCGGCCGCCGGCGTCGTGGCCCGGCACGGCTTCAATTGCCTAAGGAACCTCTGCATAAGCCAGGTTGTCATTCTGAACGGAGTGAAGAATCCTGAAAAACCCGGCACCGGGCATTCGCTCCAGCAGCTTTCGCTTCAGGGTGACGTATGCCTTGTGCAAGGTTCCCGAGGGAGCCTGCACGCGGAGCAAAGGACTCGGCGGCATGCACCTACGCTTCGATGAGACTCTGCCACGAGGCTCGGTCCGGTCTGAATCCTGAGGTGCCGTTGCCAAGCCTAATTTCGTGGAGTAAGCAGAAAGTATCGGACCTACCTTGAGCGCGAGTTGACCGCGACCGATTTTCGGGTTGGCCTTTTTGCGGACCTTTGCGCTACAGTGCGCGTTTGAAATGAAGTGGCGGTTAATCCACCGCACTACCGGGAGGCTTTGCGACCTTGCACGCGATTAATTACGAATCCCCCAAAACCGTCGCCGACGCGGTCAAATTATTGGCCGCGCACGGCGAGAAAGCGCGCCCGTTGGTCGGTGGCACCGACCTGATTATCCAGTTGCGCGCCGGCATCCGCCGTCCCGAATATGTGGTTGACGTGAAGCATATCCCCGAGATGTCGCGCATCTCGTTCAGTATGCAGCACGGCCTCCACCTCGGCGCCGCGGTCTCGTGCATCCAGATTCACGAGAATGCCGACATGAATCGCTATTACCCCGGCCTGACCGAAGCGGCCCATCTGATCGGCTCGCTGCAGATTCAGAGCCGCGCCAGCGTCGGTGGCAATCTGTGCAATGGTTCGCCGGCGGGGGATTCGACTCCCGCGCTGATCGCGCTCGGCGCCAAGGCGCGGCTGGTCGGCCCGAAGGGCGAGCGGACCGTCCCGGTCGAGACCTTCATCACTGCGCCCGGCCGCACGGTCATGCAGCCCGGCGAATTGCTCGTCGAACTCCTGATCGATGCGCCGGCGCGGCATTCTTCCGACGCCTATCTGCGCTTCATCCCGCGCAACGAGATGGATATCGCGGTAGTCGGCGTGGGCGGCGCGATCACGCTCGACCTCGATGACGATCGCGTGACGGACGCGCGCATCGCGCTCGGTGCGGTCGGTCCGACGCCGATTTTCGCGACGGAAGCGGCCAAGGCGATTATCGGCAAGAAGCTCGACGCGGCCGCCCTCGATAACGCCGCGCGTCTCGCGACCTCGGTCGCGACCCCGATCGACGATATGCGCGGCACCGCCGAATTTCGTCGCCACATCGTCGGCGTCCTGACCCGCCGCGTACTGACGATTGCGGCCGATCGTGCGCGCCAGAGCGAGCAACGCTGAGCTGAAACCAAGTTCGAATTGAACATTCAATTTATTAACCAGTTGAGACACAATCGGCATCTATCATGGCAAAGAAAACTATTGTCGAAACGACGATTAACGGCGAAACTCTCGAATTCCTCTGCGAGCCCCGTCAGAGCCTGCTCGAGTGTTCTGCGCGACGAACTCGAACTCACGGGTAGCAAGGAAGGATGCCTTACCGGCGACTGCGGTGCGTGCACCGTGATCATCGATGGGCGCGCAGCTGCTCCTGCCTGATGCTGGGGTCGGAGGCCGCCGGGCAAAAAGATCACGACCATCGAGGGCCTCGCCAACGGCGCCAACCTGCACGTGCTGCAACAGAAGTTTCTCGAGTACGCGAGCCTCCAGTGCGGCATCTGCACGCCCGGCTTCCTGATGTCCGCCAAGGCGCTGCTCGATCGCAATCCCAATCCGACCGAGCCGGAGATTCGCTATGCGCTGGCGGGCAACCTCTGCCGCTGCACCGGCTATGACAAGATCGTGAAGGCGGTCATGGACGCCGCGAAAACTCTTCGATGGCCGCCAGAGCGGCGGTACCAAGGTGTCCGTCAACGGCGTCGGAAATGACCGCGGACATTCTGTCAAAGGAGAAGGTGAATAAATGGCAGCAACTACCAACTACTGACTTCAAGGTTATCGGCACGCGGCCGATTCGCCACGACGGCGTCGACAAGGTGACCGGCCGCGCCAAGTACGGCGCCGACTATTCCTTTCCCGGGATGCTGCTACGGCAAGGTTCTGCGCAGCCCGCACGCCCACGCGCATGATCAAGTCGATCAACACCGAAAAGGCGCTCGCGCTGCCCGGCGTCAAGGCGGTGGTCACCGCGGCCGACCTGCCCGAAGCTCGCCGACAAGATGGAAGCGGCGGGCGAGGCGGCCGATTAACCTGCGCGCATCTCTCGCTGCAACATGCTCGCGCGCGACAAGGTGCTCTACGACGGCCATGCCGTCGCGGCGGTGGCCGCGACCAGCGCGCATATCGCCGAAGAAGCGCTGCGCCTGATCGAGGTCGAGTACGAGGTGCTGCCGCCGGTGATGAGCGGTCGAGGACGCGATGAAGCCCGGCGCGCCGATCCTGCTGCCGAGCCTGCGCAACAAGGAAGACGGGCCCGACAAGCCGACCAACGTCGCGATCGCATATGCAGTTCAAGCGCGGCGACGTCGAAGCAGGGCTTCAAGCAGGCCGACTTCGTCGTCGAGCGCGAGTTCAAGACCGCGATGGTCCATCAGGGCTATATCGAGCCGCACAACGCGGTCGGCATCTACAACGCCGACGGCCACGCGACGATCTACTGCTCGACCCAGGGCGCCTTCGACGTCCGCTCGCTGAGCTGCGCAGGTGCTGGGCATGCCCGAGTGGCAAGATCAAAGTCGTGCCGGCCGAGATCGGCGGCGGCTTCGGCGGCAAGACTGACGATTTATCTCGAACCGCTGTCGCTGCTGCTCTCGAAGAAGACCGGCCATCCGGTGAAGATGGTGATGACGCGCGGCGAGGTGCTGCGCGCGACCGGGCCGACCTCCGGGCTCGACCATCAGTGCAAGATGGGCGCGACCAAGGACGGCAAGCTCATCGCCGCGCGAAGTCTGGATGGCCTACGAGGCGGGCGCGTTTCCCGGGCTCGCCGGTCGGCGCCGGCGCGATGACGATCGTCGCGCCCTACAACATCCCGAATTTCCTGATCGACGGCTACGACGTCGTCGTCAACCGGCCCAAGACCGCGGCCTATCGCGCGCCCGGGCGCGACCAACGCCGCGATGGCGTCGGAGACCGTGATCGACGAGCTCGCCGAAAAATGCGGGATCGATCCGATCGATTTCCGCATCATGAACGGCGTCAAGGAAGGCACGCCGCAGACCGTCGGACCTCCTTTCAAGCGCATCGGCTTTCATCGAAACCGTCGAGGCGATCAAAAACAGCCCGCATTACACATCCAAGCTCGAAGGCCCCAATCGCGGACGCGGGGTGGCCGCCGGATTCTGGTTCAACGCCGGCATGCAGTCCTCCGCGACCGTCAACATCCATACCGACGGCACCGCCAGCGTCGTCGACCGGCTCGGTCGATATCGGCGGCTCGCGCGCGGCGATGGCGATGATCGCGGCCGAGGTGCTGGGCCTCGATGTCAACGATGTGCGGCCGATCGTGGCCGACACCGATTCGATCGGCCATACCGATGTGACCGGCGGCAGCCGCACCACCTTTGCCACCGGCATGGCGGTCTACGAAGCCGCGCAGGACGCCCTGCGCCAGCTCAAGGAGCGCGCCGCCAAGCTCTGGGAGAAGAAGCCCGAGGAAGTCGAACTTCGACGAACGGCGCTTCAGCGCGCAAGGCGAAGGCATCAAGCCGATGACGTTCAAGGAGCTCGCAGCGCGTCTGGCGCGCACCGGCGGCCCGATCATCGGCCGCGCGACAGTCAACGCGCGCGGCGGTGGGCCGGCGCTTCGCCACGACCTGCGTCGACGTCGAAGTCGACCCGGATACCGGCAAGGTCGCAGGTCCTGCGCGCCACCATCGCGCAGGACGCCGGCAACGCGATCCATCCGAGCTACGTCGAAGGCCAGATGCAGGGCGGCACTGCGCAGGGCATCGGCTGGGCGCTCAACGAAGAATACTTCTACGACGACAAGGGCATCCTGCGAAACACCGGCTTGCTCGACTACCGGATGCCGACCTGCCTCGATCTGCCGATGATCGAAACCGATCATCGTCGAGGTGCCCGACCCCGGGCCATCCGCTGGGTATCCGCGGCGTCGGCGAGGTTTCGATCGTGCCGCCGCCGGCGGCGGTCGCCAACGCGATCTATCACGCGACCGGCGTGCGGATGACGGAGTTGCCGATGTCGCCTCCGCAGCGTGCTCAAGGCGATTCTGAAGAAGCGCGCGCGCCGACGATTCTCAGGCCGCCGCGGCCGACTGATTGATCGGATTGGAGGGGCCGGGTCCCTGCGGGATCCGGCCCTTCTCATTTCAAATGGCTACCGTCGTAATTCCCGCGCTGCTGCGCAAATTCACCGACGGCAAAGATCGCGTCACGGCCAGCGGGCCGCAACATCGGCCAGCTGGTCGACGACCTCGAACGCCAGTATCCCGGCCTCGCGCGAACATCTGATCGAAGACGGCGACATCAAGCCGTCCGTCGCAGTCTCGATCGACGGCGAGATGGGCACCGCCGGCGTGCTCGAACCGGTGCGCGAAACGAGCGAGGTCTTCATTCTCCCGGCGATCGGCGGCGGCTGATCCTTCACCGGCGCCGGACGCCTCCGTAACGCGCCGCCGTTGAGCGAGCCAGCTCTCGGAGAACAATGCTATGCGAGTGATCGTGATCGGCGCGGGAATGGCGGACTCGCGACCGCGTTGACGCTTCGTCGCGCCGGCCTTTAGGTTGCGATTTTCGAACAGGCGTCCCAGCTTCGCGAAATCGGCGCCGGCATTTCAGATCAGCCCCAACGCCAATCGCATCCTGTATCGGCTGGGCCTCGCCGACGCCCTGCGCAAGGTCGCGGTGCGGCCGCTCGCGATTGAAATCCGCCGGTGGGACGATGGCCGCCTGCTCACGCGTCAACGCCTGGCCGATCTCTGCGAGCAGAACTTCGGCGCGCCCTACTATCATATTCATCGCCCGGACCTGCTTCAAGGTCCTCGCTGCCGCACTGCCCGACCGCATGCTGCAGCTCGATCATCGATGCGTCGGCCTCATCCAGCACACCGATAAATTCGAGGGTGAAATTCCACGACGGCCTCACCGCCGACGCCGACCTGGTCGTCGGCGCCGACGGCATTCATTCGACCGTGCGCACGCTGATTCTCGGGCCCGAATCGCCGCGCTTCTCGGGCCACGTCGCTTACCGGGGACTGGTCCCGGCCGTGCGCCTCGCGCATCTCGGACTCGAGGTCAACGCCTCGATGTGGTGGGGTCCCCACCATCACTTCGTGCATTACTTCGTCGGCGAAGGCGCTCGCTACGTCAATTGGGTCGCGATTGGCCGCGGCGAATGGCGCCTCGAGTCGTGGACGGCGCGCGGTGAAATCGCCGACGCGCTCCAGGAGTTCGCGGGCTGGCATGCGCAGGTCGGGGCGATCATCGGCGCCGCCGAGTTCACCAATCGCTGGGCGCTTTACGACCGCGATCCGTTGCCCAATTGGACCGTTGGCCGCGTCACACTGCTGGGCGATGCGGCGCACGCGATGCTCCCGTACATGGCACAGGGCGCGGTGCAATCGATCGAGGATGCCGCGGTGCTCGCGAAATGCCTTGCGCGCGTCGATGCAAACAAAGATGTAGGCGCTGCGTTGCAGCGTTACGAGGAGATTCGCCGGCCCCGCGCCTCGCGCTGCCAGGACGGCTCGCGCGCCAACGGCATCACCTATCATCTTCCCGACGGCGAGGATCAACAGCGGCGCGACTCCAGCTTGTCGTCCTCGGCGACCGCACCGTTGCCGCAGAACGCCTGGCTCTATGGCCATGATGTCGAAGCCGAATTCGACAGCCATTCGCCGTAGCTCACTGCGCAAATCTCGGCGCGCCGCCGAACACTTTACAATTAGACGTTTTTGGGCTTTTGGAGTTTAGTAAGAGTAGACCCGAGAATCGAAACCATCGAACCGAGGGAGGCGTCTCATGATACATGCTGAACGGATTGGCCACGTGGTCATCAAGGTCCGCAACCTGGAACGCTCGCGCAAGTTCTACACCGAGGTCCTGGGCATGGACGTGATGATGGAGATTCCAGCGATCGGCGGCTTGTTTCTCGCCAACAATCGGCGCGACCATCATGAAATAGCGCTCTTTGAAGTCGGGCCGGAAGCCGAAGGATTACGCGGCCGGCAGATCGGGCTCTCGCACATCGCCTTTCGCCTGCGCAACGAACAGGATCTGCGCGCCGCTTACCAGGAATTCAAGGAAAAGGACGTGCCCATTTCCTTCACCGTCGATCATGGTGTTACCAAGAGTATCTATTTCCGCGATCCCGACGGCCACGAGCTCGAGGTGTATGTCGATAACTCGCCCGAGGAAATGGCCAAGTTCCCTAACCCGTACATGGGCACGGCCAAACTCGACTTCGCGCAGGATGACCCGGGTCTCATGGACGCCATCGCCACCTTGGGCATCGGGAACTCGTAAAAGGAATTGACTACTAACTAATTTTCGCGCTGGCCGGATTGCGTCGAGGTCTCTGGGCACCGGGATCAGTTGTCGTCGAAGCGGATTAGCGATTATATATTTGTCATCATATTTAAAGCGATGTTTCATTGCGGGCATCTGATTACTTTGGCACTCGCCCGCAATTTCCACCGGAGGTATTTCCGTGGCGGATTCCAATTCGACTTCCGATTTTCGAGTAATAGGTACGCGGCCAATTCGGCCGGACGGCGTTGATAAAGTGACTGGCCGCGCGCTCTATGGCGCCGATTACTCGTTGCCCGGGATGCTCCACGGCGGCGTGCTCCGCAGTCCGCATGCGCACGCCCGGATCAAATCGATCAATATTGCCAGGGCGCTCGAGCATCCCGGGGTCAAGGCGATCGTTACCGCCGATGACTTTCCCGAGGTCAAGGGCGTGATGGCTCAGGTCGGCGAGCTGGTCGTCAATACTCACTACCTCTCGCTCAATATAATGGCGCGCGAAAAGGTGCTCTACGACGGGCACGCGGTGGCCGCCGTCGCCGCGACCAGTCGGCATATCGCGCAGGAAGCGCTCGAATTGATCGAGGTCGAGTACGAGGTGCTCGAGCCGGTCATGACCGCGGAGGACGCGATGAAGCCCGGTGCGCCGATTCTACTCGATGAACTGCGCACCAAGCTGATGGAAGATCGCCTGGACCCCGGCGCGCTCGAAGGTCCCGATCGCGCGAGCAACGTTCCCGGCCATCTGCGCTTCGAACGCGGCGATCTGGCAGCCGGCTTTCGCAATGCCGACTTCGTCGTCGAGCATGAGTTCACTACCGCCGCGATTCATCAGGGCTATATCGAGCCGCAAAATGCGCTGGCGGTCTGGAGCGCCGACGGCCATCTGACGATCTATTGTTCCACCCAGGGTTCATTCAACGTTCGCACTCTCACGGCGAGCGTACTGTGCATTCCGGAAGGCGCCATTCGGGTGGTGCCGGCGGAAATCGGCGGGGGTTTCGGCGGCAAGACGACCGTTTACCTCGAGCCGGTCGCCGCCCTCCTATCGAAGAAGAGCGGACGCCCGGTCAAAATGGTGATGACGCGCGCGGAAGTATTGCGCGCGACCGGTCCGACTTCGGGCACCAAGATGAAAGTCAAAATGGGCGCCACGCGCGACGGTAAAATCACCGCCGCCGAAGTTTGGCTCGCCTACGAGGCCGGCGCATTTCCCGGCTCGCCTTTCGCCCCCGGCGCGATGTGCGCGCTCGGCCCGTACGTCGTCGAAAATCTCCGCATCGATTCGTTCGACGTAGTCGTAAATCGCCCTAAAGTTGCGGCCTATCGCGCCCCTGGCGCACCTGCCTCGGCATTTTCCTGCGAGACCGTAATCGACGAGCTCGCGGAGAAATGCGGTCTCGATCCGCTCGAGTTCCGCTTCCGCAATGGCTCGCATGAGGGCACCGCGCAGCCCGCCGGTCCGCTCTTCAAGAAAATCGGCTTCGTCGATACGCTCGAAGCGTTGCGCGCCAGCGATCACTATCGCTCCCGGCTCGAGGGGCCGAATCGAGGCCGCGGCGTCGCTTCCGGCTTCTGGTTCAACGGCGGCCTGCAGTCGTCGGCGAGCGTCAACATTCACACCGACGGCACCGTTAGCGTGGTCACCGGCTCGGTCGATATCGGCGGCAGTCGCGCCACTCAGGCAATGATTGCGGCCGAGGTCCTCGGCGCCGAGATCGATGACGTGCGTGCCGTGGTCGCCGACACCGACACCAGCGGACATACCGACGTTACCGGCGGCAGCCGGATCGCGCTCGCCACCGGGATGGCGGTGTACGAGGCCGCGCACGACGCGCTCGCCCAGCTCAAGGGCCGCGCCGCTAAATTGTGGGAGAAGCAGCCCGGCGAGGTCGCCTTCAGCGCGGGCACCTTCAGCGCGGTCGGCAACGGCGTCCCTCCGCTCACCCTGAAACAACTGGCAACCCGCCTCGCCCGCACGGGCGGCCCCGTTACCGGTCGGGCAACCCTCAACGCCGGCGCCGTCGGCGCGGTTGGCAATGCCTTCGCCACCGTCTGCGTGGACGTCGAAGTCGATTGCGAGACCGGCAAAGTCCGCATCCTCCGGTGTACTATCGTCCAGGATGTCGGCCGCGCCCTCCATCCCAGTTACGTCGAAGGTCAGATGCAGGGCGCCATGGCGCAAGGCATCGGCTGGGCCTTGAGCGAGGAATACTTTTACGACCAGCACGGCATTTTGCGGAATTCCGGCTTACTCGATTATCGCATGCCGACCTGTCTCGACCTCCCGATGATCGAAGCGCTCATCGTCGAGGTGCCCAACCCAAGTCATCCGTTAGGTGTCCGCGGTGTCGGTGAAGTCGGCATCGTGCCGCCGATGGCTGCGGTCGCCAACGCGATCTATCGCGCGATCGGGGTGCGAATGACGGAACTGCCGATGTCGCCACCCCACGTGATGAAGGCAATTCTCGAGTCGCTTAACAATTCAGTAACACAAGCCGCCGCCGCTGCTGACTGAGCAGAGGGTTTGCAGACTGCCGGACAGGGCATCGAGCGACAATCGAAACGCCCTGGCGGCGGAGAGTTCATCCAGGAGGGCTTTGGCAGCGATAAGTCGTCGGTATCGATGCCGGGGGGTAGAGTACACTTGGGATCGCGTTCACTTGGTCGCGATGCTCATGTCATGAGGCTATCGCGCGGCTGGTCGTCGCACTCGATGGACTGCGCGGCGATTGTGCATGCCTGATCGATGGATTCGTGAAGTCCTGCCCTGCGAGTCCCGCAAGGGCTTCGGCCAGTGGCGGTCGATTCGTCGCGCAGTTCGCGAAAACAGCCACCGGGGTGAAGGGGTGGCGTCACCGCTCATCTCCGGTGCTCGCCCCCCCGGTAACGATAGCGACCGAATTCCGTAGCCAATTTAGCTGCGCAGGTCTAGCCGGCGGTTAGCGGTTCAATTGGCTTATGCGCTTTCGCGGTTTTTCAATCGCCCTCTAGTTTTCATCTGATTTTAAACAAACAATTCCATTTTATTAAAGTCTCGTTTCCCCTGTTGTGCTATATGCCGAATCCTTGCGTAAGCTGTCTGGAAAAGGTAAGGATTACCGCTTGGTAGCCGATCTGTCTGCTGTGCTTTGCTCTGCCGCTTCTATAGCAGTTCGTAAAGGCAGATTGCCGGCTCGTGGTAAAGGGGAAGTCCGCATGGCGATCAATCCGTCGGCCGGGGGAAAATCGCTTGATAACTTCACCACAATTGACTGTGGAGCCGATGACAGCTTCGGGCGCGAACAGGCTATCTGGACTGCACGTCTGGTCGGTGCCGGGTCACTGCTGACGCTTCTTTTCCAAATTGTCTATATGACTTTCGATCGGCATTACCTCTCAATTGCAGATCCGGCGGTGCTGATCCTGCACTCCTTGAACATCGGTCTGTTCGCCCTGGCCGTAATCCTTGCGTTATGCGCGGGTCCGTGGGTCCGTCGTCATTCGATAGTGATCGCATTCACCTTCAGTTACGTCATGATTTGGAGTTCGGCCGGGCTCGCACTCCTTACTGGAGAGATCGAACCTCTCTTCGTTATGATCGTCTTGTTTCTTGCCGGCACGGGGATCTTTCTATCCTGGGGGGGCCGTATTCAGACCCTCCTTTCGATCTGCGCAATCGCGGCATTTGCGTTGTCGGTGCACAAGACGTCAGTCCCCGTCGACCTCTACCAATGGCTCGGAATTGCGATCGCCGCCGCAATCGGAGTTTCGTCGTCGGCCCTGCTGAAACGACTGAGACACGCCCGCCGGCAGGTAGAAGTCGAGCTCCTCAAGAGTCGCGAAACCCTGGTGCGTCAAGAGCGGATTCGTCTGGTGGGACAAGTGGCTTCCGGCATCGCGCACGATCTCAATAATGCGCTCAATATCATGCGCTTGCGGCTGGCCGTACTCAGCCTCGACAAGAACCTCGCGAGTAAACATTCTGCCCAGCTCGACGTGATTGAGCGCGCTATCGGAGATGCGGCGCAGACCGTCGCACGGGTCCGCGACCTTGGCGTCAAACGGGCACACCATCGCGGTGAATCGGCAAACCTCTTCGACGTCATCGTGCAGGCGATCGATCTGGCCCGCACCAGCATCGCCGGGACGCCCGCGCTCGACGGCACGGATATTCAGATCGAATCGAATTTGCCGTCGTCCCTGCCCTACGTGGACGCCAACGAATCGGAATTGCGGCAGGTATTTCTCAATCTCATCCTGAACGCCAACGACGCGATCAACGGGAAAGGCATCATCTCGATTGACGCGATCGCGGGCCAGGATTCCGTGACCGTGACCGTCGCCGACGACGGCAGCGGGATCCCTGAGGAGCACCTCGCGCGGATTTTCGATCCCTTCTATACGACCAAAGGGGCCCGCGGCACCGGGCTCGGATTATCGATCGTGCGGGAGATCATGCAGGGTATCGGCGGCAGTGTCACCGCTTATAACCGGCCGGAGCGCGGCGCCATCCTGAAATTGACCTTACCGATAGCAGAACCTTCGATTTTCAAGGCCGCGATCGAAACCGCGCAAGAGGCCGCGCACTCCTGCCGCTTCCTGCTGGTCGATGATGACGCGCAGAACCTTTCCGCCCTGGGTGATGTCTTGACCCTGACCGGCCATCGCGCGGAAACCGTGCTGTCGGGAGTGGAAGCGGTCAAGAAACTCCGCTCCAATACGACCTACGATGCGGTTCTATGCGATCTGGCGATGCCCGGGATGAATGGCTGGGAAGTCGCCGGCAAGGCCCGCGAAATCGCTCCCAACCTGCCTTTCTATATCGTTACCGGATGGAGCGCCCAATTTGGAGAAGAGCCGCCTCTTCCGGTTTCCGGCGTCTTATCCAAGCCGGTTCGCCCGGTCGAAATCCAGCGCATAGTCGCCGCGCTCGCCGCGAGCAATGCCGTTGCGGGGAAATCCGCCAATCAGTCGCGCGTCTGAAGCTGATCGAAGCGATCTTAAACATCGTCAAAGGATCCACGCCGTCCGCGTCGTGCGCCTTGAGCCTCGGGCCCAAGGTGTTTGGCCGAGGTGTTTGGATCGATAACGGCGCGCTGAATTCGGTGCTAGGCGCGGACCTGAATTGGTGCCGTGCGGCACACTCCTGAACGCGGACGAGCTTGCTTCACCGAATCTGATTTGTAACTATGGCGGGGTTTCCACAGCCCGCACTTACATCATAGTCGATGCAGTTGGGGTCCGGTGGCCGCGCTGGAATTAGAGGGAGGAGCCTCAGGATGATGAAGAATCTCGTTAAATCGATTGTAATCGTAATGCTGGTGGCGTTTGCCGCCGCCTGCTCGAATGGCGCGACGATCGCCGCGGCGAAGCAAAAGGCCCAGTCTGACGCGACCGCCGCGGGCTCGTCGGCGACCAGCGCCGAGGCGGCCGCGCAGCAGGCGCAGGCCGCGGCGCAGAAAGCCGATGCCGGCGCGCAAGAGGCGGCGGATTCGGCACGGCGCGCTGACGATGCGGTGGCGCGTCTCGAAGCGGCCTTTTCAAGCTCGGTCACGAAGTAAAGTCAGCGAACGTTTTCAAGGCGCGGTGAGTGGCGCAAGCGCTGCTCGCCGCGTCGCATTTTTGCGGGGCCGGTGGCGGTGATGACCGGGGGCCGGTCGCGGCAGACCGGCGGAAATGCTGTTCGAGCGCCGGGCGCTTCTTCGTGACGGCGCCCCCGGTGTTTTGATCGAGAGTTCCGCCTGGGGTTGGTAATGAGAATCGGCCGCGGCGCTAATTTTTCGCCGGGCCGACGGTCGGACTGGCAGTGGCGGCCTTCTGCAGCTCAATCCGGACGTGCTCGCGGGCGACCTCGTCGCGCTCGATCTTTTGTTCGAGCTTGCGAAATTGGCTGAGCGAGAGGCTCTCCTTGGCGGCCGCGCTCTCCACGGTGAGGCCGCGGTCCTGCTGCATATCGCGATAGACGGCGACGTACTTCTCGAGCTGGTCCGATGAGACGCTGTGTTCGCCGTCGGAATCGGAGTTCGAATCTTGGGCGACGGTCGAGCTGAGTGATAGCCGCGACGGGGCGGCGATGATTGAAGTCCGGACCGCCGATGCGGGCAGCGTGCAGGCCGCAGCGCCGCGCGGTAGGGCGAATGCGGCGGCTGCGGCGAGTATAGAAACCCGGCGTGGCGGGTCGAAAAATTAGTCAACGGGGTGCGCATACTGTTCAAGGAGAACATCCTGACATCTGCCGACTCCGGGAGCGAGGGGCGAAGAAAGGCGCGTCGCGAGTTTGCATTATGGTGGCGGATGCTTAAGTTCTACCGGCCGGGTCCGCGGGACGAGGTCGCGGCCCGGTTCCACTAAAATTCATTGAATGGAGATAGCGCTCAAATGCCAGCCAAGGAGTTGAATTCAGGAACGTGCCGTGCCGGAATCGTCAAAGGGGCTTCCCGACGAGACCATCGACGGTTCCGGGAGTACCTCATCGGCATCAAAGGACCGTTGACGACGCCGATCGGCGGCGGGTTCCGTTCGCTCAACGTGGCGCTGCGCCAGATCCTCGACCTGTACGTCTGCCTACGCCCCATCCGCTGGTTTGAGGGCGTCCCCTCGCCGGTCAAGCGCCCCGACCTGGTCGACATGGTCATCTTCCGAGAGAACACCAGGACATCTACGCCGGACTCAAGCTACAGGAGGGCACCCCCGAGGCCAAGCGCATGATCCAGCTGCTGCACGACGAGTTCGGCTGGGACATCCGCCCCGACAGCGGGGTCGGTATCAAGCCGGTGTCCATAACCGGATCGAAGCGATTGGTCCGGGCGGCCGTCAAGTACGCCGTGGACCGCGGTCGCAAGTCAGTGACGCTGGTGCACAAGGGCAACATCCAGAAGTTCACCGAGGGCGCGTTCCGCAACTGGGGCTACGAGGTGGTGCGCGACGAGTTCTCCGACGTCGCCGTCAGCTGGGACGACTGCGACGGGAAGCCAGGCGACAAGATCCTCGTCAAGGACAACATCGCCGACATCACCCTCCAGCAGGTGCTGACCCGGCCCGACGACTTCGACGTGATCGCCACCACCAACCTCAACGGCGATTACCTCTGCAACGGCGCCCCGCTGCTCAGGTCGGGGGCATCGGCATCGCCCCCGGCGCCAACATCAACTACGTGACCGGGCACGGGATCTTCGAGGCCACCCACGGCACGGCCCCCAAATACGCCGGCCAGGACAAAGTCAACCCCGGATTGGTGCTGCTGTCCGGCGTCATGATGTTCGAGCACCTCGGGTGGCAGGAAGCCGCGGATGACATCGTGACCGCCCTGCAGGCCACCATCGCCGACAAGGTCGTGACCTACGACTTCGCCCGCCAGATGGACGGCGCCACCGAGGTCAAGACCTCCGAATTCGCCAGCGCTATCGTCGACCGCCTGTAGCCGCGCCCGGGCGGGCACCATGGGGCCATGAAGATCCGCTTCGCCATATCCGCCGCCGGGCTCGGAGGCGCCGGTCTCGACCACTACACGGCCGAGGTGGTCGCCCTGGAGAAGCTGGGCTTCGACACGGTGTGGCTGTCCGACATCCCCCTGGGCGCCACCCTGGATCCGATCGTGGGTCTGGCCTACGCGGCCGCGGCCACCACGAAACTGAAGCTGGGCGCCAACATCGTCCCCGTCGGGCGGAACCCGCTGACCCTGGCCAAGTCGCTGGCGCACATCGACCAGCTGTCCGGGGGCCGGCTCCTCCTGAGCTTCGTGGTGGGCCTGGACCAACCCGGGGAGCGGCAGGCGCTGGGATCGACCGCCAACCGGGGCGCCCTCCTCGAGGAGGTCACCCCCTTGCTGCGCACCTGGTGGGCCGGGGACCCGGTCACGCACGCCGGCGTGGGCTGGCCCTACCAGTTCGAGGCGACGCCGTCACCCGGTCGGTCGTACCAGCAGCCCCTCGAGGTGTGGTTTGGCGGCAGCGGGCCGGCGGCGCTCGCCCGCACCGGACGGGTGGCGGACGGCTGGCTGGGCTCGGCGCTCACCCCGGCCGAGGCCCGCACCGCCCGGGAACGCATCCAGGAGGCCGCCACCGGCGTGGGCCGCACCATCGACCCTGAGCATTTCGGGCTGAGCATTCCCTATGCAGGCGACGAACCCGACCCCCGCACGGTCGAGCTCATCCGGTCCCGCCGCCGGCAACCGGACGACCGGGCCCCGGCGGCCGATCTGGTCCCCGTCGGGCCCCAACAGCTCAAAGAGCTGGTGCAGGGGCACGTCGACGCCGGCTTGTCCAAGTTTGTGGTCCGGCCCGTCGGGGGCAGCGGGTCCCCGGACCAGGCGCTCGCTCAACTGGCGGACATCCTGCTGCCCCTGCAGACCTGACGACCCCGGCGGTTGCTGATTTCGTAGTGGAGGGCGATAACGTCGGAGACGCCGCGTCACGGCGTTCCCCGATCCGGAGGCTCAGACAACGATGACCGCTTCACCCGTACGTGTGGCTGTGACCGGTGCTGCCGGGCAGATCGGCTACAGCTTGCTGTTCCGGATCGCCAGCGGCGCCCTGCTCGGTCCCGACCAGCCGGTCATCCTGCAGTTGCTCGAGATCACCCCCGCCCTAGGCGCCCTGCAGGGCGTGGTCATGGAGCTCGACGACTGCGCCTTCCCGCTGCTGGCCGGCGTGGTGACCAGCGACGACGCCAACGAGGCGTTCGGCGACGCCAACTTCGCCCTGCTCGTGGGGGCCCGGCCGCGCAGCAAAGGCATGGAACGCAAGGACCTGCTCGAGGCCAACGGGGCCATCTTCACGGTCCAGGGCAAGGCCCTGTCCGACAATGCCGCCCCGGACATCAGGGTGCTGGTGGTCGGCAATCCGGCCAACACCAATGCGCTCATCGCCATGCACAACGCCCCCAACATCACCCCCGAGCGGTTTACGGCCATGACCCGCCTCGACCAAAACCGGGCCAAGGCCCAGCTGGCTGCCAAGTCGGGCCGGCCCGTCCCGGACGTGACCAACATGACCATCTGGGGCAACCACTCCGCGACCCAGTACCCCGACGTCTACCGGGCCCGCATCGGCGGCCAGCCGGCCGCCGACGTCATCGGCGACGACGCCTGGGTGGAGAAGGAGTTCATCCCGGCCGTGCAGCAGCGCGGCGCCGCGATCATCGAGGCCCGCGGCGCGTCGAGCGCCGCCTCCGCCGCCAGCGCGGCCATCGACCACGTCCACGACTGGGTGTTGGGTACGGCCGCCGGCGACTGGGTGTCGATGGGCATCCCGTCGGACGGCTCGTACGACGTCCCGGAGGGGCTCATATCGTCGTTTCCGGTCACCACCGCCGGCGGGGCCTACCGGATCGTGCCCGGGCTCGACATCGAGGAGTTTTCTCGCACCCGCATCGACGCGTCGGTCACCGAGCTCGGCGAGGAGCGCGACGCGGTGCGGGAGTTGGGCCTGATCGGCTGAGGTCGACCGGCCGGAAGGTTCGCCTTCCCTAACTAAAGTTGTGAAGGCCCCCTAGGATTTGGCACACTGGAATGGTGTTCTCAATCGGCGCCTTCCGGGGCCGCCATTCGGGGCGCCGGCTCGGCGTCGTGGCCGCCGCCCGGGTGGTGGGCGCCCGGGTGGTGGGCGCCCGGGTGGGGGAGTGGGCGCCCGGGTAGTGGGCGCCGGGGTGGTGGCCGCCGGCGTCCTGGCGGCGTGCGGCGGGGGCGGCTCCGGCCCGGGCGGACCGGGGTCCATCACCCTCTACAGCGGACAGCACACCCAGACCACCCAGGCCCTGGTGTCGGCCTTCCAACGACAGACCGGCATCCACGTCAACGAACGCGACGGCGACGAGGCCTCCCTGGCCCAGCAGATCGAGCAGGAGGGGTCGTCGTCGCCGGCCGATGTGTTCTACACGGAAAACTCGCCGTCCCTGATGGCCCTCCAGGGCAAAGGGCTGCTGGCCCCCGCCGCGGCCGGCACCCTGTCCGCGGTGCCGGCCCAGTACAGCTCGCCGCAAGGCCAATGGGTGGGCGTCTCGGCCCGCATCAGCGTGCTCGTCTACAACACCTCGCGGCTGAACCCGTCGCAGCTGCCCACCTCGGTCCTGGACCTGGCGAAGCCGCAGTGGAAGGGCAAGCTGGCCCTGGCCCCGACGGAGACGGATTTCCAGCCGCTGGTGACGTCGGTCGCTCAGGCGGAAGGGGCGTCGGGCGCCCTGGCGTGGCTCAAGGCCGTCAAGGGCAACGCCTCTGCGCACATTGAGCCTTCCAACGAGACGGTCACCGCGGACGTCAACAGCGGGCAGGCGGCCATCGGGCTGGTGGACCACTACTACTGGTACCGGATGGCCAAAGAGGTCGGGGCGGGCGGGGTGCACTCGCAGATCGCCTATTTCGCGGCCCGGGATCCCGGGTATGTGGTGGACGTGTCCGGCGCCGCCGTCCTCAAGTCGAGCAAGCATCAGGCCGCGGCCCAGCAGTTCTTGGCCTTTCTGGTCTCCGCCGCGGGGCAGCAGGTCATGGTGGCCAGCGACAGCTTCGAGTACCCGCTGCGCCCGGGGGTCGCGGCCCCGGCGGGGCTGAAGCCGTTCGACCAGCTCCAGCCGGCGCCCGTCACCATCCAGCAGCTCGGCGACGGTTCCGAGGCGCTGCACCTGCTCCAGCAAGCCCAGCTGGTCTAGGCGGGCGGGGGGAGGGGAGCACCATGACGCTGGCGCTGCACAGTCGTCGCCGTCCGCCGCGCCTGCTCGTCATCGCCAGCGGCCTGATCGCCGCCGCCGTGCTGGTGCCGCTGGTATTCCTGGTCCTGCAGGCCGGGCAGGCCGGCTGGCACGACGTCTTCCGGCTGGTCTTCCGCCGTCTCACCCGGGTCCTGCTCCTCAACACGGTGCAACTGGCGGCCCTGGTCAGCGCCGGCTCCGCCGTCCTGGGCACGGCGGCCGCCTTCCTGGTCGAGCGCACGTCGCTGCCCGGCCGGCGCATGTGGGCCGTGCTGGTGGTGCTCCCCGTGGCCATCCCCGACTTCGTGGTGGGCTACGCCTGGCATTCGATCGTGCCCGCCCTGCACGGCCTGGCCGGCGCCACCGTGGTCATGACCCTGGCCGTCTACCCGCTGGTGTACCTCCCGGTGGCGGCGGCGCTGCGCCGGGCCGACCCCAGCGAGGAGGAAGTGGCCCGCAGCCTGGGGCTGAGCCCGGTCGAGACGTTCTTCCGGGTCACGCTGCGCCAGATCCGCCCGGCTCTCACCGGCGGCTGCCTGCTGGTGTGCCTGGCCCTCCTGGCCGAGTACGGCGCCTTCGAGATCATGCGGTTCCAGACCTTCACCACCACCATCTTCTCGGAGCTGACCACCGCCTTCGACCTGCCGGCCGCCTCCGGCCTGTCACTGGTGCTGGTGCTGATCGGTCTCGTCGTCCTGGCGGGCGAGGGCGCGGTGAGCACCCGGGGCCGGATCAGCCGGGCCGGCGGCCAAACCGCCCACCTCCAGGTCCGTCACCGCCTGCGCGGCGGCCGGCTGGTGGCGGCCATGGCGGGCATGGCGGCGCTCGCCGGCGCGGGCCTGGGGGTGCCCGTCGGCACCCTGCTGTACTGGATGGCCGCCAGCCACACCACCACCCTGCCGGGCGTGTCGATCTGGGGCGCCCTGGAGCACACCGCCACCTACAGCGCCGCCGCGGCCCTGGTGGCCACGGTGCTGGCCCTGCCGGTGGCGCTGCTGGCGGTCCGCTTTCGCTCGCCGGCGACGATGGTGCTGGAGCGCAGCACCTATGTGGTGCAGTCCCTGCCCGGTCTGGTGATAGCACTGGCCCTGGTGTTTTTCGCCTCCCACTACGTGCCCCGGCTCTACCAGAGCGCCACGTTGCTGGTCGCCGCCTACGCCGTGCTGTTCTTCCCGCTGGCCCTGGTGTGCGTGCGGGCCTCGGTGGCCCAGGCCCCCCGCCGGCTGGAGGAGGTGGGCCGCAGCCTGGGCCGGCGGCCCTGGGAGGTGCTGCTGCGAGTCACCCTGCCGCTGGTGGCCCCCGGCCTGGCGGCCGGCTTCTGCCTGGTGTTCCTGTCGGCCGTGACCGAACTGACCGCCACCCTCATCCTGGTCCCCACCGGCGTGCACACCTTGGCCACCCAATTCTGGGCCTACCAGAGCAACACCTCCTACGGGGCGGCCGCCCCCTACGCCGTCGTCATGGTGGCCCTGGCGGCGGTGCCCGGCTACGTACTGACCCGCTGGTTCAACCGGGACCCGGCGGCCGCCCGCCCATGAACGACCTCGACCTCACCGCCGTCCGCCAGCGCTACGACCACCAGCCGGTCCTCGACGGGGTGGACCTGCGCGTCGAGCAGGGGTCGTTTACCGCGGTGTTGGGGGCGTCGGGGAGCGGAAAGACGACCCTGCTACGGGTCATCGCCGGCTTCGAACGGATCGAGTCCGGTGTGGTCCGGCTCGGGACCACGGTGTTCGACGACGGCCGTAGCTCACTCCCGCCCGAGCGGCGGCGGATCGGCTACGTGCCGCAGGACGGAGCTCTTTTTCCCCATCTCAGAGTGGCGGCCAACGTGGCCTTCGGGCTGCCCCGCCGGCGGGACATCGCCCCGCTGCTGGAAGTCGTCGGCCTGACCGGGCTGGAACGGCGCTATCCGCACCAGCTCTCCGGCGGCCAGCAGCAGCGGGTGGCGCTGGCCCGGGCCCTGGCCATCGAGCCGGAGGTGGTCCTCCTCGACGAGCCGTTCTCGGCGCTCGACGCCGCCATGCGGGCCACCGTGCGCCGGGAGGTGGCCCACATCCTCCGGGACCGGGGGACGACGACGGTGCTGGTGACCCACGATCAGGACGAGGCCCTGTCCATGGCCGACCGGGTGGCGGTTCTGCGGGCCGGTCGGATCGTGGTCGACGCCATACCCGAGGAGCTCTACCGGTCGCCCCTGGACGCGGATCTGGCTGGCTTCCTGGGCGAGGCCAACCTGCTGCCGGGGACGGTGGAGGGCGGCGTGGCCCGGACCGCCCTGGGCCGGCTGGTCCTCCAGGACGGCCTGGCCGCGGCCTGGCCGGGGCCGGGGCGGGCCGCGATGGTGCTGGTGCGGCCGGAGCAGCTCGAGCTGCGGACCCGCTCCGCGGTGCCGGCCGGCGGCGGCATCCCCGCCCGGGTGGTCGACCGGGCCTTCTTCGGCCACGACGCCGTCCTGCGGGTGATGCCGGCGGTGCTCGGCGACGCCGCGCCGCTGCTGGTGCGGGTGACCGGTCACCGCGCCCCCGCGCCGGGCGCCGACGTGCTGCTCACGGTTCGGGCCCCGGTCATGGCCTGGCCCGCGCCCGACGGTGGGGACGCGGACGCGGCAGACGACGAGGAGGTCCAGCCGGCGGGTTAGCGGTTCAGCAGCTGATGGTGGGCGGCAGCACCACGCCCAGGCGGTGCAGGTAGGTGAGCTTTTTCTCCACGGCTTTGCGTCAGGCGGTGAGATCGTCTGAAAGACGACCGTGGAGCCGCAGAGTGTGGGCGGGCGAGCATCAAGCGCGGGCCCTACGCGGATGCTGCCGATCGAGGTTCTCGGCGACATCGGCTACACGCGTTGAGCATGGTTCACGACGTTCGGCCAGTTCAGCCACTTTAGTGACGGCAGGATCACCGAGATGCCCCGTCTGGTGACAACCAGCCGTACGCTGGATGAACGGCACTTCGACATTGCTGCGCTGCACCGGGAAATCGTCCTTCGATGAGGTCCAGTCGGCAGATGTCCGCCATTGGGGCAGTGCAGGCTGGTAGTTGGCTGCCCAGCGTTGGCATGCAATAAGGGTTGACGGGTTCGAGCCGTCGGCTACGATTGTTGGCGTACGCATTTCTGCGTGTGGTGGGGTCCCGATGGTCAGCGACGTGGCAATAAGACCGTCGTCCTGCTTGCTGACATGGGGAGCAACTCGGGGGCAAGGAGACGGTGCCATATGTCCGGACGTCAGCTCGGAGGAGCTCGCGGGGGTAGAGGGCGAGGATGACACCCCCGAGGAGGAAGGCGCGAAGGTATCGTCTGATCCAGGTCTGAGGAGCCAGCCCAAGGCTTCGTAAAACGCTCGGAGGCGGGGGAGGTCCTGAGCTCCGAGGGTAACGAGGGACACCCGAGCCGGGATCATCAGAGATATCCTGGCGCGCCCCGCGACTTCGCGAGTTGTACTTGCCGCCCGAACCAGGGGTTGCCAACCGAGGACCGGAAGGGGAGTACCGATTCGGTATCGACGATTAGTCTTTGGTTTGAACCGCCCGGAACACGCATAATATAGCTCTGCTATTGGCCGAACTTGGACACATTAGGTGCGGCAATATGTAATTTAATGTGGCCCGTACCTAAAATGCCTTGCCGAGTCGGCGCTGGCGTCTGTCGTCCAACATATTTGGATGGCGGCGGCCAGCCGATGTACTATGGCGGCCAATGCGCGCCATCGCCGCCGAGTTCGTCGTGCGGTTTCGCGGCCGCATCCTGACTTCCCACCCGCGCGTATCAAGCGGACCGGGCTTGCGCTTATTTGGTCGAGTACGGATCTTCGGGCCGGGGACGGTTGACATCGGCGAAGGGGTGGAGTTGTGGAATGGAGTCGAGTTCCACCTGTTCGACCCGAGCGCTGACGTCAGACTGGGCAGCCGTAGCTGGATCATGGGTGGTGCGAGGTTCGTGTGCGAGAGGTCCATACACGTCGGTACGGGGACGGGTGTGTCCTGGGACGCCACAATCCTCGACACCGACATTCACGAGATCGACGGCCGACGGGGCGCGAGACCGACATTTATCGGTGATCACGTGTGGGTCGGCACCAAGGCGCTCATCACCAAAGGGGTGACGGTAGGCGACGGCGCGATCATCGCGGCCGGCGCAGTCGTCACCAGGGACGTCCCACCCGGCACGCTGGTCGCCGGGAACCCGGCCCGGGTCATAAGAGACCACGTTACCTGGTCGCCTTGACGGCGGCGGTAAGCCAGGGTAGGAACGCAATCGACGAGCCTAAAGGGGACGCGACGGACGACGAGGAGGTCCGGCCGGCGGGCTAGTGGTTCAGCAGCTGATGGTGGGCGCCAGCACCACGCCCAGGCGGTGCAGGTAGGTCAGTTTTTTCTCGACGGCTTTGCGCCAGGAGGTGAGATCGTCGTTGAAGGCGGCCAGGTGCTCGTAGGGGGTGCCTGGGCGGCGATGAAAGAGAGGGCGTCGCCGCCCGGACGGTGTAGGTCGAGGAGTTAGGTCCGCTTGCGCGAGGGGCTGGGGCGGCAGAGCCACAGAGTGTGGGCGGGTGCGCACCAAGCGCGGCCGTACGAGATGTTGCCGATCGAGGTTCTTTTGGGCGACATCGGCTACACGCGTGAGCATGGTTCACGAAGTTTGGCCGGTTCAGCCACTTTGGTGACGGCAGGATCACCGAGATGTTCCGTCTGGTGACAACCAGCTCTACGCTGGATGACTGGCGCTTCGGCGTTGCTGCGCTGCACCGGGATATCGTCGTCGATGAGGTGCACTTGGCAAATATCCGCCATTGGGGCAGTGCAGGCTGGTAGTTGGCCGCCCAGCGTTGGCATGCAATAGGGGTTGACGGATTCGAGCCGTCGGCTACCATAACCAATCTACGCATTTCTGCGAGACAGGGTTTCGATGGTCACCGACGTGGCAATAACTCCGTTGTCCTGCTCGCTGACATGCGGAGCACTTCGGGGGCAAGGAGACGAGTGTCATATGTTCGGACGGTGCAGATGACCACCACATGTGCACCTCGCTCGGACGGGGCCGGATGCATGAGGGAAGGTATGAATCGTGTGGAATGGGGCTAATCGCTATTGAAGTCATTGTGCTCGCTATTTCACGCATTGTGCCAATGACACCTAGTCGGCATGGTCAACCGGCTCGTATCAGAGGGACGAGAGCTGAGGGTTAGGGGGGAAAGGTGCCTTGTGCCTGGCTGAGATGACTTGGGACTCGGGTGAGTCGACCAAGGGGCGGGAACTCGCGCTAACCGTGATCATGCCGGCCCACAACGAGGAGAGGACCGTCGCCGCCGCCGTTCAGGACATCCTGGGGCTCGAAATGCGCTACCGCATGGAACTGGTAGTCCTGGACGACGGCAGCACTGACGGCACCGCTCTCCAGCTCAGCCGCCTTGCAGATCACAGACTTATGGTCCTTCGGCACACGACCAATCTGGGGAAGGGCGCCGCCATCCTGTCGGGCGCCGCTGCGGCAACCGGTAGTCACATGGTGGTCTTCGATGCTGATTGGGAGTACCGCGCCAGAGACCTGCCCCGCATGTTCGAGCCGATCGCCGATGGGAAGACCGACATCGTCTACGGCACGCGTCTGCTCGGGATCAACACTGCCTACTATTCCTACCGCTACGCCATCGGGAACCGCGTGACCACAATGGCGGCGAACCTGCTCTACGACGCCTGCCTCACCGATCTGCACACCTGCCTCAAGATGATGCCGGTGTCGCTGTTCCGACAGCTCCAACTGACCGAGAGGGGGTTCGGGGTCGATTCCGAGATCACCGGCGAGATCCTTCGGCGCGGGTACCGGCCCTTCGAGATCCCCGTGACGTATGTCGGCCGTAGCCGCGCCCAGGGAAAGAAGTTGACGTGGCGTGACGGCGTACGTTGCCTAAAGGTGCTCGGCGTGGTCCGGTTGCGCGGGACCGTCACTGGCACTGTGATCGATCTTACCGATCAGCCCGGAGAGACTCCCCCGACGTCCTGGCAGCGCCGTTGCCGACACTGATTTCGCTCACCGGGGACCGAGCACCTCAGACTGGCTCCCACGCCTCTTCGGGCAGCGAAGTCGGCCGTACGATCGGCTTCGCGCAGTCACTGGATCCGTCGACCTGAGCACGGGGCGCAAAGAGGGGTCGGCGGGTGGGATGCCGGCCGGTCGCAGTGGAGATGGGGCGTCATTTCGCCGCAGTTCCAAGCTGTTCGAGCGCCGTTTCCTGTGCACCTTCGACTTCGAGGGGAAGTGGGGCATGCCTCATCACGGGATCGATCTCGACGCCGAAGCGACGGCCGATCGGCTACTCGAGGACCCTTGCCGCCCACGACGTCAAGGCCGCGTTTCTTCGTGGTCGGCCAGATGTTCGAAGCGCAACCCGAGGTCGTGTCCGCGGATCGCCGGTGCCGGGCACGAGATTGGCGTCCACGGCTATGTCCACGAGCGATTCGACCGCATGTCCAGACATGAGCTCGACGCGACCATGCGAAGCCTCGACCGCGTGATGGATCTCGCGGAGGGCCTGCTCGGATACCGCCCGTCGGGCTTCAGGTCGCCGTACCTCGGAGGGAATCGCTACTACCGCAGGGACCTCTACCGTCGGCTCGCCCAGCTGGGGTTCACCTGGGCGAGCAACCGGGAGATCCGGTTCCCGGAGGAGCTGCTGCGCCCTTGGAGGCTGCGAGGGTTTCCGCCCGCGCGTCGGCTGCCGGAGTCCCTGCCGCTGTGGGGGCCTATCACGATTGCCATGAACATCTCCGGCGTCGCCGCCGAGATGCTGCGATGGCCCCGCAAGCCGGTGCGAAGATGGGTCCTGGCAGGAGAGGCGTTCAGCCGGGGCGACCTCGACGAATACCCACTGTCCGCGCCGATGGACTGCGATCTGATCGGCTTGCTCGAACCCTCGACGCCGACTCCGACCGAGCTCCTCGACTACGCAGCTTGGGCCCTGAGCAGAAGGCTTCAGGGCCCCGCCTCACTGGTGACCCTCACCTTCCACGACTGGGTGAGCGGGACTGCCAACCGCGTAGGACTTCTCGACCATGCGTTGGCCGCAGCCAGGGCATCGGGCAGGTCATGGCTGCTACCAGGTTCGCCGCGAGGCACGGTCGCCCCCGGTGGATAGGACGGAGAGGCCTGACATCTCGTTCGTCGTTATCGCGTACAACGAGGCCGACAAGATCGACCGGTGCCTCAGCGCCATCCTTTCACAAGAAGGGCTCGGCTGCTTCGAAATCGTCGTCGTCGACGACGGTTCCTCCGACGGCACGAGCCTCGTCGTCGGGGATTTCTCCGCCGGATGCCCTCAGGTACGACTGATATCCGAGCGAGCGAACCGTGGTCGGGGACACGCTCGTTCCACAGGCATCAGCCACGCTAGGGGCGAACTGATAGCCATGGTCGATGCTGACATCGTCATCCCTCCTCAATGGCTGATCAGGTGCAGGAACGAGCTCCGCTACAGCGACGCGGTAGCTGGGATCGCCGTTCCGGACGGAGATGTCTCGTATCTGGCGAACCGCTTCTCGCTGCATCCCAGGGTACATCGGCCGACACTGACCATCTCCGGGAGCAATACCCTCTGCCGCAGAAGGGTGTTCGACGAAGTGTCCGTGGACCCGCAGCTGCGCGAAGGAGAGGACATCGCTCTGGTGAAGGCGATGGAAGCAGCCGGGATCCGGACCTCTCTCTTGGACGACTTAGTCGTGGAGCACAAAGAGAGCAAGAATTTCGTGCAATCCATGAAGTGGTACTTCCGGAGTGGCGTCGGCGCAGCCAGGCAGTTTCACGCGTACAGGCAGGTCCGTGTCGCCGACCTTGCCTTCGCCCTGCAGCTAATGGCCGCGGTCGCCGGCATGGCGTGTCTCGTCAGGAAGCAGAGTTGGGTGTCCGCAGTCGCGCTGCCTGTCCTGAGCGGCACGGCGACCGCTGCTGCTCACGTGTTCGACCGCTTCGAGCTCGGGCGTTCCGGCCTCGGTACCGCCGTCGGGGCGGTAGCGACCGACTTGGTACTCTCCCAGGCGTACTTCGTGGGGCGCACGGTCGGCCACGCAAATCGCCTGACCTCGCGTTGATCCGCAGAACCGTGATGTCCGAGATGGCCATCGTCATCTGCAGCGTGATGCCTGCGGTGCTCGGCGACGCCGCTCCGCTGCTGGTGCGGGTGACCGGGCTCCCCCGGCCGGGCGCCCACGTGCTGCTCACGGTCCGGGCCCCGGTCATGGCCTGGCCGGCGCCCGACGGTGGGGACGTGACGGACGACGAGGAGGTCCGGCTGGCCTAGTGGTTCAGCAGCTGATGGTGGGCGGTAGCACCACGCCCAGGCGGTGCAGGTAGGTCAGTTTTTTCTCGACGGCTTTGCGCCAGGCGGTGAGATCGTCGTTGAAGGCGGCTCGGTCACCGTCCTCAAACGCGTGTTCCAGCTCGTCGAACGCCGCGTCCTCGGCGTCGAGCAGGGCTCGGTAGCGAGCCAGGAACTGGTCGTCGATCACGTCCGACAGCGTCACGTGTCCTACCTCCCGGAAGGCGTGTCGTCTGACGTTAGCGGCCTTTGCGGAGGTTTGCGACCTCGTCAGATGGGCAGTCCGACTCCAGCCCGACCGCCCGATGTCAGTCAGCCGGCTCCCACCGCTGCACCACCTCGACGAGGGCGTCCGCGACCCGGGCGGGGGCGCCGCCCGGACCCCAGGCCGGGTCAGGCGGGCGGCTGCTGGTGCCGCGGGCGGACGGGGGGAGTTCGACCTGGACGCCGCCGGCGGCGGGTCGGTTGACGGGGTTGGCGGGGTGGAGCCCCCGCAACTCGGCGGGGATGAAAGTCAGGTCGTCGATGATCTCGAAGCCGGCGAGCCGGCCGGTCAGGGCCGTACGGAGCTGAGCCGCCAGTCCCCGGTTGGTCCCGCCCAGCAGCACCTGGCGGGGCCGGGCGACGCGGCCGTAGCCGTGCAACGCGATCGCGACCTGGACGTGGGCCAGCCAGGCGGCGAGCGCGGGGACCGGGCCGGATCCACAGTGTTGGACGGCACGTGCCAGCGCAGGCCGGCGGGCTGGGCGACGGTGTACAGCGAGGCCCCCGAGGCTGCCGCCGCGGCGGTGGCGATCTCGAGGGTCCCGCCCTCGAGGCCACCGTGGAAGGCCATGAGGCCGACAGGGGCGGCCAGCACCGACACCTCCACCACGTCGGGGTGGTCCAGCAGATCGCTCCAGGTGGCGCGGCGGGCTTGCTCGGGGATCACTCGTACGTGGTCTGGCGGCGGACCTCGTCCGGCACCGGGTCGAGTCCCACCAGGCTGCCGGCCCGGCCAGCCAGACGGGCCAGGTTGCCCCTGACCCGCAGGCGCCCCTCCATGAGGGCGGCCTGGGTCGAGAGGCGCCCCTGGGCCATGGCCACCGCGGTCGGCCAGTCGCAGGCGATGGTCAGGTCCGGCGCGGGGCCGGCGCCGTTGCCGGTCGGGGCGGCGGGGCGCGGCTGCAGGCGGGCGGCACCGTCGCGCACCACCACCCGGTACCGCACCTCGCCGTCGGGCGTGTCCCGCACCACCTGCTCGAGCACCAGGGCCTCGGCCTCGGTCGCCGTCCCGGCATCGAGCTGGGCCAGCGGCGCCGGGTGGCGAGCGACCTCGGCGAACCAGTCGGCGGAGAGGAAGCGGGGCATCGCTCCCAGGTTCTACCAGCGCCCGGACCGCCGTGTCGGAGCGGGCCCGACGTGGCCGGCTGGCTCAGGAGCCCTTCGAGCGCCGGGCGGCGACGGCCCGTTCGAGGCGGGCGCCCCGGGCCACCTCCTGCTCCGCGACGCGGTCCAACGTCTGGGCCAGGCGCTGGCGCCAGCGGGGCGCCGAACTCTGAGCGGCCTCCGGCTGGCGAGCCCGCCGGCGAGCCCCGCGCCGCTCCTCGTCGAGGCGGCCCAGGCCTTCGTGGCCGCCGAGCTCGGCTTCCGATTGGGCCCAGCGGTCCCACGCCGCGTCGTCGGCCACCCGTTGGACCGGGTCGACCGGCGCGTTGAGCAGCCGGGCCTGGTGGGCTGTGCGGGTGCGGACCAGGCGGGCCGGGGTCACCGCGACCTTTGGGGCGGCGACCTTCGGGGCCGGGGGTCGGGCGGCCCGGGTCCGCGGCGGCGGAGCGGGCGGGGCGGTCGTCTTCGGCGTGGCCCGCCGGATGACGACGGGGCGGCTCGGGGCCTTGCGGGCGACCGGGGCCTTGCGGGCCTGGCGGTCGGCGCGGCGCAGGTCGGCCGCGAGCACGGCGGCGGCGATCAGGCGTCGCGGTCCGCGTCCGGTGGCGGCCAGCTCTTCGAGGCGTTCCTCCCGCTCGACGGTGAAGACGGGAGTGGCGTACCAGTCCGCCAGCAACTCGGCACTGGCCGACCGCCGCCGGCCGCGACCGGGCTGGTGGGGCGAGGTGAAGGAGGCGGGAGCGGCTCGGTCGTTCATGAGCAGGTAACCGGGCATTCGCCCTGGTGCCGCCAACCTCCTGCACTGGGGCGCCAACCGCGGCTATGAAGTCGACCGGAACCGCAGCAAATGCACCATCTGTCCGTTTTTGCAGTCAGACGACTTCGCTCGTGTACGCGTTGGCGACCTGGCCGCCATCCCACTGCAGCGTGAGCTCGAGGCTGAGGGGGCCGGGCTCGGCCGCGGCGGGCAGGGTGTGCTCGATGCGGCCGATGCGGACGCAGCTGTCGGCCGGCACGTCGCCGGTGTAGCGCCAGGCCTGCTCGCCGCCGGGCCAGCGCAGAACTGCCCGGGCCACGGCCCCCCCGAGCGGGCGGCGCAGGTCGCTGACGGCGTGCACGTCGAGGGCCACCCGGGTGCCCGGACGGTAGGTGGCGTCGGGTCGCCCGGCGGTGACGATCACCGGGCCGCAGGCCGCGGCGACCGCCGCGTAGCCCGTCTTCGGCTGGCGGTCGTGCCCGAGGATTGACCAGCTCACCGCCGGCTGGGCGTCCGCCAGCAGGAAGAGGCAGAACCCCCCGGTGGGGTGGTATTTGAGCCGGCGCAGAGTCTCGATGTGATGGCGGAGCAGGTCGGCCTGGTAGGCCTGGGTGGCCGCCCGCCAGCCGTCGAAGGTGCGGTAGCGGTCCGGTGGCACCCGCTGCTCGAAGATGGCCCGCTGCAGGGCGTGGTGGCCTTCGAGGTGGTCCCAGTCGAGGTCCGGCCAGCGTTCGGGGTGCATGAACGCCGCCTCGGCCGGGACGGCCTGGGCCCCGAATTCGCTGACGAACCGGGCCAGGACCGGGACGCGGGCCAGGGTGGTGGGGAGGTCCCGTTCTTCGCCGTGGTACCACCCGAAATACAGGTGGCTGTCGGTGCCCCAGGCCGGGTGGGGGAGGATGCCGGAGTGGGCGACGACCTCCCGGGAGCCGTCGGCCCGCTCCAGGGCCCGGCGGATCGAGCGGTCGAGGGCGGTCTTGTTCCAGCTCGGCAGCAACTGGCCGGCAACCAGGCGGGCGACGGTCGCGGGGCGGCAGGGCGGTGCCGGGCGCGAGGTCCAGGGCCAGCGGCTCGTTGTGCCCGCACCACAACGCGACCGACGGGTGGTGGCCGAGCAGGGTCACGGCCTGGCGGGCCTGGGCCACGGCCTGGCGCCGCACCTGGCGGCGTACCCCCACTGCAACGGCAGGTCCTGCCAGATCAGCATCCCCTGCCGGTCGGCGGCCTCGTAGAACTCGGCCCGGGTGATGTGGGCGTGGACGCGCAGCAGGTCGAGGCCGGCGGCCCGGGCCAGGGTGACGTCGCCGGCCAGCTCGGCGGCGGTGGTCTCCGCCAGGGCCCGGCGGGTAGGGCCGCAGTTGGCGCCCTTGAGGAAGAGGCGCTCGCCGTTGACGGTCGCCACGAAGTTGCGGACGCGGACCTGCCGCAGGCCGGTGAGGACCCGGCGCCGGTCGCTGAGGCCGGGGGCGAGGACCTCGACGTCCACCTCGTAGAGGGGTTGGTCGCCGAGGGCGTGGGGCCACCAGAGCTCGGGGCGTTCGACCGGTAACCGCCAGCGCACCTGGTTGACGCCGGCGGCGAGGGTGTGCTCCTCGGTCGAGGTCGGCGGCCGAGGTGGTCGACCGCTCCTCCCGGCGGGTGGTGGTGCGGACGGTGACCGGGCCCGCCGTCGGCGGTGTCGAGCTCGGCCTCCAGCTCCAGGGTGGCGGCGTCGGAGGTGGCGTCCCGGCACAGGACCTTGAGCGACCGGATCCGCACCGGGCCGGTCTGGCTGATCCCGACCGGCGCCCAGATGCCCGCCGGGGTTCCAGGCCGGGTCGATGCAGTCCCAGTGCTGGAAGATCCCGGTCAGGTTCCGCTTGGCGGTGAGGTCGGTGGGCGGCGGGCAGGCCACCTCGACGGCCAGCACGTGCTCGGCCCGGGCTTGCAGGGCGTCGGTCACCTCGAAGGTGTGGGGGAAGAAGTAGCCCTCGGTGTCGCCGAGGTACTCGCCGTCCAGCCACACGTCGCCCTGGTAGAAGATGCCGTCGAAGGTCAGGAAGGCCCGGGTGCCGGGCTCGGGCCGGGCCGCCTCGAAGCGGTGGCGGTAGAGGACGGGGCCGTCGGACGTGGCGAACCCGGGATGCGACCGCCAGTGGCCGGGCACCGGCATCGGCTGCCAGCCGGCGTCGTCGAACCCGTCGTTGGCGAAGAGGCGCCGCAGGTCGTCGTCGGAGACCGCCGCCCGCCACTCCCCGTCCAGGTCCATCCGGGCGCAGGGTAGTCGGGCCGGCGGGACGCCGGGCCGGCCGGGGTTACAGGCCGCCGAGCAGGGTGCCGAGCAGGCCCGTGGCGGTGGGCGTCGTGGCGGTGCCGCGTCGTGCCGGGGGTGGCGGCGGTCGAGCTGGTGGTGTGTGGGGACGGGCAAGCCGACCTGGAGCTTCCCGACGGTCAGGCCGAGGCCGGTGCTGCAGCCGAGGGTCACCGACACCGGGGCGGGGGCGGTGCCGGAGGTCGACGGCAGCACGTTGACGGTGGTGGCGTTACCGGTCTGGGTCACCGACGCCACTGGGCCCAGCGACACGATCGTCTTGGTCGAGGTGGTGGTGCCGCCGGGGGGTGTGGTGGTGCCGCCGCCCGGCGGGGTGGTGGTGCCGCCGCCCGGCGGGGTAGTGGTGCCGCCGCCCGGCGGGGTGGTCGTGCCACCCGACGGGGTGTGATGGGTGGTGCTGGGGGTGCCGCCGGTGGTGCCGCCCGTCGCGCCGCCGGCCGGCGTGCCCACAGTGCTCCCGGTGGTCGCCGCGGCGGTGGCGCCGGAGGCGGCGGCGGTGAAGTTGGTATTGAGGGCGCCAGCGGCGCTCTGGTCACCCGACGCCGAGCCGCCCGGGAAGAAGCTGGCGGGCTGGGTCACCTGGGGGACGGTGCCGCCGGGCGACGGAGGGACGGCGACGTTGCCCGGGCGCACAGACGAGCCCTGGCCGACGAGCCCGATGCCGATGAGGCCCATGCCGAGGAGACCGCCTACCGCCACCTGCAGGGGCCGGGCGGCCCGCTCGCTCAGCCAGGCCGAGATGGGGGCGAAACGCAGGCCAGGATCGCTGGCGACCGCCTTGAGGCGAACGGCGACCACCTCGCCGAGGTTGGACGGCATGGCCAGGCCGATCGGCCGCAGGGCCGCGCCGAGATGTTCGGGCACCGGGCGCCGGGCCTGGGCGAAGCGGCCGGCGAGACCGCGCGTGCCCCGGGTCACCAGTTGGGTGGCGACCGCGGCGGACACGCCGAGAATCGGCGCCACCCGGTCGGTCTCGAGGGCTTCGACCTCGCTGAGCCACAGGGCGGCCCGCCAGCGTTCGGGCAGGCTGCGGAAAGCCGCTTCGGTCAGCACCGCGTCATCGCGGTTGGCCTTGTTGCGGGCGCCCTTGGTGCCCCTGGTCGCCTGGGTCGGTGCTACCGGACCAGACGGGGCGGCGCCGGCGTGAGCCCGGGCGTCGTCCATGGCGGACCGGTAGACTGCCGAGAGCAGCAGCGGACGGAAAGAGCCGTCGTCCGGCTGACGGTGCTTGGCCCCGCGCAAGGACCGGGCGTAGCCGTTTCCGACGGCCGCGACCGCGGCCTCGCGGCTGATGGCGACGGCCTGGGCCAGTCGCCAGGCCATCTGGCCGTGCCGGCGAAACAGTTCCGCGACGGCCTCGGTCTCGCCCCGGGCCGCATGACGGATCAGGTCGCTCTCGGTGCTGAGGGTAGGTGCAGACGCTGACGCGGGAAGAGCGACCGAATTCATAGCCACCTCTGGTATCGGCCCGAATGTGGAGAATCTTGAGGGGCGGACCTCACCTGGCGTCTGGCCCCGACATCACTCTTTTACCGGAAATGCCCACTCTCCTGCCAGTACTAACCTTCTTTTTCTTCTCGTTTGGTGGACAATTGCCGCTAAAACGGCCAGACAGGGCGGTACGCGAGGGTCTGGGACCCGAGGTAGCGTGACCCCATGACGTCACGCCCCGCGACCCTGGCACAGTTGCGAGCTTCCGGCTGGGAGTCCCTGCCGGTCAAGGAGGAGGTGCGCCGCAACGCGGCGCGCCGGATCGCGGCGGGCCAGCCGATCGTCGAAGGGGTCCTCGGTTATGAGGACACCGTCCTCCCCCAGCTCGAAAACGCCATCCTGGCCGGCCACGATGTGATCTTCCTCGGTGAACGCGGCCAGGCCAAGACCCGCATCATTCGCAGCCTGACCGGGCTGCTCGACGAGTGGATCCCGATCGTCGCCGGCTCGGAGATCCTGGACGACCCCTACGCGCCGGTGTCCCGCCATGCTCGGGACCTGATCGCGGCACGCGGCGACGACACCCCGATCGAGTGGGTGCACCGCGACCTGCGTTTCGGCGAGAAGTTGGCCACCCCGGACACGTCCATCGCCGACCTCATCGGCGAAGTCGACCCCATCAAGGTGGCGGAAGGCCGGTACCTCTCCGACGAGTTGACCCTGCACTACGGGTTGGTCCCTCGCACCAACCGGGGCATCTTCGCCATCAACGAGCTGCCCGACCTGGCCGAGCGGATCCAGGTGGGCCTGCTCAACGTGCTCGAAGAGCGCGACGTGCAGATCCGGGGCTACAAGATCCGCCTGCCCCTGGACGTGATGCTGGTGGCTTCGGCCAACCCCGAGGACTACACCAACCGGGGCCGGATCATCACCCCGCTCAAGGACCGCTTCGGCGCCCAGATCCGCACCCACTACCCGCTGGACCTCGACACCGAGATCGCGGTCATCGACCAGGAGGCGGTGCCATTCGTCGGGGGCGGCGTCCGGGTCGAGGTGCCCACGCACATGACCCGGATCGTGGCCACCCTCTCGCACTTGGCCCGGCAGAGCCCGCACATCAATCAGCGGTCCGGTGTCTCGGTCCGCCTCAGCGTGACCAACTACGAGACGCTGGTGGCCAGCGCGGCCCGCCGGGCCCTGCGGCTCGGCGAGACCGAGGCGGTGCCGCGGATCAGCGACCTCGAGGCGCTGGCCGCCTCCACCTCGGGCAAGGTCGAGATCGAGACCATCGACGAGGGCCGCGACGGCCAGGTGATCGAGCGGCTGATCCAGCAGGCCGTGCTGACGGTCTTCAAGGCCACGGTGCCGTCCGACCGGTTGCGCGACGCGGTGGCCGACTTCGACGCCGAAACCGGCCGGGTCGTCCACACCGGTGACGACATCCCCGCCGCCGAGTTCGTCGAGGCCTTGGGCCAGCTGCCGGCACTGGAGAGCGTGGTGCTGTCCCTCGCCGGCGAGGAGTCGCCGGCCGCGGTGGCCAGCGCCACCGAGTTCGTGCTGGAGGGTCTCCACCTGGCCAAGCGGCTCAACAAGGATGCCGCAGGCACCCGGGCCACCTATCGAGCCCGGTAGCCGTGCCGCAATTCAAATACTCCAAGTGGGATGGCACCCAGGTCGGGTTCGAGTTTGACGCCGACGACATCTTCGGTGAACTGACCGACGAGCTCCTGTACCACGGCGATCTCAACCAGGCCTTGCAACGCCTCATGCAGCGGGGTTTCCAGGACCGCAACGGCGAGCGGGTCGCGGGCATGCGGGAGATCCTCGAACGGCTGCGCCAGCGCCGGCGGGAGATGCTCGACCAACACGACTTGGGCGGCCCGTACGAGGACATCGCCCAGCGGCTGCGCGACATCGTCGATCAGGAACGGGCCGGGATCGACAGTCTGGTCCAGGAGGCCCAGGACTCGGGCGACCAGCGCCGGGCCGAGATCACCGACGAGGTGGCGCAAGAGCGGCGCATGGCCCTCGACCTGCTGCCGCCCGACCTGGCCGGCCAGGTGCAGTCGCTCCAGGAGTACGAGTGGACGAGCAGCGAGGCCCGGGAGGCGTTTGACGAGCTGATGGAACAGCTGCGGTCGCAGCTGATGCAGAGCTACTTCAACCAGATGTCCTCGTCCATGTCTGAGACGTCGCCGGAGTCGATGCAGCGGATGAAGGACATGTTCAACGACCTCAACCAGATGCTGGAGACCCGGGCCTCGGGCGGCGACACCGACCGGATGTTCGAGGAGTTCATGGACCGCTACGGCGACATGTTCCCCGGCAACCCGCAGAACCTCGACGAGCTGCTCGAGCAGATGGCCCGCCAGATGGCCGCCATGCAGCAGCTGCTCAACTCCATGAGCCCCGAACAGCGGGCCCAGCTGCAGCAGCTGGCCGAGTCCCTGCTCGAGGACATGGACCTGCGCTGGCAGGTGGACCGGCTGGGCGCCAACCTGCGCCAGGCCTTCCCGCAGGCGGGCTGGGACCGGCAGTACAACTTCAGCGGGCAGGACCCCCTCGGGTTCGCCGAGGCGGCGTCGGTCATGAACCAGCTCGGCGACATGGACCAGCTGGAGCAGATGATGTCCACCGCCTCCAACCCGGGCGCCCTGGCCGAGGTGGACATCGAGCGGGCGGCCGAGCTGCTCGGCCCGGACGCGGCCCGGTCGCTGGAGCAGCTGGCCAAGCTGGCCCGCCAGCTGTCCGATGCGGGCCTGATCGACCAGAAGGAGGGGCGGCTCGAGCTCACCCCTCGGGGGTTGCGGAAGATCGGTCAGAACGCGCTGTCCGACCTCTTTTCCAAGTTGATAAAAGACCGCATGGGTCGCCACGTCGCCGATCGGGTCGGCATCGGCCACGAGCGGACGTACGAGACCAAGGCCTACGAGTGGGGCGACCCGTTCAACCTGTCGATCGAGCGGACGGTGCGCAACGCCATCGGGCGGGGTGGGTCCGGCACGCCGGTGCGGTTGTCGGCGGAGGACTTCGAGGTGGAGCGGACCGAGTCGTTGACGTCGACCGCCACGGTGCTGGCCTTGGACCTGTCGCTGTCGATGCCGATGCGGGACAACTTCCTGGCCGCCAAGAAGGTGGCCATGGCCCTGCATTCGCTGATCACCACCCAGTTCCCCCGCGACTACCTGGGGCTGGTGGGGTTCGGCGAGCTGGCCCGGGAGTTGCAGGCCGCCCAGCTGCCGGAGGTGTCGTGGGACTACACCTACGGGACCAACATGCAGCACGCCCTGGTCCTGGCCCGGCGCATGCTCGCCCGGCAGAGCGGCACCAAGCAGGTGATCCTCATCACCGACGGCGAGCCGACCGCGCACATCCTGCCGGACGGGCAGCCGTACTTCAGCTACCCGCCGGCGCCGGAGACGATCCGCATGACGCTGTCGGAGGTGGCCCGGGCCACGAGGGAGGGCATCCGCATCAACACCTTCATGCTGGATGCGACCGGGTATCTGCGGGCCTTCGTGGAGAAGATGACGCAGCTCAACCGGGGCCGGGCGTTTTTCACCACGCCCGAGACGCTGGGCGATTACGTGCTGGTGGACTTCCTCGACCAGAAGCGGGCTCATCGCCGGTCGGCGTGAGCTGGGTGGATGGCGGGGCTGGCGTGAGCCACGGCCCGGATATGTGAGAGGGTTCCAGGTATGCGAGTCATCGTCGTCGGCTGCGGCCGGGTCGGCTCGGAGTTGGCCGTGCGACTCCAGCGGGAGGGGCACACCGTCGCGGTCATCGACAAGAACGCCAACGCCTTCCGGCGCCTGCCCGACGACTGGCCGGGCGAGACCATCGTCGGCTTCGGGTTCGACCGCGACGACCTGCTGCAGGCCGGCATCTACGAGGCCAGCGCCGTTGCGGCCGTCACCAGCGGGGACAACACCAACATCCTCACCGCCCGCATCGCCCGGGAGACCTTCGAGATCCCCTATGTGGTGGCGCGCATCTACGACCCTCGCCGGGCGGTCATCTACCAGCGGCTGGGCATCCCGACGGTGGCCACCGTGAGCTGGACCGTCGATCAGGTCGTCCGGCGCTTGCTGCCCGAGGAGGCGGTCACGGCGTGGACGGACCCGACCGGCGAGATCAACATGGTCGAGCATCAGCTGCCGGAGTCGTATTGCGGGCATAGCTACGGGGAGTTGACCGACGGCGACCGGTTCCGCCCGGTGATGGTGACCCGGGGCGGGCAGGCCCGACTGGTCGGCACCAACCTGGTCGGCCAGGAGGGCGACGTGGTCCACTTCGCGGTGCGCACCGACGCCGTGGGCGACCTGGACCGGCGGCTGGCCGGCGCCGGCGCCGACGCACCGGCGCGATCCGACCGGGGAGACCGGGGCCGCGGGGATGAGCGCGGCGCAGGAGGCGGCAGCGGCGGCGAGGGTGAGCATCGGGGGGGCGGCCTGTTCGGCGGGGGCCGAGACCGCAAGGCGGACCGGAAGGCGGGGGCGGGGACCGACGCCGGCGGCGGCGGCCGGTCGTCATGAACGTCGCCATTGCCGGCGGGGGCGTGGTGGGCCGGTCGATCGCTCGGGATCTGGCCAGCAACGGCCACGAGGTGCTGATCATCGAGTCCGAGCCGACGGTGGTCGCACGCGAAGAGGCGGACGGCGAGGTACCCAACGTGCGCTGGTACACCGGCGACGCGTGCGAGGTCAGCACGCTGCAGGACGCCGGCTTCGGCTCGGCGGACGTGGTCGTGGCCGCCACCGGCGACGACGAGGACAACCTGGTGGTGTCCCTCCTGGCCAAGCAGGAGTTCGCGGTGCCCCGGGTGATCGCCCGGGTCAACCATCCCAAGAACCGGTGGCTCTTCAACGAGACGTGGGGCGTCGATGTCTCCGTGTCGACCCCACACCTGATGACGGCTCTGGTCGAGGAAGCCGTGTCGGTCGGAAGCCTGGTCCGGTTGCTGCACTTCTCCGAAGGCAAGGCCGGCCTGGTGGAAGTGACGCTGGCCGAGGACAGCCCGGCCGGCGGGCGTCAGATCTCCGAGTTGGGGATGCCCCGCGACGCCAGCGTGGTGGCGGTCGTCCGAGACCGGCGGGTGGTGGTGCCGCGCGGTGACACCGTCCTGCTCGCCGGCGACGAGGTGATCGCGCTGGTGACCGTCGACTCGGAGGACGCGGTCCGAAGCATCTTGGTGGGGTAGGCCAGAGGGCCGAGCCGCTCATCCCAGCAGGGCCCGGTAGAGCTCGAGGGTCTCGTCGTCGAAGGCCACCAGCCGCACCAACGCCACGCCACCGGCGGGCCGACTGACGCCCCGCAACGTGCCGACCGCGACCTCGGCGGCCGCCGCCGGCGGGTACCCGTACACCCCGGTCGAGATGGCGGGGAAGGCCACGCTGCGGGCGCCCAGATCGGCGGCCACCTCGAGACAACGCCGGTAGCACGACGCCAGCACCTGGGCTTCGCCGTGGGTCCCGCCCCGCCAGACCGGGCCCACCGTGTGGATGATCCACCGGGCCGACAACGCGAAACCCGGGGTGGCCTTGGCGTCGCCAGGTTGGCAGCCGCCGAGGGCCGCGCACGCGCTGTGCAGCTCGGCCGCGCCGGCCGCCCGGTGGATGGCCCCGTCGACGCCCCCGCCACCCGCCAGGGCCGCGTTGGCCGCGTTGACGACGGCATCCACCCGCTCCCGGGTGATGTCACCGCGCTCCGTCTCGATCCTCATCCGTTGGGTCTCGGCACCCACCGACGTGGGCCTAAAACCCACCAACATAGGTCGTTAACTGCCCGTTAATCGTGGATTTCCCCTTGCGCCCGGGCCGTGCAGGGAGGAAGATCACATCATTGTAGTTACATAGGTGGCAGTCAATCGTCAGTGTCACCGATCGAGGGGAGCTCCAGTGAGTGATCTGGTGGACATGGTCCTGCAGCAAACAGTGATTCGTACGTGGCAGCGGCAGGCCAACTGTATGGGTGTCGACCCCGACCTCTTCTTCCCCGAGCGGGGGGCGTCGACGCGTGAGGCCAAGGAGGTGTGCCGCGGCTGTGTGGTGCGCGAGGACTGCTTGGAGTACGCCCTGGCCAACGGCGAGAAGTTCGGCATCTGGGGCGGCCTGAGCGAGCGGGAACGCCGCAAGATCCGCCGCCGGCGGGCGCTGGAGCGTCGGGCGGGCGGCGTCGCGAGCTAGTCGCGGTGCCCCGCAAACCTTCCCCCATCGAGGCCCGCCTGTTCCAGGCGGGCCTCGATCGTTGTTGATGGGTCGAGGTCGAGCTCCGGCCATCTATGGCGGGGCACGTTTTCCAGGACGCCGCGAGGTGCCAGCCCGACCAGTTCGGCCCGGGCCACGCCGGTCCGACTGGCGACGGCATCGAAGGCAGCCTCGGGGCCAACCGTCCACGGGTCGGTGAGGTTGCACGACACCTGCACCGAGTCGCCGACCCGCAGCGCCAGGGTGCGCAGACCGGGCCGGCGGATGGCGGTGGCGACGGCGCCGGCCCGCGCCAGGTCGGGTGCCGCCAGCCAGAGGTTGTAGGCGACCAGGATGGGCCGGGCACCCACGGCCGTGGCGCCGGCGGTGGGATGCGGCTGGGGTGGCCCGGCGTCGGGGGACAGGCCGTGCCAGGCCTGGCGGCGAACCTCGGGCAGGGACCGTTCCGGCCCGTACAGGAAGCAGGGCAGCCCGAGCGCGGTCGCGGTCCAGGTGGCGAAGGACTGGCGGGCCGCCAACGCCGGCGCGAGGGGCCCGTCGGCGACGGGCCAGCCGTCGAGGCTGACCCAGGGCACCACGTCGACGGCACCGAGACGGGGGTGGGCGCCCTGGTGGCGGCGCAGGTCCACTCGCGACACCGCCGCCTGGGCCACGGCGCGGGCCGCCTCCTGGACGGCGCCCGCCGGCCCGGCCGTGGTGAGCACCGCCCGGTTGTGGTCGGCGTCGGCGTGGAGATCGAGGAGTACCGCTCCTGCGGCGCGCCGCAGCGCGGCGAGGATGGTCGCATCCCGGCCCTCGCTCACGTTGATGACGCACTCGAGCATCGGTTCGGATCTCGCCGTCATCCGGCCGGGCCGTCAGATCCGGAAGTTGGGCAGGGCCTCACCGCCGCGGCCCGGCCCCCGGCCGCTTCGATGGTGGCCCAGACAAGGAGTAGGTTGGCGCCATGATCGCGAACATTTTTGGGCCCGACTTGGGGATCGTGGTGGTGATCATCATCGTGGTCCTCCTCGGCGGCAGCCAGCTGCCGAAGATCGCCCGCAACGTCGGCACGGCCGGCCGGGAGTTCCGCAAGGCCCAGGCCGAGGCAGAAGAAGAGGCAGAACGGGAAAAAGCCGCCAAAGCGGCGACCGCGCCGGCGCCGGCCTTGACGCCGCCGACCAGCGAGGAGTCGGTGACGCTCTCCAAGTCCGAGCTCGACGCCCTGCTCAAAGCCCGCGAGGAGCAGGCCCGCCGGGAAAGCGCTGGTCCTGGCCCTAGCAGCTGAGCCCCCTAGCACCTGAGCCTGGGGGTCCTCGACGCGAGGTAGGCGAGGTACGGGGCTCGGGCGGCGTTACAGCGCGGTGCGCTGCACGCCGCGGCGCTGGCGGGCGATACGGCGCCGCTCCCGCTCCGACGCGCCGCCCCACACGCCGTGCTCAATGCGGTTGTACAGGGCGTATTCGAGACAAGGCGCCTTTACCGGGCAGTCCGCGCAGATGCGGCGAGCGACCTCGACTCCCACGCCGTCGCTGGGGAAAAAGGTTTCGGGGGGCAGATCCCGGCACTTGCCCTCAGCCATCCAGGTGGTGTCCACTTCTTCTCGACCTCCGTCGATCGTCCGCCACGAAACTTGGTTGATGTACATGAAAATAAGCTGAAAGAGCCTCGTGGTGCGTTTGCTCGCACCTGTAATACGTCGGCACCCGCCCGATGGTTCCCACAATTATTTCGCTGAGCGGCGGCTCAGACCTGTGGGTCGACCACTCCTTGTGCCAAACGTTGCGGGTTACGGTCCCGCCCGTGGGAATGATTGTACCTGATGGCTGAGTCGGAGGCATCTTCCGGGCTACCTACCCAGTGGCGCGCCGCGGCCGCCACCGCGACCGCCATACCCGCGCCCGACGTCGAACCGGCGGGGAATCCGGACCCCGGACCGCGCCGCCGGCGGGCCTGGGCGAGTGGGACGGTGAAGGTGGCCGTCTCGGCCGCGGTTCTCGGCGCCGCGGTCGGCGCCGCCGTCGGGGCGACCATCGCCGTCCATTTGGGGCGGCATTCCAGCGTCACCATCGTCCGCGAGACCCTGCCGGCCCCCGACCGCGTGGCCAAGGTCAACGACCTGCCGTCGATCATCGCCCGGGTGCAACCCACGGTGGTCACCATCAGCTCGGATCAGGGATCGGGCAGTGGGATCATCGTCGGGGCGGCCGGGCAGGTGCTCACCAACTATCACGTCATCGCAGGCGCTAACTACATCCACGTGGTGTTCTTTCAACAAGCCAGCTACCGGACCGCCCGGGTGACGGGCTACGACGTGGGCGACGACCTGGCCCTGCTGCAGGTCGACGACGCGGCCAGCCTGCCCACCGCGACCCTGGGCGACTCGGGCCAGTTGCAGGTGGGCGCGGACGTGATCGCTGTCGGCAACGCCCTCAACCTGCCGGGCAGCCCGACGGTCACCTCCGGGATCGTGTCCGCCCTGGGCCGCACCGTCGACCCCTCGTCACTGCCCGCCGGCGCCAGCGCCCCGCCCAACCTGATCCAGACCGACGCGGCCATCAACCCCGGCAACTCCGGTGGCCCGCTGGTCGACGCCAACGGTGACGTCGTCGGCCTCAACACCCTGGAGCTCGACAACCTGGGCTTCGCCATCCCCATCGACACCATCAGGGCCCTGTTGCCGGCTCTGTCCGCGGGATCCCGGGCCGCCGCCATCACCCTGGGGATCGGCATGCAGGACAATGACGCCCAGCTGGCCACCGAGTACGGCATCTCGACCAGCACCGGGGCGCTGGTGTCGAGCGTCACGGCTGGGTCGCCGGCCGCCCAGGCCGGCGTGCAGGCCTACGACGTGATCGTCAACTTCGGGGGGCAACCGGTCGGCAACAGCGCCCAGCTGATCGCCCTGATCGCCGCCCACCAGGCCGGCGGTCCGGTGCCGGTGACCGTCGTCCGCGGCGCCCGCACCCTGTCCCTGACCGTCACCCTCGCCCGCGGCGCGACGACCCCGCCCTAACCGGGTTTTGCCCTTTCGGGCGGAATCCCTTCTACCGGCCTTCGTCTGAGCGTGACGCGGTGCTACGTTCCGGCGCCATGGACCGGATCGAGTGCCAGTGGTGCAAAGCCCAAAACGACAGCGGGCAGAGCACGTGCGGGACCTGCGGCGCCCCGCTCGATGCCCGCAACCTTGTCAGTGACTCCGGGTGGATGGAGGCGCCGCGGCTCAAGGACATGACGGAGTTCAAGTTCTCCAACAGCACCTGCCAGGTCGAGGGCGAGTTGGTCCCGGTGGCGGAGATCAACCTGGCCGAGGGCGACTCGGTGTTCTTCGAGCACCACGTGCTGCTTTGGAAGGACGAGGCTGCCCCCCTGTCGGCGATGTCGATGGGGGGCGGGATGAAGCGCATGCTGGGCGGGATGCCCATGGTCATCTCGGTGGCGCACGGCCCGGGCCGGGTCGCCTTCTCCCGCGACGCGTCGGGTGAGGTGGTGGTCCTGCCATTGCATCCGAGCATGGAGCTGGACGTACGTGAGCACGCCTTCCTGGTGGCGTCGCACTCGATCACCTACTCGTTCGAGCGGATCAAAGGCATGACCAACGTGCTGCACGGCGAGGGCATGTATCTGGACCGCTTCGTCACCAGCGGCGAGCAGGGCATCCTGCTGCTGCACGGCTACGGCAACGTGTTCGAGCGGACGTTGGGGGCCGGCGAGAAGATCCTGGTCGAGCCGGGCGGGTTCCTGTACAAGGACTCCTCGGTCCAGATGAACACCGTGCAGCAGAACGTCAAGACCGGCCTCATGCGCCACGGCATGTACCTGGCCGAGATGACCGGCCCCGGCCGGGTCGGGATCCAGTCCATGTACGTCCACCACCACACCGGCTGAGGCGGGAGCCCGATGACCACCACCCAGACGGGAACCTACGTGTGCCGGTTCTGCCGGCTGCCGAGCGACGCCAGCGGCGCATCGTGCCCCAACTGCGGGGCGCCGGTGGACGTGACCGCGGTCGTCAGCCGCTCCGGCTGGCAGGAGCAGCCGGCGATCCGGGACATGGCCCGCATCCAGTTCGGCCAGTCCACCTGCCAGATCGAGGGCACCTACGTCCCCAGCGCGGACTTCAAGCTGGCCGGCGACGACTGGATCTTCTTCTCCCACCACCACGTCCTGTGGGCCGAACCGAGCGTCCAGATGAAGGCCATGCCCATGGCCGGCGGGTGGAACCGGGTGCGGGCCGGGCTGCCGCTCGTCATGCTCGAAGCCCACGGGCCCGGCCATCTGGCCCTCTCCGACGACTCGCCCGGTGAGGTGGTCGCCCTGCCCCTGCAAGCGGGTCAGGCCATGTGGGTGCGCGAGCACGGGTTCCTGGCCGCGACCGGCAACGTCGGCTACACCTGGCAGCAGACCGGCGTCTTCATCGTGACCGGCTCGGGCGACGACCGGGAGACGCACTACCCGCTCGGGATGTACGCCGACATCTTCCACGCGGATAGCCGACCGGGGCTGCTGCTGCTGCACTCGCCGGGCAACACCTTTATCCGGGACCTGGCCCAGGGCGAGACCATCTGCATCCAGCCCAGCTCGCTGCTGTACAAGGACCCGCACGTCGGCATGCAGCTGCACATCGAGTACCCCCGCGCCGGGGCCATGAACTGGCACCGCAGCTACAGCTACCGCCAGCTCTGGTTGCGCCTGTGGGGCCCGGGTCGGGTGGCGGTGCAGTCGGTGTTCGAGCGGCCCGAGTCGTGCGCCCAGATCACCGGCCACTCGCCGGCCACCACCACCGCGTGGTAACCTCGGTTTCAGTTATGACCGCCCCTAGCAACGGCCTCCTTCTTCTGATGTAGGCGAGCACCACATATCGGTGCTCGCCGAAGCCTCCTGTGCCCCTTGGGCCGGGAGGTTTTTTCTTTGCCCGCACGGACCGCCCGCCGCCCGAAAAGAGAGACCTCGATGGCTGCCTACGCCTATCCCACGCCCTGCGACATGCCCTACCAGAAGTACCGGCCTACCCGGCCCCTCTTCCTCCCCGATCGCACCTGGGCCGACCGGCACCTGACCGCCGCGCCCACCTGGTGCAGCGTCGACCTACGCGACGGCAACCAGGCCCTCATTGACCCCATGGACCCGGCCCGCAAGCTCCAGTTCTTCCAGACCTTGGTGGGCATGGGCTTCAAGGAGATCGAGGTCGGCTTCCCCGCGGCCTCGCAGCCCGACTTCGATTTCATCCGCCAGATCATCGAAGAGGACCGCATCCCCGACGACGTGGCCATCCAGGTCCTGGTGCAATGCCGGCCGGAGCTGATCGAACGCACCTACGAGGCCATCGCCGGCGCCCATCACGCCATCGTGCACTTCTACAACTCCACCTCGACCCTGCAACGGCGGGTGGTGTTCGGGCTCGACCAGGGAGGCATCGTCGACATCGCCACCAGCGCGGCCCGGCTGGTCAAGAAGCACGAGGAGTCCGTGCCCGGCACCGCCGTCACCTACGAGTACTCGCCGGAAAGCTTCACCGGCACCGAGCCCGACTTCGCGGTGGAGATCTGCGCCGCGGTCATGGACGTGATCGAACCCAGCCCCGACCGCAAGATGGTCATCAACCTGCCCAACACCGTTGAGATGTTCGGACCCAACACCTACGCGGACGTCATCGAGTGGTTTGGGCGCCACATCCCCAACCGGGACTCGATCGTCCTCAGCGTCCATCCCCACAACGACCGGGGCACCGCGGTCGCCGCCGCCGAGCTGGCCCAACTGGCCGGCGCCGACCGGGTCGAAGGCACCCTGTTCGGCAACGGTGAGCGCACCGGCAACGTGGACGTGGTAACCCTGGCGCTCAACCTTTTCACCGAGGGCATCGACCCCCGCCTGGACCTGCACGACATCGACCATCTGCGCCGGGTGGCCGAGTACTGCAACCGCCTGCCGGTCCACCCCCGCCACCCCTACGCCGGCGACCTCGTGTACACCGCCTTCTCCGGCTCGCACCAGGACGCCATCAAGAAGGGCATGGACGCCCTGCCCGGCGACTACGCCACCTGGGAGGTGCCGTACCTGCCCATCGACCCCAAGCACGTGGGGCGCACCTACGAGGCCATCATCCGGGTCAACAGCCAGTCCGGCAAGGGCGGGGTCGCGTACCTGATGGACGCCGAGCACGGCCTGGACCTGCCCCGGGCCCTGCAGGTCGAGTTCTCCAAGCAGGTGCAGGCGGTCACCGAGGCGAGCGGCACCGAGATCAAGCCCGGTGAGCTGTGGGACGTCTTCGCCCGCAACTACCTGCCCGATGACGCCGGCATCCGGCTCATCTCCAGCGAGGTCGTCTCCGGTGAAAAGGGGACCTCAGTGGTCGCCCAGGTCCTCGTCGACGGTCAGCACCGGACGATCTCCGGCCACGGCAACGGTCCGGTCGACGCCCTGGTCAACGGCCTCCGGGCCGAGTTGGGGCTCGAGGTGGCGGTCGAGGACTACCACGAGCACGCCCTCACGGCCGGCAGCGAGGCCTCGGCGGCGGCCTACGTGCAGGCGTCGGGGCCGGGCGGCCAACGGAGCTGGGGGGTCGGCATCGACTCCAGCATCCTCAACGCCTCGCTGCAGGCGGTGATCAGCGCCGCCAACCGGCTGCGTGATCCGGTGCTGGGCGACGCCTCCGCCCGGTAGGCTGGCGCGCTATGTCGATGCAGCCCACCGAAGAGCAGGCCCCGCCCCGCGGCCACATCCGGGTCGTCTATCTGGGACCGGTGGCGCCGCACTGGCGGGTTGACAGCGACTTCGGGGACCGCAATCTGATCGAGGAGTTCCGTCAGCGTGCGTTGGCTCGACTACTTCTTCTCCCGCCGCACGACCCGCAGTTCCGTCGCAACCGAGAGCGGGTGGCGCGCGACGCCGAGCGGGAGAACCTCCTCCTCGACTGGGACCTCGGGCAGCCCGACGAGGACGAGGGCACCTCGAGCTCGCAGTAGTTTGGACGCCGTGGTTGCGCCTCGCGTCGACCCAGGAGCAGATCAACCCGTCGTATCGTCGGCCCGGCTGGGGGTGTTGACGCCGGCGAGCCCGGCGCCGGCCGAGTTGGACGGCGAGCGGCGCTACATCAACCGGGAGCTGTCCAACCTGGATTTCAACGGCCGGGTGCTGGCCCTGGCCGAGAGTGCCGAGCTGCCCCTGCTGGAGCGCATCAAGTTCCTGGCCATCTTCAGCTCCAACACCGACGAGTTCTTCCAGGTCCGGGTGGCCGGCCTCAAGGACCAGCAGGCGGCCGGCATCTCCGGCACCGCCCCCGACGGCCTGTCGGTGTCCGACCAGCTGACCACCATCCGGGCCGAGGTGGAGGTCCTCTTCGAGCGCCGGCGCCGGGCGTTCCTCGGCGACATCATCCTGCGCCTCGCCGATCAAGGGGTGCTGCTGGCGGACTGGGATTCCCTTGACGACGGCGACCGCGACTGGGTCAAGAAAGTGTTCGAGGAGCGGATCTTTCCGGTCCTGACCCCGCTCGCGGTCGACCCCGGCCACCCTTTTCCCTACATTTCCAACCTGTCGCTCAACCTGGCGGTGATCGTGCGGGACCCGGTCGGCGGGGAGCGGCGGTTCGCCCGGGTCAAGGTGCCGCCGGTGCTGCCCGGGCTGCTGGCGATGCCCGACGGCAAGCGGTTCGTGGCCCTGGAACAGGTGATCGCCGCCCATCTGGGGTCGCTGTTCCCGGGGATGGAGATCGAGAGTCACCATCCGTTCCGGGTCACCCGCAACGCCGACCTGACCCTGGAGGAGGAGGAGGCCGACGACCTGCTGGAGGCGGTCGAGATGGAGCTGCGGCGGCGCCGGTTCGGCCGGGCCGTGCGCCTGGAGGTCGACGCCTCCATCACCGAAGAGGTCCGCAACCTGCTCACCCGGGAGCTGGACCTGCAACCCGAGGACGTCTACGACGTCACCGGCCCCCTCGATCTGACGGCGCTGTGGGTGGTGTACAACCTGGACCGGACGGAGCTCAAGGAGGATCCGTTCGTCCCGGTCACGCCCGCCCGGCTGACGGCGGTGGAGGGCGAGCCGGTCGACGTCTTCTCGGCGATCCGCCAGGGCGACATCCTGGTGCAGCATCCGTACGAGAGCTTCGCCGAATCGGTGGAGGAGTTCATCACCCAGGCGTCGCGGGACCCCAACGTCCTCGCCATCAAGCAGACCCTGTACCGCACGTCAGGCGACAGCGCCATCGTGCGGGCCCTGATCCGGGCCGCGGAGCGCGGCAAGCAGGTGGCGGCCCTGGTGGAGCTCAAGGCCCGGGGCGACGAGGCCGCCAATATTGGCTTCGCCCGGGCGCTGGAAGAGGCCGGCGTGCACGTGGTGTACGGGCTGGTCGGGTTGAAGACCCACTCGAAGACGTCGTTGGTGGTGCGCCAGGAAGGCGACGGCATCCGCCGGTACTGCCACATCGGCACCGGCAACTACAACTCCAGCACCGCCCGCCTGTACGAGGACATCGGGATCCTGTCGGCCGCGCCGGAGCTGGGGGCGGACCTGACCGATCTGTTCAACTACCTGACCGGCTACAGCCGGCGGGTGGAGTACCGCCGCCTGCTGGTCGCCCCCGCCACCCTGCGGCCGCGGATGCTCGAGCTCATCCAGCGGGAGGTCGATCTGGGCGAGCGGGGCCGCATCATCTGGAAGCTCAACAACATCGTGGACCGGGCCATCATCGACGCCCTGTACGACGCCTCGCGCGCAGGCGTCCGCGTCGATCTGGTGGTGCGCGCCGTGTGCTGCCTGCGCCCCGGGGTGCCGGGCCTGTCCGACAACATCCGGGTCCGCAGCATCGTGGGGCGGTGGCTGGAGCACTCGCGGATCTTCTACTTCGGCGCCGGGGCCGGCGAGTACCTGGTGGGCTCGGCCGACATGATGGAACGCAACCTCGACCGCCGGGTCGAGGCCGTGGTGCCGGTGGTCGCGCCGGAGCTGCGGGACCGCCTGCAGGAGATCATCGAGCTGGACCTCGCCGACGACTCCCGGGCCTGGGCGCTGGCCTCCGACGGGATCTGGCACAAGGTGCCGACCGTCACCGGCGTCAACGCCCAGCAGACCCTGCAGGAGTTGGCCATCGCCCGCGCCCGGCGCCGCCGCGAGCCCGAAGTGCTGCACGGCGCCCCACCCGGGTGACCGGCGACCCACCAGCCGACGGCACGGCCGACGGCGCGGCGGGCGCGGCCGCGGGGGTCGTGCGGGCGGCGGGCGGGGCGGTGTGGCGCCGGGCCGACGACGGCGGGGTGGAGGTGGTCCTCGTCCACCGGCCCCGCTACGACGACTGGAGCCTGCCGAAGGGGAAGGTGGACCCGGGCGAGACCGACGAAGAAGCCGCCCTCCGCGAGGTGCGGGAGGAGGCCAGCATCGAGGCCCGCATGGGACCCGAGCTGCCCACCACCACGTACCTCGACCGCAGCGGCAAGCACAAGCGGGTGCGGTACTGGGCCATGACCGTTGCCGGCGGTGACCCCGCCGGCGACAACGAGGTCGACGAGGCCCGCTGGGTCCCGTTGGACGAGGCCCGGGCCCGGCTCACCTACTCGCGCGACGTGGCCATCCTCGACGCCCTCGCCGAGGCCGCCGGGGCCGGCGCCGCGGGCTAGAAGGTCGCCGGCGGGTTCCGGGTTCCGTCGAGGTGCTGTCCCGGTCGAAAGGACAGCGCCTCGACGGCCCGGACCCCCCTTCTACTTCGGGTGTGCCGACTGAGCCGCCCGGCCCACCGCCTGGCCCAAAACCGTTTCGCGCCACGCCTTTTTCGCCGGCGGCCGGGCGTGGCGCGAAACCGTTTGTATCAACGGTTTCGCGCCACGGACGACCCTGCCGCCGGCGCGACTGTCGCGAAACCGTCGTGGACGCCAACCGCCCCGACCCGTTGACCGCCCGGACCCCCCGGACCCCGACTCAGATGTTCTGCGGCAGGAGGCGCACCACGTTCTCGAAGCAGAACCACAGGGGCACCAGGCACACCACGATGCCGCCCAGGTAGGCGCCGGCGCGGGCCCAGCGCCGGGTCCGGTTGATGAGGATGCGGACGCCGGCCCACAGCACTACCACCAGGGCGCCGTAGGCGATCGAAGGCGGCCAGGCGCCCCGGTTGCCGCTCCCCAGGGTGTCGATGGCGGCCACCGGACCGACGTTGGCCGTCTGGGTGGCCGGCAGCGGGGGCCGGCCCGTCAGCCGGGCCACGATGATCAGGCGGGAGGTGGCCGAGAAGCGCGGGTTGCAGGTGGTCAACGTCAACTGGGCAAACGGGGTGTTGTTGAGCACGGCGACGTCGTTGGGGCTCACCTGCATCGGCCGGGCGGAGACCAGGTACTCGAAGGTGCGGTTGGCGGTGTCGGTCAGCAGGATCGGGTCGCCGACGGCGAGCTCGTCCGCCGAGAAGAAGGGCGCCCCGTAGGTGGTCCGGTGGCCGGCGATGGCGGCGTTGCCGAGCTGCCCCGGCATCACCGTCTGGGGGTAGTGGCCCGGACCGCGCCGGAGGTCCTCCTCGGCCACGCCCTGGACGACGAACACGTCCAGGTGGATCTTGGGGATGACCAGATGGTCGATGGCGCCGCCCGTGGCAGCGCTCGGGTTGCTCGGATTGGGCGACGCGGCCCCCGACCCGAGGGTCGGGTTGTCGGCGGCGCCGTGGGTGGCGATGGCCGCGTTGAAACCGCGCTTCAACGCCGACTGGCTGTGGGCCTCGGCGATACCGGTCCCCCACAGCTGGTAACCGACGAACAGCAGGATGATCACGCCGAGGGTGATCAGCGTCAGGCCCACCTCCCGGAGGCCCCGGCGGACGACACCGAGGGGCTGGCGGGGCCGACCCGGCGGTCCTCCCGGGCTCGGGGCCGCCGGCGCGACCTCGGCGGCGGGGAGGGCCATGCCGCTCCAGGGTAATTGTTCCAGGTCCCGAGCGGCCCGCGGCGGCGCCGGACGTCGGGGTCCGTGCGGACACGCCAGGATGACCCGGACCCGCGCGCCTGACAGACTGGCGGGGTGCCCGTGCTCCTGATCCGCCATGCCCACGCCGGATCGCGTCACGACTCCCGCGTTCCGGACCGGGCCCGGCCGCTTTCCACCAAAGGACTCAAGCAGGCGCGCAGCCTGGTGGAGACGTTGGAGGGCTACTCCCCCCAACGGATCATTTCCAGCGCCGCGACCCGATGCGTCCAGACGGTCGGACCGCTCGCCGGCGCCCTGCATCTGAAGGTGGAGGAGGACGGGGCCCTGGCCGAGGGGGCGGGTCTCGCCGCCCTGGCCCTAGTCCGCAACGTGGCCAACGAGAAGATCGCCCTGTGCACCCATGGCGACGTGATCCCGGACATCCTGGTGGCCCTCGCCGACGAGGACCATTTGGATCTGGGCCCGCGGCCCCGGCAGGCCAAGGGGTCGGTGTGGGTGCTCGAGGCCGAGGGGGGCCGCTTCGTCAAGGCGGCCTACCTGCCGCCGCCCGGCTGAACGCCCACCCGCGCGTGCAGATCTCCGCCAAGGCGGACTACGCCATCCGGGCCTTGGTGGAGCTGGCCGCCCAGGGCGGCGGCCCGGTCAAGGGGGACCGGCTGGCCAGCGCCCAGCAGATCCCCGCCAAGTTCCTCGAAGCCATCCTGGCCCAGCTCCGCCAGTCCGGGCTGCTGCTGAGCCGGCGGGGCGCAGAAGGCGGCTACTGGTTGGCCCGGCCGGCCGAGGAGATCAGCCTGGCCGACATCATCCGGGCCGTCGACGGACCCCTGGCCAGCGTGCGTGGTCAACGACCGGAAACGGTCTCCTACGAGGGCGCGGCCCGCCGCCTCACCGAGGTGTGGGTGGCCCTGCGGGCCAGCCTGCGCACGGTCCTGGAGGCGGTGACCCTGCAGGACGTGCTCGACGGCAAGCTGCCCGCGGACGTGCGGACGCTGGCAGAGGATCCCGCGGCCCGCACCACTCGCTGAGCCCGGGACCCGATGCGGCTCTAGCCGAAGCGGCCCGCCATGTAGTCCTCGGTGCGCTTGTCCGCGGGGTTCGTGAACATGACCTCCGTCCGGTCCGCCTCCACCAGCACGCCCACCCGGCTCCCGGAGTCGGCCACTTCCGCGGTGAAGAAGGCGGTGCGATCGGCGATGCGGGCGGCCTGGGCCAGATTGTGGGTCACGATGACGATGGTGTAGGCGGCCTTGAGCTCGGTCATGAGCTCCTCGATGCGCCGGGTGGCGATCGGATCCAGCGCCGAGCACGGCTCGTCCATGAGGATGACGTCGGGCTGCACGGCCACGGCCCGGGCGATGCACAGCCGTTGCTGCTGGCCGCCGGACAGGGCGAGGGCGCTCTTCTTGAGCTTGTCCTTGACCTCATCCCACAGGGCCGAGCGATTGAGGGAGGACTCCACGATGTCGTCGAGCTCGGAGCGGCGCACGCCGTTGATCCGGGGCCCGAAGGCCACGTTGTCGTAGATCGACTTCGGGAACGGGTTGGGCCGCTGGAACACCATGCCGATGCGGCGCCGCACCTCGATGGGGCTGACCGCCGGGTGGTAGAGGTCTTCGCCGCGGTAGGTGATCTGGCCGTCGATGCGGATGCCGGGGATCAGATCGTTCATCCGGTTGAGGCAGCGCAGGAAGGTCGTCTTGCCGCACCCCGACGGCCCGATCAGGGCGGTCACCTGGTGCTCGTAGATATCCAGGGACACGTCGTCGATGGCCTGGTTGGCGCCATAGAAAAACGACACGTTCTTGGCGGTGAACACCTCCGGCGGCGGCGGCTCGTTGGAGTCCAGCGCCGTCGGGTCGAATGGCAGCTTGACGGTTGCGGCAAGATCGTCGGACATTTGCCTTCGATGATGGCGGGCGTCGAGGCGCTGCGCAGCGCTCGGCACCAACTCTTCAGTTTCCGTTTACCTGGCGTTCACCTGGTGCTGGCGTCCACTTCATTCCCGGCCCGTACCGTGCGCGTGGCCGAAGAAACCGGTCGCACCCCCAAACCCCATGTTGGAGGATTCTTATGCGCAGTACCACCCCTCGCCGGCCGAGGCTTCTGGCCACCGCTGGCCTCGTCGCCGCGGCTGGTCTGATCGCCGCCGGGTGCGGTAGCTCGTCCCACACCACCTCGCCCACCACCACAGGGTCGGCGACCACGACGGGCAGCGCCACTACCACGGGAGGATCCGGTGGTTCGGTTCCGGGGGGCACGCTCAACGGCTCGGGGTCGACCTTCCAACAGAACTTCGATCAGGACGCTATCCAGGCCTTCGACCAGGCCCACCCGGGCGTCACCATCAACTACGGCGGTGGCGGTTCCGGCAAGGGCCAGAGCGACCTGTTGGCCCATCTGGTCGACTTCGCGGGGAGCGACTCCATCCCCACCAACCTGACGGCCTACGCCGGCGGGATCCTGTTCTTCCCGACGGTCGCGGGGCCCATCACCGTCTCCTACAACCTGTCCGGGGTCTCGAAGCTGACGCTGTCGGCGGCCACCGTCGCCAAGCTGTTCAACGGCACCATCAAGAACTGGAACGACCCGGCCGTCGCCGCGGACAACCCGGGCGTAACGCTGCCCAGCCAGGCGGTCACCCCGGTGCACCGTAGTGACGGCTCGGGCACCACCAGCAACTTCACCAAGTACCTCAAGAAGGCCGCGCCCACGGTATGGACGCTCGGGAGCGGCAGCACCATCAACTGGCCGGGCGGCCAGGCCGCGTCCGGCAACCCCGGCGTGGCGACGGTGATCAAGCAGACGGCCGGGTCCGTCGGCTACGTGGACTACTCCACGGCCGTGGCGACCGGACTCTCCTACGCGTCGATCAAGAACGCCGCCGGCCAAGTGGTGGCGCCCACCCTGGCGGGGGCGTCGGCCGCGATAGCCGGAGCCACCATCGCCGCCAACCTCACCTACGATCCCACCAACTCGCCGGCGCCGAGCGCCTACCCGATCACGTCGCCGACGTGGATCCTGGTGTACAAAACCCAGTCGGACACGACCAAGGCCGCCATCCTCAAGGCCTTCCTCGACTACATCCTGACGACGGCGCAAGGGTCGGTCGCCAGCAAGGACAACTACGCACCGCTGCCGGCGTCGCTCGACCAGCAAGCGATCGCGCAGCTGAGTCAGCTTTGACCCCGCTCGCCGGGCCGTCGACGGGCGGCCCGGCGCTGGTCGGACCGGGCGGTCCGCCAGTGCTGGCCTCGTCCAAGCGGCGCTGGGCCGACCAGTCGTTCGCGGTGGCCGCCCTCGGCTGCGGGCTGCTGGTCCTGGCCATCCTGGTCGGGATCGTGGTCGCCACCCTCAACCGCTCCTGGCCGGCCATCCGGTACGAGGGTTTCAGCTTCCTCACGTCCAAGACCTGGGATCCCGCCAACGGCAAGCTCGGCGGGCTGTCCCTGATCTACGGCACCCTCGTCACCTCCATCATCGCCCTGATCGTCGCCGTCCCCGTCAGCGTCGGCATCGCCCTGTTTCTCACCGAGCTCGCCCCGCGGCGGGCCCGGGGGCCCATTGTGTTCGTGGTGGATCTGCTGGCGGCGGTGCCGTCCGTGGTGTTCGGCCTGTGGGGCTTCGAGACGCTCTCAGCGCCGATCGGTCGCTTCTACGGCCACATCAGCAACGGGGTGTCGAGCGTGCCGGTCCTCAACACCTTCCTGAAGGGCTCGCAGGGTCGCAGTTACATGACGGCGGGCCTGATCGTGGCCCTGATGATCACCCCGATCATCACCTCGCTGTCCCGCGAGGTCTTCGCCACCGTGCCGGCCACCCAGAAGGAAGCGGCCCTGGCCCTGGGTGCGACCCGCTGGGAGATGATCCGGGCGTCGATGCTCGGCTACAGCCGCAACGGCGTGATCGGCTCGATCATGCTGGGGCTGGGGCGGGCCATGGGCGAGACGATCGCCGTGGCCCTGGTCATCGGGTCCGTTCAGCAGGTCTCCGCCCATCTTTTCACCGCCGGAGATGCGCTGGCGTCGGTCATCGCCAACCAGTTCGGTGAGGCCACCAACCAGTTCGGGGCCAGCGGCAAGGTGCCGTTCCAGGCCGCCCTGATCGGGCTGGGCTTCGCCCTGTTCGTCATCACCATCATCGTCAACCTGATGGCCCGGTCGATCATCGCCCGGGGTGAGCGCAACGTGCAGGGGGTGTGATGGCGGCGCCCAGCAGCATCCAGGTGTCCACGGTTTCCCGGGGGAGAAAGGTCCGGAACCTGGTGATGCTCACGCTCATCGCGGTGACCCTGCTCATCGCCGTGGCCCCCCTCGCCGCCGTGGTCATCAATCTCATCGGCCGGGGCGCGCATCTGTTCAGCTGGGCCTTCCTCACCAAGCCCATCCCGACGCCTCGCGAGACCGGACCGGGCATGGGCCCGGCCGTGGCCGGCACCATCATCATCACCTTCTGGGCCACGGTCATCGCGGTGCCGCTCGGCATCCTGGGGGCGATCTACGTGGTGGAGTACGGGCGGGGGAACCGCCTCTCGCGCGTGATTCGCTTCATGAGCGACGTCATGGCCGGGGTGCCGTCGATCGTGATGGGTTTGTTCGTCTACACCACCTTCACGCTGGTCTTCAAATATCGGGGGATCGGGGGATCGCTGGCCCTGGCCTGCCTGATGCTCCCGATCGTGATCCGGGCCACCGAGACCATGCTGCGCCTGGTACCCGCGGAGCAGCGCGAAGCCAGCCGGGCCCTGGGCGCGTCCCGAGCGCGCACCACCCTGACGGTGGTCCTGCCCGCCGCCCTGCCGGGCATCACCAGCGGCTGCCTGCTGGCGATCGCCCGCGCCGCGGGCGAGACCGCCCCGCTCCTGTTCACCATCGGTTTCATCACGGCCCGGGCCAACTGGAACGCCTTCTCCGGCCCGAACACCACCCTGTCGGCCCAGATCTTCAATCTGGCGGCGTCCTCGCCGTACATCGGCGGTATCCAACGGGCCTGGACCGCGGCCCTCACCCTGATCGTCATGGTCCTGATCCTCACCGTCGCCGCCCGACTGATCACCTCCCGGTTCTCCGTGGCGCCGGGTGCCTGGTAGCGGCAGCACGGTGTGGCGGACCGGGCGGGGTCGCTTACCATCGAGAAGCGTGAAGGGGTTTCCTCGTCCGAGCCCCCGACGGAGGGGGAGATGATCCTGCGCCGATCGGCGCGGCCGGGGCCCGACGAGGCGGCCGATGAGACCGACGCCGTCGGACCGGCGGACGCACCGCTCAGCCCTGACGCCCTTCTCGCCAGCCGCCTGCGGGCCGCCCTCGATCTGGTGGAGGACGGGGTGGTGGTCTGCGACGAGTACGGCGACACCGTCTTCCGCAACGCCACCGCCGAAAGGGACTTGGCGCTCACCTCCAACGCGGTGCTCGCCGACCAAGCGATCGGCGAGGTGCTCCAACTGGCCCTGCGGGGCGAGTACCCGGAACGCACGTTGGAGCTGTTCTCGCCCGTGCAGCGCCGGCTGATCATCCGAGCCTTCCCGCTCAGTCGCCTGGCCGGCTCGGACGGGGCGGTGGCCATCGTGCAGGACGCCTCCGACCGTCACCGGCTCGATGCCATCCGCCGGGACTTCGTGGCCAACGTCAGCCACGAGCTCAAGACCCCGGTCGGCGCGCTCAGCTTGCTGGCCGAGACCCTCGACGGGGAAGAAGATCCGGAAATAGTGGACCGCCTGGCCAACCGGGTGGCGGCCGAGGCCGAACGACTGGGCCGCATCATCGACGACCTCCTCGACCTGTCCCGCATCGAGGCCAACGAGGCGCCCCACCAGGAGATGGTCCCGCTTCCCGTCGTCGTCGGCCAGGCTGTCGAGCTGCTGCGGCCGGTGGCCGAGAGTTCCGACGTGCGACTCGAGATCGACGAGCCGCCCCGGCACCTGGCGGTCCCCGGCGACCGCCGGGACCTGGTGTCCGCGGTCAGCAACCTCGTCGACAACGCCATCAAGTACTCCGAACGCGGCTCCCTGGTACAGGTGCGGGTGCGCGCCACGGAGGAGGGGACGGTGGAGATCGCCGTCATCGACCAGGGCGTCGGGATTCCGAGTCGGGATCTGGAACGGATCTTCGAGCGGTTCTACCGGGTCGACCGGGCTCGCAGTCGATCGACGGGTGGCACCGGCCTCGGCCTGTCGATCGTCCGCCATGTCGCCGTCAACCATTCCGGCTCCGTGCGCGTCGAGTCCCGAGAAGGCGAAGGATCGACGTTCACCCTCCGCCTGCCGGCACGCCGCATCCGGGTCGCGCCACCCCCGGTAGATGGTCCCCCTCCGGACGCCGATCGACCCCCCACAGCCGGACCCCCCACAGCCGACCCCCACAAAGGAAGCATCCGTGCCTGAACCGCTCACGGTCCTCGTCATCGAAGACGAGGAGTCCTTCATCGAGGCCCTGGTCGTCGGCCTCAAACGAGAGGGTTTCCTCGTCACCGTGGCCCGCGACGGCATCGAGGGCTGGCCATGTTCGACGGGGTGCGTCCGGATCTGGTCCTGCTCGACATCTGGCTGCCGCACAAGTCCGGGATCGACGTGTGCCGCGAGTTGCGCACCCGTACTCGGGTACCGATCATCATGGTCACCGCCAAGAGCAGCGAGATCGACACCGTGGTCGGCCTCGAGGTCGGCGCGGACGACTACGTCACCAAGCCGTACCGGTTGCGGGAGCTGGTGGCCCGCATGCGCGCCGTCCTGCGCCGATCGCCCACCAGCGACAACGAGGAAGCCGGCGGCGAGGTGCTCGAAGTCGGCGGGCTGCGCCTCGATCCGTCCCGCCACGAGGTTCATCTGCACGGCGATGCAGGTGCCGTTACCGCTCAAAGAGTTCGAGTTGCTCGAACTGCTGATGGGCAACGCCGGCCGGGTGCTCACCCGCGAGACCCTCATCGACCGCATCTGGGGACCGCACTACGTGGGCGACACCAAGACGCTCGACGTGCACGTGAAGCGGTTGCGGGCCAAGATCGAAGACGACCCGTCGCGCCCGGCGCGCATTACCACCATCCGCGGTCTGGGCTACAAGTTCGAAGCCATCCGGGTCTGAGCCGGAAGCGGCGGCCCAGCCGGTCGGTCAGCGGCCCCGGCGAAACGCCCGCCGCCGGCCTGCGGGGCGCCGGGGGAGGATGTCGTCGTCGCTGGGCAACCACGCCTCGACAACGGCCACACTGCGGCCGGCCGCGGCGGGGGGTGCCACGGGTGCGGTGGTCTCCTGGGTCGGCGCGGGTCCACCGCCGCCGGACCACTGGCGATGGGTCGGCGGCGCAAGGCGATGGTGGGTTGCTCATCGCGCGCCCGGCCCGTCGCATCGCCGGCGAGCGCCGACGGGGCCGCCGGCGACAGGCGCACCGGGCTGGGGCCCGCGCTCGGGGGCGCCAGCCGGGTAGGTAAGGCCGCCGGCGCCGGGTCCGAGGTCGACGGGGTGGGATCCGGGCGGAGGCGGCTCAGCGGTCGGCGGTCAGCCCCGCTCGGTTCCACCGCAGCGGGAAGGCCACCGGACCCCAGCGCGAGTCCGCGCCGACCGGCTGGCGGACCGTCAACTGGCGCCCGGTCAACTGGCGCACCGTCAAGTGGCAGGCCGTCAACTGGCGGGCCGTCGGCCATCGGCGGCCGCTCAGCCACCGGCGGTCCGAAGGGACGGGGGCGGGCTCGGGGGAACCCTGCGGGGTGCTCCCCTCCGCCATCCACGGGGATGAGGCTGGTACCCACGATGGGGGACACGCCGGCGCTGCCGGTGAGCAGTCGACCGGGCGGCTCGGCCGTTTCGCTGTCCTCCTCGGCGGGCCGGGCGGCGGCGGCGGCCTCGGCGACCTCGGCCGCCAACGCGGCCAGCGCCTGGTGACCGGTCAGCCCCGGCTTGGTCTCCGGCTGGGGAGGCGACTCCACCGCGCCGGTCCGGGCCAGGTCCGCCAGGGTCGATTGCACGGCGTACCGCTCCACCTGCCGGGGGATAGGGGCGGCGGCGTGCTCCTCGCCCGCCGGGGGTGTCCAGGGGTCTGCCATGCGGTCTTCATCGGCACCTGGCGGCGATCCTTGAGCGCGACCGTCGGGCGCGGCGACGATCAAGCGCCGGCCAAGGCTTACGCTGGCTGCCACGATGTTGCCGCAGCCTGCCGTCTCGCCATCGTCCGGCCGTCCGGCCGGCCCGGGCCGGCTCGGTCGCTGGGCCCGGTCGCCCCGCGTCCGAGCGATGGCGACCTTCCCCTTCCGCCTCGGCCCGACCGCGCCGTTCGGAGAGCGGGTGACGGCGACGCCGTTCGGGGGACTGGCGGTGGTCAACAACCTCTCGGGGATCGGCGACGCCCTGGTTACGGTGGCGTTGGCGGGGTCGGTCTTCGTGAGCGTGTCGCTCCACGCCGCCCGGGGGCGGACGGCGCTGGGCCTGCTGTGCACGGTGTTGCCGTTCGCCGTGGTGGGCCCCTTCGTCGGACCGCTCATCGACCGGGTGCGGGGCGGTCGCCGGTTTATCGTCTTCCTGGCCGCCATCGGGCGCATGGCGGCCTGCCTGATGATGGCGGCGTGGATCCACGACCTGCTGCTGTTCCCGGCCGCTTTTTTGAGCCTGGTGTGCTCGAAGACGCACGCGGTGGCCAAGGCCTCCCTGGTGCCGACCGTGGTGGACAGCGAGCAGGATCTGGTGCGAGCCAACTCCAGGCTGGCGGTCGGTTCGTCCATCCTGACCGCGATTGCGGCTGGCATCGCGGCCTTGATCTACAAGCTGTTCGGCTCGAAGCTCCTGCTCGACGTGGACGTGGTGGTGTTCACCGTTACCGCGGCCTTGTCCCTGCAGTTGCTCAGGCCACCCTCGGACGTACCCGCGCCGGCGCCAGCCCGGCCGGCCGAGGCCGCGGTCGGCGCCTCCGGCTTCGACGGGCAGGTCGGTGCCGAGCATCGGCGGGCCGCCACGGGGCGAAGGGCGCGCCGCCGGGCCGAGCCGCCTCCGCGGGACGTGGCCTTGGCCCAGGTGGCCATGACCGGCATGCGGGCCATGGCGGGGTTCATGACCGCCCTGGTGGTCTTCGCCGTTCCGCCGGCAGGGCGCGCCGGTGGTCTGGTACGGGCTGGTGGCCGTGGCCAGCGTCGGCGGCAACCTCAGCGGGGCGGCGCTGGCGCCGCTGTTGCGCGCCCATATCCGCGAGAAACGTCTGGTGGCCGGGGCGGCCATCATCATCGGCGCCACGGCCGTGGCCGTGACCCAGTTCCCCGATCTGCACCGCCGCCCGGCGGCGCTGGTGCTGGCGACCATGGTGGGACTGGGGGCCAGCGTGGCCAAGACCGCCTTCGACGCCATCGTGCAGCGGGAAACCCCGGACGGGACCCGGGCCCGGCTGTTCGCGCGCTTCGAGACGGTCTTTCAGCTCGGCTGGGTGCTGGCGGCTCTGGTGCCCACGTTGATCGACACCTCGTTGCTGGCGGGCTTCATCGTCGTCGCCCTCGTGATCCTGGCGACGTCCGCGGTGTTCGTGATCGGGGTGGCCCGGCCCCCCGGGCCGGTGGGTTGGTCGAAGCCCGCGTCGGAGCGGGCTCCCGCGCCGGCGGACTGACCGGCCGGCGGCCGGTTGGGGAGCGGCCGACCCGCTACGGCGGCGGGTCCGGCAGGTCCGGCAGGTCGATCCGGGCCAGCCACAACCCGGGGGCGTCCAGCTCGGCGGGTGTGGGCAGCTCCCGGTCGGAATGCCACAGGCGGGCCAGCCCCTCGTCGCCGGCCCGCTCGACGATGCCGCGGACGAACGCCTGCCCCCGTTCGTAGCTGGCCTCGTCGAGGGCCACGCCAAACAGTTGGCCCAGGATCCGGGTCCCGCCCGTCTCCTCCAGCCGCCGCCGGCGCAGCGCCTCGGTCAGCGGTCCGTACGAGCCGATCAGGCGGCGACCGACCACGTCCATGATGTGGTCGACGTACCCGACCACCGCGGCGAGGAGGGCCCGCAGGGGGACCTGGAGGCGGCGCTGCTCATCATTTTGCAACTCGCCCAGGAGCGTCTCCGGGTCCCCGAACGCGGCCTGCAGGGAACTGAGGTCGCTGGGATCGAAGTCGCTCAGCCGCTCTTCCAGCGATTGGGTGTTGGGCTCGAAGGCCCCGACGTAGGCGGCGATGAGGCGGTCGAGCCGGGCCCGCACGTGCGGGCGGCCGAAGACCGCGTTGTTGGTGATCTCGCGCAGGCACACCCAGAGCCGAACGTCGTCGGGCGCCAGGCTCCAGTCCGAGGCGAACGCGTCGATGTTGGCCGGGACCAGGACCAGCTCGTCCCGCGGCGGTCGCGGCATGGGGAGGTCGTACTGGCCCATGGCCCGAAAAGCCAGCTGGCCGACCATGGAGCCGGCCTGCATGCCGAAGAGGAAGGGCCCGAGTACCTGCGGGAGGTTCCCGAACAGCTGGGCCATGGGATCGAACCCGCCGGGGCCCGGCCCGGAACCGCTGGAACCGCCGAATCCGCCGAATCCGCCGATACCGCCGGCGCCTGGCTCGCTCGGAGCGCCGGCCGCACCTCCGCCGGCCCCACCTCCGCCGGGTTCGTCGTCGCCGGCGTCCAGCGCCAGCGAGGAGTTGATGGTCGAGGCCAGCTTCTCCAGCAGCGGCTTCCAGTCGTCGAGCGTCCGCAATGCCCACTCGCGGGGCGTCACCGAGTGGGCGGTGAGCAGGCCGCCCGAGGACAGGGGGAGACCGGTAGCCTCCGCCACATGCAATTCGGCAACCCGCAGCAGCTCCTCGATCCGCACCCGGGCCACCGGATCAGGGTTGGTTTCGGGCTGGCCGCCCGTGGCGGCCCATTGGGCCATCTGCCGGGCGATCTCCCAGTTGACCGGCCCCTGGCTGGTCAACAGCCGGGCCAGGTTGCGCATCAGGTCCTCGAACGGGCCGCCGCCGGACGGTGTCCCGCCTCCGAAAGGCCCGCTCGAGCTCATCGGAGGGCCGGTTCTGATGTGGTGGCCGTGGCCTTACCCATTGAGGCATCGTAGAGCGGTGGGGACCGTTGCCGTCACCGGGATTACCGGGTCGCTGGGCCGGCGGGTCGCCGCCCGGCTGGTCGCCCGCCCCGACGTGGACCGGGTCGTGGGCATCGACGTGGTCCCGCCGGACTGGACCGATCCCAAATTGGACGTGCGCGTCGTCGATCTTGCGGTGCCCAACGGACCCGACGATGACGTCGTCAGCGCCGTGGCGGGCGCCGAAGCGGTGATCCACCTGGCCTGGCGCACGCCGGACAGCGGCGCCGGTGCAGCCGGCAACGGGCTCAGCGCCGCCGCCACCAACCGCCGGGCGCTCGAGCGGGTGCTCCGCGCCGCCGCCGTGGCCGGCACGGAATCATTGGTGCACCTGTCGAGCGCCACCGTCTACGGCGCCTGGGCCGACAATCAGATCCCCCTCACCGAGGACGCCCCGCTGCGGCCGAACCCCGAGTTCGCCTACGCGGTCGGCAAGGCGGAAGCGGAGCGGGCCCTGGCCGAATGGTCGGAGGAGCACCCCCAGGTGCGGGTGGCGGTGCTGCGCCCGGCCGTCACCGTTGGTTCGCCGGAGCCCCTCTACGAGGCGCTAGGGGCGACGAGGGCGCCGCGGGCCGGTGACGGCCACCGTCCGGTGCAGTACCTGCATGTCGACGACCTGGCTGACGCGGTGGTCCTGGCGTGGCAGCAACGGCTCGCCGGGGTCTACAACGTGGCGCCCGACACCGGGGTGCAGGAGGACGAAGCCCGAGATCTGGCGGGCGGGTTGGCCAAGGTCACCCTCCCGGCCCGGCTGTCGCATGCGGTGGCGGCGTGGACGTGGCAGTTGTGGCGCCGGGGCGTCCCGGTGGAGGCCCGGGCCTACGCCATCCACCCCTGGGTGATCGCCCCCGACCGGCTCAAAGCGGCGGGTTGGTCGCCGCACTACTCGAGCGAGGAGGCGTTGGTCGCCACCGACATGCGGGTCCATTGGGACGACCTGCCGCCCGGGCGGCGGCAAAACTACAACCTGCTGCTGGCTGCCGGCGGGGCCGTCCTGCTCGTCGGCGGGGTGGTGGGCGCGGTGACCGGGTTGCGGCGCCGGCGTCGCTAGCCGGAGCGACCGCGAGCCGTTTAGTCCGAGTCCGGCGGGTTGGGCGACACCCAGACCTTGGACTGCACCGGCGCGCCCTGGTGCAGATAGCGGATGGCGGCGGCCTTGTTGGGCGGGCACTGGCTGAGCACCTGGGTCAGGACACCCGTCGAGGTCACCGGTTTGTCGCACAGCGCGGTGACGATGTCATTGGCCCCCAAACCGAGGTGGCTGGCCGGACTGTCGGGCCACACCTGGCCAATCTGGGCGCCGCCGCTGAGCCCGTATCGGTGGGCGTCGGACGAGGAGATGTCGAAGGCGTTGGTGACGCCGACCCACGGATGGGTGACGGCGGTCCCGGCCAGCATCTCCTGGACGACATGCATGGCCACGTCGACCGGCACCGCGAACGCCAGCGACTGGTCGCTGGTGTCGGTGGCCTGCAGGCTCACGGTGATGCCCACCACTTGACCCTGCTGATCGAGGAGGGGTCCTCCCGCAGCAGCAGGCGGCAACACTGCGCCGTTGACCGCGATCAGGTTCTGCATGGCGTTACCGCCGGCCACGTCGACTTCGCGGTCCTCGGAGGTGACCCACCCGGGGAACACATAGGCCCCGGCGCCATTGGCGGTCCGGGCCCCGACGGCCAGGACCGGGTTCGCCAGCTGGAGGCTGGCCACCGAGCCGAGCTGCGGAAAGTGCAGCGGACCGGTGGGCACCGACACCAGCGCCAGGCCGCTCAGCGGGTCGGACTGGACCAGATCGGCCTGATAACGCTGGCCCGACAGCAAGGAGACCATGATGCTGCCGGCTTGGGCCACCAGGGCGCTGTCGGTGATCACGAAGGTGCGGGCGCCGGCCCCGAGGAAGAGCAGGCCGGAACCGGAGGCCGGGCCGGTGGCGGTGGTGACGTCGATGCCGACGACCGACGGGGCCACGGCGTCGTCGACGGCGGTCCAGTCGACGGTGGGCGCGGTGGGCCCGCTGATCGAGGCCAGCGTCTCGGACGGGCCCGTCGGCATCACCGCGTGCACGATCGTCGTCTTCGGTTGAAAGGCCCCGCTGACCATGCCGATGCCCGAGGCGGCCAAGGCGCCGATGACGCCGGCCATGACGGCCACCGTCCATATCCGGCTGGCGGACGCGTGACTGCCGGTCGGGAGCAGGGCGGTGAGCGGAAGCCGCCGGCGCGAGTCGGACTCGGCCGGCGAGGCGGGTGGCGCCTCCGACGGGTGGCGCCACAAGCGATCGTCTGGGGGTAGCCAAGCGAAGAACGGCCCCTCTTCTTCGAGGCCGTCGTCGGGTTCCACGTCGTCGAGCCTAACGATGCCGTCTGCCGGTTGGTCATCGCCCCGGGCCGCCGCGAGCCCCCAATGCGCGCAATCCGGCCGTCGCGGTACACGGCGATCCTCAGCCGTCGTAGCATTGCCGACGTGCAGCCCTCGGTGCCCCAGCAGGAGCGTGCCCCGGAACCGCAGGATGACGTGTGGGTGGCGCTCACCGACTTACCACTTGCCGTCGACCGCGCCGTGACCTGGGTGACCCGGCCGGACTGTGGGGCGGTGGTCGTCTTCTGCGGCACCGTTCGCGACCACGCCGAGGGCCGCCCCGGGGTGGTGGAGCTGGAATACGAGGCTTACCGGACCCAGGTCGAACCCCGCCTGGCGGCCATCGCCGGCGAGGCCCGGTCGCGTTGGCCGGGCGTCGGTCGGGTGGCGGCCTGGCACCGGACCGGCACGCTGGCCGTGACCGAGTGCTCAGTGGTGGTGGCCGTCTCGGCCGCGCACCGGGACGAGGCGCTCGACGCCGCCCGGTACTGCATCGATACCCTGAAGACCACGGTGCCGATCTGGAAGCGCGAACGCTGGGCGGACGGCGAGGACTGGGGCCAGGACGCCCACGACATCATGGAGATCGGGACATGACGGCGTCGTCGAGCGTGGTGCTCAGCAATCTGGCCTACCTGGTCGGTGCGGTCGTGCTCGCGATCATCGGGGGCTTGGTCGTGTGGCTTCGCCATCGGCAGCCGAAGTCGGTGGACGCCAACGTCGAGTCCTTCCACCGGGGCTTGCGGGCGCTGGCGCCCGACGCCGCGAATGCCGCGCCCCCGCCGCAGCCGGTGGGGCTGACCGGCGCGGCCGGACTGCGGATCCAGCCGCGAGTCGTCGGCGATCCCCGTGGGCCCGGGACCGACCCCGGCCCCGGCGGGGCCGAAAGCGACGACGGCGCGGCTGAGCTTCCCGGCGAGGTGTCGTCGGCGGTCGAGGATCCCGGCCAGGAGCCAGGAACCCGGGCGGTGATCGTGGACCTGTCCCGCCAGGATCTGACGCGCCCGGATCCCGCGCCCCGTCAGCAGCGCGCCGCGCCCGGAGACGGCACGGGCGACCGAGCGGGGGCCGAGACTGGCTAGAGACCTGGCCATCGACCTCGGCACCGCCAACACCCTCGTCTACTCACGCGGCCGGGGCATCGTCCTCAACGAGCCCACGGTCATCGCCCTCAACTCCCGGACTCAGGACGTGCTGGCCATGGGCCAGGAAGCCTGGCAGATGATCGGCCGCACCCCGGGCTACATCGTGGCGGTCCGGCCGTTGCGCAAAGGGGCGATCACCGACTTCGACATCACCCAGCGGATGATCCGGCTGCTGCTGCAGCGCGCCGGGGTGTCGCGCTTCAACCGGCCGCGGGTCCTCATCTGCGTCCCTTCCGCCATCACCGAGGTGGAGCGCCGGGCGGTCGAAGAGGCGGCGCGCGGCGCCGGCGCCAACGGGGCCTACCTGATCGAACAGCCCATGGCCGCCGCCATCGGCGCCGGACTCCCCATCCACGAACCACTCGGCAACATGGTCGTCGACGTCGGTGGTGGCACCACCGAGACGGCGGTGATCTCGCTGGGCGGCATCGTGGCCCTGGAGGCCATCCGGGTGGGCAGCTTCGACATCGACGCCTCCATCCAGACCTACGTGCGCCGGGAGTACGGCATCGCCGTCGGCGAGCGCACCGCGGAGGAGATCAAGCTGGCCATCGGATCGGCGTGGCCGACCGATGACTCGATCAAAGCCGAGGTGCGCGGCCGTGACCTCATGACCGGCTTGCCGAAGACGGTGATTCTGTCCCCGGAGGAGGTCCGCGACGCCATCGAGGAGCAGGTCGGCGCCATCGTGGACTCGGTCGTCAAATGCCTGGGCGCTTCCCCGCCCGAACTGGCGCAGGATCTGATCACCCAGGGCATCCACCTCGTCGGCGGTGGCGGCATGTTGAGCGGCATGGAACTGCGGCTCCAGCAGGAGACGAGCCTGCCCGTCCACCTGGTGGACGCGCCCCTCGAGTGCGTGGTCCTGGGCGCCGGCAAATGCCTCGAGGAGTTCGACGCGGTCAAAGACCTCTTCATGTAGCCGGGGAGCGGCGCACACCGAGGTCCTCGGCGGCCTGGCGGACCTGCCAATCCCGGTCCGTGAGCGCCCGGGCCAACGCGGCGTCCACCTCCGGGCCCTCGAAGGGCGCCAGGGCCAGCACCGCCCGCCGGCGCACCGCCGGCTTGTCGGAAGTGGCCTGCAGGATGGCGGGCAGGCCGGCCTCGGCACCGATGGCGCCCAAGGCGGCGACCGCGGCCTCGCGGCAGACCGGGTCGCGGTGCTCCCGCACCACCCCCGCCAGCTCCGCCACCACCTCGTCGCTGGCGCCCGCTCCCAACTCGCCCAAGGCGAAGCAGCCGGCTTCGACGACCCGGGCGTCGCCGTCGGAGAGGGCCCGGCGGGCCACGCCGGCCGCGGCCGACCCGACCGCCGCGACCAGCTCGGCCGCCCGGGCCCGCACCTCCGGCGCCGGATCGTCGAGGGCCTCGGCGACATCGGCGCCGGTCAACCGCCCGGCCCGTTCCAGGGCCCCGAGGGCGGTGGCCCGCACGCCCGGGGCGGTGTCAGTCAGCGCCCGGCGGGCGGCCTCGGCGTCACCCCGATGCCCGGCCAAGGCCACCGCCCGCCGGCGGGCCGTGATGTCGGAGGCGGGGCCGGGGACGTCAGTTGCTGGCGGCATGGTGGATGGCCGCGGCCACAGCCCAGACGATCACGCTCAGGGTGGCCGCCACCGCCAGCCCGACCGCGACGGCGATGACCGCCAGCGCGAAGGCGGCTCGCATCCGGGCGAACAGTCCGGTGCGCGGGACCAGGCGGACCGAGACCGTCCGCTCGACCGTCTGCACCGCCCGCCGCACCGGCGCCGGACGCTCGAACAGCGTTGACGCGGCGGCCGCCCTCGTCGGCGACGGGGAGGAGCCGGGGCGACTGCCCCGGGCGGGCCGTCCCGGCGCGCCCGGCGGGGCGGCCGGCGCCCCCCACGGTGACTGCGGATCGTCGGGGCGGCGCCCTTCGCTCATCGGGCCCGGACCCCTCGATCAGGTCGCGGCATGGCAGGCTGTGCCCGCTTTGCAGACCCACCCGACCAACTTCCACCGGAAAGCAGGATTGTGGTCACGACCGACCCCAGCGTACAAGACCTGCCTGCCAGCTCGCAGCGCGTGAGCGACGCGGGGCGCCATTCGCCCCAGGTCTGGGTCCTCGCGGTGGTCATCGTCGTCATGCTCCTGGTCGGGGGCTGGCAGGCCATCGAGCAGGGGGCCAAGGGGTATTACGCCTTCGCGCCCGGAACCGCCCCACAGATCACCAGCAGCGCCCAATGCCGGGCCAGCCAGGGGAGCGTCGAGCTCGCCCTCCCCGACGGCAAACCGTGCGCCCGACTGGGGGTGCCCGCCGGTCGCAGCCACCCGCTCCAGGGCTCCCTCTCCATGGTGGACGTCCTGGTCGGACCGGCCACCCCGATCCAGTACGTGCTCTCGAAGCTCGGCCTCCTCCACACCTTCGACGACGGCGTGCAGCTGGTGCCGGCCAAATCGGTACTGGGCAACACCCCGGCCGGACAGTTGCCGTGCCAGGACGCCCAGCAGATGCAGGGATCGACGTCGGCGGCCATCGTGGTGGCGCTGCGGCACCTCGGCTATCCGGTGAAAGAGAACGACCTCGGTGCCCAACTGACCCTCGTCGTCCCCGGTTCGCCGGCTGCGGCCGCCGGGTTGCACTGCAACGACGTGGTGACCGCCGTCAACCAGCAACCGGTGCACACCGCCACGGACCTCTTCAATGCCATCCACGCGGCCAAGCCGGGCCAGTCGACCCGCATCACCGTGACGCGCATCGGCCCCGGAGGAAAGCCGCAGACGAAGACCTTCTCGGTCCGGTACACGGGAACGCCGGCCAACTCCGGCCAGCCGGCCCGACCCGGCGTCGCCTTCCTCGGGGTGGCCCCCGCCACCCAGGTGACCTACGCCTTTCCCTTCAACGTCAGCATCGACGTCGGCGGGATCGGCGGTCCGTCCGCCGGCCTGGCCTTGACGCTCGGGCTGCTCGACGTCCTTTCCAACGGTGACCTGACCGGCGGACACCAGGTGGCCGCGACCGGGACCATCAACTTGGACGGCTCCGTCGGCGACGTGGGTGGGGTGGCGCAGAAGACCGTGGCGGTCCGCAAGGCCGGAGCCCAGGTCTTCTTGGTGCCGCCGTCCGAGCTTTCGGTCGCGCAGCGCGAGGCGGGATCCATGAAGGTGTACGCGGTCGCCACCCTGCAGCAGGCCCTCGGCGATCTCGCGGCCTTGGGAGGGCACCTACCGACCGTGGCCGCCGGTCAGAATGGGGCGGGATGAGCAGCTGATGACCACGACCCACGCCCAGGTCCAGTTCGCCGCCGAGTTCGTGACCCTCATGGTCGCCGCGTCCGGCCTGGCGCTGGCGGTGCTGCGATCCGAGCCCAACCGCCGGGCCCGCCGGCGGCCGGGGATCCGCTTGCTGGTGGCTCTCGGCTGCGCCATCGTCGGCACGGCGGCCTTCCTGCACGGGTCCCGCCTCGTCAGCGACCGCCCGCCGGCCGGCCTGAGCGTGGCCCGGTTGGTCGGGGCCGCGATCCTGGCCCTGTCCGTGTCGGCCTGGTCCGGTGGGCGGCGCACCGCGCTGGTGCTGCAGGCCGGGGTCGGCTGCTGGGCGGCCGCGGCCGTGGCCGAGCTGGCCCAAGCGTCCAACTGGGTGGTCGACGGCCTGCTGGTCGCCGGCAGCCTGGGCATCGGCGTGGCCCTGCTGGTCAACAGCCGGCATTCGATTGCGGCCCGGGTCGCGGCCAGCGGGGCCGCCACCGTGCTCCTGGTGATCCTGGTCCTGGCCGTGGCCCTGTCCGCGGTGATCTCGTCGTCGTTGCAGCGGGACGCCCTCAACCGGCTCAACTCCCGGGCCCAGACCGAGAGCGCCCAGGTCGGCGACACCGTCAACGCCGCCGGCAAGGACGCCCGGTTCGTGGCCGCCTACCTCCAGGTGGATTTCAAGTCGGCCAACCCGAACCCCCTCATCACCTACGCGTCGTCGCCGGCGACCGCGCCGGTCGCCGCCGCCCGGCAGGCCATCCAGAACGTCCTGCAGCAGGTCGCGGCGTACTACCCCGTCGGCGGGTTCGCCTACGCGGATCCGACCGGCACCAACCTGGCCGCGACGGTCGGGATCGACCCGACGTTCGTTCGGCAACTGGCGCGCGACCCGACCTTCGCCCACCTGACCTGCAACGGGCAGCAGCCCGGGACGGTGTTCGTGTCCCGGGCCGGCGCGTCGGCGGCCGCGGCGTATCCGGTGTGCCTAGCCAACACCAATCAGCTCTTGGGCACGGTGATCACCATCACCCCGCTCGGCCCGGCCTATCTCAACACACGCGTGCCGATCGACCCGTCCGTGGCCTTGGCCCTCGTCACCCAGCAGTCGGTCGTGGCCAGTGCCGGGCGGCAGCCGCCGACGCCGACGCTGGTGGCCTTCGCCGGCCAGCCCGATCGCACCGAGGCGCGCGGCAACGACTTCCTGGCCGCGGTGCCGGTGGCGGTGGCGCACAACTCGCCGCCCTTGGCGGTGGTGTTGTCGACGCCGAGCACCACGCTGGTGTCGACCCAGAACCAGCTGTACCGCACCCTGTTCCTCATCGCCCTCGGCGGGACCATCCTGGCGTTGGGGTTGGCCGCGTTCACCGGGGATCGGATCACGGCCGGCCTCCGCCGCCTGACCCAGGTCGCCGACCGCATCCAGGGCGGCAACACTTCCGAACGGGCCTACATCGCCGGCGATGACGAAGTGGCGACGCTGGGGTTGGCGTTCGACTCCATGATCGACTCGGTCGAGGAGCAGGCCGGCGCCCTGCAGGCCGCCGCTGACGACGAAACCCGGCTCCGCAACCGGCTGGAAGCGGTCGTGGCCGGCATGACCGATGCCCTGGTGGCCGTCGACGCCCGAGGTTTGATCACCGACTTCAACCAGGCCGCCGAAGGGCTGCTCGCCGTGGCCGCCGACGCCGCCTTCGCCCGCCAACTCGACGACGTGCTCGAGCTCGTCGATGAGGACGGCGCCGCCATGGCCGGTCGCCTGCTCGACATCGCCGCCCCCCCGTGGAGCCGCCTCGCCGCGGTGCGCCGACCCGACGGAGTGGAGGTGCCCGTGGCCGTGTCTTCGGGTGCCCTGCGGGGCCCGGCGGGTGAGGTCGCCGGACGGGTCCTGGTGGTGAGAGATCTGCGCCGCGAGCGGGAAGTGGAACAGATGAAGACGGAGTTCCTCTCCCGCGTCGGGCACGAGTTGCGCACCCCGCTGACCGGGATCATGGGCTACGCCGACATCCTGCTCCGCCGCGACATCCCCGCGGACCGGGCCCGGGCCTGGCACGACGAGATCCTCCAGGCCGGCCGCCGGTTGTTGCGGATCGTCGAGATGCTGGAGTTCTTCGCCTCCAGTGGCGCCGGGCGAGTGCTCCTGCGCCCGGAACCCCTCGACACCAGAGCCCTCATCAACGGCGTCACCTCGTCGTGGTCGGAGCGCCTACCTGCCGATGTGACCCTGGGCCGGCGGGTGGCCCGCGACACGCCCCCGGTGTTCGCCGACCGCAGATGGCTGACGATGGCCATCGACGAGCTCATCGACAACGCGGTCAAATTTTCCCCTGACGGCGGGCGGATCCTGGTGGCCGCGGCGCCCGCGGCCCCGGAGGCAGCCACGGGCGGGAACGGGCGGGCCGCGTCCGCTCGGCTGGCGGCGGTCGAGATCTCCGTCACCGACCGGGGCGTGGGGATGACTCCCGAGGAGCACGCCCTGGTGTTCTCCGACTTCGTGCAGGCGGACGGGTCCGACACCCGGCGGTTCGGCGGCCTGGGCCTGGGTCTGGCGGTGGTGCGCCGGGTCGTGGAAGGCCACGGTGGTGTCGTCACCTGCCGGTCGGTCCCCGGCCGGGGGACGACCTTCATCATCCGCCTTCCCGCGACCGCGCCGGCGGGGGTCATCCCTCACTCGGATACCTCCCCCGTCCTAGGCTGATCGACTATGGGTGCTGACGCGTCACTGTCACCCGAGCTGATCGAGGCCAAGGGATTTACCACCAGTTTCCGCGGCTTCGATCCTGCCGAGGTCCACGCTTTTCTGGGTCGCGTCGCGGCCGACATCCGGGCCATGCGCGAGCGGGCCGACCGGCTGGAGTCGGCCTGGCACTCGGCGGAGGAGCGCGCCGCCCGGCCGCCCGTGCTCGACGAGGACACCTTGATGGCCGCGGTCGGCGAGGAGACCGCCACCATCCTTCGCGCCGCCCGATCGGCGGCGACCGAGCTGCGCGCCCGGGCGGCCCAGGACGCGGAGCGGATCGTCGCCGAGGCCGACGAGCGCGGGGCCCAGATTCGGGCCGAGGCTGAAGGCGTCCTGGCCCGAGAGGTCAAGGCGGCGGAGGAAGCCGCGGCCCGGCTCGTCGATTCCGCCCGCACGGAGGCCGCCGAGGCGCTGGACAAGGCCCGGACGGAGGCGGACGCCATCCGGGCCGCGGCCCAGCACGACAAGGCGCTGACGATCGACGGGGCGATCTCGACCCGCGAACGGATCCTCGAGGATCTGTCCCGCCGCCGGCGGGTGGCCTCGGTCCAGATCGAGCAGTTGCGCGCCGGCCGCGAGCGACTTCTCCAGTCCTACGGGGTGGTGCGCCGCACGCTGGAGGAGGTCAACGACGAGCTCAACCGGGCGGACGCCGAGGCCCGGGCGGCGGCCGACGAGGCGGGTCGGCGCATGCAACGCGACCACCCGGTCGAGCCGACCGAACCGGTCGAGCCCATCGACGCGGTGGCCGTCATCGAAGACGCGGCGCCGCCCGTCGCGGAGGAGCCCGCGGCGGCGGAAACCGCCAACGGCACCAGCCACCCGGAGCCCACCGCGGAGGACCCGGCCCCACAACCCGAGCCGACCCAGGCGGAACCGGTCAAGGCTGAGCCAGTCAAGGCTGGGCCGGTCAAGGCTGGGCCGGTCAAGGCTGGGACGGGCGGCTTGCGGGGCGGGGGCAAACGACGGGGTCGCGGCGGTTCGCACGCGTTGGCGGCCGCCGAGGAGGTACCGCAGGCGAGCGCGGCCCCGGCGCCGGCCGAAGCCCCGGTGCCGCATCTGCGGGTGGTACCCGATCCGCACCAGCCGGAGGTCGGAACCCTCCTGGCCGAGCCGCCGGCGCCGGCCAGCGCCGCGCCCGGAATCCCAGCCCCCGGAAGCCCAGCCCCCGGAAGCAAGGTCGACGTGCTGTTCGCCCGCATCCGGGCCGGGCGCGTCGACAAGGGTGCCGAGGTCGTGGTGGAGCAGCCCGCAGACCCATCACCAGCCGAGGCGGCGACCGGGGACGACATGGAGCCGGTCCGGTCCGACGCGGACGAGACGTTGTTGCAGCGGCGCGAAGCGGCGGTTGTCGACCTCGAAGTGGCCCTGACGCGCAAGCTCAAGCGCACCCTGCAGGACGAGCAAAACGATCTGCTGGATCGGCTCCGCGGCCTGCGCGGCGAGCCCACCACCGCCCGCCTCCTGCCCGACGTCGCCGACCAGGTCGCCCGCTACGCCAGCGCGGCCCAGCCCCACGTGGACGCCGCCGCGTCGGCCGGGGTGAGCTTCGCGGTGGAGTTACTCCACCGCAAGGGCCGAGCCCACGCCAGCGCCCCGTCGGTGGCCGACCTGGCCCGCGAGTCGGCCACCACCATCGTGGAGTCGCTGCGCCGCCGACTGGAGCACGCCATCTCCGCCTCGGCCGGCGACGAGCAGCCCGTCCTGGTGGAAGCGCTCGGGGGTGCCTACCGGGAGTGGAAGAGCGAGCGGATCGAGCGCGTCGCCGGCGACGTGCTGGCCGCGGCCTTCTCCCGGGGCACCTGGCACGAAGCCCCGGACGCCACGCCGCTGCGCTGGATCGTCGAGGACACCGATGGCCCCTGCCCGGACTGCGATGACGATGCGTTGGCCGGCACCCTCCCCAAGGGGGAGCCGTTCCCGACCGGTCAGCTCTACCCGCCGGCCCACGCCGGATGCCGCTGCCTCCTGGTGCCGGTCGAGGAGTGATCGGCTCGCCGGGCGAGGATACTTTCACCGCCCTGCTTTCCGAAGCCTGACCCCAGCCCATTAGGCTCGCCCACCGCAATGCGTACCCCTGCAGATCTGCCTCGTCGGCTGCCGCGCGCTTCCAGACGGACCCGCATCGGGGTGTTGATCGGCATCGTGGTGCTGATCGTCCTCATCACCTCCCTCAGCGGCCTGGCCCGGTTCTGGACCGACTACTTGTGGTTCCAGTCGGTCGGCTTCACCTCGGTGTTCCGCGGGGTGCTCGTCACCAAGCTTCTGCTGGCGTTGGTGTTCATCGGCATCTTCTTCGCGCTCCTCTTCGTCAACCTGCTGATCGCCGACCGGGTCGCCCCCGACGAGCCGGCGCCGGGCGTCGCCGACGAGCTGGTGGTGCGTTACCGGGACGTCGTCGGACCCCACGCCCGGGCGGTTCGGATCGTCACCGCCCTGGTCTTCGCGGTCCTGGCCGGGGTGGGCGCCAACCGGGAGTGGAACAACTGGGATCTGCTCCGCTACCACGTGTCCTTCGGGATCACCGATCCGCAGTACCACAAGGACATCGGCTTCTACGTCTTCGAGCTGCCCTTCATCAAGTTCCTCTTGGGCTGGGCGTTCGAGGCGGTGATCGTGGTGCTGATCGTCACCGCAGTCGCCCACTACCTCAACGGCGGCATCCACCTGCAGGGCAGCGAGCGGCGGGTCACGTCCGCGGTCAAGACCCACCTGTCGGTGTTGTTCGGGGCGCTGGCGCTGATCAAGGCGGTCGACTACTACTTCCAGCGGCTGGAGCTGGTGCTGGCCCGCAACCACCTCGTCGATGGGGCCACCGCGACCAGCGTCAACGCGGACAAGCCGGCGCGGACGCTGTTGATCTTCATCGCCATCATCGCCGCCGGCCTGTTCCTGTACAACATCCGCCAGAAGGGCTGGACGCTGCCGATCGTGGCGGTGGCGTTGTGGGTGCTGGTGTACATCCTCGTCGGCGCCGCCTACCCGGCGCTGTACCAGGCCCTGCGGGTCAGCCCCTCGGAGCTCACCCGGGAGACCCCCTACATCCAGCGCAACATCAACGCCACCCGGGCCGCCTACGGAATCGACAAGACCCAGGTCGACACCCAGTACAACTACAGCCCGACCGTCACCCCGTCGGCCATCCAGGGGTCCGGCAACGACGCCCTGGCCAACCAGCAGACCCTGGCCAACGTGCGGCTGCTGGACCCGGCCGTACAGCTCAAGAACACCTTCGACAAGTACCAGGCCCTGCGCTCCTACTACCAGTTCAACAGTCTGAGTCTCGACCGCTACCAGCTGGACGCCCCGGGTGCCACCTCGGGCTCCAGCCAGAGCAGCCAGACCAATCCGACCACCCAGACCAACACTGAAGTGGCCACCATCGCCTCGGTCCGCGAGCTCAACAGCGCGGTGCCGTCCGGATTCGTCAACCAGCATCTCGAGTACACCCACGGCTACGGCGGGGTGGTGGCCCCCATCAGCCAGAACGGGGTCAACGCCGACGGCACCCCCAGCTTCACCCTGGGGAATCTGCCCCCGTCAGGACCGCCACCCGTCTCCCTCACGCCGCAGGGATCAGAGATCTACTACGGGATCGGCAACAACACCGGCGGGTACGTCATCGCCGACTCCAAGACCCGCGAGCTGGACTACGAGAACAGCAACACTGGCGCCCAGGTGACCAACAAGTACGCGGGCAACGGTGGGGTCCAGGCCGGGAGCATCATCCGGCGGGCGGCGTTCGCCCTCCGCTTCGGGGACGCCAACTTCGTCCTGTCCGGCCAGATCAACCCGTCCTCGCGGGTCATGTACATCCGCAACATCAACGACCGGGTGCGCAAGGCGGCGCCGTTCCTCAAATACGACGCCGACCCTTACGCGGTGGTGCTCAACGGCAACGTGTACTGGGTCATCGACGCCTACACCACCACCGACAACTACCCGTACGCCCAGAATGCCGACACCAACGGGGTGCCGGGTTCCAGCGGCCTGGCGTCGACGTTCAACTACGTCCGCAACTCGGTCAAGGTCGTCATCAGCGTGTACGACGGCTCCATGCATTTCATCGTGGTCAACAACAGCGACCCGATCATCAAGGTGTACGAGCGGGCCTTCCCCGACCTGTTCACCCCGCTCAGCAAGGCTGACTCCCTTCCGGGCCTCAACGGGATCGTCGCCCACTTCCGCTACCCGGAGGACATCTTCCGGGTCCAGACCAACATGTACGGCCGCTACCACCTGACGACGGCAGCCGACTTCTACTCGCAAGCCCAGGCCTGGTCGGTGTCGCCGGATCCCGGCAGCGGGCAGTTGTCCTCCGCCACGCCCCTCGGGCAGGTGACGCTCGGCGCCAACGGGCAGCTGGTCGTGCCCCAGGTGGTCCGGCTGGCACCCCAGTACGTGCTCGCCCACCTGCCGGGGTCGACCCAGCAGAGCTTCATGTTGCTGACCCCGTTCGTACCGATCGGCACGTCGACCGAGCGGCAGAACCTCACCGCGTTCATGACCGCGTCGTCGGATCCCAGCGACTACGGGACGCTCCGGGTCTACCAGACCCCGCCGGGGCAGACCGTCGACGGGCCGGCGCTCATCACCAACGCCATCCGCTCCAACCCGGCCATCTCCTCGCAGCTGACGTTGCTCAACCAGCAGGGGTCCACGGTGGAGCTCGGCGAGGTGGCCGTGGTGCCCATCGACCAGACGTTGCTGTATGTGCAACCGGTCTATGTCGAGTCGTCCGCCAACCAGATCCCGACCCTCAAGGACGTGGTGGTGGTGTACAACTCGCACGCCTACCAGAGCCTCAACGCCTCGCTCGACGCCGCCTTGTGTCAGATCAGCAACCCCGACAGCACCCGCCCCTTCTCGTCGTACTGCGGCACGGCCGCGGCCAAGGGGGCGCCGCTGGTGTCGGGCGGGACCGGTGCCGGGACGGGGACGGGGACGACCACCACAGTGCCCAGCTCGCCGACCGCGCCGGCCGGGACGTCGGTGTCGGCCCTTCTGGCCAAGGCCCAAGCCTCGTTTGCCGCGGCCACCGCCGCCCTCAAGAGCAACAACCTGGGGGCCTACCAGGCCGACTTCCAGCAGGCCCAGGCCTATGTGGCGCAGGCCCAGGCGGCGCTGACCAAGCCCAGCACGTCCACCACCTCGACACCGCCGACCACCGCCACTCCGCCGACCACCGCCAAGGGGTAGCGGGCTCAGGTGTCCATCGGCACGTGGCGGTCGGGCGGGGCCCACTCCCGCTCGGCGCCGCCGGCGCCGCGGGCCCAGCGGATCGAGGCACTGATCCGGGGGCCGGCGCCGGTGGTGGCGGCCACCTTCGGCACCCCGTGCTCCCAGCTGGCCTGGCAGGCGCCGCCCATCACCAGCAGGTCGCCTGACCCGGGACGCACATCGATCGACGGTCCGCCCCCTTGCGGGCGCAGCAGAAACGGCCGGGCTGCGCCCAAAGTGACGATGGCCACCAGGGTGTCGTCGACGTGGCGCAGCTCCCGGTCGGAGTGGAAGGCGACGCTGTCGTTGCCGTCCCGGTAGTAGTTGAGCCCGACCGCACCAAACGGCACGCCATAGCGCCGTCCGACCGCCACCCGCATCCACGCCAGCGCCTCGTCGGGGAGGCGGTCCGCCGCCCGGTACCAGCGCGACAGGCGGGGCTCGTCGACCATGCGGTCGTACATCCAGCGCCGATGATGCTGCCAGTCCACCGTTTCGATCAACCGCACGCACAGCTCGTCCGCGCCGCCCAGCCAGTCCCGGGCCACGTCGACCCAGGCGCCGGCGCCGAGATCGAGCCGCTCGAAGGTGGGCTCGGCGCGCCCCTCGGGCGGGGCGCTCGCGAACAGGCTGCCCTGGACCGGCGCGGTCGGTCCGGTCGGGCGAGGGGCGGTGGCCGAGGTGCGGGCCATGGCCACCAGGATAGCGAACACCTGTTCCCAACTGCCACCGGGTATTCCGCCGCTCGCTACGAGGGCCGGTTGATCAGGCCGGACGCTTCGACCGCGGCAACGACGGGCCGGCGGTTCGCGCCGGCGCCCGCCGTCGCTTGACGGCCCGGTCGCGCTCTTCGGCCAGCCGATGGGTCTCCTCCGACACCGGCGCCGACAGGATGGCAGTGACCACGTCGACCAGGTAGCTGGTGAACAGCCGGTCGTCGCGGTGCGGTCCCGTCCGGGCCCGGCGCCCCAGTTCGACTGCGCAGTGCACGATAGCGGTGTAGCGCCGGTGCAGCCGCACCGCCTCGGGGTGGAGTAGCGGGTCCACCAGGGTCCGCCAGCGGGCCACGCTGGGCGCCGGCGGCGCCGGATCCGACTGCCGGTCGAGGAGGTCGGCCTGGATCTGGAGGAAGTCCCGGCCGCCGTCCGGGTCCCCCAGCTTGGCCGCCAGCGGTCGCACCAGCGCCCCGGCCAGATCCCGCAGGTCCCCGCTGCCGGCGGCTTCGTACTGGTCGAGCAGGGCTTGCCGGGCCGCCTCCACCGCCGGCTGGTGCTTGTCCATGATGGCCGTCACCACCCCGGTCCGGTCCCCGAAGTGGTACTGGGTGGCCATGGCGTTGCGGGAGCCCGACTGACGCGAGATCTCCCGCAGGCTGACGGCGTCGACGCCGTGCGCGGCCAGCAACCGCTCGGCGGTGGCGACCAGGCGGGCCCGGGTGTCGTTCAAGGGGCCAGATCAGTGCTCGGCAACGGCATGCTCCAGGACGTCGGCGAAGCGGGCCCGGGCCGCCGCCCGCCGGGTCGGCAGGTGGGCGGAGGGCCACAGGCCCTCGACGGGCTGGTAGTCCTTGAGCAGCTGGGTGGCCAAGGTGACCTGGTGGACCTCGGTGGGGCCGTCGGCGAGAGCCAGGGCCTCGGCGCCGATCATCATGGAGACGAAGGGCATCTCGTTGGACACTCCGAGCGCCCCGTGCAGGTGCAGCGCTCGCTGGGCGATGTCGTGCATCACCTTCGGCATGGCCACCTTTACCGCCGCGATGTCCTTGCGGACCCGCTTGTAGTCCTGGTGCTTGTCGATGAGCCAGGCCGTGCGCAACACCAGCAGGCGGAACTGCTCGATCTCGATCCAGCTGTCGGCGATGCGCTCCTGGGTCATCTGCAGCGATGCCAGCGGGCCCTTCCGCGTCTGGCGGGACACGGCCCGCTCGCACATCATGTCAAAGGCCTTCCGGACGGTGGCGATGGTGCGCATGGCGTGATGGATGCGGCCGCCGCCCAGGCGGGTCTGGGCGATGACGAACGCCCCGCCCTCGTCGCCGAGGAGATGGTCGGCGGGCACCCGCACGTCGTGGTAGCGGATGTAGGCATGGGTGCCTTCGCTGTCGTGCTCGATGCCGACGCTGGCATTACGGACGATCTCGATGCCCGGCGTGTCGGCCGGGACGATGAACATGGACATCCCCTTGTAGGCGCTCACGTCCGGGTTGGTGACCGCCATGACGATGAGGAAGCTGGCGTAGCGGGCGTTCGAGGAAAACCACTTCTCCCCGTTGATGACCCACTCGTCGCCATCCTTGACGGCCCGGGTGGTGAAGAGCGTGGGGTCGGCGCCGGAGTGGGGCTCGGTCATCGAGTAGCACGACGAGATCTGGCCGTCGAGGAGGGGCTGGAGGTACTTGGCCTTCTGTTCGGCGGTGCCGTAGTGGGCCAGGATCTCGGCGTTGCCCGAGTCGGGCGCCTGGCAGCCGAACACCGTCGGCGCCCACCGGCTGCGGCCCAGGATCTCGTTGAGCAGGGCTAGCTTGACCTGGCCGTAGCCCGGGCCGCCCAACTCGGGGCCCAGGTGGCAGGCCCACAGCCCGTGGTCCCGGACCTGCTGCTGCAGGGGCCGGACGATGGCCAGGGCCCGCTCGTCGGACTTGTCGTAGGGGTCGCCAAGGACCAGGTCGAGCGGCTCCAGCTGCTCGGTCACGAAGGTGTCCGCCCAGTCCAGGAGTTTCTGGTACTCGGGGTCCGTCTCGAAGTCCCACGCCATGTGGTGTGCTCCCTCCCGGCGGCGGCGCCCGGCGCGCCTCGAGCCGCCTACAAGCGGCCACGCTAATGCAACTGCATCAAAAAAGCCAGCGGGTGTATCAACGCGGTGGACCGCCGCCGGCGTCGTCCAGCTCGTCGGCGAGGTACTCGGCGATGGCCAGGGCGGAGGTGGCGCCGGGGGAGGGGGCGTTGCGGACCGTCATCACTTGGCCCCGGGTCCCGGCCCGGCCGAGGCGGAAGTCGTCGACCAGAGTGCCGTCGGCATCGACGGCCTGGGCCCGCACCCCGGCGGGCGCGCGGACCACGTCGGCGGTGGTGACGTCGGGGACCAGCCGGCGGGCCTCGGCGATGAAGGCGGTTTTCGAGAGCGAGCCCCGCAGCTCGCCCAGGCCGGCGCGCCAGTGCCGGCGGGCCAGCCGGCGGAAGCCCGGCCAGGCCAGGGCCGCGGCCAGGTCGGCGCGGTTGACGTCGCGGCGGCGGTAGCCCTCGCGGGCGGTGGCCAGCACCGCATTGGGGCCCACGTCGACGGCGCCGCCGACCCGCCGGGTGAAATGGACCCCGAGGAAGGGATACGCCGGATCCGGCACCGGGTAGATGAGGCCGCGCACCAGGTGGGTGCGCCCGGGGACGAGCCGCCAGTACTCGCCGCGGAAGGCCACGATGGCCGGCCCGGCCGGGTCGCCGGCCAGGCGGGCCAGTCGGTCGGCCTGCAGCCCGGCGCACACCACCAACCGGTCGGCGGCCAACTCACGTCCGCCAGGGCCGGAGATCACCACGTCGGCCCCCACCGGCCGGATGGCGGTGACCTCGAAGCCCAACTGCACGTCCAACCCGGCGGCCAGGGCCCGGGCCACGCCGGCGAAGTCGACGATGGCCGTATGCGGTGAGTGGAGGGCGGCCACGCCGGCCGCGTGCGGCTCGATGTGACGCAGTTGGTCGGCGGAGAGCCAGGCCAGGTCGGGTACGCCGTTGGCGATCGCCCGCTGCTCGATGTCCCGCAGCGTCGCCACCTCGGCGTGGGTGCGGGCCACCACCACCTTGCCGCACTCCTCGTAGGCCAGACCGTGCTCGGTGCAGAAGTCGCGCAGCAGGTGGCGGCCCCGGGTGCACAGCCGGGCCTTCAGGGAGCCGGGCGGGTAGTAGAGGCCGGCGTGCACCACCCCGCTGTTGTGGGAGGTCTGGTGGCGGGCGACGGCGTCCTCCTTGTCGACGACCGTCACGGTGGCGTCGGGGTGCCGGCGCTGGAGCTCGCGGGCGGTGGCCAGGCCGATGATGCCGGCGCCGATGACGACGTAGCGGGAGGGAGCGATGGCGCCAGTCTGGCGTGGGATGCCAAGGTCGTTGGCGGCGGCCCGGCAGCAGGATGTCGCGGGGGACCAGGCGCGGCGGGCGGTCTTTGTCCAATACTGGGGCCATGATCCCGCAGGTCGTCGCCGGCGCGATCGACGGCTACCTGGCGACGGCCCAGCGGGTGGCGCCGGACCAATTGGCGGCGGTCTATGCGGTGGGGTCGTTGGCCCTCGGCGACTTCAGCGACCGGCAGAGCAACGTGGACCTGGTGGTGGTGGCGGAACCCCGCCTGGATGCCGGCCAGCTGCAGCGGCTGACCCGCGCCCAGCGGCACCTGCACCGGGCCGGGCGCGACGCCGAGGTGGCCTACCTGGCCTGGGAGGACCTGGCCGACGGCCCGCCGCCGGGGGGCGCCCTGGGTACGCCGATGACGTGGGCCATCCTGCGCCACGATCCCATGGCCCTGGTCGGCCCGGACTGGCCGGTCGTGGCCCACGACCCGGACGCCTTCCGGAAATGGTCGGCCGCCCAGCTGCAGACCCTGGCCGCGGCCGACCACGGCCTGCTGGTCATGCGGCGCGCCGTGGTGCCGCTGGTCCTGGAAGCCGCCCGCTTGGCTCAGGGGGCCATCACCGGGCGGGTCCTGTCCAAGACCGAGGCCGGCGAGCTGGTCATGCCGATCGTGTCCTCCCGCCACAAGCGGGTCCTCACCGACGCGGTCGGCTATCGGCGGGGGGCGCAGACCTCCATGTACTGGGGTCCCTTCGAGCGGAAATACGACGCCCTGGCGGTCGTACGCGAGCTTCTGGACGCCGCCACCGCGCCGGGCGACGGGGCGGTTACCAGCCCCTGACGTCGACCGGCCAGGTATCGACCACCCGGCCGGCGGCTGAGCGCGGCGGGACCTGGGGCGCGCCGGTACCATCCACGGCGTGGCAGGAGCAACAGACGGCGCCGACGCGGTGGACGTGCACGCCGACATCGCCGGGGCGACCGCGGCCCACGGGCGGCTCCGGGCCACGCTCAGCGCCCTGGACGAGGCCACGGTGCGGGCGCCGAGCCGCCTGCCCGACTGGACGGTCGGGCACGTGCTGACCCATCTGGCGCGCAACGCCGACTCGCACGTGCGGGTCCTCGAGGGGGCCATGCGAGGCGAGCACCGCGAGCAGTACGCCGGCGGAGTCGAGCAACGCCGCGCCGACATCGAGGCCGGGGCCGGGCGCCCGGTGGCCGCACTGGTCGAGGATGTCACCCACTCGGCCGACCGGTTGGAGGCGGTCTGGGTGACCGCCACTCCGGCCACGTGGGCCGGCTACGGCCTGACGGCCGGGACCATCTGGCCCAGCCAGGAGCTGCCCTTCCACCGGTGGCGCGAGGTGGAGGTGCATCACGTCGACATGGGCGTCGGTTACGAGATCGCCGACTGGCCCGACAACTACGTGGCCGCCGAGTTGCCCCGCGCCCTGGCCGCCTTACCCGACCGGCTCTCCGACCACGACGCCAAGCGACGGTTGCTGGCCTGGTTGCTCGGCCGGGCCGAGCGGCCCGGCGATTTGGTCATCGAGCCCTGGCAGAGCCGCCGGCAGCACTACTACCGCCGGTAGCGGCCTCAGCCGGCCCGAACCGCGTCGGCGGCCGGCACCGCGGCTTCGACGTTCCAGGCGATGATCCGGGCGGGATGGATGCGGATGATCTCGTCGCTCAAGCCCGGCCGGTGGTCTCGGTACTCCGAGAGGGCCTCGGCGGTGCCGCGGATCTCGACGCCGCGGACCACCCACGGGTCCACCGATGCGATGTCGTCGACGACGAGCGCCACGTTGGGGTTGGCCCACACGTTGCGGAACTTCCGCGTCGCGCCCATCCGAAAACCGAAGATGTCGATGGTGCCGAGGTCGGGCTGGTAGTGGAAGCCGACCGGGTTGTTTTGCAGGGTGCCGTCGGGGGCGATGGTGGCCAAGCGGCCCAGGCGCTGGGTGGCGAGGTAGCGCAGCTGCGGTTCGGTGAGCCGGGCGGGGTCGGGACGGGGGGTGGGGGGCATGGAGGGCATGGCCCTACCGTAAGACCTCGAGTATGGTTTAGGTCAAGAGCGATGCTGAAATTGCCGTGGGACGCCCAGGAGTTGACGGTCGGCCAGCTGTCGGAGCGCAGCGGGGTGGCGGTGTCCGCGCTGCACTTCTACGAGGCGGAGGGGCTGATCAGCAGCCGGCGGACGACGGGCAATCAGCGCCGGTACCGCCGGGACACCCTGCGTCGGGTGGCGTTTATCCGGGCATCCCAGTCGCTCGGGATCCCGTTGCGGCAGATCGGTGAGGCGCTGGCCGAGCTGGGCGGCTCCCGCACTCCCAACCGGGCCGACTGGGCCCGCCTGTCAGCGGCCTGGCGGCAGGACCTGGACGATCGCATCGCCCGGCTCCAGCGGCTGCGGGACGACCTGACCGGCTGTATCGGGTGCGGGTGTTTGTCCATCGACCGCTGCCGCCTGACGAACCCCGGCGACGTCCTCGGCCGAGAGGGACCGGGCGCCCGGCGCCTCTAGCCGTCGCCCAGGGCCCGGCGCAGGGTCGCCAGGCGGGCCGGGGCCACCCGCCACCAGGTCCAGCGGCCCCGCTTCTCGCCCACGATGAGCCCGGCGTCGGCGAGGACCCGCGTGTGATGGGAGATGGTCGGCTGGCTGCGGCCCAACGGCGCCTCCAGGTTGCAGCTGCACACCTCGCCCTGCGCCGCGACCAGGGACAGCAGGCGCAGCCGGATGGGGTCCCCGAGGGCGGCGAACACCGTGGCCAGACCGGCCGCCTCGCCGTCCGAGAGGGGCGCCTCGGTCACGGACCCGCAGCACCCGGCGCCGACCGGCACGCTGATCCTGGTCGATGGAGTTGTCGTCGGCATGGGGCCTCCCGTTTGCATCGACGGCAATCAATGTACCGGAGCGGCGATAATGGCTCGTGCTGCCGGATCGCCAGGTGCGGAGGCGACGCATCGCGGTGCTGTGTGGGGTGGCCGCCGCCGGGCTGGTGATCGCCGTCTCCCTGCCGGGATCCAAAGCCGCCAAGTCGGCCACCGAGGTGGTCGCCACCACGGTCGTCCCCTTTCGGCCGGTGACGGTGCCGGCCACCACCACTCCGCCGGCCCCGACCGTGACCACCCCAGTCGTGACCAGCACCCTCGCCCCGACCTCCGGGTCGGGGCCGGCGGTGCCGACGACGGTCGACCTCGGCGCCCTCCCCCAGACGACCCAGGTGCCCGACGCCGCCGACCCCGCCTTCGCCGCCCACGTGCAGCAACTGTGGCGGGCCGTGGTGGACGGCAACCCCGCCGAGGCCCTGCCCTTCTTCTTCCCGATCGGCGCCTACCGCCAGATCAAGGCCATCGCCGACCCCGACTATGACTACCAGAATCGCCTGATCCCCAACTTCGATCAGGACGTCCAGACCATCCACGCCTCGCTGGGGGCGGGCGCCACCTTCGCCGGGGTGACGGTGCCGGACGCGGCCCAGTGGATCCTGCCCGGGGTCGAGGCCAACAAGGGCAGCTACTGGCGGGTGTACGGGACCAGAGTGTCCTACGTCGCCGGCGGGCAGGCCGGCTCGTTTGCCATTACCTCGATGATCTCGTGGCGGGGCCAGTGGTACGTGGTGCACCTGGGCGCCATCCGCTGAGGATCGGGTCAGGCGACCGTCGTCTTCCCGAGGACGTGCCGCAGGGCGGGCTCCAATTCCGGGTGGCGGAAGCGATGGCCGATGGTGAGCAACCGCTCGGGGTGCACCCGCTGGCTGGCTTCCGCCAGCTCCCGCGCCCCCTCCTCGCCGAGGAGCAGGCGGGGACCGGCGGCGGGGACCGGGAGGCGGGCCGGGCGGCGCAGGACTCGGGCCAGGGTGGCGCTGTACTCCTGGTTGCGGACCGGGTGCGGGGCCACGGCGTTCACCGGCCCGGACAGTTGCGGGTCGAGGATGGCCCGGTAGTAGATGTCGAGCAGGTCGTCGATGCCGATCCAGGCCATCCACTGCTGACCGTCGCCGAGGCGGCCCCCGAGCCCGGCCGCGTAGAGGGGGCGGAAGATCTGCAGCGTCCCGCCCCGCGGCGACTGGACCAGGCCGGTGCGAACCTGCACCACCCGGACGCCGGCGTCGGCGGCGGGGGCGCTGGCCGCCTCCCAGTCGGCCACCAGCTCGGCGAGGAAGCCGCCGCCCTGGCTGCTGGCCTCGGTCAGGAGTTCGTCGCCGCGGGCCGCGCCGTAGTAGCCGACCGCGGAGGCGGCGATGAAGCAGCGCGGCCCGCGTCGAGCGGCTGCCACTCGGGCCAGGGCCGCAGTGGGGCCGATCCGGCTGGCCCGAAGCGCGTACTTGTGCGTCCGGGTGAAGCGGCCGGCGAGGGATTCCCCCGCCAGGTGGACGACGGCGTCGACCCCGTCGAGCAGACCCGGGTCGGGGTGCTCCGGATCCCATTGGCGCTGGTCGGGGTGCTCGGCCGGGCGGCGCACCAGCCGGATCACACGGTGGCCCCCGGTCGTCAAGTAGGCGGTCAGCGCGGTGCCGATCAGGCCGGCACTCCCGGTGACCGCGACCGTGAGGGGCTGCGCCGCGTAGGCGCGGCCCCGCTGGTGGGCGGCGAGATCGTCCGCCAGCTGACGGCGACGATAGGCGAACATGGGTTGCAGGCGGCCGGCCGGGACCGTGGTGTCGACGAGGTCGGATACCCGGGTCGACGCCTCGTCGACCGCCCAGAACTCGTGGGTGTGCTGCCAGCGCAGGACGGTCCGGAACGGCTGCGAGACGACCCGGTCCACAAAACGGTGCGGCGGGTCGTAGCCGTCGGCTTGATGGACGGCCACCCACGTCAACCCGCCGGGCAGACGCAGCTCGGTGCGGCCGTCTCGAAGCGAGGCCGCCTCGGCTCGGACCCGCACCGGCAGCCACGGAGGGGTCAGCCGTACGATCGCCCCGGGCCGGCCGTGCCAGGCGAACACCTCCGCCAGCGGGGCGTCTACCACGGAGTGCTGCACCAGTCCCATGCGCCGACCGTACCCAGATATCGAACGGCCGGCCCAGGAAGCCCCACCTCTGCCGACGCTCGCGGCTCGGAAAGGCCGACCGGATGCCGTAGCGTGCCGGCTGGGGAGGTTACCGATGAGTGAAATCGATCCGGCGCCGCCGATTATCGACGACACCGGCAACGAACGCTTCGAGCTGGCTCGGGACGGCCTGGTGGCGCAGCTCTGGTACGAGCTGGAGGGGGACCGGCTGATCCTCATCCACACCGAGGTCCCCGAGCAGTTCGCCGGGCAGGGCGTCGGCGGCCGGCTGGTCGGGGCCGCCATCGACCGGGCCCAGCGTGACCAACTGACGATCGTCCCCTGGTGCCCCTTCGCCCGCAGGTGGTTACGGGGTCACGCCGACGCAGCCGACGGCGTCACCATCGACTGGTCGGAGCCGCCCGCGCCGTAGCGCCCTAGTGGCCGGCCGCGACCTGGTGGAGTTCGACGCCGTTGCCGGCCGGATCGGCGAGGAAGGCTTGACGGCCGGTGCCGACGGGGACGGCGTCACTGACCTGGATGCCGCCGGCCCGCAACGCCGCGATGGCGGCGTCGAGGTCGTCGACCTGGAGCGCGAAGTGCTGGCCGCGGTCGGGGGGTACCGGGGCCCCGATGAGGTGGACCTGCTGGCTGCCGGCGTCCAGCCAGGCCCCGGGGAAGCCGAAGTCGGGCCGGTCGGCGCGCGGCACCAGCCCCAGGGTGCCGACGTAGAAGTCCAGTGCGGCGTCCACGTCGTCGACGTTGATCGACACGTGATGCACGCCCCGCGAAACGATCGTCATCGCCCTGCGCCGCTTGGCCCGGTCACGGGGTCAGCGTAGCCCCGATGTCACGTGGATCAGCCGTCCCGTCGATCGGCCGTCCCCTGGATCAGCGGCGCCGTTTGGTGATGACCTGCCCGCGGACGACGACCCGGTTGGCGAGTTCTTGCTCGATGCGGCGCCGGCGGCGGGCCGCCATCCGGCCCCAGGCAACCGGCCCGAAGGCAGCCGCGGCCGCCAGGGCGACCGCGGCTGCCGCCCACAGCGCGGACGCGACCACCGGTCGGTTGGTCACTTTCAGGGTGAAGCCCGATTCGACCTGGCGGAGATGGGCGTATTCGTTGACCGTGATGGTGGTGGCAGCCTCCTGGGTCTGCGCCACGCTCTGCAATTCGGTCATGGCCACCACCCGCCCATAGCGGAAGGCGGTGATGACCAGGCTGGGAACCGGGGTCTTGCTCTTGGCGCTCGGTGTGTACAGCGACCCCATCGATCCGGGAACACCGGCGACCGTGAACGTCGACCGGCGGGTGAGGCCGTTGGAAGCGTAGGAGGTGGCCCCCAGCTGGGCGGTGGCGACCTGCGGGACGGTAGCGGCAGCCTGGGTCGTGGACGGCAGCAGGAAGGCCACCTGCCCTGCGGCGTCCGTCTGGGACTTGACCCACTCGATGGCATACACGCCGGTCTGATCGGGCGACCGTTTGGCCGCGGCCGTCACGGTGGTCAGCGGTATCCCGGCGGCGGGTTGCTCGGCAGCCTGGGTCGGTTTGACGTTGTACCCCGCCACCCCCGGCTCGCCGAGCACCAGGTGAGCCAGCCGGGCGCGGACCACGTGGGTCGTCGGGATGACCGCCTGGTAGCCGACCGTGGCCACCGCCAGCACCACGACTGCCCTGGCCACCACGAAGGCCGGTTGACGGTACGGAGAATCCGCGCGAGGGACGAACGGCTCGCCCGGCTCACCGGGTTCGACGGGACCGTCCGGTTCGCCACCGTCGTCCAGTTCGTCCGGCTGGTCCGGCTCGTCGGTGGCGACCACGTCCGTCTCGGGATCGTCGATGTCCTCGTCGTTCATGAGCCGCGAGTCAAGGTCACCAACATGAAGGCAGCCTAAACTGTCGCCCACGGGAGGGGGTCGCGTGGAGTTGAAGGTCGTCGGTGCGGGGGTGGGCCGGACAGGGACGCACTCGCTCAAGCTCGCCCTCGAGCAGCTGCTAGGTGCGCCCTGCCACCACATGGTGGAGATCTACCGGGACGTCGGTCAGATGCCCGGCTGGATCGACGCCATCGAGGGCCGGCAGGTCGATTGGTCGCGCCTGCTCGCCGGGTACGGGTCGATCGTGGACTGGCCGGGTGCCAGCTTCTGGCGGGAAGTGCTGGCCGCCAACCCGGACGCCCTGGTGCTGCTGTCCGAGCGGGACGCCGACGAGTGGTACCGGAGCGCCTCAAAGACGATCTTTCTGACCTTCGATGGTGCCCCGCCCGAGGCGGCCCGCTGGCTCGACGCCGTCCGCAGGTTGCTGCGTGACCGCTTCAGCGACCGCTTTGACGATCCCGGGGCCATGATCGACGCCTACGAACGGCACAACGCCGAGGTCCGCCGGGAGGTGCCAGCGCCGCAACTGCTCGAATGGCACCCCGCCGACGGATGGGCTCCCATCTGCGAGCGGTTGGGCGTGCCGGTCCCGGACGAACCCTTCCCGGTCACGAACACCACCAACGAATTCCGGGCCCGGGTCGGCATGCCTGCGCTCGAGTGAGGGTGGCGCCGGCGGTTCGGCGGGTAGGTTCGCAGCTGTGATCCAACCCGAGGAACGCGCCGTCCAGTTGCACGGTCACCGGATCGCGTACCGGATCAGCGGCGCCGACCCGGCCGGGGGGCGGCCCGTGCTGCTGCTGGTGCACGGCATGGCCGGCAGCTCGGCCACCTGGCGGGCGGTCATGCCCCTCCTGGCGCAGCGGTACACCGTCGTGGCCCCGGACCTTCCCGGCCACGGCGAGTCCGACAAACCCCGACAGGACTACTCCCTCGGGGCCCACGCCAATACCCTGCGAGACCTCCTGGTCGCCCTGGGCATCGACCAGGCGACCGTCGTCGGCCAGTCGCTCGGCGGCGGCGTCGCCATGCAGCTCGCCTATCAGCACCCCCGCTGCTGCGAGCGGCTCATCCTGGTGTCGAGCGGCGGCCTCGGACACGAGGTCTCGTGGCTGCTACGGGCCCTGAGCATCCCCGGGGTCGAGTACGTCATGCCGTTGCTCTTTCCGTCCTTCGTCCGCGATGCCGGCAATGCCCTGGGCCAGCGGCTGAGCAGCTTCGGCCTCCGGGCGCCGCGCCTCGAGGAGCAGTGGCGCGGCTACGTGTCGCTGAGCGACGCGGAAACCCGGCAGGCGTTCGTCCGGACGCTGCGGGCCGTGATCGACATGGGGGGCCAGTCGGTGAGCGCCCGGGACCGCCTGTACCTCTCGTCGTTGCTGCCCACCCTCATCGTGTGGGGCGAGCGCGATCGGATCATCCCGGTGGCCCATGCCTATGAGGCCCATCAGGCCATGCCCGGGAGCCAGCTGGTGATCTTCGAGGAGTCCGGCCACTTCCCCCACACCGAGGAGCCCCAACGCTTCGCGGAGGCAGTGGGCAACTTCGTCGACCACACCGAGCCGGCCCACGTTGACGAGCCTGCATGGCGGGCGTTGCTGACGGCCGGTCCCCCGCTTGACCGTTAGCGGGCGCCTCGACCGGTGCCATCAAGGGCGGCCTTGGGCTCGTCGTCGGGGACGGCCGCGCCGAGCCCTCGGCGTTACCGTGCTCGGCGAAACCAGGTAACGGCACCAGGGAGGCCACCACGATGACGCTGAGTTCCGACGACATCACCGAGATCCAGCAGCTGTACTCGGCCTATTGCTTTGCCGTCGACGACCGGGACGGCGAGGCATTCTGCGCCTGCTTCACCGCGGATGGCTCGCTTGGTGGCGCGGGCGGCGGGCCGATCCAAGGGGCAGATGCCCTGCGCCAGTTTGCCGAGCAGGTGCGGCCCGGAATGCGGCATCTGGTCACCAACGTCCACGCCGATGGCGACGGCGACCGGGCCCGCGGCCGTGGCTACCTGGTGGCCTACACCGCGACGGGCGGGTCGACGTCGTTGCTGAGCACGGGTGGTTACCGCGACGACCTGCAGCGGGTGGGTGGCCGTTGGCTGTTCGCGGCCCGACAGTTCACGCCAGACGGTTGACTCCGAAACGTCCCTTGCGGAGAAGGGAAACGCTGACTGCGTAAATCCGGGTCAGGGGTTTCCGACCCCAACGCCGTGCATTCCGCCGCCTGGCTCGACGTGGTGGCATCGTGACGACGATGGAACGTCCGGCGTCTTCGGGACGTACGCGACATGTGGTGTCGCGTACGTACCGAAGAGTCAGAATTGTCCAAAGAGTTCCGTACGAAAGGCTATGAACTATACTTATAGTTGCTGAAAGGTGGCCGGTGGGTCGCTGACCTCGAACAGCTGCCGGGTCATCCGACCAGATAGGAGTCGAACGCCGACGCGGCTTCGGTGTCCTCGTAGACCTCGTAGTCGCGGATGAGGCCCCACCGGGTGGTGGCCCAGATGACGTAGCGGTTTTCGTAGACACGCCCTTCGGGTGCGTCGACGTGGTCGCGGCCCCGACCGACGACGGTCATCCGCCAGGGCGGACCGCCGACCACGATTTCGTCCATCTCATGTTGGAGGCCGATCGCCACCAACCGATGCAGCCACGTTTCGACGTGGTCGCGCCCGGTGGTGTCGATCGCCCACGAGCTGGTTCCCGGGAAACGGAAATGTACATCCGGGGCCTCCATCCTCAGGGTGGGGCCGACGTCCCCTCGATTGAGGGCGTCGAGGTTGTGGGTGATGAGCTTCTTGGCCAGCCAGGACCGCAGCATGCCGGGCTCCCGTCTACTAGATTGATCGCTCTAGCGAATCACACGCCGGGCGCATCTGTCCAGTTGCTGATGACGGATTTTCTCGGCTCGACGGAGGTGGATGGTGGCCGGTACCAGACAGCGCATCATCGATGCGAGTGCGGAGCTGATGCGACTCCAGGGGTATGAGGCAACCGGGGTCAAGGAGATCGTAAAAGCTGCCCAGGCTCCATTCGGGTCGCTGTACCACTTCTTCCCGGGAGGCAAGGAGCAGCTGGGCGCCGAGACCGTGCGGTGGTCCGGGGCCGAGTACGGCAAGTTGCTACCGACGATCCTGGAGGCGGCGCCCGACCTGGTGAGCGGGGTGCGAGCATTCTTCGCCGGCGCCGCCGAGCACCTGGTCGAGACGGACTATGCCGACGCTTGTCCGATCGCCACGGTGGCCCTCGAGGTATCGAGCCACAGCGAGATCCTGCGCCAGGCCTGCGCGGACGTCTTCGATGACTGGGTCACTGGCGGGACCGGTCTGTTCGTGGCCGGGGGAGTGGCGGAGGCGGACGCCCGGCGACTGACCATCGAGCTGATCTGTGCGTTGGAAGGCGCCTTCATCCTGTGCCGAGCGACCCGTACCACGGAGGCCTTGGAGGTCGCTGGGGAGGCGGCGGCCGCGGCGGTGGCGGCCGCGGCGGGCCCGGCTCGGGCTCCTCGGCGGCGACGGCCCCACCGAACCCGCCCTTGAGGGAGGTCGGCGGCGGTGTCACCGCCGATCGAAGGGGTTGCTCTTGACGCCGAGCATCGGTAAGTAATAACTTACCGTTCGTGGTCACTTACCAATCGGCGGACGCATTGGGCGCGGTGGGGGATCCCAGCCGGCGCGCCATCCTGTCGTGCCTGGCGGAGCGGCCGCGCGCCGTCGGCGAACTCGCCGACGAGCTGCCGATCAGCAGGCCGGCGGTGTCGCAGCACCTCAAGGTGCTGAAGGCCGCGGCACTGGTCAGCGAACGCGCAGTTGGTACTCGCCGGATCTATCGGCTCAATCCGGTCGGCGTGGGTGCGCTGCGCGATCAGCTCGAGATGTACTGGACCCAAGCGCTGGCCGGCTACAAGGAGATCGTCGAACAATCGACAGAGGGAGCGTCATGACCCAGGCAGCGGCTGCAGTGGTTCGCAGGCAGATCGTCGTCGAGGCGCCGATCGAGCGGGCCTTCCGTGTGTTCACCGAACGGTTCGGCGACTTCAAGCCGCCAGAGCACAATCTGCTCGCGGCCGCGATCGCCGAGACGGTCTTCGAGCCGCGAGTCGGTGGCCACATCTACGATCGCGGCGTCGACGGCAGCGAGTGCCGCTGGGCGCGCATCCTGGTCTTCGAGCCGCCGCACCGGGTGACGTTTAGCTGGGACATCAGCCCGCAGTGGCAGATCGAGACCGAGCCGGAAAACACCAGCGAGGTCGAGGTCCGCTTCGTCGCCGAGACGCCGCAACGCACCCGCTTGGAGCTGGAACACCGCAACATCGACCGGCACGGCCCCGGATGGCAGGCGGTCGCCGAGGGCGTCGCCGACGACGCGGGATGGCCCCTCTACCTGGCCCGCTACGCCGCCCTGTTCACCGAGGACCGCTGAACTGCCGCCGATCACCACCAGCACGGAAGTCAATCGGCCGGCGGGCGACGTCTTCGCCTACGGTCCTGGCATGAGCACAGTCAGGGACCTGGCCGAGACGTCGCTGCGGCTGACCAGGGAGGGCGACCGGGACGGATGGTTGGCCTTGTTCAGCGACGACGCGGTGGTGGAGGATCCGGTCGGGGTCTCACCGTTCGATGGCGGGGTGGGCGGCCACCGGGGCAAGGCGGCCATCGCCCGGTTCCGGGACACGGTCATCGCCACCATGGAGAAGTTCGACTATGAGATCGAGCGTTGCTACGAGTGCGGCGACGAGGCGGCCGCGGTCGTGACGTTCCACATCACGTCCGGCGGGCACGCCATGGACATGGACGTCGTCAACATCTACCGCCGGGGCCCAGACGGCAAGCTGGCGTCGCTGCGGTCGTTTTGGGACGGGAGCCGCCAGGGCGGCTGACGGTCGAGGGGGCGATCGAGGGCGGGCGATTGAGGGCGGGCGGGGTCACCCGCCCGCCCGGGCCGGGCTGCCGGCGGAGGCCTTGGACGAACCAGACGAGGACACCCAGTCGGCGGCCGCGGCCTTCGCTGCCCATCCGGCCTTCGGCACCGGGCGCGTCCAGGTGTTCGGTCATACCGTCGACTACACCACGGCGACCTGGGTGGACCAGCTTCCCACCCACAGCGATCACCGCACCCTGCCCCCCGACCAGCTCGCCGCGGTGCTGGCCGAGGTGGCCCGCACCATCGACGGCTTGGGCGGGGCCTTCACGGTGGAGTACTCGACCTGGCTGGTCGAAACCCGTCGACGCTGATCCGCGACCATTCGACTGCGGTCACCGGACGTGGCGCCGGTTCGCGGGCCCCCCCGCGGCTTCGGCCCGCGTCCGGGCCGGTTCGGGGCGGATCGCCGGCGGGAGGCACGTTCATTCGACGGTCGTCACACCAGGTGGCAGCGGAATGCGCCGGTAAGGCCACCGCGTCGAGCGCGCTCGGTGCGCCGCGGCCGCCACCACCTGCCACCGACGTCGAATCCCCGCTCCCGCGGCCACGATCCGCGGCTCGACGGGTGCCGCCCACTCGGACCGGCGCCCGCACGGCGCCGGAGTTCCTGCCACCAGGTGTGAGTCCAATCGAACGGGCGCCGGGCCCTGTCAGCGCGCCTCGAAGGGCTGATCGAGATCGGCCAGCTTGTCGGGGTTGAGCTGCACCCAGATGCGGGTCACCTTCCCGGCGCGGCACTCACCGGCGATCACGATCGGCCCCGCGCGGTCGTCCACCACCAGGGCCGGCCCGGCGTTGACGGAGGCGACCCGGGTGGGCAGGATCCCGAGCCGGCGGCTAGCCGATGCCGACGACCGGTGCGGCCAGCCGCAGTGCTCCCGTGGATCCGTGGAAGACGGCGTTCCCGAACGAGAACACCCCGCCATCGGACGCCACCAGGTAGTACCCCTGCCCGTTCGGCGTCGCCACGCCGCCGACGACGGGTGCGGCTAGGTGAATGCCTCCCGCGGATCCGTGGAAGACGGCGTCTCCGAAGGTGAACACCCCGCCGTCCGCGGCGAACAGGTAGTAGCCGCGCCCGTCCGGGGTAATGGCCCCGCCGACGACCGGTGCGGCCAGGTGAATGCCTCCCGCGGATCCGTGGAAGACGGCGTCCCCGAAGGCGAATACGCCGCCGTCCGCGGCGAACAGGAAGTAGCCACGCCCGTCCGGGGTGGTCGCGCCGCCGACGACCGGCGCAAACAACCGAATGCCTCCCGTGGACCCGCGGAAGACCCCATCTCCGAAGGTGAAGACGCCACCATCAGAGGCGACCAGGTAATAGCCCCGCCCGTCGGGTGTGGGCGTCATTCCCACCACCGGCTTGTTGAGCACGATGGCGCCCGTGGACCCGTAGAAGCCGGCGGTCCCGAAGGTGAAGATCCCACCGTCCTTGGCGACCTCCCAGTAGCCCGGCGTGAGCGGGGTCGAGGAGATCCCCGTCACCGGCTGGTTGAGGACCGTGCCGCCCTCTGAGCCGTAGAACCCGAAGCTGCCGAAGGTGAAGACGCCGCCGTCAGCCGCGCCCTCTCGGTAGCCACCGAAGCTGGCCCCGAGCTGGTCGGCCGGGGAGGGGCTGGCGACCCGCACGATCTCGCCACCGATCGGAGTGCCAGGCGGAATGTAGGGGTCATTGTGCCCTTGCAGGACGCCCCAATTGCTGACGTAGATCGACCCGTCCTTGGCCACGGCCATACCCGTCGGGAACTCCAGGCCGGTGCTGGCCAGCACGGTCCGCACGCCGACCGTGTTGGTCGCCGAAAGTCCCGTGATGCGGGTGATCGCACCCGGCGTGGGTATCCCGGCGCCGCCCGCCGGGTCGCCCAGGCCCGCCTGGTCGATCGTGAGGACCAGGAGGCGGCCCGCCTGGTCGAAGGCGATGTCGCCGACCATGGTGAGCCCGGTGGCGACGGGGACGAGGGGCGCGCCAGGAGCGCTCACCCGGTACACGGTGGTGTTGCGCACGTCATAGGGGCCCCCGCCGAGTTCGCCGATGTACAGCTTCCCATCGGGTCCCACGGCCAGGGAGGTCGGGACGGCGTCCACGACCAGGCTTCCGGGACCACCGGGATATCCAGCGGGGATGTGCTCGACGAAGTTCGGCAGCGTGGTAATCGGGGACAGGGTGCCGTTCTTATACAGCAGCACTTGGTTGGCGGCGGCATCGGCGATGGCCAGGCCGCCGTCCCATGGGGTCACGGCGTAGGGGTTGCTGTCGTACTTGTTGTTACCTGGGGCGGGGGTCGGGAAGGGGTGGGCGAAGTTGTAGGCGCCCAGGTCCGCTTCCTTGGTCGCGCGGCGAACCCGACAGCGGGGTCGACACCAGGGCGTCGAGCAGCTTGTTGTTGGGGCTGGCGGGCACCGGGGAACCCGTTGGTCTGGCTGTTGGCGAGCGCCTCGGTGGTGATCTGGATCTTGCCCCCGACGACCAGCGGCCTCTGACGGCCCGACCACCGAGCCCGGCCCGCCGGCACCGTTGGCCGAGGGCAGATTGCTCACCACCGTCGAGACCGCCCCGGCGGGCGTCACCTTGGCGATGGCGCCGGAGAGGTCCACGCAGGCGGCTTGGGTGCCGTTGGTGCAGCCGGCCGGGGGGGTGTTGAGCCCGGATTCGGCCACGTAGAGGTTGCCGTCGGGGCCGATGGTGATCTTCTTGGGCTGGTTGAGCCCGGTGGCGACCACGGAGATGTTCGCCGGCAGGGCCGCGGCGCCCACACCGGCCGCGTGCACCGCCCCACCCCAGCGGGCGGCCGCGAAGATCCCGTGGCTCGCAGACGTATTCGCGAAGGCTCCGCTGGGTGCGAGTAGCAGCAGCGAGGCGCTGCCGATGGTTACCGACGCCACCAGCCGCGACGTCATGCGCCGCCGACCCAGGAAACGTGAACCACCGAAACTGGTCGAATGAGGCATATCGCCCCCTTTTTCCCCGTATGCAACCGAAGCCCATCGGTCGCCGGGAGACCCTACCCCCGGTGACCGGCGACCACAACGGGTGATCTCAGGCGGCCGCCACGCTGATGGCGTGCAGGCCCAGGCCGGCCAGGGCGCCGACGATGGTGCCGTTGATGCGGATGTACTGCAGGTCCGGGCCGAGCAGCAGCTCGAGGCGGCGGGAGGTCTCCACCGCGTCCCAGCGGTCGATGGTCCCGCTAACCAGGCTGGCCAGTTCGGCGTCGAAGCGGCCCAGCACCATCCGCACCACGGCATCCAGGCTGCGCTGCGCCGAGGCGGACAACTCGGGGTCGTCGCGCAGGCGAGCCCCGGTCTGCACGATCAGGTCGGTGAGCCGTAACCGCAGCTCGGACCCCGGCTGGGCCGCCTGGCTGCGCAACTGGTCCTTGGCGTCGCGCCAGACGGCGGTGGCGAAGTCGCGGATCTGCGGTTGCCCCAACAGCTCGCCCTTGAGCTCCTCGCCGCGGCGGCGCATCTCGTCGGAGGTCTGCAGGTCCTCCGCCAGCTTGACCAGCCCGGCCTCCAGCTGGTGGCGAAGCGGATGGTCGGGATGGGCGGCCATGTCGTCGAGGACCTGCCGGCTGCGCTGCAGCAGACGTTCGACCATGCGCTCCTCCACCGGACCGGGCAACCACCACGGGGAGTGAACCCCGAGGCGGTGGTGCAGGTCGGCGCCGTGGGCGCCGAGATAGCGGCTCAGCCCCCGCAACCCGGCGTCGATCAAGGGGTTGTGCCGGCCCTCCCGGGTGAGCTGCCGCAGGGTGCGGCCGGCGAGGGGCGCCAGCGCCACGTTGTCTACCCGCTGGCGGACCAAGGCGTCGAGGACCCCGTGCACGTCCTCGTCGCGGAGCAGGTCGGCCGCGCCGACCAGCCCCTCTGCGAACCGCCCGGCCACGTCCGCGGCGTGATCCGGATCACTCATCCAGCCCGCCAACCGGTCGACGGCGCGCGACGCCCGCAGCCGGTCGCTCACCGCCGCGGGGGTGAGGAAGCTCTCCTGCACGAAGGCGCCGAGCGTCTCCGCGAAGCGGTCCTTGCGTTCCACCACGATGGCGGTGTGGGGGATCGGCAACCCGAGGGGCCGGCGGAACAAGGCGGTGACGGCGAACCAGTCCGCCAGCCCGCCGACCAACGACGCCACCGCCGTGGCCTGCACCCAACCCAGCCAGTGGGCCTGACTGATGAACGCTGTTGAAAGCCCGAACACCACCGCCACGACCACCAATAGTCCGGTGGCCCGCCGTTTGGCGATCACCAACAGCCCGGCGCGGCGCTGCTCGGAGGGGGTCAAGATCCGAGCCATGCCCTCTTTCTACCTGGTGGCGTACAGTCCAACCCATCGAGTACCGCGTCACCGCTCACAACGCGGCCACGGCCAGCGAGAACCGGATCCACGCGGACGACGTGGCCCAGCGCTACGGCTTTCGGGGCGGCCTGGTCCCGGGGGCGACGGTCTACGGCTACGTGTGCCGGGCGCTCCTGGCCCGGCTGGGGCCGGGCTGGGTCGAAGACGGCGCGGCGCGCATCCGCTTCCTGTCGCCCTGCTACGACGGCGACGAGCTGGTGGTGCACCTGTCCCCCGACGGCGGCTTCGAAGTGGGGGTCGGTGAAAGGACATGCGTGGTGGGCTCGGCGTCCGTCCCGTCCGGCGAGCCGGATGGGATCGAGCCCATGGCGATCCCCGCCGGCCCCATCCCGCCACGCCACGAACGGCCGGCCGCCAGCGAGGAAACCCTGGCCGCAGGTCGGCTGCTCGGCTCGGTCACGTTGCCCGTCGACCCCGACACCGCCGCCGCCTACCTGACGCGTATCGGCGAGCCGTCGCCGTGGTACGCGGCCGAGGGCGTGGTGCATCCGGGCCTGCTGCTGGAAGGAGCCAACCGGGTGTTGATGGCCAACGTGGTGCTCCCTGCCTGGCTGCACGTCGAGACCGACATGCGGCACCTGCGACGCCTGTCGGTGGGTGAGGAGGTGGAGGTCCGGGCCCGGGTGGCGGCGGAGTTCGAGCGCAAGGGGCACCGATTCGTGCGCCTGGACGTCAGCTGGGTGGCCTACGACGAACCGGTGGCCTACGCCGCCCACACGGCCATCTGGCACTTGGCCGCCTGAGGTCGGGTAGACACTGACCATGCTCGGCCTGCCTGCCGGCGTTCGCGCCTGCCTGTTCGACCTCGATGGCGTGCTCACCCAGACCGCGAAGGTGCACGCCGCGGCGTGGAAGGAGCTCTTCGACTGGTACCTCCAGCGGCGCGCCGACGCCACCCATCAACCCTTCCAGCCGTTCGACATCCACGACGACTACGACGACTACGTCGACGGCAAGCCCCGCCTCGACGGGGTGCGGGACTTTCTGGCGTCGCGGGGCATCCATCTGCCGGAGGGCAGCCCGGACGACCCGGCCGGAGCCGAGACCGTCCAGGGCCTGGCCCGCCGCAAAAACGATCTGGTCCTGCGCCGCATCCAGCAAGACGGCGTCGAGGCCTATCCGGGGTCGGTTGCCTACGTCAAAGCGGCGCGAGACGCGGGACTCCGCCGGGCGGTGGTGTCGTCGTCCGCCAACTGCCGGGACGTCCTGGTGGCGGCGGGCATCCTGGACCTCTTCGAAGCCCGGGTCGACGGGGAGGTGGCGGAGCGGGACCACCTGGCGGGGAAGCCGGCGCCGGACACGTTCCTCGCCGGCGCCCGCCTGCTCGGCGTCGAACCGGCGGCGGCCGCGGTGTTCGAGGATGCCCTCGCCGGCGTCGCCGCGGGTCGGGCCGGCGGGTTCGGTTACGTGGTGGGCGTGGACCGGGTGGGCCAGGCCGAGGCCCTGGCCGCGCACGGCGCGGACCGTGTGGTCCGCGACCTGGCCGAGCTGCTGGAGACGGAAGCGTCACCGTGACCAACCATTGGTCCTTCTGCCACGCGCCCTGGGTCATCGTCGAGGAGGAGATGCACCTCGACGTGCTGGCGCAGACCGAGTCGGTGTTCGCCCTCTCCAACGGGCACATCGGGCTCCGCGGCAACCTCGACGAGGGGGACCCGCACGGCCTGCCCGGCACCTACCTGGGCTCGTTTTACGAGGAGCGGCCGCTGCCCTATGCCGAGGCGCTGTATGCGGAGCCTCCGTCCACCCAGAGCGTGATCAATGTCACCAACGGCAAGATCATCCGGCTGTTCGTCGACGACGAACCGTTCGACATCCGCTACGGCACCCTGCGCCGCCACCAACGCACCCTGGACCTCCGAGCCGGGACGCTGACCCGGGAGGTGGAGTGGGAGTCGCCGGGCCGCCGGGCGGTGCGGGTGCGCTCGGTGCGGCTGGTGTCATTTACCCAGCGGGCCATCGCCGCCATCAGCTACGAGGTGGAGGCGCTCGACCGCGACGTGACGTTGGTGATCCAGTCCGATCTGGTGGCCAACGAGGAGCTCCCGCCGAGCGGTGACGACCCCCGGGGTGGCGCCGCCCTCGACCATCCGCTGATCTCCGAGACCTCGCTGGGCATGGACTATCGGGTGCTGTTGGTCCACCGGACCAACAGGAGCGGGCTGCGGGTGGCGGCCGTGATGGACCACGAGCTGGTCGGCGCGCCCGAGGACCGCGAGCTCCGCACGGAGGCCGTCGCCGACATGGGCCGCGTCAGCCTGATCACCCATTGCCCGGCCGGGGGGTCGGTGCGCTTGGTCAAATTCGTCGGCTACGGCTGGTCCAGCACCCGCTCGCTGCCGGCCCTGGAGGACCAGGTGAGCGGCGCGGTGTTCGCGGCCCGTCACACCGGTTTCGACGGTTTGCTCGCCGCGCAACGCCGGTACCTCGACGACTTCTGGGGCCGCGCCGACGTGGAGGTGGACGGCGACGACGAGGTACAGCAGGCCGTGCGGTATGCCCTGTGGCAGGTGCTCCAGGCGGGGGCCCGGGCCGAGACGCGCGCCATCGCGGCCAAGGGTTTGACCGGGACCGGCTACGACGGCCACTCCTTCTGGGACACCGAGATGTACGTGCTGCCGGTCCTCACCTACACCACACCCGACGCCGCGGCCGATGCCCTCAGCTGGCGCCAATACACCCTGCCCGCAGCCGCCGACCGGGCGAAGCAGCTGGGCCTCAACGGGGCGGCGTTCCCATGGCGCACCATTCATGGCGAAGAGTGCTCTGGATACTGGCCGGCCAGCACCGCGGCCTTCCACATCAACGCGGCCATCGCCGACGCGGTCGTCCGCTACCTGCGGGCGACCAACGACGACGCCTTCGCCGAGGGACCGGGCCTCGATCTGCTGGTGGCCACCGCCCGGCTGTGGCGGTCGCTCGGCCATTTCGACCGCCGACGCGGCTTCTGCATCGACGGCGTGACCGGGCCCGACGAGTACAGCGCCCTGGCCGACAACAACGTGTACACCAACCTGATGGCGCAGCGAAACCTGATGGCCGCTGTAGCGCTGGCCGACCGCTTCCCCGACCGGGCCGCGGCCCTCGGCGTCCAGCCGGCCGAGCGGGACGGCTGGCGCGAGGCCGCGGCGGCGATGGTCGTCTCCTTCGATGCCGATCTCGGGGTCCACTCCCAGGCCGACAGCTTTACCCGCCACGCCCAGTGGGACTTCGACGCCACCACCGCAGCCCAATACCCCCTGCTCCTCCACTTCCCGTACTTCGACCTGTACCGCAAGCAGGTCGTCAAGCAGGCCGACCTGGTGCTGGCGTTGTTCGTGCGGGGGGAAGCCTTCACCGCCGAGGAGAAGGAGCGCGACTTCGCCTACTACGAGCGGCTGACCGTGCGGGACTCCTCGCTGTCGGCGTGCATCCAGTCCATCGTGGCCGCCGAGGTGGGCCACATGGACCTGGCCTACGACTACCTCGGCGAGGCCGCCCTGATCGACCTCGACGACCTGGAGCACAACACGCGCGACGGCTTGCACATCGCCTCGTTGGCCGGCGCCTGGCTGGCCCTGGTGGCCGGCCTGGGCGGCATGCGCGACCACGGCGGACCCGACGCGCTCGGCCCCCTGGCGTTCTCCCCCCGGCTGCCGACCGCCATCACCCGGCTGACGTTCCGGCTGGTGTACCGGGGCGCCCGGCTCCTGGTCACCATCACCGCCGCCGAGGCCACCTACGAGGTGACCGAGGGGCCGCAGTTGGAGATCGAGCATCACGGGACGCCGCTCACTGTCCGCCCCGGTCAGCCCGAGACCGCACCGATCCCCCCGATCGTGCCGCGCCCGGCGCCGGTCCAGCCCCTGCGCCGGGCCCCGGTACGCCGCTCGGAGGTGCGGGAGGCCGGTTTGGGGTAGGAACACCGCATGGGCACCGCCATCACCGAGCAACAATCCCGGGAGCTGGCCGAGCAGTCGCGCCAGCAGGAATGGGACAAACCCAGTTTCGGCAAGGAACTGTTCCTCGGCCGGTTCCGGCTCGATCTCATCCAGCCCCATCCCGTTCCCGACGAGGAGGATCGGCGTCGCGGTGAGGCCTTCCTCGCCACGCTCTCGTCTTTTCTCCAAGAGGAGGTCGACCCGGCGGAGATCGAGCGCGACGCCAAGATTCCCGAGCGGGTGATCAAGGGCCTGTGCCAACTCGGCGCCCTCGGGATGAACATCTCGACCGAGTACGGCGGGCTGGGCCTCAGCCACCTGTACTACGGGCGGGCCCTGGCGCTGGCGGGCACCTGGCACTCGTCGATCCCGACGCTGCTGTCCGCCCACCAGTCGATCGGAGTGCCCGAGCCGCTCAAGGTATTCGGGACCGAGGAGCAGAAGCGCAAGTACCTGCCCCAAGTGGCGTCCGACAAGATCAGCGCCTTCCTGCTGACGGAGCCGGACGTCGGCAGCGACCCGGCCCGGATGCGGACCACGGCCACCCCCACCGAAGACGGCGCCGCCTACCTGATCAACGGCGTCAAGCTGTGGACCACCAACGGGGTCATCGCCGACCTGCTGGTGGTCATGGCCGACGTGCCGAAGTCCGAGGGCCACCGGGGCGGCATCAGCGCCTTCGTGGTCGACGCCCACGCCCCCGGCGTGCGGGTGCTGCACCGCAACCAGTTCATGGGCCTGCGCGGCATCGAAAACGGCGTGACCCGATTCGACGACGTGCGCGTCCCGGTCGAGGACCTGATCGGCCAGGAGGGGAGGGGGCTCAAGATCGCCCTCACCACCCTCAACACCGGGCGGCTGTCGCTGCCGGCCACCTGCGTCGGGGCGGCCAAGTGGTGCCTGAAGATGGCGCGGGAATGGTCGGCGGAGCGGGTGCAGTGGGGCCAGCCGGTGGGCAAGCACGAGGCGGTCGCCAAGAAGCTGGCGTTCATCGCCGGCACCGCGTTCGCGGTGGAGGCCGTGTCGGACCTGTCCGCGCTGATGGCGGACGGCGATCGCCGGGACATCCGCATCGAAGCCGCCCTGGCCAAGCTGTTCTGCTCGGAGATGACGTGGCGCATCGCGGACGAACTGGTCCAGATCCGGGGCGGCCGGGGGTTCGAGACGGCCGCATCGCTCCGGGCCCGCGGCGAACGGGCGGTCGGAGCCGAGCAGGTCCTGCGCGACATGCGCATCAACCGGATCTTCGAGGGGTCGTCGGAGATCATGAAGCTGCTCATCGCCCGGGAAGCCGTCGACGAGCATCTCGCCGTCGCCGGCGACCTCATCGACAAGAACGCCGACGCGGCCACCAAGGCCAAGGCCGCGGCCCGGGCCTCGGCCTTCTACGGCCGGTGGTTGCCAGAGTTGGCCGTGGGCGACGGTCTGCGCCCCGGCGCCTTTGGCGAGTACGGGCCCTTGGCCAAGCAGCTCCGGTTCGTGGAGCGGTCGGCGCGCAAGCTGGCCCGCAACACCTTCTACGGCATGTCCCGCTGGCAGGGGGCCATGGAGCGCAAGCAGGCGTTCCTGGGCCGGGTGGTCGACATCGGCGCCGACCTGTGGGCCATGAGCGCGGTGGTGGCCCGGGCCAAGATGCTGGCGACCCCGGAGGCGGACGAGTTGGCTGCCCTGTTTTGCGGCCAGGCCCGCCGGCGGGTGGACCAGGCCTTCCACGACCTGTGGCACAACGACGACAGCGACGAGTACGACGCCGCCCTCCGGGTCCTGGACGGGCGCTACACGTTCCTGGAGGAGGGGATCCTCGACCCGTCCGGCGACGCCCCGCTCATCTCCAGTTCGGGGGAGCCGGCAGCCGGCGACTGACCGTCAGGGCGCGACGAAGCGCTGGTGCAGCTCGCCGATGCCCTCGACCCAGCTGCGCAGGTGGTCGCCGGGGGCGAGATACACGGGCGGGGTGCGCCCCATGCCCACGCCGGAGGGGGTGCCGGTGAAGATGACGTCACCCGGCAGGAGGGTGACGACTCTTGACAGGTAGGCGATCAACGCCGGCACCGGAAAAATCATGAGCGAGGTGCGGGCCGACTGCATGGTCTGGTCGTTGACGGCGCAGCCGAGGGCCAGATCATCGGGATCGGCGAACTCGTCGGGGGTGACCAGGACCGGACCGGTGGGCGCGAACCCGGGGTGGGATTTGGCCAGGCCGAACTGCGGGGCGGGGCCGCTGCGCTGCAGGATGCGTTCGGACAGGTCCTGCCCCACCGTCAGCCCGGCCACGTAGGACCACCCGTCGTCCGGGGCGACGCGCCGGGCCCGACGGGCGACGACCGCCACCAGCTCGCACTCCCAGTCGACGTTGCCGGGGGGGAGCTCCACCTCGGTCACCGGGCCGGTGAAGGCGCTGACGTATTTGGTGAACAGCAGCGGATCGCTCGGCGCCGCGGTCCCCGACTCGGCCGCGTGGGCCCGGTAGTTGAGGGCGACCGCGAACACCTGGCGGGGCTGCGGCGACGGCGGACCGCAGCTCGCGGGATCGAACGGTTGGCTGGCGGCGCCGGTGGCCGTCGCGGTGGCGGCCCACTCCCGGAAGCGGTCCCAGTCGTCGTAGAGCGCGGTCTGGGCCCGGTCCGAACCGCCCCCGGCTGGCGGCGTGGATATCGATGGCGCGGCCGTCGACGATGAGCTGGGCCCGGCCGGCGACGTTGGCGATCTGCATGCCGTCACCGTAGTGACGGGGGTCTCAGTCGACGAGTCCCCGCTCGACCACGCCCGTCTCGTAGGCGTAGATCACGGCCTGGACCCGGTCGCGCAGCCCGAGCTTGTCGAGCACGTGGCTGATATGGGTCTTGACCGTGTTCTCGCTGACGAACAGGGCGGCGGCCACCTCGGCGTTGGTCATGCCGCGGGCCACCGACACCAGCACCTCCAGTTCGCGCGCCGTCAGCACACCCACCGAGGCGGGCTCGGGCCGCCCGGGCCGGTAGCGGGTGGCGAACTCGGCGATGAGCCTGCGGGTCACGCTGGGCGCCAGCAGGGCGTCGCCGGCCGCCACTAGCCGCACCCCGTCGACCAGGTCCTCGGGCCGCACGTCCTTGAGGAGGAAGCCGGACGCGCCGGACGCCAGGGCGTCGAACACGTACTGGTCGAGGTCGTAGGTGGTCAGGATCACCACCCGGGTGGAGGAGGACGACTCGGGACCGGCCAGCAGCCGGGTGGCGGCGATGCCGTCCAAGCCAGGCATGCGGATGTCCATCAGGACCACGTCGGGATGCTCGAGCTGGGCGAGGCGGACCGCTTCGTTGCCGTCGGCGGCCTCGCCGATGACCTCGATGTCGTCCTGGGTGTCGAGGATCATGCGGAAGCCGGCCCGCACCAGCGCCTGGTCGTCGACGATGAGGACCCGGATCGTCATCCCGGGCTGCCAGGAATCGGGATACGCGCCGAAACCCCGAAACCACCCTCGGGACGAGGGCCGGCATCGAACTCGCCGCCGAAGATCGACACTCGTTCGCGCATGCCCACCAAGCCATGGCCGACGGTCGTCGCGGCCCCGGCGGGGACGGCGGCCGGCACTCCACGCCCCTCGTCCGTCACCTCGATCTCGAGGTGGTCAACGCCGTAGCGGACGACGACCAACGCGGGGGCGGCACCGCCGTGCCGGAGGGCGTTGGTGAGGGCCTCCTGCACGATCCGGTAGGCCGATAGGTCCACGGCGGCGGGGAGCCCGCGAGGTTCGCCCTCGATCCGCACGGCGACCGGCAGCCCCGTCCGCCGAACGTCGTCGAGAAGGCGGTCCAGCTGGTCGAGTCCGGGCTGGGGCGCCAGGGCCGGTGGCTCGTCCTCGTGCCGCAGGATGCCCAGCAGCTGACGCAGTTCGCCCAGCGCGGTGCGGGCTGAGGTCTCCACCGCCCTGAGGGCCTGGACGGAGTCGGCGGGGGGCGCGCCGTGCTCGGCGTTCATGCGGGCCGCGCCCGCTTGGACGGCGATCACGCTGACGTGGTGGACCACCACGTCGTGGAGCTCGCGGGCGATCCGGGCTCGCTCCTCTTCGGCGGCGCGCGTGGATGCTGTCTCCCGGTCGGAGTCGGCCCGCGCCGACTTGGCCTCCAGCTCGGCGACGTAGGCCCGCCGGACCCGGAGGTTGTCGCCGACCAGCCAGCAGGCGGCGATGACCACCGCGGGAAAAACGAAGGCCTCCCACACCAGCTGGTTGGGCCGACCCAAGGCAATCCCAACGGTGACGCCCACCAGCGTCGTGGCTCCCGCCAGCAGGGACACCCGGCGCGGGCTGAGGGTGGCGACGGTGTACACGGCGACGAGCGGACCGAAGGCGAGCAAGCCCGGGGTGCCGTGCTGCGCGAGGGCGACGAAGGCGGCGCCACCGGACACAGCCCACACGACAAGGGGCGCCCGCCTGCGCCAGGCCAGGGGCAGCACCGCCACCACGCCGAGGATGGCAATCACCCAGCGGGGCGCGTTGGCGTGGTCGGTCTTGAGAAAGGTGCTCGCCTCCGCCAGCACCAGCAGGACGCCGGCCACCAGTCCATCCAGGAACTGTTGGCGGCTGGTCGTGGCGCCCAGCCGTAGCGGCGTGCGGCTCACACCCATGAAGGTACCGGGTATGCGGGAGCGGCGGGTCACCACGCCAGGTGATCGTGGGGTCATTCGCACGGATGAGCCGAGGTGGACCGGATGCCCGGAGGCGTAGGCGGGAAATCATTGGCAGGGCTGATGGCAAGAACGGCGGCGTCTTTTACCGTCAAGGCATCCCCCCACATCCGCACCTGACAGGAGCGAACCCCGTGATCCAAGCTCTCCATCTCCGCAAGCAGTACGGCGACAGCATGGCCGTCGACGACCTCTCCTTCGAGGCCCGGCCCGGCCGGGTGACCGGCTTCCTCGGCCCCAACGGCGCCGGGAAGTCCACCACCATGCGCATGATCATGGGCCTGGACGCGCCCACCGCCGGCGCGGCCACCGTCAACGGCGTGCCCTACGCCCAGCTGCGAAACCCGCTCCGGCAGGTGGGCGCTCTGCTCGACGCCCGGGCCTTCCACGGCGGCCGCCGGGCGAGTGACCACCTGCTCGCCCTGGCCCAAAGCAACCGCATCCCCCGTCGGCGGGTCGACGAGGTGCTGGCGCTGGTCGGCCTCACCGACGTGGCGGACCGCAAGGCCGGCGGATTCTCGCTCGGCATGGGCCAACGGCTCGGTATTGCGGCCGCCCTGCTCGGCGACCCCGGCGTGCTGCTCTTCGACGAGCCCGTCAACGGGCTCGACCCAGAGGGCATCGTCTGGATCCGCAACCTGCTCCGGGGCCTGGCCGCCGAAGGGCGGACCGTCTTCGTGTCGAGCCACCTTATGGGTGAGATGGCCCTCACCGCGGACGACCTCGTCGTCATCGGCCGCGGCCGCCTCATCGACGAGACCAGCGTCAGCGGCTTCGTAAATCGCAGCGCCCATGTGTATGTCCAGGTTCGCAGCCCGCAGTCCGAGCAGTTGGCCCAGGTTCTCCTGGCGGCCGGCGCCGGCGTGACCGAGGCGGCTCCCGACACCCTGGCGGTGACCGGCGTCGACATCGAGGCGGTCGGCGATCTGGCCGCTCGCAACGGGCTGGTCCTACACGAACTGCTGTTGCACGAACCTTCGCTGGAAGCCGCCTACATGGAGCTCACCCAGGACGCCGTCGACTACCGCCCGGCCTCGGCCGCGGCTTGAGAGGAAGCACACCAATGACCACCCTGATGACCATGCCTCGGCCCGAAGTGGCCGAGATCGAGACAGATGTGCCGACCGCCACCGTGGTCGATGTGGTGCGATCCGAGTGGACGAAGCTGCGCACCGTGGCCTCGACCAGGTGGACGCTGCTGGCCGCCTGGGTTGGCACCATCGGGATCGGCCTCATCGTTTCCGCCGCCGTGGCGTCCCGCTGGAGCGGGATGAGTGCGGCCGATCGAGCGTCCTTTGATCCCACCTTCCGCAGCCTGACCGGGATCCTCCTGGGCCAGCTGGCCATCGGGATCCTCGGCGTGCTCGTTATCACCTCCGAGTACGCCACCGGCATGATCCGCAGCACCTTCGCGGCGGTGCCGGCCCGACGCACCGTGCTCGGGGCCAAGGCCCTGGTGCTGGCGGTGCCGACCCTCATCATCGGAGTGACGGCCAGTCTGATTGCCTTCCTCGGCGGCCAGGCCCTGCTGGCATCGACGGGTGTCGGTGTGTCACTGGCCGGCGGCGGCGAGTTGCGGGCCGTGATCGGCGGCGGCGTCTACCTGATGCTGCTGGGTCTGCTGGCGCTCGGTTTGGGCTCCATCTTCCGGCGGGCCGCCGGCGGCATCGGCGCCTTCGTGGGGCTGGTCCTGGTGCTACCGGCCATCGTCAGCGCCTTGCCGAACCCGTGGGGGCGTGACATCTCGGAGTTCCTGCCGGGCAACGCCGGCCAGGCCTTCATGCAGGTCCACAGCACCTCCGGCTCGCTCTCCCCCTGGGTCGGCCTCCTGGTCCTGGTGGCCTGGGTGGCCGCCGCCCTCGGCGGTGCCCTGTGGCTGATCGGCCGGCGGGACGCCTGACCTCCGCAGTCCGCTCGCCTCCGACTTCCAACCACACCGCCCCGCCGGCTTCTTCAGCCGGCGGGGCGGTGTGGCGTCGGTCTACGTCGACAGCGCGGCGAGCGCGGCCCGGGCCAGCTCTTCATCGTCGTCCGCACTCCGGCCGCTGACCCCGATCGCGCCGAGGATGGCGTCACCGGCCCGGATGCAGACCCCTCCTTTGAAGCCGACCAGTTTCGGGTCGTCGAGCTCGTGGAGGCTGGCGACCACCCCGCGCATCCGCTCGCCGAACGCCCCCGAGTCGGAGCCCATCCGGGCCGCGGTGTAGGCCTTGCGGAGCGCCATCGACCGCGCCAGGTAGGTGGCTCCGTCCATGCGGGCGAACGCCACCAGCTCGCCCTCAGGGTCGACTACCGCCACCACCACGGGGCGCTGGGGATGCTCGCCGGCCGTGGTCAGCACCACGTCGATCGCCATCCGGGCTTCGTCCAACCCGACGAACTGCTTCTCGTACAACGGGCCTCCTCACCTCAGGTGGCGCCGACGCTAGGCGCTCGCGACAGCGATCGGTCGTGCCACCGGAACCAGATGAGGTAGGTCACGATGCCGCTCAGGATCGGCAGGAAGTACGTCGTCAGCCGCCAGATGAGGTCGGCGGTCAACGCCTGGGACGAGCTGGCCCCGAACGCCCCCATGGTGCTGACGAAGGCGGCGTCAAAGGTGCCGAGGCCGCCCGGAGTGACCGGTACCGCGCTCGCCAGCCGGGCGACCGCGAAGGACGTGAACACCCCGGCGACCGTCACTTGGCCTCCGGTTATCCCCGCCGCCCGGACGATGATGAGGATGAGAACGAAGCCTGCCACCTGGTTGGCCAAGGCCGCCGAAGTGAGTTGCCATCCCCGGCGCCGCACGGTGTCCACGGTCTGGGTGCCGAAATGGAGCAGGGCGCGCTCGATTCGGTCCGCTGGTGGCTTCCGGAAGAAGTGGACCACCCAGTTGACGGCCCGATCGGCGAGGTGACCGAGCCACCGGGCGCTGGCCTCGGACCGGAAAATAAGGAACAGCACCACCCCGCAGATCACCATGACCACCACGCCCGTCACCGCGGCCTCGACGACCCGGGTGGTCGGGTGGGCGGTGACGGCCAGCAGGGCCACCGCGGCGACCGGTAGGCCCAGCTTCGCGGCGATGTTCCAGATGCCGGTCGTCAAGACCGCGGTCGAGATGACAACGTCAGGGAAGCCAAAGGAGGAGAACATCTTGAAGGTCATGCCGATCGCCACCGCGCCACCAACCGGCACCGTGTTGGAGATGGCGGTCGCGGTCTCGATCTGAAGGAGACCGGGCCAGAACCTCAACCCCCGCATGGCCGCCTGGTACGGCCAGATACCGGAGATCTGGTTGAGGGCGGCCGCGGAGGCGATGGCCACCCAGGACCAGGTGTCGAGGCGGGTCAGGCGGTCCCAAGCGCTCGAATAGCTGGCGAATTGCGGAATCACGCCGACCAGAATGAAGACCAGCAGCACCAGGCTGGCACCGCCGCCGAGCACCTTTTGCCAGCGCGAAGTCGATCGACGGGTCCTCGGCTCGTCGCTGGGCATCTCGGGTTCTGCTCGAACTTCCGCTCAGCCCGAAGGTTTGATCATCGCCGGCACCCCCTGGCCTCGTGGGCCTCGAAGAGCAACCTATCTCCGATTCTCCGATGGCCGCGCCCGGTGCGTCGCCGCCGGTAGCGTGTGGTCGTGTCGGGACCAGCGAGGGTCGCGGTGGTCGGGTACGGGCTGGGAGGCGCGGTCTTCCACGCGCCGCTGATCGACAGCACCCCCGGGTTGGCGCTGGAGGCGATCGTCACCGCCAACCCCGAACGGGAAGCGGCGGTGCGGCAGCGGTACCCCCGGGTGCGGGTGATCGGAAGCGTCGATGACCTGGTGCGAAGCGCAACCGAGTGGGACCTGGTGGTCGTCACGGTGCCGAACTCGCACCACTTCGCGGTGGCCGAGGCCGCCATCCGCGGCGGCTGCTCGGTCGTGGTGGACAAGCCGATCACCCCGTCGTCGGCCCAGGCCCAGGTCCTCGCCGACCTCGCCCGCGATCATGGGGTCACCGTCATCCCGTACCACAATCGCCGTTGGGACGGGGACTTCCTCACCGTCGTGGACTTGCTGGCGTCGGGACGCCTCGGCGACATCTGGCGGTTCGAATCGCGCTTCGAGCGGTGGAAGCCGGCGGCGCCGTCGCCCGGGTCGTGGAAGTCGGACCCGACCCTGCCGGGTGGCGGCATCCTCTTCGACCTGGGCAGCCATCTGGTGGATCAGGTGCTGCGGCTGTTCGGTCGGCCGTCGTCGGTCTATGCCGAGATGGCCGGACACACCGGTCCGTTGGACGACGACGCTTTCGTGGCCTTGTCGTTTGCCAATGGGCCGGCGGTCCACCTCTGGGCGAGCAGCACCGCGGCGAGACTGGGCCCGAGATTTCGCCTGCTGGGATCCCAGCGGGCCTACGTGAAATACGGCCTCGATCCCCAGGAGGCGGCCTTGCGGGCCGGGCGGCTGCCGTCGGAGCCCGGCTGGGGTGAGGAGCCGGCGGAGGCCTGGGGAGAAATAGGGACCGTGGACGGGGCCGAGCCGGTCCCCACTCGGCCCGGCGCGTACCAGCAGTTCTACGCTGGGGTCGCGGATCACCTGCTCGGCACCGCCGCTCCGCCGGTCGACGTGGCGGACGCCATCGCCGGCCTGCGAGTGCTGGAAGCGGCGGTCGCTTCGGCCCGATCCGGCGACGTGATGCCGGTCGGCGGATACTGAACGACCGGCTGGGGTACCACCGGGTGGGAGTTCATTGAGTTGTCATGGTCGGAGGGGTGCGAGCGCGGGCCGTTACGGCCACAGTGGGAGAAGAATGCGAGTGCAAGTTGGCTGCGAGTTCCGCTACGGCGCCGAAGTGCCCACGCATGCCGTGATCCAGGTGGAGCCGCGACTCGAAGGCGGGGTGCGGGCCCTGGACGAGCGGTGGGCGAATACGCCCCAAATCGCCATGTCGCGCTACGTGGACGGATTCGGAAACGTGTGCCGCCGCGGGACCATCGCTCCCGGCGCGTCAACCCTTCGCTACCAGGCGCTCCTGGAGGTGCCGGAAACCGCGGATCCGGAATGCCTCGACGGGGCCGAACTGGCGCCGCCGGACCTCCCCAACGAAGCGCTGGTCTTCACCCTGCCCAGTCGCTACTGCCCGTCCCAGGAGCTCGCCGACGACGCCTGGAGCCTGTTTGGCGCCTGCCCGCCCGGCTGGAGCCGAGTACAAACCATCTGCGACTGGGTCCACGACGAGGTGAAGTTCAGCTATCTCGACACGTCGCCGCTCGCCACCGCGGCGGACGTCTTCGAACGGCGGGCCGGGGTGTGCCGGGATTTTGCCCATCTGGCCATCACCTTCTGCCGGGCCCTCAACATCCCGGCCCGTTACGCCTTCGGCTATCTCCCCGACATCAACGTCCCCGTCCCCCCCGAACCGATGGACTTCGTGGCCTGGATGGAGGTGTTCCTCGACGGCTCCTGGTGGACCTTCGATCCCCGCAACAACCAGCGACGCGTCGGTCGGGCCCTGATCGCTCGCGGCCGCGATGCCCTCGACGTCGCCATGATCTCCACCTACGGCGGGCCCGAACTCACGGCCATGACCGTGTGGGCCGACGAGGTGACTTCCTGAGGTCGAGCCGGCCCTGTGGTGCCGGGCCGGCCGGCCGGGTGTTCACGAACTTGTCACGGTCCGCATCCACCACAGTCATTCGGAGGTCGGCATACTGTCGGACATGCCGAACGGGGCCGGCCACTCGTCGTGACGGAACGACAATCCAGTGTTGCGACCTGTGACGTCAGGGCCGCCCGCACCTTCACGCTCGACCAGACGATCCGTTACGGCTACAGCGGGCCCGTCACCAACCTCCGGCAGCGCCTCAAAGTTGTCCCCCCGTCGACCCAGCAGGCCGGCGGGCCAGGACGTTGGCGACTGACCGTCGGAGGGGTCGAGTCGTCCAGCACCCGGACCTTCGTCGACGGGTTCGGCAACCTCACCGTCGACGTGGTGGTCCCTCGAGTCGATGAGGCCGTCGAGTTCGGGCTCGAAGCAGAGGGTCCCGCCGACCGGTCCGGACGGCACGAAATGGTCGCCGATCGGCGGTATCTCCGCCCCACCCGCCTGACCGCCGCCGATGCCGCCATCACTGAGCTGGCCACGGGGGAGGACGGCCCCGACGTGGCGTCGTTGTGTGCGCGGGTCCACCGATCGCTCGACTACGAGTGGGGCCGTACCGGTGTGCACACCACGGCGTCGGAGGCGCTGGCCGGCGGGCGCGGCGTCTGCCAGGACTACGCCCACATCATGCTGGCGGCCTGCCGGGCCTCCGGGCAGGCGGCCCGGTACGTCTCGGGGCATCTGACGGGGGAGGGAGGAAGCCACGCGTGGGTCGAAGTCCTGCGCCCGCACCCGCTCCGCTCGACCCTGTGGATGGCGGAGGGCTGGGATCCCACCCACAACCGGCGCACGAACCCCGACTACCTCGTGGTCGCGGTCGGGCGAGACTACGCCGACGCGGCCCCCTTGACGGGCACCTACGACGGTGTGGGGGTCACCAACACCCTGGTGGTGGAGAAACGCCTCCACCTGGTGTGACCCGCCACTAGCTCGCGGGTGCGCCTTCGGACTCGACCGCGGCCTTGATGCGCTCGAGGGTCCGACGCATGTCATTACGGTTGCGGGGGCCGCGGGCCCACCCCAGCGCCGCCCAGTAGAGGCGGAGCGCCAGCTTGTCCGCGAGCTGAAATGACTCGGTGACGTCGGTGCCATCACCGCTGGGCTCCAGCCGGTAGGACCAGGTGTTCAAGGCGTCACCCGGCTTGCCGACCCCGAAGGCGAACTCTCGGTTGGGCTCGCAGGCGACGACGGTGCAGGTGGTCCAGTACACCGGTCCCTTCTCGTTGCGGCGGACGTGGCCCCGAAAGCGGGCCCCGACGGCCGGCCCGGTGGCGCCGTCGAGCCACTCGGCCTCGAAGGTCTCCGGGCTGAAGCGGCCGGTCTGGGTCACGTCGCTCACCAGCTCCCAAATCCGGGCTGCGGGTGCGTCCATGTGTACGGTGACCGAGTCGCGCATTCGTCGAAGGTAGCGAGTCGCGTGACCGCTTGCGGTAGAGTCATGGTCGCGGCTTCGATGCTCTGACCGTCAGTGCGCCATCTTGCTGCTAGGGAGAAGCTGCGATGCTAACGGCTGTCCAGCGGGCGGAGATCCTCGAACTTACGGCGGAGTCGGGGCTCAGCTCCGAAAACGTCACCGACGAGGACATCTGGTACGACTTCCTTTCGTCGCTCTTCGCCGCCGGCAAGACGCTCAAGGACCTGAAGCTCAGCCGGTCCCAGCAGCCCGAGATCATGGCCTGTCTGCGGCGCGCCCCCTCGGTGGCGCCCCGCTCGTTTACCCGCCGGGGCGGCAGCTCCGTCAAGCTGGCCTAATCCCTGAGGGGCGGTCCGGAACGGCCGTCCCTCATCCGGCAGACACGACGCGACATGATGCCCCGGTGCGCACGGTGCGGCGACTGGGCAAGCCGGTCCTGCTACGGGCGTGGCACAAGCTGTTCGAGGACCGAGTCCTGGGATTGTCGGCCGAAGCCGGCTTCTGGGCCATCGTCAGCCTGCCGTCCCTGCTGCTCACGCTGCTCGGGGCGATCGGGTACTTCCGAGGACTGCTCGGCGCCGGCGGGATCCAGCACATCCGGGCGGACGTCCTGCGGGCGGCCCACGACGTGCTCACCCCGAGCACGGTCAACAGCGACGTAGAGCCGCTCGTCGACCAGGTCCTCTCCGGCGGCCACCTGGAAGTGGTCTCCATCGCCTTCGTCATAACCCTGTGGTCCGGATCGTCAGCGATGAGTTCGTATGTCAACACCATCACCGTCGCGTATGGCATGCGGGGGGTACGTAGCGCATGGCGCAGTCGGTTGATCGCGACCGGGCTGTACCTCTGCTCGATCGCGGCCGGCATCGTCCTCCTTCCGCTGCTGACACTGGGCCCCAGCAGATTGAGCAGTTTGGCGCCCAGCCGGTTCGCCCATCAGGTGTCGACCCTGGTCTCCGCCTTCTACTGGCCCGTCGTCGTGCTGCTCTCGGTCGCCCTGGTGGCGACCCTGTACCGCTTGGCGCTGCCGGTGCGGGTGCGCTGGGTCCGCGGCCTTCCCGGCGCGGTGACAGCCATGGCCCTCTGGCTCGTCGGTAGCGTCGGTCTGCGCGACTACCTGTCGACGAGCTTGCGCACCAAATCGATCTACGGGTCGCTGAGCGCTCCGATCGCCGCCCTCCTCTTTTTCTACGTGACCGGGCTGGCGGTGCTCGTCGGGGCCGAGCTGAACTCGGCGATCGATCACGTCCTCAAACAGACGAACGCGCCGCCAGGGGCCGCGGACGCCGGCGCAGATCGTCGAGATGACCATCCTGAGGTGTCATAGCCCGATCGCGGCGCTGTCAGGGCGCGAGGACGATCTTGCCCAAGGTGTGACGCTGCTCGAGCTCGCGATACGCCTCGCGCACCTCGGCGAGCGGATAGGTCCTGGCGATCGGAACCTCGAGCCGGCCTTCGGCGATCAGTCCCGCCAGCTCCGCGAGCACGTCGGCGGTGGCGGCCGCCGCGGTCCCGTCGCTCTTGGTCCCGTACTCCTGGGCGGCCGCCCAGTCGATGATGGTGTCGATGCGGTCGGGCGCCACGCCCAAGCCGATGGCCATGGCGACATAGCCGCCGCCGAAGGTGTCGATGAAGGCGTCGATCTGCCCGTCCGTCTCCTTGGTGATGCGCTCCTGCACTCCCTCGCCGTACTCCAGCGGAATGACGCCGTGGCTGGCCAGCCAGGGATGGTGGCGCTCGCTGGCCAGGCCGATCACCTTGGCGCCGGCGTTGGCCGCCAGCTGCACCGCCAGCGAACCCACGCCGCCTGCTGCCCCGGACACCACGACGGTGTCGCCGGCCGCCAGGTTGATCGCCCGAACCGCGGCGTAGGCGGTCGTCCCTGCGACGAACAGCGAGCCGGCCGCCTCCCACGGGACGTCCTTCGGGCGCGGCACCAGATTGCCGGCATCGGCCACCACCACCTCGGCGTGGCTGCCCCGGGTGTCAACGAAGCCCAGGACCTCGTCGCCGACGGCGAACCGGGTGACGTCGGGGCCTACCTCGGCGACGACGCCGGCCAGGTCGCTGCCCTCACCCGAGGGGAACGTGGCCGGGAACCGCTCGTGCATCAGCCCTTTGCGGATGGAGCCTTCCCCTGGATTGATGCCGGCAGCCTTCACCGCCACCAGGACTTGGCCCGGGCCCGGAACCGGTGTCGGGACCTCTACGACGTCGAGGACGTCGATCTCGCCGTAGTGGTCGAATTCGCACAGCTCGCGGCATGGGACGCTCCCTTCTGGTGCGATCCTCCGCGCCAACCGCACCCCGGTCGGCGGTATTCCGGTGCCGCTCCTAAATCCCGAGTTGACTGGTCGGCTTTCCGGATCTACGGTCAGAAACGGAACCCGCAAACTCATTCGGAGGTGCCGTCATGAGCGTGACTGACGAACTGCTACGGAACGCCGAGCACTACGCGGAGGGCTTCACCAAGGGCGGCCTGCCGATGCCGCCCGCCAAGCACGTGGTCGTGGTGGCCTGCATGGATGCTCGGCTCAACGTGTACGGGCTGCTCGGCCTGAGCGAAGGGGACGCACACGTGATCCGCAATGCGGGTGGCGTGATCACCGACGATGCGATCCGTTCGCTGGCGATCTCCCAACGACTGCTCGGCACCACCGAGATCATCCTCATCCACCACACCGATTGCGGGATGCTCACCTTCACCGACGATGCAGAGAAGGCTCGCATCAAGGCCGACACGGGGATTCGCCCGCCGTTTGCGCTCGAGGCCTTCCCTGATGTCGATGATGACGTCCGCCAGTCGATCGCTCGGGTCGAGGCCAGTCCCTACGTGCCGCACAAGGACGTACGGGGCTTCGTCTACGAGGTAGAAAAGGGGACGCTGCGCGAGGTGCGGTGATCGCCGGAGGGGTCCCCGGTTGCCACACGGCTGGTCGAACCCGCGGTCAAGGGAGCCGCAGTACTGGGAGCGAAGGGGTTGGCGGGGCCACCTGCCCCGCCGCCGGGGATGGGGTCATTGGTGCCGGCCCGACGGTCGGTGTGGGTGGAACGGCCAGCGGGAGCGCGGGAGGGAGGATCGTGGTCACTCCTGGCGTCGCCAGCCGCACGGGTAGCGGCGTCAGGCCAACCTGCGTCAGGCCAAACTGCGTCAGGCCAAACTGCGTCAGGCCGGGACCGCCAGTGAGCGTCGGCCGCGGTGGCGACTTCTGGGCGCCAAGTCGAGATGGCACTCGAGGGACGGGCGGGGGCTCGGACCGAGCCGCGTGAGATCGCACCCCAGGAGGCCGGCGAGTCCAGATGATCGGGGTCCCGGCCGAGGCGGCGGTGCGCGAGGCCCCGGCGACAGGTACCTGGGCCCAGTGACCGGGTCCTCCGCTGACGGGACCGCCGTGGAATGTGGCCAGGGTCGCCACGCAGGCGACCGTCAGGGCAACCCCCGCCACCGGCAGCCCAGCCGGTGCGCCCGCACCGGTCCAACCGGTCGCCTGGCGGGTCAGCATCGAGGCCCGACGGCCGGCCCGACGAATGTGGTCGAGTACCGGGCCGAGCAACGGGAAGCCAGCCAGGAACCCGTCGGGGCCGGCCAGCGCCAGAAACTCCCGCTTGAGAGCATGGCGGGCGCGCCAGAGCACCGATTCCACGGCGGCCGTCGACTGGCCGGTTTGGTGCCCGATCTCGGCGCAGGTGAGGCCTTCGGTTTCGTGCAGCAAGAGGGCTGACCGCTGCCGGGTGTTCAGGCGCAGCAGCGCGGCGCCGACGAGCGCTCGATCGACTGCTTCGACGACGGGAGTCGCAGGGTCATCGAAACACTCGACGGAGTCGAACCTCGGATCGGCGGATGGTTGCGAGCGGGCTCGTCGGCGCAGGGCATCGGTGCACAGGTTCCGGGCCACCACGTGGAGCCATGGGTAAAGCTCGCCGTCCGCCCGGTCCGTCGGCATCGAGCGCCAGGCCCGGGCGAAGGTTTCCTGGGTGACGTCGTCTGCTTCGTGGAGATCGCGGAGGCGATACAGACAGTAGTGGCGGATGCGATCGCCGTGCCGGCGGTACAGCTCCACGAACGCTTCCGGATCTCCAGCCCGGCGCGATTCCCCGCCCGCTCGGGAACCGACTCCGGATCGAGGCTCTAGCACCACGAAATCCATCCCACTGACACGTTATTCGCCGTTGGGCGCCGACGTCCTGCTGACACCCACCAGGGCGGTGCCGCGGGATTTCACATTTTCCGGACGAGAACCGCAAGGCCCGGCCCGCTCGCCCGTTCTTACGGTGTGAGGGATCCGACAACAGACGTGGGCTGGCGGGATCGACCCCGACCGCGGTGGTGGGAGTGGCCCATGCGGGTTTTGATCCGATGGCACGAGCAGGCCGACGCGGCGACCACGGAGATGATGTGGCTCGAGCAGTTCGACCCCGAGGAGTATCTCCGGCGACGGAGCGGCTGGTAGATCCCCCGCCGGCCTCGGCGGAGGGGACCGGAACCCGGTGAGCCGTTCGGAGTCGTCATGAGAGGGCGGCCTCGGGCGGGACGGTGCGGGCGGCGGCGTCGGACTTCGAGCGGGGCAATCTCGTCAGCGGATTGGCCATGGGCAACAGGATGACCCCTTCGCTCGGGTCACCGACGGCCGTCCAGGAACCTTCGAGCGCCAACAGACCGGTCAGCGCGGCCAGAGCGGCGTCGACTCGGTCGAGATTGGGCAGGACGCGGTCGTCGATGCCACTGGCACGGAGCACGTGGCGGCGAAAGGCGGACTTGGTCTCGCTGCCATGGCGGTGGCGGCCGGCGATTCGTGCCGTGGCCGCATGGGGGAACACTTCCGCCGCGGTGCCGCGCGGCTCGGTGCCACGAAATAGCGGGTAGTCAGCGGCCAAGGCCTCGAACAGGGAGAACCCGACCCGCATCCATCGGTAGAAGCGGTGCTCGCCCGGGTCGGCTCCGGTCGCAAAGGCGGAGATACCGGCTCGCGCCAGCAGCCGCTCCGACTCCCGGCTGCGGCCGGAACGCGACCACCCCGATGGTGAATCGATACAGACCATGGTGGGACGGACCTGTTCGAGGACCAGCGTCGCAGCCTCGCGAACGCTTCGTCGGCCGTAACTCGCGATGACGCGGCGATCCTGGTCGACGGCGACGACGTCCAGGCCCTTGCCCTCCTCGGCGACGTCCACGCCGACTGCCGTGAACTGCGGGCCGACTGAAGCTTGCAACAACTTCGTCACCCCCGGATGGTAGGGGCCCGCCGTTCGCCGGGTTCCCCTGTTGGCGAGGCGGGGCAGAACCCGCCGGCCTCGGCGGCTGGGCTCGGCGGTGTCATACAGTGAGGAAATGCGCGTAGCGGTGGCGAGCCTCAAGGGCGGGGTGGGCAAAACCACCACCGCCGTGTACCTGGCAGCAGTAGCGGGTCGGGGCCGGCGCAAGGTGACGGTCGTCGACGCCGACCCACAGGGCTCCGCGGCCATCTGGCTGGAAGAACGGCCCATCCCCGGTGTAGAGGTGCGGGAAGCCCCCAGTGAGCGACTCCTGCGCAAGGCGCTCAACCACCACCAGGACCGAGATGTCGTGATCATCGACACGCCGCCCGCGAGCGAGCGCCTGCTCTCCACTGCGCTCGGGGCCGCCGAAGTCGTCGTCGTACCCACGCGCATCGGCGGGGTGGAAGGGGTGCGCCTCACCACCACTTTCGAGATGGTGCCTGATGGGGTACCGGCCGGAGTGGTCATCAGCTCGGCCCGGCCGTGGACCCGGGACTACAAAGAGACCTTGGATGTCTGGACGGAGCAGAAAGTGCCGGTCTGGGGTGTCGTACCCGAGCGGGTCGCCATCGCCGCCGGCCCCGAAGCCGAGCTCCACCTCGATGGGCTCGAAGCGGCCGCCGAGATCTGGCACCGCGTGACGAACGCGTCACGACGCAAGTAGCGCCCGTTCCGCCATCGGCGGGGGTCCGAGCGACGCGGATATCGGATTCGGACCGGGGACCGGCGGGCCATGATGAGGAGATGGCTGTGCTCACGGTGGCGACGTGCCAGTTTCCGGTCGATGGCGATGTCGGCGCCAACCTTCGTCACGTCAAGCGGCAGATGACCGTGGCGGCGCGGCGGGGCGCCCGCGTGGTGCACTTCCCCGAGGGGGCCTTGTCGGGCTACGCCGGCGTCGACGTGGCGTCGTTCGCGAGGCTGGACTGGGATGCACTCCGCAGGGCCACCGGCGAAGTCATGGAGCACGCTCGCCACCTCCGAGTCTGGACGGTCCTGGGCTCCGCCCACCGGCTCAGCGGCACCCGCAAGCCACACAACAGCCTGTACGTCATCGATGACGGGGGACAGGTCGTCGAGCGCTACGACAAGCGATTCTGCAGTGGCGATCCCGACGGGACGACCGGGGACCTGGCGCACTACACGCCGGGCGACCACTCCAGTGTGTGGACGATCGACGGCCTCCGCTGCGGGGCGCTCATCTGTTACGACTACCGGTACCCAGAGCTCTACCGCCAGTACAAGCAACTGGGAGTGGAGATGGTCTTCCATTCCTTCCATGCCGGCCACGCGTCCCCCGAGCAGATCACCGACATCGGCAACACCATCGGCGCCGAACTGCGCTCCCTCAATCCGGCGCCGACCCACACCTATCCGGGCATCACCATGCCGGGAGCCATGACGACAGCGGCCGCCTGCAACCACGTGTGGATCAGCTGCCCGAACTCGTCCGCGCCCGAGAGTTGCTGGCCCGCGTTCATGGTGCGCGCCGACGGCGTCACTATCGGACGGCTCCGCCGCAATGTGACGGGCGTCCTGGTGTCGCGCGTCGACACCGCCTTGCCGCTGTACGACTCGACGGCCGCCTGGCGGGATCGGGCCATGGCCGGCACGCTGCACAGTGGCACCTTGGTGGACGATGCCAGGTCCCACGACCGCACCACCATCTGACCCGCCTGCCGGCGTGTCTCAGCGGAGTTTCGTCGCCTTGAGTCTGGGCACCTTCGTGGTCCTCGGCTTGCCTGACGGCATGTTGGGCACCGCCTGGCCATCCATGCGGCACAGCTTCGGCGCACCGGTCGGCGAGCTGGGCTTGATCCTGCTCGTTGCCACCGCCGGGTCCGGGTTGGTGACCGTGTTCGTGGGGGCCCTGTTGCGCCGCCTCGGCGTCGCCGCGCTCCTCTCCGTCGCCGGATCGTGCGCGGCGCTGGGTGCCGCCGGGTTCGCGCTGGCCCCGGGGCTGTGGTTGTTGGTCGGAGTGTCCTTCCTTATCGGCGCGGGGGCGGGGATGATGGACGGGGGGCTCAACACCGCGGTGGCGCTCTCCGGCCGGCCGCGCGTGTTGAATCTCCTGCACGGCGCCTACGGCGTCGGTACGGCCCTCGGCCCACTGCTGGTGACCGCGGCGATCCTCGCCGGCTCGTGGCGAACGGGATATGCCGCACTCGTCGTGGTGGACGTCGCGGCTGCGGGCGCCTGGCTGCGGCGCGGGCGGGCGGACCGGTCTCGATCTGGGCCGGTCGAGGAGGTCCCGGCCGTCGAGGCTGACCCGGCGCCCGAGTGGAGCCGCCGCCGGCACGTGTCGGTGGTGGCAGCCGGCCTCGTCGTGTTCTTCGTGTACACCGGCCTCGAAGTCGGCGCGGGGCAGTGGGAGGCGAGCTTCTGTCGGGGTCACCTGGGCCTGTCCGCCACTGCGGCCGGTCTGGCCACCTTCGGTTACTGGGGGGCTCTGACCGTGGTGCGGGTCGGTCTGGCGGCCTGGCCCCATCCGCTCGCACCGCCCACGGTCGTCCGGGTGGGCAGCGCTCTCGCAGTGGTGGCCGCGGCGACCATCTGGTGGCAGCCGACCACGGCCGTGGCGGTGACGGGTTTCGTCATCCTCGGCGGTGCCCTCGCAGGTGTCTTTCCGGCCCTGATCGGGCTTACCCCCAGCCGAATCGGGGCGCGCCGCGCCCACGACGTCATCGCCTGGCAGGTCGGCGCGGCCGCCGCGGGGGGTGCCGGCATCTCGGCCGTCATCGGGTTGCTCATCGGCGTAACCAGCTTGGCGGTCCTCGGGCCGTCGATCACCGTCCTGGCGGTGCTGTTGGTCGGCGCCGGGCTGATCCTCAACCGGATCGCCCCGGTCCGATGAGCGCAGGCAGCTCCCGGTCGGTGGAATTGTCGGTAGGTTCCAGCTATGGCTGACAGCGCCGACACCAATGACGCCATCTGGAGGACCGACGAGGGGATCTCCCACTGGGTGTCGACAGCCGACGACCGGGAGCGGCGGCGGACCGATCAGCGGCGACTGATGGCGGAACTCCTGCCGTTTGCCCCTGACCAGCCGTTCACCTTCGTCGACTTGGGCGCGGGGACTGGGGCAGCCGCCCGGGCTGTCCTCGACTACTACCCCCGGGCCAGGGCCATTCTCGCCGACTACTCCCCCCAGATGATGGACGAAGCCCATCGGGAGCTGTCGGCCTACGACGGCCGCTGCGACTACGTCGAGTTCGACCTGGCGTCCGGCCAATGGCCGACGGACATCCCGGAGCAGTGCGAGGCCGTGATCAGTTCGCTGTGCGTGCACCACCTTCCGGACGACCGCAAACAGGAGCTGTTTCGGGAGATCCAGGCGCGCCTGGCCCCGGGGGGCTGGTACCTCAACTACGACCCGGTCACCGCCGACGAGCCTGCCGTCGAAGAAGCTTGGGTTCGGGCCGGCGACCGCCAGGACCCGGCCGCGGCGCCGAAGCGGGCCAACCGCAGCCCCGCAGAACATCAGCACTACGAGAACCACATCCGCTACATCATCCCGCTGGCGCCGCAACTCGGGTTCCTGCGCGCCGCGGGCTTCGAGGCCATCGACGTGTACTGGAAGCAGCTCGACTACGTCATCTACGGCGGCCGCCGCCCCCTCTAAGCGCGCCGCCGGCCCGACCCGGCGTCAACGGCTGCGCCTGACCCGTCACGTCGGGATCCGCGGCGACCGGCTTTCTTCCGCTGGCCTGGCGGCCAGCGGCTACCGCCCCGCCGGCTGCGCCGGCGGGTTGGTGTCAGGACAGGTCGGCTCGCGACGCGGTCCTACACTCGGGGTATCGAGCTGCTGATCGCCCGAAACCCGGACCCTACGTCGACCTTGGGCTACCTGCTGCGGGTGCCGCTCGGTAGCGGGCTGCTCTTTCGCACGTCGGACACCTGGCCCAGGACCAAGGCCCTGTTCTGCTATCCGGTGGGCTGGGACGAGTGGCCGGCGGCGCCGGACATCGTCGAGAAGATCCCGCTGCGTTCGTGCGCCCGGCGCGGCGCCGCCATCGACGTGGTGGCGGACCGGTCGCGGGAGAGCCGGTCCCAGATCGTGTTCACCATCGCCCGGGGCCGGGAGATGGTGTTCTGGCAGTCGCCCCGGACCCGAAAGCAGGCCCGGCCCCAGGTGCGGACGCCGACCGCCCGGGCCGCGGGTATCGAGGAGTTGGAGATCATCGTCGATGCCCACGAGCGGTACGCCTACCGGTTCGGGGGCAAGCCGGTGCGCACTGTCTCCCGGGCGTTGGCCTGCGGCGACTACGGCGTGGTGGCAGGCGGGCGGTTGGTGGCCGCGGTCGAGCGCAAGTCGCTGGCGGACCTGCTGTCCAGCCTGCTCAGCGGGAAGCTCCGGTATGCCGTGGGGGAGCTGGCGGCCCTGCCCCGGGCGGCGGTGGTGGTGGAGGACAGGTATTCGGGTGTGTTCAGACCGGGCTTCGCCCGGCCCTCGGTGGTGGCCGACGGGCTCGCAGAGCTGCAGGTCCGGTGGCCGAACGTGGCGGTGGTGTTTTGCGAGACCCGGCCGCTGGCCGAGGAGTGGACGTACCGGTACCTGGCTGCGGCCTACACCTGGGCGGAGGGCGAGGCGGCAGCGGTGTCGCGGTTGGGGTTGTGGGCCGGGGCCGGCGGGGCCGGGGCCGGCGGGAGGGATTGAGGACGGTGGGCTCGAGCAGGGCGAGGCGGGGAGCGGGCCGGCGGTCCCGCCGTCCGTGGCGGAGGTGCGGGCCTGGGCCCGGAGCGCCGGCCTGTCGGTGCCCGACCGGGGGCGGCTGCGCCCCGAAGTGTTCGCGGCCTGGGCGGCGGCGCACCCGGAGGGGTGAGCCGGGGCCGGCGGGCCCGAAACGGTTTCGCGCCAGGCCCCGCGGCGCCGAGGCGGTGCGTGGCGCGGAACAGCGGATATCTGCGATTTCGCGCCAGTCGCGCGGGTCGCACTGGCGGGTCTGGCGCGAAACCGTTGTGGCGGCATCGCTTGCTGCCGGCGCCCCGCCGCCCCCTTCGTAACCCGCACCGGGATCGAGGGAACAGGTCGTGTTACAAAGTGGCGCACGAGGGGGACCCGATATCGGAGGTGGGCGCGCTGGCGGTCCGGGAGGGATACTGGGGTCATGCCGACGGAGGTCCCTCCCGCTTCAAGCGAGCGCGCCGAGGCGCACTTCGCGTCCCTCCTCGAGTTCGAGACCGATTGCTGGGACGTCCACGCCGCCATGGAGAAGGCCGGCGCCGAGTCGCCCGGACCCGACCCCGGCCCCGACTCCGACCCCGGCGCCGCCGGCTTCGTCCTCCTCGACGTCCGGGCGCCGGACCTGTACGCCGCCGGCCACGTTCGTGGCGCGGTGAGCCTGCCCCACGGCCGGATCAACGACCGCAATCTGGCGGCCTTCCCCGCCGACGCCCTCTTCGTGGTCTACTGCGCCGGCCCGCACTGCAATGGCGCGGACAAGGCGGCCCTGCGCCTGGCCCGGTTGGGCCGGCCGGTCAAGAAGATGATCGGCGGGGTGACCGGCTGGCTCGACGAGGGCTTCGACCTGGTCGCCGGCGCCGCCACCGATGGTCACCTGGGCTGAGTTCGCCGGCGCCGCCCCAGAGTTGGCCGCCAAAGGGCTGGCCCGCTTCGACGTCACCGGCCTGTCCCTGATCGGCACCCTGCGCCGGGACGGGTCGCCCCGGATCAGCGCGGTGGAGCCCTTCATCTTCGACGGGCAGCTGGCCCTGGGCATGATGTGGCGCTCGATGAAAGCCCTGGACCTGCTCCGGGACCCGCGGTGCGTGGTCCACAGCACCATCTCCGACAAGGACGGCACGGAAGGCGAGTTCAAGGTCTACGGCAGCGGGGTGGCCGTCGACGACCAGGCCACCCGGGACCGTTACTGCGCCAGCCTGCGCCAGGCGACTGGCTGGGCGCCGGAGGGCGACGAATGGCACCTGTGGTACGTGGCCATCGACCAGGTGTCGTGGTTCCGGGCGGTCGGCGAGCAGGCCCATCCCGCCTACGAGACGGAGGTGTGGCGCCCCGCCTAGTCTCGCCGGCATGGGACGACTCGACGGGCAGGTAGCGGTCATCACCGGGGCGGCCAGCGGGATCGGCGAGGGCATCGCCACCCGGTTCGCGGCGGAGGGCGCCACGGTGGTGGTCGCCGACGTCGACACCGCCGGCGGGACCCGGGTGGCCAAGGCCGTCGATGGCACGTTCGCCGAGTGCGACGTGACGCACGAGGCCGACATCGCCCGGGCAGTCGAGACGGCCATCACCACCTACGGCGGCCTCGACTGCTTCGTCGCCAACGCCGGCCTGGGCGGCATCACCGGGCCGATCACCGAGCTCGACGAGGCCGGCTTCGACCACACGGTGGCGGTGCTGCTCAAAGGGGTGGCGTTCGGCCTCAAGCACGCCTGCCGGGCGATGCAGGCGAGCGGCAAGGGCGGGTCGATCATCTCCACCTCGTCGGTCGCCGGGCTCATGGGCGGGCTGGGCCCGCACGTCTACTCGGCCTGCAAGGCCGGGGTCATCGGCCTGACCCGCTCGGTGGCGCGGGAGCAGGGCCCGTTCGGGATCCGGGTCAACTGCATCAACCCGGGCGGCATCGAGACGCCCATCTTTGTCAAGAGCCTCGGGGTGCAGGGGGAAGCGGCCGCGGAGCTGATGCGCCTGGTGGTCGACGGGACCGCCGCGGTCACCCCACTAGGGCGCATCGGCCAGCCCGCCGACATCGCCGGCGCCGCCCTGTGGCTGGCGTCGAGCGACTCCGCCTACGTCACCGGCCAGACGATCGTGGTGGACGGCGGGCTGATCTCGAGCCATGGGTTGTTCACCGGGGCCATCGCCGAGCAGGTGCAGGGGTGAAGCGCCGCGTCGTCGACGCCCGCGGCACCCGCATCCATCTGGTCGAGCAGGGGACCGGACCGCTGGTGTTGCTGATCCACGGGTTCCCCGAGTCGTGGTACTCGTGGCGCCACCAGCTGCCGGTCATCGCCGAGGCCGGCTTCCGGGCCGCGGCCATCGACGTGCGCGGCTACGGCCGCTCGGCGGCGCCCCTCGAGATCGAGGCCTACGGGATGCTGCGCCACGTCAACGACAACCTCGGCGTCGTCGAAGCCCTCGGCGAGCAAACGGCCATCATCGTCGGTCACGACTGGGGCTCGCCGATCGCGGCCAACTCGGCGCTGCTGCGGCCGGATGTGTTCCGGGCGGCGGCCCTGATGAGCGTGCCGTACAGCCCGCCGGGGCGGCGCCGGCCGACGGAGGCGTTTGCGGACATGGGCGGCGACGAGGAGTTCTACATCAACTACTTCCAGGAGCCGGGCCGGGCCGAGGCCGAGGCCGAGCTGGACGTCCGCTCCTGGCTCCTGGGCTTCTACATCGCGGCGTCGGGCGACGCCATCCGGCCGGCGGACGGCGGGACCATCGGGACGGTCCGCAAGGGCGGGATGCTGCGAGACCGGTTCGTCATCCCCGACCAGCTGCCGGCGTGGCTGACCGAAGCGGACGTCGACTTCTACACGGCCGAATTCGAGGAAAAAGGGTTCCGGGGCGCCTTGAATCGCTACCGCAACGTCGACCGGGACTGGCTGGACCTCCAGCCGTGGAGCCAGCAGCCCATCACCGTGCCGTCGCTCTTCATCGGCGGGGAGCGGGACGGCCCGACCATCTGGGGGCAACGGGCCATCGCCAGGTTCCCCGAGACCCTGCCCGGCCTGCGCGGCAGCCACATCCTGGCCGGCTGCGGGCACTGGGTGCAGCAGGAGCGCGCCGCCGAGGTCAACGAGTTGCTGCTGGGCTGGCTGAAGGGTCTTTAAAGGGCCCGGCGGATGGCCGCCACGGATGCCGCCACGTCGGCCGCCGTGGTCGTGGCGTTGGACACCGAGATGCGCATCAGCCGCCGGCCCCGCCACTCGGTCCCGCCCATCCAGCAGGTGCCCTGGCGCTGCACGGTGTCGATGACCTCGTCGGTGCGCTCGGCCGAGCCGAAGTCGACGAGCACCTGGTTGAGGACCACCCGGTTGGCGATGGTGACGCCGGGCAGGTCGCCCAGTTGCTCGGCGAAGGCCCGGGCGTGGGCACAGCACCGCTCGACCAGGTCCGCCACGCCGGCCCGGCCCAACTCCCGTAGAGCGGCCCAAGTGGCGAAGCCGCGGGCCCGGCGGGACGACTCGGGCACGAAGTCGCCCGGGGTGCGGATGGGGCCGGTGCCGTGACCCGTGAGGTAAGCGGCGCGGTAGGACATCGAGACGGCGTGGGCGTCGGGGTCGGCGCAGAAGACGTAGCCGCAGTCGTAGGGCACGTTGAGCCACTTGTGCCCGTCGGTGGCCCAGGAGTCGGCTCGCTCCAGGCCGTCGACCAGGTGGCGGGTGGTGGAGCTCGCTGCGGCCCACAGCCCGAACGCCCCGTCGACATGCACCCAGGCGCCGACGCGGCGGCTCAGGTCGCACACCGCGGCCAGGTCGTCGCAGGCGCCGGTGTTGACGTTGCCGGCCTGGGCGCACACGATCGTCGGTCGGTCCGGCGCGGCGCCGAGCGCCTGGTCCAGCGCGGCCACCTCGATGGCGCCCTGGTCGTCGGCGGCCACTTCCACCAGGGCGGCGCGGCCCAGGCCCAGCAGCCGCAACGACGAGTCGATGGTGGCGTGCCGCTCCACGCTGGCCAGCACCCGCACCGCCGGGCCGCCGGCGAGGCCGCGCTCTTCCACGTCCCAGCCGGCCTGCTCCAGCACCCGATGACGGGCCGCGGCCAGGCCCACGGTGTTGGCTCCCTGGCCGCCGGTCACCAGTCCAAACGACGCCGGCGTCGGGATACCGAGCAGCTCTTTGAGCCACTCGCCGGCGACCTCCTCGGCGATGGCGTTCGCCGGTGAGGTGGTGGCGTTGAAGCCGTTCTGATCCCAGCCGGCGGCGAGCACGTCGGCGCAGGTGGCGGCGTCGAGGGCGCCGCCGATGACGAACCCGAAATACCGGGGGCCGGCGGAGGTCACCAGGGCAGGCTCGGCGGCGCGGGCCAGCCGGTCGATGACTGCGGCCGCCGGTTCGCCGCCGTCGGGCAGGGGGCCGCCGAAGGCCGCCCGGACCGCGTCGGCGTCGAACTCGGGGCCCACCCGGGCGGTCGCCGCGGCCGCCCGATAGTCGGCGATGCGGTCGGCGGTGGCGTGCAGCAACTGGCGATGGTCGGTCACGTGGTCACGGTAACGGCACGGGCGGCAGGCAAACCTTTCGAATCGCTGCCCGAAGTCCTCACGATTCCGTGAACATTCGTGCTGGCGCAGGCCCTTTGGTCCCCATCGGGGTCATGATGTGGGGGTGCTGGACACGTCGGTGACGACCGTGCGGGTGTTGATCATCGAGGACGACCCCACGGTCGCCGAGGTGGTGGGCCGCTACCTCAAGCGGGAGGGCTACGCGGTCGACATGGTTTCCGACGGGGCCGCCGGCCTGCGCCTGGCCCTCGAGAACGCCCCGGATCTGGTGGTCCTGGACCTGATGCTGCCATCGATCGGGGGCCTGGAGATCTGCCGTCGGCTGCGCGCCGTGACGCCCATCCCCATCATCATGCTGACGGCGCGTGGCGAGGAAGCCGACCGGATCACCGGTCTGGAGCTGGGCGCGGACGACTACGTGGCCAAGCCCTTCTCGCCCCGGGAGCTGACGGCCCGGGTCAAGGCGGTGCTGCGCCGGGCGACCGGACCGCTGGCGCCGTCGGGGGAGACGGCCACGCTCCGCGCCGGCGAACTGGAAGTCGACATCCGCAGCCACGAGGTGCGTATGGCCGGCGAAGTGGTGGCCCTGACGGCCAAGGAGTTCGACCTGCTGGCCTACCTCATGAGCCACCCTCGGCGGGCTTGCCGCCGGGAGACCCTGCTGGAAGAGGTGTGGGGCTTTACCACCGGGGACACGTCCACCGTCACCGTCCACATCCGCCGGCTGCGAGCCAAGATCGAACCCGATCCCTCGGCGCCGCGTTACGTGTGCACCGTGTGGGGCGTCGGCTACCGGTTCGAGCCATGAACCAGCGGCGGTGGTGGGTGCCCGCGGCGGTAGTGGCCGTCGGGGTGGCGGCCGCCTGGCTGGTGGCGATGGTCGGCGGAGTGCCGGCCCACAACACCGTGCGGCTGCTGGTCGACTCCATCGTGGGCGCCGGAGTGGCCGCGCTGGTGGCCGCAGGCCTGCTGCGCGCCCTGCACCGCCGGCGCATCGCCATCCAGGCCGCGGTGGCGGCCCTGGCCCCGATCCTGGCCGTGGCCATCGGGGTCAGCTGGGCGAGCTCCGACATGTTCCTGATGCAGCACGACCTGCGGGTCCTCTGGGTGGTGCTGGTGGCGGCCGGTACGGTGGCCGTGGTGGCCGCCCTCCTGCTGGGCCGGCGCGTCGCGGACGCCAGCCGGAGCATGGGCGACATGGCCCGCCGGCTCGGCGAGGGCGTCGGCGAAGAGCCGGCCTCGGCGCCGGGCGAGCTGGGGTCGCTGGCCGCCCAGTTGGCTGCCACCTCCGCCCGGCTGGCCGCCGCCCAGGCCGAGGCCGCGGCCACCGAGCAGAGTCGGCGGGACCTGGTGGCCTGGGTGTCGCACGACCTCCGGACGCCGCTGGCCGGGATCCGCGCCATGGTGGAAGCCCTCGAAGACGGGGTGGTCGACGACGAGCCGACCATCGACCGCTACTACGCCACCATGCGCCACGAGGTCGACCGGCTGGCCGGGTTGGTGGACGACCTGTTCGAGCTGTCCCGCATCCATTCCGGGTCGTTGCGGCTGGAGCTGGAGCCGGTGCCGCTCGACGAGCTGCTCGACCACGCCCTGGCCGGGGCGGCGGTGACCGCCCGGGCCAAGCAGATCGAGCTGCGCAACGGCACGCCGGAGCAGGTGCCGGTGGTGGAGCTGGCCGCGCCGGAGATGGTCCGGGTCATCCGGAACTTGCTCGACAACGCCATCCGCCACACCGCCCCGGGCGGCACGATCACCGTCAGCACCTCGCTGGACCGGGGCGGCGGGGCGGTCCGGATGGCGGTGCGCGACGGGTGCGGCGGCATCCCCGAACAGGACCTGCCGCAGGTCTTCGACATGGGCTACCAGGGCGACGCGGCCCGCACCCCCGGCGATCATCGCGGCGGGCTCGGCCTGGCGGTGGCCCGGGGCCTGGTCGAAGCCCATCAGGGCGACATCACGGTGCGCAACGTCGGGTCCGGTTGCGAATTCACCGTCCTGCTGCCGTTGCGCACCCGGCGGACGGCCCCGGTAGCCCGGATGGCAGAGCCCAACCCCACGTACGCCACCTGACCGCAGCGGGCGGTCACCAGCTCGGTGCCCGTCCCCTCGGACCGGCACTCCGGTCGGCAGGACTACGATCGGGTGCCGGACATTGCGCCTGTCCTTTTGCCACCGGACAGCCAGAATCTGGCCGGTCCGAGCGTCTATCTGATCTAGGCAAATGGCCTAGGTTCGGCGTCGAGTTTTTGCGATCGGCGAGGGTGAAACCGGGGTGACGGACCCGGACCCGTTGGAGACTCGCCACCAGCCCTTCGGCGATGCCGTTACTTCCGAATTTGCCCGATAGAGGGTGAATTGGAGGGTGAATTGACCGGTTTGTGCTGGCTTTGACGAGACGACCACGGTAAGTGTCATAGCGCTTGCTCTTGGTGTCACTCCGCTCGGTGGCAGCAGACAGGTGATGGGGCTCAACCGGGTGTCCAGCTCAAGGAGCTAGCCGTGGCTGAAGGATCTGCAGGTCGAGGCTCACGTTTTGCCAACCTGGCCGCGGCCGTTCGCCGCGGCCGGCGGCCGGGAGCTGCCATCGTGGTGGCCACCGCGCTCTTCGGCGCGTTCCTACCCCTCGTGGCCGCGCTGTCGTCAGGCCCGGCGTCGGCCGCCACGAGTGCGGCGTCGACGCTCACCAAGTCGGGCACCGACCCGACGACGGCCAGTACGGCCACGGCGGGTGGGGCGGCTGGTACGACCCGTCCAGGCGACACGATCAACTGGGTGGTGCCCTACACCAACAACACGGGCGCCACCGGCGACGGTGAACCTCAAGGACCCGATCACCGGCTCCCAGACGTACGTGCCGGGGTCACTGAAGACCCCCCCGAGCCTGTCGCCGCAATATTCGACCGACGGCGGCGACGACCTGGACGCCGGCACGCCGCCGGCCAACGCCAATGGGGTGGGGCCACGGGTACCGTCCCGCCGAATTCGCAAAGCGCCCAATCGCCTAACTTCGTCGCGGCGGCGCTGAACTTCACCACGCCCGGCGGCGACGGCTATTCGGTCGAGGGACAAAGCGGCAACATCTACACGGTCTTCCACCACAGTGGGCCGGCGTTCGGAAATGCGGACCGACGACGTGTACTGCGCCACCTTGGCGGGGGCGGTATGCCCGGGATGGCCGGCCCACTCGACGTACGTGAACCCCACCGCGGGTACCCCCATCGGTACCGGAGGACTCGGGGCGTACACAGACCGCGGGCGAGAACGGGTCGTTCATCGCCAACGGCAACCTCTACTGGCCGGTCGAGAGCACAGTCGCGACCGGAGGGCAGTACGCCGTGGGTCTGCAGTGCCTGAACCTGGCCACTCTGGCCAGCTGCGGGTTCACGCAACTCGACTCGGTGAGTCTCGCCCCCACATCGAACGGCACAGCCGGGTCGATCTCCACTGACGGCATCCCCGCCGCCAATGGGAACTACTACGCCTTCGACGCCAACGGCAACATGCTGTGCTTCAACCCGACGACCTCGTCGTCGTGCGGGTCGACCAACGTCAGCAACGGTCAGATCGCCAACACGCAATCAGCTACCAGGGCAGCATCCTCACCTCGGGCCAGTACGTCTTCCAAACTTACGTCCCCAACTTCGGCGGCGGGTTGGCGGGGCGGAGTGGGAACCCAAATCCTCACTTGCTACAACACCGCCACCAACTCGGTGTGCCCCGGCTATCCCATCTCCGAAGGGAACACGACCGCCAACAACGGGGATTACCTCGCCCCAGTATTGTCGGCGAGCGGGACCCTGCTGGGGATCTGCGACGTCCACCTGGCCAAGCTGTTACACGCCGGCCGGGGCGCCCTATGGCACCAATCCGTACGCCGGCTACACCGGGTTCGGTGATCTGGTCCCGGGTCCCGGCTTTGGTTCCGGCGCCATCGTGGGTTCCCGGTTCTACACCTCGTATCCGACGTCGCTAACCAACGTCAACACGACCACGATCCTGTGCTTTGACTTCTCGGCTTGGAGCGGCACCGGCCCGGTTCCGCAGTGCGCCGGCTTCACCGGTCAAGTGAACCCCCAGAACTACACCGTGCGAGCCCTGGCCAACCTGCCGGGATGTATGGCGGCCGACGGGAACACGGGTCAGATACTCATCTTCAACGCCCAGACCGGCGGGTCGTGTTCGACGGCGTCGCAGCAGGTTAAGGTCACGCCGAACCAGTACTACTGCGATGGGAATACGGCGGGGGACGCCACCACCTGGGGGACGGTGTCGCTGCCCGGGTTGACCGGGGCGCAGTACGGGGCCGCCACCTTGACGTTGCTGGACTCGAACGGCAACCCGGTACCGGGCTGGACGAACGTGCCGATCCCGGCCGGTTCGCCGCCTTCGATCAATATCTCGTCGATCCCGATTTCAGGGACCACGGCCACGCTTGACGGCGGTGGTGAACCTGTCGGGAGTGACCAATCCGACGGCCGTGGACGCCTCGAAGGTGCAGCTTGTCTTGGGTCGGGCAGCCGATCCAAACCTGTTTCCAGACGACGGTGGCCAACGTGTGCCCCACCCCGGCGGCGGTGGTGTCGAATACCGCCAACGTGGTCACGGTCGGGCACCAACGGGGTGACCGACGCCCCGGGAGGGACGTCGTCGGGGACGGCGTCGTTTGACATTGTGCCGGCGGCGGGGCAGTGCTCTTTGAGTGTGACGAAGACGCCGTCGGAGTTGGCGGCCAGTCCGGGTGACACGGTGACGTACACGATAGTGGTGACGAATAACGGCTCGGCGGGGTGGACGGCGGCGAATCCGGCCACCTTTACCGACAGTCTGGCCAACGTGTTGGGCGACGCGGCCTACGACAATGACGCCACGGCCACCACGGGCACGGTGTCGTACAGCGCGCCGACGTTGTCGTGGTCGGGGGCGTTGGCGCCGGGGGCGTCGTCGACGATCACGTATTCGGTCAAGGTGAACAGTCCTGATGCCGGGCCGCACAACATGGCGAACACGGTGACGCCGACGTGCCCGAGTTATGCCGCCTGTCCGCCTTCGGGCCCGGTGGCGGTGCCTGTTCGGGATTTGAGTGTGGTGAAGACCGCCAGCACGGCCAGCGCCCAGCCGGGCCAGCCGGTGCAGTACACGATCACCGTCACCAACACCGGCCTGGCGGCTTTCACGGCCGCCATCCCGGCCAGCTTTACCGACAGCCTGGCCAACGTGCTGCCCGACGCCACTTACAACAATGATGCGTCGGCCACCGGGGGGGCGGTGAGTTACACGGCGCCGACGCTGTCGTGGTCGGGTCCGCTGGCGGTGGGGGCCACGGTGACGTTGACGTACTCGGTCACGGTCAACAAGCCGGATGCTGGTCCGCATCAGCTGTCCAACACGGTGGTGCCGTTGTGTTGCCAGCCGGCCAAGCCGCCGGTGGTGGTGCCGGTGGCGGACTTGTCGATCGTGAAGTCGGCCACCCCGGCGAAGGTGTCGAAGGTCGGCGACGTCATCGACTACAGCTTCTTGGTGACCAACACCGGCAAGACGGCGTTGACCAACGTGGTGGTGAATGACACCCAGGTGTCTCCGGCGGTGGCGTTGACGTCGGGTCCGATCTGCCCGCAGAGTTCATTGGCCCCCGGTACCAGCGAGACCTGCACGGCCACTTACACGGTGACCCAGGCGGATCTGGACAACGGCAGCGTCAACGACACGGCCACGGCGACGGGGACCCCGCCGAGCGGGCCGGCGGTGACGTCGCCGCCGTCGCCGGCGAGCGTGCCGGCCGGCCAGACCCCGTCGATCTCGGTGGTGAAGTCGGCCACCCCGGTGTCGGTGTCGAAGGTCGGCGACGTCATCGCCTACAGCTTCGTGGTCACCAACACCGGCAACGTCACGCTCACCAAGGTGGCGGTCGCGGATACCCAAACCGCCCCGGCCGGGGCGCTCACGTCGGGGCCGACGTGTCCGCAGTCGACGTTGGCCGCGGGGGCGAGCGAAACGTGCACGGCCACCTACACGGTGACCCAGGCCGATGTGAACAACGGCAGCGTGGCCGACTCGGCCACCGCCAGCGGCACCACGCCGAGCGGGGGGTCGGTGGTTTCGCCGCCGTCGCCCTACAGCGTGCCGGCCGTCCAGACGCCGGGCCTGTCGATGGTGAAGTCGACCACTTCGTCGAAGGTGTCGAAGGTCGGCGACGTGATCGCCTACAGCTTCTTGGTGACCAACACCGGCAACGTGACGGTGACGGCGGTGACGGTGAACGACACCCAGGTGGCGCCCGCCGGCGCGCTGACGTCGGGACCGACGTGTCCGCAGACCGTCCTGGTGCCGGGCCAGGCCGAGACCTGCACCGGCACCTACACGGTGACCCAGGCCGATCTGGACAACGGCACCGTCAATGACAGCGCCACGGCCACGGGGACCCCGCCGAGCGGGCCGGCTATCACCACCCCGCCGTCCGCGGTGACCGTGCCGGCGGTCCAGACACCGGATCTGACGATCGTGAAGTCGGCGACGCCGGCGTCGGTGTCGAAGGTGGGCGACGTGATCTCCTACCGCTTCTTGGTGACCAACACCGGCAACGTCACCCTGAGCAATGTGGGGGTGGCCGACACCCAGACGGCCCCGGCCGGTCCGTTGACGAGCGGGCCGACCTGCCCGCAGTCGACGTTGGCCCCGGCGGGCAGCGAGACCTGCACCGGGACCTACACGGTCACCCAGGCCGACGTGGACAACGGGAAGGTGGCGGACACGGCCACCGCGTCGGGGATCACGCCGGGCGGGTCGAAGACGACCTCGCCGCCGTCGCCGGCGTCGGTGCCAGCCGCCCAGAACCCGGCCCTGTCGATCGCCAAGTCGTCCATCCAGACGCAGGCGCACGCGGCCGGCGACGTGATCGACTACACGTTCCTGGTCACCAACACCGGCAACGTCACGATGACCAGTGTGGCCGTCACCGACACGCAGACCGCCCCGTCCGGTCCGTTGGCCGCCGGTCCCACCTGCCCGCAGACGGCCCTGGCGCCCGGCCAGTCCGAGACCTGCACGGGGACCTACACGCTCACCCAGGCGGATGTCGACAACGGCAGCGTCAACGACTCCGCCACCGCCACCGGCACGGCCCCGAACGGCACCCAGTTCACCACGCCACCGTCGCCATACCGCGTGCCGGTGCCGCCTACTCCGGCGGTCACGGTGGCCAAGACGGCGACGCCCGCCACCGCGCACCACGTCGGCGACGTGATCACCTACAGCTTCTTGGTGACCAACACCGGCAATGTCACGCTGACCAAGGTGGCGGTGACCGACGCCCAGACCGCCCCGGCCGGCCCGCTCACCTCCGGGCCGACGTGCCCGCAGTCGACGCTGGCCCCCAGCGCCACTGAGACCTGCACCGGGACCTACACGCTGACCCAGGCGGACGTGAACAACGGCCGGGTGGCCGACTCGGCCACCGCGTCGGGCACCACGCCGGGCGGGTCGACCATCACTTCGCCGCCGTCACCGCTGGTGGTGCCGATCCCGCCGGCCCCGGCGATCACCATCGTCAAGTCGGCGAGCCCCGCTACGGTGGCCAAGGTCGGCGACGTCATCACCTACAGCTTCGTGGTGACCAACACCGGCAACGTCACGCTGACCAGTGTGGCGGTGACCGACACCCAGACAGCCCCGGCCGGCGCGTTGGCCTCCGGGCCGACCTGCCCGCAGTCGACGTTGGATTCGGGCGTCAGCGAGACGTGCACCGGCACCTACACGGCGACGCAGGCCGACCTGGACAACGGCAGCGTCAACGACAGCGCCATAGCGTCTGGGGTGGACCCGGCCGGCAACCCGGTGCCTTCGCCGCCGTCGCTGGCGTCGGTGCCCGCCACCCAAACCCCGGCCCTGACGATCGTGAAGTCGGCCGCCCCGGCCATGGTGGCCAAGGTCGGTGACGTGATCTCCTACAGCTTCTTGGTCACCAACACCGGCAACGTCACGCTGACCAAGGTGGGCGTGGCCGACACCCAGACCGCCCCGGCCGGCCCGTTGACCTCCGGGCCGACCTGCCCGCAGTCGACGCTGGCCCCGGCGGCCACCGAGACCTGCACCGGCACCTACACGGTGACCCAGGCCGATCTGGACAACGGCAGCGTGAACGACAGCGCGGTGGCCAACGGCACGGACCCGACCGGAAAGCAGTCGGTCTCGCCGCCGTCGACAGCCATCGTGGCGGCCACCCAGACCCCGGCGATCACCATCGTGAAGTCGGCGACCCCGGCGTCGGTGTCCAAGGTCGGCGACGTCATCCACTACAGCTTCGTGGTCACCAACACCGGCAACGTCACCCTCAACAAGGTGGCGGTGAACGACACCCAGACCGCGCCCGCCGGGGCCCTGACCACCCCGCCGACCTGCCCGCAGGCCACCCTGGCCCCAGCACAGTCCGAGACCTGTGCGGCCACCTACACGGTGACCCAGGCCGACGTGGACAACGGCAAGGTCGATGACACCGCCACCGCTACTGGCACGCCCCCGACGGGTCCGCCGGTGACGTCGCCGCCGTCGCCGGCGGTGGTGCCCATCCCGGCGAAACCGTCGATCACCGTCGTCAAGACCGCGAACCCGGCGACGGTCGGCAAGGTCGGTGACGTCGTCACCTACAGTTTCTTGGTGACCAACACCGGCAACGTGACCCTGACCACGGTGGCGGTGACCGACACCCAGACGGCGCCAGCCGGCCCGCTCACCTCCGGGCCGACCTGCCCGCAGTCGACGCTGGCCGGCGGCGCGTCGCAGACCTGCACCGGCACCTACACGGTGACCGCCGCGGACGTGGCCAACGGCAAGGTGAACGACACGGCCACCGCCTCCGGTGCGGCGCCGGGGAGCACCAAGCGGATCATGTCGCCGCCCGCGACGGCCGTGGTCAGCGTGACGCCGCCCGCCGCCACCCCGGCGACGAATCCCGCCACCAGCGCGACCGTCGCGCCCGCCGCCACGCCCAGCCCGGTCACCAACAGCACCGTGCCGGTGACCGGATGACCCGCCCGCATCCACGAACAACCACACCGGCAACTCGGCCACGACGCCCGCCGCGCCGGTTCGGGGCGGCCGCCCTCGCCGGCCTCATCGGGCTGGCCGGATGCGGGCTGGCCGGGTGCGGGCTGGCGGGATGCGGCGCCAGCACCCACCACACCGCGGCCGCCGGCACACCCGCCGGCACACCCGCCGGCACACCCGCGGGGGGTTCGGCCACCACCACCGCACCAACCCTGCCCAAGGGGGTGACCAACGCCGTCGGGGTGCCGACCAACGTTCCCAACAGCGTCACCCTCCGCAAGAACGTACAACTGACGTCGTGCGCCCCCACCGCGGGCGGATGGGAAGCGTCGGGAGTGGCCGCCAACCCCGTCCAGAATCCCACCGACTACACCATCACCGTGTTCTTCACCACCGCCACCGACACCGTCATCGGGACCGGCGCCACCCGCGTCCACCTCGACGGGGCGTCCAACCTACCCTGGACCGTGGCGGGAACGTTCACTCCCGCCCCGGCCACCAGGTGTGTCCTGCGCGGCGTCGGCTAACTGGCCGCCCGCCGTGTCGCGTCCCCCCAGGTGAGCCGCCCATGAGGCGGACCCGACGCCGGGCTGCGGTAGCCGGTCTTCTCATGGCCGGTCTGCTGATGGCCGCGGCCGGCGTCCTGGCCGGCTGCGGCAGCCACCACCATGCCGCGGCCAACCCGGCGGTCGGCGCCGAGTCCACGTCGACGACCGTGGCGCCCCCGGCCACCATGGTGGTCGCCCCAACCGGCTGGTCGATGATCGCCACCACCAACCGCACCGTCCCGAAATATCCGGCGCCAGGCGCCCCCTCCGACGGCGTCATCCCCGCCACTTGGCATGGCGCCGCGTCCGCCTTGCCCGTCATCGGCCAGCAGCCCGGATGGCTGCAGGTGCGCCTCGCCACCCGACCGAACGAATCGACCGCCTGGGTTCGCCGCCCCGAAGTGACCGTCACCTCCACGCCGTATCGCATCGTGATCAACCTGGCCACCGCCCACCTCGAATTGCTCCGCCAAGGACAGGTGATCATGGACGCCCCCGCCGGGATCGGCACCCCGGCCGACCCCACCCCGACCGGCCAGTACTTCGTGGCCCTCCTGGCGTCACCGCCCAGCCCCGGCTACGGGCCGTTCGTCATGGTCACCTCCGCCCACTCCAACACCATCACCGACTGGGAGCAGTCCGGCGACGCCCTCATCGCCATCCACGGCCCCCTCGGCGCCGACACCGCCATCGGCACCACCGGCGCGGCCGTCTCCCACGGCTGCATCCGCCTCCACCTCGCCGACCAACTCCAACTCCGTCCGGTCCCCGCCGGCACCCCGATCACCATCACTTGAAGGGGATGCCCGGTGACGGCCAGATGATCATCGGCGCCGCCCGCCCCGCCGACCAATGAGCGCCGACGGCACCGCGCCGGTCGGGCCTCCCGCGCTGCCGGCTCGCTTGGCGAACATGTTGGCGCGAGCGCAAGCGGCGGCGGAAGCGGCGACCGGTCCCGAGCGCCGGCCGGCCTGGCGGCTCATGCGCGACCTGCTCGGCGCGGCGTTGGCCGTCGGCTACCCCGCGCAGCAACTGGCCGACTGCCTGGGTGTCACGGCTGGGTCGATCCGGAACCGGGCGCGTGGCGACGGGTGGCTGGCAGCGGCCAAGATCCAAGATCTCGCGGAGGTCGACACCGACACCATCGAGCGATGGCGCACGGACGGCCTGCTCCCCTACGAACGAACCGAGGCGGCTGGCGAACGCCTCTATGCCGCCGTTGACGTCATCCGCGCTCTGGACACGATAAGTTGACCGCTGCCCCCATCAACGTAGTCGGCGCCGCCCGTGACCCCGGCGTCGCCGGTCGAGTAATGACGCGTCCGGCGAAGCCATCCATTCGATGGCGAGCCGGTCCTGCTTGCCTGGCGTGCACGTCTGGCGGAGACCTTGGCGGTCGGCCCTCTGGGCCCAAGGTCACAAACAGAAAGAGAAACGTGTGGCTGTGCGGGCCGGATTCTGACGATGGGCGATCATGCGATGTCTGGGCCGCGACGCCTGGGAGAGTCGCGATGGTGAGCACGGCGCCGCCGAGGTCGTTGCCGCGTATTCACGGCCCAGTTCTTCGTCGCGCCCGGCTGGAGAGCCGGCTGGCCGAGTGGCCGCCGGTGACGGTGGTGCGAGGGGTGCAGGGATACGGCAAGACGACGCTGGTGGCGGCCTGGCTCGAAGCTCAGCCATTGGACGAGGTCACATCGGTGTGGGTCACGGCGACGCCGGGACTCGCTGATCCGGACCGTTTCGGAGATCACCTCGGCCGATGCCTCGTCACGGCCGGTGTGATCTCATCCGACTGGAGTCGGCCAGGCCCTTCGACCGTCGGCCTTCGCGATCTGAGCGATGCCCTGCTGGCGGCGCCCCACGACCGGCGGTTCGTCTTGGTGGTCGACAATTTCCATCACCTCCGTGACCGGACGGTCTTGGCGGAGTTGGTCGGTCTGGTGGAGCGGCATCGGCATTTCCATCTCCTCGGCTGTAGCCGCGGTCGGCATCCCGTCGAGGCAATAGCTGCAGGTTCGGTCGAGGTGGGCACGATTGGGCCCAAGGAGCTGCTGCTCGATAGCGACGAAATCGCCGAGTTGGCGCTCCTTATGGGCAGACCGTTAGAGGACGGCGACGCGGCCCGGCTACACGAGGCCGCGGGTGGGTGGATCGCGGTGGTCAGGCTGGCCTTGAAGTTCATCGACAAGGGCGATCTGCGACTGGGGGCCGCGGAGGAGTACCTGCGGACCGCGGTGCTGCCCGACATCGCCGACCGGGCCAGGCTGGAGTATCTCATGCGGTTCTCGTTGGCCGAGCGTCTCGACGAGCGCCTGATCCGCGATCTGTGCGACCACCCCGATCCGGAACGGCTTCTCGCCAACCTCGAAGGCACCGGCATGTTGGAGCGTCATGATCATGGCGGACAGGTGTATTTCGGCTTCCCGACGTTGTTCCGCAGCGTTCTGCGGGACGCGTACGCGGCGCGCCAGCCGGACGGCGCCCGGGAATTCCACCGGCGTCTCGCCGGGTGGTTTCTCTCGCATGCCGGCGACGGTCACGTCGCGATCGCTCTCCGCCACGCCGTGTCGGGCGAAGACTGGCAGACCGTGGATCAGGTGTGGTCCGAACATGCCGCGACCCTCTTCATGCGGCACCCGGACGCCCTGCGCCGAGCCCTCAACGCCATGCCGGCCAAAGCGCTCGACGCCCGCCCGGGAATGTCGATCTCCCGAGAGATGCTCAACGTCGGCGCGGCAGAGACTGATCGGGACGGGTACAAGGCGACGCTGCGCACGTACTTCGAGGCCAGCGAACGGTTCGTCGGTACGCAATTGGACACGCTGTCGCTAGCCGATCTGCTGTTTGTCGGTTCCGGGCACCTGGTCGGGTTGCGTCTGCTCGGTCGGTTCGCCGAGTCCGAAGACTTCGCCGCAGAGGTGGGCGCCAAGATCGCCGCGCTGAGTACGGACCAGCGCGCCGGGAACGACCGGTTCGCGTGGTTCCATCTTCAGCGCGGTCTCACCCAAACGCTGCTGGGGGATCCAACCGCGATCGGCTCGTACCAGCGCGCGTGGGAATACGGGGTCGGTTCTACCGCGGGTTTCATACCTTCCAACGCCGCCGCGAACTTGGCGTTGACCTATGCGGTGCGAGGGGACAGGGAGCGAGCCCAAGTCTGGCTGGACCGACGTCGTCGGTTCGACACGACTGATCTCTGGGTGGAGCATTTCATTGCAGTCGGGTCTCAGGTCACTTCCGGTCTTCTGGCGCTCGACCGCCTCGAGGGGGCCGAAGTGGCGGCGATCTTGGAGCTGCTTGGTGATCGGTCCGCGCCCGTCGAGCTGTGGCCGTTTGTCGCCTTCTTGCGGGCCCAGTACGCCCTGCATTACGGAAACCCAGCGAAAGCACTTACCGCTCTCGGTGATGCGCAACGGGCCCGTGACCGCGAATTGACCAACAAGGGCGCCGCCGCGGGGCTCCTCGCCCGGGCCAAAGCGGATCTGCTGCTCGCCGGCGACCAAGGACAACACGCCTGGCAGCTGCTCAACGCTCAGAGCACCCACACGCCAGTCACCGCAGTGCCGCTGGCCAGGATTCATTTTCTGGCCGGTGATTACCCCAGCGCCCGGCGCGTCGCGGTCCGCTCCGCTTCGGATCCCGCGACCCCGATCCGTGATCGAGTCGAACTGCTCGTCCTCCACGCGACCGCGGCTCTGCGCATGGACGATCAGGTTGCTGCCAAACAACTGATCGTCGAGGCCCTCGAGGCGTACCAGGCGACCAGAATCCTGCGCACCTTCGCGACCGTCTCGCCCGCAGACCTCGCCGCCCTCCTCGAGCTCGCCGGCGAACAATTCGACCTCGATGACGCGGCGAGATTGGCCACCTCGCCCGCCGTGTATCCCGAACGGATCCTCCTGATCGAGTTGACGGAACGCGAGAAGTCCGTCCTGCTCGCCCTCGCCAAGACCGCGTCCAGACAAGACATTGCCGACGCCCTCTTCGTGTCGGTCAACACCGTCAAGAGCCAGCTCGCGAGCGCCTACCGGAAGCTCGGAATCAGGACCCGAGAGGAGGCCCTGACCAAGGTCCGCCAACTCGGCCTCCTGCCGCGATGCCTGCCCTTGAGCTGACAAGCTCTCGGGCTGTGCCCCTGGAGATCCGCCCGGCCGGTCCGGAGGACGTCGACGTCGCCGGTGAGATCCTGGCCGAGGCCTCGGCCTGGCTGCAGGCCCGGGGCATCGTCCAGTGGCCGGCGCGCTTTCCTGCGGAGTTCCTGACCGCGAGCGCCGGCCGCGGCGAGCTGTACGTGGCCGCCATCGACGAGGAGATCGTGGCCACGGTGACGCTGCAATGGGCGGACCCGATGTTCTGGGGCGATCGCACCGACGCCGGGTTCGTGCACCGCCTGGCCGTGCGCCGGACGCACGCCGGCGTCGGGCCCGCAATCGTCGAGTGGGCGGAGGCGGCGACACTCGCTCGCGGTCGGTCGTACCTGTGCCTGGACACCCTGAGCAGCAACACCCGGCTGCGCCAGTACTACGAGCGCATGGGCTTCCGGTTGGTCGGCGAGATCGTCGGGCCGGCCGAGCATCTCACCGATCCGGCGCTCGGCACCTGGCGGGCGGTCCTGTACGAGAAGGCAATCCGCCGGCCAGAGATCTAACGTGGCCGCAGCGCTGCATCGCACAGAAGGAGGGGGACATGGCCAAGTACCTGCTCGAAGTGAGCTACACGCTCGAGGGCGTGAGAGGGGTCGTTGCCAAGGGGGGCTCGGCCCGCAGGGCCGCGGCCCAAGCGGCGGCCGAGAGCGCGGGAGCGAGCTTCGACTCGTTCTATTTCGCCTTCGGCCGCAATGACGTCTACGGGATCGTGGAGGCGCCGGACAACGAAACGGCCGCCGCCCTGGCGCTCGCGGTCACGGCCGGTGGGGGCGCCACCGTGCGCACCGTTGTGCTCCTGACGCCCGAGGAAATTGACGCCGCCACCCAGAAGTCGGTGAAGTACACGCCGCCCGGCGGCTGACCCCGGCCGTCTGCCGACCGTTGCGGGTCGCCGTGCGGGCCATGGCCTGATGCCGCCAGACTCAGAGTTGGAAAAAGAGGGAGCCCCGCATGACCGACCCCACCGAGCTCATCGACCAGCGGCTGGAGCAGCTCCTGGCCGAAGCCGACCCTCGGCACACCAAGCAGGAGGAACTGCGCGGGCGCCAGTACGACCTCGGGCTGGCCTGGGTGCACTTCCCGGAGGGACGGGGCGGCCTGGGCCTGCCGCCTACGCATCAGCGGCAGGTCGACGACCGGCTGCGCCGAGCCGGCGCCCCGCCCGCCGGCATCCGGCACTTCTTCGGCCTGGCCATGGCCGGCCCGTCCCTCGTGACCCACGGCAGCGAGGAGATCAAGGACCGCCTCCTGCGCCGCATGTTTACCGGCGAGGACGCCTGGTGCCAGCTGTTCAGCGAGCCCGGTGCCGGCTCCGACCTGGCCGGCCTGGCCTGCCGCGCCGTCCGGGACGGCGACGAGTGGGTCATCACCGGGCAGAAGGTCTGGAACACCCTGGCCCACCTCGCCGACCGCGGCATGCTGGTGACCCGCACCGACCCCGACGCCCCCAAGCACAAGGGCCTCACCTATTTCGCCCTGGACATGCACGCCCCCGGCGTCGACGTGCGGCCGCTGCGACAGATCACCGGGGAGGCCGAGTTCAACGAGGTGTACCTCACCGAGGTCCGGGTCCCCGACACCGATCGGGTGGGCGACGTCGGCGAGGGATGGCGGGTGTCCATGACCACCCTCATGAACGAGCGCACCAGCATCGGCGGCGGCACCGCCACCCCCGAGCGGGGCAGCGGCGCCATCGCCGAGGCCATCCGCATCTGGCAGGAGGAGTCGTCCGGCCGCCAGCCGGCGTTGCGGGACCGGCTGATGCGGGTGTGGTGCGAGATGGAGGCCCTGCGTCTCACCAACATCCGGGCGTCCCAGAACCGCAAGGCCGGTAACCCCGGACCCGAGGGGTCCATTGCCAAGCTGATGTTCGCGGAGGTCAACAAGCGCATCTACGAGCTGTGCGTCGACTTGCTCGGTCCGGCCGGCCTGGTCGACTACGACTACGAGATGCGCCGGGCCGAGAGCCTGGGCCTCACCGGGCCGCCGGGATCGGCTCGCAAGATGTTCCTGCGGTCGCGGGCCAACTCCATCGAAGGGGGCACCTCCGAGATCCAGCGCAACATCCTCGGCGAACGGGTCCTGGGCCTGCCCGGCGACATCCGGGTGGACAAGGACCTGCCCTGGTCCAAGGTGCCCCGCTAAACGTCTGCCAGGAAGTCCCGCACGGCGCGGTCGAACGCCTCGGGCTGGTCGATGTTGGCGGCGTGGCCGGCGCCGGCGAGTACCGCCTTCGTCGCCTTCGGGATCTTGGCCGCCATCATGTCGGCGGCACCCAGGAACGCAGCATCGTCGGCCCCGACCAGCACCAGCGTCGGCACCTCGATCGTCGCCAGGGAGTCGATCACCCGGCCGTCGTGCTGGGCCATGATGCCCCGGGCGGCCAAGGCCAGCCCGGCCGCGCTGCGGTGCAACGACGCCCGCACCTCGGCACCGGAACCGAGGGCGTCGAGGCCCTGGGTCTCGAACCGTTGGGCCATGCCATCCACGTATTCGTTCCAGCCCTGGCGGGGCTCGTCGCGGCGGTAGCCCGGGCCGGTGTCGCACAGCACGAGAGCTGCCACCCGATCGGGATGACGCAGGTGGAAGGCCAGCGACAGGTAGCCCCCGAGTGACAGGCCGCCGATGATCGCCGGGCCGGCGGTCACCGCGTCCAGCACCGCGGCCATGTCCTCGACCGACAACGCTTCCGAATATTGCGCTGGCTCGTCGGGCGAATCGCTGCGGCCGTGGCCGCGGATGTCCCACGTGACCACCTGCCGGTCCTGGGCCAGGGCGGGCAGGTTGCCGGTCCACATGGCGGCGCTGGCGGAGTAGCCGTGGGAGAGCAGCAGCGGCAGGTGCCCCTGGTGCGGTTCGCCAGTCACCTCGTAGTAGATGTTGACTCCGTCGCGGTCGAGAAGAGGCATCAGTCGGCTCCCGTGTGCTCGGCTTGATGGTCGGTGATGGCCTTGCCGATGGCGTTGATGGCGGCGTTCATAAACTCCGGGCGGTTGGTGGCCGCCCAGTCCCGGGACCGTTCGGCCCGGTCGGCCGAGGCCTGGAACGCCGGCATCACCTCCCGGGCGAACAGCTCATAAGAGGCCAGAGTGTCGTGGCGGTCGGCCCATTCGTGGCCCATGAAGAGGTAAGTTCCGAAGCCGCCCGACTGGTCGACGAGCCGCTGGATCTGGTTGATGGCCATCTCCGGGGTGCCGATCACGGTGATGCCCGAGGCGTTCATGGCGTCGACCAGCGAATCGAAGTCCGCGGTGGGCGGCACGATCGGCAGAGCCGCCACCTCTTGGAAGTACCGGATCCACTCCGCCAACCCGAACGCCACCTCGGCGCGGGCCTGGGCCTCGGTCGGCGCGATGTGCATGGGCCCGACCAGGCGCCACTGGCGGCGGTCGACGGTGGTCCCGAACTGGGCCGCTCGTTGCTCGGCCGTCTGCCAGTGGGGGCCCAGGACGTCGAAGCCGCCGGCCGTGGTGGCGCCCAGCGAGAGCAGCGCCACGCCGAAGCGGCCGGCCGCTCTCGGTCCGGCCGGCGAGACCTGGGCCGCCACCGCGACCTCGAAGCGCGGGTGGGTGTAAGGGCGCAGCTGCAGGCGGGCGTCGCGGAGGGTAAACCAGTCCGTCTCCATGTTGACCGGCTCCTCGCTGGTCAGCAGGGCCAGGATGGCTTCCAGCGACTCCTCCATCATCTCCCGCTGGCGGGCCGGGTCGATGCCCATCATGAAGGCGTCCGACGGCAGGGCACCGGGTCCGACGCCAAACATGACGCGGCCCCGCGTCAGGTGGTCGAGCAGCACCATGCGGTCCGCCAGCATCAACGGGTGGTGGTACGGCAGCGAGCTGACCCCGGTCCCCAGCCGGATGTGCTTGGTGCGTTGCGACAACACGGCGATGAACACCTCCGGCGAGGCGATGATCTCGAAGCCCGCCGAATGGTGCTCGCCGATCCACGCCTCGTCGTAGCCCAGCTCGTCGAGGCGGACGATGAGCTCGAGATCCCGCTCCAGGGCCAGGGTGGGGTTCTGGCCCGCGGGGTGGAAGGGGGCCAGGAAAATACCGAAGCGCAACGGCCAATCCATCATGATGTCAGTCTCCTCCCCCGAGGCCCGATGGACTCAGACGCGTTGGCGCAGGATGTCGACGCCTTCGCCAGTGACATCATCGAGCGCGGCCGCGCGACCGGTCATGACCATCACCAGCGCCAGGATCGGGCCGGTGATTTCGGGGCCCGCGCCGTGCGTCCACTCCGTGTCGGTGGCGCGCAGCGTCACTCCCTCGATGCGCTTCTTGGCGCCGATCAGCAGGTTGCTCCCCTTGAAGAAGTCGGCCACCGCGACGACATGCTCCACCGGGTGTTCCCGGTACGCGCCGCCGGCCCGGAAAATGTCCTCGCCGTGGATGATGGTCTCGCCGAGCATCGCCATCGTCGGACCCGGTGGTGATTTCCGCGCGGGGATCTGGGTCCGCAATTCGCCGACGAGCTCGTTGGGTGTCTTGCCACTCGTCGCCTCGTGCAGCAGTTTTTCCTGCATGCTGTTGAATCGGAAGCCGCTCGTCGCCAGCCCGACCAAGAACTTCGGCGGGGTGACATAGGTCGTGGCCAGAATGTGGCCGACCACGTCCGTCGTCGTCCAGTTGCCGCAGAGCGAGGGTTGGGTCCAACGTTGTTCTGGCAGCTCGGCCAGTCTGTCCACGAGCGAAGCCCGTTCGTCCCTGATCATGTCCCATACCGCGGCCATGGCTCCCCCTTCGTTTGTCTTATGGCTGGCTGGACACTACGCCGCCGGGCTCACCCCGTGAGGACCGCCTGGATCTGCTGAACCGGGAAGCCGGCGATGGTGGCCGACGTGCGCAGGGCGCCGAGCACGCCGTGGGCCGGACCCAGCGCCCAGGTCGCCGTCCAAACTTCCTGCACGGTTACCGTCGCCGTGCCGGTGTTGTCATACGTGTGGACGATGTTGCCATCCGGGTAGGGGCGACCCTCCTGGGCAAACGGGCCCGTCCACGTGGGGAGAGATCCGTCCCCCAGTCGATCAGGTAGGTCCCTCGCGCGGTGATGGTCAAGGCCCCCAGGGGGGTCGGTCGTTGGTACGGGGCCGGCGCCAGGATCCCGTTGGTCACCAGGTATGCCGGCTTGCCGGTGACGGCGTAGCCCGGCGGGATCGTCTGGATGCGGGGTGGGCAGGGGGATGGTCTGCCAGAACTCCACGGCCAGGACCGCCGGGTTGATGGGCACGGGGGCGGGACCGGCCGCCGGCGCCGTGCACGCTGGGAGGTGGAGAGTCGCCAACCAGGCCAGCACCGTGGCGTTCGGTGGAGGATTGGCCGGACCCAGCGCCATGCACGGTCCGTTCTGCCCGTTCGCCGCGAACGGGGCTAACGGTGGGGGTGGGGCCGGCGTACCGGACTGACATGTTGCGGTGGGTCGCTGGGGTAGCGGGGGCGCCCGGCTGCGTGACGACATACTGGCCGCCACAGGCAATGAGTCCTCCGTTGACATCGAGGCATGTTCCGCACGTATCTGCGGCGCGCTGGCGCTTTGCCAGAACGGCATGCGATAGTGCCGGACAGCGATGACCAGGCCGCTGCCTACAGCACGGCCACTACGAAACGGAGCATTGGTCGGCACTGTCGTTCGGCTGAGGAAGTCTGCGTTGAACGCAATGGCCCATGGGGTCGGATTCAGATCCTGGGGATCGTACCAGCCTGTTTCAGGTCTGAGTCCCCAGTACTCGACGCACGCAGCACATGCGGTCGTCGCAGCGGTCAGATCAACGGCCGCGTCGTTCGACGAAGTGCATTGGCCTGGACACAATGAGTCTAGCGCCATCTGAAGATGTGATCGACCGTCGCCAGGCGGTCTCCGGACATTTGGCAAGTTGGCTGATCGAGCCTTTTCGTGCGACTGTGAGATTTCAAGTTCGCTCGTACTGAGGATCGTGATAGAGAGCCCGTAGGTCGGCGAGTGACACTGATGTCGACACGTTTTCTCGGCACTCTGTCGGACAGCCACTTGCCATTGACGTGATTTAGCATGGCGAAGACGGCGTTCACGTAAGCGATGGTGATCACGGGGGGAATGACGTCGGGGTTCGGGGCCGCGGTGGTGGATGGCGCCGGCGAGGTGGTCGTCGGAGCCGCATGGTGCGTCCCGCTCGAACACGCCGCCACCGCCAGCATCGCCACACCGCCGAGTGCCAGAAGCCTGCGTCTCATAGCCTCTCGGGAACTTTCGCACATCGCTACCGGGATAGCAAGGGCGTGTCACAAAGAGCCAGGATGGGACGTCAATCAGAGCGACGACACAACGGAGGTTGATTGTGATGGCGCATGTTTCCCTGATCGAGAATCCCAAGGGCCTCATCCCGAAGGGCGCTTTCATGTACGCCAAGAAGCGGTTCGGTCGCGACGTCGAGCCGGTTGGCGTGGCGGCCCACCATTCGGGAGTGCTCGTCGCATCCGGCCTGCTGGAGACCGCTGCCGAGCGCGGTTGGCACAAGCTGGATCCTCATCTGATGTTGCTGGCGGTCCAGGCATCGGCCGGAGCGATCGGTTGCTCGTGGTGCTCCGACTTCGGCTACTACGAGAGCCTGCAGCGCGGCAGCGACCCGGCCAAAGTCCGGGACGTGCCGAGATGGCGCGACAGCGACGTGTACGACGACCGGGAGCGCGCCGTGCTCGAGTACGCGGAAGCGGCTTCGCAGACGCCGGCGCTGGTCAGCGACGAACTGATGGCTCGTCTCCACGCCCATTTCAGCGAGGCCCAGATTGTGGAGTTGGCTGCCTGGGTCGCGCTCGAGAACTACCGGTCCCGGTTCAACGCCGGCTTGGGGCTTCGTAGCCAGGGTTTCTCGGACAGCTGTCGGGTGCCGGCCGCGACGTGAGAGCAGTGCACAGGATGACCGTCACACCCACACCCTCGCCGTAGCATGGGGAACATGTGTTCGACCTCAGCGCCGCGAGCCATAGCCAGCCTCCAACACGCGACGACCCCGACCAGCCCCGAGCCCCCCAGCCTGTGGACAAGTCGCCCAGGCTGTGGACGAGTCTCCCATCGGAGACAAGGAAGGTCCGGTCGAAGAGTTGTCCTGGCCGGCCTGGCGCGCTCGACGCCTTCATGGCGTTGATCCGGTGTCGGCTTTCGAACGTCGCGAAGGGGCACGTAGTGGGACGGTACGGCGGAGCTGATCGACGGCACGCCGCTTGATCTGGGGCAATGCCAACGGCGCCGTCACGTTCCGCCGGCCCTACGGCGCTGTCCTCGGGTCCAGGACCCCCGGCGGGTCGCCCCCGCCTGAACAGAACGCCACGGCCAGAGCGGTAGGCGTCTGGTCGGCTGGCACGGCGGCGTCTCAGGCCTTCTGTATGGTCGGAGGCGTGTTGACCGAGGGTGTGGCGGCGACCTTCGTGGGGTCGGGCGTGTCGCCGCAGGGTCAGGCTGTCCTCGCCTTGTGGCACCCCGGTACTGAGCACTCGCCAGAGGAGGATGCTCTTGAGCTGGCCTGGCCGGTGGGAGGTCGGGTGCGTCGGGTCCGGGTGAACGCAGCCCGGACGCAGGTGGGCGATGTCGTCGCCGCGCTGGCGGCGTTGCCCGTCGACGCGCCGGTCTCGTCGTCGGTGGAGGCGTGGGCGGTGGCCGCCAAGATCGCGGTCGATCTGGTAGCTCGAGGTCGCATTCGCCCGGCGCGAAACCCGGTCGGGGGAGCCGGTTGGGCGGCTGGACCATTCGACCTCGCAGACCGCAATCGGCTTGCCGAGCTGGCCGCGGCCCTCCCCGTCGAGGCGTTCGCGGTGGTGGCGTCCGGCGTTGGACCGGGACCGATCCGTGTTCCCGCACCCGAGGCGGCCGTGGAGGAGTTTGTCAACGCGGTGGCTGACTGCCTGGTCCGCACCTCGGCAGCCGGGCTCGATGGCGGGGAGTTGTTCGGGGGCCGCGCCGCGGCGACCGTCCCTGGTGCCGAGGTTGCCGAGTGGCTCGACAGTCTCGGCGAGGGCGTAGGAGGAGGCGCGATCCCGGGCCTGCGCATCACTCTCCCGGACGGGCCCGATGGTCGCTTCGAGGCGGTGGTCCAGCTTCGCAGTCAACTGGACTCCAGCCTGGTCGTCGACGCGACCGAGCTGTGGTCGGCGCCCGCAGTCGTCCTCGACCGTCTCGGCGCGAATGCCGAGACCGATCTCTTGCTCGGGTTGCGCCGCCTGGCGAAGGCCTGGTCACCGGTGGCGCCGTTGCTCGATCAGCCGTGCCCCGAAGCACTGGACTTGACCGACGACGACGCCATGGACCTGCTCGGTCCCGCGGCGGCGATGGTGGCGTCGACCGGCGTCGAGGTGCTGTGGCCGGCCGAACTCGGAGCCCAGGAGGTGCAACTCCGGGCGGTGGTGGGCTCGCCGAGCCCGGCCGCGGTCACGGAGGCGGGCCTGACGATCGACACGCTGGTGGAGGTGCGGTTGGAGGCCACCATCGATGGCCGGGTGCTGACCACCGCCGAGCTGGACGCACTCGCCGAGGCCAAGCGGCCGATGGTGAGGCTCCGCGGCAAGTTCGTCCTCGCCGACCCGGCGTTGATCGAGCGGCTGCGTCGCGGCGGGGTCCGCCGAGTCGGGGCGGCTACCGCCCTCGCCGCCGCTCTGGCCGGCACCATCGGTGACAACGAGCGCGGGATGGTCCAGGTGCGGTGCGTGGGACCGTTGGCGGGCTTGGCGGAGCGCGTTGCCGACGCTCGCAACCGGGCGGAGCTCCAGCACGAGCTGCCCGAGCCACCCGGGTTGGCGTCCACCCTCCGGCCCTACCAGCGCCGCGGTTTGGCCTGGATGGCCGCCCTGGCCGACCTCGGTCTCGGCGGGTGCCTGGCCGACGACATGGGTCTCGGCAAGACCATCCAGGCGTTGGCGTTGCACCTGCACCGCCATCACCGCCTCGGACCTGAAGCCGGTCCGACCTTGGTGGTGTGCCCAGCCACCCTCCTCTCCAACTGGCAGCGGGAGGCGGCCCGGTTCGCTCCCGGCGTCGCAGTGCGCAGATATCACGGCGGGGAGCGCCACCTCGACGCGGTCCGCGCCGACGAAGTGGTGCTCGCCACCTACGGGATGGTGCGCCGAGACCGGGCCGCGCTGGCCGAGGTCCGATGGGGCCTGGTGGTCGCAGACGAGGCCCAGCACGTCAAAAACCCGCTGTCCCGCACCGCTCGCGAACTGCGGCAGATCCCTCAGCGCGATCAGGCTGGCCATGACCGGCACGCCCGTGGAAAACCGACTGAGCGAGCTGTGGTCGATCCTCGATTGGGCGGTGCCGGGACTCCTCGGCCCGCTCGAGACCTTCCGCCGGGACGTGGCGATCCCCGTCGAACGCCACCGCGACCCCGACGCGACCGCCGCCTTCGCTCGGGTCGTACGGCCGTTCCTCCTGCGCCGCCACAAGCTCGACCCGGGTATCGCGCCCGAGCTCCCGCCCAAGGTGGAGACCGACGAGATCGTGCCGCTGAGCGCCGAGCAGGCGACCCTGTACGGCGCCGTCGTGAAAGAGGTCCTGGCCCAGATCGCCGAGGCGGAAGGCATGGCCCGGCGGGGGCTGGTCCTCAAGCTGCTGACCGCCCTCAAGCAGGTGTGCAATCACCCGGCGCACTACCTCGGTCAGCGCACTCCGCTGGCCGGGAGATCGGGGAAGCTCGACGCCTTCGACGAACTGTCGGACGCCATGCTCGACGGAGGCGAGCAGGTCCTGGTCTTCACCCAGTACGTGGCGATGGGCCGCCTCCTCCAACGGCATCTGGCCGACCGTGGCACCCGGTCGTCGTTCCTGCACGGGGGGGTCGGGCTGCCTGGTCGCCAGGCGATGGTGGACGACTTCCAGGCCGGGGGAACCCGGGTGCTGTTGTTGTCGCTCAAAGCCGGGGGTACCGGCCTCAACCTCACGGCTGCCACCCAGGTGATCCACTACGACAGGTGGTGGAATCCGGCCGTGGAGGACCAGGCGAGCGATCGGGCGTGGCGCATCGGCCAGGACCGGGCGGTCCAGGTGCACCGGCTGATCACCGAAGGCACCGTCGAAGACAAGGTGGCGGCGCTCCTGACCGCCAAGCGCCAGCTCGCCGACGCCGTGGTCGGTGGGGGTGAGGCGTGGCTGTCCGAGCTGTCGGATTCGGATCTGGCCGATCTCGTAACTCTCCAGGCGGCCTCGTGACGGCCGGGTCCGGACCCATCGACGCCGACCGGGACGCCCGCCTGGCCACGATCCGGGAGCGGATCGCGGGCATGGACGAGGCCCTTCGGCTGGCCCACGACCGGGCGCGCCGGCAGGGCCGGAAGCCTGGTGGCCGCACGGCGTTCGCCACCACCTGGTGGGGCCGGGCCTGGATCGACGCCCTCGAACACCGGGCCCGCCTCGACCCCAACCGCCTTCCCAGAGGTCGCTCATACGCCCGCACCGGAAAGGTGGGGGCGCTGGTCGTCGAGGCCGGCGAGGTCCGCGCCCCGGTCTATGGCACTCAGATGTCCGCGTATCGCGTTTGGGTGCGGGTCCGGCCGTTCTCCGATGACGAGTGGGGCGCCGCCATCGCCGCCATCGCCGCCAAGGTTGGCCATGCCGCGGCCCTACTCGACGGGGAGTTGGCGCCGGCGATCGTCGAGGATCTCGAGGGGGTGGGCCTTTCCCTGCTGCCCGGACCGGGGGAAGTCGGCACCACTTGCTCGTGTCCCGACTGGGCCAACCCGTGCAAGCACGCCGCCGGGGTGTGCTACCTCATCGCGGAGTTGCTGGACCGTGACCCCTTTGTCATCTTCCAGCTGCGGGGGCGCGGGCGCGACGAGGTGCTGGCTGGCGTACGAGCTCGTCGCCGCCCACCGGCCACCGGCCCGCCGCCCGATCGCCCGCCCGGCCAGGCGACGGTGACCGCCCGGTCCCTCGCGGCACGGGTCCCGGGCCCCCTGCCTCGGGCGCCGCAGCCGCCGGCCACTGCTGGCCGCCCGACGCCATTGCTGGCCGATCCGCCCCCCGGGGCCGGGGTTACCGCTGGTGGCTTGGCGGGACTGGCCGCCGACGCGGCTCGCCGAGCGCTCGACCTGGCCACTGGCGACAGCGACGGAGGTCTCAGCCTCAGCTTCGAGCAAGACCTGGCCCGCCGAGCCGAGCCGCAGATCGGTACCACCCGCTTCGCGGCACTGGCCCGCTCGGCCGGGGTGCCCGATCAGCGCCTGCTCCGCCTGGCCCTGGCCTGGCGGCACGGCGCCGCCGCCGGACTCGCCATTCTCGACGACACCTGGGACCCGCCGGCTGGCAGCCTCGACGAGGGCCGCCAGGCGCTGATCGAAGCCGGCCTGGCCGCCCGGCCCCGGCTGCGCCGCAACACCGTCCAGGCCGGACGCCTGCAGTTGCGCCTGGGGCGGGAGGGCAATTGGTATCGCCTCGAGCGCCGGGCCGGTGGCTGGGATCTGGTGGCGCGGCCCAGTCCCGATCCGGCGCAACTGCTCGGTCGGTGATTCGCTACGGAGCTGGCGCCGGCCGGACGGCGGCCTCGAGGACGGCGAGGACGCCCGCGGAGGCGGCGGGGTCCGCTTCGCCGCCAGTCTGCAGGATGGCAATCAGCAAGGCGATGCCGATGGCCTCGAGTCCCCCGGCCAGGGTGCTGGGATCGACGTCGCGGCGGACGGTGCCGTCGGCTTGACCCTTCTGCAGGGCGGCCGTGATGCCGGCGTGCAAGCGGTCCTCGGCCGGGAGCTGCCGGAGCCGTTCGGCGCCGGTGCCCTCCTCGCCGGCGAGCACCCGGCGGGCCAGCGGGTGATGGGGGAGGGCCCGCAGCAGGCGAGTGAACACCCGGCCAAAGTTGCCGTCAAACGTCCCGGCGAGCAGCTCCGGCAAAGCTTCGGAGAGGAGCCCGGCCGCGTCGGCGTCCACCGCGGCTTCGAACAGGGCCTGCTTGGTGGGGAAGTAGGCGTACACCCCGCTGGGGGTGATCCCGACGTCGCGGGCGATGGTGGCTACCGAGGCGCCGCGACGTCCGACCGCCGCGAAGTGGGCGACGGCGCCTTCGAGGAGCGCCTGCCGGGTGCGGGCACCCTTGCCGACCACGACATCGACGGTGACTCTTGACACACCAGGCACGTTAGCAAAAATGACTGATTGACAGAATCCATCATTTCGACGAGCATGAGGCCATGGCCACCGCAACCGACTCCCGGGAGGAGCGCATCGAACGGCTCTCGTCGGCATCGTTGCGCCGCGTCATCGACCCAGACACCGAGGTGGTCGGGTCGATCGGGCCCGGGATGGTCCTGCCGCGCGAGTTGCTGAGTGTCGCCGACTTGGACCTCGATCTCGACGACGAGAAATGGGTGAAGTTGTCGCGGGAGGAGCTGGCCTCCATCCTCGACGCCGGCGTCCGCTTCGAGACGGTCCTCATGGCCGGCTTCGGTCTGATGTTGGCCTGGCGTCGCGACCTGGTCGATCCCCGGGTGACCTATGTCCTCCATGAGATCGGGGAGGAGACCCGGCACTCGCGCCTCTTCGTGCGCGTCATCCATCAGCTGGCGCCGGACGCGGTCAACCCTTTCACCCGAGGCATCTTTCCGCGCGTCGACCGGTTCTTCACCACCCGGGTCATCCAGCGGCGGGCGCTGTTCTGCGTGATGGTGCTCACCGGCGAGGAGGCGCCCGATCTGCTCCAGCGGCTGTCGAGCGAGCACCCCGACACCGATCCGTTCGTGCGGGCGGTCAACCGGTACCACCGCATGGAGGAGGCCCGCCATCTCTCGTTCGCCCGGACGCTGCTGCCCGAGCTGTGGGCCGAGGCGTCGTGGGCCGAGCGGTTGGTGGTGCGCCACTTGGCGCCCGCGCTGATGGCGAGCGTGTTCGACAGCCTGATTCATCCCGGCGTGTACCAGGCCGTGGGGTTGCCGGGGTGGGCCACCTGGAACCGGGTGCGTAAGACCGAATCTCGGGCGCGGCTACGGGCGGAGTCGTTTCGGCCCGTCTGCGCCGCCCTGCGCAGCGCCGGGGCTTTCGGCCGGCGGGGCCGGGTGCCGAACGCGTGGCGGCGGGCCTGCCGGCTCGACTCGTCGGGCCAGCCGCTGCCGGCCTGAACGTCGGGTCAGTTGAAAGGACCGAACCACTCGCCCTGGACGGGCCACTCCAGGAGGAACGCCCGGAGCAGGTTGTCGATCAGGCTACCGGGTTCAGTCGGCTCGTCATCAGGCTGAAGGCAGCGCGCGAACTCGGAGGACAGGATCTCATGCTCTGCTACCCGTTGCATCGGGCTCGCGTTGTCTGCCGTCATCAGTTCGGACAGGAGTGCGGGATTGGCCGCTCCGATTACTTCGACGAAGAGCGACCGCATTTCCGGCGGCAACGTCTCGACCACCGTGCTCATGGCCTGTTCCGCAATCCCGAAGTGTTGTTGGCCCATGCCGTTACCAACTTGCCGGATCGGTTCAGCACCACCGTCGCATTCTTCCCGATGAACTTGAAGGTGTTGTTCGACTGTTGGACCACTTTGATCGGACTCTCTATTGCGCCTTCCATGGCCGAGTCCGACACGCCGAGACCACCATCGCGACCCATGACCTGATCGAAGCCGTGGTTGGAGTAACCGCTGATCTCCTTCGGCGCGCCCGAAACATCGGTGCTGGATCCGTCGCCGCTCGTGGACTTCGAGTACAGGTTCGAGATATCGCCGAGACCGTTGGTGACGCCGTGAATCGACAAGGCCGCGCCGCCGGCGACGGCGGCCGCCGAGGTGGCGTCGACCGCCACCCCGGCCGGGATGCCGATCACCGAGCCGTCGAGGAGGACGCCGGCACCGAATCCGACCCCGCCTGCCGCCGTGAGCGCCAGACCCCCGCCGGCTTGCAGCGCGTCCGATGCCACCTGTAGGGCGTCGCCGGGATGGCTGAGGGCGTAGCGGAACGGGTCGAAGGCGTGACTGACGCCGTTCGCGACCAGATGCTCGCCGTCCGCAGCCCACTGCAACGGGTCCTCGTACCAGTGGTGATGATGCCGCGGGAGGAAGGCCGGGGTGCGTCCGATGTCGCCGGCCAACTCCTGCAACTCCCTCGCCGTCCGGTTGGCGGCCGCGTCGAAGTCGTCGATCGCGGCTCTGGCCAGAGCCTGGGCGTGGTGGCGGAGCGGCGACTCCCACGGACTGGCCGGCGGGGTGGCGAGGCAGCTGGGCGACGCCATGGCGTGGCGGGCCTCGTCGTAGAGGGCCTCGTCGGCCACCATCCGGGCCTGCGCGTATCGGGACCGGGCGCCGTCCCAGTCCTGCGCGCAGCCCTGCAACAACGCCCCGGCCCGGGTCAGAGCATGCCCGGCCTGTCGGTAGCCGCCGATGACCTGGTGGGCACCCCCTCGGGCTGATGCCGCGCCGAGGCCTTTCCAGGTCGAGCCGGCGATGGCGGCCACCGCCCGCTCCTGGTGATCACCGCAGTCGCCCAGCGCAACTGACCAGTCGGCCATTTGCCGGGCCTCGTCCGCGAGCGCGCCCGGGTCGCCCGGTGGGAGCGGGAGACTCTCCAGGGGATCGGTCGGGATCATCCGTAGCCAGTGGCGATCGCTCGTTCGGTGGCGGCGTAGCTGTCCGCGGCGCCGGCGAGTGCCACCCCGAGCGCCGTGCTCAACGCGCCGAGCCCAGCCAGTTGCGCCGCCCAGGCGCCGACAAACTCGGCGAGGGCGCTATCCACGCCGGCGCAGCCCGAGGACGTCGTCACCGCAGCCGACTCGGCCAGGCGGGTGACCACCTGCGATTCCGTGAGCACTAGGGCGCCCGCCGCCGAGACGCCATCGATGTTGACCGCAATCGGGCTCGCCGTCACTGGGACCTCCATTGCACAAGTTTCATATCTTTTCATTAACTTTCGCACTTGAGCCAGGGAGATGCAAGCGGCCGTCGGTACTGTTGGGCATGCCGCCATCTGCCTTCGAGGTGGTTTCCGAGATCGAGCCGGCCACCCGGCCCGACCTGACGTCGGTGCGCCACCAGGTAGGGGTGCTGGCGCCGGTGACCGACGCCTTCCTGATCCCGGACAACCACTTGGGCCGGGCCACGGTGTCCAGCCTGGCGGTCGCCCACGAGGTGGCCAGCATGGGGGTGAGGGCCATCGCCTGCTGCAACAGCCGGGACCGCAACCGGCTGGGATTCCGCCGCGACCTCCTTACCGCCGCGGCCTACGGGGTGGACGAACTCCTATGCGTCTTCGGCGACGAGCCTGAGTCCGGCGGGCGGTCCAACGACCTCAACGTGCGAGCCATGCTCGAGGAGGTCAGGACGTTCGGTTCGTCGACCACCTTCGCCGGTCACGGGGGGTTCCGGGTGGGGGTGACCAGCAGGCTGGGGTCGTTGCCGGCGTGGAAGCAGGAGGCTGACTTCCTGTTCGTGCAGGCGGGCTTCGACGTGGGCGGGTTGTTGCGATGGCGGGACCAGACGGAGTTCGCCGGGAAGGTGTTCGCCGGTGTGCTGGTCGTCGCCGGGCCGGCGATGGCGAAGACCGTCGCCGAGGCCACCAGCCAGATCGAGATACCGGACGACCTGCTCCTCGCCCTGGAGGCCGATCGGGACGCCGGGATCCACCGGGCGGGCGAGCTGATGACCGCCATCGAGGAGAGCGGTGCGTTTGACGGGGTGCACCTGATACCGGTGGGTCGTTATCGCCGGGTGGCCGCCCACTTGGAGGCGATGGGATGGCGCCGGGGGCGTCGCGGCGGGGTCGAGCGGTAGGTCTCGGCCGATCGGGCAATCCCTGCCCGGGCGACGGGCGCTCGACCTTAGGATCGGCGGGAAACGCCGGGAAGGGAGAGCCCGATGTTGGGACGGAAGAAGAGCCGCAGCGCGCCAGACGACGCCGCCGGGTCGGGCTACGCCGGCCCGCCGGGCCGGGAGGAGAGTCTCCGGGTCCTGAACGCCTTCCTCGGCAGCCCGAGCCCCGGCCCTGCCGGCGGGCAGACCGCGCCCCCTCCGCCGCTGGTGTCCACACCGCCATTCGGGTCGCCGTCACACCCGCCGCCCCCGCCGCCGTTGGCCGCCCCCCAGACCGTGGCCGCCCGGCCAGGTGAAGCCCCATTCGTGTTCAACATCACCCCGCTGGTCGGGGCCGAGAAGCCGTATGCGAACTCAGGGGTCGGCCCAGCGGCCGCCGGCGCCATCCCCATTCCGGGCCTCGGCACGGTCAGCGCCATTCAGGTCACCCAGGCGTACGAACGCATCAACCAACTGGTGACCCGGCTGTCCGGCGGGGTCGACCTCTCGCACCGGTGGACGCCGGCCCAGGTTCACACTGCGTTGGAGGGGCTCGAGACGATGCACGCCCAGGGCGGGGTGGACCAGGAGCAGTATCTGGCGTTGCGGGCCGCGCTCGAATCCATGTTGGCGGGGTAACACCTACCTCGAGGGGGTGGCGCGGGGCTGGGATCGCGGTCGGCGATCCCAGCCCCTGTGGCTGCCGGCGGTGCAGCCGCGCTTAGGGGGCGCTGTTGATGGACCCGAGGAGTCCGTCGTGCTCGTCGTTGATGCCGGCACTGAAGAGCAGGGTGTGGGTGCCTCCGGTCGAGGCGGTGCCGACGTGCAGTCCCCACAGGTCGTCGATGGTGATGGCCCGGTGGTGCTCGTCAGCCAGCTGACCCAGGAATCGGTGCGAGGAGAACGGATCGAAGACGTTGATCCGACCATCCCCGAAGTTGCCCACCAGCAGCATGCCCGCGAACGGTCCGAAACCGGCCGGCGCGATGGCCATGGCCCAAGGCGAGTTCAGGGTCCCGCGGGAGTCGAGCCGCTTCACCAGGAAGCCGTCCAGGGTGTAGACGTCGACGAACCCATGTCCGGGTCCGGCCACGTCGTCGTGCTGCAGGGAGTTCTGCTTGGCGTAGCTGACGTAGATCAGGTCGTGGAGCGCCTGGATGCCGAACGGGGCATAGCCATCCGGCAGCGACGGGTCGCTGAAGTCACCGGCCAGCTGCATCGGCTGGAACTGGTTGTTGAACACGTCGACGCGTCCGTCATGGAAGTTGCTGGCATACAGGAACGTCCCCTCGCCTCCGGTCGCCAGGGTCAGTCCCTTGTACACCGCCGTGGGTGAGCTGAACTCCACCTGTCCGGTCGACATGCCCGCCGTGATGGGGTCGGCGACCGGGTTCCAGGCCGTGATCTGACCCGACTCGGACGCGAAGATAAACGGGGCGGGTCCACTGCCAGTCGGCGAAGTAACCACGAAGCCCGGGGTGGGATTGAACACCTGACCGGTCGGGCTGGATCCGTCGCTGGTAGCGGCCCGGCCTCCGGGGACGGCCACCGTCAGGGGCACTTTGGCCACGGTCGTACCCCCGACGTTGATGTTGTACAAGGTCGCCACTCCGGCGTTGTTGTCCGACACCCAGAGCGGGCTGGTCGGGCTCAGCGCCAGGCCCCACGGGTTCAGAAGGTTCTTGTCCTGGAACTGGGCGCCCTGGTCGCTGCGGTTCGACACCAGGTTGGTCTGGTGAAACTCGTTTTCTGCCGTCGGAGCTCCGCTTCTGGTGGCGCCGGCCAGTTGGGCGCCGACGGGACTGGCCGCGGCCGCGGCGACCAGGGTGGCGGTGGCGATGGTCGACATCAGGGCGCGTTTCATGAGCAGCTCCTCTCGCGACGGACCCCTCGGCACCGTCCCCCAGCACTACGTCCCGGACGGCTCGAGAGATTGCCCGGATGCCCGCCAAGTTCGGCTGGCACGGCCCCGCGGCCCTCGGCGGATGTGGAATCAAACGTTCCGGATGGGTGGTAGAGTCGCGAAAGCGGAAGCACTGGTTCCGGAACGGCAGAGGCGAGGAGAGCATGGAGAAGCGCATTCACTATGGCGCCACGTTTGCCGTGCTGGCCACGGCCGCGCTGGCCTTCAGCCTCCTCCAGTCGCTCATCATTCCCGCCATCCCGCTGCTCGAGCGCACGCTGCACACCACCGCCAACGGTGCCACCTGGCTCCTGACCGGCTACCTGCTGAGTGCGGCGATCGCCACCCCGATCCTCGGTCGGTTCGGCGACATGATCGGCAAGGAAAAGATGATCGTCATCGTGCTGCTCGCCCTCTCGGCCGGCACCCTCATCAGCGCCTTGGCCACCACCTTCCCGCTGGTACTGGCCGGTCGAATCGTGCAGGGCGCGGGTGGGGCGATCTTTCCCCTGGCCTTCGGGATCATCCGCGACGAGTTCCCCCCCCAGAAGGTGGCCGGGGCTATCGGGGTGCTGTCGGCCATCCTCGGGGTCGGGGTGGGCGCGGGCATCGTGCTCGCCGGGCCGATCATCGACACCCTGTCGTACCACTGGCTGTTCTGGATCCCCCTGGTCCTGTCGCTGGCTGCCACCGTGGCCACCTTCAAGTTCGTGCCCGAGTCCCCGGTCCGCTCGCCAGGGCGCGTCAACTGGATCGGCGCCGGGCTGATGTCGGCCTGGCTGGTCACCGGGCTGCTCGCGGTGTCCTACGGTCCCACGTGGGGCTGGAAGAGCGGTTCGGTGCTGGGTCTGTTCGGCGCCACCGCCGTCCTGGTCCTGCTCTGGATCCGGTCCGAGTCCCGGTCGACGTCGCCGATGGTCGACATGAAGATGATGCGGATTCCCGCAGTGTGGAGCACCAATCTGGCCGCCCTGCTGTTCGGATCGGGAATGTTCGCCATGTTTCTCACCGTCCCGCAGTTCGCCCAGACGCCCGCGGACGTGGGCTACGGCTTCGGCGCCTCGGTCACCCAGTCCGGGGTGTACCTGTTGCCCTTCGCGGTGGCCATGCTGGTGGTGGCACCCCTGACCGGGCGCCTCAGCGCGGCGATCGGCTCCAAGCCGATCCTGATCATGGGCGCCCTGATCGCGGCCTCGGGCTACGGGCTGCTGACCCTGGCCCACAGCCAATCCTGGAATATCTACGTGGCCGCCGGGCTTCTGGGCATCGGCGTGGCCTTCGGGTACGCCTCCATGTCGAACCTGGTCATCGAGGCCGTCCCGGCCAGCCAGACGGGCGTGGCCACGGGCATGAACACCAACATCCGCAGCATCGGCTCCGCCCTCGGTGCTTCGGTCGCGACCAGCCTCATCGTGAGCGGCTCGCTGGTCAACGGCTACCCCCGGGAGCACGGCTACGTGCTGGCGTTCGGCGTGTGCGGCGCCGCTATGGTGGTCGCGTCCATGGCCGCCCTCATGATTCCGACCCGGCATCGCGCCGTGATGGCGCGCCGCTACTCGCATCCGGCGCTGACCGCCGAGGCCGAGGTCGTGGTGGGAGCCATCGCCCGTGGGGCGGAGGACTGAGATGGCCCCGGCGAGCGTGAAGGCCCGGCCACCCTCGCCGGCCGAGGACCGGCCGCTGCGCCGCGACGCCGAGCTCAACCTGGCCCGCATCGTGGTGGCGGCCCGGGAAGTCTTCGCCGAGCACGGGTACGAAGCGTCGATGGAGCAGATCGCCTCCCGGGCCGAAGTCGGCATCGGGACCCTGTACCGGCGGTTCCCCAACAAGGCCGACCTGTTCGCGGCGGTGGTGGACGCCGCCACCGAACGCACCCACCAGATCGCCGTCGAGGTGCTGGCGGAGGTGGACGCGGGCGAGGCGGTCTTCGAGTTCGTCCGGCGCTGCGTGGCCACCCCCAGCTGCTGGCGGGCCGCCACGTCGAGGCGGCCGTGGAGCGAGCCGCGGGCCGACACCGCCCTCGCCGCGCTCGCTGCCCTTGATCGGGCAGATCCTGGCCGCCAGCCAGCAGGCCGGCACTGTCCGTGACGACATCGTGCCCACCGACCTGGTGGTGACGTTGATGTCGGTCCGGACCCTGGCCGACCTGTGCGACACCGAGGCCCCGGGCACCTCGCATCGCTTTCTGGACCTTGCCCTCGACGCCCTCCGGTCCGGCCGCCAATCACCCCTTCGGCCCCCGATGACGCCCAAGCAACTCGGCCGGGTGCTGAGCCACCGCTAAACGCTGAGTACCGTCGGAGGCGATGGCTGCCCTTGCCGACGCCGGCCCCGCGCCTGAAGTTGACCCGGATACCGGTCCGGTCCTGGCCCGCCGCTTGGCGGTGGCGTCCGCCGTGGCCGTGGTGGGCCTCGTCCTCTGCTATCTGGTGATGCTGCGCACCTCGCTCGGACAACGCTTTGACAACGCCGCCTTCGAGGGCGCCCGCGACCAGGTGCCCAGCGTGACCTCGAGCAGCAGTGCGCAGCTCCGGCGCATCACCGGCGACTCCTTCGCCGCGGTGCTGCTGGTCCTGGTGGCCATCGGGGTGCTCCGCCGGCGGGTGCTGCTGGGCCTGGGCGCGGCGTTCGCGGCGGGCATCGCGGTCGTCGGCACCGACGTCCTCAAGTACTACGTCTTCACTCGGCCAGCGCTCACCGCCGCCGGATCCGGCGCCAACACCTTCCCCAGTGGTCACACCGCCACCGCGGTGGCGTCCGCCATGGCGCTGGTGCTGGTGACCCCGCCGAAATGGCGTGGGGTCGCGGTGGTGGTGGCCGGCGCCTACGGATGGATCACGGCCGCCCAGGTGGAAACGGCCGGCTGGCACCGGCCCAGCGACGCGGTCGGCGCCGCCTTTCTGGCCTTCGCCGCGGTGACCGCGGTCGGCGCGGTGCTGGCGTGGACCCGGCCGATCGGGCCGCCCGCCCCAGGCCGCCATCGGCTGGCCCAGGGGTTTCTGGGGGTGGTCGGTGCCGCCAACGCCGTGGTGATCGGCTGGGGCCTGTTCCAGGTGCTCCGCTATCTACGGGCGCACGCCCGGGGCCTCCCCGTGTCCGCCCACATCCGTCGCACCGCCTACGCCACCGGGGTCAGCGTGACCGTGGAGGTGGTGGTCATCCTCCTCATGGTGCTGCTCGCCCTGCTCGGCAGCGCCAATGTCGGCGCCGCCGAACGGCTCTCACGCCGGACCCGCCCGCACCGGACCCGCCCGCACCGGACCCGCCGGTGAGCGAGACGTACACCCACGGACACCACGAGTCCGTGCTGAGCAGCCACGCCCGCCGGACGGCCGCGAACTCGGCCGCCTACCTCCTGGGCGATCTCCGGCCGGGTCTTGACGTGCTCGACGTCGGCTGCGGCCCGGGGACGATCACCCTCGACTTGGCGGGGCTGGTGGCGCCGGGTCGAGTGCTCGGCATCGACGCCGTCCGCGAAGTGGTGGCCCAAGCCGACGCGTTGGGCCGGCAGCGGGGGGTGCCGAACGTCAGCTTCAGGTGGGGCGATGTCTACGACCTCGACGTGGCCGACGCCTCGTATGACGTGGTCCACGCCCACCAGGTGCTCCAACACCTCCGGGATCCGGTGGCGGCCCTGGGTGAGCTGCGCCGGGTCCTCAAGCCAGGTGGACTACTCGCCGTGCGTGATGCCGACTACGGCGCCTTCGTGTGGGCGCCCGATAACGCCGAGCTCGAGCGGTGGTTGGCCCTCTACCACCAGGTGACGGCCCGGAACGGCGGCCAGGCCGACGCCGGCCGGTACCTGTTGGGCTGGGTGCAGCGCGCCGGCTTCGTCGACGCGGTGGCCAGCAGCTCGACGTGGACGTTCGCCGACCCCGACAGTCGAGCCTGGTGGGGCGCGACCTGGGCGACGCGCGTCGAGCGCTCAGGGCTCGCCGAGCAAGCCCTGGCCTACGGCCTGGCGGACCAAGAGGAGCTGGGCCGCATCGCGGCCGGGTGGCAACGCTGGGCGGAGGCGCCGGACGGGTTCTTCGCCGTCCTCCATTCCGAGGTCCTGGCTCGCTGTCCCTCGGCGTAGGTCCGGCTACGACAGCGGCGGGATGTTGGCGTTCAGGTGAAACACATTGTTCGGGTCATAGTCGGCCTTGATCCGTTGGAGCCGCTCGTACTTGGGTCCGTACGAGCTGCGGATGCGGTCCTCGTCGTATTCGGTCATGAAGTTGACGTAGCCGCCGACTCCGACCGCGTGCTCGACCAGCGCCGACCAGTAGGTCCGTGACCAGGCCCGCTCGGCGTCGTAGTCGTCAGCCGACATGGCCGTCCCGGAGATGTTGACGAGGTAGCCGACATCCCGCCGGCCGCCGAACGCGGTGGCGTCGGAGTCCGCCCGCCGGTAGGCGCCGCCCAGCGCAAAGATGGGGACGAACGACAGCGGCGACACTTTCTTGGCCTGGTGCTCGAGGATGGTGTCGATGGCGCCGTCAGTGAGCTCGGAGAGGTAGACGGCCTTCTCGTAGTTGTGCATGCCCCAGGGTGCGGATGGGTCGAACATCTGTTGCAGACCGACGTAGGGGATGGGCGTGATCATCTCCACCAGGGGCTTGAGGGATTGCTGGATCGGTTGGATGAGTCGGGCGTGGTCGCCCTGGTCGCCGAAGCCGACCACCACCAGCGCGAAGGCCGGCGTCAGGTGCAGCTCGGCGGGGACGAACGGCTCCGGGGGCGCGCTGAGCCCGGCCATGAACACCCCGCAATCATCCGGGAGATCCTCGACATAGTCGCGGGCGAACCGGAACATCTCGCCCCCTTGGTCGGGGCTGAACAAGAACAGCCCCAACTGCAGCATCGGCCCCACTTGGTGGAGTTGGAACTCGAACTCGGTGACCACCCCGAAGTTGCCGCCCCCGCCCCGCAGGGCCCACAGCAGATCCGGGTTGTCCGTCTCGGAGGCGTGCAGCACCCGGCCGTCGGCGACGACCACCTCGGCGCCCACCAGGTTGTCCGAGGACAGCCCGGCCAGTCGAGTGAGCCAACCGAAGCCGCCGCCGAGGGTCAGGCCGGCTACTCCCGTGCGACTGATGAAGCCGCCGGGCACGGCCAGGCCGTGCGCCTGGGTGGCGGCGTCGAACTCGCCCCAGGTCGTGCCGCCCCCGCATTTCGCCCGCTGGGCTTCAGCGTCGACGCTGACGGCCTTCATCGGCGTCAGATCGATCATGAGACCGTCGTCGCAGAGGGCGAAGCCGGCGTAGTTGTGGCCGCCACCGCGGACCGACACTTCCAGCCCCTGCTGCTGGGCGAACGCCAGCGCCGCGGCCACGTCGCGGCTGCTCGTGCAACTGGCCACGACCGCCGGCCGCCGGTCGATCGCCCGGTTCCAGATGTCGACCGCGTCGTCGTAACCGGCTTCGCCGGCCTGCGAGACCACACCGCTGACGGCGGTGCGCAGCGCGCCGACAGCATCTGCCGTGATGTTGACCATGTTGTGCCTCCCTCAGAACAAACAGCTGCCCGACCCAGACACTACGTTCCGGCCCGTCGGCTGGCAATGGGCTCCGCCCGCGCGGCCCGCGCCGTCGCCAGCCGGGCTCGACGGGAAAAATGCCATAGTGGACCCGTGAATCCGCCCCGGACCCCGAAGCAGCCCGCTGTTGTCTACCGCGGCGCGGGGCTGCTCGGTGTGCTGCTCATGGTGGCCGGGATTGTTGGTGGCGTGATCCTGAAGGACGTCTCCGCCCTTGTCGTCGTGGCCACCATCGTGCCCGGCATCGCCCTTTTGCTCTTTGGGATCCGCGGCCAGGGCGAAACTCCGAGCTGAGGCGAGCTCAACGGGCGCCGGCCCGGCCGATGACCTCGGCGGCGGCGCCCAAACCGGCTTGCACCGCCTGATCCAGGTCGTGGCCGCCGGCGAGCGCGGCGGCCAGGGCCCCGGCGAAGGCGTCGCCCGCCCCGGTGGTATCCACCACCTCTGCGACCGGGAAGGCGGGCACGAGGCGGGTCCCCGAACGGTCCGCGATCGCCGCGCCCCGGGCCCCGAGGGTGATCACCGCCGAGCGCGGGCCGCGTTCGAGGAGCTGTCGTGCGGCCGCTTCCGGGTGGTGGCCGACGTCCGGGTCGCGGAGAAAGGACGCCGCCTCGTGTTCGTTGACGAGTAGCGGATCGAGTCCGGCCAGCAGCTGGTCAGGAACGGGCTGGACGGGCGTCAGGCTCACCACTGCCCGGACCCCGCTGGCGGTGGCGAGGCCTACCGCGGCGACCACCGCGTCGAGGGGCACTTCCAGTTGGGCGACCAACACCGCAGTCCTCGCCAGCGTCTCGCCCTCGGCCTTGATGTCGTCTGCTCGGAGCCGGGCATTGGCGCCCGGATCGAGGACGATGGTGCTCTCGCCGTTCGGGGTCACGGTGATGTAGGCGGCGCCGGTCGCCACCCCCGGAAGGCGGCGCACCGCTCCGGTGGCCACGCCCTCCTGCCCGAGGGCGTCCAGCATGCGGCCGCCGGCCGGGTCGTCGCCGACGCGACCGATCATGGTCACGGCCGCCCCGGCGCGGGCCGCCGCCACCGCCTGGTTGGCCCCCTTTCCGCCGGGTCCGCGCTCCACCGCGACCGCCGTCACCGTTTCGCCGGAATGTACCGGACGGGCCAGGCGCAGGACGACGTCCTCGTTGATCGACCCCACCACCACGACCGCGGGGCCCTTCACCACGCCGTCATCATGCCAGCTGCCCTCCGCCCACCGGCCGGCCGGGACTTGACACCACCGCCGCGGGCTTGGCAGATTGTGCCATCAGTGGCAGATTGTGATGACCGGGCCATCCCGCGTCGAAGGGGGACAAACAGATGTTGGACCTGAGCGGCTATGTGGTCACGGACGCCTTTTTCGGCGATCCGTATCTGGACGTCGACGAATGGCGTGAGGAGCCGCACCCGCACCGCCGGGTGCATGGTGGTTTCGAGGGCTGTGACACGCGCTTCACCTTCTACTTTCCGCCCGCGGAAGAGTGGCAGGGGCGGATGATCATGCCGATGGAGGGGGCCCACGCCGGCCATGAGGACTTCTTCGATACCGCGCTGGGCGCGGCCCTGGGCGGGCTGGTGATGACGGCCCGGCTCGGGGGCTACATGGTCGAAACCAACATGGGTCACATCGGCGACGACATCGACCCGAAGGGCGGCGACGACCCGACGTTGTACGGGTGGCGGGCCGCGGCCGAAGGGGCCAGGCTCTCCAAGCACGTCGCGGCCGAGGTGTACGGCTCCGCGCCCCATCATTCCTATGTGTTCGGTGGCAGTGGCGGTGGGCGTCGCTCGCCGCTTCTGTTGGAGAACGCCCCCGACGTCTTCGACGGGGCCCTGCCCTTCATGGGCGGGGGCGATGTGGCGCCGTTTCCGGCGACGGAGTGCATCAAGGGCGCCCAGGTCATGAGCTTCGCGTGCATGTTCAATGTGCAGCGGCTGCTGCGCCATGGCGAGACCATGGAACGGCTCATCGACGCCATGCAGCCCGGTGGGAGCGGCAACCCCTTCGAGGGTCTCAGCACCCATGAACGGGAGGAGCTCGCCAGTCTCTACCGGCAGGGATTCCCGCGCGGCGACGAGTTCATGATCGCTCAGCCGATGGGTCAGATCTGGCTATGGACGTCGATCGCCGATCTGCTCGTCGCCCAGGACCCGTCGTATTTCGAGGACTTCTGGACCAAACCCGGCTACATCGGTCACGATCTCCCGTCCGCGGTGGAGGCCGACATCATCGACGTGACGACGACCGTCAGCAGGGTGGTGACGATCGCCGACCTTCTCTCGGACCCTGCGTTCGATGGGCCCGAATACCTGATGATGAAGGTGATGGCGGGGCTCATGGCGCCCCAGGCCGGGACCGACCTGGCCTTCGCCATCGAGGTGGAGGGCGCACTGGAGGGGTACCGCCTCGGCGCCGGCCTGCGCATGGAGAGCGGCGACGCGGCCGGCCGGCAGCTGTATGCGGTCAGCACGGCCGGGGTGCTGTTCGCCGGCGACGGTCATGGCGAGGCCAACCTGCAGCGCTTCCGAGGAGTGAAGGTCGGCGACCGGATCCATGTCGATAACCGGAAGTTCTTGGCCTTCTGCTACTTCCACCGCCACCACGTCATGGAGGACGCCCAGTTCGATTCGCTGCGCGTCGACGGGATGCCCATTTACCAGCAGCACCCGGTCCCGCTCATGTCGCCGCTGATGGGCGTCTCCTACACCGGTCACTACGCCGGCAAGCTGTTGTGGATCCACCACACCCACGACTCCTCCCTCTGGCCGTCGCAGGGGATCGTCTACCGCGGCGCCGTGATGGGGGCGCAGGGTGCCGCGGGTGCGGCGGAGAAATTCCGCCTGCAATGGACGGAGAACGCGGAGCACATCCCGCCCACCTTTCTCCCGAGTTCGCCGCGACGAGCGACCTCCACCTGGCTGGTCGACTATTTCCCCGTCATCGAGCAGGGCCTGGCGGATCTGATCCAATGGGTCGAACAAGGAGTGCCGCCCGCAGGCACCACGTTCGAATATGTCGACGGCCGGGTGGTACTTCCGGCTGCTGCATCCGACCGGGGAGGGATCCAACCGGTGGTGGAGGTGCGGGCCAACGGTGCGGTCTGTACCGCGGTCGCGACGGGAGATGACGTGGACCTGGCGGTCACGGCCGAGGTGCCACCCAACGCCGGGACGATCATCTCCGTCGAGTGGGACTTCGACGGTCAGGGCACCTTCCCGTTCCGTCACGAGGTCGACGGGAGCGATCGGGCCGTCATCCTCAAGACCCGCCACGCCTATTCCCAACCCGGTACCTACTTCGCCACCGCTCGGGTGGTGTCGCAACGGGAAGGCAACGTGGACGCGGAGTTCCGCCGGATCCAGAACCTGGCTGCGGCTCGCATCGTCGTGACCTGATGGCTGGGAACGGCCAGGATGGCGAGGAACCGGGCCAAACCGTCCAGGTGACGGCGCTGCAGCGGGCGAACCGGGCCAGGCGGCGCCTGGTGGAGGACGAACTCATCGCCGCGGCGCGCCGGCTGTTCGCCGATCTTGGCTATCAACAGGTAACCGTCGAGGACATCGCGAAGGAAGCAGGCGTCTCGACGCGGACCTTCTACCGGTACTTTGCGGCCAAGGACGACGTGGTGGTGGTGGCCAGCGAACGGATGCTCGACCACTACGCCCGGGTCTTCGCGGCTCGACTGCCGGGACAGTCCGCCCTCGACGCCCTGCTGCAGATCCTCGACACGCTGGCCGAGGACGCCGACCGCGAACTGTTCGACTGGATGCGCATCACCGCAGCCCATCCGTCGCTGGCGCTCATTCAGCGAGGCGCCATGCAAGCCCGGACCGAATCCCTCCTGAGTGAGATCCTGGCCGACCACATGGGGGTTGACCGGGCCCACGACATGCGCCCCGACGTGATCGCGGCCGCGACCATCAGCGTCATGAAGGTGGCGACGGAACGGTGGCTCGTCGTCGGGGGGGACCGCAACGCCCTCATCAAGGAGGCGCTGAAAATTCTGAAGACCAGCGTCGACCGGCCCATGGGTCGTTAGCTATAGCTGGCCCCGGGCCGCCTCAGCCGGCTCGGTGCGAACGGCTCCGCAGCATCGACCGGTAGCGGATGTTCTCGCTCATCACCCGCTGGTTGAAGGCCTGGATCAGCTGGTCGCGCTCACGGTCCATCTCCCGGGCCGTGACCTCCCCACGATCGAACCGTTCGGAGCTGCGCGCCAACGCCGAATCGAGCTCGGCCTCCGCCCGGCGGAGCCGATCCAGGGCGGTAGTGGGTCGGGGCTCGCGGCTGCGACGAGGCCGTCGCCGTCGAACGGAGGGGCCGTCGTCGGCGTCGATGGAAGTCGGCGTGGCGCGGACCGGCGGCCGGGGGGGCACCGTCTCCTCGGCCTTGGTGTAGTAGTCGGCCGCCTTGTTGACCGCGACCGAAGCCAGCAGGACCCGCTTCATGCAACGCCGCTGGCACTCCTCCTTGAGGCAATAGTCGTACCCCAACTCCACCCGTTGGGGATCAACCGGATCGCCGCAACTCCGACACTGCAACCGCACTACTCCTCTCCACGCAAATAGTCAGCAAATGGTCAACGTACCGGTCAACGCAGTTGTTCCCGGCCGCGGGCAGCCCACACCGCGAACAGCGGGTCACCCGGGTGCAACGGGGCGGTACGCCGCTCCACCCGCGGTTCGTCCCAGCCGCCGGCGAGACGAAAGTACCGGGCGACGATCTCACCATGCTCCTCGTCCCCGGCGTACAGCCAGCCCCGAATGGCCTTGGTGGGAAAGCAACGATTGGAGAAGGTGCAGACGAACCGGCCGCCCGGACGGACCACCCGGGCCACCTCGGTGAACACCTCCACCGGCCGGGTGAGGTAGTCGACCGAAACGCAGCACACCGCGGCGTCGAATGACGCATCCGGGAACGGCAGGCGGGGCTCGGCGTTGAGGTCGTGCACGACAGTGTCGGCGGCCGCGGGGTTGGCATCCAGCTCATCGGCGTTCATCCCGAGGACGGTCAGACGATCGGGCGGGGTGCGGAAATGCGAGACCCAGGAACCCATCAGGTCCAGCACGTCCCCGGCGATCCCGAGCTCGTCGTACAGAGCACCGACGGCGGCGATGGCCTGCTCGTCGATGTGGGTGACCAGCCGGGGCCAGGAGTAGAACACCGGGTCGGGGGACCGGTCGGCCGGCTCGAAGAACCCCGGCGGGAACGGGTCGCGGTCCATCGGGCCAGTCTGCCGCGGCGTAGCGACGGACCCCAGCGACCCGATTCGGGATACGGTGTCGTCGTGAGCGCACTGCGCTGGGAGAGCCGGCCGGAGTTACACCAGCCGGTGATGATCGCGGCCTTCGACGGATGGACCGACGCCGGCGGGGCGGCGACCGGGGCCGCCACCTATCTCTCCCGGCAGTGGGGGGCCCGCCAGTTCGCCGAGATCGAAGCCGAGGATTTCTACGACTTCACCCAGCGGCGACCCCAAGTCGTGCTGGGCGATGACCTGTCCCGCGCCATCGTCTGGCCGATCAATCGCTTCCTCGCCGCCTCGAACGGCGCCGGTCCCGACGTGATCATCATGATCGGCACCGAGCCGCACTTGAAGTGGAAGGCCTTCTCCGAGTGCGTGACGGCCGTCGCCACCGAGCTGCAGGTGCAATCGGTCTTCACTGTCGGCGCCATGCTCGGCCAGGTCGTCCACACCCGACCCGCCCCCGTTCGGATCTCCAGTGCGGATCCCGGCCTCGCCGATCAGCTGGGCTTGCAGCGGCCGCAGTACCAGGGCCCGACCGGCATCGTGGGGGTGCTCCAGGACGCCTTCGCCAAGGTCGCCATCCCCGCCGGATCGATCATGGCCCAGGTCCCGCACTACATTCCCGGCACCCCCTCGCCGAAGGCGACTTTGGCCATCATCGAACGCCTCGGCGAGGTGCTCCATGTGCCCGTGTCCACCGGCGACCTGCAGCAGGCGGCGGCGACGTACGAGCGCCAGGTCAACGAAGCGGTGGCGACCGACGACGAGATGGTGGGGTATGTCCGGGAGCTCGAGCGCCGCCTCGATGACGCCCAGCCCGCTGACAGTGGCAACCAGCTGGGTCCGCTGCCATCCACCGACACCTTGGTGGCCCAGCTCGAGGAGTACCTGCGCGAACAGGATCCGCCGACGCACTGACCGGTCATCGGCGATGACGGCGGTGGCGAGCCCGCCAACCCTCGCGGCTCGTTAATAGTGCTCGCGGTACATCTCGATCGATTCGGGCGGCATGTTCCATAGGGCGCGGATGGTGGCGCCGCCGTCCACCACCAGGGTTTGCCCGGTGATGCGTTCCGCCAGCGCCGAAGACAGGAACAGGACCGCGTTGGCGATGTCCTTGGCCCGGGGGGCGGCCAGCGGGTTGATGGAGTCAACCGCGTATTGGCCCTCGGGTTGGTCGTCGTTCCCGCTGCCCACGTTGCCGGGCGCGACCGCGTTGACGCGGATGCCGTGCCTGCCGAGCTCGTCCGCGAAGGTCTTGGTCAGCGAGATCACGCCCGCTTTGGCTGCGCCGTAGGGCGCGTGGTACCTGGCCGCGGCCATGCCGTCTACGGAAGCGAGGGCGACGATGACGCCGCCCGTTCCTTGACGGATCATCCGCTTGCCGGCTTCCCGATAGAGGTAGAAGACGTGGCTGAGGTTGTTGTCGAGGTTCCACCGCCAGTCCTCGTCCGCGACATCCTCGGCCCGATCCCACGTGGCCTTGCCGATGATGTCGACGCACACGTCGACGCCACCCAGGTGGCCGATCGCCTCGTCCAGGGCCCGTTCGACCTGGGCCGGTTCGGTCATGTCGGCGATCACCGGGAACGCCTTACCTCCGGCCGAGCCGATCTCCGCGACGATACCTTCCGCCCGGCCTTGGTCGATGTCGATGCAGGCGACCGTGGCGCCCGCCTCAGCCAGGCGCAGGGCGCTGCGGCGCCCGTGCCCCGCCCGCTCGGGGATGTATCCCGCGCCGCAGACCACGGCACGCTTCCCATCCAGGCCCAGGTCGATCATGTTCCCTCCCGTAGGTGTCGAACGGCTCGATGACGCAGTCCGGAGCCCAGCCTTGCACGTGCGGGATCCGCCGGTCATAAGCAACCGGATGCGTGGTCGTAGTCCGGCTCCATCGACTGGCGATAGCGTCACATCCATGGCTGAGGAAGATCGCCGCCGGCGGCTGTTCCCGGATTTCGGCGGAGACGACCAGCTCGATGAGCTCGACCTCGACGACGACGACCTCGACGATTACGACCTCGACCTGCCGGCCGTCGCGGTCGAGGTGCTGGTCGAGGAAGGGCCGCTTTCCGCGGAGGAACTGGGTCGTCACCTCGCGGCCCTGGGCTTCGACGCCGATGACGACGACATCGACGACGTGAAGTCGGATCCCCTGGTGGTGCTGCTCGCCGACGAACGTCTGGCCTCGGTGCCCGCGCTGTTGGCCGCAACGGTCTTCACCCACCGGTTGACTGACGACGAGGCGGCCAACGAGGCGATCCCGTTCGGGGTCGACTTGGACCTGGTGCTACCGATGGTATGCGGCGATGACCATGTCCATTTGACGGGGGGGCAGGTGGCGACCCTGTCAGAGGAGCTCGACCCGGGCGGCTTCGCCGGCGACATCCGGATCGAGGGACCTGCCGGCTGGCTGGGCGGCGCCGCCGGGGGCCAGCTGGTCGGTTTCCGCTTGCGGGCCGGTGTCGGCCCCTCAGACGATGTCCGGCTGGGCCCAGAAGCTGACGAGTGGCTGGACGCCGAACTCGAGGTCGTGCCCGTCGCTGGCGAGGTGCCAGTACCGGACACCCTCGGAGCCCAGCTGGCGGCCGGGTTCCGGCGCTTTGGCGAGGGCGACGGCATGCCGCTCAGGCCGTTGGAGTTGATTTGCCAATTGGCGGTAGACGCACCGGCACTGGTCACGGGAGTCATGCCCCCGGTCAGCCAGGTGCTGGAGCAGGCCGGGTTCGAGACGCGAGGCGGTTACGCCGCTCCCGCCGGCACGGACTGGGAGACCTTCGATCGGCTGCGGAAGACGGCCTCGGTGGCCGTTCGCCGGTCGCTGACTGCTGACCAGGGACACGCCCTGGTGCTGGTATCGGAGCTGGCCCGGGCCTGTCGGGTGCAAGGATTTGGCGCCCTCGACCGCGATGTCGCCCGAGACGTCGGCCGGTTGCTCGCCAGCCCGGACGTCGTCGAGGCCTTCGCCGATGCCACCGCCGAGCACCCCGAGGCGACGATGGACTTCCTGGCTCAGGCCCGGGGCCTGGCCGGCCGCCGAGTGGCATCGTCGATGGCGTGGGCGGAGTCGATCGTCGCCGGCCGCGCCGGGGCGGTGGGGCGGGCGGAGAGTTGCCTAGCGGAGGCGTTGGCGGCTGACCCCCACGACGACCAGGTGCTGGAGGATGCGGCGTGGTACGCCAGCGACCGCGGCGACGCGGCCCAGGCGGTCCGGTATCTCGACCGGATGGACGAGGACCTTGACGAGGATCGGACGCGTCTGCTGCGGCGCTATGCGACGCCCACGTCGCCGACGGGTCACACCGGGCGCAACGAGCCGTGCCCGTGCGGCTCGGGACGCAAGTACAAACACTGCTGCCTGGGGGGACGGAGCACGCTCGACCACCCGCTCCCCGATCGGGTCCGGTGGCTGTGGGAGAAGATGCGATGGTGGCTCGACCGCTCAGGGCGGGATGACGATGTCCTCGACGTCGCCCTCGAATTGCATGGCGGCTTGCCGGCCGGGGACAACATCGAATTCGGCGTGGACTTCGACATGGCGGCCTCGCTGGTGCTCTTCGCGGACGGCGCCATTCACGATTTCCTCCGCGAGCGCGGCGGCTTGCTCCCTGACGACGAGACCAACCTGGTCGCCCAATGGGCGCTGACCGAGCGATCAGTGCACGAGGTGGTCGAGGTGCGGCCCGGCGACGGCTTCAGCCTCCGGGACCTCCGCACGGGCGACGTCGCCGAGGTGCGGGAGCGCCGCGGTTCCGCCCAGCTCGCCACCGGGAATCTGATATGCGCCCACCCCGTCTTCGATGGCCAGGGCCAGCAGGTGATCGGCGGCATTGTCCCGGTCCCGGGCTATCTCAGGGAGCCCCTGATGACCGCGCTCGATGCGCACGCCAGCAGCATCGACCTGGGGTGGATTCTCGGTGCCACCCGCCGGCCGCCGGACGTCGTCAACATGGAAGGTCAGCCGACCGTCACCGGCGCCGGAGTTCCGCCGGGCGCCGAGGAAGCCCTCGCCGCGTTCATGCGCCAGCAGGAGGAGCGTTGGGTGGACGAGCCGGTCCCGGCGCTTTCCGGGCTGAGCCCGCGGCAGGCCGCCGCGGACCCCACCCGCCGGGAGGATCTGCTGGCGCTCCTGCACGAGTTCGATCGGCATACACCGCCACCCGGCGCAGCCACCTTCGACACGGCCCGGCTGCGACGCCTGTTGGGCCTCCCCGTCGGGACGTCGCCCTGACGACATTCGCCGGACAAAATCCCTGGAGGCCGGCCAGTCGCCTTTGCTAGACATCGCGTCTGATGAACACTGGGCGCGAGCCGACGGGGTTGGGACGGCTGGCGGGATGGTGCTACGACCGCCGGCGGTGGGTCCTGTTGGGATGGATCGTCATGGTGGTGGCGGTGATCGGGGTGTCGGGGGCGGTCGGCAGCGCCTTCAGCGACAACTTCGCGTCCGGTAACTCGGCGTCGCAACGGGCCCAGAATCTGTTGGCCCAGCGCTTCCCGGCGCAGGCCGGCGACAGCGCCAACGTGGTCATCCACACCTCGGGCTTGATAAAAGACCCGGCCAACGCGGCCGAGATCACCCGATTGGTGGACGCCCTGCGGCCGCTGCCCAGCGTGACCGGGGTGCGCAGCCCGCTCGCCACCGGGGCCGAGCGCCAGGTGTCCGCCGACGGTCACACCGCCTTCGCGGTGGTGCAGTTCGACAAATTGACCCCCGACCTGAAGACCTCCCAGACCAAGCAGGTGGTCCGCGTCGCCCGCAGCTTCGCCCACCCCGGATTCGAGGTGGCGCTCGGCGGTGACCCCATCGAGTCGACGGTGTCCGCCTCGCCGGGGTCCAGCGAGGGCATCGGCATCGCCGCCGCCATCATCATCATGCTGGTCGCCTTCGGGTCGGTGGTGGCCATGGGCCTGCCGGTCATCACCGCCCTGGTCGGGGTCGGGATCGGGTTTGCCCTGGTCGACTTGGCCAGCCACGGCCTCACCGTCCCGACGTTTGGGCCGGAGCTGATGGCCATGATCGGCCTCGGCGTCGGCATCGACTATGCCCTGTTTATCGTGACCCGCTACCGCCAGGGGCTGACCGAGGGCCGCGACCCGCGTCAGGCGACCGTGGTGGCGTTGAGCACCGCGGGGCGGGCGGTGCTGTTCGCCGGCGGCACCGTGATCATCTCCCTGCTGGGGTTGTTCGTGGTGGGCCTGCCCTTCATGGACGGCCTGGCCGTCGGGGCCATCGCCGCGGTGCTGATGGTGCTGGCCGCGGCCCTGACCCTGCTGCCCGCCATGCTGGGCTTCGTCGGGCACACCATCGACCGGCTCCATATTCCTGGTCTGGTGGTGCACGCCCCCGCCGCGGGCAGCGGCTTCTGGTACCGGTGGAGCCGCACCGTGCAACGCCGGCCCTGGGTGTGCGGCACCGCGGCCCTGGCCGTGCTGGTCGTGCTGGCCGTCCCGCTGTTCTCGATGCGCCTGGCCTTCTCCGACGCCGGCAACGACCCCACCAAGCTGACCACCCGCCAGGCCTACGACCTCCTGGCCCAGGGGTTCGGGCCCGGGTTCAACGGGCCGCTGGTCATCGCCGCCGACGTCCCCGCCGGGGGGCAGGCCGCGGTCCAGGCCCTGGACACCCGGTTGGCGAGCGTGCCGGGGGTGGCCGCGGTGGCGCCCGCGGTGTTCAACCCGGCCGGCAACGCGGCGGTGATCATCGCCTACCCGACCACGTCACCGCAGGCGGCCCAGACCGCTTCGCTGGTGCGGCATCTGCGCAGCGTGGTGATCCCCGCGGCCGTCGGCACGAGCGGGGTGACGGTGCTCGTCGGCGGGGTGACCGCGGCCGGTGTCGACGCCTCCCACTACCTCTCCAACCGGCTGCCGCTGGTCATCGGGCTGGTGATCCTGCTGGCCTTCGTGCTGCTGATGCTGGTGTTCCGGTCGATCGCCATCCCCATCAAGGCCGCCGTCATGAACCTGTTGTCCATGGGCGCGGCCTACGGGGTCATCGTGGCGGTGTTCCAGTGGGGGTGGCTGTCGTCGTTGTTCGGCGTCAGCCGCAAGGGGCCCATCGATCCGTGGATCCCCCTGATGATGTTCACCATCGTGTTCGGGCTGTCGATGGACTACGAGGTCTTCCTGCTGTCGCGCATCCGGGAGGAGTGGCGCAAACGCCACGTCAACACCATCGCGGTGGCCGACGGTCTGGCCTCCACCGCCCGGGTGATCACTGCCGCAGGGGCCATCATGGTCTGCGTCTTCGGCTCGTTCGTCATCAACGACCCGCTGCGGGTGCTCGACGTGTTCGGGTTGGGGCTGGCGACGGCCATCTTCGTGGACGCCACCATCGTCCGCATGGTGCTGGTGCCGTCGGTCATGCAGCTGCTGGGCCGGGCCAACTGGTGGATCCCGGCCTGGCTGGACCGGGTGCTGCCCACCCTCGGGGCCGAGGTCGAGGTGCCCCCCGTCGAGGTACCCGAGACCGTGCCCGTCGGATAAGCAGCACCCGCGCCCGCTATTGGGGGGCCGCGACGATGTCGAACTCGTTGCCTTCGGGGTCGGCCAGGGTGGCCCACCGGAAGCCGCCTTCGTCGACATCCGCCAGGTGGGTGGCCCCGAGGGTGAGGACCCGCTGGACCTCCTCCTCCAGGTTGGCGGCCAGGAAATCCACGTGGACCCGGTTTTTGGCCTGCTTGGCCTCGGGCACCCGATGGAACATCCAGACCGGGCCCTCCGCCCCGCCGGCCGCCATGCCGATGGCGGCGAAGTCCCCGCTGCCGCCCTCGTCGACGGACCGGTCGAGGGCCCCGGCCCAGAAGTCCGCCAGCTTGCCGGCGTCGGCACAATCGATACTGACCGAGAAGAACGTGACGCTCATGGGATCTGCTCCTTTTTCCAGTTTCAATCAGCATCCACCCTCCTGTAACGGGAGAGTCAAGCGGTAGGGTCGAGCGGTGAGCCGGCGGGCCAAGGTGGTGTGCACGTTGGGGCCGGCGACGGCCGACCTGGCGTCGGTGCGGCGGCTCATCGAGTGCGGCATGGACGTGGCCCGGCTCAACTTGTCGCACGGCACCCACGACGAGCACGCCCGCCACTACCAGTGGGTCCGCCGGGCCGGTGACGAGACCGGTCACGCGGTCGCCATCCTGGCGGACCTGCAGGGACCCAAGATCCGGCTCGGGACGTTCGTGGACGGCCGGGCCGTGTGGGTGCCAGGGGAGCGGGTGGTCATCACGACCGAGCCGGTGGCGGGGACGGCCGACCGGGTGTCGACGACGTATGGCGGGCTGGCGGACGATGTCCATCCTGGCGATGTGCTGCTGGTGGACGACGGGAAGCTGGCGCTGGAGGTGACGGCGGTCAAGGCGCCCGAGGTGGCCTGCCGGGTGGTGATCGGCGGTCCGGTCAGCGACCACAAGGGGCTGTCCCTGCCGGGGGTGGACATCTCGGTGCCGGCCCTGAGCGACAAGGACCTGGCGGATCTGCGCTTCGCCTTGGGCCTGAGCGTGGACATGGTCGCCCTGTCGTTTGTCCGATCCGCGGACGACGCCGAGGCCGTGCGCGAGGTCCTTCGGGAGTTCGACTCGCCGGCCGGCGTCATCGCCAAGATCGAGAAGCCCCAGGCTGTCGCCCACCTAGCGGAGATCGTGGCCGCTTTCGACGGCATCATGCTGGCTCGCGGCGACCTGGGCGTCGAGACCCCCCTCGAGCTGGTCCCGCTGGTGCAGAAGCGGGTGATCAACCTGGGCCGGGAGGCGGGCAAACCCGTCATCGTGGCCACCCAGATGCTCGACTCCATGATCACCCAGGCCCGCCCCACCCGGGCCGAGGTCTCCGACGTGGCCACCGCGGTCTTCGACGGCGCCGACGCCCTCATGCTCTCCGCCGAGACCAGCGTCGGCGCCCATCCGCACGACGCCGTCACCACCATGGTGCGCATCATCGAGGCCGCCGAGACGGAGGCGGTCGGGCACCTCCCGTCTGTCGCCGCCCCGCTGGGTATGAACAGCGCGGCCCTGGCCGCGGCTGCCATCAAGGTGGCGGCCGACGTGGAGGCGCGGGCGCTGGTGGCGTTTACGCAGTCGGGGGCGACGGCGCGGCGCCTGGCGCGGCATCGGGCGGTGGTGCCGATCCTGGCCTTCACGCCGGTGCCCGTCGTGCGCAGCCAGCTGGCCCTGAGCTGGGGGGTGGAGACCTTCATCGGCCCGACGGTGGCCACCACCGACGAGATGGTGCGTCAGGTCGACGAGGCCCTGCGCCAGTCCGGTCGAGCCGACGCCGGTGACCGGGTGGTGATCGTGGCGGGGACGCCGCCGGGCCAGCCCGGTACCACCAACACCATCCGCATCCATCACATCGGCGACGTCACCTGAGGCACATCGGCGACGTCACCTGAGGGACATCGGCGACGTCACCTGAGGGACATCGGCGACGTCACCTGAGGCACACCGGCGACGTCACCTGACGGGGCGCGCCCCCGCGCTCCCTCAGATTCGTTCGAGGGTGTCGCCGTCGAAAAGGGGCTGGATCCCGAGGGCGTCCACGTCGGCCTGCATCTCGGCGTCGGACGGGCGAGTGGCACCCGGCTCCACCGCGCGGGCCGCTTCCAGGATGGACCGGAGCAGGCGGGCGTCGCTGGACGTGTTGAGGAAGATGCCCGGCCGGGCCAGCACCCAGCGGACGGCGCGGCCGATCGGTTCGGGGTCGGCGATGGGCTGGTACCAGCTGAAGTGCGGGCCGGCGTCGCCTTCCTCCCAGCGCCGCCGGGCCAGTGACTTGATGGTCTGCACCGCCACGCCGCGTTCCTGGCAGAGGTCGAAGACCCGCTCGGCGTCGGCCCGGTAGCTGGGGTTTTGCCACAGGATGAAGTTGTAGGGCAGCAGCACCGAATCGAAGGGGAACCGCTCGAGGCTGCGCAGGTGCATGCCGGCGATGCGCAGGCCGTGGCCGGTGACCCCGATGAAGCGCGTCAGCCCTTCACCCCGGGCCCGGACGAGCGCTTCGACCGCCCCGCCCGGGCCGAAGGCGGTGGCCCACTCGTCCTCCTCCACCAGGTTGTGCAGCTGGATGAGATCGACATGGTCCACGCCGAGCCGCTCCAGCGACCGTTCCAGGCTGGCCCGGGCGTCCGGACCGGTCCGGTCGCCGGTCTTGGTGGCCAGGAAAAAGCGGTCCGGGTGGCGGGCCAGCCACGGCGCGATCCGCAGCTCGGAGTCGCCGTAGCCGGCCGCGGTGTCGAGGTGGTTGACGCCGAACTCGAGCAGGGTCTCGAGGACCCCGTCGGCTCGGTCCTGGCTCATCGTCCCCAGGGCCGCGGCCCCGAAGATCACCTGGGTGCTGCGATGGCCGGTGCTGCCGAAATCGCGTGGTTGGATCATCGGGCTCGATGCTATTGCGGGCTGCGTCGTAACGTTTGGAGATGCCGCGCGCCCCGGAGACCTCCCTGGTGGCGCTCTCGACCCGGGGTCGGGATCTGGACCAGGCGGCCATGGTGGCGGCCCGGGCCTTCTACCACGACCCGTTCTTCGAGTACCTGGAGCCGGGCGGCGTGCGGCGGGCCCGGGCCCTGGCGCTGTTCTGGCGAGCCATGTTGGCCTCGCTGGGCGCCGCCGGCCAGGTGACCGGGGCCCGACAAGTCGACGGCCGCTTGGTGGGGGTGGCGGCGTGGGTGCCGCCCGGCGGCTATCCACCCGCCGCGGTGGCCCAGGTCCGCCAGATCCTCGGCGCCGGGCGGGCCATGACCCTACGGCCAGCGCGCCCTCTGGGACGGGCTGCGCTACCTGCTCGCCCTCGAGCGGGTCCACCCCAAGGATCCCTTGTGGTACCTGCTCCTGCTGGTGGTCGACCCGTCCGTGCAGCGCGGCGGCATCGGGACTCGACTCCAGGCGGCCGGCATGGAGCAGGCCGACCAGGACGGCCTCGACTGCTATCTGGAGACCCAGAAGCCGGACAACGTGCCGTACTACCGTCGGTTCGGTTACGAGGTGGTCGAGGAGCTCCGCCCGGTGCCGGCCGGTCCCCCCTTGTGGACGATGCGCCGGCCGCCGCAAGGGTCGCCATGACCGTCGAGGAGGAAATCGACCGATCGGGCATCCGGCGTGTGCCGCGACGCCGGAATCGCTACCGTACGGCCGTGGCTGGCGCGGGCAGGGCGGAGGAACCGCCGGAACGGGCACTGGAGGCTGGAGTGGCGACCGAGGGGGAGCAGTTGGTGGATGCGGACGCCACCTACGCCGGCCCGACGATCGGCGTCGATTCCGGGGCGGCGGTGGGCGGGGCCGAGGAGCGTGGGGACGTGGCGGTGGTGGTGCACGACGGGGAGCCGCACCAACTGGGCCCGGGCGAGGTGCTGACGTTCGGCCGCTCCTCCAACTGCACCATCTGCCTCGACTCGTCGGACCGGGGGATCTCCCGGCTGGCCGGCTCGGTGCAGCACGAGTCCGGGGCCTGGTGGCTGTGGAACCGCAGTGGCAAGCGGACGTTGACGGTCGTCGACGAACTCGGGATCCGCAGTCTGGTGGTCCCGGGCCGCCGCATCGCCCTCGGCGGGAAGCTCACGGTGGTGGTGGAGGGGTCGGTGCGCCGGCACGCCATCGATGTGCAGGCCGACCTGTCCGTGGTGTCGGTCACGGGCGAGGCGCCCCAGTTCGAGGGCGACGAGATGCCGACCGCGGCCGCCGGCGAGGTGATGATCAACGCCCTGGACCGCCTGGCCCTGGTGTCGCTCTTCTCCGGGTACCTGGAGCCGTTCCCTCGGTACCATCCGCACCCTCGCAGCTACGCCGACGCCGCGGCGATGCTGGGCTGGCCCCGTACCACCCTGGTCAAGCGGATCGAGCACCTGCGGACCCGGCTCACCAACGCCGGCTTCCCCAACCTGGTTGGGGAAGAGGCGCTGGATCACTTGGCCGAGTGGTCGCTGACCACCGGCGTGCTGACCCGCGAGGACCTGCAGCTCATCGGGCGGTAGGCGGTGGTCGCGGCGGGCCGGGCGTTCACGCCGCCGGGAACTGGCAGGTGGCGGGGGTCTTCCCCCATACGGCCAGCAGGTCGGTCGCAAGCGGGCACCCCGACCCGACGCCCATGATGTACTGCCAGGGCCCGCCGCTCACCTGGCTGAACACCCACGGTCCACCCTGGAAGTTGGTTTGCAACTCGGACGGGAGGCCGAGATACCACGGCGAGGGAAGGATGGTCGCGACCGCCCAGTCGGTAGCGGTGGTGACATCCTCGGCGTAGTAGACGCTGCCGGGCGCCACGCCCTGGATCTCATTGGGCGTCAGGTGCTGGGCGGCGGCGAAGGCGGTGACGAGTTGCGCCTTCTGTTGATCGCTGATGAACAGGTTGTGGATGGTGTCGGGGACCGACAGGGGCCAGGTCCAGGTCGGCGAGGTATACACGGGAGGGGTGCCGTCGAAGGTGAAGACGGCGACGCTGAACAGCGGCCCGAGCGGGGACGTCCTGACGCCCGAGAGGGTCAGCCGGCCGGCGTACTGGTGGAAGGTGCCGCCGGCACAGCTGGGGCGACAATCGTTTTCCCGAAGGTCGGCGGTCCCGACGGCCGTATACTCGCCCCAACTGGACCACGAGATGTTGATCAGCTCGGTGTTGCCGTCGGCGCAGGCCAGCATGATGGCCGACGGTTCGTAGCCCGGCTTGGCGCAGTCGGCGCGGACGTGCACCGTCGGTGTCGATACCACCAGCGCCGGCGGAGTGGTGGCCGGCGAGGCGGCGGGCTGGGTGATCTTCGGGGGGGTAGTGGTGGGAACGGTCGCGGCCGGCGGCGGCGGCGCGGGAGCCGAGGTCGGGACGGTCGGCTTGGCGGCGGAGTGGCCGGAGCCGGAGCTGCCGCACCCGGCCGCCAGGACCGCGGCGGCGGCAGCCGAGGCGACGAGGGCGAGGGTCTTGGTGGCGTTCATGGCGTCATGGTGCGCTTGGGGTGGCGCCCCAACAACGGGAAGGGCTCCCCTGGCAAGGGGGGCGCCTGAGGGGAGCCCTCCCCTTCCGGGCCGATTTAGGTCATCCCCCGCTCGATCGTTCGACGGCGATGGTTTGCGAGCCCCTAACCGTTGCTTATGAGGGCGGTAAGGTACGGCGTGAAGCTCCCCGTGGTCACCCCCGACCTGACCAGCCTGGACCTTCTCCTCACTGTCGCCGAGTACGGCAGCCTGGGCCAAGCCGGCCGGGTCCACGGCATGTCCCAGCCAGCAGTGAGCATGCGGATGGCCCAGCTCGAACGGCAGATGGGACTGCAGCTGCTGGAGCGCACGCCGTCAGGGACTCGCTTGACTCCTGCTGGGGCGTCGGTGGTCGATTGGGCTCGACAAGTCATCGATGCCACCGTGGCCCTGATGGCCGCCACCTCGGCGTTGCGGGCCGGAACCGAGTCGGGTCTGCGCGTCGCGGCATCGCTCACCGTGGCTGATCATCTGCTGCCCAGCTGGCTGGTGGCCTTGCACGTCGCTTGGCCCGATGTCGCCATCTCGCTCGAGGTGCAGAACACGGTCGGCATCATCGGGTTGATCGCCGCGGGCGACGCCGAGATCGGGTTCATCGAGGGACGCATGCCGCCGGGCGTCCTGCAAAGCCGAAAGGTGGCCACCGACCGGCTGGTCGTGGTGACGAGTCCCAGCCATCCCTGGGCCCGTCGGCGTCGCCCCGTCACCGGCGAGGAACTGGCCGCGACCCCCCTCATCTTCCGCGAGGCGGGCTCGGGTACCCGTCAGGTCCTCGAACACGCCCTGGCGGCCTGGGGCAGCCCCAGCCCGCCGCTGCTCCAGGTCGGCTCGACCACCGCCATCCTGGGCGCGGTGCGTCGTGGTGAAGGGCCGTCGGTGATCAGCATCCTGGCCGCCGCCGACGACCTGGCCGCCGGCCGGGTGGTGGAGATCCCGACCGCCGGCGTCGACTGGTCCCGCGACCTGCAGGCGGTGTGGCGCCGGGGCCACAAACTAAGTCCGCCCGCCCAGCGACTGCTCCGGGTGGCCGAAAGCTCGGCTGGCACCGCCTAGCGGGCCGTCCGGGGCATAACGGCCGCTTATGAGCTCCGAGGAGGATCGCCCCTAGCTGGGGATGAGAGGGCGACCGAGACTGTGTCTGTGCAGACCACCGGCGCCGTGATCGACCGCCCGACGAAGGTCGGTGATGGCGACCGAGCATTGCGGGCCCGGCGTCCGGGCCGCCTCAGTCGGCCGGCCCTCGGACTCCTCACCCCCAACTGGTTCGCCGTGGTCATGGGCACGGGCATCGTCAGCGTGGCGGCATCGAGCCTTCCCTTCCATCCCCCGGGTTTGCGGACCCTGGCCGTGGCGGCGTGGATCGCCGCCGGCCTGGTGCTCGTGGTGTTGATCCTCAACTGGGCTCTCCACTGGCGGGAACTCCCCGGCGACATCCGTGCCCACAGCTTGGACCCGTCCGTGGCGCCGTTCTTCGGGGCCCCGGCCATGGCCTTGCTCACCGTCGGGGCCGCCACCCTGCTCACGGGCGTACCACTGCTGGGGCTCCACTGGGCCCTGGTCGTCGACGGGGTTCTCTGGACGGCCGGCACCACGCTCGGCCTCGTGGTCTGCGTCGTCATCCCGTATCTGATGTTCACCCGCCACGCGCTCGAACTCTCCGACGCGCTCGGCAGTTGGATGATGCCCATCGTCCCCCCTATGGTCTCGGCCGCTACCGGCGCGCTGCTCGTCCCTTACGTGGCGGCAGGTCAGGGCCGACTCGACCTGCTGCTGGGCTGTTTCGGCTGTTTCGGCATCAGCGCTGTCGCGGCCACGGTCACCCTCAGCCTGCTGTGGAACCGGCTGGTGTTCCACCACGTCGGTCCCGCCGTCACCGTGCCGACGCTGTGGATCGTGCTCGGCCCGTTGGGTCAGTCGATCACCGCCATCAACCTGCTGGGTCGCGTCGCGGGGACCGCCCTCCCCGCAACCCAAGCGGCCGACCTCAAACTGATCGGCCTGCTCTACGGCACCGCCGTGTGGGGGTTCGCGCTCGTCTGGCTCGCTATCGCCGTCGCCATTACCATCCGGACCGCTCGGCAGCACCTCCCGTTCAGCATGAGTTGGTGGAGCTTCACCTTCCCGGTAGGGACCATGGTCACTGGCACCAGCGCCCTGTTCGTCGCCACCTCGTCCCAAGCCCTTCGCTGGGCCGCGGCCGGCCTCTTCCTCCTCTTGCTGGTGGCCTGGGTGACCACCGCCGGCCGCACGGCCGCCGCAACGTGGCGGGGCCACCTCACGCCGCCGGTTGCCAAGCGACATCGTTCCGATGTCGAGCGGCCGGTGACCTGAGATAACACAGATTTGCGTTATTCCAGGAACTTACGTAGGGTAGTGGCGTGCCGAGTGACCGTGAGATCACGTTTGCGGACCATACCGGCCGGTTCTATGCCCGCCGCTACGGGATGGCCCCGATGGTGGGCCGCCTCCTGGGATACCTGGCGGTCTGCGATCCACGGGAGCAGAGCATCACGGAGCTGGCTGACGCCTTGCTGGCCAGCCGAAGCGCCATCGCCGGCGCGGTCAACACCCTGGAGAGCCTCGGGCTCATCCGACGATCCCGGGCGGCGGGCGAGCGGATGGACCGGGTGTGCATCGACATGTCGTCGCCGCGGGCGATGGGCTTCGACCTCTCCGAGTACCAGGAGCAGGGCGAGCTGGCCCGAGAGGGTCTTCGTCACCTTGGGGACGCCCCGCCCGAACGGCGAGCGATCTTGTTGGAGTGGGCGGCGTTCGCGGATTTCCTGGTGGAGCGGCTTCCCGTGCTGGAGCAGGAGTGGAAGGAGCGGCGGGAGAAGCTGCGAGTCGCCGACGAGCTCCCTGAGGCCCCGGGTCCCCGTCGAGAGGGCAAAGCGAGATGACACGCCAGACCGGCGCGCCGGGGATCGTGGCCAGGGACGTGTGCAAATCGTTCGGCAGCCATCTGGTGCTCGACAAAGTGAACCTGACCGCGGATGAGGGCTCGATCCTCGCGCTGCTGGGTCCGAACGGGGCCGGCAAGACCACGATGGTCCGTATTCTCTCCACCCTGATCTCCTCCGATTCCGGCTCCATGCAGATCGCCGGTCACGACGTGATCACCGACCCCGATGGGGTGCGGGCGGTCATCGGGGTCACCGGCCAGTTCTCGGCCGTGGACAACTTGCTCACCGGGGCCGAGAACCTGCGGTTGATGGCCGATCTTCGCCACCTCCGCCGCGACGCAGGGCAATGGCGGGTGACCGAGTTGCTGGAGCAGTTCGACCTTACCCACGCCGCGAACAAGCCACTGTCGACCTACTCGGGCGGGATGCGACGGCGACTCGACCTGGCGATGACCCTCGTCGGTGCGCCCCGGGTGATCTTCCTGGACGAGCCCACCACCGGCCTGGACCCGCGCAGCCGCCTCACCATGTGGGAGATCGTCCGCGAGCTCGCCTCAGACGGTGTCACCATATTGCTCACCACCCAGTACCTCGACGAGGCGGACCAGCTGGCCGACCGCATCGCGGTGCTCGACCAGGGCCGGATCGTCGCCGAAGGCACCCCGGCTGAGCTGAAGAGCCGGATCCCGGGCGGGCATGTCCGACTCCACTTCGCCGATCCAGACCTGTTGCGCGCCGCGGCCGAACTTCTCGAGACGGCTGTCCCCGACGACGACCAGCTTGCCCTCCAGGTCCCCGCAGATGGCAGCGTGGATTCGCTCCGTGAGCTGCTCGACGAGTTGCACGAGGCCCGTATCGCCGTCGAGCGACTGTCGATCCACACCCCGGACCTCGATGACGTGTTCCTCGCCGTCACCGGCAGTCATGTCACCGGCCGGCCCGACCAGGCCCCCACACCGCAAGGAGCGGGGCAACGATGACCACGCTCGCCTACACGCTCAGCGACTCGCGGGTCATGCTGCGCCGCAACCTCAAGCACCAGCTCCGCTACCCCTCGATGACTCTGATGCTCGTCGGCCTACCTATCGTGTTCCTCCTGCTGTTCGTCTACGTCTTCGGCGGTCAGCTCGGCGCTGGCCTCGGCGGGCACGGCGGCCGCGCCGCCTACCTCGACTACGTGGTGCCCGGGGTGCTGCTGATCACCGTGGCCTCAGCGGTACAAGGCACCTCGATCATGGTCGCCATGGACATGACCGGCGGCATCATCGATCGGTTTCGCACTATGGCCATCACCCGTGCGTCGGTCCTCACCGGGCACGTGCTCGGCAGCCTGATCCAAATCCTGGCCGGCATCGCCATTCTAATCGGCGTCGCCTTTGGTCTCGGGTTCCACTCGAGCGCTGGGCTGCTCGAGTGGCTCGGCGCGATCGGGATACTGGCACTGTTCTCCTTGGCGCTGATCTGGCTGGCGGTCGCGCTCGGGTTGGCCGCCAAGGGCGTCGAGACCGCCAGCAACACGCCGATGATCCTGACGCTGCTGCCGTTCCTCGGCAGCGGGTTCGTGCCCACGGCCACGATGCCCCCTGGGCTGCGCCAGTTCGCCGAGTACCAGCCCTTCACCCCCGTCGCCGAGACCGTGCGCGGACTGCTGACCCACGCCGCCATCGGCGACCACGCCATCGCGGCCATCGCATGGAGCATCGGCCTCGGAGTTGTGGCCTACCTCTGGGCCACCCGCCTTTACGACCGGCGTCGAGCAGCCGAGCCAAAATGAGCGGGACGACCCAGCGGCAGGTAGAGAGGAGAGACAGTGGAAGCTCCGCAGGACCTCTTGGAGTTGGCGGTGAGATCCCATGGCGGATTGGAGCGGTGGGCACGCTATTCACGTTTCCGAGCGACCGCCTCCATCACCGGCGCCATTTGGGCGATGAAGGGCAAGGCCGGGATGCTCGACCACGTGGTGCTGGAAGGCGAGATCCGGGATCAACGCCTCATCATCGGCCCGTATCCCAAGTTGGGCGAATACACCACCTGGGAGCCGTGGAGACAGACCATCGAGACTTCTGATGGAATCGTCCTCGACGAGCGCCAGGATCCGGCCGCTTCGTTTGTGGGTCAGGTACGGCAGACCCCGTGGGATGACTTCAATGCGGCCTATTTCGCGGGTGAGGCGAACTGGAATTATTTCGTGGCGCCGTTCATCTTCATGCGCTCCGACTTCCACACTGAGGAGATCGAGCCGTGGCACGAGGATGGTCAAGAATGGCGAAGCCTCCGCGTCACCTATCCGGACGCGATCGTGGCGCACTGTCGGCAGCAGACCTACTACTTCGATGACGACGGACTGCTGCGGCGCCTCGATTACTCCGTGGACATATTGGGTGGCGGGCCTGCTGTGCACTACCCCTCGGAGTACCGCGAGTTCGGAGGAATCATGGTGCCGACCCAGAGGAGGGTCTACGTACGCAATCCCGACGGATCCCCGCAGCTCGAGTCAACGTCGATCGCGATTGAGTTCAGCGATGTGACGTTCAGCTGAGACGACGCTGATGACGTCAGACCGATGCGCCCGGTCCGGGAAGTAGCTCGACGTCGCGGGCGTGCATCGACTGTCCGCAGTGTGCGCAACGCAGGTCGACGCTGCTGATCTCGCCGCACGCGTTGTGCCGATACAGGACCGGCGGCCCGGCCTTCCCGGCGAGCCACTTGTCGCCCCAACCAACCATCACCATCAGCAGGTCGACGAGCTCGGCGCCCTTTTCGGTGAGGACGTACTCGAACCGTGGTCGCCGATCGTAGGGTCGGCGCTCGAGTACCCCCTGTTCGACGAGGTGGTGCAGCCGCTCGGTGAGGACCTTGCGTGAGATGCCGAGGTCTGCCTGGATCTGCTCGAACCGGGTGATCCCGACATACACGTCTCGTAGGACCAGTGGTGACCAGGGCTCACCGATGACGTCGAGGGTGCGCGCGATCGAGCACGCCATCTCGCCGAAGTTCGTGCGTTGCATGAGGTCAATTTAGCATCTTGGGTTCCCTTAAGGAACTTCTTTTGCTATGGTGATGGAGTCTCTTGAAGGAACCTAAGGAAAGGATGACGCGAATGAGCAAAGCCGTCCCGGCGCCAGGGGTGACCCACCTCCATTACGAGGGGGTCCGATGATCCTCGTCACTGGCGGGCTGGGCATGATCGGCGCCCACACCGCCCGCGCGCTTGTCGACCTCGGACACGAGGTCGTGGTCACCGCCCACCACCGGACCGAGGTCCCGTCGTTCCTCGCCAGCCGGGTCACGGTGGAACCCCTCGACGTCACCGACCGGGACGCCTTCCTCGCCCTCGCCGGTCGCCACGACATCGGCGACATCGTCCACCTCGCCGGCACCGTTCCCGACGAGGACCCGGTCCGCTTCTTCCGCACGGAGACCACCGGCCTGCTCAACGCGCTGGACGCCGCTCGCACCTGGGGCGTTCGCAGGTTCGCCGTGGCCAGCAGCCTCGGCGTCTACGCCGGCCGGACCGAGATCCCCTGGCACGAGGAGCTGGCGCTGCCCGCCGCGGAGCTGCCGCACCTGATCATCGCCTTCAAGAAGGCCGTCGAGCCACTCACCACGCAGAGCCTCCGGGGCAGCGGCGTCCAGCCAGTCGTGCTCCGGATCGGGACCATCTGGGGACCGCTCGTCGACCCGGAATCACCGTTCTTCGACATCCCCCCTTACATCAACGCGGTGCTCCACGGTGAGGAGCCGGGGCCGCTGCACGCCGACGACGGCGGTGACCGCTGCTACGCACCCGACGCCGGGCGCGCCATCGCCCTCCTGCTGACCGCGGCGACCCTGCGGCACGACACCTACAACGTCTCCAGCGGCCGGCCGGCCACCAACCGCGAGTTCGCGGACGCCCTGCAGGCGATCACCCCCGGCCTGCGACTCGACGTCCGGCCCGGACGGCAGGACGGGCCCGGCGACGACCCCTACCTCGACACCACCCGGCTCACCCACGACACCGGTTTCGCCCCGACCTTCGACGTCGCCACGGCGGTCGCCGACTACGTCGCGTGGCGCGCCGAGAACCCCCGCTGAAGGAGCACACATGCTTGAACCCGACGTGCGCCGCGTACTCGACGGCACCTCGATCGCCCACCTCGCCACCGTCCTGCCGGACGGCTCGCCCCATACCGCCCCGATCTGGATCGGCACCCACGGCGACCGAATCGTCTTCCTCACCGGTCCGGGCTCGCGCAAGGCCCGCAACCTGCGCCGCGACCCACGAGTCGCACTGTCCCTCGCGCCGACCGACAACCCGTTCCAGCCGGTCGTCATCCGCGGCCGAGTCATCGAATGGCTCCACGGCGACACCGCCTGGGACATCATCGACCAGATCTCGACGAAGTACACCGGTGCGCCCTATCCCCGAGGAGAGGAACGCGTCGTGGCCGTGGTCGAGACCGAGCGTCAGACCGTCGGCGTCACCTGACCGCCCGTCTACGAATCCGCGCGACCGGACGGCCGCCTGTGCCGATGAGTTTTGCGATGCCGAGCCGTCCAATCATCGAGCAATTACGAGACCCCGGGAGGTCGAAGTGTCTGCGTCAGTCCTTTACATGTCGATGTCACTTGACGGGTACATCGCTGGTCCGAATGATGGACCCGACAACCCCGGTGGCGACGACTTCATGCGGCTGCATGAGTGGTATGGGTTTGCTTCCGACCCCGGGCCGAACATGGAGTCCACTGATCCATCGGGAATCGGCAAGCAATTTCTCGACGAGATCAAAACGACCGGAGCGGTTCTCTCCGGTCGCAATACCGTGGAACAGGTCGATCACTGGGGCGGTGATCATCACGACGGCGTCCCAATCTTCGTGCCCAGTCACCGGCCGCCGGGTCCGTCGGCCGTGACGTATCCATTGGTGACGTACGTGACAGATGGGATCGTCAGCGCGATGGCACAGGCGAAGGCCGCTGCACGTGGCCGCAATGTGCTGGTCCACGGCGGGTATACGGCACAGAAGGCGCTCGACGCGGGTGTGCTCGATGAGTTGCAGATTCACCAAGTTCCGGTGCTGTTCGGGGGCGGGCGCCGACTTTTCGAGGTGTTGCCGGCGAGAATCGAGCTGGAGATCGTTCGAGTGATCGACACTCCAGCGGCCACGCACATCCGTTACCGTGTCCGCCGCTGACTCGATCGTCAGGGCCCACGAGTTCGAGATGATCGGCGATAACCCCGATCGTCCATGCAGTGCGGGATGGTGCCCGCAACGTCTCGGGGCCAGCTAGCGATGGGCAGCTGGAATGGACTTGCCCGCGCTTCGTGGGCGGGTCCGGGCTAGCCACTTTCTGGTTTCAGGGGTGACATGCTGGTTCTCATGTCCTTCCTCGCCTTGCCTGCTACGGCCGCTTGGCAGCATCTCGACGTCCGGACGGGCTTCGAAGTGGCGTACTTCGAGACAGACAGTGGTGCTGTCCAGATCAGGGGGTGCACGACTGCC
>CAVPBX010000003.1:0-228321 GCA_963702305.1 uncultured Acidimicrobiaceae bacterium | reverse complement strand
TTCCCCACCGCACCCCGAGTCCCCGGCGCTGCTGCGTGACGATGCCGCGGGGGCCCTGATCGGCCAGGCCGCGGCGTGAATCGGCAGATCCGGCTGATCGGCATCGGCATCATGGTCCTGTTCGTCACCCTGTTCGCCCAGCTCAACTGGCTGCAGATCGTGCACGCCCCCGCCCTCGAGGCCAACCCCCTCAACGGCCGGGCGGTGGTCAAGGAGTACACGGCCAAGCGAGGGGACATCGTCACCGCGGACGGGACCACCCTGGCCACCTCGGTGGCGACGAAGGATCAGTTCAAGTACCTGCGCCAGTACCCCACCGGATCGCTGTTCGAGCAGGTCACCGGGTTCTTCTCGTTTACCTACGGCTCGGACGGCGCCGAGCGCACCTACGACAAGGTGCTGACCGGATCCAACAGCCCGTTCAAGCTGCCGACCAGCCTGAGCCAGCTCGGCAACCTGCTCGCCAACCGGGACCACAGCCAGTCGATCACCCTGACGGTGCTCGACAAGCTGCAGAAGGTCGCCCAGACCGAGCTCGCCGGCCGGGTGGGCTCGGTGGTCGCCCTCGACCCGCGCACCGGGGACATCCTGGCCATGTACTCCAACCCCACGTTCGACCCCAACCTGCTGTCGGGGCACAGCCAGACGAAGGTGCAGGCCAACTACAAGACCCTGACGGCCACCCCGGGTGGGGTGCTCTCCCCCGCCGGCTACCGGCAGCGCTTCTTCCCCGGCTCGACGTTCAAGATCATCGACTCGGCGGCCATCTTCGATCACCAGCCGGCCCTGGCGACCAAGGTGTACCCGACCCTGTCGGCGTTGCCGTTGCCCCAGACCACCAACCTGCTGCACAACTTCGCCGGCGAGACGTGCGGCGGGCAGCTCCTGCAGCTGTTCACGGTGTCGTGCAACACCGGTTTCGGGCAGGTGGGGCTGGACCTGGGGGCCACCTCGCTGTACGACGAGTCCCACAGCTTCGGTTTCGACCAGACCCCACCCATCGACCTGCCCTACGCCGCCCAGTCCACCTTCCCGGCCGCGGCCTCCTTCGCCCAGGACCTGCCCGGCGTGGCCTTCTCGGCCATCGGCCAACAGAACGTCCAAGCCACCCCGCTGGAGATGGCCATGGCCGCCGGCGCCATCGCCGACGGCGGCACCATCATGACCCCGCACGTCCTGGGCCACGTGACGAACGCCCAGAACCAGGTGGTCAGCACCTACCAGGCCAAGCCGTGGCTGCAGGCCACCTCGCCGGCCACCGCCACTCAGGTCACCCAACTCATGCTGTCCGTGGTCAACAGCCCTCAGGGCACCGGCGCCGGGGCTCGCATCCCGGGCGTGGCGGTGGCCGCCAAGACCGGAACGGCCCAAACCGGAACCGGGCAGATCGACGCCTGGTTCGCGGCGTTCGCCCCCGCCGCCACCCCCACCATCGCGGTCGCGGTGCTGCTCCCCAACCAGCCGTCCGGCGAACGAATACCAGGGCGGCACGCTGGCCGCCCCCATCGCCAAAGCCATGATTCAGGCCTACCTGAGCGGGGCGCCCGCCGGTGGTCCTGCACCCGCCCCTGCCCCTACGTCCCCCTAGTCTGAAGGTTCGCATGTCCTCCCAGCAGGTCTTCAGTGACCGCTACGAAATGGTCAACCACATCGCCCGGGGTGGAATGGCCCAGGTGTACCTGGCCCGGGACCTCCTGCTCGACCGGCCGGTCGCCCTCAAGGTCCTGTTCCCCGAGCTGTCCGTCGACCGGGCCTTCGTGGAGCGCTTCCGCCGGGAGGCCAAGGCCGCCGCCAACCTGTCCCACCCCAACATCGTGTCCATCTACGACTGGGGCCAGGGCGAGCGCACCTATTTCATCGTCATGGAGTACGTCGACGGGCGCACCCTGTCCTCGCTGCTGCGGGAGGCGCCGCTCGAGGCGGCCCGGGCCGCCTCTATCGGGGCGGACGTCGCCGCGGCGCTCGACTTCGCCCACCAGCGAGGGGTGATCCACCGCGACGTCAAACCCGGGAACGTCCTGATCAACAACTCCGGCCAGGTCAAGGTCGCCGACTTCGGCATCGCCCGGGCGGTGGGCGCCGGCGCCGCCGACGACCTGACCCAGACCGGCTCGGTCATGGGCACGGCGACCTACTTCTCGCCGGAGCAGGCCCAGGGCTTCCCGGTCGACGCCCGCAGCGACGTGTACTCGCTCGGCGTGGTGCTGTACGAGATGGTGACCGGCAAGCCCCCGTTCGCGGGGGATAGCCCGGTGTCGATCGCCTACAAGCACGTCAAGGAGGAGCCGGTCCCCCCCAGCGTCCTCAACCCGGCCGTGCCCGCCGGCTTCGAGGCCATCGTCATGAAGGCCCTGGCCAAGGAGCCCGCCGCCCGCTACCAGAGCGCCGAAGAACTCCGCGCCGACCTGGTCCGCTTCGTGCAGGGCCAGCCGGTGGCCGCCGCCGTGGAGCCGACCCGGGTGGCGGCCGCGGTGGGCGGGGCCGCGGCCGCCGCGGCCCTCGGGGCGGAGCCGACCCGGGTCCAGGGCGTGGCCCGCACCACCGCCATCCCGGCCGCCTACGACGGCGGGTACGGGGGCGGCCATCGAGGGGCCGTCGCGCGGCCGGTGGCTGATCCCCCTGCTGATCGGCCTGCTGGTGTTGTTGGCGGTGCTCTTGTTCTTCGTGGGCCGGTCCTTGGGGTGGTGGGATTCGGCCAAGACGCTGACCGTGCCCCCCGACGTGGTCGGCAAGACCGCGGACGCGGCCACCACCGAACTCCATCAGGTCGGCTTCAGTCACGTGGCGACCCAGCCGCAGACCAGCGCCACCGTCCCCAGCGGCAGCGTGGTCACCACCAACCCGGCGCCCGGGTCCCGGCTGCAGAGCAACAAGCCGGTGACGCTGCTGGTCAGCAGCGGCCCGGTGCAGGTGAAGGTGCCCGACGTCACCAATCAACCGCAGGCCGCGGCCACCACGACCCTCACGAACGCCGGCTTCAAGGTCACCAGCACCTCGGCCGCGTCGCCGACGGTGGCGACGGGCAATGTGATCAGCACCAACCCGGCCGCCGGCGTGTCGGCCGCCCAAGGCTCGGCCGTGCAGCTGGTGGTGTCGACCGGCAAGCAGCAGGTCAAGATCCCGTCCCTGGTCGGCCAGACCCCCGGGGTGGCCGGCAACACGCTCGGCAACCTGGGGCTGGTGGTGGGGACCCAGAACGCCGAGTCGTCGGCGACGGTCCCCGCCGGGGAGGTCACCCGCACCGAACCACCGGCCGGCACCATGGTCGCAGCCGGATCGTCGGTGACCGTCTTCGTGTCCTCCGGGCCGCCCCAAGTCACCGTGCCCGACCTCACCAACGACACCCAGTCAGCCGCCCAGGCCGCCCTCCAAGCCGCCGGCCTGGTGGGCAGCTTCACCACCACTCCGGTCTCTGACAAGGGCCAGAACGGGAAGGTGCAGAGTCAGAACCCCCTGCCCAACTCGACCGTCGACAAGGGGTCGAGCGTCAACGTGGTGATCGGAACCTATACCGCCACCACGACCACCACCCCGACGACGACGTCCACCACGTCTACCACGTAGCGGGGGCCGGCCCTCCGGGGCCGGCCCTTCGGGTGCTCTACGAGGGGCCCTCTACGAGGCTATATCGGGCCGGCGGGTACCCCCACCAGCGCTTCCGGCTGCCCGCAGACCGCCGAGCCAGTTGGCCAGCAGCCGGTGACCGCCCTCCGTCAGGATCGACTCAGGATGGAACTGGACCCCCTCGACGGCGAGTTCCCGGTGGCGCAGACCCATGACGGTCCCGTCCGCAGTCCAGGCGGACACCTCCAGCGACGCGGGGATGGCGGCGGCGTCCACCACCAGCGAGTGGTAGCGGGTGGCGGTGAGGGGGTCCGGCAACTCCTCGAACACCCCCCGACCGTCGTGGCTGATCGACGAGGTCTTGCCGTGCATCACCTCGGTCCGCACCACCCGCCCGCCGAACACCTCGCCGATGCACTGGTGCCCCAGGCACACGCCCAGCACCGGCATCTCGCCGGCCAGCGCCGCGATCAGGGCGTTGCTGGCGCCGGCGCTCTCCGGCCGGCCGGGCCCGGGCGAGACCAGCAGTCCGTCGGGTTCCAGCGCCCGGGCCGTGGCCACGTCGATGGCGTCGTTGCGGTACACGAGGGGCTCGGCGCCCAGCTGCCCCAGATACTGGACGAGGTTGTAGACGAACGAGTCGTAGTTGTCGACCACCAGGATGCGGGCCACCGGGCGACGATAGCCGCGGCCGGCCTGGCGGCCGGCCGCCCCGCCGGCCGCCCGCCGGCCCTGCTCGCCGGCCTGGCGCGTTTTGTATCCATTGTGCACTTATGTCTATGAGATGCACATAAGTGCACCATAGATACAAACCGCACCACCTGGAGGGTGCCCGCCCCCAGAGCGGGGCGGGTGAGGGGCCGGCCGGCCGCCCACCCGCCGGCGCCGGCCGCGCCCTAACATCGGGCCTATGCCGAGGAAGACCAAGGACGCGCCCGGCCGGGTCACCCCCAAGGGTGGGCCGGCCCGCCGGAGCAGCGTGTCCGGCGGGGGCGCCGGTAGCGGGGCGTCGACGGGCTCGGGCCGCTACACCGCACCCATTCCTCGCGAGTTCCGCAGCAGCCCGTGGTGGGTGCCGGTCCTGATCCTGACCTTCTTCGGGCTGGGGCTGATCAGCATCATGCTCAACTACCTGGGCCTGTTGCCCGGAGGGGCCAGCAACGCCTACCTGTTCATCGGCCTGGGTTGCATCGTCGCCGGTTTCATCGCCGCCACCCGCTACCACTAGCCGCGCCGGCCGGGGCGCTACCGGGCGTGACCGGAGCCGCACCCAGATGAACGGTCGGGGGGACGAAAGTTACAAAGCTGTGACACTCCCCAGAGTTATCCCCAGATTGGGGATAGTGAAAAGCGTCTAGCCCGGCGCCTAGCCCAGCCGCTCGATGATGGTGGCGTTGGCCAGGCCGCCGCCCTCGCACATGGTCTGCAGCCCGTAGCGGCCGCCGGTGCGCTCCAGCTCGTTGAGTAGGGTGGCCATGAGCTTGCCGCCGGACCCGCCGAGCGGGTGGCCCAGGGCGATCGCCCCCCCGTTGACGTTGACCTTCTCCATGTCCGGGTGGTGCTCCTTCTCCCAGGCCAGGACCACCGACGCGAAGGCCTCGTTGATCTCGATCAGGTCGATGTCGTCGAGGCTCAGCTTGGCCCGCTCCAGCACCTTGGTGGTGGCCGGGATGGGGCCGGTGAGCATCAGCACGGGGTCGACGCCGGCGAGCGCGAAGGCGTGGAAGCGGGCCCGGGGGGTGAGCCCCAGCGCGGACGCTCTTTCCTCGCTCATGACGAGGACCGCGGAGGCGCCGTCGGTGATCTGCGAGCTGTTGCCCGCGGTGACCTTCCCGTCGGGTTTGAACGACGGCTTCAGCTTCGCCAGGGTCTCGGCCGTGGTGTCGGGCCGGATGCCCTCGTCCGCGGTGACCAGCTCCCCCGACTCGGTGACCTTGCCGGTTTCCTTGTCCTTGTGCCTGGCCGGGACCGGCACGATCTCCCGCTCGAAACGGCCCTCGGCGGTGGCCCGGGCTGCATACTGCTGACTGCGGGCGCTGAAGCGGTCGAGGTCCTCGCGTGACAGGCCCCACTTGTCGGCGATCAGCTCCGCCGAGATGCCCTGCGGGACCAGCCCGCCGACGGGCTCGTAGCGCTGGGCGACGGTCGGGCCGAACGGGAAGCCGACCCCTTGGCCCACGCTGGCGCCCATCGGGACCAGGCTCATGACCTCGATGCCGGCGGCGATGACCACGTCGTACTGCCCAGCCATCACGCCCTGGGCGGCGAAGTGCAGCGCCTGCTGCGACGACCCGCACTGGCGGTCGACGGTGGTGGCGGGGACCGACTCGGGGAAGCCGGCCGCCAGCACCGCGTTGCGGCCGATGTTGACGGCCTGGGCGCCCACCTGCATGACGCAACCCATGATCACGTCGTCGATCAGCGCGGGGTCCACGTCGTTGCGCTCGACCAGGGCCTTAAGAGTCTCGGCCGCCAGGTCCACCGGGTGCCAGCCCGAGAGCTTCCCGTGCCGCTTCCCGCCGGCGGTGCGTACCGCGTCCACGATCACCGCAGTCGTCATGACCATACTCCTCCGTATGTCGATGTCTGAGCGCACGCTACTGGCGGAACCCGGAGTTCCGACACCGCAAATCCGGGTCCCCGCTCAGTACGGTCGACTGGCTGGCCTACTTGTTGGGCTGGGGGTGAGGCGCAGGTACGGGCGCACCGCCTTCCACCCCTTGGGGAACTTCTCCTTGGCCGCCTCGTCCGACACCGCCGGCACGATGATGACGTCCTCGCCGTCCTTCCAGTCCGCCGGCGTCGACACCTGGTATTTGGCCGTCAGCTGGAGGGAGTCGAGCACCCGCAGGATCTCCTGGAAGTTGCGGCCCGTGCTCTGCGGGTAGGTGATCATGAGCTTGACCTTCTTGTCGGGCCCGACGATGAAGACCGACCGCACGGTGACCGTGTCCGCAGCGTTGGGGTGGATCATCCCGTATAGGTCGGCCACCTTGCGGTCCGGGTCGGCGATGATCGGGAAGTTGACCGTGGTGCCCTGGGTCTCGTTGATGTCGGGGACCCAGCCCTGATGCGATTCGATGGGGTCCACGCTGATGGCGATGACCTTGGCGTTGCGCTTGTCGAACTCGCCCTTCAGCTTGGCGACCGCCCCCAGCTCGGTCGTGCACACCGGAGTGAAGTCCTTGGGATGGGAGAACAGGACGCCCCACCCGTCACCGAGATATTCGTGGAACGTGATCGTCCCCTCGGTGGTATCCGCGGTGAAATCGGGGGCCTCGTCACCGAGTTGCAGCGCCATCGTTGTCCTCCTGGAAAAATTGGACGCACTTCGTCCCCCACCCACGCTACCCGCCCTGGCGGCCAAAGTCGACCGGTGCGATCAGGTTTCGGGCGGGGGGGTCGCCGCCCAGGCCACCCCGTCCTCGCGGAGCCGCTGCAGGACCCGTAGGCGCAGCTCCCGGGCTGCCCGGAGGTGCTGGCCCGGCTTGGTCCAGGCCATCACCCGGAGGGTGACGCCGTCCTGGTTGGCGCTCTCGACGCCCGCGAACACCGGCCGGCCGATGAACACGTTCTGCCACGCCGGCTCCTCCGCCAGCGCCGTCGCGGCCGCCTCCGCCGAGGCGCCGGCGGCGGCCAGGTCGGTGCCGTGGGGTACGACGATGTCGACGAGGGCCTGGCTGTCGTTTTCGGTGTTGTTGCCCACGGTGCGGATGTCGCCGTTCGGCACGTACCAGACCACGCCGTCCAGCCCCCGCAGCCGGGTGGTCCGCAGGTTGACCCCTTCCACCGTCCCCGTGGTGGCCGCCGGGCCGGCGCCCACCACGATGCTGTCGCCGACGCCGTACTGGTCCTCGGCCAGGATCAGCACCCCGGACAGGAAGTCCTTGACCAGCGTCTGGGCGCCGAATCCGACGGCGGCGCCGATCACCGTGGCCGTGGCCACGAACGGCGTCAGGTTGATGTTGAGCTCACCGAGGATGGTGAGGAGGGCCACGATCCAGATGACGGCGCGAAACAGCGAGGAGAACACCCCGGCCAGGGTCCGGGCCCGGTCCTCGCCCCGGGGCGTGGCCCGCACCAGCGGCGACACCAGGCGTAGCGATTTCACCAGCCGGCGAGAAAGGCCCCGGACCAGCCGGCTGAGCAGGAAGGCCAGCACGACGACCAGCAGAATCCGCAGCGGCCCGACGGCGTACACCTCGACCGAGTGGGCCCGGCTGGGACTGACGCCCAAGCCGCACAGCGCGTGGTAGATGACACCTCGGTCGTTGATCGAGTTGAGCGGACTGCCGCACCCGGTCGCAGCCATGATCGTCACCCGGCCAGACTATGAGGCCGGTCCCGGGCCGGCCGACTGGCCCCGCTTGGCGGGCGGTGGGGTCGCTGCGGTAACATCCCTGGCCGTGCCAGCGGGCTCGCGTGGGCTGACGCGCACCCCATCGCTCGGGAGTACCGGCGACTGGTAGCGCGGCCGGGACCGAGGAGGCAATGAGTGAAGCGAACATATCAACCGAACACCCGCAAGCGAGCCAAGAAGCACGGGTTCCGCCATCGGATGTCGACCCGCGCCGGCCAGGCCATCATCAAGGCGCGGCGTCTGAAGGGCCGCCACCGCCTGTCGGCCTGATCTGGCGGGTCGACCGGCGCGACACCTTTACCGCCCTGCGCCGTGGCCGCCGCCACCGAGAGGGACCACTCACGGTATCGTGGATCGCGGGTGACCCGGCCGAGCCGCCTCGCGTGGCCTACACCATTGGGCGTCGTGTCGGGTCGGCCGTGGTACGCAACCGAGTGCGGCGGCGACTCCGCATGCTGATCCGGGAAGCCGCCCCGGTCCTGCGCCCCGGGGCCTACGTCATCAACGTTGGCCCAGAGGCCGCGGCGCTGCCCTACGAGAATCTCCGGACAATATTGGTGAAAGCACTCAGATCTATCGAGAGTCCATGAGCAGCGCTCTGGATACGCCCGCCGTAGGCCTCGCCGAGGGGGCAGCGGCGACGGCCCCGGCCCCAACCGGAACGTTGGCGCGGCTGGTGATTACTGGCATCCGGGGCTATCAACTCCTCCGCGTCGGTCGGGTGTCACCGTGCCGCTTCACCCCCACCTGTAGTCACTACGCCGTCGAAGCGGTCAGCCGCCACGGGGCCCGCCATGGGCTGGCGTTGACGGTTCGCCGCCTGGGTCGGTGCCGACCCGGCGGCCCCAGCGGGTTCGACCCGGTGCCGGAACATCCTTCTTCCTCCCGAATGAGAGACCAGTGACGATCCACTTGGCCGGCCTGCTCGCGGCCGCCTCCCCCACCACCACCGTCGCTGGGGCGCACAAACCCGGTGCCAGCCTGCTCGACCCCATCGCCAAGCCCATCGCCTGGGTGCTGGCCCACATCTACGCGGTCATCCCCAACTACGGCGTGGCCATCATCGTGCTGAGCATCATTTGGATGCTGATCATCTCGCCGTTGACGCTCAAGAGCACCCGCTCGATGCTGGCGATGCAGAAGCTGCAGCCGCAGCTCAAGAAGCTGCAGGAGCAGCACAAAAACGACCGCCAGGCGTTCGCCCAGGCCCAGATGGACCTGTTCCGGGAGCACCAGGTCAGCCCGTTCGGGTCCTGCCTGCCGATGCTGCTGCCGTTGCCGGTGTTCTTCGCCCTGTTCCGCGTCATCACCGGCCTGAGCCACAAGGTGACCACCAACGGGGTGACGGTCGCGGCACCCAAGTACCTGTCGCACACGACCGCGATGTACCGGGACATCGTCGCCGCCCACGGGCACCTCAACGCCTTCGGGATGGACCTGTCCCAGAACGCCTTCAGCCATCACTCCAGCTTCTTCGCCGCCCTGCCGTTCTGGCTCCTGCTGCTCGTCATGGCGGGCTCCGGCTATATGCAGTCGGCCCAGATGATGTCGCGGAACCCGGCCGCGGCCCAGAACCCGCAGATGCGGTTGATGAAGTACCTGCCGCTGCTGTTCGTGATCTTCTTCATCAGGTTCCCGGCGGGCGTGCTCCTGTATTACGCCATGTCGAACGTGTGCCGGATCGTCCAGCAGGACGCCATGTACCGGTTCGATCCGAAAGTCAAGGCGCTGGTGACCCAGGAAGTACGCGAGGTCGAAGCGCTGACCCACGAGATCGACGAGCGCGACGCCAACCCGGGTAAGGGTCCAGCGAAGGGTACGACCGGCGGCGGGAAGCCAGCCGGCAGCCGCGGCGGGGCCGCGGCGGGTGGCTCGACCCCCGGCCGGAGCCGATTCCGCGACCTGCTGGCGTCCGCCGCCGAGCAACAGCAACAGAAGCAGCAACAGCGGTCCAACCCATCCAAGGCGCTGGGGCCGGGAGGGTCATCGAGTCCGGCGAAAGGGTCGGGCGGGGCGAAATCGGTGCCACCGACCACCAATGGCAATGGCAACGCGGCCCGCAAGCCACCCGGCAACAACGGCCAGAAACCTGGCAACGGCCAGAAACCCGGAAGCGGACAAGGGCAGCGACGGGCGGGCCGGACCCCGCCGAAGGGCAGCCACCGCACCAACCGGAAGCGGCGAGGGAGATAGCTGTGGAATGGGTAGAGACGACAGGCCGCACGGTCGACGACGCTAAAGAGGCGGCCCTCGATGAGTTGGGCGTCGACGAGTCCGACGCCGAGTTCGAGGTGCTCGAGGAGGCCCGGGCCGGCTTGTTTGGTCGCCTGCGGAGCGAGGCCCGGGTCCGGGCCCGGGTCCGGCCCACCGCGCCCCGGGCCAAGGAGGACCGCCGTGACCGGCGGCGGCGGACCAAGACCAGCGCCGGCGGGGGCGCCAACGGAGAGACGCCGGCCTCAGGTACCGATGCGCCGGCGGGGACCGACGCCGAGCGCGCCGCGCCAGCGGCCGTCGGCGGCGGCGCCCCCGGGCGGGGTCATACCGACGAAGCCGGCGGCGCCGGCGCGACCGGCGACCGGGGTCGCAACGGAGGCCGGGGTGGCGGCCGGCGGCGGGGCGGACCCCGGGGCCCGGGAAGCGAGGAGCGCCCGGACCGGGCCGAATCCCCACGGCCCGAATCCCAACGGCAGGGATCCCAACGGCAGGAATCCACCGACAGCGAGCAGCGAGAAGGGACAGACGTGGAGGTTGCACTCGATGAGCAGGGCCGCATCGCCCAGGACTTCTTGACCCAGTTGAGCGCGGAGTTCGGGCTGGACGCCGACGTCCGCGTCGTGCGCCCCGACGAGGACACCGTCGACCTGCAGTTGGAGGGGTCTGACCTGGGGCTGCTCATCGGACCGAAAGGTGCGACCCTTCTGGCCATCCAGGATCTGACCCGCACGGTGGTGCACCACCAGACCGGGGCGGGGAACGGCCGCATCCACGTCGACGTGGGCGGCTACCGCCAGAAGCGGAACGAGGCCCTGGCCCGCTTCGCCCAGCAGGTGGCGACGACGGTCCAGCAGAGCGGGACCCGTTCGGTCCTGGAGCCCATGAGCGCCGCCGATCGCAAGGTCGTCCACGACGCCATCACGGACATCGACGGAGTGGCCACCATCTCCGAGGGCGAAGAACCGCAACGTCGGGTCGTGGTCGTACCCGCCGACCGCTGACGACCCTCGACCCCACGTCGAGGGCAGGCCTCGACGCCGTCTTGCTGGCAGCCCAGGTCCGGGGCTTTCTGGGTCCGGGTCCCATCGCCGGCCACGTCGATCGGGCGCTCGAGCTGGTCGGCGGGCTGGTGCCGCCGCCGGCCCGGGCCCTGGATCTCGGCAGTGGCGCCGGCCTCCCCGGGCTGCCGCTGGCCCTGGCCTGGCCCGAGACGGAGTGGGTGCTGCTCGACGGGAGCCGCACCCGGGCCGGTGTCCTCGAGCAGGCGGTGAGCGAGCTGGGCCTGACGGATCGGGTGGCGGTGGTCGGGCAGCGAGCAGAGATCGCCGGGCGAGGGCCGTATCGCGGCGGGTTCGACCTGGTCGTGGCCCGCAGCTTCGCGCCCCCTGCCCCCACCGCGGAGTGCGGCTCGCCGTTCTTGCGTGCCGGCGGGATCCTGGTGGTGGCCGAACCGCCCGGCGGCACACCCGGGCGGTGGGACCCCGCCGGTCTGGCCCAGCTCGGCATGCGGCTCGGCGCCCCCATCTCCGGTCACACCGCATACCAGCAGCTGGTGCAGGACCAACCGTGCCCGGAACGATTCCCCCGGCGGGTCGGCATTCCGGCCAAGCGCCCCCTCTTCTAGCGCGCCGGGCTTTCGGTCCGCGTCCGGCGGGACCCCTGCCGCATCGCTAGGCCAGTTCGCCCCGGAGGCGTCGAAAGATCGCGGCAGCCGGATCCGATCCGGGAGTCACGGCTCCGGTGGATTCCGGGCCGGACCCGGACCGGGGTCGCGGGCGGGTGCGACTCCCCCGGAGCTGCTCCGGTCGATCCTCCTCGTGGGCGGTCTCGACCGCAATGGCCGTGTTCGCCATCGCGCTTTGGGCGACGTCGGCCGTCCCGGCGTCGTCAAGTCCGATGGCAAGCCGACGAGCGTAACGTCGGCGCATGTCCTGCAGGCGCTGGAAGCTGTGGGCGTCCAGCGCCGGGGTCATCCGTGCTTCCAGCAAGGGCAGCAGGGTGTCTCGCAAGTAGTCCCCCCTGGCCATCCATTGGTAGTAGTGCCGGTCGTCGTGGGTGTACGGGCCATACAACTTCCCGCCGGGAAACGTCTGCTCGATCCACCGGAAGATCGCCTCGTGGCGAACATGCATCCGTAGGGTCACCTGGGGCTGCCGACCGTCGCCGCCGAAGTGGCCCTCGCCCACGAGCAGCCCGACAAAGAAGCCGATCTCGAAGTCGTTGGCCACGTGCAGCTCCCCTCGTCGACCATGCTCACCGTTCGGGGCGTTGTTTCACCGTAATGTACCACGTGAAACCAACTCCGACGGGGGGACCAGCCGGCGATCCGGGGCAGGATGCTTGCTTTCACCCCGGCCATCATCGATGATGGGGCAGTGAGCGAGCCCGTCGACCGCCGAGCTCGGGCGAGCTCGATCTTCGAACGATTGCGGTCCGGGGGCGACGCCGGTCGTCGGGGCGCGGCGAGCCCGAGGACCCACGACCTGCGGCCGAGGCCGACGCCGTTGCGGTGGAGGAACAAGACCCCATCGAGGACCAACACCAGCAAGTCCCGACCGTCAAGGTCTGGCCGCCCGACGACGAGGAGCGGGAGGCTGGGCCAGAACCGCCAGCCCCCGAATCGTCAGCCCCCGAGGCCGACCAAACTCCGCCCGACGGCACGCCGGTGATAGGGGGTGCGGTGGTCGAAGATCGCGGACGACTTGCTCCCGGAGGGCCCGAGGGACTTGCCCGCTTCGCCCAGAGCGCGCTGGCACCACCGCCCCCGCCGCCACCCGCACCGCCCGCGCCCCGGGCCGGGTCGTATCCGCCGCCACCCGGCTCAGCTGCCGAAATGACCGGCGGCCCCGGCGCGGCAGCCGACAACGGGGGCCCGAAGTCCGGCGCAGACGACGCAGACGTGGGCGCCGGCCATAAGGACGGTGCCGGGGTCACCGGCATCGCGGCCGGCTGGTCCGACGCCCCGCTCCCGCAGGCGCCACCCCCGCCGGCGGTGACCGCCCCGGCGGGCGACCCGGGATGGCCCCGGCATCCGGGCGCCGTCGAGCACGAGTTGCCACGGCGCCTTGCCATCGCCAACCAGAAGGGCGGCGTGGGCAAGACCACCACCGCCGTCAACCTCGGAGCCGCACTCGCCGAACTCGAATACCGGGTTCTCGTCATCGACCTCGATCCTCAGGGCAACGCCACCACTGGATCTGGGGATCAACGGACGCAACCTGGATGCCTCCATCTACGACGTGATCCTGCACGACGTTCCCGATCGAGGATGTGATCGAGCCGACCACCCTCCGTAACCTCTTCGTCGTCCCGGCCACCATCGATCTGGCCGGCGCGGAAATCGAATTGGTGCCGGTGTTCAGCCGGGAGCTGCGGCTGCGCCGGGCCCTGGAGACCCTCGACGGCGATTTCGACTACATCCTGATCGACTGCCCGCCGTCGCTGGGCCTGCTCACGGTCAACGGGCTGGCGGCTGCCACCGAAGTGGTGGTGCCGATCCAGTGCGAGTACTACGCCCTCGAGGGGCTCGGACAGCTCCTGCGCAACGTGGCCCTGGTCCAGTCCAACCTCAACCCGGTCCTGGAGGTCAGCACCATCATCATGACGATGTACGACGCCCGCACCCGGCTGGCGGAGCAGGTGGTGGAGGAGGTGCGGCAACATTTCGGTGACCGGGTCTGCCGGAACGTGGTGCCGCGGACGGTACGGCTGTCGGAGGCCCCGTCGTTCGGACAGCCGATCATCGTGTTCGATTCGTCCTCCCGGGGTGCCATCGCCTACCGGGAGCTGGCCAAGGAGGTGAGCGGTGGCGCGGCGCAGCGGGTTAGGTAGAGGGCTCGGTGCGCTCATCCCCAACGAGGTGGTGGGGGACAAGTCGTCCGCCCTGCTCGACATCCCGGTGGTCGCCATCCGAGCCAACCCGCATCAGCCCCGCACCGCCTTCGACGAGGAGAGCCTGGCCTCGCTGACCGCCTCCATCCGGGAGGTGGGCGTCCTGCAGCCGGTCCTGGTGCGGGCGGCGGGGGAGGGCGCCTACGAGCTGATCGCGGGGGAGCGCCGCTGGCGGGCGGCCAAACGGGCCGGCTTGCCGACCATCCCTGCCATCGTCCGGGAATCCTCCGACGTGCACAGCATGGAGCAGGCCCTGATCGAGAACCTGCACCGGGCCGACCTCAACCCTCTCGAAGAAGCCGGCGCCTACCAGCAGCTGATCGAGGATTTCGGTCTGACCCACGAGCAGCTCTCCCAACGGGTGGGCAAGAGCCGGGTCACCATCACCAACACCTTGCGCCTGTTCCAGCTACCGCCGGCCGTACAGAAGCTGGTGGGCGACGGTCAACTCAGCGCCGGCCACGCCCGGGCCCTGCTCGGCACCCCGGACCGGGCGTATCAGGAGGCGCTGGCCCGCAAGGCGGTGGCGGAGCAACTTTCCGGTCCGCGCCGTCGAGGACGCCGTACGAGCCCGCAACGAACTCGGGTCATCCCCGGATGAGCCCGGGTACCGCCGGCCGGGAAGCTCCGCCCGCCCGGAATCCTCGAGCTCGAAGACCTGCTGTCAGCCCACCTCGACACTCGGGTCAAGGTGAATCTGGGGACGCGAAAGGGTCGCGTTGTCATCGACTTCGCCACCTTGGAGGACCTGGAGCGGATCTACCGGGCCATGACCGAGCCGTCACCGCACCTGGGCGACTGACAACCCTCAACGGGCTACTGAGAGTCGCCGCCCTTTACCTCATCCACAGACTGTGGCTAAAGGTGTGGACAGTCGGTGTGACGTCGATCACAGGTAGGGGTGCAGCTCCTGCAACAGCTGTCCTTTGCCCTTGGCCCCGATGATGCGCAACTGCGGTTCCCCGTCCTTGAACAGGATCATGGTGGGGATGCTCATGACGTCGAATCGGCGAGCCAACTCCAGGTTCTCGTCAATGTTGATCTTGCCGATCCGCAGCGTGCCGACGTGATCGGCGGCGATCTCGGCGAGCACGGGGGCGACCATCTTGCACGGACCGCACCACTCAGCCCAGAAATCCACCAGGACCGGTCGGTCGCCGACTTGATCTCCTCGTCGAACGTCTGGTCCGTGAGCGTCAGCTCCTGGTGTCCCACGGTTCTCGCCTTCTTCCCTCCCCACCGAGAGCTTCCCGGGGGTGCTCATAGTCACAACAGCAAAGATGCCCTCGTCCATTCCTCGGGCCAGTGAGGTCCTCGGGGGTCCTCTCGGGGGAGGGAGGTCCTCAGGGAGAAGGGTCAGACCGAGGCCTCCGCCGCCTCCAACCACCGCTCGGCGTCAATGGCCGCCATGCAGCCCGTGCCGGCCGCGGTGACGGCCTGGCGGTAGGTGTGGTCCTGCACGTCGCCGCAGGCGAAGACGCCCGCCACGTTGGTCGCGCTGGACCCGGCCGCGGTCAGCAGATAGCCGGCCTCGTCCATGTCCAGCTGCCCGGCGAAGATGTCGGTGTTCGGCACATGTCCGATGGCCACAAACACCCCGCTTACCGCCAAATACGAGTCCTCCCCACTGACGGTATTGCGCAAATGGATCCCCTCCACTTTGCTGTGACCGTCGATGTGCGTGACCACCGAATCCCAGATGAATTTGATCTTGGGATTCTTGAAAGCCCGATCCTGCATGATCTTGGATGCCCGCAACTCCTTGCGGCGGTGGACGACGGTCACCGACTCCCCGAACTTCGTCAGGAAGATGGCTTCCTCCAAGGCCGAGTCGCCGCCGCCGATGACGGCGATCTCCTGACCCCGGAAGAAGAATCCGTCACAGGTGGCACAGGTCGACACCCCTCGGCTGAGCAGCCGCTGCTCGGCCTCGAGACCCAGCATCAGCGACCGCGCCCCGGTCGACACGATCACGCTACGGGCCCGGTGCTCGACCGTTTCACCGCTGGACGGATCGGGGGCCCATACCCGAAACGGTCGGGACGAGAAGTCGACCTTTTCGACTTTCGTCGTCAAGTACTCTGCCCCAAATCGGGCGGCCTGAGCGCGCATGTTACCCATCAATTGCGGCCCAGCCAGACCCTCCACAAAGCCCGGATAATTTTCGATGTCCGTCGTCAGCATGAGCTGGCCGCCCGGCTGGTCACTGGTCGAGGACGGCAGGCCCTCGATCACCAGCGGCGCCAGGTTGGCGCGCGCCGCGTAAATCGCCGCGGTGAGCCCGGCCGGGCCGGACCCGATGATGATGACGTCACGTACCGGCGGGCTGCCGGTCTCGCTGGCCAGTGCCTCAGTCGCCACTGCCTCGGTCACGTCGCTGTCCTCAACTTCCTCTGGGTCGTCGCTTCCGCCACAAGAACGCCCCGGACCCCAGGAATATTGCCGCCGCGGCGGCGTCGACGACCCAGACCCGGCGGGCCAGCGGATGGAAGGGCAGGTACACGTCGAGTACCCGGACCAACCCGACTACGACCAGAAACAGCGCCGCCGCCGCGAGCACGCCGGCCACCAAGCCGAACACCACCCCTCGGGCCACCTTGGTAACCGGCACGGTGGTCTTGTCGCGGACAGTCTCGACGACCGATTCGATCCGGTTGACGACCTCGACCGTCCAGTCCCTCTCGGCGACCGGCGCCGGAGTTTGCTCTGCCATTGGCGGCAGCCTAGTCATCCTCGGGGATCGCGACCGGGTAGCCTCGGGACCGATGCGGTTGGTGGCTGCTGGGGTGCTGGGGGCTGCGATCGCCGCCGTGGCGGCCGTGATCCTCGGCGACTATCCGCTGTCCGGGGCGGTGCCGTGGTTCGCCGCGGTGGTGATCCCGGGCGTCATCGGAGTCACCCTGACGGCGGTCGCCGGCCGGTACCGGTCGGCGCTGTGGGCCGCGACCGGCCCGCTCTCTGCGGCCTCGCTCGCCTGGGGCGTGCGCATCGCGACCGGCTGGGGTCTGGACCCGGTGCCCCGGGCCGCCTGGACCGCGATCGCCATCGGGCTGGTGTGGCCGATCGGGTGGGCGGCCCTCAGCCGCACCCGGCGGCCAACTACGACCCCGTAACCCCGGTCGCCCCAGTAGACCCGTTCGCCGCGCCTCAGCTGACGGTGAGCTCGTCGATGCTGAGCTGGAACAGGGCCCCCGCGGGGCCCAGGTGGGTGAGCCACAGCAGGACCCACTGGCCCCGACGGCCGCCGAGGGTAAAGGTGGCGGACCCGGTGATGCCGGTCTGGGTGTCGGTGGGCTGGCCCCAGGCGTCGACCGGTTGGCCGCTGGCGACCGGGCTCGTCGCCACGTAGGTCCGGGCGGCCCAGTCGGCGGTCGGAGAGGTGACCCGCAGATGGTGGAGGGTGGCGGACCCGCTCAGCTGGATGGCGAGCCCCATCCCGGGGTAGAGATTGCCGAAGGTGGCGGTGCGGTACTGATCCGTCTCCCACAGAGTGGCGGGGTTGCCGTCGAAGGTGTTCGCCAGCTGGTTGGCGTTGTCGGGCGGCCGCCCGTTGACCATAAAGGGGCTGACGGCGATGACCCGGTGCCCCGCCGCCGGCGGTCCCGTCGCCGCGGCCGGGCCGGCGGCCGGACGCCCCCCGCCGGTGAGGAGGACCGCAGCCACGATCGCCCCCGCCACGACCAGCGCCAGGACCACCAGGCCCGGCCCCCGCCGCCGGCGAACGAAGTGGGGCCGCCCGGCGGCAGTCCCGATCGGGTCCGTCGAGGGTCCGGCATCCGGCGCGACCGGCGGGCGCGGACCGTTGGGGAGGCGAGGGCCGGCCGCAGACCACGGCCCAGCCCCAGACCACGGCCCAGCCGCAGACCACGGCCCAGCTGGACCGCCCCGGCCGGGCGGGTCGGGCGGCCCGCCCGCGGCCGGAGGCGTCGGCGCCGCCGGACTGCCCTGTCGGGAAGAGTTGGCCAGGCCGGAAGGGTGGGCCGGTCCGGAAGGGGGGCCGGCCCGGTACGCGGCGGCGGGGGATTGAAGGCCGAAGTCCGGGCCGCGGCCTGGGCGCTGGCGTTCCGGGCTGCCAGCACCGCGGTGAGCGCCGCCGCGCTGGACGCCGGATGGGCGCCGGCGGGGACCGCACCGGACGCGGTGCGGGGCAGGCGGGGCGCGGTCGGGGTGGCGTCGCGTTGGCGGCGGCCAGCCCGGCGGCCGTTGGGGCCTCGGGCCAGCGGGGGCCCCAGATTGAGGGCGTCGAGCCGCTGGCGCAGGTTGGCCGCGCTGGGCACCCGGCGTTGGGGGTCCTTGGCCAGGAGGTCGGTGACCAGGCGGTCGAGGGCCGGGGGCACGGCGCGGCGTCCGGGAGGAGACCCGGGGGATGCGGTCGTTGAGGTGGGCCAGGGCGGTGGCCATGTCCGTCGAGCCGACGAACGGCGGGTCCCCGGCCAGCATCTCGAACAGGACCACCCCCAGCGAGTACAGGTCGGCGCGGGCGTCGGGCTCGTGACCTCTGATCTGCTCCGGGCTCAGATACTTCGGGGTCCCGAGGACGGTGCCGGTCCGGGTCAGGTCGCCGCCGGCGCCCGCGCCGGCCTTGGCGATGCCGAAGTCGGTCACCTTCACCCGCAGGCCACCCCAGTCGTCGTCGGTGAGCAGCAGGTTGGCCGGCTTGATGTCCCGGTGGACCAGGCCGGCCTGATGGGCGTAGGTCATGGCGTCGGCGATCTGCCGGGCGATCGCCACGGCCAGCCACGGGTCGAGGGGGCCATGTTCGGTCAGCAGCTGGCGCAGGGTGCAGCCGCGGACCAGCTCCATGACGATGTAGGCGGTGCCGTCGTCGACGCCGGTGTCGAAGGTGGCGACCACGCTGGGATGGGCCAGTCGGGCCGCAGTGACCGCCTCCCGGCGGAAGCGCTCGAGGAAGATGCCGTCTTCGGCCAGATGGGCCTGCAGCAGCTTGACCGCGACTGGGCGGCTCAGTACCTCGTCGTGACCTTCCCACACCTCGGCCATGCCGCCGCGAGCGATAGGCTGCACGAGCTGGTAGCGGCCGCCGAGGGCTCGACCGGCCCGGATTGGCGCAGGAAGATCAGGGGCGGCCACGGGCCCTCAGGCTACCGCCGGGCCCCCGGCGCGCTGGGTCACGGCCGAGGCGGGTTCAGGCCGGAATCCAGGCCACCCCGATGGCGCCCGGTCCGGTGTGGGTACCGATGACCGGCCCGATGTCGCCGACGAGGACCTTCTCCGTCGGGTGCACCCCGTCGAGCATGGTCGAGGAAGTCATCCATGTCCGGCGCGTCGGCGCCGAACGCGGCCAGCCGGGCGATCGGCCCGGCCTCCCGAACCCTGTCCGCGAGATAGCGCAGGGCTCGGCCTCGGGTGCGCTGCTTCGACTCCTCTTCCACCACGCCGTTGGCCACCTGGATGACCGGCTTGATCGACAGCAGCGAACCGAGCAGGGCCTGGGCGCCGCCGATGCGGCCGCCTCGCTTGAGGTTCTCGAGGGTGTCGATGGCGCCGTACACCTTCAGCCGCCCGACGACGCCTTCGGCGGAGGCCGCCACCTCGTCCAGGGTGCCGCCGCGCGCCGCCTGCTCGGCCGCCTCCGTGACCACCAGCCCCTGCCCCAAGGTGACACTGAGCGAGTCGACGATCCGGACCGGGAACGTGCCCTCCAAGGTCCGGGCCGCCTGGCGGGCTGCTTCGATGGTGGCGGACAGCTTGGACGACAGGTTGACGCACACCACTCCCTCGGCGCCGTCCGAGGCCATGCGTCTCGAAGGCGGTCTGGAACTGGCCCGGCGACGGCGCCGACGTCTCCGGCAGCCCGGCGAACGAACTGCAACGGGACCAGAACTCCTTGGTGGACAGCTCGGTACGGTCCACGAACTCTTCGGCCCCGAACCGGATCCGCAGCGGCACCAACCCGATGCCCAGCTCGGCCAGAAGCTCGTCCGGTAGATCGCAGGCACTGTCGGTCACGACTCGGACGCCAGGCATGTTCCCCCTTGGAAGCGGTTCCGGGCGGGTTCCCGGGTTCTGGTCGTTGGACCTGCGACCGCGGGCTTTGGTGACACCCGCCCGATACCCCCAGTCAGGGGCGCGGTCGCGTCGGTGGGTCGTGCAGTTGCGGGGGAGGGCTGGCGAAGAACTCCCGGACCACCGAATCAGCGTCAGCGGGCCCTTCTCGGACCAGGTGATCGGGCCCCGCCGCGCTGGTGTCCTCGCCGCCGACGTCGTCGACATCGTCGTCGGGCGCCGGGACCAGTTGACGGGCCCGCCGGCCGTGCCGCAGGTCCCGGATCCACCACAGCGCCAGCGACACGATGGCCACCACGATGAGGATCACCCCCACCCCGGACACGGCCGTACTGCGGACGGTGTTCTCTTCGGACGTCAGCAGCGCGCCGTCCACGGTGTACAGGGCGACGTCCAGTCGGAACACGCCGGAGGTCCGGGTCTCGACCGGCACTTTGAGGGTGGTGTTCTGGGTGGTCAGGGTGAGGTCGCAGATCTCGTTGGTCGGGGTCGGCACCACACATTTGCCCTCGGGGGCCGCGAACGGGTGGAAGATCAGCCGCGCGCTGCTCAACCGCAACTCGACCCGGGCGTGCAACCCCGGCGTGGAGAGCACCGTGAGGGGGACCAGGGCCCGGGTCGAGGTGAGGGTGATCGACGACGCCCGCGGCAAGGTGACCAGGTTGGTGATCTGGTTGGTACCGGCGTAGGCCGCGTCCAGCAGTGCCTGCCGTTGGGGCCCGGTGAGGTCCATCGACTCGGCGACCAGCAGCAGACGACCCAGCTGGCTGGCCAACTGCTTGTCCTGGGGTAGGAGGTCGGCCAGCTCGCCCAGCCGCTGGCGATCGGCGTGGATGGAGTGGGGCCCGGCGACCGCGCCGCTCAGCAGGGTGGCCGCGTCCGCGGTGTAGCCGGCCGCGATGGTGGTGCTGGTCGTCGTCGACCCGGTCGGTTGGCTCGACGCCGTGGACCCCGATGACGCCGAGAGGACCCGGACCCCGAGGACGCCGGTCCGGTGGCGACGCCCTTTGACGGCTGCAAAGGGGTCAGGGACCTGGCCACTGAGGCCGCGGGGACTGCCGCGAAGAGGGCGGACGCGGTGACCGGGCTCAGGAGGGGATGCCCGGCGAGACCGGCGAGCAGGGTGTTGACGAACGTCGGATCCGGGCGCCATCCCGGGGGCGGCAGGACGGCGACCCCCCGGGTCTTGCCCGGGATCTCGAGCTGGATCATCGCCAGCTCGGCCAGCAGCTGGTTGGCCGCCAGGACCGGGCCGCCCGGGTTGGAGAAGTCAGCCGTCAAGCCGGGGTCGGCGCCGTAGACGGCCGTCTTGATCGGGGCGCCGGCCAGCGCGGTCGGATAGGCGAAGGTGTTCTGCAGAGCCACCAGGGGCAGGGCACTGAGTTCGGCATCCGGCAGGATCAGCTGCGTCGTCCCCGCCGTCTCCAGGGTGGTCAGGGCGGACGGGTCGAGGCCGCCGTCGACCACCCAGGTGGTCCGGGACGGGGCGGTGCCGAGCGCGCCCGCCAACACCGTGGTGCCGGTGTCCAGCTGGTGCGCCAGCTCGCCGGTCAGGCCGGTCGCGTCCCAGCCGCGGAGGGGAACGGGCGCGTAGGTCGCCGGCAGGACCCGGGCGTGCCCGCTCTCCACCAATTGACTGAGGGTCCCGAGCGTCGCCCGGTCCAGGGCGGAACCGCCGGCGAGGGCATCGAGCACCTCGGGGGTGACGGCCAGATTCAACGCCACGTTGAGGTGGGCCGCCAGGGTGGTGACGAGGTCGGCCAGGGCCCGGGACTGATCGCCGGCCAGGGTGAGTTGGCCCTTGGGCCCGACCGTGGGCGCGGCGTCGACCGGCAAGGTGAGCGACACTGAGAGCTTCGGGAGACCGGTCGCGGAGTACGGCTCGCTGTACACCAAGTAGGTGGTGATCGGCTGCCCCCGCGGGGTGCCATCCGAGCCGTACAGCCCGATCTGGATCGGGAAGATGCCGCTGCCCGCAGCGGCGGAGAAGGTCGGGAAGCCGTTGGTAGTGGCGGCCTGGTTGACGGGGATGTCGATGTCCACCCCGCCGGAGCTGTCGGCGACGAGGTTGCTGACGTCGAGCATGAGGGGGTACACCGGGTAGCCGCGCAGCTGGCCGGTCAGGGCCGCATCGAAGTCGGTGCGGGTGACCAGGCGGGGGTAGGCGATGACCCGGAGCTGCTCGTGGGCCTGGTCGCTGGCGGAGATCTGCAGCCGCAGATGGAACACCCCCTGGCGCAACACCCACGGCGTCTGGTCGAGCAAGGTGACCCCGTCCAAGCCGCTCTGCACCCCGGGCGGGACGCTGGCCGCGGCCACGGGGGGGGCGCCGCTGGCCGCCACCGGGCGGACCGCGCCCGTCGCCGGGCGGGGCCCTGCGATGGCCGGGCCGATCGGCACCAGCCAGCCGGCGCCGGCCACGACCAGGAGCGCCCCGACCGCCCGCCAGCGGCCGGTCCTGGCTCGCCGCCTCATCACCGCAGGCCGGCCGACAGCACCGAGAGCCCGATCGGCTCCTCCTCGAATCCCATCTGCAGGTACAGAGCCAGGGCGGCGTCATTGCCGACCTGGGTGTTGACGACGGCCCGGGCCACGCCCCGCCGGCGCATCCAGTTGAGCCCGTCGAGCAGGAGCCGGCGGCCCGTCCCCGCCCGCTGGAACGCCGGGGCCGTGGCCAGTCGCTGCACGAATCCCCGGGGTCCGGAGCGCCCGCAGATGGCGTACCCGGCGATGGCGCCGGCGGGCTCGATCGCGGCCCGAAACCGCACCGAAGGGGTGGCGTGCAAGGCGTCCCCCAACCCGGCCGCGTCGAACTGCCAGAACGGCGGGAACGCGGCCCCGTCGACCGCCAGGACCTCCGCCCGCCGGCGGTGCCGGACCCGGCGGAGGGGATAACCGGCCGGCACCGGTGGCAGGTCCGGGCCGAGGTCGATGCCGAGCAGGTGCAGCCGTTCCTCGACGTCGAACCCGGCGGCCAGGAACCCGGCCTGCTCGAGCGGCGACAGGGCCCCGGTCACCACCCGGCGGTAACCGCGGGCGGCCAGGGTGTCGAGGCAACGACGCAGGAACTCGGCCGACGGCAGCGGCGCGTTGGGCACCGGGTTGATCAAGGCCACCTCGCCGTCGCCCCGCCAGTGCCCGGTGCGGGCCCGCTCCCGGCCCCAGCGGATCACATCCGCCGAGGCGGCGCTCACCAGGAACCCCTTGTGGGGCGCGGCTCGTTCACGGCGACCCCACGCTACTGCGCGCCGTGCACGGTCGGACGTAGCCTCAGCAGCATGATCCGGCCCGCCGTGCTCGTCGAGATGCATCCGGCGTGCGACGCCCATCTCGCCGGTTGCGCCCACCCGGAGCGCCCCAGCCGGCTCGAGGCGGTGCGGCAGGGACTGCAGGAGTCCTACCGCTCGGGCGCGGCGGCGCTGGTCCAGCCGCGGGCGGCCACCCGGGCCGAGATCACCCGGGTCCACGCACCCGCGGAGATCGACGCCCTCGAGCGCTTCTGCCGGTCGGGCGGGGGGGCCATCGACGCCGACACCCTGGTCGGGCCGGAGTCCTGGGACGCGGCGCTGGTCGCGGCCGGCGCCGGCCTCGACGCCACCGAGCGGCTCCGGGCCGGCGAAGCCGACGCGGCCTTCGTGGCGGTGCGCCCGCCCGGCCACCACGCGACCCCCGAACGGGCCATGGGTTTCTGCCTGCTCAACAACGTCGCCATCACCGCCGCCGCTCTCGCCGACGCCGGCGAGCGGGTGTTGATCGTCGATTTCGACGCCCACCACGGTAACGGCACCCAGGACGCCTTCTACCAGGACGGGCGGGTCGTCTACGTGTCCCTGCACCAGTGGCCGCTGTACCCGGGCACCGGGCGGCTGGAGGACACCGGAGCCGGCGACGGGGCCGGGGCCACCGTCAACTTCCCGCTGCCGCCGGGCGCCACCGGCGACGTGTACCTGGCCGCCATCGACGAGGTGGTAACCCCGCTGGCCGAACAGCAGCGCCCGGACTGGCTCATCATGTCGGCCGGTTTCGACGGCCACCGGGCCGATCCCCTCACCGACCTGGGCCTGTCCTCGGGAGATTTCGCCACCATCACCGCCCGATTGGCCCGGCTGGTGCCGGCGGGGCGCCGGCTCGCGGTGCTGGAGGGCGGCTACGACCTGGACGCCCTGGCCCTCTCCACCGCGGCCTGCGTGGCCGCCCTGGCCGGGGCGCCGGTGCAGCCCGAGGCCCCGACCGGTGGGGGACCCGGGCGGGACGTGGTCGACGAGGTGGCCCGCGTCATCTGGAATTACCGGTGAAAAGGGACAGACGCCCGGCTCGGGTCCTTTTTCCACCTCAACCCCGGGCGGCGGCAACCCGATAGCGGAAGCAATGCTCGATCTGCAGACAATTCTCGCTCACGTGACGGAGGTCGGCGGCTCGGATCTTCACATCAAGTCCGGGTCCGCGCCCCGGGTGCGGGTCAACGGCGACCTGCGCCCCGCTCCCTTCCCCATCGTGGAGCCCGCCGAGGTGGACGAGTGCCTGCGGATCGTCATGCCCGTCGATCGCATCGAGGAGTTCCACCGCACCGGTGAGGCCGACTTCTCGTTGTCGATCGAGGGCCTTGGTCGCTTCCGAGGTAATGCCTTCCGGCAACGCAGCACCGCGGCGATGGTGCTGCGGCGGGTCCTCCCGGCGGCCCTGTCTGCGCTCGATCTGGGCCTGCCGCCGATCGTCACCCGCCTGGCGGAGGAGTTGCGGGGCATGGTGCTGGTCACCGGTCCGACCGGTTCGGGCAAGACCACCACCCTGGCCGCCATGATCGATCACATCAACCAGACCCGCTCGGCCAACGTCATCACCATCGAGGATCCGATCGAGATCCTGCACCCCGACAAGCGTTCGATCATCTGCCAGCGGGAGATCGGCTCCGACACCCGGGACTACGCCCAGGCCATGCGCCGGGTGCTGCGCCAGGACCCCGACGTCATCCTCATCGGCGAGATGCGCGACACCGAAACCGTGGGCGCGGCCCTAACCGCGGCGGAGACCGGCCACCTGGTGCTGTCCACCCTGCACACCACCAACGCCACCGAGACGGTCAACCGGATCGTCGACTTCTTCCCGCCGTTCCAGCAGAACCAGATCCGCCTGACGCTTGCCGGCGTGCTCAAGGGCGTCATCAGCCAGCGGCTGGTCCCCCACGCGTCCGGAGAGGGCCGGGTGCCGGCCATCGAGGCCATGGTGGTGACGGGGCGGATCGCCGACCGGATCATCGACCCCACCGCGAGCGCCGGGGAGTCGATCGAGGAGCTCATCGCCGACGGGGAGTACCACGGGATGCAGACGTTCGACCAGAGCCTGTTTTCGCTGTTCAAGAGCGGCGAGGTCACGTTGCGGGCTGCGGTGGCCGCCGCCACCAACCCCCATGACTTCCGGGTGGCGTTGCAGACCGCCGGTCTCCTGCCGACGTCGTAGCAGGCGCCCGGCGAGCCGGAAACCGCCCGGGGGCCCGGGGGCCATCCCGGTACGCTGACCAGTCGTGATCCCTGAGCGGCTGCGACCCCTGGTCGACGAGACGAGCGAGCTGGCAGGTCGGTTCCGCCGCGGCCGGCTTTCGCCTGTACCTCGTCGGCGGGGTGGTGCGCGACGCCGTCCTGGGCCGGCTGGACGACGAGGCCGACCTGGATTTCACCACCGACGCCCGCCCGGACGACATCGAGCGCCTTGTCACGGGCTGGGCCGACGCGGTGTGGGACCAGGGGCGGCGGTTCGGCACCATCGGGCTCCGGGTGGGGGAGCGGCGCATCGAGATCACCACCCACCGGGCCGAGGCCTACCATCCCGACAGCAGGAACCCCGACGTGGTCTTCGCGGACGCCATCGAAGCGGACCTGTCGCGGCGAGACTTCACCGTCAACGCCATGGCCCTGTCGCTGCCCGACCTGACCCTGATCGACCCCTTCGACGGGGTCGGCGACCTGGCCGCCCTCCGGCTGCGGACCCCGTTGGCGCCGGAGGAGTCCTTTAGCGACGACCCGCTGCGCATGCTGCGGGCCGCCCGGTTCATCGCCGGCTACGGGCTGACGCCCGATCCGGCGCTCACCGGCGCGGTCATGACCCTGCGCGCCCGCTTGGACATCGTCTCCGACGAGCGCATCCGCGACGAGCTGGACAAGCTGGTGGTGCTCGACAAGCCGGGGGAGGGCCTGTGGTTTCTGGTCCGCACCGGCCTGGCCGAGGAGTTCCTGCCGGAGCTGCCGGCCCTGGCGCTGGAGCAGGATCCGATCCACCGCCACAAGGATGTCCTGGCCCACACCATCGCCGTCGTCGAGAACACCTCACCGAAGCGGCTGCTGCGGCTGGCGGCCCTGTTCCACGACGTCGGCAAGCCCAAGACCCGGTCGTTTGGGCCAAGGGGAGTGGTGATGTTCCATCACCACGAGGTGGTGGGCGCCCGGATGACCCGCGACCGCATGAAGGCCCTCCGGTACTCGAGCGACGACATCGACACGGTGAGCCGGCTGGTCGACCTGCACTTGCGGTTCCACACCTACCGGATGGGCTGGACGGACAGCGCCGTGCGCCGCTACGTGCGCGACGCTGGGCCCTTGCTGGAGCTGCTCAACGAGCTCACCCGCTGCGACTGCACCACCCGCAACGCGGCCAAAGCCCGGGCCTTGGCCCGCCGGATGGACGAGCTCGAGGCGCGCATCGCCGAGTTGCAGGCCCAGGAGGAGCTGGCCGCCATCCGGCCCGACCTGGACGGCAACCAGGTCATGACCCGGCTGGCGCTCAAACCGGGGCGGGAGGTCGGGGAGGCCCTGTCCTTCCTGCTGGAGCTGCGGCTCGAGGAGGGGCCGCTCGGCCCCGAGGAGGCCGGGCGCCGCCTGGATGCCTGGTGGGCCGGCCGATCGACCGGGGAACAGGCCACCGGGGAGCAGGCCACCGGGGAGCAGGCCATCGGCGGGGACGACCCGGGCCGCTAGGCGCCGGTAGCGGATTCCGCCGGCGGGACCACCGACAGGTGGCCGCGCCGGCGCTGCCGCAGCCAGATGTCGAACAGCGGGGCCCGCATGGGCCGGGCCAGATGGAAGCCCTGGGCCCAGTCGCAGCCGAGGAGCGCCAGCTGATCCCAGGTGGCCTGATCCTCGACCCCTTCGGCGACCACCACGTGGCCCAGGTTGCGGGCCAGCTCGATGGTCGACCGCACGATGGCCCCGTCGCCCTCGTCGACGCACATGGACATCACGAACGACTTGTCGATCTTGACGACATGTATCGGCAGCTGCTTGAGGCGGGTCAGGCTGGAGTAGCCGGTGCCGAAGTCATCGATGGCCACCCGTACCCCCAGGTCGCCGAGCGCCGCCAGCACCCGGCTCGACCGGTCCGGGTCCGCCATGATCGACGATTCGGTCAGCTCCAGCGTGAGCCAGCGGGGTTCGACGCCCATGACCGCCAACAGCTGCGCCAGGCGGTCCAGCAGATCGGCCTCGAGCAAGGTCCGGGCCGTGACGTTGACCGACACGCCGAGCTCGAGTCCCTGGTCGTGCCATTCGCGGACCTGCCGGATGGCGGCGTCGAGCATCCACCAGGTCAACTCGCCGATCACGCCGGACTGTTCGGCCAGCGGGATGAACTCGTCTGGCGGGATGGAGCCGTGCAAGGAGTGGTTCCACCGCATGAGCGCCTCGCAGCCGAGCACCTGACCCGTGGCCAGGTCCGCCACGGGCTGATACCACACCTCGATGGCATCGGTGCGAGGCGCGGCGCGCAACTCGTTGGCCAGGATGAGGCGCCGGGTGCTGTGCCGGTCCCCGCTCGGGTCGTACACCTCCATCCCGCCGCCGCTGCTCTTGGCCGCGTACATGGCGATGTCCGCTCGCCGCAGCAGGATGGTGTGTTCCTCGCCGTGCTCGGGCGCCACCGTCACCCCGAGGCTGGCCCGCATCTCGAGGGCGATGCCGTCCACCATGACCGGACGCTCCAGCTCCCCCAGGATCGTCCGGCTCATGTCCCCGACCTGCTCCACGTCGGCCAGGTCCGGCAGTACGAACCCGAACTCGTCGCCGCCCAGCCGGGCCACGATGCCGTGCTCGCTGATGCGCGCCCGGAGCCGGGCGGCCACCTCCCGCAGCACGGCGTCGCCGATGTGGTGACCCATGGTGTCGTTGATCTCCTTGAATCCGTTGAGGTCCATGAGCATCACGGCCACCAGCCGACCCACCGAGCGTTCGCCGAGCGTGCTCGCCAGGTACCGGTCGAAAAGGTTGCGGTTCGCCAGCCCGGTCAGTCCGTCATGGAGCGCCTCGTGTTCGCGGGCGGTGACCTCGCGGCGCAAGCGCTCCAGCAGGCGACCCCCACGGATGGCGACGGCACTGTGGGAAGCCAGTACCTCGAACAGCCGGAGGTCCTCGGCGTCGAAGGTGCCAGACGCCAGCCGGTTCCCGACAATGAGCACCCCGCGGAGGTCGTCGCCGAAGGTGATGGGCGCGGCCATGGCATTGCGAAGGTTCCGCTCCGCCAGAGCCAGATCGACCTCGGCGTCGGCGACGGCGTCGCTGGACGAGGCCAGCATCCCGACGCCGGTGGCGTGGACCAGGCGCTCGAAACCGCCCTGATCCTGGCGCAGCGCGCTCACCAGCCGATCATCGCCGTCGAGCTGGTAGCACAGGCAGGCCTGGCCATCCGGGAGCACCAGCTCGGCCACGCCGGCCCCGATGACCTCCCGGGCATGACGCAAGATGGACGCCACCACGTCGTCGACCTCGGTGAGCCCACTGGTGCGCTCCGCGAACCGGTACAGCCGCTCCAGGTTGGCGTACCGCCGCCGCAACTCGGTGCTGGACCGCTGGCCAATCGCAACCATGACGCCCAAGCTCGCGAACAGCAGCACCGCCAGCCGGCTGGCCCAGATGGCGTTGACCGCCGACAGCACCACCACCACTCCGATCGGCAGTGACGTGGCCGTGGCCCGCAGCGCCGTCCCCATCTCGGCGCGCGGCCAGCGCCAGGTGCTCACCCCGACGACCGCGAAGACGGTCACGTCCAGCACCAGGTTGGCGGCGACGGCCGCCGCCGCGCAGGCCAGCCAGCCCCGGACCGACACCGGCGAGGCCCCACCACCGGCGGCGTGGTAGGCCGCCACGGCCGCGGCGGCCGCCACGGAGTAGCTCAGCACGTTGAACACGATCTTCGCCGGTGATCGACGCTTCCACACCCCGATCACCAGTTGGGCGGCGACGACCGCGAACAGCAGTCCGCTGGGATGCACGTACACCACGCCGACCACCAGCGGGATCTCCAGCAGACCGACTCGAATGGTGGTGCCGCGAACAAGGAAGGTGACGGTAACCAGCGACGCCCCGACCAGCGCCGCGGTCACCTCCGGCCAGGTCAGCGGGTGCTGCACCGCGACACCGGATGTCAGGCGGAGGACGCCGACCCATCCCCCGACCGCCAGCAACGCCAGCGTGAGGATCAGCAGCCACACCCGGGAGGGGGACCTGGGCTCGCCCCGACCGAAATGGCGGTGGAGGCGACGCACGAGTGGCCGCGCCACCTCGCGACTGGCCCTACCTCCGTTCGCCGCCCCTTGTGCCGTCAAATGTCGAGATCATAGGTCGTCTGGCGCTCCACCGCAGGGACGACGCGATTAAACGTTGGCGCTCGTATCGGTCGCCAACGCTAACCTTTCAGCTCAAATTTGCGCCAAAACGGTGGGGTGACTGCACCCCTACCCAGCAACGCTCCGGGGCGTACCCGAAGGATCACGCCGGGCGTGAGGAGTGCCGTGACCCGCCCGCCGAGATCATCCCCAATCCAACGAAAACGTGCTCATTATCAGTACCACCTCCTCCTCTTCTGGCGTCCCGTTCGCGGACGGGACCTTGCTGGCGTCGACAGTAGTACCTTCTACGTTCGTTCCGCCAGCGGCGTGTGGCCCGCTCCACCAGAGGTAGCTCCGGATTGTCTGATCTCGTACTGTTGACCGAGTCGCCCCGCCACCTTCGGTATACCCGCCGACCAGTCGATAGTCTCCGAGGAACGAGTGAAGGTAGGGGCGATGAACCACACGGCGGCACCTGAACCAGGTGCGCCAGCACCAGACAGGCCGCGTGACCCGGTCGAACCCGGCGCACTCGTTGGGCCGGCCACCGTGGGGCTCGCCCGCCCCGAGCCGCTTCCGGCCGAAATCGTCCCGGCCGGCCAGACCCCCCCACCGGACCGCTTCTTGCTGGTCGATGAGAGCGGGATGGTGCTGTGGGAGAACCCGTCGGGGTGGGGGACGGGGGCGAAGCTCCAGACCTTCGTGCACCCCTCCACCCGCGGGCTGTTCGATGCTGTCCTCGCTGACCACGCCGCGGGCGGTACCGCCTCGCAGGACGTGACGTGCCTGGTCGCCGACGAGCGGGGCCGCTGGCGGCAGGCCGAGATCGGGGTCGCACCCATGCCCGGCTCGCAGCCCGAGCGGTACCTGGTCACCATCCGCACCCCCCACAGCGAGCGCCACACGCCCGCAGACCTGGTGCGACGCGCCACCGAGGACAACCTCACCGGCCTCAGCAACCGGTCCACGTTGCTGACGCACCTCCGGGCCGCGGAGGGCGCCGGCGACGCTGGGCCCCTGGCGGTGCTGTACCTCGACGTCGATCATTTCAAGCAGGTCAACGACGCCCACGGCCACGCCGCCGGGGACGCGGTGCTGGTCGCGGTGGCAGATCGGCTGCGGACGGCGGTCCGGCCGGGTGATCTGATTTCTCGTATCGGCGGCGACGAGTTCGTGGTGGTCGCCGGAGGGGTCGGCGACGGCGACACGGCGACCACGATCGCCGAACGCATCCGGGCCGGGATGGTCCCGCCGATTTCCGCCGGCGGCCGGTCCATCACGGCCACCGTCAGCATCGGAGTGGCGATCGGCCCGCGGCGGTGGGCGTCCTCGCTGCTCGAGCAGGCGGACGGCGCCCTCTACCGGGCCAAGGACCTGGGCCGGGACCGGGTGGTCCTGTACGAGCTCGGACATGGCGACTTCCGCCCCGGGCGCCTGAGCGCCGAGGAGATCCTGCGGGAGGCGCTCGACCGTGACCGGCTGGTCATCGTCTACGAACCCGTCGTCGAGTTGGCGACCGGGCGGACGGTGATTCGGGCTACGTCAACCCGGCTCCGAGGCGACGACGGCCGCCTCGAAAGCTCCGACGCCATGCTCCGCCTCGCCACCCAATCTGGGCTGATCGTGCCCCTCGGAGCGGGAGTCCTGGACCGGGCCTGCGCCGACGCGGCCGCGTGGCGGCAGGGCGACGAGGCCGCGCCGGGGGTTTCCTGGTCCATGGCGGCAGGTCACCTCGAGGAGCCCTGGGCGGCCGAGCAGGTGCTCTCGGTGCTCAAGTCCCACGGGCTGACCCCCGAGAGCCTGAGCGTGGAGGTGGCGGAACGAAGCCTGCTGCGGCCGGCGACCAACACCCGGCGCAATCTGGACGGCCTGCGCGAGCGGGGCGTGCGCCTGATCGTCGCCGATTTCGGCGAGCATCTGGCCAACCTGTCGGTGTTGCAGGCGTACGCGTTCGACGCCCTCAAGCTGGATCCGGGCCTGATGGCCGGCTTTGTCCGCGACAACCGGCACACTGCGATCGTCGAAGGCATCATCGCCATGGGCAAGAGCCTCGGTGTCACCGTCCTGGCGCAGGGCGTGGAGTACGGCGCCCAGGCCTACCTGCTCGAGCGCATGGGCTGCGACTGGGCGCAGGGTTCCCACTTCGGCAGCCCGGTGCCCCGGGAGCAGTTGCCAGCGCTGGGGTCAGCGTCCGGGTGAGCGATCCGGACCCTACCCGTCCGGATCCGACCCGACCGGGACTGCACCGTCGTCCCATATATTCCCTGATCATGCGGTGTGTCCCCTCCGGAGCGGTATGTCCGCGCTGAGAACGTACAAGCAGACCGAGCGGGGCGCGGCGACCCGTCGGGTCCTGCTGGACTCCACGACGGAATGCCTCGTGGAGCGAGGCTTCGGTGGCGCCAGCACCACCGCGATCTGCGGGCAGGCCGGCTTGACCGCGGGCGCCCTGTTCGGTCAGTTTCCCAGCAAGACCGCGCTGCTCGTCGAGGTGGCCGCCGATCTCGTGGCGCAAGCCGCGGTGAAGGTCACGGCAGCCTTCGATGACCTCCCGGCGCCGCTCAGCGCCGCGCTCGTCCACGTCTTCGACAACCTGATGCGCCTGTACCAGACCCCGCTCATGAAGGCCCTGTCCGAGTTGTGGACGGCGGCCCGCACGGACCGGGAACTGGCCCGGGCCCTCCTCGACGCCAATGCCCTGGAAGGCGTGCTGCTGGCAGATCTCAATCAACGGCTGCTCGGGACGAGCGCCCCCCAGGAGGTCGTCCCCGGGCTGGCGGCGATGTTGATGTACGCCGTCGGCGGGCAAACGACTCTCGACGACGCCTCGCGTATCGCCGGGCGGGCCACGGCCAGCGACGATGTCCTGGCCATGCGAGCCACGCTGGCGGCCGTGGGCGCGGCCCTGGAGCGCGGCGAGCGCTGAGCAGCCGTCGCTCGGGCCCGGCGCTCGGGCCCGGCGCTCGGGCCCGGCGCTCGGGCCCGGCGCTCAGCGCCCGACCATCAGCCCGGGCCGTCGACCAGCAGCGGTTCGAGCAGGGCCACGGCCGCCGCGACGTCGGCGACGGTGCGCCAGGCCGGCGGCCGATCAGGAGCGTGGGCGTACTCCCCGGTGAGCACCCGCACGGCCCGGATCCCGCAGCCCTGCGCCCCCGCGACGTCCTTGTCGGGGCGGTCCCCGACGAAGACGGCCGCGCCGGGCTCCACGCCGAGCCCGGTCAGGGCCCGCTGGAAGGGAGCCGGGTGCGGTTTGCGCTGGTCCCGGCCCCCCTCGTCGGAGTAGATGACGACCCGGGCCACCTCGGCGAGGCCGGCCGCCTCGACCTTGGCTCGCTGCACGCCCACGTGGCCGTCCGTGACCACCGCGACGGGAACCCGTCGGGCCAGCTGCCGGATCGCCGCCAGGGCGCCGGGGTAGCAGTCGACCCGGGCCGGCCGGTGCGCCCAGAAGGCCGCCACCAGCGGCGCCACGGGGACCGATGCCCGGCAGCGGTGGAGCGAACGGTCGATGACGTGACCGCGGTCCGAGCCTTCTGCACTGACCGCCAGGAGGGCCTGGTAGCACGCATCCCGGTCGGCTCCCAGCCGGCCGGCGGCATCCGCCACGTCCGCCCACGCCCCGGCCAGCCACGGCGCCTGGGGCACGATGGTGTCGTCCAGGTCGAACAGCACGGCGCCGACGGCGCGGGGTGGCTCCGCAGCCTGCCGCGCCTTCAGCCTTCGAACACCTCTCGGTAGAAGCGCGTCATCTGCACCCCTTCCCGGTAGCGGAGCCGCTCGGGATGCATCGGCAGGCCCCGGATGCCGCGGAGATATTGCCCAACCAGGTCGGCGCCGGCCGCCAACGACAAGGCCAGACCGCCAGAGAACCGGGGGTTGAGGTCGGTGAACCCGAGGTGACCGTCCTCGTCGAGAAACCCCTGAATATTGAACGGTCCCTCCAGACCCAGGACCTTCGCCACCCGGGCCACCTCCTCCAGTAGCCGGGAGTCGACGAACGTCCTCCCCTTGGTGGAGATCCCAGCCTTGGTCTGCAGCCGCCACCGCGGGACCGCACCCAGGATGGAGCTGTCCCGAGCCGCCAGCACGTCGACCGTAAACTCCTGACCGGGCAGGAAGGATTGGACGATGGCGCCCGGCACCTGGTCGATGGCCCAGGCCAGCCGGCCAGCCTCCTCGATCAGGTGCACGTTCCGGGAGCCTCTGCCCAGCCGCGGCTTGACGACCCAGGGCCCGGGGACGCCACTCGCCGACGCCAGGTTGGTGGGAGGAAAGGGCAGGCTCTCCCGGCGGGCGATCACGGCCAGCTCCCATTTGTCGATGCAGCGGGCGACGACCTGCGGGCGGGGCAACCACACGTCCAGATGGCCGTCACGCTTGAGGTAGTACGGCGCTTGGGCCAGCACCGCGATCTCCTCGGCGACGGTGGACACCAGGATCTCGGCCCCGGTCCGGCGAGCCAGGTCGCAGACCGCGACCAGGAAGTTGGGCTCCGACGCCATCGGCAGTACGCCGCTCTGATCCGTCAATCCCAGCCCCGCGGACTGCGGATCGGCATCCGCCGCCACCACCCGGTGCCCCGCCGCCAGGAGCTCCTGGATCACGCCCACTCCCGCTGGCCCCCCTGCGCCGGTGACGAGCACGGTCGTCGGTTCGTCGTCCTCCTCCTCGGCCTCGTCCGCATCCGCCGTCGCCGCTGCCACCGGCGGCAGAGCCCTACTCCGGGCGGGCACCTCCGGAGGAGCGCCACTCGGAGTCGTCGCCGCCACGGCCCTGGGCGCCGCCGCAGCCGGCACGGGGGCCGCGGTCGGCGGCGGGCCACTCGGGGCGGCCGGCCGCCGACGGGTCGCCGCCGCCGGCACCTCGCTCGACGCCGGGCCGGGCGCGTCCGCCGGCGGGGCAGGCGTCGTCAACCCGGCGCGGTTGGCGCGCCCGGCCTGCCAGGTGGTGTGGATCCGCCAGCCGAGGACGACCGCCCCCACCGCGACCAACGTCGCGAGCACCGCCACCGCGATCGTCACTGTCTGCGCCCGCCTCGCCCCACGCGCTCCCGCCGGTGGCTAGGTGGGGCGGGTCGGAGCCGTACCCGGAGAACGTCGGGGCAGACGGGTCACCGCTCCTCCGGGTCGGTCGCTTGGGGCGCGCCCGAGGTCCGCTCGAGGGTTGACAGGTCACCCGCCGGCGCCAGGCGTCGCTCCACCCAGGTCGACGCGTCCTCGATCGACTGGAGCAGATGCTGCTGGTCGGACTCGATCCGGCGGATCCCGTCCCGGATCTGCGCCACGCTCTCGGCTGCGAACTGGTCGAGCGCCGCCTTCAGGTCGCTGCGTACCTGTTCGCCCTGCCGGATGATCTCCGCCTCCGCCTCGTCCCGCCGGCGGCGCTCGTCCTCCTCGGCGCTCAGCCGGGCCCGGGCGAACTCCTGCTCGAGGTCTTTGCGGCGGCGGTCGTCGTCTTCTCGCTCCTTGGTCCGGATGCGACGGGCCTCGTCCTCGGCGTCGATGCGCATGCGATCCGCCGCCGCCTCGGCCTCGGCGCGGATCCGCGCCGCGTCCTCCTCCGCCCGCTGGGTCATCTCCAAGGCGGCGTCGTGGGCCGCCCGGAGCACCGAAGCGACCTCCATCCCGGTCGACCGGTACAGCTCGTCGGCCGACACCTCGGGTTTCGATTCGGGGCTGTCGGCTCGGCTCTCGGCGGCCGAGTTCTCGGCGGCCGAGCTCTCGGCGGCCGGGCCCTCGGGCTCGCCCGAGGCCGAGTGGTCGCTGTGTTCGTTGTCGACCATCACCATGTGATCCTCTCCATATGTGTCGTTATCGGTATAGGTGTCGTCATCGGTCGGCGACCAGATCGCCGACCGGTACCACGGGGCAGTACCCCCGCAAATCCGGCTCGTCGAGCAGCAGCAGGCGTTGGACCGCCGGCTCGGCCAAGATGCTCGCCACTCGCTCCGAGGTGTGGCCGTCGCCGTAGGGACACGGCAGGGCCGCCACCAGCCGCTGCATCTCCGGTTCGGCCAGGCGTTCGGCCTCCTCGAGGGCCATCGTGGGGTCGAGCCCGACCAGGGTGGCCGCTCCGATGGCCACACCCTCCCAGCGCGGGGTCGAGCGGCGCAGGACCACGACCGGGATGCCCAGCCAGGAGGCCTCCTCCTGGAGGCCACCCGAATCGGTGACCACCAGCCGGGCGCCCACCATCAGTTGGAGCATCTCCCGATACGGCAACGGGGCGATGATGCGAACCCCGGCCGCCTCCAGTCGGGGCCGCAACCCGGCCTCATCGAGGCGAACGCCGGTCCGGGGGTGGAGCGGGAATGTCACCGGGCCCATCCGCTGGGCCAGGGCGCAGACGATGCTCACCAGCGCTTCGAGCCGCTCCGGCACGTCCACATTCGTGCGCCGATGGGCGGTGACGACCACCCCGGTCCGCTCTTCGAACGGGCGGCGGCGGATCCCAAGGTCCTCGAGCACGTCCACGATGGGGTTGCCGACCACTCGCACCCGCTCCGGGTCGATACCCTCCTCCAGCAGAAACTCTTGGGCCACTTCGGTGGGGGCCAGGTGCAAGGAACTGCACGCGGCGGCCACCCGGCGGTTGACCTCTTCCATGGAGGTGGGATTGAGCGACCGCAACCCGGCTTCCAAGTGGACGACCGGCACCCCGTAGCGACGGGCCGCCAGGCAGAAGACGGGCACGGTGTCGGTGTCGCCGAGGACCAGCATGACGTCGGGACGGGGGTCGTGTTGCGAGATCTCCTCCTCGGCCCGGGTGAGGAGGCCGCCGAGGCGGCTGTTGCGATCGCCGGCCGGTGGCCAGCGTTCGTCCGGTAGCAACCCCAGCCCTTCGAAGAACACGTCAGCGAGCTCGGTGTCGTAGTGCTGGCCCGTGGCCACCACCCGCACCTCGAATCCGTGCGCTCGCAGCGCCCGCACCACGGGCGTCAGCTTGATGATCTCCGGCCGGGTTCCCAGCGGCACCAGCACCCTCATGTTGTCATCTCCATTTCCGCGCCGGTACCACCTGAAACGCGTCAGACGCGCTGAAACACAGCCCCGATGCTTCACCCAGGCACCGCTTGCCACCGAGGGTGAACCACCCAGAGTGTAAATTACTCTGGTGCCCAATGGCAAGCACCCTCAAAATACTACTGTCCGTGGCCATACGGCGACCGAAACTGCTGGGGCCAGGGTCGGGCACAATCGGTCATACCCAGTGCAACCTGCTCTCGGGCATTCAACGTAGCAGCTACTACTATTCATCTGCGGCAAGGGTCCAGTAGGTTGGCGAAACGCCCACGTCGTCCGGCCGGCTCGCCGGAATCGCCCAGAACGGGACCGACGCCCCAAATCGGACCAAGAGCCCAGATCGACACCAAAAGGAGGACCTTCAGCCGTCGTGCCCATTGCCAGGAAGGCCGCCGCCACCCGAGCCGCGCTGATCGATGCCACCGTCGCCTCCTTGGTCGAGGTCGGCTATCGGGGGACGACCACCACGGCGGTGTGTGACCGGGCCGGCGTCACCTCCGGGGCCCTCTTCGGCCAGTTCCACAACAAGGAGGCCCTGCTGGCGGCGGCCGAGGACCAGCTCCTCATGGTGGCGAGCGCCGAGATCGCGGCCGAGCTGGCCACCGTTGGCAGCCATCCCGCCGCCAGCGCCGAGCAGGGGGTCGCGGCGGTCGTCGATCGGCTGGAGATCTCGTACGCCCGGCCCGTGCCCGCGGCGTTGGCGGAGGTGTGGGTGGCCGCCCGCAACGATCGTCGGCTGGCCCGGGCCCTGCACGAGGCCAATGCCCGGATCCTGGCGCTCGTCGAAGCCACCCTGTGCCGGTTGGTCCCTCACATGGCAGCCGACGCTTCCGTCGCCGACGTGGCCCGCCTGGTCCACGCCGCGGCATGGACGAAGGCCGGCTGGACCCTGCTGGCGTCGAGCAGCCGGACGGGCGGCGACGCCGGGCTCGACCCGTCTGCGCGGGCCGAACCGTTCGATGGCGCCATCTCCATCCTGGCCAGCGGCTGGCGGGAGCCCCCGGCCGCCGAACCGGACCCGACCGCGGCCCAGGTGCTGGTGGCCACCCTGCGAGCCGGCCTCGTCAGCACCCGGTCGCCGGCCACCTCGGTCGGCTGACCGCCAGCCGCTCGCCGGCGGGCCCGACCGCTACGCCCGCGGGGACGCCGGGCGGGCCGGCTCGGTCTGGCGGATGCGGCGCATCAGCATGGGAGCGGCGACGGCGAACACCGCCAGCTGGACACCGCCGGCGACCCGGAAGGTATCCCGTAATCCCAGCGCGCTGGTCAGCACCCCTCCGGTAATGGCCCCGATGGGGACCAGTCCGTACAGCAGGAGCCGGAAGGCGCTGCCGACCCGTCCCATCAGGTTGGCGGGGATGACCCGCTGACGCAGCGAGACAGTGGTGACGTTGCCGACGGCGACCGCCACCGCCTCGAGGCACAGGACGAGCGTGGCCGTGATCGGCTCCGAAGTGACCGAAAGGAGCAGGTAGGCGGCTCCGGAGGTGACCGCGGCGCCGATGATGCAGCGGGCCGGACCCAGGCGGGCATGGATCCGACCGGCGCCGAGGGACCCGATGATGTTGCCCGCGGACGCACCCGCGAAGAAGAGCCCGTAGCCCACGTGGTTCAGACCGAGCTGGCGGGTGCCGTACAGGACGAGCTCGGCGAACACCATGGCCTGGCAGAAGGCCAGCGACGCCACCACCAGCGCCAACGCCCGCAGCAGCCGGTGCCCGAAGAAAAAGCGGAGGCCGTCCCGAACGTCGGACAGGAAGGCCGGCTGCTCGGCGCGGGGCTTGCCCTTGGGCAGGGCGGTGCGGACCAGGAACCCGCCGGCCACGAACGAGGCCGCGTCGGCGAGGAACGGCAACGACCGGGCCGCCGCGAACGCCAGGCCCCCCAGGGCCGGACCGACGAACTGGGAGCCGGTGACATCCGCGGTCACCAGATAGCCGTTGGCCTGCGGCAGGTCGGCGGCGGCGACCATTCCGGGCAGGGAGGCCTGGGCCGCCACGGAGAAGACCATGTCCCCGGCCCCGAGGACGAAGACGGTCGCGTACAGCGCCGGCAGGTTGTCCCCGCTCGCGAGCACGGCGGCCCCGAAGCCGACCAAGGCCAAGGTCCGGACCGTGTTGACCACCGCCACCAGTCGCCGCCGGTCGACCCGATCGACGACGGCCCCCGCCGGCACCGAGAACAACAGGGCGGGCAGGCGACCGGCGACGGACACGCCGGCGATCAGAAGGGGGTCGGTCGTCAGCGACAGCGCCAGCAGGGGAAATCCCACCAGGACCAGCCCGTCGCCCAACGAGGAGATGCCGGCGGCCCCGAACAGCCGCCAGAAGGCCACGCCGAGTCGGCGCCGCGAGGGACGCGTAGTGCATGGGAGGCGACGACCGCTGGGGCGAGGGGTCGGCCGTCGCCCCTAGTTGCCTTCCTTGCGGGCCCGCACGATCAGGGTGCGCGGCACGAAGGGAAAGGTGTCTCGCCAGGCGTGGCTGTGGTGGCCGCCGAGGACCGGCTCGGGCTCCAGGATCAGGTCGACCCGGTAGCTGGCCCGGGCCAAGCCCATGTACAGCTCGGCGAAGGTGTGGTGGTAGGCGGTAAAGGGGATGCCGCCCCACTCGAAGTCGATCGGGGCCCGATCGAAGTACGAGCGGCGCACCAACAGGGGCGGGTCGGCGTCGTCGTCGAGCATGTCGTAGGCCGGGTGGGTGAGGCTGAACACCAGCGGCGCGCCCACCTTGAGCACCCGGTGGACCTGGCGAAACACCCGGTTGAGGTCCTCGACATAGCCGAACGCGTACGCAGAGAAGACCAGGTCGATGGAGTCGGCCCGCAGGAAGGCCAGGTCGGCGAGGTCACCCTGCCGCAGCTCGACCCGGACCTCGTCCTGCTCGCAGAGTTGGCGGGCGTGGGCCAGCTGAGCGGCGGAGAAGTCCACGCCGATGGCGGTGGCCCCCTGTTTGGCGAAGGCGATGGAGCACTGGGCGCCGCCGCACCCCAGCTCCAGCACCTTCTTGCCCTTGAGGTCACCGAGCAGCCGGAGATCGGCCTCGGTGGGGATGTCGGGCCCGTAGTGGGCGACTTTGGTCGAGAGCTGGGCCGCGTCTTGGTAGGCGGCGGAGTGGCGGTCCCACGCCGCGGCGATGTCGGTTGGCACAGTGACATCCTGCCGCAGCCGCCGGGAAGCCGGGGGACGTGGCCCGGCGCCGTCAGCCGGCGGCGAACTCCTCCACCATGCGGTGGGCCTCGTCGTCGTGGTACTGGATGGGCGGCGACTTCATGAAATAGGCCGAGGGGCCGAGCAGCGGCCCGCCGATCCCGCGATCGGCCGCCAGCTTGGCGCAGCGCAGGGCGTCGATGATGACGCCGGCGGAGTTGGGGGAGTCCCACACCTCCAGCTTGAGCTCGACGTTGAGCGGGACGTCACCGAAGTTCCGGCCCTCGAGGCGGATATAGGCCCATTTGCGGTCGTCGAGCCAGGGCACGTGGTCGGACGGACCGATGTGCACGTCGTCGGCCTCGATGCCGTTGTCGATCTGACTGGTGACCGACTGGGTCTTGGAGATCTTCTTGGACTCCAGCCGCTCGCGCTCCAGCATGTTTTTGAAGTCCATGTTGCCGCCCACGTTGAGCTGGTAGGTGCGGTCCAGGACCAGGCCGCGGTCTTCGAAGAGCCGGGCCAGGATGCGGTGCACGATGGTGGCGCCCACCTGGCTCTTGATGTCGTCGCCGACGATCGCCACCCCGGCGTCGGTGAACTTCTGGGCCCACACCGGGTCGCTGGCGATGAACACCGGAATGGCGTTGACGAAACCCACCTTGGCGTCGATGCAGGCCTGGGCGTAGTGCTTCTGGGCCTGCTCCGAACCCACCGGCAGGTAGGACACCAGCACATCGGCCCTGGTCGCCTTGAGGATGGCGGCCACGTCGACCGCCTCCAGCGGCGACTCCTCGATGGTCTGGCGGTAGTACTTGCCCAGGCCGTCGAGCGTCGGTCCCCGCTGTACGGACACCCCGATGTCACCCACCGGAGCGAACCGGATGGTGTTGTTCTGCCCGGCGAAGATGGCCTTGCCGAGGTCGAGCCCGACCTTGGCCGCGTCCACGTCGAAGGCGGCCACGAACTCGACGTCGCCGACGTGGTAGCCGCCGAGGGTCACGTGCATCAGACCGGGGACGGTGTCGCCGGGATCAGCATCGCGGTAGTACTCGATGCCCTGGATCAGCGAACTGGCGCAGTTGCCGACGCCGGCGATGGCGACCCGGATCTTCTTGCTCATAGGTAGGTGTCCTCCTGGGATGTGGTGGGGCTGGACGCCCCGTCGTCTGACAAATCGGCATGTGGCAATTCGGCACGTGGCAAGTCGGGATTCGGCCCGGTCGACCGCGCCGCGGCCGGCTGCGGTCGGTTGGGGCCGGCGGCGCCGGCCCGTTCGGTCTCGATCAGGCGCTCGATCCACGACAGGTCGTGCTCGGCGGCCTCGCGGTCGTGCTCCATGAGGCTGCGGGTGTACCCGTCCCCGCGCTCCCGTCCGGCCTTGACCCGGGCCCGCACCTGGACGAGTCGCTCCAGCAGGTGGGCCCGGCGCCGCTCGAGCATGCCGAGGCGGGCGTCGGGCGGCAGGTAGCGGGCGAACGCCAGCCGCAGGTTGAACACCCGGTCGTCCTCGCTCGACTGGTGCTCGGTGGCCAGCAGCTCCTCGAACAGAGCCTCACCGCGATCGGTGATGCCGTAGACCTTCTTGCCCCGGCTGCCGCGGGCCGCCCGGGGGCGCGGTTGCGGGCCCGGAAGGCGGCCAGCTCGCCGCCGAGGGATCCCGTCATGGGGATGGCGGTGGCCACCGCATCGCTGGCCTCCACCGCCTTGACGGCGCCGGCGCTCGCCAGCCGAGCCAGCGCCGGGTACAGCGACCCGAACGACACGCCGCTGCCGAACCCCAGGGTCTCCGACAAACGCTTCTTGAGCTCGTAGCCGTGCAGCTCCTGCTCCTTGAGGAGTCCCAGGATGGCCAGTTCGAGCATGATCGCAGCAGCATACACCTTCCGATGTATCGAAGCGATATATCGAGCGAAAAAATGACCCTCCCTGTTCCACCGCCGCCGCGGGCGGTAGGGTGCCACCGTGATGAGCTTCCGGCCTGAGGCGCTCCGCGGTGCGGGCTCGGGAACCGAGGTCGCCGGCGACGTCGACTACCGGCTGGCTCGCAACATGGTGATCAGCGAGTTCCACAAAGGCCGGCTGTCCCGCCTCGACGTCTGCGACGCCCACCCCGAGCTGCTCCGGGCCGCGGCCAACGTCGGCGAGGAGACCCGCGAGGACTGCCCGATCTGCGACGAGGTCAAGGTGCGGCTGGTCTCCTACGTCTTCGGGCGGGGTCTACCGCCCTCCGGGACGTGCGTCACCTCCAAGCGGGAGCTGGGCCGGCTCGTCAAGGGGAACCGCGACCTACGCTGCTACGTGGTGGAGGTGTGCCCCAGCTGCCGCTGGAACCACCTGGCCCGGAGTTTCGCCGTGACTGCTCGCCACGCCACGACCACGGAGCGTGGCGTAAGGTCGTAGCCGACCACGCCTTGTGTTGGTGACGGCGGTCCTGTACCGTGGGTCCCAGCGGGCGGGAGTGGGCAACACGCCAGCGTCACCGCCGGGAGAACTGAGGGGTCGTGGAGCAGGCAACGCGCCCACGGGCGAGTCAGGTGGCGATGGATACCGATGATGTCATCGGGCTGTACAAGCAGGTGTTCGAGGACACCGAGTTAGCCGTCCTCGGGTGGCTGCGCGACGCCGATCGGCGGGCTCGGGACCTGCTCGCCGCCGCGGAAGGCGAGCGCCACCAGGCCCGCGAAGACGCGGCCCGCATCACCGACGAGGCGCGCGCCGAAGCCGGCCGCATCCTGGCCGGCGCCGAGTTGGACGCGGCCCAGGTCCGCGCCCAGTCCCGGCTCGACGGGGCCCAGCGTCAGGCCGAGGTCGATGCCCTCCGGGACCGGCTCGCCGAGATGTCCGGGGCGGTCCACCAGTTGCTGCGGTCCCTCGAAGGGGTCATGACCGCCTCCGCTCGGCTCAGCCAACCGGTTCAGACCGCACCCACCGCCCCCGATCCGTGAGTGGGCCGCGGCGGCGCCCCAGGACCGTGATGACGGTCTTCGGGACCCGCCCGGAAGCCATAAAGCTGGCGCCGGTCCTGCTCGCCCTGCGGGACCGCCCGGAGTTTCGATCGGTGGTGACGGTCACCGCTCAGCACCGGGAGATGCTCGATCAGGTGCTGGACCTCTTCGCCATCCGGCCCGACCACGATCTCGCCGTCCAGCGCGACGAGCAGACCCTGACCGGCATCACCGTGCGGGCTCTCGAGGGCCTGGACGGCCTGCTGGCGGGCGACCAGGTCGACCTGGTGGTGGTGCAGGGGGACACCACCACCACCTTCGCCGCGGCCTTGGCCGCCTTCTACCACCACATCCCGGTCGTGCACGTCGAGGCCGGCTTGCGCACCGGTAACGCCGCCTCCCCGTTCCCGGAGGAGATCAACCGCCGCCTGACCACCCGGCTGAGCACGCTCCACCTGGCGCCCACCGCTCGCAACGTCGCCAACCTGCGGGCGGACGGGGTACCGGCGGACTCGATCGTGTGCACCGGCAACACCGTCATCGACGCCCTCCGGCACGCCGTCGCCCTCCAGGTGCCATTCGGGGAACACGAGCTGGCCGGGGTGGAGTCCGATCCCCGGCGCCTGGTACTCGTCACCGTCCACCGGCGAGAGTCCTGGGGCCCCACCATGGACGGCATCGGCCGGGCCCTGGCCCGCCTGGCAGCCGACCCGGACGTCCTCATCGTCATCCCGATCCATCGCAATCCGGTGGTCCGACGCTCGATCCTGCCAGCCGTCGAGGGCCTGACGAACGTCCTGGTGGTCGAGCCGCTGCCGTACGGGGCGTTCGCCCGCCTCCTGGACCGGGCCCACCTGGTGCTGACCGACAGCGGCGGGATCCAGGAGGAGGCCCCCAGCCTGGGGAAGCCGGTCCTGGTCCTGCGGGACACGACCGAGCGGCCGGAAGCGGTCGAGGCCGGGACGGTGGCCCTGGTGGGGACCGACGAGGCCAGGATCGTCGAGAGCGCCGAGCGGCTGCTCGCCGACGCGGACGCCTACCAACGCATGGCTCGGGCCGTCAACCCCTACGGCGATGGGCGAGCGGCCGCCCGCACCGTCGCCGCTCTGGCCTGGTTTGTGGGCGAGGGTCCCCGGCCGGCCGAGTTCGGCACCGGGCCCACCCCGGACCTGGCCGAGCGCCGCTAGCCGGTCTCGGCGAATTCGCGGCGCAGGGCCGCCAGGTCGCGAGCCGCAGCCTCCAAGGCCGCAGTCAGCTGGTGCCCGCCGTCGTCGTCGTCGACCGATCCGCCCGACGCCGGTTGCTCCAACTCCTCGATGCGGGCGAGCAAGCGCCGCTGCTCCGCCGCGACGACCTGCAGGAAGGCATCCACGTCGGCCCGGTCGTACCCTCGCAGCGCGGTCAGGAATTGTTTGGTCGCGATCTCGTCAGCCGGGATGGGCACAGCGCCCACCGTACCCGTTGCGCGGGCGCCCACCATCCGCGATTCGGCTACAGGCCGTCGTTACACTCCGTCCGTCCCGTTCGCAACGTTGCACTGGCCCTGACGCGAGCCGGTAAGGGGTGGGGTGACCAACGACTCAGGGTCGACGGGTGCCTCCGACGAGCCTCCGACGCCCGACCCGGATGTTCGACGGGCTATCGACGACCTCCAGCAGCGGATCGCCCAGGAACAGGCCGGCGCGCCGCCGGCGCGACCCCGGCGGCGACGGGTGCTGGTCCTGGTGGCATTGGTCCTGGCGGTCGCCGGGGTGGTGGTGGGTGTGGCGCTGAGCTCGACGAGCAGTCCGAGCACGCCGCGATCCTCGGTGACCCAACCCCCGGTATCAGTGACCCAACCCCCGGTATCGGTGACCCCACCGCCCGTGTCGGTCACCCCGCCACCGACCACGCCGGTCACCCCGCCACCGACGACGCCGGTCACCAAACCGCCGGCGCCGGTCGCGCCGGCGCCGGGCCCGGTTTCACCGACCGCGGTTCGGGTGGCGTCGGGGGACAGCTTCTGGACGATCGCGGCCAGGGTGGCGACGACCCGGTTGGGCAGGTCGCCGACGACCGCCGAGATCGGGCCCATCTGGCTGTCCCTCATCCAGGCCAACGCCCACGTCCTCGTCCACCCGGGCGACGCCAACCTCATCTACCCCGGACAGGTGCTCGCGGTCCCAGCGTCGTAAGGTTCAGGCATCGTCCACCCGTTCCGCACCCGGACCGCCACGGCGGAGTCCACCCGGCAGCAGCAGCGCGCCCTGGATCGGGCCCAATCCCTGGTGGCGGAGGCCGAGAAGACCCTGTCCCAGGCCCAGCAGGAGGCGGCCCGGATCGTCGAGGACGCCCGCACCCGGACCGAGGCGGCCCGCCAGGCGGCGGCCCGGCTCGAACAGGAAACGGACGAAGGGCGGGCGGAGCTCCTGGCCGCCGCCGAGGCCGAAGCCGGTGAGCTGATGGCGGCGGCCACCGCCCGGGCCCTCACCATCTCCGAACACTGTTCGGCTCTGCTCGATTCGATAAAAGCCCTGGAAGCGGCGCTCCCGGTAGGCGAAGAGCGGTAAACGACCACCCATCGCGCCCATCGGCCCACCGCCGGGCGGTAGCCTCAATCGACCCGCATGGCGCCCCCTGCGACCCCCCGCACCGGCCGAGCGCCGGCTCGACCACCTCGGCCTCGGCCGAACTCCGCGGCCCCGCAGCGGGGTCGGACCAAGCCGGCGCCGCGCCGCCGGCGGGGCGGCCGATTGTGGCGCTGGCGGCGGTGGCTGTTCGGGATCTTCCTGGTGGGCTTCGCCCTGCTCGCCGGGGCCGCCTACTACCTGTCTCGCATTCCGCTGCCGAGCCCGGCGCCGCTCAAGCAGACGACCTTCGTGTACGACTCGAGCGGGAAGCACGTGCTGGCGGCGTTCTCCCAGCAGAACCGGGTCAACGTGTCGCTCAAGCAGGTCCCCCAAGTGGTCATCGACGCGGTGGTGTCCACCGAGGACCGCCACTTCTTCAGCGAGGGCGCGCTCAACCCGGTCAGCATCGTGCGGGCCTTCATCTCCGACATCCGGGGTTCGGGCAGCCTGCAGGGGGCGTCGACGATCACCCAGCAGTACGTCAAGCAGACGTACCTCACCTCGCAACGCAGCCTGAGCCGCAAGATCAAAGAAGCGGCCCTGGCCATCCGGGTGGCCCGGACGGAGTCCAAGCAGGAGATACTGCAGAACTACCTCAACACCATCTACTGGGGTCGAGGTGCCTACGGAGTGCAAGCGGCGGCCCAAGCCTACTTCGGCAAGGACGTCGGCCAGCTGGGTCTCCCCGAGGCGTCCCTCTTGGCCGGTCTGATCCGGTCTCCCGAGACCGCCGACCCGGCCCGGAGCCCGGTCCAGGCCCGGACCAACCAGCGCGACACCCTGCGGGCGATGCAGCGCGACAAGAAGATCACCGCGGCCGAGGCGGCCCACGTCGAAGCCCTCCCTTTCTCCTCCTATGTGACCTCCGGTGAGGGGTCGACCGCCGACTCCTCCGGTGAGGGGTACTTCATCTCGGCCGTGCGCCAGCAGCTGTACGCCAAGTACGGGCGGCCGGTCGTCGACGGCGGCGGCCTGCGGGTCACGACCACGCTGGACCCGACCCTCCAGGCGTCGGCCTACAACTCCGTCTACGGGGTGAACGCCGACTCGCTGAACCCGGCCGGCGGGGAGCCGTCGGGCGCGCTGGTGTCGATCGACGACAACGGGGCGGTCAAGGCCCTCGTCGGCGGGCAAAACTACGCCACCTCCACCGTCGACCTCGCCCTGGGCACGGCCGGCGGGGGAAGCGGGCGGCAGGCCGGGTCGACGTTCAAGGCGTTCATGCTGGCCGAGGTGATCAAGGAGGGGTACTCGGTGGCGTCGGTGTTCCCGGCCCCGCCCGAGGTGGTGCTGCCGCACGGGAACGCCAACGGCACCCCGTGGAGCGTGACCAACTTCGAACACGAGACGGTGCAGCCGACGATGAGTCTCATCGACGCCACTGCCCTGTCCGTCAACACGGTGTACGCCCAGGTGGTCGCCCGCATCGGCGCCGCCAACCTGGACACCATGGCCGAAGCGCTGGGGATCCGGCCGTCCGAGCTCCCCGGCGCCTATCCCTCGCAGGTGCTCGGCACCGCCGACGTCTCACCGCTGGAGATGGCGGCGGCCTACGCCACCTTCGCCGACGGCGGCGTCTACCACGCCCCGCTGCTGATCACCCGGGTGACCACCGCCGACGGGAAGGTCCTGCCGCTGCCGGTCGTCCCGCAGAGCCGGGTGGTGCTCAGCGCCGACCAGGCGGCCCAGGTGAGCTACGTGTTGCAGCAGGTGGTACTGCGGGGGACCGGGGGATCGGCGGGCAATGTGGGTTCGCCCGTGGCGGGCAAGACAGGGACGACCGAGCACTCGAACGACGCCTGGTTTATCGGCTACACCCCCAACCTGACCACCGCGGTGTGGATGGGCTACGCCAACAGCGAGCAGCCCATGGTCAACTTCCGGGGGCTGGCCGGCGTGCAGGGCGGTTCCGTGCCCGCCCAGCTGTGGCACAACTACATGGTCGCGGCGCTGGCCTCCAACCCGCAGTACGTGGGGACGTTCGCGCCGGTGTACTCGTTTACCGGGCAGACGCTGACCCCGCCGCCCCCCGCCAGCCTGCTCTTCCCCCTGGGGATGGGGACCACCACCACCACGTCGACCACCACGACCACCACGACCACCGTGCCGGCCACCACCACGACCCGACCCCCCACCGCCACCACCCGGCCCACCCCGACCACGACCCCCCACACCACCACCACCGGGCACGGGTAGGGCCGGCGGCGAAGGTCGGCTGGGCGCGATAGCGGCCCGACCACTACCATGGCTGGTACCGCTGGCAGCCGTGGGGCGCTGGACGGAACAAGGAGGTGTCGCGATGCCTGCCCAGATGACCGCACCGATGGTGCGCGCCCGCAAGGGTTCCGATCCGCCGCTGGTGATGGTGACCGCGTACGACGCACCCACGGCGCGGATCGCCGACCAGGCGGAAGTCGACCTGATCCTGGTCGGTGATTCGGTCGCCATGGTCGTCCTCGGCTACGACGACACGCTGCACGTCACCGTCGACGACCTGGTCCATCACACCGCAGCGGTGGCTCGAGCTCGCCCGCACCCGATGATCGTCGCCGATCTGCCGTGGATGAGCTACCACACGGGCACCTCCGACGCGGTGCGCAACGCGGCGCGCCTGGTGCGGGCCGGCGCCCAGGCCGTCAAGCTCGAAGGGGGACGGAAGCGGGTTCCGGTGGTGGAGGCCATCGCCGATGCCGAGATCCCGGTGATGGGCCACTTGGGGTTGACGCCCCAGTCGTTTCACGCCATGGGCGGGTTCAAGGTGCAGGGCAAAGACCTCGACGCCGCGAAAGCCCTGGTCGACGATGCCCACGCCCTGGCGGACGCCGGGTGCTTTGCCATCGTGCTCGAGGGCATTCCCGATGTGGTGGCCCATCTGATTACCGAATCGGTGCCGGTGCCGACCATCGGGATCGGCGCCGGTCCCCACTGCGACGGGCAGGTGCTGGTGTTCCACGACGTGCTCGGTCTCGAGGATCGCCACCAGCCGAAGTTCGTCCGCCAGTACGCCAACCTCCGGGTAGACGCCGTGGCGGGCCTCCGGGCCTGGGCCGCGGACGTCCGAGGTGGTGCGTTCCCTGCCGACAGTGAGACCTATCACCTGACAGGGGACTGGGCGACCGCGCTGGCCTCGGCGTAACCCCGCGAGCGTCCGGTTTGCTACGGAATCGGGGGAAAAAGACGTAGCGGATGGTGCCGGGAGCGACCGGATGCGACCATGACGCGGTGCGCTCGCCGGTCCGCTTCGTCGACGCCGCGCCCCCGTGGCTCATCGACCGCACCCGGCGGGCCGCCTGGGTCGTGCTGGCCCTCGGGGTCATGGCCTTTCTGATCGTCGGGGCCAACCGGCCCGCCAACCCGACCCTGCTGCCGCCGCACGGCATCGTCAGCGAACGGGGCTTGTCTGCCTTCGACGCGACCGGTTTCACCGTGTCCGCCGGCCCGGGGCTCACCGCGCCGGCGCAACGTGAGTGCGCCCTCCTGGCGCGGACCCCAACCCAGCAAGCCAAGGGTCTGATGGGTCAGACTCCCTCCACGGTTTCGCCGGAATGGTCTTCTCGTTCGGCCGACCAACCGAGCAGGTGTTCTACATGAAGAGCACCACGTTGCCGCTGTCGATCGCCTGGTTCGGCAGCGGCGGGACCTTCATCGGGGCCCTGAACATGACCCCCTGCCCGCCGCCCACGCAGATTTGCCCGACATACGCCGCGGGAGCTCCCTACTCGCTGGCCCTCGAGGTGGCCCGAGGCAAGTTGGCGTCATTCGGCATCGGCCCCGGGTCCGTCCTCCATCTGACAGGACCGTGCGCAGGCTGACGGCGATGCGGTCACACCGGCATGCCAACATTTCAGCCGTCAATCCGGGTCGTGCTTCCACCCCCGAAGGCGGGAGGGCGCAGGGCCAGTATCGCCGAGGTCGAGTACCATGCCATGTCTTTCAACTGAGACCCTGCTCCGGACCGCCCGGAGCCCCGAGCCCTACGGCCGGGTCCACAGGGAGGTGGGCCGCTGATGCGGCACTACGAAGTCATGGTCATTCTCGACGCCGGCCTCGAAGAGGACGCCATCCGGTCCATTCTCGACCGAGCCACGCAGATCATCGCCAACGGTGGCGGCACGGTGGGCAAGGTCGACCGCTGGGGTAAGCGGCGCTTCGCCTACGAAGTGCATCACCGCAGCGAAGGCCACTACGTGCTCATCGACGCCACGGCCGAACCCGCCGTGCTGGCCGAAGTGGACCGGATGCTCGGACTCGCAGATGACGTCATCCGCCACAAGGTGATTCGCCTACCGGACAAAGCGGTCGTGAAAGCTTCACGACCGGCCGCCCCGGACAGCCCACCGGTGGATGCCAACGCGAATGGAGAACACTGACATGTCAAACGGTAATCATGTAAGCGTCGTGGGCAACCTGACCCGCGACCCCGAGTTGCGGTTCACCCCGACCGGGCAGGCCACGGCCAGCTTCGGCGTGGCCGTCAACCGCCGCTGGCAGAATCGCCAGACCCAGGAGTGGGAGGAGGCCACGTCCTTCTTCGATGTGGTGTGCTGGGGCCAACTGGCCGAGAACACCGCCCAATCCCTGTCCAAGGGAGCCCGGGTGCTGGTGAGCGGCCGGCTCGACCAGCGCAGCTGGGAGACCGCCGAGCACGAGCGGCGCTCGAAGATCGAGATCACCGCTGACGAGGTGGCGCCCAGCCTGCGGTGGGCCACCGCCGACATCAAGAAGAACGAGCGGCGGGCGCCTGACGGCGGTGGTGCCCCTACCGCCAACAGCACCGCGAGCGCGCCCCGCCCGGTCGCCAACGAGGCGGCGGGCGGGGCCTACGCCTACGAAGAGGAGCCGTTCTAAGCCATGGCCCGCAACAACGACAGGGACCGCGGCACCAAGCGGACGATCAAGGACACCCGGCCCCGTGGCAAGAAGAAGGTCTGCATCTTCTGCAAGGACAAGGCCACGTGGGTCGACTACAAGGACGTCAACCTGCTCCGTCGCTTTATGAGCGACCGGGGGAAGATCCGGGCTCGCCGAGTCACCGGCAACTGCTCGCAGCATCAGCGTGACGTCCAGGTCGCGATCAAGACCGCCCGTGAATTGGCCCTGCTCCCGTACACCCAGCGGACGGTCAACGAGCGTGGGCCGGGTCGCGGGCCGGGCCGAGGTGGTCCCCGCCGCGACGACGCCAGGGCCGCCGAGGGACGGGTGGACGGTGACGCCGACGTCGCCGTCGACGACCTCGACCCAGACGACGAGGCGGTGGACGTGGCAGCCGACGGGGCGGACGTCGCCGACGAGCCCGACACCGAGGGCGAGCTGCACGGGGCGGAGGCGTAAATGCGGGTCGTGCTCCGCTCGGACATCGACAAGGTGGGCAAGCGCGGTGACATCATCGACGTCGCCGACGGGTACGCCCGCAACTACCTGCTGCCCAAAGGCCACGCCATCATCGCCAACGACGGTGTGACCGCTCAAGCCGGCGCCATGCGGCGAGCCCGGGACCTCAAGGACGCCAAGGACCGCGAGTCGGCCGAGGTGGTGGCCCGCACCCTGGTGCCCATGGTGATCCGCATTCCGGCCCGCTCCGGCAGTGGCGGCAGGCTGTTCGGCTCCGTTACCGCCGCTGATGTGGCGGACGCCGTCGCCGAGCAGGCCAAGGTGACCCTCGATCGCCGCCGGCTGCAACTGGATGAGCCCATCAAGTCCCTCGGCACCCACGAGGTCCCGGTGAAGTTGCACTCGGACGTCGAGTTCCGGGTGACGGTGGAGGTCGTCGCCAGCTAACGGTCGGAGCGCCGTCGGCCAGGTCCGACCTCGTCGAGATTGTCGGCCCGGAGCCGCGAGGCCGGCATCTCGACAGCCGGACCTGGCCTAAAAATCGCGCCTCACGTGGTGCCGGCTTTTGCACAGCCCGCCAGTGTGACCCCGCGCGGCCCGCAGGGTCCACGAGCATTGCTCACGGACCGCTCGGTGGCCCCTTAGCGCGGTCGGTGCAGCCCGCGCCCTACTCGGAGTGGCCGTCACACCCGGAACGTATGTTTGTGTCGCTTGTCAGTCCCGGCTCTTCTCCCCAGTCACCCCCGGCCTGTCCACACGAAATCCAGAGCGTAAAGGGACTAGTTGCCCACAGGCGCCAGCGAGTTAGGTGGATCCCCCATGGTGCAATCGATTGAAGACGCCCGGCGACGGGTGCGCAGCGGATCCGCCCGGGTCCCGCCGCACAACCTGGACGCCGAGCAGTCGCTCCTCGGCGCCATGTTGCTGGCCCGCGACGCCATCGCCGCGGCCGTAGAGACCTGCAGCCCCGACGATTTCTACAAGCCCGCCCACGGGCACGTCTTCGACGCCATCACCACCTTGTACAGCCGGGGCGAGCCATCCGACCCCGTGACCGTCGCCGACGAGTTGTCGCGCGCCGGCTTGTTGGAGGCCACCGGGGGCCTGCCGGCCCTCATCTCGCTGCAGGCCGACACGCCGGCGACCACCAGCGCCGCCCGCTACGCCCGGATCGTCGAAGAGCACGCCCTCCTCCGCCGGCTCATCGCGGTGGCCGGCGAGATCGCCGAGATGGGCTACAGCGTCCCCGACGACGTGGCCGCGGCGGTGGACCGAGCCGAGTCGCTGGTCTTCGACGTCGCGGAACGCCGGGTGACCGACAGCCTCAAGCCGCTTCAGGGGCTGCTGGTCGAGACCTTGGACCGGTTGGAGCGGTTGTTCGACCGGGGCGAATCCATCACCGGCGTGCCCACCGGTTTCATCGACCTGGACGAGCGCCTGTACGGGCTCCAGCCCTCCTCCCTGGTGATCGTGGGCGCCCGGCCCAGCATGGGGAAGACCGCGTTGGCGCTCGGTATCGCCGCCCACGCGGCCATGGAGGCTCGGGTCCCGACCCTCGTCTTCTCCCTCGAGATGTCGCACGACGAGCTGACCCAGCGCCTGCTGGTCTCGGAAGCCCGGGTGGATGCCGGCCGCATCCGCAACGGCCGCCTGGCCGACTCGGACTGGCCCAAGATCAGCCAGGCCATCGCCCGCCTCGGCGACGCCCCTCTCTTCATCGACGACAACCCCAACCTGACGGTGATGGAGATGCGGGCAAAGGCCCGCCGGCTCAAAGCCCGGGAAGGCGGGTTGGGCCTCATCATCGTCGACTACCTCCAGCTCATGTCGAGCCGGGCCACGTCGGAAAACCGCCAGATCGAGGTCTCCAGCATCAGCCGCGGTCTCAAAATCCTCGCCCGCGAGCTGGAGGTGCCCGTGGTGGCGCTGTCGCAGCTCTCCCGCAACCTGGAGATGCGGGCCGACAAGCGACCCCAGTTGGCAGACCTGAGGGAAAGCGGGTGCATGCCAGCGAGCGCACGCCTGCTCCGGGCGGACAACGGACAGGAGGTCACGCTGGGCGAACTGGTCCTGAGCCAGGAACAACCCGTCGTCTGGTCGCTCGACGAGACGACGTGGAAGCTGGTGCCGAGACGCCTGCTCAGGACGTTCCCCTCGGGGATCAAGCCCGTGTTTCGGATGCGCCTGGCCTCCGGGTACGAGGTCGAGGCTTCCGCCAACCACCCGTTCCGCACGATCGAGGGATGGCGTCGCCTCGATGAATTGGACCTCGGGGATCACGTCGCGGTCCCTCGTGTCCTTCCTGACCCTCAATTGCCCGCTGCCTGGCCTGAAGATGAGTTGGTTCTTCTCGCCCATCTCCTTGGCGATGGGTCCATCGGGCCCGTCGGGGTGAAGTACGCCACGGCCGATGCGGCCAACAAGACGGTCGTCGAGGAAACCGCCCGGCGGCTCTTCGGCATCGAAGTCACCGGCAAGAAGCAGGGCAACACCTGGCTGCTGTGGCTCCCGGCCCCCTACCGACTGACACATGGTCGATATCATCCGATTCGCAACTGGCTCGAGCCGCTCGGACTGTGGGGATCCCGCTCACACAACAAGTTCGTTCCTGAGGCCGTGCTCGGGCTCCCTTCGGCCCAACTCGCCCTGTTCCTCCGCCATCTGTGGGCGACGGACGGTTCGATCACGATTGGCCGTAACGGTCGCGGCCCGACGGTCCGGGCCTATTACGCCACCACCAGCCACGCCCTGGCGGATGGAGTCCGGCGGGCACTACTCCGACTCGACATCCGCTCTCGCTTGAGCCCCGCTCGCAAATTGGGCTATCGGGTCTGCTGGCACGTCTCGATCACAGGAAACCCGGACCTGACGCGCTTCTTGGAGATCGTCGGTTGCCATGGCTCCCGTGGGGACTTGGTCCCAGAGGGTCTCGAGACCCTCCGGCGGCAGACCCCAAACCCAAATGTCGATCTGATCCCCTCGGCGGTTGCTCCTCTCGTCAAGGATTCGTTGCGTCGGGCTGGCGTCACCCATCGAGAGGTGGCGGCCGAGTTGGGTGAGGGCTATTGCGGGTCCTACCTGCTCGGAAGCGCAGACGCGCCCGCGAAGGTTCTCCCGGCGCCGGCTGTCCACCATCGCCACGATGAGCCGGGACCCAGCGCTCGCAGCGCTCGCGAGCTCCGACGTGTTCTGGGACGAGATCGTGGAGATCACCCCGATCGGGGCGATGCCCACGTTCGACGCCACGGTCGACGGGACGCACAACTTCGTGGCCAACGGGGTCATCGCCCACAACTCGCTCGAGCAAGATGCCGATGTGGTGCTGTTCCTGTACCGAGACGAGATGTACAACGCCGACTCGGCGGATCGGGGCAGCGCCGAGGTCATCGTGGCCAAGCACCGCAACGGACCCACCGGGAAGTGCCAGCTGGCCTTCCTCGACCACTACACCCGCTTCGCCAACATGGCCCGGGTCTGACCGCCGCCGGTGCCCGTCCAGGTAGCGTGCCCACGTGGCCCGGCCCCGCCAGGACGTCGTGCGGCTGGACCCGCTGACCCAGCAGTTCCCGGAACTGCGGGGCTGGATCGACCGCACCCATCCCGGGCCGATCTCGGTGCTGGACGTCGGCGGCGGTGGCCACTTTTACGACTTCCCGGCGCAATTCCGGGACCGGGCCCGGCGGATGGTGGGCGTCGACCCCGACGAGGGCGTCCGGGACCGGCCCTGGCTGGACGAGGGGCACCAACTGCTGGTCGAGGAGTACGCCCCGCAGGCCCAAGAGCGCTTCGACGTGGCCCTGTGCGTGTACGTGCTCGAGCACGCCGAGGCCCCCGGTCCGTTTCTGGAGGCGGTGCGCAACCTCCTGGCCCCGGGCGGATCCTGTTTCGGGGTGACGCCGAACCTTTTCCACTACTTCGGACTGGCCAGCGCCATGGCGTCGCGCGCCGGGGTCGAGGACTGGTTGCTGCACCAGGTCCGGCCGGCCACGTTGATCGACGAGTACCACTCCCCGGTGCGCTACCGGTGCAATACCGTCCGCCGCCTCCGGTCGACCGCCGTCGACGCCGGTTTCCGCCGGGCCGAGTTCCGGGTCCTCGAACAACCCGCGATGTTCGAGACCTACTTCCCTCCCGCCCTGCGCTGGGGGCCGCGTGCGTACTCCCGTATCATCAACCGATGGGGCCGGCCGGAGCTGTACGGGACACTCCTGTTCCGGCTGACGGCCTGACCCACCGGCACGAGAAGGGGTCCGCCTGGGAGATGGGCGTCAGCGGGAGTGCTAGCTTCATCGAACTGCGCCACGTCACCGAGCGGCGCCGGAGATCGGCTCCTTCCCCGGGTGGCAGCCGCCCCGATCGTGGCGGGGCGTTGTCGTATCGGTCGAGTTCTCCACAACATGTGGATCACCTTGTGGATGACCTTCGGGTGGGAGGCGTAAGAACCAAGTGACCCAAGCCGGAGCGCTGTGGACAACATCCGCCGATCTGCTGCGAGCGGAGGTTTCGGAAGCAATCTGGCGCACCTGGCTGGACGAGGTCGAGCCGGTCGAGTCTGACGACGGCTCGCTGGTCCTCTCGGCGCCGAGCTCGCTGGTGCGGGACCGGCTCCAGGAGCGCTACATCCCCCTGCTGGAAAAAGTGGTGGCCCAGGCGGCCGGCCACGACCTGCCGGTCCGCATCGTGGTGCGGCCGACACCCGAGGGCGTCGAGCAGGAGAGCGCCCCACCCACTGCGGCCGCGGTCGAGCCCGCCGGCCAAGACGCACCGGCGGCCAATGGCGCCCGCAGCGCCGGCGCCGGCACGTCGGGGGCCGGCACCGGCCGGATGGAGCCGCCGGCCCTCAACCCCCGCTACACCTTCGACGCCTTCGTCATCGGATCGTCCAACCGGTTCGCCCACGCCGCCGCCCAGCGGGTGGCGGAGACCCCTGCCGCCAGCTACAACCCGCTCTTCATCTACGGCGACTCCGGCTTGGGGAAAACCCATCTGCTGCATGCCATCGGCCACTACGGGATGGAGAACTTCCCGGGGATGCGCATCCGCTACGTGTCGACGGAAACGTTCATGAACGACTTCGTCGACGCCATCCGCAACAACAGCCAGATGATCTTCAAGCGCCGCTACCGGGACTGCGACGTCCTCCTGGTCGACGACATCCAGTTCATGGAAGGCAAGGAGGGGCTCCAGGAGGAGTTTTTCCACACCTTCAACTGGCTCTACGAGGGCTCCAAGCAGATCGTGCTGTCGTCCGACCGCCATCCCCGCTCGATCGCCACCCTGGAGGACCGCCTCCGCAGCCGGTTCGAGTGGGGACTGACCACCGACGTCCAGCCCCCCGAACTCGAGACGCGCCTGGCCATCCTGCGCAAGAAGGCCGACGGCGAGCGCATCCCGATCCCCGGCGACGTGCTCGAGCTCATCGCCACCCACGTGCGGGACAACATCCGCGAGCTCGAGGGCGCCCTGATCCGGGTGTCGGCCTACGCCAGCCTCAACCGCGAGTCACCCACCCTCGAGATGGCGGAACGGGTCCTGTCCGACATCCTCGACGCCGGCCGGCCGCGCCAGATCACCCCCAGAGGTGATCATGGACGCCGTCTCCACCGCCTTCGGGTTCCCAGTGGAGGACCTGTGCGGGACCAGCCGGCGCCGGCCGCTGGTCAACGCCCGCCAGATCGGCATGTACGTCTTCCGGGAGCTGACCGACTTCAGCTACCCGGCCATCGCCCGGGAGTTCGGCGGGCGCGACCACACCACCGTCATCCACGCCGTCGAGAAGATCTCCGGGCTGATGAAGGAGCGGCGCCAGGTCTACGACCAGGTCACCGAGCTCATCTACAACATCAAGGGCGGGGGCTGAAATGACGCCTGGGGACTGGGCTCCGGATGTGGTGTGTCGGGACCGTGTGATTTACGGGGATACGGCGCGCCGTTCCCACAGGGCATCGCCATCGGCGTCGCACCCCTGTGGGATCCTGGGGACGAGCCGAATCTCGTCAACCACCCGCTGACCTGCACCGATGGGGTGTTGTCCACAATTCACAGCCCCTATAACTACTGCTACAAGAATTTCCATCTAATAGTCCAGAAGTAGGGAAGGCACTGCAGTGAAGTTGCGATGCGAACGTGATGTGCTCGTCGAGGCCCTCAGCACGGCCGGGCGAGCGGTAGCGGGTCGGAGCGGCGCGCTCCCCGTGCTGGGCGGGGTCCGGCTGTCGGTGACGGGCGATGTCCTGCAGCTCACCGGGACGGACCTGGACCTGACCATCACCGTCGAGACCACCGTCAGCGGCGCCAGCGACGGGGTGGTGGTGGCGCCGGGCCGGTTGGTCACCGACATCGTCCGGGCTCTGGAGCCGGGGGCGGTGGCACTCGAAGCCGACGAGGAGGAGTTGCGGATCGCGTCGGGCCGGTCGCACTTCACGGTGCGGACCCATCCGGCGGGTGACTTTCCCCGGCTGCCCATCCCGACCGGCGACACCGTGACCCTCCCGGTGGAGGGGTTGACCGACGCCTTGCGGCAGGTGACCCGGGCCGCGTCCAACGAGGATTCCCGACCCATCCTGACCGGGGTGTTGATGGCGGCCGAGGAGGGCGGCCTGCGGCTGGTGGCGACGGATTCGTACCGGTTGGCAGTCCGGGATCTCCGGGGCGTCGGGGTGTTGGCGGAGGGGCAGCGGGTGCTGGTCCCGTCCCGGGCCCTCAACGAGCTGATGCGGCTGCTGGGCACCGCCGGCGCCGAGGTGGCCCTGCGCCTGGGACCGCACGACGCCACTTTCACCACCGGCCAGGTGTCGCTGACCACCCGCCTGATCGAGGGGGAGTTCCCCAACTACCGCCAGCTGATCCCGGCGTCCTACCCGAACCGGCTGATCGTGGGCCGGGAGGCGCTCCTCGACGCGGTCCGGCGGGTCAAGCTGCTGGCCCGTGACGCCACCACCCCGGTGCGCATCGCCCTCCGGCCCAACGGCATCGAGCTCACCGTCATCACCACCGACTGGGGGACCGCCACCGAGGACGTGGACGCCAAGTACGAGGGCGCCGAGATGACCGTGGCGTTCAACCCCACCTACCTGATCGACGGGGCCGAGGCCATCACCGGCGACGAAGTCACCCTGGACACCCTGGATGCCCTCAAGCCGGCCACCCTCCGCCCCACCGAGGGCGACGAGTACCTGTATCTGTTGATGCCGGTACGGGTGTCGTGAGCGGGTCGGAGCTGACATTCGGGTCGGAGCTGACACTCGGAAAGGGGCTGACGCTCGGGAACGGCGGACGTCCCCGTAGAAAGGACGCCCGCCCTTCCCGGCGCCAGCCCCTCTTTCACTTCACGCGAGGTGGTGAGCCGAACTCCTCGATTTCTACTCGGCGGCAACGGGAGGCTTGAGTGATGAGGAGAGGCCAACCTGGTGAGGGGGTGATCCTTTCTACGGGGATCACCACCTCACCAGGGTTGGACTCCCCATTGCTGGTGGAGGGTACCTATGCACCTTGAGCACCTGTGGCTCACCGACTTCCGGAGCTACCGCGACGCCGAGTTCAGCCCGGCGCCGGCGGGGATCACGGTGGTCAGCGGCAACAACGGCGAGGGCAAGACCAATCTGCTGGAAGCCATCGGGTACCTGGCCACCTTGAAGTCCTTCCGGGGCAGCCCGGCGGAGGCGATGGTGCGCGATGGGGCCCCGGGCAGCCACGCGGTCGTCCGGGCCGAGGGCTCGCGAGAGGGTCGGCACCTGCTGGTCGAGGCGGAGTTGCACGCCGCCGGCCGGGACCGGGTGCAGGTCAACCGGCAGCCGCTGCGCCGCTCCCGGGACCTCTTGGGGGCCCTGTGCGTGACCGTGTTCGGGCCCGACGACCTGGGGCTGGTCAAGGGCGGGCCGCAGGGCCGGCGGGAGTATCTGGACGACCTGCTGGTGTCCCTCCACCCCCGCCACGACGCCACCATCACCGAGGTGGAGCGGGTGCTCAAGCAGCGCAACGCCCTCCTGAAGTCGGCCGGTGGGGCGGCGATGTCCGGCCGGCCCCTGGCCCCCGACGTCGAGAGCACGCTCGATGTCTGGGACGCCAAGCTGTCCGAGGCGGGAGAGGCGCTGGCCTCGGCCCGGGCGGCCCTGACCGAGGCCCTGGAGCCGCTGGCGGGGACGGCCTACGGTCAGCTGGCGGCCGGGGTGGCCCATCGCGGCCGGGATCGGGTGCGGTTGTCGTACCGGCGCAGCTGGGAGGGGTCGCTGGTCACCGCCCTGCGGGACGCCCGCCGGGACGATCTGCGCCGGGGGGTGACCACCATCGGGCCCCACCGGGACGAGCTCCTGTTGGCCGTCGGTGACCTGGCCGGGCGGACGCACGCCTCGCAGGGGGAGCAGCGGTCGCTGGCCCTGGCGCTGCGCCTCGCCGGCCACGCCCTGGTCACCGAGCGCATCGGCAGCGCCCCGATCCTCCTGCTCGACGACGTGTTCTCCGAGCTCGATCCGGCTCGCTCCGAGGCCCTCCTGGCCTGCCTGCCACCCGGCCAGGCCGTGGTGACCACTGCCGACGACCTGCCCCCAGGGGCGAGGGTGGCGGCCCGGGCCCGCGTCGAGGACGGGAAGCTGCTGACGTGACCACCTGGCGCCCCTCTCGCCCCTCTCCGGCCGAGCGCGACCCGCGACCGGTGGCCGACTCGCTCGATCGGGTGACGCGGGCCATGGGCGCACCGCGCGCCCAGCTGCTGGCCGCGGTGTTCGCCCACTGGGAGCACCTCGTTGGCCCGGAGATCGCGGCCCACGCCCAACCTCGATCCCTGCGGCGAGGCGTCCTGGTGGTCGCCGCGGACCAGCCCGCCTGGGCTACCCAGTTGCGGTTCATGACCGCCGATCTGCTGGGTCGCATCAGGTCGGCGACCGACGCCACGGAGATCACCGAGATCCAGGTCACCGTGGGCACCGGGCCGTCCGCGACCAGGGGCCGGCGAGGGCGACATTGAGGCCTTCCTGACGGGCGGTTTCGGGCGCCGATCGCGGGTGGTCCAGCGGCCGGCGGATAGGCCTAGATCGCCGCTGCAGTCACCCCCCCTCTGGTAGAATGAGGACATCCGAATTCGGGCTGCTGACCAGCAGTTTCTCCTTGACGGCGGTGCCGGAATTCGCCCTCTCACCCCCCAGTTGGAAAGGCCGCGCCCATGGCGATGCAAACGAGGCTCACGGACGGCGAGGAGGCGGCGCGTCCCAGTAGCTACAGCGCCCGGGACATGGCCGTCCTGGAGGGTCTCGAGCCGGTCCGCAAGCGGCCCGGGATGTACATCGGTTCGACCGGGACGAGCGGCCTGCACCACCTCGTGTGGGAGGTCGTCGACAACTCGGTCGACGAGGCCATGGCGGGCCGCTGCCACCCAGATCGACGTGACCCTGCTGGCTGATGGCGGCTGCCGGGTGGTGGACGACGGCGGGGGCATCCCCACCGACGTCAACCCGCAGCAAAAGCTGACCGGGGTCGAGATCGCCCTGACCAAGCTGCACGGCGGGGCCAAGTTCGGCGGTAACGGGTACAAGGTCTCCGGCGGCCTGCACGGGGTTGGCGTCTCGGTGGTCAACGCCCTGTCGGCTCGTTTGATCGTCGAGGTCGACCGCGAAGGCCGGCACCACCGGATGGAGTTCGCCGACGGCGGCAAGCCCCGCACCAAGCTGGAAGACACCGGGCCGGCTCCTGCGGGGCGCCACGGCACCACCGTGGCCTTCTGGCCGGACAGCCGGATCTTCGACGAGACCGAGTTCAAGGCCCACACCATCCTGGAGCGCCTCCAGATCTACGCGTTCCTCAACGCCGGACTGCAGATCCGTTTCACCGACGAGCGCGGCAGCGGCGAGCAGGCGGTCTACAAGTACGACGGCGGCATCGTCGACTACGTCCGGCACACCAACGCCTCCAAGGAGCCGCTGTTCAAGAAAGTGGCGTCCTACAAGGTGGCCGAGGCGGACAGCGAGGTCGAAGTGGCCCTGCAGTACAACACCGGGTTCTACGAGGGCCTGTACGGCTACGCCAACGGCATCTCCACCATCGAGGGCGGCACCCACATCGAAGGGTTCCGGAAGGCCCTGACCACGGTCATCAACAAGTACGCCCGAAGCACCAACCTCCTCAAGGAAAAAGAGGAGAACCTGCTCGGCGAGGACATCCGCGAGGGGTTGACGGCCATCGTGTCGGTCAAGCTCCGCGATCCGCAGTTCGAGGGCCAGACCAAAGCCAAGCTCGGCAACGACTCGATGCGATCGCTCGTCGAGCGGGCCACCAACGAGAAGCTGGCGGAATGGCTGGAGGAAAACCCGAGCGAGGCCCGCCAGATCGTCAACAAGGCCATCCAGGCCGCCCGGGCCCGGGTGGCCGCCCGCCAGGCGCGCGACGCCACCCGCCGCAAGTCGGCGCTCGAGGGCGCGGGCCTGCCGGGCAAGCTGACCGACTGCGCCACCAAGAACGCCCACGAAGCGGAGCTGTTTATCGTGGAGGGCGACTCGGCCGGGGGCTCGGCGATCCGGGCCCGCAACCCGCGGACCCAGGCCATCCTGCCCATCCGGGGCAAGATCCTCAACGTCGAGCGGGCCCGCATCGACAAGATGCTCAAGAACAACGAGGTGCAGGCTCTGATCGCCGCCATCGGCGCCGGAGTCGGCGAAGACTTCGACCTGACCAAAGCCCGCTACGGAAAGGTCATCATCCTGGCCGACGCCGACGTGGACGGCAGCCACATCCGGACGTTGCTGCTGACGTTCTTCTTCCGTCAAATGCGCCCGCTCGTCGACGACGGGCACGTGTTCTGCGCCCAGCCGCCGCTGTTCTCGACCTCGGTCGGCAAGGAGAAGCTGTACCTCAAGGACGAGCCGGCCCGGCAGCGGTACCTGGCCGAGCACCCCAATCACAAGGGCGAGTTCAACCGGCTCAAGGGCCTCGGCGAGATGGACTGGCTCGAGTTGGGCGAGACCACCATGGACAAGAGCCGGCGCACCCTGCTGCGCGTCGACGTCGAGCAGGCCGCCCTGGCCGACAACGTCTGCTCCATCCTCATGGGCGACGACGTCGAAAGCCGCAAGCACTTCATCACGACCAACGCCGATGACGTCCGGTTCCTGGACATCTAGGCGGATTTGGATAGCGCATGTCTGATACCACCCCACCGCCCGAAGTCCCCGGCAACGGCGCGAGCGGCGCCGGCGACGGCGGCGATGGTCCCACGACCGGGGTCGACACGGTCGAGCCGATCGAGATCCAGGACGAGATGGAGCGGTCCTTCCTGGACTATGCCATGTCGGTCATCGTCTCCCGGGCCCTCCCCGACGTGCGGGACGGGCTGAAGCCGGTGCACCGGCGGATCCTCTTCGACATGTACCTCCAGGGCTACCGCCCGGATCGCCCGCACGTGAAGTGCGCCAAGGTCACCGGCGACACCATGAGCCGGTTCCACCCGCACGGCAACCAGGCGATCTACGACGCGTTGGTCCGCATGGCCCAGCCGTTCAGCCTCCGGCACCGGCTGATCGACTTCCACGGCAACTACGGCGTCACCGGACTTCCCGCCCGCCGCCGAGCGCTACACCGAGTGCCGCTTGGCGCCGCTGGCGATGCACATGATCGAGGGTCTCGACGAGGGCACCGTCGACATGGGGCGCAACTACACCAACGAAGAGGACGAGCCCACCGTCCTGCCGTCGCGCTTCCCCAACCTGTTGGTCAACGGCAGCCAGGGCATCGCCGTCGGCATGGCGACCAACATCCCCCCGCACAACCTGGGCGAGGTCGTCGACGCCACCATCCACCTGATCGACCATCCCGAGGCCACCCCCGAGGACCTGATGGCTTTCATCAAGGGCCCGGACTTTCCGACCGGCGCCCTGATCCTGGGCCGCCAGGGGATCATGGACGCCTACCGCACCGGCCGGGGCTCGATTCGGATGCGGGCCCGGGCCGAGATCGTCGAAGGGCGCGGCGGCGACGAGATCGTGGTCAGCGAGCTGCCGTACCAGTCCAGCCCGAAGGGGATCGAGCAGCGGATCGCCGAGCTCGTCAACGCCCGGGAGCTCGACGGCATTCGCGACATCCGGGACCTCTCCGCCGGCGACGACACCAAGCTGGTGATCTACCTCAAGCGCGACGCCACGGCCAACGTGGTGCTCAACAACCTCTACAAGCACACCCCGCTGCAGACCAGCTTCGGCGTCAACATGGTTGCCCTCGTCGACGGCGTGCCCCGCACGCTCAACCTGGTGCAGGCCATCCAGGCCTACATCGACCACCAGGTCGATGTCATCCGCCGGCGGACGGAGTTCCGCCTCAAGAAGGCCGAGCGACCGGGCCCACATCGTCGAGGGGCTCCTCAAGGCCCTCGACATGATCGACGCCATCATCACCGCCATCCGGGCCTCCGAGGACCGGGGCGCGGCCCGAACGGCGTTGATGGCCGCCCCCTTCGAGTTCAGCGAGGTGCAGGCCGAGCACATCCTCGACATGGCGCTGGCCCGCCTCACCCGCCTGGGCCGGGCGAACCTCACGGACGAACTGGCCCAGTTGCAGCAGACCATCGCCGAGCTGCAGGCCATCCTCGCGGACGAAGGCGTGCTGCGCGGCGTCATCAAGACCGAGATGACGGCCATCCGCGACGAGTTCGCCACCCCTCGCCGGGCCGAAGTCACCTTCGACCCCGGTGACATGGACGTCGAGGACCTGATCACCGACGAAGAGATCGTGATCACCATGACGAAGGCCGGGTATGTGAAGGCCGTGCCCGCCTCGCAGTTCCGGACCCAGGGTCGAGGCGGCCGGGGGGTGCAGGGAGCCCGGCTCAAAGAAGAGGATCTCGTCACCCGGATCATCCACACCACCGCGCACGCCTATCTGCTGTTCTTCTCCAATCGGGGCAAGGTGTACCGGCTGCGGGCGTACGAGGTGCCCGTCAAGGAGCGCCAGGCGCGTGGCACCGCCATCGTCAACCTCCTGCCCCTCGAACCGGACGAGCGCATCCAGGCCCTGATCGATACCCGGGAATTCCCGACCGACCGGTACCTCCTGTTTGCCACCAAGGCCGGGCAGGTCAAGAAGACGACGTTCTCGGAGTACGACAAATCTCGCCGGGAGGGATTCATCGCCATCAACCTTCGCGACGGGGACGAACTGGTCGGGGTCATCACGACCGGCGGTGACGACGACATCTTCATGGTGTCCCGATTGGGCATGGCCATCCGTTTCTCGGAGACCGATGTGCGGCCGATGGGCCGGGACGCGGCCGGCGTGCGAGGCATGCAATTGCGCTCGGACGACGAGGTGGTGTCCATCGATCCGGCCCGGGATGACACCAGCATCCTGATCGTCACTGACGCCGGATTCGGCAAGCGCACCCAGTTACACCACTTCAATCGGCAGGGCCGGGGCGGGCTGGGTGTTCGGGGTATTCGACTGACCGCGCAGCGCGGCCGGGTGGTTTCGGCTTTCATGGTGGGTCTCGACGACGAGATTCTGGTGACGTCATCCTCGGGGGTGATGGTGCGAATGGCAGTGCGTGAGATCTCCAGCCAAGGGCGAGACGCCACGGGCGTGCGCGTCGCCACCCTCGACACCGGCCAGGTCGTGGCTTCGGTGGCCCCCGTGCTGGCGGTGGAGGAGACCGGCTAGTGGCCGATCACCCGGCACGTCGCGGGTACGACCCCGCCGGGGACGACGCAGGTTGGGGTTCGCCGATGCCAGCCGAGTACGGGTCACTGACGGCCTTCCTGCCGCCGCTGGAGGAGCCCGTCCACGAGGAGCCGCGGGGCCGCGGCCCGGTGGGCGGGTCCCGCATCGGATCCCGCTGGCTGGCCCGTCGGGGGCGCCCCACGACGAATGGCCAGGCGCCGCCGGCGAGCGAACGGGAGCGGCCGGAATCGATGGCAGCCGGACTGTCGCCGGCGGTCGACAGTGGTCCAGTGGCCGCCGCTCCGACGGCTGGCGCGCCGGTGCGGAGCCGGCCGACTCGCCGGGGTGCGGTGCTCCCGGTCGAACCCGACCTGGGGGAGGACCTTCCCGCAGGAGAGGCGCCGCCGGTCCCTCGCCCGCCGGGCGACCCGCGCCGGACCCCCCGGCCACCGCGGTTCGCCCTCCTGTCCGGCCCGGCCGGCGGCAGTGGGCGCAGTCCCGGCGCACCGTTCGCCACGTCAGCGTGTGGTCGGTGGCCAAGGTTTCGATCGTCTTCTACCTGCTCATCCTCGTCGCCGTCGTCGTGGCCTCGGTGATGCTGTGGTACGTCGCCGATGCCGCCGGGTCCCTCCAGTCGATCGAGAAGTCCGTCCGGACCCTCTTCAGCTTGAGCAAGTTCACCCTGCACCCCGGGTCGGTCGCGCTCTACACCGCCCTCGGGGGCGCGGTCCTGGCCGTCGTCGGCACCCTCGGCAACATCCTGGCCGCCTTGATGTACAACCTGATCAGCGACCTGATAGGCGGGATCCGCTTCGACGAGGTGGACGACGCCGGCGAGCCCCGTCCGGCCATCGACGCCGGCCGCTAGGCCGGCGACCCGGGTCCAGCCGATGCCTGCCGCGGCCCGGGCCGGGCTCTCGGACGTCGTGTACGCTGTCCCACCCGTGGCGCGGGGCTATAGCTCAGCCGGTTAGAGCGCAGCACTGATAATGCTGAGGTCGGTGGTTCGATTCCACCTAGCCCCACAGAAGCGTCGTAGTTCATCTGCCCTCGGTCCTGAAGACGAGTCCCCATTGAGCCAGAGCAGAAGCACTGCCTCGAGAATAGAGGGAGCGTGTGACCGCTACCGCGATTGGTCAACTTGCCAACGACAGCTCGGATGCGGGTGCGAAAGGTTGCAGATAGCCGAGTCAGCCTGGTGCAATCCACCGAACAGGAGTGATGCCGATAACCGACTGTAGACGTTGCAAACCACCGATCGAGCGGTAACCTACTGGGTGTGGCACGAAGGTCGGAGTACATCCCTCGAGTGGTTGACGCGGAGCTGGACGAGGCACTGCGCGGACAGGTGGCAGTGCTGATCGAGGGCGCCAAGGGGGTTGGCAAGACCGAGACGGCCAGCCACCGGGCGAAGAGCAGAGTCCTTCTTGATGTCGACCAGGAGGCCCGAACCGCCGCCGCGATCGACCCGTCGCTGGTCCTGGTTGGCGACAGACCACGCCTCATCGACGAGTGGCAGGAAGTCCCGGCTATCTGGAACCACGTCCGCAGAGCCGTAGACGCGCACGAAGGGCCGTTCATCCTGACCGGCTCGGCTGTGCCGGCCGACGACGCCACCCGACATACCGGTGCCGGCCGATTCTCCTGGCTGCGGATGCGGCCGATGACTCTCCTTGAGCTCGGGCGGTCCACCGGCACGGTCTCGCTGGGCAAACTCCTGGACGCTGAACACGCGCGTACCCAAGCCGATGAGCTCACGATCCCTGACCTCGTTGACGCCACCTGTGTTGGCGGATGGCCGGCCCTTGTCGGAAGCAGCGTGACCCAGGCGCAGCGCATCCTCAGCGGCTACCTCGACTCCATCGCGCGCACCGACATCCGACGCGTCGACGGCGTCTCTCGCGATCCTCAGAAGGTCTGGAGTGTCCTGCGCTCCCTGGCACGCAATGTCGGCACCGAAGTCTCCATAGCGACCATCGCCCGCGACACAGGCGGGTCGGAAGGGCCAGTCGACGAAGACACCGTCCGCTCCTACCTCGCAGCGCTAACGCGCCTCATGGTTCTCGAGGAGCAGCCCGCCTGGGCACCTCGACTGCGGTCCCGGGCCCGGCTTCGCTCCGCTCCCAAGAGACATTTCTGCGACCCCAGCCTCGCCGCCGCCGCCCTCCGGGCGGGCCCTGCCGCGACTGCTACGGGACCTCAACTACTTCGGGTTTCTTTTCGAGAGCCTCGTCGTACGCGACCTTCGCGTCTACGCCCAACACGTCGGCGCCAGCGTCTTCCACTATCGGGACAACATCGGCGAGGTCGACGTCGTGATCGACGACGGAACGCGTTGGGGCGCTTTCGAAGTGAAGCTCGGTATCACCTACGCCGATGAAGCCGCCACAAGCCTCAAGAAGTTCGTCGACAGGATCGACACCGAGCAACGTGGCCAGCCGGCATTCCTTGGCGTGGTAGTACCAACTCGGTACGGCTACACACGAGACGACGGCATCCAGGTCATACCGGTACAGGCCCTCGGACCCTGATCGACAGGTGAAGGCACGGTTCTGTCCGGGACGCCATTTGCACTGATAATGCTGAGGTCGGTGGTTCGATTCCACCTAGCCCCACTCGACGAACGTCCGTACCTACCGGCAGATGGCGCAGACGCCGAGAACGTCGAGGCGGTGGCTGTGGGGTTGGAACCCTTCGGCGGCGGCGAGTTCGTCGACGGTTTTGGCGATCGTCCGTTCGAAGCCGGCGGTGGGGGTTACGTCGATGACTTTGCCGCAGTGGGTGCAGAGCAGGTGGTGGTGGTGCTCGGTGAGGTCCTCGGCCAGTTCGTACCGGGCGAACTCGTCATTGGCCGCCAGCCGCTGCACCACCCCGGCGACCCCGAGGTCGACGAGGTGGCGGTAGGCCGAGCTGCGAGGCAGGTCGGGTAGCCCGTCGGCGATGTCGCCGATGCTGACGGGGTGACCAGCGCTGACCAGCAGGTCGACGATGGCGCGCCGGCCGGTCGTGTAGCGCTGGTCGATGCGGCGCAGGCGGCCCTCGACGACAGTGTGGAGATCCTCGGCGATCCCGGGGGAGGACACGATGACGGTCTGGCTTAGTGCTCGTCGTAGTGGTCGGCGTGCGGGGCGTGACGGTGTCCGTCGTGGACGTAGTCGAGGTGGTCGTCATGGGTGACGGACTCATGCCCGCAGGTGTCGCTGTGGATGTGGTCGTGGCCGGCATGTTCGACGTGGGGCAGGGGGTGCTCGTCGTAGTGGCCGTCATGGCCGACGTGGGCGTGACCGTCGTGGATGTAGTCGGTGTGGCCATCGTGGTCGACCGCGACGTGCCCGCAGCCGGTCCCGTGTTCGTGATCGTGATCGGGATGAACCGGGTGTTCGGTGATGCTCATGGGGTCTCCTTTGAGTGGTTGATGGCGTCAGCGACGATGTGAGCGACGTGGTGGTCGATCAAGGAGTACAAGGCTTCCCTGCCGTGGTGTTCCACGCCAACCAGCCGGGCGCCTCGCAGCACTCGAAGGTGCTGAGATACGAGGGGCTGGCTCATCGCCAGCCGCTCGACCAGCTGGTGGACGTAGCGCGGTTCGTCCGCCAGCTCCACCACGATGGCAATGCGGGCCGGCGCGGACAGCACTTTCAGGAGCTCCCCGGCCGCCTCGTAGGTCTTTGTCGCCACTGACACCACCCCCATATAAACGCATGCAGACGTACTTATGCAAGCGGCGGGTGGCGGGGCGATGGCACGTGGCCGGTGGGCAAGCGGCGGGTGGCAGGTGGCCGGTCGCCGCTCCGTCTCTCTCACTTGTGTTGGGACTCAGTCTGAGGCTACGATTACGTGAATGGGCGAGTCGGAGGAATACAAGCCGGAGGAATATAAGTCGGTCACGTCAGTAGGTCATCTCCGGTCCGGCAGGATCGGAACGGCTGCGGCTGTCCTGGCGGCGGTGGCCGCGCTAGCCGCCGGGTGCGGGAGCAGTGCCAAGCCAGCCAGCTCGTCCGGTACGTCGACTCCGGCCGCTTCGTCGCTGTCGTCGGATTCCACGGTGATCAAGGCGATCGGGGCGGAAAACGAGTATGCCGACGTGTTGCACCAGATCGGCGGCCAGTACGTGCACGTGTCCTCCATCCTCAACAACCCGAACACCGATCCCCACACCTACGAGTCGTCGCCGAGCGTGGCCCAGCAGGTGAGCGCGGCGCAGCTGATCGTGCAAAACGGGGTCGGCTATGACACGTTCATGTCCAAGATCGAGTCGGCGTCGGCGAACTCGGCCCGAAAGGTCATCGTGGTGCAGAACGTGCTCGGTCTGCCGACGAACACCCCGAACCCCCACCTGTGGTACGACCCCAGGACGATGCCGGCCGTGGCGCAGGTGATGGCCGCCGACTTGTCCGCGATCCAGCCCGCGCACGCCTCCTATTTCGCCGCCAACCTGACCACGTTCGACTCGTCGCTGACCCCACTGCACGACGCCATCGCGGCCTTCAAAGCGAAGTACGGGGGGACGACGGCCGCCACCACTGAGCCGGTAGCGGACTATCTGCTGACCGCGATGGGGGTCAACAACCTGACACCGTTCGGGTTCCAGGCCGACATCATGAACGGTACCGATCCCACCCCCCAGGACATCACCTTGGAGAACGGGTTCTTCAGCAAGCACCAGGTGAAGGTGTTCTGCTACAACCAACAAGTGGTCAGCAACCTCACGGCCTCGATCCGCCAGAATGCCGTCAAGGCTGGTGTTCCGATCGTCGGCGTGTACGAGACGATGCCCACGCCGGGTTACAACTTCCAGTCCTGGATGCTGGCAGAGGTCAACGCCATCCAAAAGGCCGTGACCACCGGCACCTCCACCGAGCACCTGTGAGCGCGGTGGCCCGCACCGACCGGGTCCGCACGGCGCGCCCCGCCGACGAAGATCCGCGCGCCAACGAGGCGGCGCTCGGCGTCGAGGGGGTCAGCGTGGCCTTGGCCGGCCGGCGGATACTCGACCGGGTCACTTTTACGGTCGGAGCGGGGGAGTTCACTGGGCTGATCGGCTCGAACGGGGCCGGCAAGACCACGCTGCTGCGTGTCATCCTCGGCCTCCAAGCGGCGGAGGCCGGGCGGGTGCTGATTTCGGGGCGGCCTCGAGCCAGACGGAACCGGTCGATCGGCTACGTCCCGCAGAAGGTGCTCCTCGATCCGGACATGCCGATGCGGGCCCGGGACCTGGTCGGCCTGGGCTTCGACGGGCACCGTTTCGGGATGCCCATCCCGTCGGCCCGGCGCCATGCTGCGATCGACGAGATGCTCGCCGCGGTCGACGCGGAGCGCTTCGCGGACGCCCGAGTCGGGACCCTGTCCGGCGGCGAACAGCAGCGGGTACTCATCGCCCACGCCTTGATCGCGCGCCCTCGGCTGCTGCTTCTGGACGAGCCGCTGGCCAACCTGGATTTGCGCTCCGGCCAGGAGATCGTCGCCCTTCTGCACCGTATCTCGGTCGAACAGCACATCGCGGTGCTCCTTTCGGCGCACGAAATGAACCCGCTGCTGCCGGTCATGGACCGCGTCGTGTACCTGGCCGGCGGCCGGGCCGTGGCCGGGACCACCGATGAGGTGATCCGCTCCGACGTCCTGACCGTCCTGTATGGCCATCACGTCGACGTGTTGCACGTGCACGGCCGGGTCATCGTCGTCGCCGGAGATCCCGACATGAGCCTCGCCGGGCCGGACCTGGCCGCAGACGCCAGTATCGACTTGAGCTGACCAGTATGCACTGGGTCTTCGAACCGGGGTTCTTCTCCAGTCAACCGGTGCACGTGGCGTTGGTGATCGGCGGCGTGGTGGCGGTCGTGTCCGGCCTGGTCGGCGTGTTCACGGTGCTGCGCGGCCAGTCGTTCGCCGGTCACGCCCTCACCGACGTGTCCACCGCCGGGGGGTCCGCGGCGTTCCTGCTCGGCATCAGCCCCCTGCTGGGGTTCGTGGGCATGGGCCTGATCGGGGCCGGGTCCATGGATGCCATCGGTGTGCAACGGGTCAAAGGCCGGGATCTGGCCACCGGCATCGTGCTCGGCGCCAGCACCGGCCTGGCCGCCCTGTTGCTGTACTTCGACACCACCTCGGGGGCGACCACCGGGGCTACCCAGACCATCCTGTTCGGGTCGATCTTCACCATCGACTCCAGCACGGTCCCCGTCGTGGTCGCCTTTGGCCTGGCCGCCCTCGGGACCATCGCGCTTCTCTACCGCCCCCTGCTGCTGGCTTCCGCCAGTCCCGACATCGCCGCCGCCCGCGGGGTGCCGGTCCGGGTCGTCGGGATCGGGTTCCTGGCCGCGCTGGCCGTCGCCGTCGGCCTGTCATCCCTCGCCATCGGGTCGATCTTGTCCACCGCCTTGCTCGTCGGACCAGCCGCCACCGCCCTGCGGATCACCAAACGGATCGGATCCGCCCTGGCGGCTGCCGCGATCATCGGGGTGGCATCAACCTGGATCGGCGTGCTCCTCGCCTATGACAGCGTCTACTGGGGATCAGACCATCGCGGCTTCCCGGTCAGCTTCTTCATCGTGGCCGTCACCTTCTTCGCCTACCTGGCCTCCGGGCTGCCCGCCGTCCGCGCCCGCACTGGTCGACGCGCTGACACCCCATCCGCGGTCATGGCGTTGGCCAAGCGGTGAGCCAGCCCGGTACGCCGAAGCCAGACCCGACGGTCGCCAGGGGGGGTCGGGATGTTTTCTAGTTTCATGACCAACACCTGGATCGTGGCCACCGTGGTGGCCGTGATCGCCGGGGTCGTCGGGTTCTTCGTCGTCCTGCGAGGCTCGGCGTTCCCGGCCCACGCCATCCCCAACAGCGCCTTCGCCGGCGCGGCGGCGGCAAATGTCTTCGGGTTCAACGGCCTCCTTGGTCTGGCGGCATTCGCGGGGGCTTCGGCGGTCGGCATCGCCGCCTTGGGGCGACGCGGCCGCCACGACGTGGTCACCGCCCTCGCCCTGGTCCTCGGCCTCGCGATCGGCGCGGTGTTTCTCAGCCGGTCGGGGGAGTACGAGCCGCAACTGTTCTCACTGCTCTTCGGTGAGGTCCTCGGCGTCTCGTCCACCGAACTGCTGCCTGTTGCCGCCCTCGCGGCCGGCTGCCTCGCGGCCATCGTCGTCATCTACCGGCCCCTCCTGCTGGCCTCCGCCGTCCCCGACATCGCCGAAGCCCGAGGCGTTCCGGCCCATCGCATGGAACTGGCGTTCCTCCTCATCCTCGCCGCCGCCACCGCCCTCACGGTGCCCGTCGTCGGGGCGCTACTCATCTTCTCGCTCATGATCGGCCCGCCCGCCGCGGCCCGATCCTTCACCGATCGGCCAGCCCTGGCCATCGGTCTGTCGGTCATCATCGCCCTGGTCACCGTATGGGCGGCCATCGCCGCCTCCTATCGTTCGAACTGGCCAATCGGGTTCTTCGTCGGCACGATCAGCGCGTGCGCCTACGGGGTGGGCCGAGTGTGGGCGGCATGGCAGCGCACCCGGACCGCACGCGCCTGACGCCCTGACCCTTCCCCCGAGGCAAACGTGGGACATGGCCGCCCCGAAATGCTCTGATGGGAGGGTGAGATCGACCGGCGCACCTCTGGCCGAGCGGGACGGAGCGCTCGATGGCGTTCGTGTGCTGGTGGACAGCGTCCTGCGTGGGCACGGGAAAGCCCTTTTCGTGCTCGGGGAGGCGGGGCTAGGAAAGACCACCCTGCTCGAACACGCGGTGGAGTTGGCGGGCGCTCGGATGGCGGTTGGAATCGGTCGGGCGGACGTGGCGGAGGCGGCCCTACCCTTCGGACTGCTCGGTCAAGCATTGGGACCGCTGCTGGGCTGGGAGGTGCTCGGCCCCTGGGGCGGGCAGTCGGCGCGCCACGAGCCGGCTGCCGATCGCCTCTATGCCATCATGCACCGGCTGCGGGAGGTGGCGGTGCAGCCGCTCCTCGTCGCGCTCGACGATGCCCACTGGGCCGACCCTGACTCGCTGACGCTGCTGCGCCTGATCTGCCGACGGCTCTCAGGCCTTCCGGTAGGCGTGGTCGTGACGGCGAGGCCCTGGCCGCCGGCCCTGGCCCGTGCCGCCGGGGAGCTGGCCCAGGAGGGATTGGTCGATCTCGAGCGGCTTCTTCCTCTCACCACCGACGCAGCCACCGCTCTGCTGTCGGAGCGTATCGGCGACCGGGCCCGCGCCGAGGACATCGAAGCGGCCGTCGCCTCCTGCGCCGGCAACCCGTTGCTCCTGATCCACGTGGCAGCCGAACTCGAGGCGGGCCGGGCGCTACCCGAGCACGGGAGACAGGCCAGCGGCTCCTGGGCCAGCCGTCTGTTGCTGTCCCGTTTTACCGGGATGGGTCCGAACGCCGAGGCTTACCTTCAAGCCGCCAGCGTGCTGGGTTGGCGCTTTCGTCCCGAAGTGGCCGCAGAGGTGGCCGGACTCCGGCCGACCGAAGCGGCCGACCGCGCTGGGGGCCCTGGCCGGATCCGGCTTGGTGGTGGACGCCGGAGACGGCTGGGCGACATTCAGTCACCACCTGGTCCGCCTCGCCGTTTACGACCAGGTGGCGCCTCGCCAGGCGCATCTCCACGAGGCTGCCTTCCGGGTGCTCTTGGCCCGAAAGGCGCCGGCCGCCCACCTGGCCGAGCATGCCATCGCGGCTCGCCTGGCAGACCCGGAGGCCTATGAGGTTCGGGCCCAGGCCGGGCGAGAAGCTCTTCGTCAAGGCGCTCCGGGAACGGCCATCCGCCATTTGCGGGCCCTGGTCGAGCTGGCCGGGCACGAGACCCCGCCCGAGGTGCCGTTGGATCTGGCCCAGGCCCTGCGGGCCGTGGGCAACAACGAGGAAGCAGCGGCCGTCTGCGGAGATCTGCTCCGCCGGGGCGACCTTCCTGCTCGGCTGCGCGTGGCTGCCTTGACCGAGCTGGCCCAGGCGGAGTTCAGGGCTGGAAACCTCGAGGAAGCGACCGCGAGAATGGATCAGGCGGTTGGCATGATCGGGTCAGAGGCGTCAGAGCTGGCCGCCACGGCTCTCCTGGATCAGGCCCATCTGACGGTACTCCGCTATGGTCCCAAATCAGCGCTCCCCCTCGCCCTCCGGGCCCGGCAACTTGGGAGCCAGGTGGGGGGGAATACCCGGGTCCTGGCCGATGCGGTCTGGGGTGAATGCGCCTACCTTTCGGGCGACCCGACGGGACTCGACGTAGCCGAGCGAGCGGCGAGGGAGGCGCGGCTGGTCTCGACGCCAACCCCCGAGGCGACGCAGTGGTCGGATCCTCGCGTCCTCTATGCCGAGCTCGCCACGGCGGCGGAACGATTCGGAGAGGCCGAAGCCCTCCTCGCCGAGACGGTGAGAGAGGCCGAGCAGAAGCGCCACCCCATGAACCTGTTCGAGGGGCAGTACTTACTCGCCGAGGTGCTTCGCCGGACCGGCAGATTGGCCGAAGCCAGTGCTGTTGCGGATCAGCTCCTCGAATCCGCAGAGCTGATGCCGTTCGCGCTTCCGCTCGCCGTGGCCGAAAAGACCCTGGTCCTGCTCGATGTGGGTGAGCTGGACGAGGCCAGCCGCGGCTGTCGCAAACTGGCCGACTTGACCGCGGGCAGGGCCCGTTTGGGTCGGGTGTGGACCCTGACCCACCTGGACCGGGCCTTGCTCGCCTGGCGCCAGGGGCACGTGGAGGAGGCGTCGCGGGTGTTCCGGTTGCTGGAGCGTTCGTCCCGGCTGGTGGATCTCCTGGAGCCGGGCCTCTATCCGTGGGCGTATCCGGCGGTCGCAGCCCACCTGGCTTGTGATCGCGTCGACGACGCCGCTCGAGTCATGGAGTGGCTCGAGCCGCGGGCGGAGGCGTTGCCCGCTCGCTGGCCCAAGGCCGTGGCGGCTGGAGTCCGAGCAGCTCTGGCTGAGCGAACGGGCGACCTCGACGCGGCCGCCGCCTGCTTTGCCCAGGCTGCCTCCATGCAGAACCCGGACATGCCCCTGAGCCGCGGGGAGTCCCTCACCGACTTCGGAGCCTTTCTGATCCGCCGCAACCAGCTGGCCCAGGCCCGGCCCGTCTTGGCCGAGGCCGTCCAGCTGGCGGAGAGCTGCGGGGCGGCCTGGCACGCGGAACGGGCGCGAGTGGCATGGCGCCGCGCCGGTGGCCGCGCCGGGTCGACCCCGGTCGGCGCCCTTACTCCGCAGGAGAATGCGGTGGCCGACCTGGCCCGAGCGGGTCGAACCAACAAGGAGATCGCGGCCCAGCTCTATCTGTCGGTGAACACCGTGGAGACCCACCTGTCGCATATCTATCGCAAGTTGGGGGTAAATCGCCGGTGGCAGCTCATCGCCGGCGAGGAGACGAGCGCCCGCACGTAAGGCAGCGGGCGAGCCCAAGCGCCGGGCCGGCCGCTTGAATTCACCGGTTGCCGTGACGACAGCGCCCTCTGGGGTGGCGAAGATGCCTGCATGCGGACCCCGGCGCCCTACGCGACCGCTTCGCGGACGAGGTTTTGCGGCTGGCCGACGGCCGGCTCTTGGCCTGGGCCGAGTGGGGAGATCCCCGGGGATCCCCGGTAGTGTTCCTCCATCCCCGCCCGGGGTCCAGGATGTTCTGCCCGAACGTGCGGGCGACCGCCGCCGCGGGGGTGCGCCTCATCACGGTGGACCGACCCGGCTATGGAGGGTCGGAGCCCGTCGCGGAGCCGAGCCTCGCCAGCTTCGCGATGGACCTGCGGCGCTTGGTCGATCACTTGTGGCTAGGTCAGTTTCCGGTCGTAGGGTGGTCGGAGGGCGGCCAGTACGCCGCCGCGGGTGCGGCCCTGCTCGGAGAGCGCGTCAGCGCCCTTGGCTTGGTGGCTGCGCCAGCTCCCGATGATGAGGTCTCCTGGTTGTCAGGTCCCACGAGAGAACTGGGCCGATTAGCCGGGCTGGACCTGCCATGGGCGCTGGCCGCCCTCGCTGAATTCGGGGCGCCGCTCGTGATGGCCCCGGAGCGGGCCTGGGACTGTTGGGACAGTCCCCCCGGTGCCATCCCCCGACCTGGCCCCGAGGTGGAGCGGACGCTCCGGGCCATGTGGCGGGAGGGTTTGCGCCACGGCGCCGAGGGTCTCGCGGCCGATGTCGTCGCGGGCTTGCGACCCTGGGGCTTCGAGCCCTCGGACGTGGCGACTCCGGCCCACCTGTTTTACGGCGATATGGACGGCGTCGTCGGTCTGGCCCACGCCCGGTGGTGGGAGCGCGCCCTGCCGGATGCCCGCCTGACCGTCATCACCGGCGGCCGCCTGATCCCCCTCGCCGCGTGGGACGACATTTTGCGTGCGGTGCGGACATGACCACGGGCGGAAGCAGGTCGTTCGCCCCCACCGGATCACCGTCGGACCAAAGGGGGCGACGTGTCGCTGGTCGATGAGATAAAGGAGATGGTTCTCGAGGCTGCAATTGTGCATGACTGGAGTGCAGCCGCTTGCAAGAGTGAGTCGGGCGCCTTTACGGACCTCTTCTTTTCCTCGGAGGTCGCGGATATCGCTCGAGCCAAAGCGATATGTTTACGATGCCCGGTCAAACACTTTTGCCTCGCCGACGCCTTGGCGCGGCGGGAGCCGTGCGGCGTGTGGGGGGGCGAGCTCCTCGTCGACGGCAGGATTATCGCCCAAAAGCGGGGACGGGGTCGGCCGCGGAAATCCGATCCTTCGGCCGTTCAGCTCTCTGTCGTCGCTTGATCGGGCCCCGGCCCATGACATCGGTGCCCCGCACAGCGGGGCTAGCTTTCTTCGCGCTGGTACAGGAAGGAAGCAACCATGGCAGCAACACTGAGATTGACGCGGGAAGGCGCGGGCATCGAGCTGCGACGGGGTCGATTCGAGATCTTCGTCGATGGCAACAGCGCCGGCTCATTCGAACGTCACGAAACGGTCGAAACCCCGGTGGAGCCCGGACACCACATCGTACGCATCCGGGTCGGCCGCTACTCCAGCCCAGATCGCTCGTTTGACGTGGCCGATGACGAAGTCGTCAACTTCCGCGTCCACGGCGCCATGATGTGGCCGCGATACGTCGCCTCTCTCGTCAAGCCCGACCTGGCGATCTCGCTCAAGCGCGAGTGACCGGCGGCAACACCGCTATGACGGGATCAGATGTGACAGTCCGGCCGATCGAGACGCCCGACGTGGACGCCGTCGTGGGTCTGGTACACGAGTTGGCGGCATACGAACGTGCGCCCGACCTGTGCCAGCTCACGGCGACGCAGCTGCAAGTGGCGTTGTTTGGGGATCGGCCAGCCCTGTTCGGTCACGTGGCGGAGGTGGACGGCACGGTCGTCGGCTGCTCGCTGTGGTTTCTCAATTTCTCTACCTGGCGCGGCGTGCACGGCATCCATCTCGAGGACCTATTCGTCCAGCCCGTCCACCGGGGAAAGGGTCTGGGCCGCGCGCTGCTCGGGGAGTTGGCGAAGGAGTGCGTTCGCCGGGGCTACGCCAGGCTCGAGTGGGCGGTCCTGGATTGGAACGAACCGTCTATCGGGTTCTACCAGTCGCTGGGGGCGATCGCGGAGGACGAGTGGTCCGTGTTCCGGCTCGATGGCGAGGCCCTCCTCAGCCTGGCGCGGGGACCCGGCGTCTAAGCGGGGTTGCTTAACCGGACTGCCCTACGTTACTCTGCAGAAGGGGGCACAAAGGGAGGTTGCCCATGCGTACGGACCAACGACCGCTGGAATCGCAGCCGGCGACGACGGAGGGGGAGCGATGCCCGTTCGTGCGTTTCGAGGAGGTGCACGCCCCGGCGACCGATGCCCTGTGGCACTTTGACAACTTCGACCGGCTTCGAGACCAGGCCCGTGTCCATTTCGGTGATGCGTCCGGTCACGAGTTCTGGATGATGACTCGGATGGACGACATCCGGGCGGCCCTCCAGGCGCCCCAACTGTTTTCGTCCCGCGCGGTGGTGCCGATCGATCCCGACCCGCCGTACATGTGGATCCCAGAAATGTTGGATCCCCCGGTACATACCAAGTGGCGCCAATTGTTGGGGCCGATGTTCTCACCCGCCGCGGTCGCCAGGCTCGAGCCCCGGGTCGCCCAGCGCTTCGACGAAATTCTGGACGACATCGCCTCCCGGGGCGAGTGCGACTATGTGGCCGACGTGGCCCTGCGCTTTCCCAACACCATATTCATGGAGATCATGGGCCTCCCCGTCGGCGACGCCGACCAGTTTCAGGTCTGGGAGACCGACATCCTCCACACCGGGGCGACGGGGAACGAGAAGTCGCTGCAAGCCATGAACGAGGTGATCGCCTATTTCGCCGGCCTGGTCGCGACTCGCCGCCAGAGCCCCCGGGACGACCTCGTCAGCGCCGCCATCGGCTTCGAGATCGACGGCCAGGCCGTCTCTGACGAGGATCTGCTGTCGATGTGTCTGCTGCTCTTCATGGCCGGCCTCGACACCGTCGCCATGCAGCTGTCGTACTCGATGCTGCATCTGGCCACCCACGACGACGACCGGCGGCGGGTGGTCGAGGACCCATCCTTGTTCCCCGGCGCCATCGAAGAGTTCCTCCGCTATTATTCGTTTGTCACCCCCGGTCGCAAGATCACGGCGGATAGTGAATTCCACGGCTGCCCGGTCAAGGCCGGGCAGATGGCGTTCTTGCCGCTCGTCGCCGCCAACCGCGACCCCGCCGAGTTCTCCGACGCCGACCGCGTCCTTATCGACCGCGACGAGAACCGTCACATCGCCTTCGGGGCCGGCCCGCATCGGTGCCTCGGTTCGCACCTGGCCCGCCAGGAGCTGCGCATCGGGCTCATGGACTGGCACGCTCGCATTCCGCACTACCGCCTCGCCGACGGGGCCGAGATCCGGGAGCACGGAGGCCAGATCGGTCTCGACAACCTCCCGCTGGTGTGGGACCCCGTTCGCTGACCCGACCCTTGGAAGTCGAGTCCATCTCCGGGACGACTGCAATCGGGGCCCACGCGGCCGTCGTCCCGCCCCGGGCGGACGCCTCGGCACCGGGCGACACCAGATCCGCACTAATCGTGACGGCCGAGCGTTTGATGGCCGAGCGCGGCGTCCGTGCCGCGGGGCTCAAGGAGATCTCGGTGGCGGCGGGCCAACGCAACAACTCGGCCGCGGAGTACTACTTCGGCGACCGGGCGGGCCTGGTGGAGGCCGTCTTCGTACACCGGATGGTCGGAGTCAACGACACCCGGCGCCAGATGCTCGACGCCCTGTCCCACGACCCCGGGTCAGGGGATATCCGCACGCTCGTCGAGATCGACGTCGGACCCCTGCTGGACGCCCTGTCGTTGGACGAGCACAGCTGGTTCGCCTCCTTCCTGGTGCAGGCCTTCGCCGACGACGAATATCGCAGGCTCCTCGACCTGGACCACCCGGTCAACCGGCCCACCCGGACGCTGATCCATCTGCTGGCCCGGGAGCTGAGCCACCTACCGGCACGCGCCCGCCGCCACCGCCTCGAGTTCGCCATGATCACCATCGTCAACCTGGTCGCCGCCTACGAACGGGCCGGTCGGGCTCGGGGGTCGTTGCCCTACTCCCGGCTCTCGATGCTCGCCGAGGTCAGCGACGCGGTCGTGGGTCTGCTCCGCGCCCCCGTGAGCCCCGCCGCTCGTGGCGGCAGGTCCGCCCGCCCCGCCCCCCTGCTCGCGAGGGATTGACTAGTAGCCCAGCCGCAGGTTGCCGTCATCCTCGTGCACCCAAATCGGGTTGGGGAACCACGACAACTCCCGCAGCGTCAACAGGTACCAGGTCCCGGCCCGATCCGGCGCGTTGATGGTCGGGATGGTGACGTCGACGTCGCGGTGGCCGATGGCCTGCACCCGGCACTCCGGGTAGAAGTCCGCGCCCGGGTCTTCGTGCGGATCCTGGACGTGCACTTTGTACGTGCCCCTCAGATTGGTCGTGCACGGCACCATCACGAAGGCGTTGCTCGGGTCCATGAGCAGGGAGCGTACGGAGCCCGGGGGTCAACCGGCGCGAAGTTCATCCGACTGGTCAGGCCCACCCCGTCGGGGCGAAGACTACTTCTATGGGCAAATCTATATAGATAGAGCTATGATTATGGCATGCCTGCCGCCCGCAACGACATCCTCGGCGAAACGTTGTTCGCCCTGGTCGGTCTGGCGGTGCGGGACTTCGGCCGGGAGCTGAGCCTGACTGCGGCATCGACACTCAGCACCCTGGAGCGGACCGGCCCGCGGCGCCTCACCGACCTGGCGGTCAACGAGGGGGTCACCCAGCCGTCGATGACGGCCCTCGTCACCCAGCTCGAGCAGCTGGGCCTGGCCGAGCGCCGGCGCCACTCCGGCGACGGGCGGGTGGTGCTCGTCGTCATCACCCGTAGCGGGCGGCAGTACCTGCGCACCATGCGTCGCGTCGGCGTGTCACGGTTTACCGGCCTGATCGACAAGCTCGCGGCGCACGAGGTCGACGCCCTCAGTAGCGCCCTCCGGCCGTTGCGGCACTTGCTGGACGTCGCCGAGGAGCCCGGACGCGGGGTGGCTGCTCCGCCGCCGGAAGATGGTCTCGATCCCGGCCGGACGCGGTCCCCCCGCCCCGCCCGCGCCCCATCAGCTGTCGCTAAGTGGAGGTGACCGTATGACCGACATCAGTGCCGCGCCGCGCTCGGAGGACGCCCCGATCGGCCGGTCGGGCGCGAAATCACCGCTGATCGTCGTCGGTCTCGACGGGTCGCCCAGCAGCTGGGACGCCTTCGCCTGGGCGACCGGCGAAGCCACCCGGGCGCACGGCCGGCTCCTCGCGGTTCACGTCATGGCAGGCGTCGAGCCCTACGCGCCATGGGGGGCGCCGTTTGACTACGCCGCGGCCAAACAGGCCCGGGAGCTGGCGGCCGACCAGCTGGAGGTCGAAGCCAAGCTACGGGCCCACCACGCCGGGATAGAGCTGGTGTTCGTCCGCCAAATCGGCGACCCGGCCGCGGAGCTCACCCGCGTCGCCCAGGTCCAACACGCGGATCTCATCGTGGTGGGCCGGTCCGCCAAGATGCTGCATCAGCTGGCCGGCTCCCTCGGCCGCCGGCTCGTGTCCCGCCACGACGTGCCCGCGGTGGTCGTCGTCCCTTAGCGCCAGCCCTCCACCGTTATGCCGGCGCCGACCCGTCGTTGGATGGATTTCGGCAGGTCCCCTTCGATGGCGCGGCGCCAGCGCGGTGCTGCGGGCCACCTGCTTCCACGTGGCGACCCGGATCGTCGAGGCTGCCGACGCCTGCTCGGCCGCCGCGATCGTGGTCGGTTCGCGCCGGCGCCGGCGCCGCCGCCTCCGCCGCCTCGGTGGTCACGGCATCCGCGAGCGCGTCACCCGCCTGTCGGCGCTGCCGGTGCTGTCGGCGCCGCTCCAGCTGTCCGGACGCGCCCACCTCGACGTGGATGCCCTGCTGGCGGAGGTGCTGAGCGGGTCGACGCTCACCGGCTGACGCTCGCACCGGCGCGGCCGGATGCGCTATCAATGGAGGGATGACGTTCAGCGCGGGGCGCCCGTGACCGCACTCGTCGTCGGCCTCACCGTGGCGGTGGCCCTTCTGGGGGTCCTGGTGGCGGGGCTGCTGCGAGCCAACGCCGAGGTGGTGCGAGCCTTGCACCAGATGGGGGTCGATCTCAGCCCGGCCTCACCCGGCGGTGCCACCGCGGCGGTCACCCTCGGGGTCCGCCCCACCCCGGCCCGGGGGGATCCCGGTGACGTGATCGACCTGGCCGGCGTGACGCCAAACGGGGATGCCGTCAGCCTGGCGGTGAGTGGCGTGCGCCACGACACTCTGGTCGCCTTCCTCACCTCCGGCTGCCAGACCTGCCGAGGTTTTTGGGACGCGTTCCGTGACGGGCCGCCCGACATCCCGGGCGGGGCCCGCCTCGCGGTGGTCACCCGGGGGAGCGAGGCGGAATCCCCAGGGGTCATCGCCGGCCTGGCCGGGTCCGGCCCTCGAGCCGCGCCCGTCGTCATGTCGAGCGAGGCGTGGGAGCACTACGACATCCCGTACGCCCCTTACTTCGTCTACGTGTCCGGCCCGCGGGGCCGGGTCGTCGGCGAAGGCGTCGCCGCTGGCTGGGAAGAGGTCCGCACCCTCGTCGGCAACGCGGTCGCAGACGGCACCACCGCGCCCGACCCACGCGCCGAGGGACGCCACCGCTCCCGCGCCGACCGGGAACGCGACACCACCGTCGACCGGGCCCTGCAGGAAGCCGGCATCGGCCCCGGCGACCCCCGCCTCCACCCCACCTCCCTCACCGCGGTCGACGGCGGGACCGACGAACGGTGACGGAACCGTCGCCCGCGGCGACGGGCAACCGGGCCCGGATCGCGGCCATGGGCCTGGCCGTCACGCCGCCAACGGGATGGGAAGCGACCATCTACCGCCGCCCGGCCGGACCGGGCGAAGTGACCTATCCCGTCTTCCACGCCGCCACCGTGGCCCTGCCCGCCGGGCGCGGCGACTACGGCAGCGGACTCGTCGAGCTGCTGGGACCGGACGACGTCTTCGTCAGCCTGCTGGAGTTCGGGCCTGAGGCCGCCGTCAGCCCGCTGTTTGCCAACCTGACCGCGGTGCCGGGTCTCACCCCCGACGCCTACCGGCCCCGTCAGCTGCAGCGAACCATCCGCGGCCAAGCCGGGGTGCAACGCTTCTTTACCACGGCCGGGCGCGCCTTCTGCCTCTATTCGGTGGTCGGATCACTCGCCAACCGGGTGTCCCTCACGGCCCGGGCCAACCAGATCCTCGGCTCCATCCGGGTGGAGGCGCTGGGGTGATCAACCTTCCTCCCGTCACCGCCCCGTACCTGGCCGCCACGGTCCTGCTCGGCGCGGCCGGCGTGGCCAAGATCCTCCGTCCCGGCGACACGGCCACGGCCCTGGGCGCGGCGGGACTGCCGGCTGGGCGCACCGCGGTCCGGGCCGGCGCGGCCGCCGAGGTGGTGGTGGCGGTGCTGGCGATCGCGGTACCCGGACCGGCGACCGGGGCCTTGGTGGCGGCGGCCTACACGGCCTTCGCCGGGTTCGTGGTGGTGGCCCTCCGCCGGGGCTGGGCCCTGGCGTCGTGCGGGTGTTTCGGCCGGCCCGACACCCCCCCGACAACGGCGCATGCGGTCCTCAACCTGGGCGCGGCGTTGTCGGCGGTCTGGTGGGCGGCAGCCTGGCCGGGTGGCGGGGGCCTGCGCCACCTGGGGCGGCTCTTTGTCCATCAACCCTGGGACGGCGGGCCGCTGATGTTCGTCGCCGTGGTCCTGGCCGCGCTGGCGTACCTGGTGTGGACCGATCCCATCCCGGCGGCCCGGCGTTGACGATCACCGCCCGGCTCGGCGGGCTGCTCGCCGGCCGCACCAGCCGCCGCAGCTTCATCGCCCGCACCACCATGACCGCGACCGCGCTCTCCGTCGCCCCCGTGGATTTCCTGCTCCGGCCCGGCACGGCCTACGCGGCCATCTGCGAATGCGCGCCCGGGACCAACTGCGACTGCTCGCAGTCCTGCTGCGACGGATACACCCAATTCTGCTGCACCATCAACAACGGCATCAACGCCTGCCCGCCCGGCACCTTCGCCGGGGGGTGGTGGAAGGCCGACGGGTCCGTCTACTGCGCCGGCCCCCGCTACTACATCGACTGCATGGGCGAATGCCACGGCTGCAGTTGCGGCGGCGGCAGCTTTTGCCCCTCGTGCGACGGCCTCGCCTGCGAATGCGCGCTGGGCAGCTGCGACAACCGCCATGTCGGTTGCACCGAATTCCGCTATGGCCAGTGCCATCAGGAGATCGGCTGCAGTGGGCGCATCTCGTGCCGGGTGGTGTCGTGCACTCCGCCTTGGATGCTGGACGCCAGTTGCAGCGCGGTCGCCCAGACCGACGACGCCACCGCGAACCACTTCGCCCCGTGCCAGGACGGACCCACCACCTACCCGCAGCCCCCCCATGTGGTCGGTATGGCGGCCACCCCCAAGGGCGACGGCTACTGGTTGGTCGACTCGGCCGGGGGGGTGCGGACATTCGGTGCCGCGGTGTCGCACGGGTCCCTCCTCGGTCACGCCCTGGCCCAGCCGGTGGTCGGGATGGCGGCCACCCCGACCGGCAAGGGGTACTGGCTGGTGGCCGCGGACGGCGGGATCTTTACCTTCGGCGACGCGGCGTTCGACGGGTCCACCGGCAACCTGCGGCTGGCCAAGCCGATCACCGGCATGAGCGACGATCCCACCACCGGTGGGTACCGCTTCGTGGCCACCGACGGGGGCGTGTTCGACTTCCATGCCCCCTTCTACGGGTCGATGGGCAACGTGCCGCTGGTAAAGCCGGTGGTGGGTATGGCGGCCACCTCGTCGGGTAAGGGCTACTGGCTGGTCGCGGCGGACGGCGGGATCTTCTCCTTCGGCGACGCGGCCTTTCACGGGTCGACCGGGAACCTTCGGTTGACGCAGCCGGTGGTGGGCATGGCCGCGACGGCGAGCGACAAGGGGTACTGGCTGGTCGCGGCGGACGGCGGGATCTTCTCCTTCGGCGACGCGGCCTTTCACGGGTCGCTCGGAAAGCTGCACCTGGCGCAGCCCATCGTGGGCATGGCCTCCACCCCCACCGGGAAGGGCTACTGGCTGGTGGCCGCGGACGGTGGGATCTTTACCTTCGGCGACGCCCACTTCTACGGATCTGGAGCCTGACGATGACCGTGCTGATCCTTTTCGCTGGTGCGCTCGTGGCGGTCGGCGCCGCGGTCCGGTCGACCTGGTCACCGTGCGGGCTGTCGATGCTGTCGACGATCACTCCGTTCGGCGAGCGCGGGCGGGGGCACCGGTACGGACAGACCGCGGCCTGGTTTGTCTTCGGCTCGACCCTCGGCGGGGCCACCCTCGGCGCCGGCGCCGCCGGCCTCGCCGCCATGATGGCCGCCGTGGACGTGCCCGCCCACCCCGGCTGGATCGCGGCGTCGGGCGCGCTGGCCGCCGCGATCGCGGCAGCGATCGACGCTGGAGTCTTCGGCGCGGTCATCCCGATTTGGCGCCGGCAGGTCGATGACCGGTGGCTGGGCCGTTACCGCAGCTGGGTCTACGGGGTGGGCTTCGGCTGGCAGATCGGTGTCGGGGTCGCCACCTACATCATGACGGCGGCGGTGTTCCTGGTGGTGGTGCTGGCGGCACTGACCGCTGATCCGGTCGCGGCGGTGGGGCTGGGCGTCGGGTTCGGCTTCGTCCGGGGCCTCGCCGTGCTGCTCACGGCCCGCGCCCACTCGCCCGCCCAGCTGCGGGTCATACACCGCCGACTCGAACGGGCCGGTGCGCCCGTGCGGGTCGCGGTCATCGCCATCGAGGCCGCAGCGGGGCTGGTGATCTTGCTGGTCCAGTGGCCGCTGGCGGGGGCCGTCGTGGCCCTGACGGCGGGGGGAGTGACCGTCGCCCAGCTGGTGCGGGGGCGCGCCGCGGCGCCGGTCCGGTGAAGGCGGGTGCGGGGCGGCCGGGCGTGGCGCGCGTCGCTCCGACGGTCCCTGGCTTGGTCGCGCTGGCCGTGGCGCTGCTGGCCGCCGCCGGCTGCGGCTCGAGTCACCATCCGGCCGCGGTGATCACGGGCGCGACCACCACGACACCGACGACCGCCCCCAGCGGGACGACCGCGGTCACCCCCACCACGGTCGCCCACCAGTTGGCCACCGTGCCCAACTGCGGTGGCGGCGCGTACAAACCCGCGACGTTGCTCATCGTGTGCGGCACCGGGACGACCATGGCGACCGGGGTGACATGGCGATCCTGGGGCCCGGCCACCGCCACCGGCACCGGCACCGTGCACCTCTTGGTCAACGGTCAGGCCATCATCTCGGCGGCCAACCTGGCCCTCGATCGGGTGGTCGTGGGGCCGGTGGGGCCGCAGTTCACCCGGCTCACGGTCACCTGGACGGGCGTGTCCCCCGATGGACGGCCGCAGGATGTCTACCCGCTCCAGGTCCAGGGGTGAGGGTCGCAAGCAGGTGACCCGGTAGGCTGGCCCGGTCATGAAGGCGCTCCGCCGCACCCTGGTCGCACTCAGTGCCACCGTCGTCATCGCCGGCATCGTGCGGTTGCGGGGCAGCGGGGGGACGCCGCCCCAGCGCGGTGGATGGCGGGAGCTCCCCGCCGACGAGCTGACCGAGCCGCCCGGGCCGACACACCCCTAGCGAGTGCGCATCGTCCTGGTCGGACTGGGTGCCGTCGGAACCCGGGTCGCCCACGTCCTGGCGGGCGCCGAGGGGGTCGAATCGCTCGTGGTGATGCATCGCGACCCGCGCCGGGCGACCGCCGCCCTCGGCGAGTTGGCTACCCACGTCGACGTGCGCCCGGGCGGACTCGATACGGCGCCGGCCGCGGACGTCACGGTGTTCGCCGCGGCCGGTGACCCGCGCCCCGATGTCGAGCTGGCGTTGTCGCGAGGTAGCCACGTGGTGTGCGTCACCGATGACCCCGCCGACGTGCGGGGCCTGCTCGCCCTCGATGCCTTCGCGCGCGACGTCGACCGCACTGCCGTGGTCGGTGCCGCCATGGCGCCGGGGCTGAGCTGCGTGCTGGCCGCCCACCTGCGCGATGGGCTCGACCGCGTCGACGAGGTGCACGTGGCCAGCGTCGGCACCGGTGGGCCGGCCTGCGCCCGCCGCCATCACGCCGCCCTGGCCTCGGTCGCCGTCGATTGGGAGGACGGCGCCTGGCGTCGGCGCCCGGGTGGCTCGGGACGCGAGCTGGTCTGGTTTCCCGAGCCGGTGGGTGGGGCGGACTGTTACCGCGCCGGCCTGGCCGACCCCTGGCTGCTGGCGCCGGCGTTTCCTGGCTGTCGGCGGGTGACTTCCCGGTTGGAGGCCACCCGCCGGGACCGGCTCACCTCCTGGCTGCCGATGCTGCGTGCGCCGCACCCGGAGGGGCTTGTCGGGGCGGTGCGGGTGGAGGTACGAGGCTGGCTGGACGGCCACGCCGACACCAAAATCCTCGGCGTGGCCGTGCCGCCGGCGGTGGCGGCCGGCGCGGTGGCCGGGCAGGCGGCGCGGTGGGCGGGCATGGGGCGCCTGGCGCGCTCGGGAGCGGCCGGGCTGGCCGAACTGGTCCCGACGCCCGGGGTGTTCCTTCGGGAGCTGTCCGGCGAGGGAGTGACGGTCACCGCCTTCCAGGGCAGCGACCTGGAGGGCTAGCGCTGTGCTGATGGCCGCCCGGCTAGGGCTTGCGGTGCTTGGCCCACCGGGTGCGCCAGTCGAGGGGGTCGACTCTTGGCAGTTTCGCCAGGGCCCGATTGAGCAGCGTCAACGTGGCCGTGGCCTCCCAATCGTCCACCCGTGAGTGGAGCTGAGCGGCCACCTCGTCACGGGCGGATTCGAGCGCGGCCCGGTCGCCGCCGGCGGCGGCAATCAACGCCTGCACCGCCCCGGCTCCGTCCCGCTGGCTGGCCAGGTTGGCCGCCTGCTGGACAATGGCGTCGACAGTGCTGGAGGGCATGAGGATCCGTCTCTCGGGTTCGGGCGCGCCGGGGACCGGCGGGGCCAGATGCTAGCCAGACGGGCTCAGGCGAGGGCGCCCCGGAAACCGGTCGCCGGCCGGGTGAGGTTGCTGTGACCCCATTCGGCCAGGTGCTGCCAGGCGGATTGCTGGCCGGTCACCGCCTCCTCGATGAGTTTCATCAGGAAGCTGTCGCCGGTCGGGACAGTGGTGCTCATCGAGCCCCGGGCCGTCGCCGGGTTGCTCACCTGCACCCGCCAGAATTCCTCGGTGGTGTGCTGCGAGATGCGGACGCTCAGCGTCTGCCGTAGGTGGATCGAGACGTCTTGCTCGGCCACCACTTGCTCTCCGTCCATCATGCCGCGCCTCTCCCAACTGCCCTGGAAGTCCCTTCCCGACGATCGTGACAGATTGGAGGGGTCTCCTCAAGCCTGGCCCTCTCCTTCTCCCCCAGCCTGGTCTTCTCCTGCTTCGCCGGCCGGAACCCCCAAGGGCACCGTCGCCACGCCGAAGATCCGGCGAAACGGGAAAATGGTGCGGCCCTCAGCGTCTCGGGGATAGACGACGCGGAGGACCGCGGCGTAGGCGCTCAGAAACTCCGCGGCGTCGTCCCCGGGTACGTCCGGCACGTCGAGGGCAGTGAGGAAGGGGCGCAAGGCGGAACCTCGCACCCATTCGAGGACGGCGTCAGGGCCGTGCAGGACGTGGAAGTAGGTGGTCTCCCACGCGTCGGATTGGGCGCCCGTGTCGAGCATGGTGGACAAGTAGGCGGCCGGCTCGAGCACGGGCGATGGTCGCACCAAACCGCCCAGCCGAGCCGCCCACCTCTCCGACCGGGCCAGTTCGTAGAGGTGGGTATGGCTGGGCTCGGCGAAATTGCCCGGCACCTGGAAGGCGAAGATCCCGCCCGGCGCCAGGCTTTGCACGAACCGGCCGAACAGCGACTCATGACCCGGGACCCACTGCAGGGTGGCACTGGAGAGGAGAATGTCGACGGGGCCGTCCGGGCGCCAGTCGCGGAGGTCGCCCTGCCGGAACTCCAACCGCCCGGGCACCTCCAGCGACCCGGCGTGCTGGATCATCTCGGCCGAGTTGTCAATCCCCACCACGTGCGCGTCGGGCCAGCGCTCGAGCAGGTGGGCCGTGGTCGTCCCAGGGCCGCAGCCGAGATCGACGACTTTGGACGGGGCTGGGTGGACCACCCGCGCCAACAACTCCGAGAAGGGGCGTTCCCGTTCGCTTCCGTAGCGCAGATACTGCTGCGGGTCCCAGCGAGCGATCACAGCCGGGATGCTAGGGGCGACCGGCTCAGCCCTGGCACTGCGGGGCGGGAAACGTCACCGAACTGATGAAGTCCCGCACGACCTGCAACTGCGACGTGTCCGTCAAGTTGGCGTCGATGCCGAGGGCGTGATGGGCGTCGAGCCCCACCCGGAGCTGCGCCAGGTAGGAAGCCGGCTGGGCCGCCCCCGTCGCGGCGTAGGTGTGTAGGTCCTCGGTGATCCCGCAGGCCACCACCGTCTGCGAGCTGACCTCGCCGTAAGCCGCTCGGCCGGTGCCGAGCTGGGCGACCGTCGTAGCGGTTCGCACCACGATGCTTTCGGTGCCCGGCCCGGCTCGGAACGTCACCGTGCCGGGTGGTGACGCGCTGGCCGTCCAAGTCGACGGGTACAGGACCGTGAACTGGGCCGAGGCGTAGGACCGGAACAACCCCGGGGCGCTGAGGGTGCGGCTGTCGATGATCCATCCCGTGTGGGTCGCCCCTTTGACCTGGAACCAGCCGCCACCCTGCGCCAGGTGCTGCAAGACGTTGAGCACCGCGCCCTGCGCGGCCGTGCCCAGAATGTGGGCCGAACGGACCGGCTGGGCCCGCAGGTTGAGCCCGATCGGACTGAGCACGGTGCGGGGCCCACTCGTCTGAATGCCGGGCACCGTCGTCAGGGGTGCGGTTGTCGCCGTGGTGTGAGCGGTGGTGGGCGTGGTGGTCGGCGCCGCATGCCGGCCCGAGGATCCGCACGCGCCGAGGGCGACGACGAGCGCCAGCAGTCCGGCGGTGCCAACGTTCACCGCCCCTCGATCTCGCAACTGTCGGCCGTTCACCGGCTCTACTCTTCCTCGTTGTAGAGGTCCGGACGCGGATCGTAGGCGGCTCAGGCGGGCGAGGGGGCCAGCCGGCGGCGCCACCAGGCCGGTCGGCCTTCGGAGGTCGCCGATCCCGTGCCTGGTCGACGCCGCCTCGATGTCCGACCCGACCTAGCCTGAGCCGCGTGCGCGGCAACTGTAGGACCACTTGACGCCGATGCCCGACGGACTCAACGTCCCCCAGGCCATCTGGCCGTTGAGCGACCGCGGCCTGGCCGCGCGCCTGATCGATCTGGCCACCCTGCGCTTCCTCGAGGGGGGGCAGCCGTTCGCCCGTCAGGCGTTTTTCGCCGACGTGCACAGCATCGACGGGCTGGCCCCGGACGGCGCCGTGCTGGCCCGCGAACTCGTCCACGACAATGGCGACTGCCAGCGGCTCCTCGTGGGTCACGACTGGTCGCTGCACCTGGTCCTCACGACCCGCCGGCCCGAGGTCCAGGTGATGATCACGGCGAGGACCGCCGACCTGGCGGACGAGGTGATGGCCGCAGTACGGCGAGCTGTCCCGCCGGCGCAGGGATCCGACGGCAAGGCCCGGCTGACCATGTGGACGGTCGGAAACGGGGGGTCGCCCAACCGTCACCGCCGTTGGGTCGATACGCCGACCTGGGATTCGATCGCCCCCAACTACCCCAGCGAGGTGGGCGCGGCGCTGACGAAGCTGATCACCCTCCCGACGCCGCCCGAGCACGGCGGCCGCCTTCTCCTCTGGTACGGGGAGCCGGGCACCGGCAAGACCACCGCCATCCGCTCCCTCGCCCACGAGTGGCGGGAGTGGGCCGACATCCATTTCGTGCTGGACCCCGAGGCGTTCTTCGGATCGCCCGAGTACCTCATGCACGTGGTTGCCGACGAGGACCTGTGGGATCTGAGGTCGTTGAGTACCAGTCGATGGAAGGTGCTCATCGTCGAGGACGCCGACGAGCTCATCCGCGCCGACGCCCGGGTCGACGCCGGGGCCTCGATGGGCCGGCTGCTCAACCTGACCGACGGGATCCTCGGCCACGGCCTGCGGGTGCTGCTCCTGATCACCACCAACGAGCCGATGCGAGGCCTGCACCCGGCGGTGGTCCGACCCGGGCGTTGTCTGGCTGACGTGCAGTTTCGACCGTTCAGCCGGGTGGAGGCGGAGGCGTGGCTTGACGGGGTGGCGCCGGTGCCCTCGGGCGAGGCGACCTTGGCCGAGCTCTTCCGATCCTGCGGTGACCTGGAACCTGTTACCGCCCACCGTCATCCCGACGGCGACAGCCGCTATCTCTGAGCTCGGCCCGGCGCGCCCGGCCGCAAACGCCGGTTTGGAATAGACTTGGCCGTCGGCGCCGAAGCGCGGGACGTAGCTCAGCTGGCTAGAGCACCTGCTTTGCAAGCAGGGGGTCGTGGGTTCGAGTCCCATCGTCTCCACGAAAAAGTGCTGGTCACAGCGTTGCGGCGGATGGGCCTCCAGGTCGTGTAGCGGTCCGCGGTTGCCACGCGGTAGCCACAGGGAAGTCAGCCCTGGTAGGCCAGATCGGCGGCGGTGAGCCCTTCGAGTGCCATGCCCAAGGCGGTGCCTTCGTTGAGCCGAGCGAGCAGCCGCTGGCGTAGGGCGATCGTGCTGTAGCGCAGGAACAGCTGCGGGCGGGAAGCAAGTTGCTCCGCAAGCTCCATGGCCCGGGAGTACACGTTGTCCTTGGCCACGATCTCGTTGACGAGCCCGAGGCGCTCGGCGTCGGCTGCGGTGAGCTGCTGCTGGGTCAGAGCGAAGTATCGCGCTCGGTTGACGCCGAGCAGTTCCTCGTAGATGACATGGATGCCGTCTCCGGGAACGATGTTGAATCCGAGGTGGGGCTTGTCCATGAAGGTGGCGTCGTCGGAGGCCACCACGATGTCGGCTAGTAGGGCGTACTCGGAATGCACACTGGCTGGGCCGTTGACCGCGGCAATGATCGGGGTCTCCAGCTCCAGCAGCCGCTGCAGGACGCGCCGTCCCTCCCAGTAGATCTTGTCCCACTCGGCCGGCTTGAAGATCTCTCCCAGGGAGTTCCCGTCGATGTCGTCCATGAAGTTGTCGCCGGTCCCGGTAATGACGAGGACTCTGTTGTCCCGGTCGTCCCCGATCTCGGCCAGGGCCTTGGGCAGGTGGTGGTGGGTGGTGCCGGTGAAGGTGATCGGACCACCGTTGGTGTGGAACCGAAGGGTGAGCACCCCCGAGGGTGTGCGTTCCATGTGAAGGTTCTCATACTTGGTGAAGTAGTCGGGTTGGGAGGCCTGTGCGGCCATGGCTGTCTCCTTTTCTTCTTCGGCTAAAACGTAGATATTCGGTTGGCAGAGCGGCGGAACGGGGAGCGTCGCAACATGGCAGGGGGTCAAGTGGCGGCGCGGCCACCATCGACGGGCAGAACGGCGCCGTGAACGAAGCTGGCTTCGTCGCTGGACAGGAACACGACGGCAACGGCGATCTCCTCCGCGGCCGCCGGCCGCCCGGCCGGGCCAAGGGAGGCCAGTTCGTCGAGGGCATCGCCCATCTCGGCCGTACCTTCCGTCCGTGTCGGGCCGGGACTCACGCCGTTGACTCGCACGCCTTTGGGCCCGTATTCGGCCGCCCACGACTTGGTCAGCAGTTCGAGGGCGGCCTTGCTAGAGCCGTAGAGCGCCATCCCCGAAACTCCAAACCCGGCGACCATGGTGCTCACATTCACGATCGCCCCGCTTCCCCTCACCACCATGGCCGGGGCGAGCGCAGCGACCAAGAACCACGGAGCTTTCACATTCAGGGCATAGACGGCATCGAAGGCCTTCTCGGCGAACGATTCGGTTGGGCCGAAGGGGAAGATCCCGGCATTGTTCACCAAGATGTCAACCCGCCCGCCCAGGGCCTCGTTGGCCCGGACGGCCAGGTCGGACGCCGAATCAGCGTCCGACAGGTCGGCGTGCACAAAGACCGCAGACCCCCCTGCCGCCTCGATAGCCCGCACCACCTGAAGGCCCCGGTCCTTGTCCCGGCCGCTGACCGCCACGGCGGCGCCGGCGGCAGCTAGGGCCAGCGCGGTGGCTCGGCCGATGCCGCTGGTGGCACCGGTCACCAGGGCTGTCTTTCCGGTTAGATCAGGCACCGAAGCCTCCTATCGGGGACGACCCGCTCTCAAGTACCAAGACCCTCGGTCTCGATATGACTATGAACAGAGACTTTCGGTCTCGTATTCCCGTCTGGCTCGGTAGAGTGAATTGGATGGCCCGTACCAGAGACGAAGCGGCCCGACGCCGGGTGTTGGACAGCGCTCGGGACCTTGTCTGCGAACTGGGCCCCCACGCGGTTAGCGTCGATGAGATCGCCGCGGCGGCCGGCGTGGGCAAGCAGACCATCTACCGGTGGTGGCCGTCGAAGTCCGCAGTCATCATGGACGCGCTCATCGAGCTGACCGACCCCGACCCGGCTGAGCTACCGGAGTCAACGTATGAAGCGATCCGCGTCCAGATGCGCCGGGTTGCCCGGATGTTCGCTTCCCGCAACGGCGAGCTCATCCGGGAGCTCGTCGCTGATGCCCAGGGGGATCCGGAGCTGGCCGAGGACTTCCGAAAGCGGTTTTTCGCGTACCGCCGGGCACGCGGCGCGGCCACGCTCGCGAGAGGGGTCGAGACGGGAGAGCTGAGGTCCGATCTGGACATCGACGATGCGCTCGACCTCTTGTTCGCACCGCTGTGGATCCGCTTGCTCATTGGCCATCGACGGACCACCCCAGGTGCCGCAGACCGGCTCTTGACCCTGGCCTGGCCGGGGCTTGTGGCCGCGAGCGGAGGTCCGGAGGCTGGCCCGGACTTCGATCTCAGCCCGATCTGACGATGTCACTCAGCACGTCGAGCGCCTCGTGAGCTGCCGAAAATCCCGCATAGCCGCCTATCTGGAGCAGCGCTTCACGCAGCTCGTCCACGGTCCACCCGAGGTTCAGCGCGCCTCGTAAGTGCGCCTTGAGCTCCTCCTTGTGCCCGGTGGCGGCGAGCACCGACACCACCACCAGGCTGCGGTATTTCAGCTCCAGACCCGGCCGATTCCACACTCCACCCCAGACGTGCTCGATGGCGGTCTCGAAGAACGGCGCCAGAAACGGATCGCCTGGTGCCGTCTGCTGAGCGCTCGCATCAGGAAACACCCGCTGACGGATCGATGCGCCGCTCGGGCTTTTGTCCCGTGTCAACTCTTGTGTCATGGTTCCACCTCTCAGAGTTTTGAAGCGTGCACTCCAGTATGAGCACATCGATTCTGAAGTGTCAACTCCAAAATCCTGGCTTGGGCGCGCTACGCTGGACCAATGATCCGCAGCGACGCCGATACCGAGCCCAAGGTGTTCACGGCCAAGGGCCGAGCGACGCGCGACCGGATCGTGACTGCCGCGGCGATGTTGATGCTCGAACGCGGTGTCGCCGGCACCAGCTGGGAGGACATCCAAACAGCCGCCGGAGTGAACGCCTCGCAGCTGTACCACTACTTCGGCGACAAGAAGACTCTGGTGCGCGCTGTGATCGCCTACCAGACCCAGACCGTCCTTGCGAACCAGCAACCCCTTCTCAGCAGCCTCGACAGCCTCGACGCCCTGCGAGCCTGGCGCGACCTCATCGTCGAACACCAGCGCCGGGCCGACTGCAAGGGCGGCTGCCCACTCATCTCCCTGACCGGCGAGCTCGCCGAGGCCCGCCCCGACTGCCGAAGCGACCTATCGGACGGCTTCGACCAATGGGAGACCCCGATCAGAGACGGGCTGCGAACCATGCACATGCGCGGCGATCTACGACGAAGCGCCGACCCCGACCGGCTCGCCACCGCGCTACTCGCCGCCCTCCAAGGGGGCTTGGTTCTCACTCAAGTCCGTCGAGACACTGCGCCGCTTGAGGCCGCTCTCGACACGATGCTCGAACACCTCTCCTCACTCACCGACCGCCGGCGCACCCGTCCCACGAAATCGCCCGGCCAAAGCAAGCCGCCCGTTGTCGCTAACGGGCGTCGACGCCCCAAGCCGCTGAGTCGGTGAGGACCCTCCTCTGCGGTCTGTCTACGTGATTCGGGAATATCTGACCTGTACCTTGCTGTCCTATGCCCGCCGACGAGCAATCCGACATTGTTCCCATCGACCCTGCAGTTCGGGAAGTCCTCGAAGAGTTCTCCCGCGACCCGATCGCACTCGCCAACGAGATCGTCACCCTGCGGCGAGAACTCCACCAGCGACCAGCCAGCGCGCCGCCGACCACCGTCATCCAACAGCCTCCACCACCGCCCGGCGCCCCACCCCCGATTCGGTACGAACGGCCGTAACCTAGACAGGCGGGGTGCCCGGTCCTACCAGGCCAACTGAGGTGTCTATGGCTGGTAACTACGCGAGAAGCTGGTCGATGAGGATCGACCTCAGCCACTTAGCTGCAGCTGCACGATAAGACAAAATGGGAAAGGACCTGTCATGACGCCCTACGCCGTAGATTTCAACACCGTCTCGACCGTCGGATTGGAGTCGTCGCCGGTCGCGGCCGCGCTCGCTGGTCTGAGGGCGAACGAGGCCCGCTACTTCAAGAACAAGTACGACCACGTCTTCACGGTGGAGCCGGCGCGGAAGGCCAAGACGACCGTCGACTGGGTGCACCGGATCCTCGAGGAAGAACGCGGCATCGTCATCTCGTCGCCTCCCCTTGAGGCGACGGCCTTCCAGGTCGAGAACATTCGAATGGCCTACATCTTCTATGAGAGCGGTCTGTCGATCAACGTGATGTACACCGTCGACGGCCCCGACAAGCGGGCGGTCGGGTTCAAGCTCTCCGAAGGGATGGAAGTCCCCGCTGAGCTCGCCTCGCGGTTCAAGTTCGCGAGGCAGAAGTCGAAGCTGGCCGGAACCATTCGGGGTTCCTACTTCGCATTCAAGAACGAGTACTGACCCCGGATCGGCTCGGCGAGGGCAGTCAGGGGCCCACGTCGGCTCACCTCGTGGTAGCCACTGGGGCAGTATGGCGATGTCGGGATCGCTCACGTCGTCGCTTCCTCTCCAGTGGCCACCGGGACTTCCTCTACCTCGCCCCGCGCTGGCTGCGTTCGGTCTCGGTTTCGCTGGCGGCGCATACTGGTCAGCCCTATGAACCCAGGTACCGCTGCGACCCAAAGGTTGAATACTCGGTAGGCGACAACGGCCAAGAGGGCCTTCGCGAGGGGCACCCCGACCCAGCTGAGAGCGAATGGAAGGAGAGTCTCGACGATTCCCGCACCGGCCAGCGGCAGGCTCCGCCGGGTCAACGTGTAACCGGTCGCGAATCCAACCACGACCGCCAGAATCGAGCCATGGTGGCCGTGGTTGAAGATGGCTACGCAGGCCGCCAGGGCGGCGATGTCGCCGGCCCAGTAGATCGCCATGCCTACAACGGTCAAGGGCCCGCCGGGCCAGGACCGCAACATGGAGAGTGTGCTCTCGATGGCGTCGAGGCCATTCCGGAGGGGCGACCAAGCCGGCCGTCGGCGGTTCGTCAGTCGGTAGATGACCATCAGCGTGATGGCGATCCCAGTGCCGGCCGGAACTCCAATGACCCAGGAGGGCAGGAGCCCCGCTTGGGCGGGCCAGCCCGTTGCGAGTAGGTAACAAGCGGCGCCGAAGGTTGCCGGCGCCAGGACGACGTATTCGACCATCCCCAGCACCAGGACGCTGCCGGGCCGCATTGGGAGGCGATACGCCAACGTCACTCAGTCGAGCTGCATCGAGGGCGAAGCCGCCCCGCAGACTGAATGGTCCGAAGCCGCTGGTGACCATGGCGGCGGCCTCACGTCCAGCGAGCTCGGGCCCCGCCTCGGTCCTCGCGACCTCACGGTAGGCCAGGGTGTAACCGGCCTGGCTCACCGCGATGCCAGCGGGTGCCACGGCGATCCACGCCCACCTCGGATGAAATAGCCCGTGCAAAATCGATGACCACCCGGCAGCCGATGCGACGCCCACCAACGCACCCGCTGTGAGCGTGGCGCCGAGAAGGAGCAGAAGCGCGAGACGCCGCCGGCTGAGCCGGTGAGGGACGGGGTGCAACCGGAGCTGCCACCGATCGATGGGTATCGACAATGACATCAGTTCGCTCGATTGATACCCAGTTACGGCCCGTCAGACTTGGCAAGCGTCGGATCTGCGACACATTGTTCCGGGCGTAGAGGATCCGGGTAGTTCACCCTGTGGCGCGCTGTGCGCACTTCGAGAAAGCGGTGGGCGCATGACCGACATCGCAACAGCAGCACGACGAGGGTCGGACAGTCCCACCATGGACGTCCTGGCCCGATTCGGGCTCATGGCCCGGGCCTTCGTTTACGTCATCGTCGGTTGGATCGCGGTCGAGATCGCCCGGGGACATTCCCAGCCTGAAGCCAATCAGCGTGGCGCCTTGGCCGAGGTCGCGCATCACTCGTTCGGTCTCGTGCTGCTATGGGCACTCGGTCTCGGCTTTGCCGCCTACGCGGTGTGGCGTCTGAGTAATGCGGCTTTTGGCAGCCCCGCCGACGGCAAGAAGGCCGGGTCGCGGGTACGGGACTTCGTCCGCGGGATCGTCTACGCCGCCTTCTCTGTCTCGACGTTCAGCTTCATAGCCGGGAAGTCCAAGCAAGGCCAGTCGCAACAGCAGGCCGCGCTGACGGCACGCTTCATGCGCCATGAGTATGGCCGCTGGCTGGTAGGACTCGTCGGGGTGATCGTTGTCCTCGTGGGACTGGGCCTCATTGTCGAGGGTGTGACGAAGAAGTTCGAGAAGCAGTTGCGCATGTACGAGTTGAGGGGCGTCGCCCGCACGGTGGTGGTCGGGCTGGGCGTCGTCGGGAACGTGGCGCGCGGCATCGCCTTCGCTTTGGCTGGGGTCCTCGTAGTCGACGCCGCAGTCACCTTCGACCCGGGCAAGTCAACGGGCTTGGACGGCGCCTTGCGATCTTTGGCGGACCGGCCCTATGGGCCGTGGCTACTAGGCGTGGTCGCTCTGGGCCTGATCGTGTTCGGACTCTTCGGGTTCGCCTCCGCTCGTTGGGCCAAGACGTAGCGGCTCGTCCTTGACCACGTCGGTGTTGAATTTGGCGATCTGGTTGAAACTGAACGTGGAAGATCACGGTGTCGGTGAGAGGGACTGACGGGTTGGTCCGAGGGCATTTTCGTAGAGTTCGCAGTACCGTTCGGCCAGGCGGTCAAGGGAGAAGGTGGCCGCTCGGACCTGGCCGTTGGTGACCATACCGGCGACTTTTGGTCCGTGCTCGAGCGCAGTGCTCAGCGCGCCGGCGAGGGCGTGGGGGTCTCCCGGGGGCACCAAGAGGGCCTCGTGGTCGGCTCGGGCCACACTGCTATATCCGACCAGGTCGGTGGCGACCACCGGGGTCCCCGACGCCAAGCCCTCGAGCAGCACCATGCCGAAGCTTTCCCCGCCAAGTGAGGGGGCGCATAGGACGTGCGCCTCTCGCAAGCGGCGGATCTTGTCGAGTTCTGGTATCGGGCCGAGCCACTCGACCCGGTCGTCATCGATGGTGGCCTGGCGCAGGCGGGCGGTTTCGGGGCCCTGTCCGGCGACCCACAGGTGTACGTCCGCAGGAAGATCGCTCATGGCTTCGATGAGCACGGCCAGCCCCTTTCGGGGCTCGTGCCGTCCGACGAAGAAGATCGTCGGCTCGGGCGTCCGCGGGCGTCCGAGCCGCTGATAGCGGTCGATGTCGATACCGTTCCACAGCAGCTCGTAGGTGCCGCCGAACACGCTCGCGATCGAAGCTTGGGCTTCCGCCGACACCGCGGCACGCACGGCCAGATGCCCGAGGCCCCACGCGCACAGGGGACGGATCGCCCGATACCAACCGGCTACGCCGGCCCGATGAAACGTGCCCACGAGCGGGGCGACGCTGAACACCAAGGCGGTCAGCGTCGGCCCGGGCGCCAACGGTTCGTGCAGGTGGACGACATCGAAGGCCTCGTCGCGTAAGGCCCGAATCGTCCGCAACGCCGCGGGCAGGTCGGGAGCGATGGGGGCCATCGACCCATTCGCGGCCGTACCAACCGAGCTCCCAAGTGGGGTGACTGCCGCGTCTGGGGGTGGGCCGTCGCACGGGCCAAGCACCCGGGCATCGACGCCCAAGCGCCGCAGCGCCCGGCCCAGGCCCAGCACCTGGCCCTGTACTCCACCATGGACCGTCAGACTGTACGGGGAGACCAAGCCCACCCTCACCGTTCGACGCTACTCCCAACGCCCCGGTAATTGCTCCGTCTTTCGACGTCGTATGACCCGGCCCGGACGCCGCGTTGGGGGTTAGGGCGAAGCGGCACGGACTTCCGCGTTCGCTCGTTCCGGGTTCTGCAGCAGTTCGCGAACTCGTGGAATGACCTGCGTGCCGTAGAGCTCGATGTTGGTCATCAAGGCTTGGTGCGAGAGGCCTCCCATGCCGTATTTCAGGTCGAAGCGGTTGGCGCCCAGGGTGGTGAGGTTGGCGGCGATCTTGTGAGCGACGGTCTCGGGCGATCCCACATACAGGGCGCCGCCCGGTCCGATCTCGGACATGAACGTCGCCTTGGTGGGCACCGCGAAGCCCCGGGACGTGCTGACCCGGCGGATGACCTCCAAGTAGCGGGGCCAGAACTGGTCCTGGGCCTCCTCGTCGGTCAGGGCGATGTGGCCAGGCGAGTGCACACCGACCGGCAACGGGGCATGACCGAAGCGTGGCAACGCTTCGTAGTAGAGCCGCGGAAACGCCGCGAAGCGGGCCGGGGGCCCGCCGATGATGGCCAGCATCAGCCGGAACCCGTAGCGGGCGGCTCGAATGACCGACTGGGGGCTGCCGCCGACGCCGATCCACACCGGAAAGGGTCCCGATTCGGGGTGCGGCACGACATTCTGGTTGACCAGCGAAGGGCGGGTCTGGCCTTGCCAGGTGACCGGGCTGCCCTTGAGCAGTTCGGCGAACAGGTTGGTCTTCTCTTCGAAAAGGGCGTCGTAGTCGGCGAGGTCGTAGCCGAACAGCGGGAACGAGTCGACGCTGGAACCGCGCCCCAGGATGACTTCCGCCCGCCCACTCGAGACGGCGTCGAGGGTCGAGTACCGCTGGTACACCCGCACCGGATCGTCCGAGCTGAGCACGGTGACGGCTGATCCGAGGCGGATGCGGCTGGTGCGCGCCGCGATCGCCCCGAGTACGACGTCGCCGGCCGAGAGCGGGAAATCATCCGTATGGTGCTCGCCGATGCCGAAAAAGTCGACGCCTACCTGGTCGGCGAGCACACCTTGCTCGACGAGGTTGCGGATGGTCTGGGCGTGGGAGAGCGGGCGGTCCTCATCGTCGTGGGTGACGTCGCCGAAGGTGTCCAGGCCCAGCACGAGCGGGAACTGCGCCGAGGTGTCGCCGGCGTGAGAGTTGCTGTCGTTCATCAGGAAAGGGTCAGAAGCCGACGACGCGGCGGACCACGACGATGTGGATGCGCCCGGGCAGCTCCTGGTGGATCTCGAGGATCTTCCCGACCGAGCTGTTCTGGCCGTACGCGGCAATGGCGCGGGCGTCCTCGAGTATCAAGCTGTGCTGATAGATCCGTCGCCGGGCCGCATCCAGGTTGGGAACGAGCTTCTGGGCGCCCACTACGAAGATGACGTTGGCAGCCCCCCACGCATAGGAGGCCAGCTGACTTCCCGACGCCGAGGCGATGACCAAGATTCCGTCTTGGGTGACGGCATGGACGCTGCCGAGCGCGTAGTTGGGCTGGTTGCCGATCAGCTTCATCTCTTTGGCCTGGGTGGCGAAGTCGAGCGCCAGCATCTTCTGTCGCGCTGAGTCGTATCCCCCGCTGTTGTTGATGGCGTCGGCGATCCCGGCTTGCTCCAACGTGACCGAGGTGTTGGTCATGACCGACGAGCCGCTCGGGATCCGGGCCAGAACCGCCTGGCGCGCCCCGTCAAGGCTATCGACGATTTCCACACTGAACCCGTGCTCTTCGAGCGCCACCACGGCTGCGCCGAGCGTCTGATCGTCGGGCAGTGCGGTAAACAGGCCAGACGTTTCGGTGCTGCTCACCATGCTCCTCTCTCCCACCGGCGGTCGCCGGCCGGCGCATTCAAGCTGCGCTGACCATCAGGGATACCGGTTGACGGGCACCGCCGTCTAGCGTCAAACGACCGTACCGTCGACACACGGAAGTTGGCCGTTCGTGTCGGGTCGACAAGTCATACCGGCGAGCCGCCATTAGTTTTGTTGGCATGCCCTCGGTGCCGAGGCTTCGAGGCTCGCGGTGGACCGCGGCGCTCCTGGTCTCGGCCGCTCTCGTCGCCTGTTCGCCCACTTCCTCGCAGCCAGCCCGGGGGGCGGCGTCGCCCGGCACGGTCCGCGCTCCGCGACCGGACTGCCCCGAGCAACTTCGACCACAGTGGCCGACGCTCCGACGGCGCCGGTTCCGATTGCCACGGCGGGTTGGACGTCTGTTGCCCGTGACGGGGTGTGGGCCCCGGCCGGCCGAAAGGTCGGTGCCGACGCCGCCGTCTACGTCACGACCCTGCATCACGCCGGCTTGCCGGTGGGGATCGCCTGGATGGACACCTCCCGGCTCCGCTTCGCCCTGTACGCCGGGACCACCCAACCCGCGGGCAGCTGGCCCAACGACGGGTCCGTACCGAGGCCCTTGTGGGGCGCCCTCGTGGCCGCCATGAATTCCGGTTTCCGACTCAACCAGTCGATGGGCGGCTGGTACCTCGACGGCGTCACCGCCGTACCGCTCCGCAACGGGGCAGCTTCCTTCGTCATCTATCGAGACGGCTCCGCCACCGTCGGGGCGTGGGATCGAGACGTCGCCTATGTCCCGTCGGTGGTTGCGGTCCGCCAGAACCTGTCAATGCTGGTCGAGGACGGAGTGCCGACGGCGGCCGCGGGTAGTCCCCATCCCAAGCAGGTATGGGGGCCGCCTTTTCACGACAACGTGTTTACCTGGCGATCGGCCCTCGGGGTCGACGGGGCCGGGCACCTGATCTATGTGGCCGGTCCCGGCTTGGATCCCAAGACCCTTGCCGCGGCCATGGTGGCGGCGGGCGCTCGCCGGGCGATGGAACTCGACATCAATCCACTGTGGGAGAACTTCGACACCTTCACCGGGACGGGTGCTGAGGTGGTGGGTCAGAAGCTGCTGCCGATCATGTCATTCGCATCAGACCATTTCCTGCACCCGTACTGGCGCGACTTCGTCGCCGCCTTCGCGCGAACCAACTGATTACTCGGCTGGCGATCGACCCATTGGGGCTTCGGCGGATCCGTCCGTACCCATCACCCGGTGTTTGGGTGCCGAACGTCGCTCCCACACCAGACGGATCGCCGCATCGAGGGAGAATCTCCCGGTCCCCAGGAAGGCCACGACGAGCGCCAGCGTGATCAGCACCACGTTGAGCTGGTAGCCACCACCGGGGGCGTTCGAGACGATGCCGTTGCCCCAGGTGACGGTCGCCATCGCCACGATCATGTCCCCGACGAGACCGATGGCTGCGATTCGGCCGAAGATGCCGAGGCCCACGGCCACACCCCCGAAGAATTCGATGATGCCGGCGACCACCGTGAAGAACTCGGCGGGATGAAGATGGGCGACCTGCCCGAAGAAGAGTGAGGCCTGGTGAACCCCACCACCGCCAAAGAGTCCGAAGAGCTTGCCGCCGCCGTTGTAGATGAAGATCCACGCCAGACCGATGCGAGCCCCGAGCAGCGCCAGGTCTCGGGCGTGCCGGGCGTCCTGGGTGCCATGAACCTGGCCGTAGAGGTCACGGGCCCGAGTCAGATCGAAGGTCGTGCGCCGCCCCGTGGCCGTACCTGTCGGCTTAATACGAGACGCCGCCGCCGCTCGGCGGAGTTGTCGTCGCGGGTGTGGTGTTGGCAGGCGCCGGATTGCCGGGTGTCGTCTTCGTCGTCGACGATCCGCAGGCCGACACGCCAGCCGCCACGGCCAGGCTGAGACCCAAGCCGAGCATGGCCGTCGTGACTCTTCTTCGCTTGTCTTCCATCGCCGTCTCCCTCAAGGTGGCAGCGCCGACGCGGTGCCTCGGCGGTATGTACGGGCGAGATCGAAGGATGGATTGCAAAAGGATAAGAAAATCACCGACCGCTCATAGCCGGCTCCGTTCGCCACCGAAGTTCTCCTGTCGACGATCCAATCCCATCGGCGTTGTCGCCCGTATTACGTTAGGCACACCAGCGGTGTGTTTGGGTGACCGAAAGCGAGCTGCGGGTGGTACACCGTCATCAGAGCGTAGGGCGGGTGGCTTTCGGGTGAGCCTGGATCTCGCCGCGGTTGCGCCAAATACTGAAGGGCGGGTTTGGCGAGTCGGTCACCCGACGAGCGTGTGGTTGGCCGTGCTTGTCGTCACCTCGGTGGCCATCTGGCTGGGATGGGTCGGCTGGGACGCCCTCTCCCGTTCAGGTGGCCTCTTGCACGCCCTGATGACGGCTCAGGGCCGAACGGTCGGTCCGGGCCTCGTCGCGGTCGTCGCCGTGGTGTTCCTGGCCGAGCGTCGATGGCCAGCCGTGCGCCGCCCGCTGCTGGCCCGGGCCCACCTGGTGGATGCGGGTTACCTGGCGCTGTTCGCGATCGTGGCCCCCTTCGTCGCCCTACTCAATACGGGTTTTGCCGTCACCGTCGAGCGGCACGCCCACTTCCTGGTACTGAGCCGGCTTCCCTTCCTCCCGAGGGTCGTGGCGGTGGGTGCGATCCTCGCCGGCATCGATGCCATGAACTGGGTGGCGCACGTGGCGAACCATCGCTCAGCTGCCCTCTGGCGATTGCACGCGTTGCACCACTCACAAGAGGACATGAGTGTTTTCACTACCTTCCGGACGCATCCTCTGGCGCACGCCTCCTATCTGCCCGCCCTGCTCCCCGCGCTCGTCCTGGGGGCGAGCGGGGCCGTGCCAAACGCCGGACTGATCGCCTACGGCTGCCTCGTGACCCTCCCGCACGCCAACCTCCGCTGGACCTTCGGGCCTCTGGGCCGGATCCTGGTGAGCCCCGCCTACCATCGCCTCCATCACGCGAATACTCCGGTCGCCGGTCGGGCGGCCGTGAACTTCGGATTCGTGCTCGTCTGTTGGGATCGTCTGGCCGGTTGCGCGGTGGCACCGAGCGGGGGCGCGCCGATACGTACCGGGATCGGCGGTCGACCGGTTCCGATCGAACAGACGGCGCCCAGATGCCGCGTCGGACATTCGGTCGTGGCCCAGATAGTCCAGCCGTTCCGGCTGCGAGCCGACATGGCCACGCCGGTCCCTCGAGGCGGAGCGGCACGCGCCGGCCTGTCACGGCCCGCGGACTGACCGGTTTCCGACCCCGCGGCACTCGGCCGCACGGGCTGGCGCGCCGGCGCGTCTCGGACGGCAGCGGGGTTGGCGATCCGGGACCCGAACCCAGTCGGACGACGGCACCGCCGCGATGGCTCGGGTGGCTCGCCGTCGCCGCAGTGGCCGCCTTTCCAAATGTAGAAGCGGTCCGGATCCTCATCCACCGCACGCCCCTGGTGCTGTACGGGGATCAGGCGCTGATCGAGCTACAGGCTCGGCGGGCCATCCAGTTCGATCAGCTGGTCGGCCCGTACAGCCGGGACGGATTCCATCATCCGGGGCCGGCGCTCTTCTATCTCCTGGCCCCATTCGTGCGGGCCATCAAGGCGAGCGGGCCAGGCCTCTACCTCGGCGCCATTGTCATCAGCGGCGCGGCCCTCATCGCCGCGGTGGCGTTCGTGTGGCGGCGGGTAGGCCCGCTGGCGGCCCTGTCGGCCGCGGTGGCGATCGACCTGTTCTGCCTCTGCGTTCGAGTGGGAACCCTCCGCGAACCCTGGAACCCCTATCTCATCGTGGCGCCGATGGTCCTCTTCGTGGTCCTGTGGGCGGCGGGGATCACCGGCTCCCCAAGCGCCGGCCTGTGGTCCTTGGTGATCGGGTCCTACCTGGTCCAAACGCACATTGCGACCGCAGGAGTCGTCATCGCCATGGCGGTGATCTTGCTGGTGCAGGCGGCACGGGCCCGCTGGCGCGGCCGAGCCCGGCGGCGTTGCCGGTCCCCGCGGCTGGGGGACCGCCCGACTGACCGCAGTGGTGGCGCTCGTCCTCGTCTGGGTGGCTCCGCTGGTGGAGCTGGGGCGGGACCAGCCCAACAACCTCCGCCTGCTGTGGGACTTCTTCACTTCGACCCATGCCGGGCCGCCCGTAGCTCAAGCGTTCACCGCGGCCGCCGACGCCTGGACCATCGTCCCGTTCGGAAACCGCGACTATGTATTGGCCCTCCACCGCAGTCCGATCGAGCTGGCCGCCGGCGTCGCCCTCCTGGTAGTCGGGTTTGCTGCCGCGGTCATTCTCGGCCGCACCCACCAGCAACCAATGAGCCTGGCCTTGGTCGCTGCCGGTGGGATCGGCGTGGTTGTCGGCACCGTCTCGCTGGCCCTCAGCCCGGGCCCGGTGTACCCGTACTTTTCGGTCTGGCTGGCATTCGTACCGGCGAGCATCATGCTCGCCATCGGCATCGCCCTGGTGTCTCCGGCTGCTACCGAGCCATTGTCCGGAGACGCCTCTAACCGCCCGGGCGCGGCCCGGTGGCGTCGCCTGGTCATTCGTCGGGCCGCCATCATCTCGGTCGTCGCTGCGGTCTCGGCCGCCGCGCTGACGGTCCAGTCCGACCTCCGCATGGGACCGATCAGCACCACCACCGGCTCCGGCCCCTGGCCCCCCGGCAACTCCGGGACCCCCCAGGGGAGAATCCGGACGCTGCAAGTCACCAACGCGCTCGCTACCGCGGCGGCTGGCGCGCTCCGCCCGACAGACCGATGGGTGAACGTCACCATCGGGACGTCGTCGCTGTGGCCCTATGCCGCCGGCATCGTCCTCGCCCTCGACCGGCGGGGCATCCAGAGCACCGTGGCTCCCGCCTCGTGGGTCCTGTACTTCGGACAGGAACGAGCTCCCGGTCGCCCCGTCGCCGCCACCTTCGACCTCTACTCGCGAGGTGACGCGGGGGCGCACACCACCGCCACCGGCACCGTCATCGCCGACCTCCAAGGCGACGTCCTCACCTTCCGGCGCACCGACGTCGATTCGGGTAGACGTCCTTCGTAGAAGAGGTGACCGCTGGCAGATGGCCGGCGACCACAGAGAAGGAGACAGGTCATGAGCAGGGTCGTCATCTCGGAGTTTCTGTCGTTGGACGGCGTCATGGAGGATCCCGGCGGCGCCGAGGGGTACAAGCACGGCGGGTGGTCGTTTCAGTTCGACCGCGGGGCCGCCGGCGACAAATTCAAGGTCGACGAACTGTTGGCCGCGGACGCTCTCCTCCTGGGACGGGTGACGTACCAGGGGTTTGCGGCGGCATGGCCGTCGATGACCGACGAGCAGGGGTTCGCCGACAAGATGAACAGCATGCGCAAGTGCGTCGTCTCGAACACGCTGGCCGACAGCGAGGCGACCTGGACCAACAGCACCGTGATCCGCGGCGACGTCGAGGCCGAGGTCGCCAAGCTCAAAGCCCAGGCCGGCGGTGACCTGCTCGTCGCGGGAAGCGCCCAGCTCTCCCACTTCCTCATCGAGCACGGCTTGGTCGACGAGTACCGGCTGATGGTCTTCCCGGTCGTTCTGGGGAGCGGCAAGCGCCTGTTCCCCGAGGTGAGCGACGCCGTCCGGCTGACCCTCGCGGAAGCCAAGCCGACCGGCTCGGGGATCATGTTGCTCACCTACCATCCGGCCTAGCTAGGCCGATCCCACGACCTCCGCCGAAAGCCCTTTGGGCCGCCGGGCAACATGGGCCTGGCGGCCGACGGAGCGTCCGAGACCACGCCGGCCCGTCTTTCTCAGTGACCATCCTTCAGCAAGCTCATCTGATCCGCCCCGGCGGCGTCCCGACCACCGGGCCCGGCAGTGGGTCGGATGAAGTGCTTGCCCAGGGCGTCCTCCTGCTGTTGGTAGGAGGAGCGCAGGGAGTGCCCGTACGGGGTCAGGGGCGGCTCCAGCATGCGCTCGAACGTGAGCTTGCACACCCGCTGGCCGTGCTCGATCATGAACGGCACGTCGTGGGCCCGGACCTCCAGGGCTGCCCGGGCCCCGTCGAAGCGTCCGGCCGCGTCGTAGCCGAAGCCGGGATCGAAGAACCCCGCGTAGTGGGTGCGCAGCTCCCCACTGGTCGGGTCGTAGGCCGTCATCTCCGACGCCAGGGTCGGCGGGATACGGACCGCCTCGTTGGACATCAGCAGGTAGAAGCGCTCCGGGGTGAGGACGATCCGGTCACCCCCCTCGGGGTACACCCGCTCCCAGTACGGGTCCGGTGGCACCGGGCCCGGCCGGGTCATATCCAGGAGCGGGGCGTTGTCCCGGGCCCGGTAGCCGACATGCTCCGGGCTGCTGGCGCTGAGGTCCAGGCTCAGGAACAAACCGTTGGCCAGGGCGAGTTCCTCATCGGGTACAGGGACACCGTCGTGGAAGAGCAGGGGGTCGGAGGCGTGCGCCTGGCGGAGCTCGTCGTCGCTCAACTCAGCCCGCCCGATGGAGAGTCGCAGCTGGTTGAGGGTCAGGTTCTCCCGCACCCGGATCGGGAAGGAGAGCGGCACGACCTCGAGGTAGAGGCGGCCCTCGTACCCGGGCGCGATCTCGTCGAAGCGGTAGCTCTCGTCGGTGATCACCCGGGTGAACACGTCGAGACGTCCGGTCGAGCTCTTCGGGTTGGTCTTGCCTCGCATGCGGGGAGGCAGGGCCAGACGTTCCTTCAGCGGGATGAGGTAGGGCCGCTTCGTCTCCAGTACCACCCCGTCCTTGTCCAGGGGGATTTCGTCGATGATGTAGTCCTTGACCTTCCGTTCCACGGTCTGCTTGTCGGGAAGGAAGCTGCACTGGATCCGGTAGGCGACTTCGTCGAGGCGGAGGTCCAGGCTGGCCGGCTGGACGTTCTCGGGCGGGATGGTGTATTGGCCGGCGTGCACCACACCGTCGTCGATCAGGGTCAAGAGCTGCTGGCTGGCCAGGACCCCGTCACCCGCGGGCAAATTCAGCACAGGGCAGGGCCGCCGGGTGAGAGAGCCATGGCCCATGGTACCGAGAGGCTCCCATCGGGCATCTCCGCCGAGCAAAATCCAGCCGAGTGTCGATCGCGGCGCCGGCGGATCGTAGACAGGGGTGAGGCGTTCGGTACCGTACCGATCGGCCGGGAGAGGAGACCTCCATGAAGCAGTACCTGTTGTCCGTGCATTCGGTTGCCGACGAAGCCCCGTCGGCGGAGGACGCGCAGGCGGCCTATGAGGGCGTCGATGCCTTCAACGCCGAGCTCCAAGCGAAGGGCGCCTGGGTGTTCGCCGGCGGCCTCCACCCTGCGGATACCGCCACGGTCGTCCGGGTGAAGGACGGCGAAGTGGTGACAACCGACGGTCCTTTCGCCGAAACCAAGGAGCAGCTGGGCGGTTTCTGGATCATCACCGCCGACGACCTCGACGACGCGCTGGCCTGGGCCGCCAAAGGCGCCCGAGCGTGCCGGAATCCCGTCGAGGTGCGGCCGTTCCAGGAACTCCCCGACGCCTGACCGCGCCGTGCCGCCCGCGTCGGACTCCAGCATCGAGCAGACCTTCCGGCTGGAGTTCGGCCGGGCCGTGGCCACCTTGGTCCGTCTCTTCGGCGACATCGATCTCGCCGAGGAGGCGGTGCAGCAGGCCTTCCTCATCGCCGTCCAGCGCTGGCCGACCGCCGGCGTCCCCCCGAACCCGGGTGGCTGGATCGTCACTACCGCCCGCAACCAGGCCATCGACCGACTCCGGAGGGAGTCATCCCGCCATGACCGCTACGCCCAGGCCGCCCTCATCCACCATCGCCAGGAACCACGGGAGGTGGGGCCGGTGCCGGACGACCGCCTCCGCCTGATCTTCACATGCTGCCATCCGGCCCTGGCCGAGAACGCTCAGATCGCCTTGACGCTCCGCCTGCTCGGCGGCCTCGAGGTCGGTGAGATCGCCCGGGCCTTCCTGATCCCGCCGTCGACCATGGCCCAGCGCCTGGTGCGGGCGAAACGCAAGATCCGCGACGCGGGCATCCCCTACCGGGTGCCGAGCGACCCGGAGCTGCCCGATCGCCTCCGCCCGGTGCTGGCGGTGGTCTACCTGATCTTCAACGAGGGTTATCTGGCGACGGCCGGCGACGAGCTGCTGCGGGCCGACCTCAGCGCCGAAGCCATCCGCCTGGCCCGCGTCCTGGTGGAGCTGATGCCCGACGAACCGGAAGCACACGGCCTCCTGGCCTTACTGCTGTTGACGGAGGCCCGCCGGTCCGCCCGCATCGCGCCCGACGGGGCCTTGGTCCTGCTCCCGGACCAGGACCGGTCGCAATGGGACCGGACCCTGATCTCAGAAGGTCACGCCCTTGTCGCCGCCTGCATCCGCCGCAATCAGCCCGGTCCGTACCAGCTGCAAGCCGCCATCAACGCGGTCCACACCGATGCGGTAACCGCCGCCGAGACGGACTGGTCCCAGATCGTGCGGCTGTACGACCAGTTGGCCTCCGTGGCGCCGACGCCGATCGTCGCCCTCAACCGGGCGGTGGCGCTGGCCGAGCTGCATGGTCCACTCGCCGGGCTGGAGGCGATGGATGCGCTCGACCTCGACGACTACCACCTCCTGCACGCGGCCCGAGCGGATCTGCTCCGTCGGCTGGACCGTCGTCGGGAGGCCGCGGACGCCTACGACCTCGCCATCGAGTTGGCCGCCAACGACGTCGAACGGCGCTTCCTGGAGGACCGGCGGCGGTCCCTGTCGATCAACGGACCGGCCGGCTGACCCCGGCGCCAATGTCGTTTGTGCCCGGGCGGCCGCAGGATGACAATGCCCGGATGACTACCCGCCACGCCAAAGCTGAGGATGCGCCGGAGATCGTCCGGCTGGCCGGGCTCATGTACGCGTCGATGGGCTTGACGATCACGCCAGAGTGGTCGGCGCTCGCCGCCACCGAGATGGTCCGGCGCCTCGCCGACGCCGACGAGCAGCTGGTGGTGCTGGGGGTGGACCGACCCGACGGCGCCCCCGGCCTGGCCGCCAGCGGCGCCGGCTTGGTCTCGGTGCGACTGCCGTCACCCGGCAACCCGACCGGCCGGGTCGGCTACATCCAGTGGATCGCCACCGAACCCGAGTTCCGCCGCCGCGGTCTGGCCCGAGCCATCATGGTGGCCCTGCTCGACTGGTTCGAGGCAGTCCGGGTGCCCGTGGTGGAGCTCCATGCCACCGACGACGGTGAGCCGCTCTACCGGTCCCTGGGCTTCGGTCAGGAGGGCGGCCTCGCCCTCCGGCGCCGGTCGGAGGACGGAGCGACGCGCTGTTGGTAGCGGACTGGCGCTCTATGCGGACGGGCCGGCGATAGTCCTATGCCAGCTCCTATTACCGCCGTCAGTGACTTTGATCACACTGCTCGTGGCGGCCTATGTGGCGGCTCCCCGCAGGGACGGTAAAAGACCCATCCTCGCGGCCTCTAGCCGGTTTTGACGGGAGGCGTCGGCGCCGTTCCCCGGTCGGGATGCCCTCCTGGCTGACCGGTAGGTAAACACGGAAAGTCGCCGGCGCCGAAACGTCAACCTGTCGGTCTGCCGGAGTCATACAGGATCGACCCTTCCGCCCCGTTTGGTACGGGGGCGATCCCGCCGCCGAGTTGGCGCTCGCCAGGGCTCATTTGACTCGGGAAACACTGATGGCGCCCCGAGGGGCGCCATCAGCGGAGCGGACCGAGCGGCGGATCTCGGAACCGCTCTCCTGGAGTAGGTGGCGGGTTCCCACTCCAGGTGTTTCACCATAACCCGCCGCACTGCCCCTCGGCACGTCGGACTACGGTCTTACAGCCCCCGACCCTCGCGTGTCTGTGTCGTTAGACCAAGAACTGTACACACTGTGGCGGTGTTATGCAGAAACTTTTGTCTTTGCGGACATGCCATCGTCGCGGCCCTCCGTGCGATACCACGCGGGATGGGCGATACTCGCTGGATGACCTCATTGTTGGGTGCGGCCGTGCTGGCCCGAGCCGGCAGCTCGGATACCGGCACCGTCGTCGGCGTGGTGGTGGGTGCGGTCGTCCTGGTGGGACTGGTGGTCGTCCGTTCGGTGTTCATCGTGGTGCCGGAGTACCAGCGCGCCGTGCTGTTCCGCTTCGGCCGGGTGCTGGGCCGGGCTCGGGGACCGGGCCTGGTGATCCGGATTCCCATCGTCGATCGCGTCGTCAAGGTCAACCTCCGCGTCGAGGTGGTCGACATCCCGTCGCAGGGCGTCATCACCAAGGACAACGTGACCATCCAGGTCGACGCGGTGGTGTACTTCCAAGTCGTCGAGCCAATCCGCGCGGTCATCGGGGTCGACAACTTCCGCTTCGCCAGCCAGCGCATCGCCATGACCAGCCTCCGATCCATCGTCGGCCGGTACGAGCTCGACAGCCTGCTGGCCCACCGCGAGGACGTCAACACCGAGCTACGCGCCACCATCGCCCGGAGCACCACCGAGTGGGGAGTGGAAGTCCGGCAGGTGGAGATCCGCGACATCAATCTCCCGCCCGAACTGCTGCGGGCCATGGCCCGCCAGGCGGAGGCAGAGCGGGAACGCCGGGCCAAGGTGATCGCGGCCACCGGCGAGCTGCAGGCCAGCACCGAGCTCGCCGAGGCCGCCGACAAGTTGACCGCCAGCCCCGGCGCCCTCCAGCTGCGTACCCTGCAGACCCTCGCGGAAGTGGCCACCGAGAAGAACTCGACGTTGATCTTCCCCATCCCGGTCGAGCTGTTGCCGATGCTCCGGGGCGCGGTCGAGGCGGCTTCCAACGGGAACGGCAAACCGCCGAAGGAGTAGGTCGATCGGCGCATTGCCCGGCCTGGGAGCCGGGCGGCGGGTCCGCTACGCTGCTCGGGCTGGTCGTTGCGAGCGTAGTTCAGCGGCAGAACATCAGCTTCCCAAGCTGAGAACGCGGGTTCGATTCCCGTCGCTCGCTCTCTCGGAAAGTCCAGGTCAAGGCCTATAAAGCGCCCTCCTCGGGGGGCGCTTTTTCTGTGTCCAGGGGCCGGCGTGCCGCGATTCGTCCGCGATGTGTCGAGGTCGACGATGGCCGCTGCTGGTTCTCTGCTGTCTTCCTTGGCGGCTTCGAGGATGGCGTCGATGCCGGCGGCGATCTGGCGGTCTCGCTGCTCGGTGGCGTGCTGGTAGATGAGGCTGGCCCTTGGCGTGGAGTGGCCGAGGCGGGCCATGAGCCCGGGTGGAGGCACCGGTGGCGGCGGCCCGGGTGCCGGCCAGGTGTCTGAGGTCGTGGAAGTGGAGTCCGGGCGCGCCGGCGCTGTCGGCCGCCTCCCGGAACTTGTGGGACCAATGTTGGGTGGTGATCGGGGGCGCCCTTGTCTCCGGTGAAGACGACGGCGTTCGGTTCGGGACCGACGTAGGTGGACAGATGCTCCTCGAGATGTGAGCCAACTCGGTCGGGATAGCGACGGTGCGCCGGCCAGCGTCGGACTTTGGTGGCCCGAGCACACGGCCCCGGCCGACGACGACCTGCGCCTGCTGTTCGACGGTGACGGTCCGGTGGACCAGGTCGACGTGCCGGCGTTCGAGCCCGGCCAGCTCTCCGGCACGAAGCCCGGCCAAAGCGGCCGTGTAGACGAGGGCCCGGTACCGGTCGTCGAGGGCGTCTGCGATCGCTGCCAGCGTCTCGAGTGTGGGGATACTCCTCTCGGGGCGCGCTCCTGGCCGGCGCCCTTGATCACACACGGATTGGTGAGGATCAACCCGTCGGCTGTGGCGGTCATCAAGACGGCTCGAAGCAGGCGATACGCCTTGGCCGCAGTGGTCGGTTGGTTGGCCACGATGCTTGCTCGCCAGCGCCGCACCGACGCAGTCGTGATGGCGGTGAGCGGGACGCGCTCGAACGTCGGCTTGAGATGGCACTTGATGAGGCTGCGGTACAGCTCGCGGGTCCACGGTCGGATGTCGTAGCGCTGAGTCAGCCAGTCGTCGACGTACCGGCCGAAGAGCACCCGGCCTGCTGACGGGTCGACCCACCGGCCACGCCGGATGGCGGTCTCCACTTCGCTGAGCCGCGCCTGGGCGTCGCCCTTCGTCTCAAAGGTCTGGTCGGCCGTATGACGTTCGGCCAAGTGCCAGTACGAGGCTTGGTAGTGGCCGGAGGGGAGCTTCCGGACTGACCCGAAGTGACGGCGGGCGCATGTGAGCACCTCCAGAGCATGCAGCGGTGGAGGACGCTCTTTGGGCGTCCACGGGCCGGGCAGAGCCTCGAGAATCTGCGATGTGGCGTCGACGACCTGCTCCGCCTGAATCCAGAAGGCCCGACAGAACACCGCGGGGTCCGCAGCGCGATCAGCGGCACCTTGGCGGGCCGACCAGGGAGCCTGGGACCGCCGATATCGTGGCATGTGTGTCCGCGGGTGGCGTGCTCAAGATCTACATGCCAGCCATCCGCGGGCCGGATTCGTTCCGAAACTACAGTGTTGAAATCGACGGGACCGTTGTAGGAGACATCTGGCCTGACCACCAAGCCGTGTTCGACGTCGCTCCAGGAGAACACCGGGTCCGGGTCAAGCGAAGCATCTTCTCTGTGTCGAACGATCTGGTTGTCTCGGTGAAGAACGGGCAGATGGTGGAGCTGCTCTGCCGGCTCAGCTGGCCGCGGGCACTGATAGGAGCGATCTGGCCTTTCCATCTCAGCGAAGAGGCCGACTTCTGGATCTCGTAGCGTTTGCTCCCGACCACGCTCACGTCACCGTCGTTGGCCGACGGGCTGGGTATCCCCTCAGGGAGTCGTATGGGCGAATGTTCGTCCCCGCCGCTGTGGACCTGCTCTACGAGGTGTTCCGATGGCTCCGTTACCGGACGGTCCGCCGGTCGGGTTGGACGATTGACGTGGTGAAGAACAGGATCACCGGCGGTCCAGACGATCCGACCGTTATTGACTCTCTCTTGGCCGACGACCGCCAAGCCGCCAAGCACGGCGTCGAGTGCCTTACCAGACTCCTTCCGTCGAAGGGCCTGGAAGCATTCCGCGATCCCAAGCTAGCTCAGTTAGGGATTCGTCCCACGCCTGCGGCATCGCTCGACTCAGGGGATGACCCGTGGAGTGACGAATGAAGTCCGCTCGGCCAAGCACGGAATATTCGTTCTGGCGTCGACTCCCAAGGCGGACGGACAGAGCCATGGACGCCGGAATCGGCGATCTCGTACTGGTCGAGTACCGCCAGCGGCTGCTTCAGCTTGGAGCAGAACGCCCCCGCCGCCGTGGCATGTGAATCATCATGGATCACCCGTATATCCAGCGATATATCTCGACTTGCGAGTGCTCTCGTGGCCCTGCTTCAGCCGGCCACGACAGCGAGGAGCCAACCAGAATCACGCCTATCACGATTACGATACAGACGCGAACGGTGGCTCGACCTATCTGAAATGAACTGACAAGTTGACGACGCAACAGTCCCAGTGGGGCCAGACCCTCACCTCCTGGAGCCTGACGCCAACGCATCCAGGTGTTCCGTAGCTCAGCCCACACGACCACCCCTCCCAGCACGCCGCCTCCCAGTCCGGCCAGAACAGTGATGAAAGTCGGCCCACCCCGAGGCCCCGCCACGGCGTAAACAAAACCACCAAATCCGGTCGCCAGGCCAGCCAAGAAGAAGCGCACGTCGACGCTGTCCCCAGCCGGGGCTTGGCTGACAATCTTGGCGTAGGTCAGCCACACAACTACCACCGCCGTGCCGACCCACTGGATCACCGCCCATACCAACGCCGTCATTCTGTACGGCGCGAACCGGCGGTTCTGGACGGGCAGCCGACCGCGCAGCGGTGGCCGGCGTCTGCTCCGGGCACCGGCCACTTCGCGTGTTGGTTGGTGCCGGTCAGGCGGCGACGAACGCTGGCGGAGCCCGCCGCGTGGGATCTCGGCGCCCGACCGAATCGTCTTGATGTACAGGATTGCGGTCCGGACGGCGACTTCAAGCATGGCCATGAGGATGAACCCCGCTACCCAGGCGGTCCCGGTGGTGATGTTGTGGGCGGCGCTGAAGCTGGCGACGGTGGGGTGGCCACCGTGCGACACCCAGATGGCGAAGCCGTTTTCGGGCGCCGATGCCGGCCACCCACAACGCAGCAGCTGCTACCCCGGCCTTGGCGAAGGCTCCGGCGCCTTGGCGGCGGATGGTGGTGGCCGCCCAGCGAGCAAGCCAAACGCGACGCCGGCCAGGGCGAGGCTGGTCTTGAGGAGTGTGTCGTTGCCGGCGGTGGGGATGCCGCGGAGGAATTGCGAGGCTACCCACACGGTGACGACGACGGGGAAGATGAGCCGGGGCCAGGTGATTTTGTGGCCGCGGATCTGCAGCACGACCAGACCCGACGAGGAAGATATTCAGCAGGTAATCGGAAATGGTCATGGTGTTGAGTATCCGATGGTCGGGCTCGCTGAGATCCACCCCGGGGTGGAACTCCGGGTGGAACTGGCACTCCACCCACACACACTCGGTGAGAGGTCCGTCACTGTGGTCGCCTGGGCCATTGGCGGCTAAACGCCGATCGCTCCGGCCACCGGACGCCTGGTGTACACGAGTCGAATCCCCGTAGTTCTGGCGGGTTCGGAGCCGTACACTTCGAGCCGATGGGGTCAGGGCAGACCGTCTCAGCCGACGCCCGGGGAGATCAGCGCCGAACCTTGCGCTGGACGCTTCCGCTGGCGCTGGTGGCGATCGGTTTCCTGATTGCGGTCACGTTCCGGGCCCGACCGACACCGGGTCTCCACGGCGAGCGCTTGGCAGTCAGTGCCGCGCTGGTCTTGTTCGGGGCAGCCTTGGTGGCCTTCGAGCACGTGCGCTTCGACCAGCGCCGGCGCGGATGGTGCTGCTGGCGGTGATGGTGATCTGCGCTTCGACCTTGTTTGGTCTACAGCCTGACGGCCCCGGGTTCTTGATGATGTTCCCGCCAGTGTCGGCCGCCGCCTTCCGCTTCCCTCGATCGATCGCGGTGGCGGTAGCCGCAGTGGGTTTAGTCGCGGCTCGCAGTAGCGGCAGCCGTGGGCCACGGCCGGCCCGTCGACTCGGTCATTCTGGACGAGTTGGCCGTCGCTGCATATTTCGGCGTCGCTGTCTTCGCCGGGCGGTTCATCGTCGCCGACGAGCAGTCCCAGTTCGTCATCGCACAGCTCGAACAGACTCGGGCGGCCCAGGCGCAGGCCGCCGCACTGGCCGAACGGCAACGCCTGGCCCGCGAGATGCACGACGTCCTCGCTCATTCGCTGTCTGGTCTCGTCCTCAACCTCGAAGGCGCTCGCCTTATGGCCCAGCGGGGTGTGACCGGACCTGAGCTGCAGCACGCGCTCGACCGTTCCCACAGCCTGGCCAAGACCGGGCTGGACGAGGCCCGTCGGGCGATTGGCATGCTGCGCGACGATGCCCTGCCCGGCCCCCAACGCCTCGCGGCCCTTGCCAGCGAGTTCGAAGCCGACACAGGGGTGCCCTGCCAGTTCAGTGTTCATGGAGGCGAACGAGAGCTGGCCAGCGACTGCCGGTTGACGTTGTACCGAGTGACACAAGAAGCGCTTACGAACATCCGCAGACACGCCTATCCCCAAGGCGTCGAGGTGAACCTCAACTACGAACCCGGGGCACGCGCCTCACTATCCAGAACTACGACTCAGAACGACAAACTCCGCCACCGGGCGGCGGCACCGGATACGGACTGACCGGCATGCGCGAGCGAGCCGAGCTCTTGGCGGGACACTTACTACCGGCCCCACGGACCAGGGTTTCAAGGTGGAACTGTGGGCGCCGCGATGACCAACTCTGTCCGGGTGTTGATTGCCGACGATCAGCGAGTCGTTCGCGAGGGACTGCGCACTCTGTTGGAATTGCTCGACGACGTCGAAGTCGTAGGCGTCGCCGTCGACGGTGATGAGGCCGTTCAACTCGCCGCCACGACCAGCCCCGATGTCGTCCTCATGGATCTCCGCATGCCTCGTTGCGACGGCGTTGAAGCCACCAGACGCCTTCGGGCTCAAGCCCCCCACATCCACGTGCTCGTACTTACGACCTACGCAGACGATCGCTCAGTCATCGACGCACTCCGAGCCGGCGCCCGCGGCTACCTCACCAAGGATACTGGCGCGGAGGAAATCCGCCACGCCGTCCACCAACTGACCCAGGGCCAAGCCGTAATTGATCCCGCCGTTCAACATCATCTCCTCGACGCCATCGTCAACAGTCCGCCCACCCGAGGAAACGAGGAGGGCCGACTCCTCCCGGACGGACTTACAACCCGAGAAGCCGAAGTACTTACCCTCATCGCTCGCGGACTGACCAACGCACAGATCGCCGAGCAACTCTTCCTCAACGAATCAACGATCAAAACACACATCAACCACGTCTTCGCCAAGACCGGCGTGCACGACCGAGCACAAGCCGTGACCTACGCCTACCAGCACGGGTTCACGTAATCCCTCGGGACGCGTTCCCTCTCGGCAGGTTGACGCTACGCGGATCACCCCTATAACTGCCGATCTAGGGCACCTACCCAGAAGGTGCGAGCCGAACGTTCATTGATGGTGTTGCCACGACAGCGCCTAAACGACGGGTCGGGCGCTGCTGCGTGCTCGTGCCGGCGCGACAGAGCGTACGTGCAGAATGTCTGTCTGGACTGGGGCAAAGCCAGCCATCGCCAAATGCTGTGACCCACGCAGACCTTCGGGGCTGCCGTTCGCCCGCACCGTGAAGGCAACGTGACGCTGACCGCGAGCCCGGAGGTAGCGAGGGCCAGAATTGGCTGGTTTCCCCGATGAGGAGTCAAAGGCGATGGGGTGGGCGCAGGCCCTGTGAGCAGGCTGCGACGACCCGCGCCCGAACCAGGGCCTCGACGAGCTCGCCGGCGTCACCAACGAGTTCCATGATGACTTTGCGGCCGCCGGGGCGATCGAGGATGTGGATCACCCGGGCAACGACGGGGTCCTCGTCGTCTCCGGTCACCACCAGGTGGCCCTCGATGATGGTCTCAGGTCGGGTCGCCTCGTCGAGGAAGGCCCAGAGATGGCCCTCTTCGTCCCGTCCTTGGACGTCGCAGGGAATGTCGAGTTCTACGGCCATCTCGGTCACCTCCTCCGCTTGTACGGGTTGCGGGTCTCGCTGGGAGCGAACAGACGGCTCAGACGCTCCACTTCCAAGATACTGAGAGCGGCCAGCACAACGTCGGCGTGAGGCGGTCGGCCGGTGGCCAACACCTCGAACCCCTCCGCCACCAGGTCGGACACCCCATAGGTGGCGTAGCGGGTATAGGTCGCTAGCTGCCCCTCCAGGATCCGCTCCAACGGCCATTCGTCCATGACAAAGTCGACGCTCACGGAAGCCATGTTGAGTCCCCGCAGGCTGTACTCCCGGGCCTGCCGGGCGGCATGTGCGAGGAACTTCTCGGCGGTTATCGGCGCTCCACGGACGACCACGAGGGCTGAGCGAGGAAGAGCCCATCCGCGGTCCAGAACTGATCCTCGATCGGCTCGAGCAGAGCGGGGTCTGGTAGGTCGAGCTCGGGAGGGACCATGGCGTCCGAGCAGCGTACGGTAACGCCGTGATCGCCCTGCCCAGCCGGGGCCAGCCACGCTCGCCGGCGGCTCGGCGGGCCAGGCCGGAGCGCTGAGATGCGTTCTGCTGTGGCAGCAGCCAATCGGGACTATCCCGACCAGTACCTCGCACCCCGGATCAGGTGTGGCGAAGGCAAGGAAGCACCCGACGAGATCTTCACAGCCTCGTGACCAAACGAACACTTCTTTCCGTTCTGGCAGCCGACGGCAGCAAAATCGAGGGGTCAGTCCGCCAGGCCCCGGAGGAAAGCATGCCCGAATACAAGGAACCAATGAAAACTCATACTCACACCAACATACGGAAGGAACCAACGCGATTCTCAGATGTAGTGCAGGAACTGCTTGAAAACGAGCGTGTCGAGGCGGGCGACCTCGTTGACGGTGACTCGCACGAGGGTGGCAACAAGTGGTTCCCGGTCAAATATGACACCAATGGCGTAGAGGGTTACATCGCCGACTATCTGCTCACCCCGGTGTAAGAGGTGTCTGCGCCGAACGCGCGCGCCCGGATCAGCGCCTCGAGAGCAAGCAACATGGAGGTATGGACAAGGTACGACTGCGGGCGGTGAGCGAAGCAGACCTTGACTCGCTGACCGCCAACGAAACACCCGAATTGGACCCCTGGAACAACTTCGAGATCGGTGCGAGTAATCGCTTTCACCGCCGCTTCGCCAGTAACGGCGGGATCAGCGGCGATGCTGGGATGCTCGCGGTTGAGACGAACGACAGGACACTTGTCGGGTCCGTGAGCTGGTTCACCGTTCAGCACGGGCCATCGGCCGCCTGCCGAGCACTAAATGTCGGTATCTCGCTGTTTGCCGAGCATCGGCGGCAGGGTTACGGGTCGGCGGCCCAGCGCCAGCTCGCTGAGTATCTGTTCTCCACTCAGCTGGTTGAGCGAATCGAGGCCGCCACCGACGTCGACAACATTGCGGAACAGCGCGCCCTTGAAGCCGCCGGGTTCTCCCGGGAGGGAATTTTGCGTCATGCGCAGTTTCGGGCAGGTGAATGGCGGGACATCGTCCTCTACAGCCGTCTTCGGGACGACTGATCCGCGGCGGCAACCAGCGTGCCGCCCTCGATGACGGAACCTTGATCCCGCTATCCGGTGACCTGTTCCCAGTCGTGCCCACAGGCTCGACATCGCCGGTATGCCTTGGCCTTGCCTGGTGGTCGTGTCCGTAGGAAGTCGAGGGTGGCGGTACGAGTCGATCCGCAAGCCGGGCAGGTCGGCCTGTTTCTGAACGACCGTGTTGACGGTTCCGGCGTCGAATCCTGGACGGGCGACGAAAGTCGGGGTCTGCGTCCCATCGGGTGGTGGCGTGAACTGACGGTCGTCTCCGGCGGGAACGAAACGCGGATGGTCAGTCCTCCCTGAGGTTGTGCGGAGACCGACACGGTGGCGTCGTGGGCGGCGGCGATGGCCCCGACGATCGACAGCCCGAGACCGAGTCCGTCATGGGTGGTGCCGGCGCGGTCGCCGTCGAGACGCTGGAAGGGCTGGAGGAGCCGGTCGACTTGGTCGGCGGGTACCAGGTTGCCGGTGTTGGTGACGGCGAGGGTCGGTTGACCGGCCCTGGGGGTGACATCGACGTCGATGGAACCGCCATGCCGGTTGTATCGAATGGCGTTGTCGAGAAGATTCGATACGAGGACTCGTATCAGCTGGTCGTCACCTGATACGACGGCACTGCGTAGCGCCAGATTGATTCGCAGGGCGTTCGAATCGACGGCGCCCTGGTAGGTGTCGAGAACTTGTTTGGTGGTCTCCGCAACATCGACAGGTTGGCGCTGATCGAGGCCCCGCTGCCCACGAGCCAGGGTTAGGAGCGCGTGGAGCAAACGCTCCTGTTGCTTGCCCGCTTGGATGACTTCTTCGCAGGTGGCGCGGAGCGAGTTGACGCTGAGATTCGGGTCGGCCAAAGCAACTTGGAGCATGGTCTGCTCGAGCATCAGGGGGGTGCGTAGCTCATGGGAAGCGTTGGCGACGAACTGCCGCTGCGAGTTGAACGCCGCTTCCAACCGGGCGAGGAGTCCGTCGATGGTGTCACCGAGGGCTTTGAGCTCATCGCCGGGTCCGGCGACCGCCAGTCGTTCGTGCAGATTCCGCTCAGAGATCCGCCGGGCCCTAGCGGTCATGGTCCGAATGGGGTGTAGAGCTCGACCGGCGACGAGCCAGCCGAGCAACACCGACACGACCGCCATGACTCCCAAAGCGATGAGCGATTGGACGAGGAACTGGTGCAGGTCAGTGGCCTGTTGTGCTCGCAGACTGTCGGTGACGGAGCGAGGCCCGGTGACGATCCCAGGGGTCGACTTTGAGTTCAACGGCCCGCTTGTGGTCATCCGCAGGTTGTGGAGCCGGTTGTTCACCAGGAGATAGCTGATGGCGACCAGGCCGGCGCCGGCGAGAAGGAACACGCTGCCATACAGGACGGTGAGACGCAGGCGCACGGTGCGTTTGGGTAGGCGTGGCCCAGATGTGAGTTGGCTGAGCCGACCCCGAATGTCCATGGCTACGCTCCGATCCGGTAGCCCGCTTTGGCGACCGTCTCGATGAGCGGAGGATCGCCGAGCTTGGCCCGCAGACGGCTCATGGTGGTCCTCACCGCCTGGCTGAATGGGTCGGCCGCCTCGTCCCACACTCGGTCCAGGATCTCCTCGGCGGAAACCACTGCCCCTTGGGCGGCGAGGAGCAGCTCCAATACGGCGAACTCCTTCGGGTTGAGCGCCAGGCGCCGGGCGCCTCGTGCGGCCACCCGATGGGACGGGTCGAGTGTCAGGTCACCGTGGGAGAGCGTGGGGGGCAGAGCGGCAGCGGGACGGCGGTGCAGGGCGCGGACTCGTGCGACCAGTTCGGAGAAGTCACAGGGCTTGGGAAGGTAGTCATCGGCGCCGATGCCGAGCCCCTCGACGCGGTCCTCGACGGCACCCGCCGCGGTGAGCATAAGCACCCGGCTGCCCGATCCCTGGGCGACGATGGCCCTGCAGACGTCATCTCCGTGCACTCCCGGAATGTCGCGGTCCAGCACCACTACGTCATAGGCGGTGATGGCCAAATGGGCGAGGGCGTCGTGGCCATCGAAGACGACATCGACGGCCATACCCACCCGACGCAGGCCGGTAGCAATCGTCGTCGCCAGCTTGGCGTGGTCCTCGACTAGCAACACCCTCATCGTCACTCCTCTACCGCCCCGATCACCCCGACGGAGCTCATCCTTCGGGATCGTGTGGCGCCTCCAGGATGACGGATCGGGTGTTGCAAAAACCTAACTGTGTTGCGGCGTTGCAACACCGGGTGTCGTACAACCAGCTCCGAAGCACGATCGCTCGAGCCAAGGAGACAGCGATGGACGCCAACCACTACCCAGACTGCACTGTCGAACGGAGGACACGATGGCGGCGACTACGAAGTGGGGGCCTGCTGGTCGCCACGCTGCTGGCGGTCGCCACGCTGACCGCGGCGTGCGCAGGTGGGCCTTCTGGCCCGGGGGTGGCCAAGAACAGTTCGACCACGTCGACGACGGCCGGATCGTCGTCGGGTGGCAGCAGCTACCAGAGCGAGCTGGCCTACGCCGCCTGCGTCCGCTCCCACGGTGTGTCCAACTTCCCCGACCCCAGCCCCAGTGGCGGGTTCACCATCACCAACAACCCCAACGACCCTCAACTGCAAGCCGCCCAACAGGCATGCGGCCATCTGCTACCTGGCGGCGGGCAGATGACAAGCGGAAACAAATTCACACCGAGCCAGGTGGCCCAGCTCCTCAACTACGCCAAGTGCATGCGCTCGCACGGCGTTTTGAACTTCCCCGACCCGACCAGCACCGGGCTGGGATCCCTCAACGGCATCGATCCCAACTCGCCCCAGTTCAACGCCGCCTCCCAAGCCTGCCAATCGCTGCTACCCAACGTGGGCGGCAACGGTCCCGTGAGCAAACCCGGCGGCGGGTCGTGACGAGCGACGCCGTAACCCCGACCACTCAAGTCCCGATCGTTTCCCCTGGCCGGGCCGCCGCCACGCGAGCGCCGTCGACGCGCCGCCGCCGGTGGATCGCAGCGGTTGGAGTTGTCGTCGTGGTGGCTGCGGTTGCGGTGGTGGCTGGCGCGGATCCGTTCGGGAAGCCCCGGTCGCACCACGCGGGGGTGGCCGATAACACCTATCCCACCTCGTTGGCCACCGTGACCCGGCAGGACCTGTCTTCTCAGACGGCGGTCAACGCCACGTTGGGCTATGCCGGTAGCTACAGCGCGGTCAACGAAGCCCAAGGCCACGTCACGTGGCTGGCTGCTGTGGGCCAGGTGATCGGCCAGGGGCAGGTGCTGTACCGGGTCGACGGCAACCCCGTGGTGCTGTTGTACGGATCGACGCCGGCCTACCGCAGCCTGGCCGAGGGCGCGTCCGCGTCGGCGGTGACCGGCACGGACGTGGCCGAACTGAATGCCGATCTGGTCGCCCTTCGCTATGCCACCACCGCGGAGATCCCCGCCGGCTCGGACGAGTTCTCGTGGTGGACCAAGCAGGCGGTGGAGAAGCTGCAAGCCTCTCTCGGCATCACCCAGAACGGCACGCTCGCTCTGGGCCAAGTGGTATTCCTTCCCACCGTGGCGCGGGTCACCGCTACCTCGGCCACCCTGGGCGCTCCGGCCGGGCCGGGACAGCCGGTGCTGAGCGCCACCTCTACCGTCCGGCAGGTGACGATCCATCTGGACGCCGCCCAGCAGTCCGAGATCAAGGTAGGCAACAAGGTCACCATCACTCTGCCGGATGGCACGACCACTCCGGGGGTGGTTTCGTCGGTGGGGACGGTGGCCACCACCCCCTCGGGTAGCGGGGCCAACAGCAACCCCACCGTCACCGTGGAGGTCACCCCCACCAATCCCGCCGCGACCGGGAGTCTCGACCAGGCGCCGGTGCAGGTGTCGATCACCACTGCGTCGGCGAACAACGCCCTGGTGGTACCCGTCAACGCCCTCATGGCTCTAGCGGGCGGTGGCTACGCGGTTGAGACCGCCGACCCCGACGGTGTCCATCATCTGGTGGATGTCAGCCTGGGGATTTTCGACGACGCGGCCGGGCTGGTGCAGGTCACCGGTTCCGGTCTTGCCGCCGGTCAGCGTGTGGTGGTGCCGGCCACATGAGCAGCTCCTCAACCATCCCAGGTGTCTCCCCGTCGGTTGACAACCACGAGCCCCCGGACAGCCCGGTGATCTTGGAGGTGGACGCCTTGACCAAGACCTACCCCAGCCAACCGCCGCTGGCGGCGTTGAAGGGAGTCACGTTCAAGGTGAGGGCCGGGGAGTTGGTGGCGATCGTCGGCCCGTCCGGTTCGGGCAAGACCACTCTGCTGCACCTCATGGGCAGTCTGGACCGGCCCAGCTCCGGCACCGTCAGGATCACTGGGCTGGACCTGACCGCTCTCAACGACCGTCAACTGGCGGTGCTGCGGGCTACCCGGATCGGCTTCGTGTTCCAACAGTTCTTCCTGGCCGAGCACGCCACCGCATTGGAAAATGTTGCCGACGGGTTGCTCTACGCCGGAGTCGCCGCCAAACAGCGGCGGCGGCGGGCAGCCGACGTCCTGGAGCTCGTAGGCCTGGGCGACCGGACCGGGGCTCGACCCACCCAGCTATCAGGAGGGGAACGGCAACGGGTGGCGATTGCCAGGGCCCTGGTGGGCCGGCCCGCCATCGTGCTAGCCGACGAACCCACCGGCAACCTCGATCAGGCCACCGGGCAGGCCATCCTGGCGCTCCTCGACGACCTGCACAGCCAGGGGACCACCGTCGTGGTCATCACCCACGATCAGAACATCGCGGCCCGCATGCCGCGGCGGGTGGAGATGCTCGACGGGCACATCGTGGCAGACACGTCCTGGGGGCCGCTTCGCAGCTCGGGAGTCCGGTCATGAGCACCTCCGGGTTGGCTGTCCCGAGACTGCGCCTCGGTGATCTAGGTCGCCTCGCCAGCGTCGGGGTGCGAACTCGGCGGTTACGCGCCGGGCTGTCCGCCTTGGGGATAGCCATCGGGGTCGGCGCCATCGTGGCCGTGCTTGGACTGTCCTCGTCTTCCCAGGCCGGGCTGCTGAATGAGATCGGTCAGCTGGGCACCAACCTGCTGACCGTCACCAACGGCCAGACCCTGTTCGGCCAGAGCGCCGAGCTGCCCAAAGCCGCCCCCGGCATGATCGGCCGGATCGGCCCCGTGACCGCAGTCCAATACACCGGCACCACGGGCGCCAACGCCTACCGCAGCCCCCTCATCCCCGCCATCGACACCAACGCCCTTTCCGTGGACGCCTCCAGCCTCGACCTGGCTGCCGCGGTTGGCACCAGTGTCGCCCAAGGCGTCTCTTTGAACGCCGCTACCGCCACCGAACCCGTCGCCGTCCTCGGTGCCACCGCCGCCCAGCGCCTCGGCGTCGACCGCATCTATCCGAGGGAGAGGATCTGGGTCAGCAATCAGTGGTTCTACCTCGCCGGCATCCTCCATCCGGCCGTCCTGGCTCCCCAGATCGATTCTTCCGTCCTCGTCGGTTTCGCCGCCGCCGAGAAGTACCTGGGCTTCGATGGCCACCCCTCGGAGATCTACGTACGGGCCCAAACCGACCAGGTCAACGCGGTGCAGTCGGTCCTGGCCGCCAGCGCCAACCCCAAAGCCCCGAACCAGGTCGCGGTGTCTCAGCCATCAGCCGCCCTGGTCGCCCAGGCCAAAGCCAAAGGCGCCCTCAACAGCCTGTTCCTCGGCCTCGGCGCGGTCTCGCTGCTCGTCGGCGCCGTTGGTGTCGGCAACGTCATGCTCATCGGAGTACTCGAGCGGCGCTCCGAGATCGGCCTGCGCCGCGCCCTGGGAGCCACCAAAGGCGACATCCGAATCCAGTTCCTCACCGAAGCCGTCCTCCTGGCCCTCATCGGCGGCACAGGCGGCGTCGGCGCCGGAGTCGCGGCGACCGCCATCTACGCCACCGCCCAACACTGGGCCATCGTCATCCCCGCCCTGGCCTGGGCCGGCGGGCTCGCCGCCGCCCTCCTCATCGGCGCCATCGCCGGACTCTTACCCGCTCTGCGCGCCGCACGCATGTCTCCCACCGCAGCCCTCTGGGCGATGTAAGAAAGCGCCACCCCGGTAGGGCGCAGTTCGGCGCCCTTTTGAAAGACGCCTGCTCACCTTCGTAGGGTGGGCGGCGTGGAGCGGCGCGCACCGGCGGAGGATCGGCATTTCATCGGGTACCTCGGCCTCGAGATGTGGCACGAGGACGGCCGAACCCGGGGCCGGGCGACCATCCGCCCGGAGATGTGGGCGCCGGGCACCCGCCGGCCGCGTCTGGGTTTGCTCTTCACCCTGGCGGACGTGGTCGGCGGCAGCCCCGCCACCGGCTCGTTGACCCCCACCATCGACCTGCGGTTTCAGCTCCTCCGCGCCGCGCCCTCGGAAGGTGAGATCGAGATGGAGGGCCGGCCGCTCAAGATCGGTCGCCGGTTGTGGACCGGCGAGGTGCTCTTCCGTGCGTCCGGCACCGCGGACCTGTTTGCCCGCTGCGAGTTCAGCTTCATGAATCAGCGGATCGCCGATTTCACCGGAGGGGCGCACACCCCGTCGGCCTGGGATCCGGCGCCCCCGATGCCGGCGGCCACCTTCGACGAGCTGTTACGGATGCGGTTGCTCGACGACGGTGCCGTCGAGATGGATTCTCACCAAGCCGTCAGCAACGGCCTCGTCGGCACCATCCAGGGCGGCGCCCAAGCCACGATGGCCGAGGTGGCCGCCGAGCGCGCCCTCGCGTTGCGCGGCCCGTACTCCGTCGCAGACCTCCACTTGCGCTACCTCAGCGTGCTCAAGGTCGGCCCAGCGGTGGCCCGCGCCGAGGTGCTGCCCGGCGACGACCTCCGACCGGTGGTGCAGGTGTCCATCAGCGACGCCGGGGCCGAAGGTCGGTTGGCGACGACGGCGCTGGCGGTCTGCCGCCCGGACCCCTAGTGCGTCCGGGCTACCCGTCTGACGGGTAGCCGCGACTAGCCGCTCGGGCCTTTCGTCGTCGACGATGTCGACGAGGTCGTCGAAGATCGCCCGCCGACGGTCGTGGTCGGCGACCCCGCACCCGCGCTCGGTGCGGTGGTGGTGGTCGTGCCCCTGGGCGGTTTCGTGGTGGTCGACCGCGGGCGGGTGGTCGTGGTGCTGGCCGGGACGACGGTGGTCGTCGTCGTCGTCGGAGGCGCGGCGGTCGTGGTGGTCGTGGCGGTCGGGCCCGGGCGGGTGAGGGTGATGCTCCCGCCTGGTGGAAGACTGTTGAGCACCTGGTTGAGCGCCCGGTTGGTGGCGGTCGACGGGGACGCCGAGGAGGGCTTCACCCCCAGCCAGAGCGCGCCGAGACCCAGGAACAGCACCGCCATGACGGCGGTGGACCGCCGAATGGTGATCCGGGCGGACACGGGTCGTCGCATGCTGGTCGTCAGCTCAGTCAGTCGCATGCGTCCCTGCTCAGGAGTCCGGGCTCACCGTTGCGGGCGGGGCCGGGGTCCGTATGTCCTCCTGGCGCAGCGCCATGACCACCCGCAAGCGTAGTTCCCGGCCGACGTCGAACTGCCGCCCGGGCAGGGTCCGAACCAGGATCCGTAACTGGACGTAACCGACCTCAATTGTTTCGACCCCGGCCACCACCGGCTCGCCGATGATCTGGTCCCGCCAGGGGGCCTCGGCGGCCATGCGGCCCGCCACCTCGCCGATGAGAGCGATGACCCGCGGCAGGTCCTCCCCGACCGGGATCGGCACGTCGATGACCACGCGCGACCAGTCCTTGGACAGGTTGGTGACCTGGCGCAAGGCGCTGTTCGGGATCACGATCAGCTCGCCCTGCTGGCTGCGCAGCTTGGTCACCCGCAGAGTCAGCTCCTCCACCGTCCCGCTGATGCCGGACAGCTGCCCCGGCGTGGACAGGCGGATGAGGTCACCCACCCCGAACTGCCGTTCGGCGAAAAGGAAGAATCCGGCCAGCAGGTCACCGACCACCTGCTGGGCCCCGAACCCGATGGCCACGCCGGCGACGGTCGCGGGGGCGACCAGGCTGGTGAGGGGGATCCCGAGGTCGCGCAAAGCCAGCAAGCCGGCCACGAAGTACACGAGGGACGCGATCGCCCACTCGGCTGCTTGCCCGACGGCGCGGGCCCGTTTGGCCCGCTCGGGTACCACCCCGCCGGCTTCGATCAGGTCCCGGACCTCGCGGTCCAGCGCAGCCCGGTACCGGGCCCCGGTCCAGCGCACCGCCCGTACGACCAAGGCCGCGCCCAGGAGGAGGACGACCGTCGGCAGGAGGTCGGCCCGCAACCAGTGGTCGACGGTATGGAAGTCCATCAGGCCCTAGCTTGCCCGCGAAACGCTTCGGGGGAGCGGTGGACTGCCAACGGGCGGGGCGGTGCATCCCGGCAGCAGGCGGGCGCCGGGATGCACCGCCGGTCGCCGGCAGGGGAGCAGGCGGTTCCCCAGCCGGCGCGATCTCAGCCGACGAACTTGATCAGGGCCTCGTTGACCTCGTCCGGGTGGGTCCAACCGATGTTGTGCGGGCCGGCCTCGACCTCGATGAACTGGATGTCCTTGACGAGGCTGGGCAGCCGTCGGCCCGACGCGTCGATCGGCAGGATGCGGTCCTCCGTGCCCTGCATGACGAGCAGCGGCACGTCGATCTTGGGCAGGTCGTCGCGGAAGTCGGTCGTCCAGGTGGGCACGCACGCCAAGGTGGCGTAGGCGGAAGCCCCGGCGGCGACCTGGAAGCTGGCATTCCACGCCTCGTCGCTGATGCGGGCGCCATGGAGCTTGTCGACATTGTAGAAGTTGTCGAAGAAGAACTTGAACCAGGCGTAGCGATCCTTGACGATCATCTCCTTGAAGCCGTCGAAGACGCTTTGCGGTACACCCAGCGGGTTGTCATCGGTCTGCAGCAGAAACGGCGGGATCGGTCCGAACAGGACGGCCTTGGCCACCCGATCGGATCCGTACGTGCCGAGATAGCGGGTGACCTCGCCCGTTCCCATCGAGAAGCCGGCCAGGACGACATCGCGCACATCAAGAGTGTCGAGCAGGGTCTTGAGATCCGCCGCGAAGGTGTCGTAGTCGTAACCCGAGGTCGGTTGACTCGACTGCCCAAACCCGCGGCGATCGTAGGTGATCACCCTTTTGCCGGCTTCGAGGAGCACCGGCACCTGCTTCTCCCACGAGTGGCCGTCCAGCGGGTAGCCGTGGATCAGCACCACGGGCTGTCCGGACCCGTGATCCTCGTAGTACAACTCGATCGGGGCTGAATTCTCGACCCACGGTGATGTAGGGCATCGCACATTCTCCTTTGCGACTGGATACGGCCATGATGGGTCCGATGCCACCGTGGCGGCGTCTCAATATGAGACGGAGGCGGGCCCCGCGTGGGCGCGACCGAGGCGAGGGAGGGGTACAGTCGTCCCGGACAGTGACGGCCGTCGACACGTTGCCCCTCGACAGGAGGGAGCCGATGCAGGGCGTTGGGACGTGACCGAGGTGATGAGCCTGCCATCCCTCGATGACCGGCAGGACGCCCGGCTTGTCGCCCGGGCGCGAGAGCGCTTCCTGGCGTCCGGGGAACTCCCGACCGATCCGGTGCGCGACCCGATCCTGACGTCGTGGCGGCGGTCGAGGTTTTGGGGGGTCTCCGTCGAGCTGCCCGAACTCCCATTCCACCCGGACATCGACACGGACAACCGCCTGGTGCGCGCTGCTCGGCCGGTCCTCGACCGCGTCCAAACCATGCTGGCGGACACGGCCGTCAGCGTGGTCCTCGCCGACGGCCACGCCAACGTCCTGCACCGGTGGACCGGCGACCCCTCCCTCAATCACGATCTGGACTCGGTCTGGTTGGCCCCCGGATTCAGCTACGCCGAGCCGCATGTCGGGACCAACGCCATCGGTACCGCGCTCGAGGAGAAGCGGTCGGCCTACGTGTTCGGGAGCGAGCACTTCTCCAGCCGCCTTCAGAGCTTGTCGTGCGCCGCCGCGCCCATCCGCCACCCCCTCACGGGCCGCACCGAGGGGGTCGTCGATGTCACCTGCCGGCGATCCGACGCCAGCCCCCTCATGCTGGCCCTGGTCCGCCAAGCCGCCGCGGAGATCGAGCAGCGGCTGGTCGACGAGGCCACCGCGCCGGAGCGGGCCCTGCTGCAGCAGTTCCTGGCTACCAACCGCCGGGCCGATCAGGCGGTGCTCACGGTCGGTGGAGACCTCGTCATCGCCAACCCGGCCGCGTTCCATCTGCTGGGCGCCGATGACCACGCCCTGGTGCGCGACCGCGCCGTCGAGCTGATGGCGTCGCCCCGGGAGACCGAGCGCGCAGATGCTCCTGTCCAACGGGCAGCCCGCGACGCTGCACTGCAGCCCGGTCATGAGCGCGACCGGCGTGGCGGGGGCGATCGTCGAGGTCAGCGTTCGAGGCCACGCCGCCCGGTCGGCGAAGCCGAGCCGGCCTGGCCCGATGCGACCGCTGCCCGGGGTGGCCGGAAGGAGTCCGGTGTGGCTGCAGGCGTGCCAGCGCGTCGAAGCGCAATGCCGGGCCCGCTCCTGGCTGCTCGTCACGGGCGAACCCGGCGTCGGCAAGTGCGCCATCGTCGAAGCGGCCCACCGCCGCTGGTTCCCGACGGGGCCACTTGCCGTAATTGACGCGGCCGACGAGGGCGACGACGCCGATCGGCTGGGGCACGTCCGGCGCCACCTCGTCGAACCTGCCGCGACCATCGTCGTGCGGCACGTGGACCGGATGAGTCCAGACGAGCAGCGGCGGTTGGCCGATCTGCTCGACGAGGAGGCCGGCGACGGCCGCCCCCGGGCGTGGATGGTCGCCACCTCGGCCGTGCCGGACCCCGGCAGCCTGCTCGCGCACTTCCCCTCGTCCGTACCCGTCCCCCCGCTGCGCCATCGGGTTGACGACGTCCGCGACCTCGTCGCCGCGATCATCGACAAGTACGCCCCCCGCCGGCCGCCGACGTGCACTCCAGAGACGATGCAAACGCTGCTCCGGGCCTCCTGGCCCGGCAATGTCGCACAGCTGGAACGGGTCGTCAGGCTCGTCCTGTCCCGCCGGCGCTCGGGGGAGATCCGTCCCGCGGACCTGCCGCCGGAATGCCACGCCACCAGCCCCATGGTGCTCACGCACTGGGAGGCGCTCGAGCGCGACGCCATCACCGAGGCCCTCATCGACACCGACGGAGATCGAGCCAGAGCGGCCCACCGGCTGGGCATTTCCCGGGCGACCATCTACCGCAAGATCCACGCTTTCGGCATCGTCGTCGAGCCCGCCGTCGATGGCATTGGGACGTCGCGCTGAGCCCGCCGGGGGTGCCGGCCGCCAACGGGGAGCCGGTAACCTCATCCCCTGGTTTTGGACCGACCGCACACGATCGGAGCGAGGGTGCCCGAGTGACCGACTATGGACCCGACATCTACACCGAGCCCGACGGCGACCCGGACACCCTGGCGAACCTGGGACCGCTGCGCCCCATGGCCGGCGTGTGGGAGGGGACGAAGGGGGCTGATCAGCATCCAGTCGCCGAGGGCACGGAACGGAACACCTTCGTCGAGCACTACGAACTGCAGCCCATCGACCGCCAGACGAACGGCCCGCAGCTCTTCTACGGCATGCGGTACCACACCCACATCACCAAACCCGGCGAGGCCGAGACGTTCCACGACCAGGTGGGCTACTGGCTCTGGGAGCCCGCGGCCCGGGCCGTGACCCTCACCCTCGGCATCCCCCGGGCCCAGGTGCTGTTGGCGTCGGGGCCGGCCGCGCCTGACGCCACCGAGTTCGAGCTGACCGCGATCGCGGGCACCGAGGTCCACGGCATCCTCTCGAACCCCTTTCTGGAGCAGTCGTTCCGTACCGTGAGCTACCGCATCCACGTGACGGTCAACGACGACGGCACCTGGTCGTACGAGGAGGAGGGCGTGCTGCAGATACCCGGCCGGGACGAGCCCTTCAGCCATATCGACCGCAACACCCTGACGAAGATCGGGCCGCCCCAGCTCAACCCGCTGGCCCTGGCGGCCGGCCGGTCCGGCTTGGCGAGCAGCTCCGAGGGCAGCCTCGGGATCGGATCCCTTCGGTCATCGGATCGGAGCCTCTGACCAATTCGATCCGGAACAGCGGGTCCGTAGCCGGCGTTGACCCTCGTGTGAGTCCGCTTCCGCCCCTGTCAGTGCTCGACCTGTGCCCGGTGCCAACCGGGGCGACGACCGGCGAAGCCTTGCGTCGCAGCGTCGACCTGGCCCGACAGGTCGAGACCTGGGGTTACCGGCGCTATTGGGTCGCCGAGCACCACAACATGCCAGGTATCGCCAGTTCGGCCCCGGCCGTGCTGATCGGCCAGCTGGCGGCGGCGACAAGCGAGATGCGGGTCGGATCCGGCGGGGTGATGCTCCCCAACCACGCGCCGCTGGTGGTGGCGGAGCAGTTCGGGATGCTCGAAGCGCTCTACCCGGGTCGCATCGATCTGGGCATCGGTCGGGCCCCCGGGACGGACCAGGTGACCGCCTTGGCCCTCCGACGCAGCATGGAGGCGCTGTCCGCGGAGGATTTTCCGGAGCAACTGGAGGCCTTGCTGGGTTTCTTCGCCGGCGAGTTCCGCGGCGGGCACCCGTACCGGCGGGTCCGGGCCATCCCGGCCGAGGGCAACCAGCCAGCCATGTGGCTGCTGGGGTCGAGTGGTTACAGCGCCCAGGTGGCCGGTCTGCTCGGCCTGCCCTTCGCGTTCGCCCATCATTTCAGCGCCGTCAACACCGAGCCGGCCTTGGAGCTCTACCGACAATCCTTCCGTCCGTCGGCCACCCTCACCGAGCCGTACTGCTTGATTGGGGTGGCGGTGGTCTGCGCCGACGACGCGGCGCGGGCCCATTGGTTGCACGGCTCCTCGAAGTTGTCGATGTTGCGCCTGCGCAGCGGGCAACCGTCCACCTTGCCGAGCCCGCAAGAGGCCGAGACCTTCTCCTACAGCGATGCGGACCGGGCGATGATCGCCAGTACCACGGGCTCGCACGTGGTCGGCGACCCAGCCACCGTCCTGGCCCAGCTCGCCGAGCTGGCGGGTCGGACCGGCGTGGACGAGCTCATGGTCACCACCAGCACCTACGCCCACGCCGACCGGCTGCGCAGCTACCAGCTGCTGGCGGAGGCCGCCGGCTCGGGTGCCCCAGGGTCGAGGGTCGCCTCAGCCGTCGCCGCCAGCTGATCGCCGGTCGGCTCATCCGGTCGGGTCGAGGGCGGACTGAATCTCGCGCAGCCGGGACTCGAGGTCGTCCGGGTCGGCCGGCCGGTAGAACGGCCCCAGTCCGTCCGCGAGGAGCAGCCGCAGCATCGCCACCCCCTCGGGGGCCACGACGCCGTCGGTCCGAAGTCGACTCGTCACGGCTCGGAGCTCGGCGGCGGCGGCCCGGATCCGGGTGCCCGCGACCGGCGTTCTGGTCGTGAGCGCTCCTGCGGGCCGGTCGGCGATGGCGGCCAGGTGATCGAGGCTTTCGGCCAGCTCCCGCCGGCGGGCCGGTTCGACGAGCCGGTGGGCGTGCAGGGACAAACCGACGGTGGCGTCGGGCGAGGCGCCTGCGGCGAGGTCCTGGTCCAGGCGCGAGGCCCTCGCGGACTCGATCAGCCGGTCCCGCAGGCGGACCCGCTTTTCCGAGAAGCCGGCATTGGGGTTCTCGACCAGCACCATCATCACGGCCTCCTCGTGCTCCACTCGGCGTGACTAATAACACCCACTTTAGTAGTCAGGTCAAGACCGGTAAAGGGCAGTTAATGGTCACGCGGGGTAGCCTGGCTCCTGTGCCGCTCCCGTCCTGGGTGCCAGCCGACGAGACCAAGCCGGCGCCCCTTCCGCTCCTGATCGTGCAGGCGTTTGTCAACACCCGCGAGGCTGACACCGCCACCGACCTGCTCGCCGACCCCGTCACGGCCCGGGCGTGGCTGCACGACGCCGGCCTGTGGGCGGACGATCAGCCGGACCCCCGCGACGACGAGCTCCGGCGGGCCCGGCAGGTGCGCGAGAGCATCCGGGCCCTGATCGCGGCCAACGGCACGGCGAGCCCCGCCGATCCCGTCGACCTGGCGCCGCTAGAGGAGCTGACCAGATCGGCTCGAGCCCGGATCACGGTCGGCGTCGACGGCCGGATCGACCTCGTCCCCGAACCGTCGGATCGGCTCAACGGCCCACTGGGCCAGCTCCTACTCGTGATCCGCGACGCCCAGCACGACGGCACCTGGGCGCGCCTGAAGACCTGCGACAACCGCGACTGCAGTTGGGCCTTCTACGATCGCTCCCACACCCGCCGCGGCCGCTGGTGTGACATGGCCGTCTGCGGCAACCGCATCAAGAACCGGAATCTGCGGGAACGGCGGCGCTGACCAGGCCGATTCAGCCGCCGCCGAGGATCTCGTTCCACTGGCGGATCTGCCAGGCCCGCACCACGCCATTACTGACGAAAGGGTCGCCGGCAACGAACTCCTCGGCGGCGGCGCGGGAGGCGAAAACGGCCATGGAGCCTTCCGTCTGCGGGTCGCCGAACGGGCCGACCAGGAGCAGGTCGCCCCGAGCGTGGAACTCGTCCAGGCGGGCCTTGTGGGCCGGGAAGTGGGCGGGGGCCTTTGACCCCACGTCGGCCGCGGACTCGTACAGCACCACGAACTTCGGCGTCATGGGTGCGGGGCCGCTGGGGGGTGTGGTGGCCATCGATCGAAAACCTACCGGGCGAGCGGTTGGGGTCCGACGCCGGCCCGGGCCGCCAGCTTGGTGACCGTATTCCAGTTGCGCATGGTCACGGCCGTGTTGAGGATGCGGTCCAAGTTGAGCTTGCCGAGCGGTGATCCGGTGATCCCGTTGGGGCACCAGAGGTAGACGTGCTGCTTCACGACGCGCACCAGATCGATGCCGTAGTCGCCGTCAGTGACCTGGGTGACGCCGGCCTTGTCCGGCGGGTCGGAGAGAAAGCCCACGAAGTGCCGGGACGGATTGTCCGCCACCGGGAGCAGGGGATCGGCGGCCATGGCGGCCGCCAGCTCCGTCGCAGTCCGGACTATGACACGGCATTCGACTCCGAACTCGGCCGCGATGGCGTCCTCGATCTGCGTGGCGGCCTGGGCGACCTGCCTGGGTGCGGCGGTCACCACGGCATTGCCGCTCTGCAAGAGGGTCTCGACCTCGGTGTAGCCGAGGCCGCTCAGCATGCCGCGCAAGCGGGCCATGTCGACCAGTTTGTTGCCGCCGACGTTGATGCCGCGCAAGAGGACGACGAGCCGGGTGGCCATGGCGCCTATGGTGCCACGGCTGGCCCCGCGCCACTTTGTAACACAGGGTGGGGCGGGGCTCGACCCGCGGTGACGTAGTGGTCGTATGTCGCCCCTTTTGCAACAACTGGTCGGCGCGTCGGGACACCTTGGGTTACGAAGTGGCGGCCGAGCCGGCTCCGGCGCCGGCGCCGGCCGCCGGCGGCACCCAGGCGGGCGAGCGCTTCTCCCGAAAGGCGGCCATCCCCTCGGCGGCCTCGGCGGAGGCGAAGAGCGCCGCCGACAGGGCGGTGGTCCGCTCGAACCCTTCGGCCCGGGGTAGAGCCGGCACGTCGAACACCAGCCGCTTGGCGGCGGCCAACGCCGCCGGGCCGCCGGCGACCACCTTGGTGACCAGTTCGCCGACCGCGGCGTCCAGATCCCCGGCCGGCACGGCCGAGGTGATGAGGCCCACTTCGGCCGCCCGGGTGGCGCCGATCCGCTCGCCGGTGAGGAACAGCTCCAAGGCGTCGCCCCGCCGCAGCTTGGGCAGGCAGACCACCGAGATGATCGCCGGGGCCACCCCGATTCGGACCTCGGTGAAACCGAACCGGACGTCGTCGGCGGCCACCGACAGGTCGCAGGCCGCGGCCAGACCTACCCCGCCGCCCAGGCAATGACCGGCGATGCGGGCCACAACCGGCTTCGGGGCGTCCTGGATACAGGCGAGGACCTCGGCGATCCCGAAGCGGGGAACCTCGGCTGCGCCGGGCCCGGTCCCGCCCGACAGGTCGGCGCCGGCGCAAAAGGCCGGTCCGGTGTTGGTCAGCACCACCACCCGCACCGCATCGTCGGCGACGGCCGCCGCCAGCCCGTCGCCCAGCCCGTTGAGCAACGCCGGCGTCAGGGCATTGCGGTTGTGCGGCTGGTCCATCGTCAGGGTGGCCACGCCGCCAGCCGTCTGGTAGCCGACCGCGGTCACCGCAGCAGGTCCTCGGGGATGTCGACCACCCGGGCCCGCAGCCACTCGCCCAGGCTCTTGGCCTGACCGTCCAACCGGGTGCTGGCTGCCACCCCTTCGCCGAGAAGCCCCACGATCACGAAGTTGAGGGCGCGCAGGTTGGGCAGGTCGTAGCGCTCGACTCGCAAGGAGGCGGTCTCGGGGAGCAGCTCCTGCACCCGGGCCACGGTCAGGAAGGCCGCCAACCATTGGTAGGTGTCGTCGCCGCGGGCCCACACGCCCAGGTTGGCGTTGCCGCCCTTGTCGCCGGACCGGGCGCCGGCGATCCGGCCCAGAGGGGCCCGGACGGTCGGGGTGCCGGCGATCCCGGGCGTTACTGCCGGTGGGCGGCCCGGGCCCTCCACCTCGGCGATCACGGGCGGATCGGGGGGCAGGACGGGCTCGACCACCAGCCGCTGGCCATCGATCACCACTTCCTGCCACACCAAGGACGCTGGCACCAGCGCCGGCCAGTACACCCCGTAGGCCTGCGCCGCGCTCCCAGGACCGGCCCCGAACAAACCGGGGTAGGACGCCAGCGCCAGCTCAGTGACGCGACCCGTGAAAGCCCGCCCGACCTTGCGCTCGTCCGGATCTTTCACCGTGATGCGCAGGTGGGCCAAGGCCTCCTCGTTGCTGGCCGGGTCTGGCTTGTCGGTGCGCAGCAACGACACGTCCACCGACGCGAACGCCTCGCGCCCACCCGGGACCGCCGCCCACAGGGCCCGCTCCACCAGGGCGGCCTTCGCCTCGATGTCCAACCCCGCCAGGTAGAGGGTGGTGGTGGAGCGGAAGCCGCCCTGGTAGTTGAGCGCCACCTTGGTCGTCGCCGGCGGCGAGTCGCCGCGCACGCCCGAGATGCGGACCCGGTCCGGCCCCTCCTCCGACAGCCGGATGCTGTCGAAGCGGGCCGTCACGTCCGGGTTGAGGTACGCGGGCGCTCCGATCTCGTACAGCAGCTGGGCGGTCACCGTCCCCACCGACACCTGGCCACCGTGCCCGGGATGCTTGGTGATCACCGCCGACCCGTCGTCGGCCACCTCCGCGATCGGGAACCCCGGTTGCTCCAGCCCGGGGACCTCGGTGAAGAAGGCGTAGTTGCCGCCGGTGGCCTGGGGCCCGCACTCGATCACGTGGCCGGCCACTACCGCGCCGGCCAAGGCGTCCCAGTCGTCTCGGCCCCAGCCGTGGTGCCAGGCGGCCGGCCCGACGGCCAGGGCGGCGTCGGTGACCCGGCCGGTGATCACGATGTCGGCGCCCCTCGCCAAGGCCGCGGCGATGCCCCAGCCGCCCAGGTAGGCATTGGCCGTCAGCACCGGGCGATCACCCAGCGGCTCCCCGTTCTCCATATGGGAAAGAGCCACGCCCGCGGCTCGCAGCTCGTCGAGACGGGGTACCAGGTTGTCGCCCTCGACGTAGGCGATCACCGGTCGCAGTCCCAGTTTCTCCGCCACCTCCCCGACCGCCGCGGCGCAGCCCGCGGGCGAAAGACCGCCGGCATTCGACACCACCTTGATGCCGCGGTCCAGGCAGTCGCCCATCACCTGCTCCATCTGGGTCACGAAGCTGCGGGCGTAGCCGGCGGCCGGGTCGCGCAGCTGATTCTTGGCCAGGATCAGCATGGTCAGCTCGGCCAGCCAGTCACCGGTCAGCACGTCGATGGGGCCGCCGTCGACCATCTGGCGTGCTGCCGCCAGCCGGTCGCCGTAGAACCCGCTGCAGTTGGCGATGCGAAGCGGCGCCGTCACCCGGGCTCCCCCAGGACGACGAGGAGATCGCCGCCGGCGACCTGATCCCCCGCCCGGGCCCGGACCTCGGTCACCCGGCCGGGGTGGGGGGCGGTGATGCGGTGCTCCATCTTCATGGCCTCCACGATCATGAGCAGCTGGCCCTCTGCCACGGTGTCGCCGGCCGCCACGTCCACGGCCAGGATCTTGCCAGGCATGGGGGCCACCAAGCCGCCGGCGACGGCGTCGCGCTCGGGCTCGGCGAAGCGGGGCCGCACCGCCAGCAGCACGTCCCCCTCGGGGCCCTGGGCCCAGACCTGGTCGTCGACCTGGAGCACGTGGATGCGGTGCCAGCGGCCGCCGCGGGTGAACTCCACCCACCCGCCGGTCACATCGTGCCGGCGCACGGGGGCGGCGCCGAAGAGAAAGGTGCCATCCCGCTGCTGGCGGTAGGTGACCTCGATCTCCTCGCCGTCGTGCCCGAACCCCCTCGTCTCGGGCGGCATGACGCTGTTGCGCCAACCGCTGGGCACGCTGCGCAACACTGGCGCGGCGGCCCGGGCCCGGTCCTGGGCGGCGAGCGCGGCGGCGATGGCCGCCAGCCGGATCTCGCCGTCGGCGACGGCGCGGGCCAGCGGCACGCCGCTCTGCTCGATAAACGAGGTGGTGGTGCGGCCGGCCAGGAACTCCGGGTGGCGCAGGGTGGCCACCAGGAAGTCGCGGTTGGTGGTCACGCCCCGGATGCGGCTGCGGGCCAGCGCCCGCGCCAGCCGCCCGGCGGTCTCGGCCCGGGTGGGCGCGTGGGCGATGACCTTCGCCAGCATGGGGTCGAACTCCACCCCGATCTCACTCCCGCATGCCACGCCGCTGTCCCACCGTGCCGCCGGGTCGTCGGCCGGGTGCCAGTCGACCAGCGTCCCGGTGGCGGGGAGGAAGCCGGCGGCCGGGTCCTCGGCGTACAGGCGGGCCTCGATGGCGTGCCCATGGATGGAGAGGTCGGCCTGGCTCACCGAGAGGGGGAGACCGCCGGCGACCAGCAACTGCTCCCGGACCAGGTCCAGCCCGGTCACGGCCTCGGTGACGGCGTGCTCGACCTGCAGCCGGGTGTTGACCTCGAGAAACCAGAAGTCACCTGACGGCTCCAGCACGAACTCGACGGTCCCGGCGTTGCGGTAGCCGACCGCCTTGGCCGCGGCGAGGGCCGCGCCGGTCATGCGGTCCCGGAGGATCTCGTCCAAGGCCGGCGACGGCGACTCCTCGATGACCTTCTGGTGCCGGCGCTGGATGGAGCACTCCCGCTCGAACCCGTGCACCAGGCCGCCGTGGTCGTCGGCCAGGATCTGGATCTCGACGTGGCGGGCGTCGGTGAGGTACCGCTCGAGGAACACCGTCGGGTCCCCGAAGGCGGCCGCGGCTTCGCGCCGCGCCGCCACCACCCCGTCGGCCAACTCGGCGGCCGACGTCACCACCCGCATGCCTTTGCCGCCCCCTCCTGCGGCCGCCTTGACCATCACCGGGAAGACCACGTCGGCGTCTTCCGGCTGCCACGTCGGCAGGACCGGCACGCCGGCGCCGGCCATGAGCCGTTTGGCGGCCAGCTTGTCGCCCATGGCGGCGATGACGTCGGGGGGCGGTCCGACCCAGGTCAGGCCGGCGTCGATCACCGCCCGGGCGAAGTCGGCCCGCTCGGAGAGGAAGCCGTACCCCGGGTGGACGGCGTCGGCGCCCGTCGCGGCCGCGGCCGCGAGCAGGGCCTCGACGTCGAGGTAGGTCTCGGCGGCCGTGCGGCCCGGGAGGGCGGCGGCGTGATCGCACGCCCGGACGAACGGGGCCCCGACGTCGCCCTCGGCGTACACCGCCACCGTCTCGATCCCCATCGCGGACGCGGTGCGGGCGATGCGGCAGGCGATCTCACCCCGGTTGGCGATCAGCAGCCGCTGCATCAAAGCCGGAACACTCCGTAACCCGTCGCTCCTTCGACCGGGGCGCTGTGGCAGGCGGACAGGGCCATGGCCACCACGGTGCGGGTGTCCCGGGGGTCAATGACGCCGTCGTCGGCCACCCGCCCGGTGGCGTACAGGGCGAGCGACTGGGCCTCGGCGAAGTCCTCGACCGCTTTGGTGATGGCGCGGTCGAGGGCCTCGTCGACGGGCTGACCCCGACGGGCCGCCTGTTCTCGGCGGACGATGGACATCACCCCGGCCATCTGCTTGGGCCCCATGATGGCGATCTTGGCCGTCGGCCACAGGAACACGAAGCGGGTGTCGAAGGCTCGGCCGCCCATGCCGTAGTTACCGGCGCCGTAGCTGGCGCCCAGGATGACCGTGATGTGGGGGACCTTCGAGTTGGACAGGGCGTTGATCATCTGACTGCCGTGCTTGACGATGCCGCCGCGCTCGTACTCGCGCCCGACGATGTACCCGGTGATGTGCTGGAGGAAGAGCAGCGGGGTCCGGGACTGGTTGCACAGCTGGATGAACTGGGCCGCCTTCTGGGCCGAGTCCGAGAAGAGCACGCCGTTGTTGGCCAGAATCCCCACGGGGAATCCGTGGATGTGGGCCCAGCCGGTGACCAGGGTGGGGCCATAGCGGGGTTTGAACTCCTCGAAGCGGCTGCCGTCGACCACACGGGCCACGATCTCCCGGACCTCGACGGGGGTGCGCAGGTCCAGGGGCATGAGGCCGAGCAGGTCTTCGGGGTCGTGGCGCGGCGCCTCCGGGACGCCCGCGCCGGCCGGCCCGGGCCCGGCCTTCCGCCAGTCCAGGTGCGCCACCACGTCGCGGGCCATGCGGATGGCCTCGGGCTCGTCGTCGGCGAGGTAGTCGGCGAGACCACTGACCGAGGCGTGCATCTCGGCGCCGCCGAGCTCCTCGTCGGAGGCGTCCTCGCCGGTGGCGACCTTCACCAGGGGCGGGCCGCCGAGGAAGACCTTGGCGCCGCCGCGGACGAAGATGTTGTAGTCGGCCAGGCCCGGTTGGTAGGCGCCGCCGGCGGTCGAGCTGCCGAAGACGACCGAGATCGTCGGGACGCCGAGGGCCGAGAGCTCGGTGATGTCGTGGAACATGCGCCCGCTCTCCGCGAAGTGGGTCAGGTTGCGGCGCATCACCGCTTCGGGGTCGTCGCCGGCTCCCAGGCCGCGGAGGTCGCCGCCGGCCGACTCCACGAACTGGATGTACGGCAGGCGGTTGTCGCGGGCTACCTCCAGGGCCCGCATCAGCTTGCGGATGCTGACCGCGGTCATGGCCCCGCCCAGGTCGGTGGGGTCATTGCCGACGATGACGCACTCGGTGCCCTCCACCACCCCGATGCCCAGGACCATCCCGCCGCCGACCGCGAAGTCGGTGTCGTAGCCGGCCAGTGGGCTCAACTCCAGAAACGGGCTGTCCGGGTCGAGCAGCAACGCGATCCGCTCGCGGACCGGCAGCTTGCCTCGGCCGCGATGGCGCTCGGTGGCCGCTTGCCGACCGGACCCCGCGGCCTCCCCGAGCAGCTGGTTGATCTGGTCGAGCAGGCCGAGCATGCCGGCCCGGCGCTCAGCGAAGCCGGCGTCGTGGGGATCGACCGCGGTGGGCAGGACGGGAGGGGCCATGAAAGGGGGCTAGCGGGCTTGGTCGGTGACGGTCGGCGGACCGGCGAAGGCCTGGGCGATGGCCAGCCAGGCCTCGGCGGTCGGCCCGGTGGCGGTGACACCGGTGCGGCTGCGGTGCCGGCGCTGGGTCAGCAGCAGGGCCAGGTCCAGGGCCGGCCCGGACACCCGGTCGGCGGCTTCGTCGGGCCCCCAGGTCCAGGTGGTCCCGTCGGGGGCTTGGGCCTCCACCCGGATGGGATCGCCCGGGTCGTCGACCCCGTGGACGGCGAAGGCGAAGGGCCGGGCGGTCACGCCCAGGTGGATCACGTGGCGCAACCGAAGGCTCGGCGCCAACGGCACGCCGAGGGCGTCGCGGACGTCCGCGCCGTGGGCCCAGGTCTCCATCAGCCGGGCGGTGGTGAAGCTAGCGATGCTCATGGGCGGCCCAAACCACGGGACTCGCATCCCCGGATCCGACGCGGCTCGGGTGGCGGCCGCCGCCAGGTAGCCGGCCCGGCTGGTGCGCCACCGCGCCAGGAGGACCGCCGGGCCGCCACCGTCGCGGCCTAGATCGACGTCGGCGGTGCCGCCGGCGGCGATGGCGGCGACCGTCTGGTCTCGCCACGCTTCGAACGCCCCGGGGTTGTCGAGGGCCAGGGCCGCGGCCTCGTCGTAGAAGCACAGGTGGCTGACGCTGTCCTGCACATCCCAGCCGGCGGCGGGGGTGGCCGTCGTCCAGGCCGGCCCGGGCAGGTCGGCGACGACCGCGTCCAGGGCCGCGTGCTCGTCAGCCAGGTCGGCGCACAGCTCGGCGACGGAGGGCATCGGCGGGGGCCTCCGCGCCTCAGGCCGTGAAGCCGTCGAGGCGGGCCAGGACTTGCAGCATCACCTCATCGGCGCCGCCACCGATCGACAACAACCGGCTGTCCCGGAAGTACCGCGACACCCAGGTCTCCTCCATGTAGCCGACACCCCCGTGGAACTGCAGGCAGGTGTCGGCGATCTCCCGCTGCAGCCGACCGGCCTTGAGTTTGGCGATGCTGGCGAAGCGGGTGGTGTCCTCGCCGCGGAGGTAGGCCTCGGCGCAGGCGTAGTTGTACTGGCGCAGCAGATCCACCTCCGCCGACAGCTCGGCCAGGCGGAACTGGAGGTACTGGTTGGCCAGCAGGGGTTGGCCGAACGCCTGGCGCTCCCGCAGGTAGTCCGCGGTGCGGCGCAGCGCCCCGCCCATGCTGCCGACGGCGGAGTAGGCGGCGATCATCCGCTCGTTTTGGAACTGGGTCATCTGCTGCTGGAAGCCCCGGCCCTCCACCCCGATGGTGTTGGCGACCGGCACCCGGGCGTCGACGAAGGACAGCTCCGCGGTGTCCGAGGACCGGTGGCCCAGCTTGCGCAGCTTGCGGCTGACCGAGAACCCGGGCGCGTCGGTGGGGAACAGGATCTGCGACATGCCCCGGTACCCGCCCTCGTCCGACGTGCGGGCCAGCAGGCACAACCAGTCGGCCTGGGTGCCGTTGGTGATGTACAGCTTCGACCCGTTGATGACCCACTCGTCGCCGTCCCGAACGGCCCGGGTCCGCAGGCCGGCCACGTCGGAGCCGGCGTCGGGTTCGGTCACCGCGATGGAGGCGATCATCTCGCCCCGCACGGCCGGGGCCAGGTACCGCTGCTTGAGCTCGTGGCTGCCGAACCGGTGCAGCGACGGCGTCGCCATGTCGGTCTGCACCGACACCGCCATCGCCACGCCGGCGCAGCCCATCCCGCCCAACTCCTCGCCGAGGATCACCGTGTAGGTGTGGTCCGCGCCCTGGCCGCCGTAGGCGGGGTCGTACTCCAGCCCGAACAACCCGGCGCCGCCCAAGGCCTTGAACACCTGGTGCCCCGGGAAGGTCTCGGCCTCCTCCCACTCGTCGGCATGCGGCGTCACCTCACGAGCCAGCACCCCCCGCACGGACTGGCGGAACGCCTGGTGGTCCTCGGTGAACAGCATGGCCCTCCCCTGCGCCACGAACTCGAACTTGACGTCGGGTTCAGATAAGTGCAACATACTGGCGGCTGGGGACCGGCGCAAGACCGGCCCGGCAGAGAGGTGGGCCGGTGGACTTCGAGCTGGCGTCCGACGACGACCCCCGCCGCTTGGCGGTGCGGACCTGGCTGGCCGACCACTCCCAGCCGACCGGCAGACAGCTGGCCGAGGCCGGATGGGTGGTGCCCCACTGGCCGGCGCCCTACGGGCTGGACGCCGACCCGGTCCACCAGCTGGTCATCGACGAGGAACTCGACCGCGCCGGCGTGACGCGGCCCTTGAATCCCATCGGCATCGGCTGGGCCGCGCCGACGATCCTGCTGGCCGGCAGCCCCGCCCAGCAGCAGCGGTACCTGTGGCCGGCCCTCGCCGGCGAGGAGTTCTGGTGCCAGCTCTTCAGCGAGCCCGACGCCGGCTCCGACCTGGCGGCGCTCTCCACCCGGGCCGAGCGCGACGGCGACGAGTGGGTGGTCAACGGCTCCAAGATCTGGACGAGCGGGGCCCACCTGGCCCGCCTGGGCATCCTGCTGGCCCGCACCGACCCGGCCGCCCCGAAACGCCGGGGCATCTCGTACTTCGTGTGCCCCATGGACACGCCGGGCATCACCATGACGCCGATCATCGACATGACGGGGGCCCACTCTTTCAACCAGATCTTCTTCGAGGACGTGCGCCTGCCGGTCGACTGCCTGGTCGGTGAGGAAAATGACGGATGGCGTCTGGCCAAGGCCACCCTGGCCAACGAACGGGTGTCGCTTTCCAGCGGCGGGGCCCTGTGGGGCAGCGGGCCGTCCAGCCGGGACCTGGTGGCGCTGGCCCGGACCACCGACCCGGTGCTGCGCCAGCAGGTCGCCCGGGTGTGGATCGAGGGGGAGCTGCTGCGCCTCATCCGCCTGCGCAGCCTGTCGGCCCGGTTGGCCGGGAAGACCCCGGGACCCGAGGCGTCGGTGCAGAAGTTGTTGGCCGACGAGCACGGTCAGCACGTGATGGAGGCGGCCAAGGCCCTGGCCGGCTCGGCGGGGATGTTGGCTGGATCCGGGCCGGCCGGGCCGTTGCCCGACCGGTCCCGGCGCGGGGCGACGGAGATCGTGTTCGCCGAGGACCTGATGCCGGGCGTGGCGCCGGTGTGGCACTACGGCTACCTCTTTTCCCCGGCCCTGACGATCGGCGGCGGGACGTGGGCGGTGCAGCGCAACATCATCGCCGAATGGGTCCTCGGCCTGCCCCGAGACCCGCAATGACGGCGCTGACGCAGCGGGGCCTGCGCACCCGGGCCGCGCTGGTGCGGGCGGCCGCCGGCGTGTTCGAGCGGGACGGATTCCTCGACGCCCGCATCGCCGACATCGCCGCCGCGGCCGGGGTGGCCAACGGGACCTTCTACACCTACTTCGACTCCAAGGAGGCCATCTTCCGGGAGGTCGTCGACGAGCTCATCGACGAGCTGTACCGCCAGTCGCACGTCGGCAACCTGGCCGGGCCGGACCCGGTGGCCCGCATCGCCGCCGCCAACCGTCTGTTCGTGCGGGCCTTTGCCCGCCACTCCGGCCTTGTACGCCGTCGTCCTCCAGGTCGCCACCTTCAATCCCGAAGTGCGCCAGCATCGGCAGGCGTCCCGGCTGGCGTTCGTGGAGCGGGCGGCCCGGGGGCTGCGCCATCTGCAGGCGGCCGGGCAGGCCGACCCCTCGCTCGACGCCGACCTCACCGCGGCGATGCTGTGCGGCATGGTCGAGAACTTCGCCGAGGTGCGCCACCTGCTGGGGCAGCGGTTCGACGACGAGCAGGCGGTGGCCGCCATGACCGCGATCTGGACCCGGGCCGTGGGGCTGCAGTAGCCGCGCCGACGCGCGATCATGCAGCACCACATGGCTGCCCGAAGGGACACCACATGCACGGGTTGATGCAAGAAACACCGTTGACGCTCGGGGGCATCTTCCGCCGGGCGGAGACGCTGTGGCCCACCAAACGCCTGGCGACCGCGGGCCCGGGTGGCATCGAGCGCACCACCTACGGCCAGTGGGCCGACCGCACCCGCCGGCTCGGCACGGTCCTGGACACCCTCGGCATCTCCGTCGACGGCCGGGTCGCCACCTTCGGGTGGAACTCCGCCCGCCACCTGGAGCTGTACTTCGCGGCGCCCTGCACCGGGCGGGTGCTGCACACCCTCAACATCCGCCTGTTCGCCGACCAGCTCGTCTACATCGCCAACCACGCCGAGGACGAGGTCGTCTTCGTGGACCGCAGTCTGCTGCCGTTGTTGTGGCCGCACATCGACGAGTGCAAGACCGTCCGCCACGTGGTGGTGATGGACGACTGCGGCGACCGGGAGGGCGCGGCCGAGATCCCCGACGATGCGCGGGTCGACGATTACGAGGCGCTGCTGGCCGCGGCGACACCGCATGCGTTCGCGGACGTCACCGACGAGCACCAGGCCGCGTCGATGTGTTACACCAGCGGGACGACGGGGGACCCGAAGGGGGTCGTGTACTCGCACCGGTCCGTGGTGCTGCACTCCATGGGCGCCTGCCTGGCGGACACCTTGGCGGTGAGCGAAGCCGACGTGATCCTGCCGGTGGTGCCGATGTTCCATGCCAACGCCTGGGGGCTGTGCCAGGCGGCGGTGCATGGCCGGCTCGGAGGTGGTCTTCCCGGGGGCGGACCTGACGCCGCCGGCGATCACCAAGCTCATCGTCGACGAGGGCGTGACGCTGGCCGGCGGCGTGCCGACCATATGGATGGGCGTCCGGCCGTTGCTGGCCGGGCAGCCGCACCGGCTGCGGAGCATCGTGTGCGGCGGGTCGGCGGTGCCCGAGGCCCTGTCCGAGGCGTACCGCCGGGAGATTGGCCTGCCGATCCTGCAGGCCTGGGGCATGACCGAGACCAGCCCGCTCGCCAGCGTGGCCCGCGTCCGCAGCGACCGGCGGGCGGCCGCCGCCTCGGAGGAGGACCTGGCGGACATCCGGGCCACCCAGGGCATCCCCACGCCGCTGGTGGAGTTGCGCATCGCCTCGCCCGAGACGGGGGAGGCCCTGCCCTGGGACGACGAGGCCAGCGGGGAGGTGCAGGTGCGGGGGCCGTGGATCGCCCGCTCGTACTACGAACGACGAGCGGGGGGCGTCGTCGTTTACCCCCGACGGGTGGCTGCGTACCGGCGACGTGGCCGCGGTGAGCGCCGACGGCTACATCCGCCTGGTCGACCGCACCAAGGACCTGATCAAGTCCGGCGGCGAGTGGATCTCGTCCGTGGACCTGGAGAACCAGCTCATGGCCCATCCGGACGTGGCCGAGGCCGCCGTCATCGCAGTGCCGAGCGACCGGTGGATGGAGCGGCCGATGGCCTGCGTGGTGGTCAAGGCGGGCGCCACCTTGACCCGTGACGACGTGATCGAGTGGCTCACGCCGCGGGTGGCCAAATGGTGGCTGCCCGACGAGGTGGAGTTCATCGACGAGGTGCCGAAGACGTCCGTCGGCAAGTTTTCCAAAAAGGACCTGCGTGATCGGTTCGCTGATCGCCGGGTCCCTTAGCCGGAGTCGCCGGTGAGTGGGTCGCCGGTGAGTGGGTCGCCGGTGAGCGCCGGTGGCGGGCCTCCGGTGAGCGGGCCGCCGGTCGTCGTGGTGGGCGGCGGGGTGGCCGGCCTCGGCGTCGCCCTCGGATTGGGCCGCGCCGGACAGCGGGTCATCGTGCTCGACCGCGACGAGCTGACGGTGGCCGACGGACCCGACACCGCCTTCGCGGTGGAACGCCGAGGGGCGCCGCAGGTGCGGCACACCCACGGTCTGCTGGCGCGGCTCACCGCCACTTTGCGTGATCGGTTTCCTGACGTTCTGGCCACCCTGGTGGCCGCCGGCGGGGTGGAGATCGACCTGGCCGACCGCTTCGCGGACCGCCGCGACGGAGACGCGGACCTGCGGGTCCTGTTGGCCCGGCGGAGCACCTTGGAGTGGGCGCTGCGCACCGCCGTCGCAGCCGAGCCGGCGGTGACCCGGCGCGGCGGCGTGACCATGGCCGGGCTGGTGGGCGACTCGACAACGGTGCGAGGGGTGCGGCTGGTGAGCGGCGAACGACTGGAAGCCCAGTTGGTCGTCGCCGCCGGTGGCCGACGGGCGGCCGTCCCCGCCTGGCTCGGCGATCTCGGGATCGACGTCGGCGAGGAGAGCCACGACACCGGCATCGTGTACCTCACCAGGTGGTACCGCACCGGCGCGGATTGGGATCCGGTCATCGACGGTGAGGACCTGGTCAAGCTGGCCGGCGACCTCGGGTATCTCTTCTATCTGGCGGTCCCGGCCGACCGGGGCACCTTCTCGCTCACCATGGCGATCGGATCCCGCGATAGCCGGCTGCGGTCCCACCTGCTGGATCCCGACGCCTTCGACCGGGCCGCCGCCGCCCTGCCATTGCCGCCCGGTCTGGTGGCCCATCTGATCCCGGACGGACCGGTCCACCCCATGGGCGGGCTGGTCAACCGCATCCGCCGCTTCATGACCGACGATGGCCAACCGCGGGTGACCGGATTCCATGCGGTCGGCGACGCCCACACCTGCACCAACCCCATCTACGGCCGAGGCTGCTCGCTTGGCCCTGGTGCAGGCCGTCGCCCTCACCGACGCCTTCGCCGCCCATCCCCACGATCCGGTGGCCCGGGCTATCGCCTACGAGGCCGCGTGCGGCGAGCAGACCGAGCCCTGGTACCGGATCTCGGTGCAGACGGACCGGGCTCGCATGGCCCGCATGGCCCGCGACGCCGCCGGGCGGCCCACCGGGAGCGACGATGGTGGCGTCGGCCCGATCGACCAGCTCATGCAGTTGGGTGGCGACGACCCTCTCCTCGGCCGGGCCATCCTCAAGGCTGTCAACCTGCTCGCCACCCCCCAGCAACTCATGCAGGACCCGGTGCTGCTGGCCCGGGTAATGGAGTTGGCCGCGGCGAAGGCCAACGCTGCACCTGCCGCGGCGCGCCCGAACCGGTGGGCTCGGCAGGGTCCGACCCGCCAAGAGCTGCTCGACCTGACCGCGGCTTGAAAGGAGCGCCATGCACGACCTGATCATCAGAGGCGGGAAGGTCGCCGACGGGACCGGCAACACCCGGCCCCGCACGGCCGACGTCGCCATCGACGGCGACCGCATCACCGCGGTGGGGAAGCTCGGCGATTCCCGTGGCCACCGGGAGATCGACGCCGACGGGCTGCTGGTCACTCCCGGCTGGGTCGACATCCACACCCACTACGACGGGCAGGTCACCTGGGATCCCGAAGTGTCGCCGTCGGGTTGGCACGGGGTGACGACGATCGTGATGGGGAACTGCGGGGTCGGTTTCGCGCCGGCCCGGCCGTCCGAGCGGGACTGGCTCATCCAGCTCATGGAGGGGGTCGAGGACATCCCGGGTTCGGCGCTGGCCGAAGGCATGAGCTGGAACTGGGAGAGCTTCCCCGACTACCTCGACGAGGTGGAGCGCATGCCCCGCGTCATGGACGTGGCCGCCCTCTTGCCCCACGGGGCGCTCCGGGCCTACGTGCTCGGCCAGGGTCGGGGCAACGACATCGCCGCCGCCGACGAGATCGACCACATGACCAAGCTGGCCCGGCAGGCCGTCGAAGCCGGCGCCATCGGCATCTCCACCACCCGCACCATGCTCCACCGGGCCAAGGACGGGGAGCTCGCCGCCGGTACCAATGCCGCCGCCGCGGAGCTGATCGGCATCGGGAGCGCCCTGGCCGACGCCGGCCGGCGGGTGTTCTCGGTGGCCAGCGACATGCTCGACCTCGACGGGGAGATCGCCTGGATGGCCGAGATCTCGAGACGCAACCACGTGCCCGTCACCTTCCAGACCCTGCAGGTGGACTTCGCCCCCGATCTGTGGCACGTGTGGATCGACCGGGCCTTGGCCGCCAACCGGCGCGGCGGGTGGCTCGTCCCCCAAGTGGCGGGGAAGCCGACGTCGGTGATGATCGGTTTCGAGTCGACGGTCGGTCTTTTCTCCCACCTACCGGTCTGGCAGGAGCTGGCCGAACTCCCCCACCAGGCCCGGGTGGCGCGGCTGCGCCATCCCGAGGTGCGGGCCGCCCTGGTGGGCGCGCCGGCACCGGACAGCGGGCTGCCGTTCATCCTCCACGCCAACCTGCACAAGCTGTTCCCGCTCGGCGACCCGCCCGACTATGAGCCGGCGCCGGAGACCAGCGTGGCCGCCATCGCCGCCCGGGAGGGTCGCACCCCCGTCGAGGTCGCCTACGACCTGATGCTCGGCCAGGACGGGCGGGAGTTGCTCTATCTCCCGTTCCTGAGCTACTCGCCCGGCGACTTCAGCTCGCTGCACGAGATGATCCAGCATCCGGCCACGGTCCTGGGTCTGGGCGACGGGGGCGCCCACTGCGGGGTGCTGTGCGACGCCAGCCTGCCGACTTTCATGCTGAGCCACTGGGCCCGGGACCGGTCCCGGGGGCCGAAGCTGCCGGTGGAGCAGGCCGTGCACCTGCAGACCCGGCGCACCGCCGAGCTGTACGGCTTCGACGACCGGGGGCTGCTGGCGCCCGGCTACCTGGCCGATGTCAACGTCATCGACTTCGACGGGCTGTCCCTCTCCGCGCCCCGCATGGTGCACGACCTGCCTGCAGGTGGGAAGCGGTTGGTGCAGTCGGCGACCGGTTACGCGGCCACCATCAAGTCCGGGGCGGTCGTCCGCGAGCACGACCAGGCGACCGGCGCCCGGTCCGGACGGCTGCTGCGAGGTCCCCAGGCGGCCCCGGCCGGGTAGCTTGCCAGGGTCGACTTTTCAGGGGGAAAAGATGGACCTGCTCGCCATGCACGCCGCATCCCAACCGGACAAGCTGGCGGTGATCGACGACCGTCCCGGTCAGCCAGTCGTCACCTGGACGTTCGCCGAACTGGACCGGCGGGCCAACCAACTCGGCCACCACCTCCTCAGCCTCGGCGTCGACCCCGCCACCAAGGTGGTCTGGTGCGGCCAAAACTCCGCCGGCCTGCTGGCCGGCGCCCACGCCATCCGCAAGGTCAGTGCGATCGGCGTGCCCCTCAACTACCGGCTCGCCCCCGACGAAGCCGCCTACGTCATCGACAACTCCGACGCCCGGGTGGTCTACGTCGACGCCGAGTACGCCGGCCTGATCACCCAGATCGCCGACCGCATTCCCAAGGTCACCAACGTCCTGGTGTTCGACGGCGACGGCGAACTAGAGAAGCGGGTGGAACAGGCCCCGGCCACCCCACCCGAGGTACCGCCGGTGCCGGCCGACGCCCCCGCCACCATGATCTACACGTCCGGGACCACCGGGAAGCCGAAGGGAGCGGTCCGCAGCTCGACGCTGGACCCCAAGGTGACCGCCGGGCTGGTGGCCCTGATCGGCTACGAGCCCGATGACGTCTACCTGACCACTGGGCCGCTGTACCACTCCGGCCCGGGCGGCTTCGCCACCCTGGCGCACGGCCTGGGGAACACGGTGGTGGTGCAGCACAAGTTCGACGCCGAGGACTGGCTGCGGCTGGTGCAGACCTATCGGGTGACGACGTCGTTTACCGCCCCCACGCCGATCCGCATGATCTGCAACCTGCCGGAACCGGTGAAGGCCCGCTACGACCGATCGTCGATGCGGCGGCTGATCGCCAACGCCGCCCCGTGGACGCTGGCGCTCAAGCAGATGTATCTGGCCGACTTCCCGCCGGACTCGCTGTGGGAGGTGTACGGCTCGACGGAGCTGGGGGTGGACACGGTGCTGGGCCCGGAGGACCATCTGCGCAAACCGGGATCCTGCGGCCGGCCGGCGCCCGGCATCGAGATCAAGCTGTTCGACGAGGAGGGCCGGGAGGTCACCGAGCCGTTCCACAACGGGGAGCTGTACGTGCGGTCGGCGACGATGTTCGAGGCGTACTACAAGGCGGAGGAGAAGTACCAAGCAGCCACCCGCGGCGACTTCCACACCGTCGGCGACATCGCCTACCGGGACGACGAGGGCTACTTCTACATCGCCGACCGGAAGAACGACATGATCATCAGCGGCGGCATGAACATCTACCCGGCCGAGATCGAGTCCGCCCTCGATGCCTCACCGGACATCTACGAGGTGGCGGTGATCGGCATCCCCAACGAGGACTGGGGTGAGAGCGTGCACGCGGTGGTGGTGCCGGCCCGGGCCGGGGTGACCGAGGCGGCCGTGATGGCGTACGCCCGGGAGCACCTGGCGGGCTACAAGGTGCCGAGGTCGGTGCAGTTTTGCCGAGGAGCTGCCGAAAACCGGGTCGGGGAAGGTGCTCAAGCGGGAGCTGCGGGCCCCGTTCTGGCCGGCGCCGGCGTGAGCACCGGGCGGGGGGTGTTTGTTGTCAGATACCCCTCATCTCTCAATGAGATGCTGAGAATCCTCTAAAACTGCTTGCCAGATGGCTCCGGGATGGGCCATACTGACATCACAGCGCTTCGGCCGGTATCCCCCCCACTGGACCGCAAGCCGTATGCGAAGGGCCTGGCAACCCCCCCTGCCGGGCCCTTCGCCGCGTCTGGGCCCCGGCGCGGCCCGGGAGCCCGCCGGCAAGCCCCCCGCTGCGCCCCGGCCGGCAAGCCCCGCCGGCGCTCGGCTCCGCGGCCCCGCCGGCGAGCCGCCCGCCGGCCCCCGGCCCGGACTCTTTGGAGAATCTGGACTCTTCGGGACGGGTGCGACACTGCTTGTCGCGCTGGTCCCGAAGACGCCAGAACTTCCAAAGAATCCGCCGAGGCGGAGGGCGAGGTGCGCGAGCATCAGCGCCGATGCCTGCTCCTTCTGGCCGCCAGATCACCCTGACCGTCGCCGACCAGCAACTGACGGTGGTCGAGGTGGGGGGCGGGATCCGCAGCTACCACGTCGGGCGCGGCGGTGTTGGACGGCTACCGGGCGACGGAAATGTGCTCGGGGGGCCGGGGCCAGGTGCTGACCCCCTGGCCCAACCGGCTCGGCGACGGGCGGTTTGACTGGGCCGGCCGCGAGTGGCAGACCGCCCTGACCGAGCCCGAGCAGCACAACGCCATCCACGGGCTGGCCCGCTGGGCGAACTGGACCGTGGCCGACGAAGCGGCCGACTCGGCCCGGCTGACGTACCGGCTCTATCCCCAACCGGGATGGCCGTGGATCCTCGATCTGGCCGTGACCTACTCGCTGTCGGCGGCCGGCCTCGAGGTCCGCACCGAGGCGATCAACCTGCCCGGCGGGGCCGGCCCGTGCCCGTTCGGCGCCGGATGGCACCCCTATCTGGCGGCTTTCGGGGGGTTGGTGGACGACGCGGTGCTGACGGTGCCGGCGGCGACGCACCTACGTGATGGACGACCGGGGGCTGCCGGTGGGCCAGCGCCCGGTCGAGGCGAGCGACGTGGACTTTCGGCGCCGGCCGCCGCATCGGCGCCGCCCACCTCGACACCGCTTATACCGACCTGGCTCGTGACGCCGAGGGTCGGGCCGTCGTGGAGTTGGCCTCGGCCGGCGGGTCGGGCTGGCCACCCACCCGGCCGCCCGGCCGGCCACCCGCCCGGCCACCCGCCTGTGGATGGACGCCGCCTTCACCCACTTGATGGTCTACTCGGGCGACACCTTGTCCGAGCCAGGCCGGCGCCGGCGCGGTCTGGCGGTGGAGCCCATGACCTGCGCCCCGGACATGTTGCGCAACGGCGATGGCCGTCGGGTGCTCGAAGAAGGGGAGACGTTCGAGGCCGCGGTCGGGGGCTGGCGGCGTTCGCCCGGCCAGTGAACTTTGCCCGTTCGGACGGCCCGACGGCCCTTCAGTTTTCGCCGACCTGGGCCGATTGTAGAGTGTGCGATCAGTCCCGCCGCCGCTGCGAATGAGGGAGAGCCTTCCCCTCTCGCAGGGCGTCGACGTCACCGTGGGCGTCGGGCCAGGCGGTCAGTACCTGGTGGTCCCCGTGGCCGGCCGGTCGGGCCCTGCTGGGTGTGCGCCCCGGTGTCGGATCGGGCCCTCGATCTGCGTGCGCTCGGGCCGGACCTCGCCGTGGACGGTGGTGCACCACAGCGCCACCGGCACCGTCGACATCTACCGGACGCTCGCGCGACGGCTCGGTGCGCGAGTCCGTGGTGCTCTGTGCTCGCAGCTGCCCCTCGGCCGCACCGTGTTGGCCGCGGCCTGATCCGCCGCGTCCCAGCCGCTCGACGCCCAGCCGGCTGCCGAGAAACTCCAGCACCTGATCGAGGGCGGCCCGGGTGGGCGTCCCCTCGCGGTCGTCGAGGTGCTCGGTGAGCACCGAGTGGGCCATCTTGGGGTGGCCGTGGGGGTTGCCCGGTGACTGAGTCCAGCTCCACCGCGATGAACCGGTCCCCCAGCTTCTCCCGCAGCATCTGGAAGCGCTCGGCCGGCACCACCCTGTCGCCGGTAAAGCGCAGGCCCAGCACGCAGACCCCCTCGTCGGCGGCCCGGGCCTGGATGCGGGTCCAATCGGCGGGCGAGACCTGGATGTCGGACCGCCGGGCCTTCCCGACCGGCAGGGGCAGAGAAGGTTGGCTCAGGACCGGCGCCACCACCGAGTCGTCGACCGTCATGGCCAGGCCGAACCCGCCCGTGTAGCACATGCCGACCACGCCGACGCCGGGCCCGCCGCACCGCTCGTGCTCGGCCGCGGCCAGCGCCGCGCAGCCAGCTGATCACCGGGCTCGAACGACCGATGGCCAAGCCGGAGAATTCCCTGGAGATGCACACCTCGGCGAACGACCGGGCCGCGTAGACCACCACTCGCCGGGCGACCGGGCTGGCCGAACAAGTGGGGCAGCACCACCGTGCAGCCCAGCGCCCGGACCCGATCCGCGAAGGCCGCCACCGGTGGGGTGATGCCCGGGATCTCGCTGATGACCAGCACCGCTGGTCCCGAACCGGCCCGGTAGATGTCGTGGTGGATCCCGCCGGCCGTGAACACCTCCCGGTCGAACGCGTCCATCACCGGGTCGGTCATCCGCCGCACGTTAGACGCACGCCGGTGGCCCGGGCCGCTCCGACCGGCGCTAGTGCGCCCCCTCGAACTGGGCTTCCTCGGTGGAGCCGGTGAGGGCCAGGGTGGACGACCGGCCGCCCGAGAGGGTGGTCATGATGTCGTCGAAGTAGCCGGCGCCGACCTCACGCTGGTGGCGGGTGGCGGTGTAGCCCTCGTCCTCGAGAGCCAGCTCCCGCTGCTGCAGTTCGACGTAGGCGCTCATGCCGCGCTCCGCGTAGCCGCGGGCCAGGGCGAAGGTGGACTCGTTGAGGGCGTGCCAGCCGGCCAGGGTGACGAACTGGAAGGCGTAGCCCATCGAGCCCAGCTCCTTTTGGAAGCGGGCGATGGTCTGGTCGTCGAGATGCTTCTTCCAGTTGAAAGACGGGGAGCAGTTGTAGGCCAGCATCTTCTCCGGGTACTCGGCCTTGATGCGCTCGGCGTAGATCCGGGCCTCGTCCAGGTCCGGGGTCGACGTCTCGCACCAGATGAGGTCGGCGTACGGGGCGTAGGCCAGGCCGCGGGCGACGGCGATGTCCATCCCGGACCGCACGTAGTAGAAGCCCTCCGGGGAGCGCTCGCCGGTGCAGAACTCGCGGTCGAGCTCGTCGACGTCGCTGGTCAGCAGGGTGGCGCCCAGGGAGTCGGTCCGAGCCACCACCAGAGTGGGGACATTGCAGACGTCCGCCGCCAACCGGGCCGAGGCCAGGGTGCGCACGTGCTGGGCGGTCGGAATGAGCACCTTGCCGCCCATGTGGCCACACTTTTTTTCCGAGGACAGCTGGTCCTCCCAGTGGACGCCGGCGGCCCCCGCCTCGATCATGCCCTTCATGAGCTCGAAGACGTTGAGGGCCCCGCCGAAACCGGCCTCGGCGTCCGCCACGATCGGCGCCATCCAGTGGCGGTGCCCGCCCGGTCCCGGGCGGCCGCCGGCCTCGGCCCACTCGATCTGGTCGGCGCGGCGGAGGGCGTTGTTGATGCGGCGGACCACGGCGGGGACGCTGTTGGCCGCGTAGAGGCTCTGGTCGGGGTAGACCTGCTCGGACAGGTTGGCGTCGGCCGCCACCTGCCATCCGGACAGGTAGATGGCCTGGAGCCCGGCCTTGACCATCTCCACCGCCTGCCCGCCGGTCAGCGCGCCCAGGGCGTTGATGTAGTCCTCGTGGTGCAGCAGCGACCACAGGCGCTCGGCGCCCTGCCGGGCCAGGCTGTACTCCACCGGGACCGAGCCGCGCAGGCGGACCACGTCGGCGGCCGAGTACGGGCGCTCGACCCCCCGCCAGCGGGGATCGGTGGCCCACTGGCGCTCGAGATCGGCAACCGCAGTGTCGAACGGGGTGGTCATGGGAGGAAGGGTTCCTTTCAATGTCGGGGAAGATGCGACGTCAGCAACGCCGCTCACGGGAGCAACTCGTAGGCGGGCAGGGTGAGGAAGGTCGGGAAGTCGTCGGCCAGGGCCACCTGCTCGAACACGGCCCGGGCCTGGGTCAGCACGGCGCCGTCCTGGCCGGCCTCGAGGAGCGAGGTGACCGCCTCGTCCAGCAGCTGGCGGACGAACTCCGGGGTCACCGGGGTGCCGTCGGCCAGGGTCACGTGGTGGTGCACCCACTGCCAGACCTGGCCGCGGCTGATCTCGGCGGTGGCGGCGTCCTCCATGAGGTCGTCGATGGCCGCGGCCCCGGTGCCGGACAACCACGACGCCAGGTAGCGCAGGCCGACGGAGAGGTTGGTGTCGAGGCCGGCCCGGGTGATGCCGTCCGCGGGCCGGGTGACGTCCAGCAGGCGGGACGGGCCCACGTGCACCTCGGGCCGCTGCCGGTCCAGCTGGTTGGGCCGGTCGCCGAGGACGGCGTCGAACTCGGCCTGGGCGGTGGCCACCAGGTCCGGGTGGGCCACCCAGGTGCCGTCGAAGCCGTCGCCGGCCTCGCGGCGCTTGTCCTCGGTGACCTTGGCCAGGGCGGCCTCGGTGACCTCGGGTTTGCGTCGGTTGGGGATAAAGGCGGCCATCCCCCCGATGGCGTGGGCGCCTCGCTGATGGCAGGTCTTGACCAGCAGCTCGGAGTACGCCCGCATGAACGGCGACGTCATCGTCACCAGCGACCGGTCCGGCAGGACGAAGGCCGGATCAGTGTGGAAGCGCTTGGCGACGCTGAAGATGTAGTCCCACCGGCCGGCGTTGAGCCCGCAGATGTGGTCCCGCAGCTCGTAGAGGATCTCGTCCATCTCGAACGCGGCGGTGATGGTCTCGATGAGCACGGTGGCCCGGATCGAGCCCCGGTCCAGACCGAGGGCGTCCTCGGCGGCGAACATGACGTCATTCCACAAGCGGGCCTCGAGGTGGCCCTCCAGCTTCGGCAGGTAGAAGTAGGGGCCGAAGCCGCGGGACAGGGCCTCCCGGCCGTTGTGGAAGACGTACAGCCCGAAGTCGAACAAGCTGGCGCTGACGGGCTCGCCGTCGACGGTGAGGTGCTTTTCGGGCAGGTGCCAGCCCCGGGGCCGGACCACCAGGGTGGCCGTCTCCTCGGCCAACCGGTACGTCTTGTCCGGCGTGACCAGCTCGATGGCGCCCCGCACCGCGTCCTGGAGGTTGACCTGGCCGGTCATGACGTTGTCCCAGGTGGGGGAGTTGGCGTCCTCGAAGTCGGCCATGAACACCCGGGCCCCGGAGTTGAGGGCGTTGATCATCATCTTGCGTTCGACGGGGCCAGTGATCTCCACCCGCCGGTCGGCGAGCGCCTTGGGGGCCTCGGGGACGGTCCAGCCGCCGTTGCGGATGTCCTCGGTCTCGGGGAGGAAGTCGGGGCGCTCGCCGCCGTCGAAGCGGACCTGCCGCTCCGCCCGGGCCGCCAGCAGCTGGCGGCGGCGGGCGTCGAAGTGCCGGTGCAGGCCGGCCACGAAGGCCAGGGCTTCGGGGGTCAGAACCCGCTCGGCGGCCGGATGGGGCGTCGCGTCGATGGCGCTCAGGTCGGGGGGCACACCGCTTAGTATGGGAAAGATCGGCCGTCTTGTCGATTCGAACATCCTCAGGGGTTGCGCCTGGTGTGAAGAAGTGAGAAACTTTCAGTGCGTATGGCCTCCGAATCGCTCGACCCACTGGTGTTCGGCCACCGGCTCCGCCACTACCGGCGCCAGGCCGGGATGACCCTGGACGCCCTCGGGGCCAAGGTGGGGCGCCCGTCCTCTTATCTCTCGCAGCTGGAGAACGGCCACCGGGAGCCTCGCCTGTCCACCGTCAACGAACTGGCCGGGGCCCTCGGCTGCCGCCCCGCCGACCTGCTGGCGGCCACCGCGCCCAATCGCCGAGCCGAGCTGGAGGTGGCCCTGGCCCATATGCAGGAAGATCCCGGCTACCAGGCCCTGCGCCTGCCGTACCTGCGCCCCACCGCCCGGCTGGACGACGCCGCCCTCGAGCACCTGGTCGCCCTGTACGACCGGGTCCGGGAGCTGTCGTCACACCCGGCGGCGGCCCAGGTGGGCGATGCCGGCGAGCGGGGCGCCCGGGCGGCCAACTCGGCCATGCGCGACGAGATGCGCAAGCGGGACAACTACTTCGAGGAGATCGAGCGCACCGCCGGCCAGGCCCTGGGTGCCATCGGCTACGGCGGCCCGGGGGCGGTGTCGGAGCGGCACCTGACCGATCTGGCCGCCTACTACGGCTTCACCATCGCCCGCGTCCAGGACCTGCCGCCGTCCACCCGCTCCATCAGCGACCTGCGCCACCGGGTGATCTACGTCCCCCAGCGCAACCTGACCGGCGGGATGCGCTCGGCCCGGTCGGTGATCGCCCAGACCCTCGGCCGTTTCGCCCTGGGCCACCGTGAGCCGGTGGACTTCGAGGGCTACGTGCGCCAGCGGGTGGAGGCCAACTACTTCGCCGGCGCCCTGCTGGCCCCGGAGCGGGCGGTGGTGCGCATGCTGGCCGACGCCAAGGCCCGCGAGGACATCTCGGTCGAGGACCTCAACGAGAGCTTCTACATCTCCTACGAGATGGCGGCCCACCGGCTGACGAACCTCATCACCCGCCACTTCGACATCCCGGTGCACTTCCAGCGATCTGACCCCGAGGGGCTGTTGTGGAAGGCCTACGAAAATGACGGGGTCCTCCTCCCCTCCGACGTCGACGGCACCATCGAGGGCCAGGGCCTGTGCCGGTGGTGGAGCTCGCGCCAGGCCTTCGAGTCGGAGGACTCCTACTCCCTGCACTACCAGTACACCGAGACCGTGGCCGGCACGTTCTGGTGCGCCACCCATATCGGGGTGGAGCGGGAGCGGGGGACGCGGTGACGATCGGGACGGTCGAAAGCGCGGCCCACTGGTTCCGGGGCTCGGACACCGCCCGGCGGGCCGTGTCGCGCTGCCCCGATCCGCGGTGCTGCCGGCGCCCGTCGAGCGAGGCCCTCGGGCGCTGGGAGGGGGTGGCGTGGCCGTCGGCGCGGGACCACAGTCACTTTGTCTCGGGCCTGCCGACCGACACCGTGGTGTTCAGCCCGCACCCCGGCGTCGACCTGAGCGACGTGTACTCCTTCCTCGACCGTCACACCGGAGGTTTGGGTACACACTGAGGCGCGACGATCTCGTGCCCGTTTTGGACCACGGACTATGGTGACCCGTCGCCGTGCGCCCCGCTCGCCCCGAGCCCCGGGGGGCGCCAGAGCTTCGGCAGCGTGGAGGAACTCGTGGCCCTGAGAATCGCAATCGGACTCGCCGTGACGGCCGTCGGGCTGATCATCGTCGCCTGGCGGGGATGGTTCCTCTTCCGGCTGGTCTCGACCGGCAAGCCGGCCCCCGGTCGCATGCGGGACCTGCCCGCCCAGATCAAGGCCGAGCTCATGGACGTGTTCGGCCAGCGCAAGCTGCTGCGGCGGACCGTCCCGGGGCTGGCCCACTTCTTCACCTTCTGGGGCTTCGTCGTCCTGCTGCTGACGATCATCGAGGCCTACGGCGACCTGTTCGACAAGAAGTTCTTCATTCCGGGCTTCGGTCGGGGCCGGGCCCTCGGCTTCGTCGAGGACTTCTTCGCCGTCGCCATCCTGGTGGCGCTGGCCACCTTCGCCGTCATCCGGGTGCGGCAGGCGCCGGCCCGCCGCCAGCGCAACAGTCGGTTCTACGGGTCACACACCGGGGCGGCCTGGCTGGTGCTGGCCATGATCTTCGGGGTCATCGCCACGCTGCTGCTCTACCGGGGCGCCCAGGTGAATACCGGCGACTTCCCCTACGGCAAGTCGTGGTGGCCCTTCGCCTCCCGGGCGATCGGGGGGGCGTTCTCCGGCTTCGGGCACCCGGCCAATATGCACCTCGAGACCATCTTCATCCTGGGCCAGTTGGCGGTGATCTGGGCCTTCTTCGTGATCGTGCTGCACTCCAAGCACCTGCACATCTTCGTGTCCGAGCCCAACGTGCTGTTCTCCCGCCGGCCCAAGGCTCTGGGGCCGCTGGGCTCCACCCCGGACCTGGACCCGGAGAACATGACCGAGGACACCGTGTTCGGGACCGGTCAGATCACCGACCTGACCTGGAAGCAGCGCCTCGACCTGATCAGCTGCACCGAGTGCGGCCGGTGCCAGGACCAGTGCCCGGCCTGGGCCACCGACAAGCCGCTGTCGCCGAAGCTGCTCATCATGGACCTCCGCGAGCAGCTCTTCGCGGCCGCCCCCGAGCTGCTGGCCGCGGCCAAGACCGACGGCGGCAAGGTCCCTGACGACGGGGTGGCGGCCAAGCGCCTGGTCCCGGACGTCATCGAGGATGACGTGCTGTGGTCCTGCACCACCTGCGGGGCGTGCGTCGAGCAATGCCCGGTCGACATCGAGCACGTCGACACCATCCTCGACATGCGCCGCTACGAGGTCCTCATGGAGGCTCGCTTCCCGACCGAGGCCGGCACCATGCTGCGCAACATCGAAAACCAGGGTGATCCGTGGGGCCTCGGGCAGAGCCACCGGCTGGACTGGACCGCCGGGCTCGGCTTCGAGGTCCCGGTCATCACCGGCACCATCCCCGACGAGGTCGAGTACCTCTTCTGGGTCGGCTGCGCCGGCGCCCTCGACGAGCGGGCCCGCAAGACCACCCAGACCATCGCCCGCCTGCTGCACCTGGCCGGCGTGTCCTTCGCGGTGCTGGGGCCCAAGGAGTCGTGCACCGGCGACCCGGCCCGCCGGCTGGGCAACGAGTACCTCTTCCAGACCCAGGCCCAGACCAACATCGAGACCCTGAAGGCGGCCCAGGTCAAGAAGGTGGTGGCGTCCTGCCCCCACTGCTTCAACTCCATCTCCCGCGAGTATCCGGCCCTGGGGGGCGACTTCGAGGTGCTCCACCACACCCAGCTGCTCGAGCGGCTGCTGGCCGAGGGCAAACTCCAGCCGTCGTCGCCGGTCGACAGCAAGGTGACCTACCACGACCCCTGCTACCTGGGCCGGCACAACGAGGTCTACGACGAACCGCGCGGCGTGCTCAACCACGTGCCCGGGGTCGAGGTGACCGAGATGCACCGCCACCGCCGGACCGGTTTCTGCTGTGGCGCCGGCGGGGCCCGCATGTGGATGGAGGAGCGGGTCGGCAAGCGCATCAACGTCAACCGCACCGACGAGGCGCTCGGCACCGGCGCCGACGTCATCTCCACCGCCTGCCCGTACTGCCTGATCATGCTCGACGACGCCACCAAGGCCCGCCAAGCCGAGGGGACCGCCGCCGAGTCCATTCGGGTGGTGGACGTGGCCCAGCTGCTGGAGCAGTCGCTGTCGGCGCCCGCCGGGCCGGCCGCGGGCGAAGGGGCCGGCGCGCCCGATTGAGGCCGCCGGCCGCCGGTCAGTGCGAAACGGCCTTGGTGTCCGCGTCCCGGAGTCGGGCCGCCATGCTGACCATCAACTTGTGGGCGAGCGCCGGCACCTCGTCGAGCACGCTCAGGAATTCCCGCTGGCCGATCACCGCCAACTCCATGTCGGTGTCGGCGACCACGGTGGCGGAGCGGGGCCCGCGGTCGAGGAGGGCCAGCTCACCGAAGTACCGGCCCGGTCCGAGGGTGGTGACCTTGCGGCCGTTCCGGCGCACCGAGGCCTCGCCGGAGAGGACCAGGTAGAACTCGTGGCCGACCGAGCCCTCGGTGACGATCTCGGTCCCCGCCGGCACTTTGACCACGTCCGCCACCCTGGCGATCAGGCGGAGTTCCTTCTTGTTGAGGGACGCGAACATCTGGACGTTGGACAGGTGTTCTAACTTGCGGTCAGCGGCCATGGGCGAACTGTACATACTGGCTGCCAAGCCGGCACGATTCGCCGTTCCATAGCCATTTCGCCGCAATCTGGGGTCGGGCTGTTAACGCGTGAGCAACACAACGGACAAGGTCGGGAAACATGCGGTTCGTAGCCTCACCCTCGGTTTTGGGCTCGGTAAGCCGTGCCCATCCACCCGACCCTAGAAGGAGGGGGCTACTTGTCCGTATTGGTGACGACCGTATTACAGGCGGCAAACGTCTGCGGCAAGAACGTCGCATACGTTGGTAACGAGATAGCCAAGTCGTCGAGCGGTGCAGTCAGTTGCTCGGACCCCAACTACCTCGACACTGGCGACAACACCTGGCAGCTCACCGCCGCCACGTTCGTCGGCTTGATGAGCCTGCCGGGTCTGGCCGTGCTGTATGCCGGTCTGGTCCCGAAAAAGTGGGCCGTCAACACCATGATGATGGCCTTCACCGGATTCTCCGGGGTGCTCGTCGTCTGGGTGCTCTGGGGCTACAAGATGGGCTTCGGGTCGCCGATGGGAGGTGGGACCCCGAACACCTACCCGAATTCGTCGTTCAAATACGGCAGCAACTTCTTCTACAACTTCTTCAACAACTTCGTGGGACACCCGGAGTCGATCAACGCCGGCCACGCCCAGATCGGGCAGGCCGCCCTGCCGATCGGCACGGCGGTCCCGCTCCAGATGTCGTCGCCCGCGCTGGCCTACTTCCAGTTTGTGTTCGCGGCCATCACCCCGTTGCTGTTCCTCGGCAGCGTGCTCGGGCGCATCAAGTTCAAGGTGTGGTTTATCTTCGTGCCGCTGTGGTGCACTTTCGTGTACACCGTCAACGCCATGCTGATGTGGGGCGGTGGCTACTGGGCCCACGAGGGCGCGCTCGACTACTCCGGTGGGTACGTCATCCACTTGGCTGCCGGCACCTCGGGATTCGTGGCGGCCTGGCTGATCGGACCCCGCCTGGCCCGGGACCGGGCCAAGTTCGTGCCCCACAGCCTGCCGCTGGTCTCCATCGGGGCCGGCATCCTGTGGCTCGGTTGGAACGGCTTCAACGGCGGAGACCCGTACTTCTCCAGCGCTGACGCCGCCACCGCGGTCATCAACACCAACGCCGCCACCGCCGCCGCCCTGCTGACCTGGGTGATCTGGGACATGTTCCTCAGCAAGTCCAAGAAACCCACGTTCCTCGGCGCCGTCAACGGCATGATCTGCGGCCTGGTGGGTATCACCCCCTGCGCCGGTTACGTGAGCGGCTCCGGGGCGCTGTGGGTCGGCATCATTGCCTCCACCGTCGTGTGGTTCGCCTGGACCTACCTCCAGCCCATCACCCTCAGGTACGTCGACGACGCCTTGGGCGTGCTGTACACCCACGGCTTCGCCGGGCTCACGGGCGGGCTCCTGGTCGGGATCTTCGCCGACCCCAGCGTGACGGTGTATGCCAGCTCGAACGGGTCACCGTTATCGTTCAAGGGCTGGCTCTACGGTAACCGCCACCAGTTTTTCATCCAGCTGTTCGCGGCCCTGACGATCATCGTCTACGACGCCATCATGACGTTCATCATCCTCAAGGTGATCAGCATCTTCACCCCGCTGCGGATGCCGGACGACGAGCTGGAGGTCGGCGACCTCGCCGTCCACGACGAGGAGGCTTACCCGCCTGACGAGGGTTACTCTCGGGTGGAGCCAGGCGTCCTGGTCGGTGCTGTGCCGGACGCGTCACCGGGGCCGTCAGGTTCGACTATCGAGACAGGTGAAGCCCGATGATGCTCGTGACCGCTGTCATCAAGCCCTTCAAGCTCGACGAGGTGAAGGAGGCCCTCGAAGCAGCCGGGGTAACCGGATTGACGATCACCGAGGTCCAGGGCTTCGGCCGCCAGAAGGGCCACACCGAGGTGTACCGCGGGGCTGAGTACACCGTGGCCTTTACGCCCAAGATCAAGGTGGAGGTACTCGTCGACGACGGGGCCGTGTCCACCATCGTGGATGCCATCGTCAAGGCGGCCAAGACCGACAAGATCGGTGACGGCAAGATCTGGGTGACGTCCACCGACCACGTGGTCCGCATCCGCACCGGTGAAACCGGCGCTGATGCGGTCTGACGCCGTTGGGGGTGGTGCCGCAGCGACGCGGCGCCACCCCCGGGCTACCCTTCCGGCAGTGAAAGACGACAAGGACTTCTCGCTGGAGGACTCCCGCTTCGTCCGGTCGGTCTGGGTGTGGCGGGCGTTCCTCTTGCTGTCGCTGGTCGGCGTGGGGGTGGCGATCATCTTCGCCACCAACGGCAAGACGACTGACGCCATTCTGTGGTTGGTCATCGCCGGCGGCTGGTTCCTTTTCGCCATGGGGCTGTGGCACAAGCACAACAAGCTCGACAACTGAGACTCAGAGCGCGGCCTCGACGCGCTCCACCAGGTGCCGCTGCGCGGTCGGGTCGACCACTTGGCCGCCGTCGACGGTCTGCACGTAGAAGACGTCGATGACCTCGGCGCCCAGGGTGTTGACCAGGGCCCGGCTGATGGTCAGGCCGCACTCGGTCAACGCCCGGGTGACCTGATAGAGCACCGGTCCCCGGTCGGGCGCCCGGACCTCCACCACCGACGCCGTCGCCGACGCCGCGTTGTCCACGTGCACCGCCGGTCCCGGCACCCCCGGCGTCGAGGCCCGCCGGTACCGGGCGTAGTGTCGTTCGCGTTCCTCGAGCAGGGCGGCCAGCGCCATGCGGCCTTCCAGGGCGGCTTGGATGTCGGCTCGGACGGCGTGCCAGTCGGGCAGCCGGTCGAAGGCGGCCGCCACCTCGAAGCGCAGCAGGGCCATGCCCGTGTCGGGGTCCGACAGGGTGGTGGCGGACCGGATGGTCACGCTGGAGAGCGTCAACACCCCGGCGACGGTGGCCAGCAGGCCCGGGTGGTCGGGTGCGACCACGGTCAGCCGGCTGCCGTCCGCCAGGACTTGCAGCTCGCCGGCGGCCAGCAGGGCCTGCTGGTCGGGACTCAGGGTCCCGGTCCGGGTGTCCGGCTCGGGCCGGCCGGCCAGGGTGGCCGCGGTGGCTTCCACCAGCCGGGCGACGAGGCCCGCCTTCCACGGCCCCCAGGCTGCCGGTCCGGTGGCCAGACTGTCTGCTTCGGTCAGGGCGGCCAGCAGCTCGAGGGTGTCGCGGTCGCCCACGGCGGCGGCCACCGTCGCCGCCGTCGTGGGATCGTCGAGGTCGCGCCGGGTGGCGGCCTCCGGCAGCAGCAGGTGGTAGCGCACCATCGTCTGCAGGGTGGCCACGTCGACCTCGGCCAGACCCAGCCGGGGCCCGAGGTCGCGGACGACCCTGATGCCCAGCTCGGTGTGATCCTCGGGCCGGCCCTTGCCGATGTCGTGCAGCAGGGCCCCGAGCAGCAGCAGATCCGGCCGGTTGACCCTCCGGGTCAAGACCGCGGCCTGGGCGGTCGCCTCCAGCAGGTGCCGGTCGATGGTGTAACGGTGGTAGGCGTTGCGCTGCGGGCGGTTGCGAACGGGCGCCCATTCGGGCAGGTAGCGGAGCCAGATCCCCAGCTGGTCGAGCGACTCGACGGCGGCGATGGCAGGGCGCCCCGCCCCGAGCAGCCGGAGCAGGGCCTGCAGGGTGTCAGGCGGCCAGATCCCCTCCGGGCCGACGGCCTCGGCGGCGAGCCGGTCCAGGGTGCTCCGCGCCATGGGTTTGTCGAGCTCCGCGGACGCGGCCGCGGCCCGCAGGGCGAGGGAGGCGTCGGTGGCCACTGGGGCGTCCGCCACCAGGGTCACCTCACCGTCCCGCAGCACCAGGCCCGGCTCCAGGGGGTGGTCCCGTCCCGCGCTGCGCCCCGCCGGACCGGCCAGCCAGGATTCGAGGCGGCGCCAACCGTCGTCGTTGACCCAGGACAGGGCCCGGCCGGCTCCGGCCAGATCGGCCATCAGGACATCGGCGTCGCCGTACCCCAGGGCGGCCGCGACCGCGTCCTGATCCTGCAGCAGCAGGGTGTTCGTCGAGCGCCCGGTGCCCCGGTGCAGCTCCACCCGCGCCGCCGCCAGCGTCTCACCGGCCTCCCAGAGCTCGGGATCGTCGAGCACGGTCGCCAGAATGGGGACCACGCCACCCAGGGATCGCAGCAGGTGCAGATCCCGTTGGCCGCCCCGGGTCTCCTTGAGGTCCGGCTCGAGCAGGAACGCCAGGTCACCGAAACGGGCATGGCGCTGGCGGGTGACCTCGTCGACAGCCGGCAGCCACCTGCTCGCCCGGGTCTTCCACTGTTCGCGAGCACGGGCCAACACCGAGTCGGCCAGCCGCTCGTCACCGGCGACCCGCCGGGCGTCGAGCAGTCCGAGTGCCACCTTGATGTCGCCGTCCATGGCGGCGCGCACCTCCTTGGGGGTGCGCACGCTGTGGTCGAGGTGGATGCCGGTGTCCCACACCGGATACCAGATGGCGTCCGCCACCGCCTTGATGCGACCTTTCCGGTCGTAGACCAGCAGCAGGTCCAAGTCGCTGCCGGGGGCCATCTCCCGGCGCCCGTACCCGCCGACAGCCAACAGGGCCACGCCCTTGTCGTCGCCGCCGGTGGCCTGGAGGAACACGGTCTGCAGCCAGGCGTCCGCGGCGCCGGCGTAGCGGCGGCACCACCGGCTGCCGGTCAACCCCCGGTCGTCGAGGAGGGCCAGCCGGGTGGCCCGAAGCGACGGCGGTCCACTACCCATCGGCCCACCACCCACGGGCTCAGCACTCATCGAGTGAGCCTACGTTCGGTGCCGGCGGCCCGGGACGGCACACCGGTTGCGCCGCCAATCTGCCAATCCGCCAACCGTCAGCGGTCGCCCTGGTGGCGCACCGCGTCGGCGGCCGCGGCGATGGCCTCGGGGTCGCCGAGTGCCCGCTCGCTGATCACCGCCAACTCGGCGTTGAGCTGGTACACGATCGGGACGCCGGTAGGGATCTCCAGCCCGGTGATGGCGGCGTCGGAGATGCCGTTGAGGTGCTTGACGAGGGCGCGCAAGCTGTTGCCGTGGGCCGCGACCAGCACGGTGTGGCCGGCGAGGAGGTCGGGCGCGATGGCGTCCTGCCAGTAGGGCAGCAGCCGGACGACCACATCGGCCAGGCACTCCGTGGCCGGGACCACGTCGGGGGCGAGCCCGGCGTAGCGCGGGTCGCCCCGCACGTCGAACTCGTCCCCGGCGGGCATCGGCGGTGGGGGCGTGTCGTAGCTGCGCCGCCAGGCCAGAAACTGCTCCGGCCCGAACCGGGCCTTGGTCTCCGCCTTGTCGAGCCCGGTGAGGGCGCCGTAGTGGCGCTCGTTGAGTCGCCAGTGGCGCCGCACCGGAATCCACAGCCGGCCCATCTCCTCCAGCGCCAGGTTGAGGGTCCTGACGGCTCGGGTCAGCACCGAGGTGTGGGCCACGTCCACGGCGATCCCCTCGTTGGTGAGGAGGGTGCCGGCCGAGCGGGCCTCCTTTTCACCTTGCGCGGACAGATCCACGTCCCACCAACCGGTGAAGCGGTTCTCGAGGTTCCACTGGCTCTGGCCATGGCGAAGGAGCACGAGGGTCCCCACGGCGACGGAGCCTACTGGCGGGTAAACCGTTGTGCCGCCGGGCGGGCGCGCCTACACTCACCGCACAAATCAACGGCGGGGGTAAACATGCGACGGCTTCGATCACCTTTCGCGGCGGTCGCCGCATTGGCGCTGGTGGCAGGTTTTGGTGTGCCTTCAGCGGGGGCGCAGAGCGCCGGCCCGGCGGCGACGAGCAGCGGGCCAGGCGGGGCCGCCTGGTCGCAGCACGTGGCGGCCATGGCGGGGGCGTTCAGTTCGCCGGCGTCCGGCGTGCGGGCGTCCGGCACCGTGCACGCCGCCAACACCGCGGCGGTCACCCAGCCCGGCAACCCCACCGACATCAACGGCACCCCCGTCGCCGAGCCGCGCGCCGCGGTCACCGGGACGTCGGCCTCCTACTCGCCCAGCACCCTGCGGCTGACGCTGACACCGAAGCAGTACACCGATCCGACGGTGGACCCCGGCTGGCAGAACCCCAACACCTTCTTCCTGTTCGTGTTTGGCCGCCCCGGTGCCCGCACCCTCACCGGCATCACCTCATTCCCGGCCAACGGCGCCACCCACGTGGCGGCCCTCACCGTGACCGTCGACAACCAGGGCGGCCTGCACTTCGGGCCGCTGGCGTGCCCCGGGTTGGGCGCCAACCTGGGCCAAGCCACCCACCCGGTGTATTCGGTCAGCATGCCCTCGTCGTGCTTCGGGGCCATCCGCACGTTGAGCTGGTTCGCGGGGTTGGCCTACGACGCCGTCCCCGGTGACCAGAACGGCACCTTCCAGGACTCTGACATCGCGCCCGAGGCGCCACCCCTGCCCACCGTGAACCCGTACGACGACACCCAGGGGTACTGGCTGTTCGCCGGCGACGGTGGCGTCTTCACCGAGGGCAACGCCCGCTTCTTCGGATCGCTCGGCAACGTGCACCTGGTCCAGCCCATCGTGGCCGCGGCCGGGGTGCAGGGCGGGAAGGGCTACTGGCTGGCGGCCGGCGACGGCGGGGTGTTCGCGTTCGGGGGGGCCGGGTTCCACGGCTCGCTCGGGAACCTGCGGCTGGCCCAGCCGATCGTGGCCATGGCGGCGCGGCCCCAGGGTGACGGCTACTGGCTGTTCGCCCGGGACGGTGGGGTGTTCAGCTTCGGGAAGGCCGCCTTCCACGGATCGCTGGGCAACCTGCGACTCGCCCAGCCCATCGTGGGCGGCTTCGCTTCCGCCGACGGTGGCGGCTACATCCTGATCGCCGCCGACGGTGGCGTGTTTGCCTTCGGCGACGCTCACTTCCGGGGTTCGCTCGGCAACACCCGGCTCAACCAGCCGGTGGTGACCGGGGCGGCCACCCCGAATGGGAAGGGCTACTGGCTGTTCGCCCGCGACGGGGGGGTCTTCACCTTCGGGGGCGCGCCCTTCCTCGGCAGCACCGGCAACATCCGTCTGGTCGCGCCGATCGTCAGCGCCTCGGCGGCCCATGGTGGATACCGGATGGCGGCCGCTGACGGCGGTGTCTTCACCTTCGGGGTGCCCTTCGAGGGCTCCGAGGGCGGCACGCCGTTGGTGCAGCCGATCGTCACCATGGCCACCGCGGACTGAGCGCCCGGGGCCGGGGGTCGCCGGCGGGGGCCGGGCGGGGGCCGGGCGGGGGCCTGGCCTCCCGGTTCCTCCCCAGCTGACCCAGCCCGCGCCTGGTGCGATTTGTATCGATGGTGCACTTATGTCTATGAGATGCACATAGGTGCACCACAGATACAAATCGCACCACGGCAGCGGATCAACCACGCCGCGGCCGGGCCGCCGTTTTGAAGGCACCCCGACGTGACAACGCCGCCCTCATCACCTAGGATTCTTGAGTCAATGGCACTCAAGTTTGGCTATCATGGTGTCAGTTCACTGATCGTCTAGCACTCACGGAGGCAATTCCATGCCTAAGGCCGTCGGTATCGACCTCGGCACCACCAACTCGGTCGTCAGCGTCCTCGAGGCGGGCGAGCCGACTGTCATCCCGAATGCCGAGGGGGCGCGCACCACGCCGTCCGTCGTCGGCTTCTCCAAGTCCGACGAAGTCCTGGTGGGTGAGGTAGCCAAGCGGCAGGCCATCACCAACCCGGACCGCACCATCCGCTCGGTCAAGCGTCACATGGGCGAGACCGATTGGCACATCGACATCGACGGGAAGCGCTACAACGCCCAGGAGATCTCGGCGCGCATCCTGCAGAAGCTCAAGCGGGACGCGGAGAGCTACCTCGGCGACACCGTCAGCCAGGCCGTGATCACCGTGCCGGCCTATTTCGACGACGCCCAGCGCACCGCGACCAAGGAAGCCGGCCAGATCGCCGGCCTCGAAGTGCTGCGTATCATCAACGAGCCCACTGCGGCCGCCCTGGCCTACGGGCTCGACAAGGAAGAGGAGCAGACGGTCCTGGTCTTCGACCTCGGCGGCGGCACCTTCGACGTATCGGTACTGGAGATCTCCGAGGGCATCTTCCAGGTCAAGTCCACCAGTGGCAACACCCACCTCGGTGGTGACGACTGGGACCAGCGGGTCATCGACTGGTTGGTGAAGTCGTTCAAGGACACCGACGGCGTCGACCTGGGCGCCGACAAGATGGCCCTGCAGCGGCTCAAGGAGGCCGCCGAGAAGGCCAAGATCGAGCTGTCGTCGGTGCAGGAGACGACCATCAACCTGCCGTTCATCACCGCCACCGACACCGGCCCCAAGCACCTCGACCTCAAGCTGACCCGGTCGAAGTTCCAGGAGCTGACCGCCGACCTGGTGGACGCCTGCCGGGGCCCGTTCGAGCAGGCCATCTCCGACGCAGGGCTCACCAAGTCCAAGATCGACCACGTGGTGCTCGTCGGCGGGTCCACCCGCATGCCGGCCATCCAGGAACTGGTGCAGACCATGACCGGGAGCGAGCCGCACAAGGGCGTCAACCCCGACGAGGTCGTCGCCGTGGGCGCGGCCATCCAGGCCGGGGTGCTCAAGGGCGAGGTCAAGGACGTCCTGCTGCTCGACGTCACCCCGCTGTCGCTCGGCATCGAGACCAAGGGCGGCGTCATGACCAAGCTGATCGAGCGCAACACCACCATCCCCACCCGCCGCTCCGAGGTCTTTACCACCGCCGAGGACGGCCAGCCCTCCGTGGAGATCCACGTGCTGCAGGGCGAGCGGGAGATGGCGATGTACAACAAGACGCTCGGCAAGTTCCAGCTGGTCGACCTACCGCCGGCGCCCCGTGGCGTGCCGCAGATCGAGGTCACCTTCGACATCGACGCCAACGGCATCGTGCACGTGGCCGCCAAGGACCGGGCCACGGGCAAGGAGCAGTCGATGACCATCACCGGTCAGTCCTCGCTCGGTAAGGACGACATCGACCGCATGGTCCGAGACGCCGAGGCGCACGCCGAGGACGACCGCCGCCGCAAGGAGGAGGCCGAGGTCCGCAACCAGGCCGACAGCCTGGTGTACCAGACCGAGAAGATGCTCAAGGAGCAGGCCGCGTCCTTCTCCGGCGACCAGAAGGCCGCGGTGGAGACGGACCTGGGCACCCTCAAGGAGGCCCTGGCCGGCAGTGACCTCGAGGCCATCAAGTCGGCCACCGAGAAGTTGGCGGTCGGGGTGCAGGAACTCGGCAAGCAGTTGTACGAGCAGGCCGGGGCCGCCGCGGGCGCCTCGGACGCGTCCGGGGGCGGCGGTTCGGCCGCCGGCGGGAGCGGCGCGGCTGGAGGGGCTTCGGGCCCTGGCAGTGACGACGAGGTCGTCGACGCCGAGATCGTGGACGAGGGCCACGGGGCATGACGTCGACGTCATCGGGCTCCGGTGACGACGCCCCCGATCGCCCCGGCGAAAGCCAGGAGCGATCGGGTGGCCCGGGACCGGAGCCCCGGGGAGCTGACGCGGCGCCGGAGCCGGACGCCGAGTCGGCGGTAACGGCCCCGGCGTCCGCCGAGGCGCCGGCACCGGCGGCGGCGCCGGCGGATTCCGACGAACCCGAGGTGGCGCCAGAAGTCGATCCCCTCGCGGAGCGGACACGCGAGCGGGACGAGTATCGCGACGCCCTCATCCGCCTTCAGGCGGATTTCGAAAACTACAAGAAGCGCATGATCAAACAACAGACCGACCATCTCGAGCGAGCCGCCGAACTGCTGGTGGACAAGCTGTTACCGGTGCTCGACACCGCCGATCTGGCCTTGGCCCACGGCGGGGGTGAGGACGTCAAGCAGGTGATGGGCGCCCTCTCCTCCGTGCTCGAGCGAGAAGGCCTGGAGCGCATCGACCCCAGCGGCGGCCCGTTCGACCCGACGTTGCACGACGCCGTCGCCCACGAGCCCGACGACACCGACGGCGGCCCCGAGGTCGCCGAGGTGCTGCGCGCCGGCTACCGGTGGAAGGGAAGGGTCCTGCGCCCGGCGATGGTCAAAGTGAGGGGGTGACCGGTCATGGCACCCCAGCGTGAGTGGTTCGAAAAGGACTACTACAAGGTGTTGGGGGTGTCCGACACCGCTACTGACAAGGAGATCGCCCGGGCCTACCGGAAGCTCGCCAAGCAGTACCACCCCGACGCCAACCCCGGTTCCGAGGACCGGTTCAAGGAGATCTCCGCCGCCTACGACGTGCTCGGTGACGAAGCGCGCCGCAAGGAGTACGACGACGTGCGCCGGTTGGGGCCCGCCGGGAACCCCTTCGCCGGCGCGGGCGGCCGGCCCAGCCCCGGTGGCTTCACCGGCGGCTTCCGGGTCGACGACCTCGGCGACCTGCTGGGCAACATCTTCGGCCGGGGCGGGCGCGCCGGCCGGGCCGGGGGGACCCGGGCCGGCACGACCATGGGCGCCCAGCGGGGGCAGGACCTGGAGACCAGCCTGCACCTGTCGTTCCTCGACGCGGTCAACGGCATCACCACCACCGTCAACGTCACCTCCGAAGCGGTCTGCCACACCTGCGCGGGCACTGGCGCCGCGCCCGGCACCGCCCCGGTGGTGTGCCCGGTGTGCGGCGGGCAGGGCGTCATCAACGACAACCAGGGCCTCTTCTCGTTCAGCCAGCCGTGCCAGGCCTGCGCCGGCACCGGCATGCGCGTCGAGCACCCCTGCCCGACCTGCCACGGCCTGGGCGTCGAGCACCGGGCCCGCCAGGTCAAGGTCCGGATCCCAGCCGGCGTCGAAGATGGCCAGCGCATCCGGGTCAAAGGACGGGGCGGCGCGGGACGCGGCGGTGCCGCACCCGGCGACCTCTACGTGGTCGTCCACACCGACCGCCATCCGGTGTTCGGGCGCCGGGGCAAGGACCTCACCGTCACCGTGCCGGTGAGCTTCCCCGAAGCCGCCCTGGGCGCCAACGTGAGCGTGCCGACCCTCGACGGTCCGGTCACGGTCAAGGTGCCGCCCGGCAGCAAGTCCGGCCGGACGCTGCGGGTCCGGGGCCGGGGCGTCCCCGCCTCGTCAGGGGTCGGCGATCTCCTGGCCACCATCGAGGTGGCCGTGCCCGAACAGCTGAGCGAGGAGGTTCGGGAGTCCGTCGAGACCCTCGGTTCGCTCATCGACGGTGAGGCGCTCCGATCAGACCGATGGGGTGGACGATGATCGACCGTCCGACCGGCCCGACGACACGCGCGGTCTACGTCATCTCGGTGGCCGCCGAGCTGGCGGGCGTCCACCCGCAGACGCTGCGCATCTACGAGCGCAAGGGCCTGCTGGACCCGGCCCGTACGGTGGGCGGCAGCCGTCGGTACAGCGAGCGGGACATCGCCCAGCTGCGCCGGATCCAGGACCTGACCACCGCCGGCCTCAACCTGGAGGGGGTGCGCCGGGTGATCGAGCTGGAAGGCGAGGTGGCCCGGCTGCAAGCCGAGCTGGAGGCGGCCCGCCGCCAGGCCGCGGCGGACGTCGAACGGACGCACCGCCAATACCGCCGGGAGCTGGTGCCGGTGAAAAATTCCCCGGCCCGGTGGCTGCCCGGCCCCCGCAGGTGACGGCACCGCCGGCCGTCACCGCGCAGAGTTGATATACTGATTATCAAGTTTTCTATTACCCTCACTCGTAGAGAGAAAGTAGCTCGTCGTGGCGCTCGATCCCAACCGATGGACCGCGAAAACCCAGGAGGCGTTCCGAGCCGCCGCCGAGGCGGCCAAGGAGCGGAGCAACCCCGAAGTGGTACCCGCCCATCTGCTGGCGGCCCTGTTGGGCCAGGAGGGCACCGTCACCCTGCCGGTCATGGAGCGGGTGGGGGTGGCCCCGCTGTCGGTGCGCAACAAGGCCGAGGATCTGCTGGGCAAGCTGCCCCGCAGCTACGGGAGCGGCGATCCGCAGCTGGGGCGGGAAGCCACCAACGTCCTCACCCGGGCCGACCAGGAGCGCCAGACCCTCGGTGACGAGTACCTGTCGGTCGAGCACCTCCTGCTGGCGTTGGCCGACCTGGTGGGCGTCTCCCACAACGACCTGTTGGCGGCCCTGCGCGAGGTGCGCGGCAGCCACCGGGTGACCAGCGCCAACCCGGAGGAGTCCTATCAGGCCCTTGAGAAGTACGGCCGGGACCTGACGGCCGACGCCCGCAGCGGGAAGCTCGACCCCGTCATCGGGCGAGACGAGGAGATCCGGCGGGTCATCCAGGTCCTCTCCCGTCGCACCAAAAACAATCCCGTCCTCATCGGTGAGCCCGGCGTCGGCAAGACCGCCATCGTGGAGGGCCTGGCCAATCGCATCGTGGCCGGCGACGTGCCCGACAGCCTCAAGAACAAGCGGGTCCTGGCCCTGGACCTGGGGTCGATGGTGGCGGGATCCAAGTACCGCGGCGAGTTCGAGGAGCGGCTCAAGGCGGTGCTCAAGGAGATCACCGACGCCCAGGGCGAGGTCATCACCTTCATCGACGAGCTGCACACCATCGTCGGCGCCGGCGCGGCCGAGGGGGCCATGGATGCCGGGAACATGATCAAGCCGATGCTGGCCCGCGGCGAGCTGCGCCTGATCGGGGCCACCACCCTGGACGAGTACCGCAAGCACATCGAGAAGGACGCCGCCCTGGAGCGCCGCTTCCAGCAGGTGTTCGTGGGGGAGCCCTCGGTCGAGGACACCGTGGCCATCCTGCGCGGCCTCAAGGAGCGCTACGAAGTCCATCACGGGGTCCGCATCCAGGACGCCGCGCTGGTGGCAGCCGCGGTGCTGTCCAACCGCTACATCACCGGCCGCTTCCTGCCGGACAAGGCCATCGACCTCATCGACGAGGCGGCCAGCCGGCTGCGGATCGAAAAGGAGTCCAAGCCCACCGAGATCGACGTCGTCGATCGGCGCATGGCCCAGCTGGAGATCGAGCGACTGGCCCTGGAGAAGGAGACCGACCAGGCCTCCAAGGAGCGACTGGCCAAGCTGGACGAGGAGCTGGCCAACCTGCGCGAGCAGTCGGCGGCGCTCAACGCCCGCTGGCGCAACGAGAAAGAAGCCTCCGACGCCATCGGGGTCCTGCAGCAGGAGTTGGAAGCGGCCCGCGGCGAAGCCGAGCGCTTCACCCGCGACGGCGACCTGGCCAAGGCGGCGGAGATCCAGTACGGGCAGGTGCCCGACCTGCAGCGGCGCCTGGACGAGGCCATCGCCCGGCTCGCCGAATTGCAGGCGGACCAGAAGATGCTCAAGCAGGAGGTCGACGAGGAGGACGTGGCAGAAGTCGTGTCCAAGTGGACCGGTGTCCCGGTCAGCCGGCTACTGGAGGCCGAGGTGGCCAAGCTGGTCCGCATGGAAGACGTGCTGCACCAGCGCGTCGTCGGCCAGGACGAAGCCGTCCGAGCGGTGGCCAACGCCATCCGGCGGTCCCGGAGCGGACTGTCTGATCCCAACCGGCCGATCGGCAGTTTCCTGTTCCTCGGCCCCACCGGGGTGGGCAAGACCGAACTGGCCCGGGCGCTGGCCGAGTTTCTCTTCGACGACGAGCGGTCGATGGTGCGCATCGACATGTCCGAGTACATGGAAAAGCATTCCGTGGCCCGCCTGGTTGGGGCGCCTCCCGGCTACGTCGGCTACGACGAGGGCGGTCAGCTCACCGAGGCCGTGCGCCGCCGGCCGTACGGGGTGCTGCTGCTCGACGAGATCGAGAAGGCCCACTCGGACGTTTTCAACATCCTGTTACAGGTGCTCGACGACGGCCGGCTCACGGACGGGCAGGGGCGGACGGTGGACTTCAGCAACGCGGTGGTGATCATGACGTCCAATCACCACGGCGATCTGAACACCGCCTTCAAGCCGGAGTTCCTCAATCGCATCGACGAGATCGTCTACTTCCGGTCCCTGACGGAGCACGACCTGGAAGCGGTCGTCGACATCCAGCTGCGCGATCTGGCTCGCCGGCTCGGCGAGCGGCGGCTCAAGCTGGAGGTCACCGAAGCGGCCGAGGCCTGGTTGGCCCGCCGGGGCTACGACCCGGTGTACGGCGCCCGGCCCCTCAAGCGCCTCATCCAGCGCCAGATCAGCGATCCGCTGGCCCTGGCCCTGCTGGAGGGCCGCTACCGCGAGGGCGACACCGTGGTGGTCGACGCGCCCCTCGGCAGCGGGCCGGTGCTCACCGGCGAGGGTCTGTCGACCTCGGTCCCGGATGGCTCGTCGCCCGCGGCCGAGGACAACCTGGTCCTGCGCTAGTCGCGGGGCCGGGTGCTACCGGTCGGTCTGGTCCGGCGGCGGGGCTGGGGGCGCCAACGGGTTGGGATCGTTCTCGAACCGGGCGCTGAAGTTACGGGCGTCGAAGCGGCGCAGGAACGGGATGTGCGGCAATTCCAAGGTGAGCAGCAGGCCGGCCGTGGTGATGGCGCCGAGCAGCAGGTGCCCGAAGCCCACCACCAGGCCGATGGCGGCGGCCGCGAAGATGGTCGCCGCGGTCGTTACGCCGCTGATCATCCCACCCTCCCGGTGCAGGACGACGGCCCCGCCGATGAAGCCCACCCCGGTCACCACCCCGGCGATGGCCTGGGGCGACGATCGGGCCGCGACCGCGGTGACGGCTGCCGCCCCCGCCCCGACCAACGCGAAGGTCCGGTCCCCGGCCGGCGACCCCCGCAGCTGGCGTTCGAAGCCGAAGATGTAGGCGAGGGCGAAGCCGGTGGCGACGCGGGCCAGCAGGGCCAGGTCGGTGCTGGACACGCGCCCTCAGGTCCGCGACACGATGCGGCACGGAATGTCGGCGTTCTCGTCGAGGTGGTAGCTGGCGCACACCCGGTGGTAGCCGTCGGCGACCACGAGGGGTTCACCGCGGACGAGCAGCACCGGCGACAGCTTCTTGCCGGCTTTCACCTTGGTCAGATCGCCCGCGACGTGCACATTGTCGGGCGGCAGCAGGGCCAGGTCGCTGGCCCGCAGGATGTCCTTGGCGTGGTAGTGGGCGACGCCGCCGACGCGGCGGAGGTCCTTGACGAGTTTCTTGGCGGCGACCGGCTCCATCAACAACGACAGATAGGATTCGGCCGCGGGGAAGTCCTGATCCTCGGGCTCGTCCTTCCAGTGCTCGACGGGCGTGGCCACTTGGGGGTCAAGCTAGCGGTCCGCCATCCGGCGACCGGGGATAGCGAGCTCGCCGGGATATCCGGCTCGGCCGAGGTCGCCACTATGCTGATCCGGTGAGCGAGCCGGCAGGACGGGACCGATGAGCGCGACCGTCGTAGTCGGGACCCAGTGGGGCGACGAGGGCAAAGGCAAGCTCACCGACCTGCTCGCCAAGGAAATGCAAGTGGTGGTGCGCTACCAGGGCGGCCACAACGCCGGGCACACCATCGTGGTCGACGGCGAGACCTTCGCCCTGCAGTTGCTGCCCAGCGGGATCCTCTACGACCACATCACGCCGGTGATCGGCAACGGCGTGGTGGTCGACCCTGGGGTGCTGCTGGCGGAGATGGACAAGCTCACCGCGGGCGGCGTCGACTGCAGCCGGCTCCGGGTGTCGGGCAACGCCCACCTGATCATGCCGTACCACCAGGAGATCGACGCCCTCACCGAACGGCACCTGGGCCGCAACAAGCTGGGTACCACCAAGCGGGGCATCGGTCCGGCCTACGCGGACAAGGCCGCCCGGGTGGGGATCCGGGTCCAGGACCTCCTCGACGCCAAGATCTTCCGCGAGAAACTCGACGTGGTCCTCAAGGAGAAGAACCTGGTCTTGGCCAAGATCTACAACCGGCTGCCGCTGTCTGCCGACGACATCGCGTCCCGGTACCTCGACGAGTACGCCCCCGCTCTGGCCCCGCTCATCGGCGACGCGGTCGGGATCGTCCACGAAACCCTCGAAGAGGGCGGGCACGTCCTGCTCGAGGGGGCGCAGGCCACCTTCCTGGATCTGGACCACGGCACGTACCCGTTTGTCACCTCCTCCAACCCGGTGGCGGGCGGCGCCTGCGTGGGGGCCGGGATCGGTCCCCGCGACATCACCTCGGTGATCGGGATCGCCAAGGCCTACGTCACCCGGGTGGGGTCCGGTCCGTTTGTCACCGAGCTCACCGACGAACTGGGCGCGGTGCTCGTCGAACGGGGCCACGAGTTCGGGACGAACACCGGCCGGCGGCGCCGGACCGGCTGGTTCGATGCGGTCATGCTGCGCCAGGCCGCCCGCCTCAACTCCCTCAGCGAGGTGGCGCTCACCAAGCTGGACGTCCTGGACACCTTCGAGACCTTGCGCGTCTGCGTGGCGTACGAGTGTGACGGGCAACGCTACGAATACCTGCCGTACCACCAGACGGTGCTGCACAAGGCCACCCCGATCTACGAGGATCTGCCGGGGTGGGGAGTCGACACCTCGGCCGCCACGGAGCTGCATCACCTGCCGGCCGCCGCCAAGGACTACGTGCACTTCCTGGCCGACCAGGTCGGGGTGCCGATCAAGTTGGTCGGCGTCGGCCCGGGCCGCGAGCAGTTCGTCAGGTTTGGGCCCTAGGTGCCGGACGGCCGGGGTAGCCGGGTGTGCGTGGTGGGTAGCGGCGGCCGGGAACACGCCCTGGCCATCGCCCTGGCCCGCACTGCGGATGTGGTGGTATGTCCCGGCAACCCTGGTATGTCTGCGCTCGGGGTCCGCTGCGTCGCCGGGCCGCCCGAGTCGGTGGCCGCCGACCTGTACGTGATCGGCCCGGAGGTCCCGCTGGTGGACGGGCTCGCCGATCGGTTGCGGGCGGCCGGTCGGGCCGTGTTCGGTCCCGGCGCGGCCGGGGCCCGCCTGGAGGGCTCGAAGGCCTGGATGAAGGACGTGCTGGCCGAGGCCGGCGTGCCGACCGCGGCCTACGGGGTGTTCGCGGCTGCCGGGCCCGCCGTCGAGTTCCTGCGGTCGTTGCCCGGGCCGTGGGTGGTCAAGACCGACGGGCTGGCGGCCGGCAAAGGCGTGTTGGTGACCGATGATCTGGCGCTCGCGGCCGCGGACGTCACGGCCAAGCTGTCGGGGGCCGCTTTCGGCGACGCCGGCCGCCGGGTGGTGATCGAGGAGGCGTTGACCGGACCGGAAGTGTCCGTCATGGCGATTTGCGACGGGGAGCGGGCGTGGGCGCTGGCGCCGGCCCAGGACTTCAAGCGGGCGGGCGACGGCGACCGCGGACCCAACACCGGGGGCATGGGGGCGTACTCGCCCGTGCCGGGCGCCGGCCCCGGCGTGGTAGATGAGGTGCTCAAGGTGGCGGTGACCCCCACCCTGGCTGCCCTCCGGGACCGCGGCATCGACTACCGCGGCGTGCTGTACGCCGGCCTCATGCTGACGCCCGACGGCCCCCGGATCTTGGAGTTCAACGTGCGCTTCGGCGATCCTGAGACCCAGGTGGTGCTGCCCCGGTGGCAGGGCGACGTGGCCGCCACCCTGGCGGCCGCGGCCGCAGGAAAACTCGATATCGTGAGCCCTCCGGAGTTCGCCCCGGACGCCTCGGTGTGTGTCGTCGTCGCCGCTCCGGGCTATCCCGAAGCTCCCCAGCTCGGTCAACGGATCGACGGCATCGAGGAGGTGCGACAACTGCAAGGCATCGAGTTGTATGCGGCCGGCGTGGGGGCCGGCGGGGCTGGCGCCGGGCTGGTGACCGCCGGCGGTCGGGTCCTCGGTGTGGGTGCCACCGGCGCCACCATCGCAGCCGCCCGCGAGCGCGCCTATGAAGGGGTGGCCCGGCTGGCCTGGCCCGGCATGACCTACCGGCGGGACATCGCGCGGGCCGCCTCGGAAGGCGACGCGGCATGAGCAAGAAGGTCGCCCTGCTGATGGGCTCGGCCAACGACCGACCGAAACTGGAAGCCGCCCTCGACACCCTGGGGGACTTCGGGGTGGCTACCACCGAACACGTCATGTCCGCCCACCGGACGCCCGCCCAGGTGGCGGCCTTCGCGGCCGGAGCGCGCGCAGACGGTTACGGCGTCCTCATCTGCGCGGCCGGTATGGCGGCCCATCTGGCTGGCGCGGTGGCCGCCCAGACCACGCTGCCGGTGATCGGGATTCCCGTTTCGGGTGGCGCCATTGGCGGCGTCGACGCTCTCTATTCGACGGTGCAGATGCCGAGAGGAATACCGGTGGCGACGGTGGCCATCGACGGCGCCGTCAACGCCGCCTTGCTCGCGGTCGAGATCCTGGCGGTGAGCGACGACGGCTTGGCCGCCCGTCTCGCCGAATACCGGTCCCAATGGCTGAAGTAGCGAGCGGAGAGGAGAGCGCATGAGTGACGTGCCCCTGCGTCACCTGGCCTCGGGCAAGGTGCGCGACATCTACGAACTGGACGACAAGCACCTGCTGTTCGTCACGTCCGACCGCATGTCGGCGTTCGATGTGGTGATGGCGGAGCCCATCCCGGACAAGGGCCGAGTCCTCACGGCCATCACCGCCTTCTGGGTGGAGCACCTCGCCGGCGTGGCGCCCAATCATCTGGTCAGCCTCGAAGTACCTCCCGCGGTCGCGGCCGCCGATGGCGCGGCCGCCGCCCGCCTGGACGGCCGGGTCATGGTCGTCCGGCGGGCCGAGATGCTGCCGATCGAATGCATCGTCCGCGGCTACCTATCCGGCTCCGCCTGGGCGGAGTACCAACGGTCACAGACCATGCACGGCCAGCCCCTGCCCGCGGGGTTGCGGCAATCCGAGCGGCTCCCCGAGCCGGTCTTCACCCCGTCGACCAAGGCCACGGCCGGCCACGACGAAAACATCTCCTTCGAGGCCGCGGCCGGCTTGGCCGGCGCCGAGCTGGCCGAGGAGGCTCGCCGCATCAGCCTGACGGCCTATCAGCAAGGGGCCGAGCTGGCCGCGGCCCGGGGCATCATCATCGCCGACACCAAGTTCGAGCTGGGCGTCATCGACGGCCAGCTGGCGATCTGCGACGAGGTCCTCACCCCCGACTCCTCGCGCTTCTGGCCCGCCGACCAGTGGGAGCCGGGCCGGACCCCGCCGGCGTTCGACAAGCAGCCTCTGCGCGACTGGCTGGAGGCCACCGGGTGGGGGAAGACGCCGCCCCCGCCGGCGTTGCCTCCCGAGGTCGTGCAGGCCACCCGGGACCGCTACGTGGCCGCGTACGAGCGGCTGACCGGCCGGCGGTTCGCCGACTGGCCCGGAGCTGGGACGTGACCCGCTTCTCGGTCCTGGTCGAGGTGTCGCTGCGACCGGGGATCGCCGACCCGCAGGGCGCCACCATCGAGCGGGCCCTGCCGGCTCTGGGCTTCGTCCGGGTGTCGGGGATGCGGACCGGCAAGGCCTTCCGTTTTGTGGTCGACGCGTCCGACGAGACGGCGGCGCGCGCCGACGCCGACGAGCTGTGCCGCCGCCTGCTCACCAATCCGGTGATCGAGGACTCGACGGTGACGGTGGAGTCCGTGGCATGACCACCCGCGTCGGGGTGGTGCTCTTCCCTGGGTCCAACTGCGAGCACGACGTGGTGGAGGCCCTCGGCCGGCTGGGCGCCGACGCGTCGATCGTGTGGCACGCCGATTCCCGCCTCCACGGGGTGGACGCGGTGGTGTTGCCCGGCGGGTTCGCCCATGGGGACTACCTCCGGCCCGGCGCCATCGCCCGCTTCTCGCCGATCATGGCCGCGGTGGCCGACTTTGCGGCCGGGGGCGGGCCGGTCGTCGGCATCTGCAATGGGTTCCAGGTCCTCACCGAGGCCCACCTGCTCCCGGGCGCCCTGCAGAAGAATCGCGGCCTGACCTTCCTGTGCACGACGGTCGCCGTCGAGGTCGCCAGTGACCGCAGCGCCCTGACCGAGCGGGTGCCGATCGGGACGCGCTTGCGCGTCCCCATCAACCACTTCGAGGGCAACTACACCTGCGACGACCGCACCCTCGCCGAACTGCGAGCCGAGGGGCGGATCGTGCTCCGGTACGTCGACAACCCGAACGGCTCGATCGACGACATCGCGGGAATCTGCAACGGCGCCGGCAACGTCGTCGGGCTCATGCCGCACCCGGAACGAGCCAGCGACCCGCTGCTGGGCTCGACCGACGGGCTCGTGCTCCTGGGCGCGCTGCTGGCGACCGCCGGTGCCACCGGGACGCCCAGCGCCGCCTAGGAAGGGGCGGAGGGCGGCAGGGGCGGTCGCCAGCCTGCGGCCCCGAGGGCCGGACCGCCCGGCTCCGCCGGTGCCCTAGCTCCGGGTGCGGGGAATGCCGGCCCGGCGCAGGATGGTCGGATCCACGCCGGCTGCCCGCCACGCCGCGTAGGTCAGGCCCTTTCGCTCGCCGTAACCGCGCGCCGCGCCGACGAAGGCGTCTTCCAGCGATTTGAGGTCAACGGTGTCATCCCTCGACGCCAGTTCGGTCTGCAGGTTGATGCGCTCTTGCACCAAGTGCACCCGGGAGAGAGCGTCCGCATTCGGCAACCGAGAATCGATCTGGCGCAGCCGGGATTGGATGCCTTCCGCCGTCCGTTTGCGCCCCCGCTTGGGCTTGTGGGCCTCCAGTGCTTCGAGGTATCGACGCACCGCACGACTCTCTTCCCGACCAACCGCAAGAGCTTGCTTGTGTTCCACCGACATCGTCGACTTGACTCGCTTGGCCTTCGGTGCAGCCGCTTTTCGGGATGTTGCTTTCGTTGCCATTGCGTCAGTATCGCACATTCATTTGTTCGGATAGCAACATGGCACGCGGCCGGTAGGCTTCGGGGTCATGGACGGCGATATCCATCGGGCCCTTGGGCTCACCGACGACGAGGCCGAATCGATTGTCCGGTTGCTCGGTCGGGACCCCAATTACCTCGAACTGGCCATGTATGCGGTCATGTGGAGTGAGCATTGCTCGTACAAGTCCAGCCGGGTTCATCTCAAGCGGTTGCCGAGCGAAGGGGCGCAGGTCCTGGTAGGCCCCGGCGAGAACGCCGGAGTGGTGGACGCCGGTGGCGGATTGGCGATCGCATTGCGGATCGAAAGCCACAATCACCCTTCGGCTATCGAGCCCTATCAGGGCGCGGCGACGGGTGTCGGTGGGATCCTCCGGGATATCTTCACCATGGGAGCCCGCCCGATCGCCCTCATGGATCCATTGCGCTTTGGTCCACCTTCTGATCCCCGCTCGCGCTGGATCGCGACCGGCGTCATCGCGGGAATCTCGGGGTACGGAAATTCGGTCGGAGTGCCGACGGTCGGCGGGGAGATCATGTTCGACGATTGCTACACGGACAACCCGCTTGTCAACGTGTTGTGTTGTGGCGTGTTACCCATTGATCGTCTCGTGCTCGGCCAAGCATCGGGTGAGGGAAATCTGGCGGTGTTACTCGGCAGCACCACTGGGCGCGACGGGATTGGCGGCGTCAGCGTCCTGGCATCCGCCGGATTTGGTTCCGACGCGGCGGTCGAAGAAGCCAAGCGACCCAACGTGCAAGTGGGCGACCCATTTGAGGAAAAGCGGCTCATCGAAGCCTGCCTACAGCTTCTTGACGAGTCATTGGTGATCGGAATTCAAGACCTGGGAGGCGCCGGTTTGACCTGTGCCACCAGTGAGACCGCGTCGCGCGGCAGGGTCGGCATGGACGTCGACGTGCGCGCCGTCCCTCGCCGCGAACCAGGCATGGAGCCCTGGGAGGTGATGACCAGCGAGAGCCAGGAGCGCATGCTGGCCATCGTCACGCCGGAGGCCGCGGACCGGGTGCTGGAGGTGTGCCGGCGGTGGGAGGTGCGCGCCACCGTCGTCGGCCGGGTGACGGGCTCGGGCCGGCTCCGCATCCTCGACGGCTGGGACGGCGAGGTGCTCGCTGACGTCCCAGCCGTAACGCTCCACGAGGACGCCCCGCTGTACCACCGGCCGATGGCGCCGCCGGCGGACCGGGCGACCCGGCAGGCCGACGACCCGGGCCGGCTGCCGGCCCCCGACGATTGCGGGACGGACCTGCTGGCGCTGCTCGAGGACCCCTCGTGGGTGTACCGCCAATACGATCACCAACTGTTTCTCAACACAGTTGAGGCGCCCGGGGGCGACGCCGCCCTGCTGCGCCTCGCCGGCCCGGGCGTGGCCAGTCCGGCCGGCGAGCCGCGCCGGGGTCTGGCGTTGTCGACGGACGGCAACGCCCGCTGGTGCTCGCTGGACCCGCGCGCCGGTACCGCCCTGGTGGTCGCCGAGTCGACGCTCAACGTCGCGTGTGTCGGGGCCCGCCCGGTGGCGCTGGTCAACTGTCTCAACTTCGGCAACCCGGAGCATCCCGAGGTGATGTGGCAGCTGTCCGAGGCCATCGACGGGATGGCGGAGGCCTGCCGGGCGCTGTCGGTGCCGGTCGTAGGTGGCAACGTGAGCCTGTACAACGAGAGCCGGGGCCGCGACATCGACCCCACGCCCGTCGTGGGCACGCTGGGCCTGGTGGATCAGCTCGAACGATCCGCCCCTGGCGTCCGGCTGGTCGCCGGCAGCCACATCCTCCTGGTCGGGACGGAGGCGGACACCTCGTTGGCCGGTTCCCGCTGGGCCGTCGACCTGCACGGCCACCGGGGCGGCCGCCTGCCGGCCCTGGACCTGGGTCGCCACGCGCAGCTGTTGACGCTGGTGGCCGAACTGGCCGGTGCGGCCGCCGCCGGCGAGGACGTCCGCCTCGTCGACGGGGTCCACGACGTGTCCGACGGCGGCGTCGGGGTGGCCCTGGCCGAGATGGCCGTCCGCGGCGAGGTGGGATTCCAGGTCGGTGGGATCCCGGATCACCACGCCCTGTTCGGGGAGGGGCCCTCCCGCGTCGTCCTGAGCGTGCCGGCCGCCAGCCTGGCCGCGGTCGAGGCCCGGGCCGCCGCCGCCGGTATCCGCTGGGCTCGGCTGGGCCGGGCCGGCGGCGACCGCCTGGTGATCGACGGACTCCTCGATCTCTCGCTCACCGACGCCGTCCAGGCCTGGCGGGGTGCGCTCCCCCAGCGGCTGGGCGTCCTCGCTGGCGACGTGCCCACCCCGGTGTGACCCCGGACCCCGGACCGGGCGTGAGGGAGACCGCCGCCATCACCTCGCGGCGTGAGAGAATGGAGCGCGTGCCCCCCGACGAGCTGGCTGTGATCCACGACGCCCCCCGGGAGGCGTGCGGGGTCTTCGGAGTCCGCGCCCCGGGCAGCCAGGTGGCCCACCTCACCTTCGACGGGTTGTACGCCCTGCAGCATCGTGGCCAGGAATCGGCCGGGATGGCGGTCAGCGACGGCCAGGAGATGATGGTCGTCAAGGACATGGGCCTGGTGACCAACGTCTTCAACGAGCGCAACCTGGCGGGCCTCCAGGGCCACATGGCCATCGGCCACACCCGCTACTCGACGACCGGAACCTCCACCTGGCACAACGCCCAGCCGGTGTACCGCACGTCCACGCCGACGACACCGGGGGTCGGACGGCCGGACCCGATCGCGTTCGCGCTCGGTCACAACGGAAATCTGACCAACACCGAGAAGCTGGCGGCCGAGATCGGGATGCTCCCGGGGACGGTGACCAGCGACAGCGATCTGATCGCGGAGTTGCTCGTCCGCCACCTCGACGCCAACCCCGACGTCGACCTGGTCGCGGCCCTCCTGGCCGTCCTGCCGGTCTTGGAAGGAGCGTTCTCGTTGGTCCTGCTCGATCACGAGCGGCTCATCGCGGTGCGCGACCCGCACGGGTTCCGTCCGCTCTGTCTGGGCAAGCTCGACCAGGGGTGGGTCCTGGCGTCGGAGACGCCGGCGCTCGATATCACTGCCGCCCACTTCGTACGCGAACTCGACCCCGGCGAGTTGCTGGTCATCGACGCCGACGGCCCCCGCTCGCTGCGGCCCTGGCCCGCCGCCCAGATCGACCCCAAGCTGTGCTTGTTCGAGTTCGTCTACCTGGCCCGCCCTGACAGCCGCCTCTACGGCCAGGAGCTGCACAGCGCCCGCATCCGCATGGGCGAACTGCTGGCCGAGCAGGCGCCGACGGTCGCCGATATGGTGATGGGCGTGCCCGACTCGGGCCTGCCGGCGGCGGAGGGGTACGCCCGCCGCAGCGGCATCCGCTACGGGCAAGGGCTGGTCAAGAACCGGTACATCGGCCGGACGTTCATCGTCCCGGACCAGGCCCAGCGGGCCCAGGGGGTGCGGCGCAAGCTCAACCCCCTGCGCGGCGCCATCGCCGGTCAGCGCCTGGTGGTCGTCGACGACTCCATCGTGCGGGGCACCACCACCCGGGCCATGGTGGGCGTGCTGCGAGAAGCGGGGGCCGCCGAGGTCCACCTGCGGATCTCGTCGCCGCCCTACCGGTGGCCGTGTTACTACGGACTCGACACCGGGACCCGGGCCGAGCTCATCGCGGCCAACCTCGAGGTGGGGGAGATCCGCGACTACCTGGGCGCCGACAGCCTGGCCTACCTCAGCCTCGAAGGCCTCAAAGAGGCGACGGGCGCGCCCGGCGCCGGCTTCTGCGACGCCTGCCTCACCGGTACCTACCCGGACGAAGTCCCGGTGACATTGGGCCGCGAGTCGCCGGTCATCGCGCCCGTTGGCTGAGGATCCCCCGGAAAAAGACGGGACCCCGCGGCCTCACGTACGCCGCGGCCGGGGTCGACATCGACGCTGCGGACCGGGCCGTGGAGGCCATGCGGGAGCTGGTGGCGTCAACCGCGGACCGCCCCGGTGTGCTGGGCGGGATCGGGGGGTTCGGTGGCTTGTTCGAGCTGCCGCCCGGCTACCGCCGACCGGTGCTGGTGTCGAGTACCGACGGCGTGGGCACCAAGATGGCGGTGGCGATGGCCACCGGGCGCTTCGACACGGTCGGGATCGACCTGGTGGCGATGTGTGTCGACGATCTGGTCTGTTGCGGAGCCCGGCCCCTCTTTTTCCTCGACTACCAGCTGCTGGGGCGGGTCGACCCCGTCCAGGTCCGGGCGGTGATGACGGGTATCGCGGCGGGCTGCCGCACGGCCGGGTGCGCCATCGTCGGCGGCGAACTCGCTGAGCACCCCGGCCTGCTCGCCCCCGGCGAGCTGGACGTGGCCGGTTTCGCGGTGGGCATCGTCGAACACGACGCCATCGTCGACGGCCCGGCCCGCACCGTCGCGGGCGATGTCCTCATCGGCCTGGCCTCGCCCGGCCTGCGCTCCAACGGGTACTCGCTCGCCCGCCGGGCCCTGCTCGACGTCGCGGGCCGTCCGCTCGACGGACCGGCGTGGCCGGGCGCCGGGTCCTGGACGCTGGCCGACGAGTTGTTGCGGCCGTCGGTGATCTACACCCCCGCGGTCCTGGCCCTGCTGGAGGCGGTCGAGGTGCACGCCATCGCCCACGTCACCGGCGGCGGCCTCCCCGGCAACGTTCCCCGCGTCCTGGCCGACGACCTCGACGCGGTGTTCCATCCGGACCGTTGGCCCCGGCCCCGCATCTTCGCCGAGATCCAGGCCGCCGGTGGGGTGGACGACGACGAGATGGCCCGGGTGTTCAACCTGGGGCTCGGAATGGTGGTGGCCGTGGCTCCGGGCGACGCCGGCGAAGCGGTCCAGATCCTGACCGGTGCCGGTCGGGACGCCCGGGTCGTCGGCGAATTGGTCCCCGGCCGCCGCCGGGTGCACTTCGGCTGACTAGTCCGAATTGCCCGGAAAAATGGCCCACTCGCGTCATGTGCCGTAGCCCGGTCTTCTCGTACGTTGGGTGCGGAAACGGACACTTGGAAGGAAACGTAGACCATGGCCGAAGACACCCACCCCGACGCACTCCTCACTCCGGCGGAAGTTGCCGCGCTTTTCCGCGTAAACCCGAAGACCGTCACCCGCTGGGCCCGGGCGGGAAAGATCACCGCCATCCGCACGCTGGGTGGTCATCGCCGGTTCCGCGCCTCGGAGATCCGCCGCTGCCTGGAGCAACTCGACAGCAGCAACCTGTAGCACCGGCGCCGCCTGGCGCGGTCGGATAGTGGTCAGAACTCGCCGGAAGCCGCGGCCAGTTCTGACCACTGTTCGCGTCGCGACCCGGGCCCGCCAACTCGGCCCAGGGGGGCAGACCTGGAATGATCTCCGGATGCCATCCTTGCCCTTGCCCGGTGGCTTCATCGCCTACACCGGACACGCCGGCCTGCGCGACGAGGGCGACGACGTGGCCGTCATCGTCTCGACCCGGCCGTGCGCCAGCGCCGGGATGTTCACCCAGAGCCGGTTCGAGGGGCCCAGCGTCACCCTCAGCCGCCCCCGGGCCACGTCCGGCCGGGCTCGGGCGGTGGTCGTGATCGCCAAGAACGCCAACGTGGCGACCGGCCTGCAGGGTCGCCGCGACGCCGAGGAAGTCACCGCGGCGGTCGCTGCCGCCGCCGCCGTGCCGGTCGACCAGGTGCTGATCGCCAGCACCGGGGTGATCGGCCGGCCCTACCCCATGGACCTGCTCCGGCCCCACCTGGCCGGGCTGAGCCGGGCGGCGTTCGACGCCGACGCGGTGCACGTGGCGCGGGCCATGATGACCACCGACACGGTCCCGAAGACGGCGGTGCAGCAGGCTGGGCCGGCGTCGGTCGTCGGAATGGCCAAGGGGGTCGGCATGATCGAACCGGACATGGCGACCATGCTGGCGTTCGTCCTGACCGACGCCGCCGTCGACGCGGACATCCTGGATGGCCTGTGGCGACGGGCGGTCGACGAGACGCTCAACTGCCTGAGCATCGACACCGACACCTCCACCTCGGACACGGCGGTCGTGCTCGCCAATGGGGCCGCGGGGCCGGTCAGCGAAGCCGCCCTGGCCGTCGCCCTACGCGAGGTGTGCCTGGACCTGACGTTGCAACTGGCCCGCGATGGTGAGGGCGCCACCAAGCTGCTCACCGTCACGGTCCGCGCCGCCGCCAGTGGCGACCAGGCCCGCCGGGTGGCCAAGGCCATCGTCAACTCGCCGCTGGTCAAGACGGCGGTGCACGGCGCCGACCCCAATTGGGGGCGGGTGGCGATGGCCATCGGCAAGTGCCGGGACGATCGCGACATCGATCCCGAGCGGGTCGTCATCCGCTTCGGCGATCTCGAGACGTACCCCAACCGGCCCGGCGAGGAGGGCCTCCGGCGCCTGGCCGGCATCATGGCCGGCGACCACGTCGAGATCGAGGTCGAGCTCAATACCGGCCCGGCGGAAGCCACCGTCTATGGCTGCGACCTCTCCGACGGGTACGTCCGCATCAACGCCGACTACACCACCTGACGGCGCGGCCTACGCCGCCGCGGTGGTGGGGCTCCTGCTCGACTGGCTGCTCGAGCCGAGGCCGCCGCCCAGGAGACCGCTGAAGAGCGTCGACAGCTTCGACACGTCCAGCGGGGTGGCCCCCGTGGGGGCGGTGACGGGGGCGCCGGAGCCGATCAGGACCTTCAGCGGCACGGCGAACGGCAGCTGGTGATCGAACTGGTTGAGGTCCACGTCGATCTCCTGGGCCTTGTTGCCGCTCACCCACACCTGCAGGACCACGTTCTGATGGGCCGGAATCTTGCTGGCCAGGCTCCCCAGTGCCTTGGTGGCGCTGGACGCCCCCGGGACGCTGGAAATGGAGGAGGGGACCAGGCCGGACAGTTGCTGGACCAGGTTGTGGGCGGCGACGGTCACGTTGTACTCGGTGCGTCCGCCGTGGGTGCCGGCGTTGCTGTACGTGGCGTTGTTGGTAAAGGCGGCCTTCAGCTGATCCAGCAGCTTCTTGGACGACGCCGGCGTGGTGGCCGGCGCCTGGGCCTTCAGCCCGTTGAGCAACGGGGCGAACGCGGCGGTCTGGGCGGATACCCACTGGCCCTGACCGAGCGCCGCCAACCCCGGGAGGTAGGCGTTGGCACTCTGGAGGGCGTGCTGGAAGGAGGCGGCCTTGGCGGGGGCCAGCCCGAAGTCGCCCAGCAGGGTCGAGGCGTCGGCGCGGGCGAAGACGCTCCCGGCCAGGTAGCGGATCTCCACCGGCGCCGAGGAGCCGATCTGCAACGCGAACGAGAACTGGTTGGCGTGGTCGGTGCGCGCTTGGGCGCTGTTGAGGTGTTCGCCGTGGCCGGTGTTGACGTCGAGTACGAGGGACATGGCGGCGATGGTGGCCGCCACCTTGGGGCTGAGCGAGGCCTTGCCGACCTGGGCGCCCAGCTGCTGCAGCTGCTGGGCGGTGACCCCCAGGGAGACCTGCAGCTCCACGCTGGGCTGGGCGAGCACCGCCCCGAAGGCGTTGCCGACGGCCCGCTCGGTGGTGATCCGAGCGATGGGATTGCCGCAGGCGCCCAACGTCACCGCCGCCGCGGCCAGCAGGGCCAGGCCGCCTCTGCCGGCCCGCCGGGAGAACCGTGCCCCATGTCGCATGTCGAAACCCCTTGTCTGATGGCCGCCGCGGGCCCAGGGCAGGGTATCGCGGCATTCCTCCCGTGAGCAGCCAGGCCGGGCGGTTCGGCGAATGCCACCAGCGCCGGGGTAGCAGCGGGCGATACTGTCGGGGTGCGCGCCGCCCCTGCTCTCGTGGCCCTGTCCGCCGTCCTCCTGGCCGGGGCCTGCGGCGGCTCGTCCAAACCGGCGACCAGCCCCACCACCACCGCCTCGACGACGGCGACCACCAGCGCCGTAACGCCGACGACCACGCCGAGCACCACCGCGGCGCCCCCGACCACCGCAGCCGCCGCCACCACGACCACCACCCCGGGCGTGGCCCGCTGTGTGGCCAGCAAGCTCAAGGGCAGCTTCCTGGTCATCCCTGGGAGCGCCGGCGCCGGCCACGTCGAAGCCCGGGTCGTCCTGACCAACATCTCGTCGGCCCCCTGCACCACTTTCGGGTATGTCGGTATGCAGCTGCTCGGCGCCAGCGACACGCCGCTGCCTACCCACGTGGTGCGCTCGCCGGGGAGCGAGCCGGCGATCACGCTGGCCCCCGGGGGCTCGGCGTCGGCGACCGCCCGCTTCAGCCCCGACATCCCCGGACCGGGTGACGCGCCATCGGGGGCGTGCCAGCCGGTGGCCCAAGGGACCGAGATCACCCCGCCCAACGACACCCATTTCGTGGTCGCTCCGGGGCTCATGTCGTCGGTGTGCTCGCAGGGCACCATCGACCTCAATCCCCTGCAAGCCGGCGCCAACGCCGGGCCCTAGGGCCCACGTCGGTCTCTTCGGCGCCGGGTGCCGGGCCCGCCCAGGCGACCCTTTTTCCCACCAGTATCCTGGCCGCATGCCCGACCAGCGTCCCCCCCGCCGGCGCGCCCTGTTGCTGGAGAACATCCATCCCGGCGCGGCCGCCCGCCTCACGGAGGCGGGTTTCGACGTCGAAGTGGCACCTGAGGCGTATAGCGAGGGCCAGCTGGCCGACCGCATCACGGAGATCGACCTGCTCGGCATCCGATCCCGCACCCAGGTCAGCGAGGCGGTCCTCGACAAGTCGCCTCGCCTGCTGGCGATCGGGGCCTTCTGCATCGGTACCAACCAGATCGACCTGGCCGCGGCCAGCCGCCGGGGCGTGGCGGTGTTCAACGCCCCCTTCTCCAACACCCGGAGCGTCGTCGAGCTGGTCATCGCCGAGATCATCGCCCTGACCCGCCGGCTCACGGACAAAAACCGGGACATGCACGCCGGCATCTGGGCCAAGTCGGCTACCGGGGCCCACGAGGTCCGGGGCCGCCGGCTCGGCATCGTCGGGTACGGCAACATCGGCTCGCAACTGTCGGTGCTGGCCGAGAGCCTGGGGATGTCGGTCTCGTTTTTCGACACCGCCGACCGGCTGGCGCTCGGCAACGCCCGCCGGTGCGCCACGCTGGAGGACCTGCTGGCCTGGGCGGACGTGGTGACGCTGCACGTCGACGGGCGTCCCGACAACCGGGGCCTCTTCGGTGAGGCCGAGTTCGCGGCCATGCGAGACGGTGCCCTCTTCCTCAATCTGAGCCGCGGGTTCGTGGTCGACCACGGCGCCCTTCGGACCCACATCGAGTCGGGGCACCTGGCCGGCGCCGCCGTCGACGTGTTCTTCGAGGAGCCCTCCGGCGACGACGAGGCGTTCGTGTCGCGGCTCCAGGGACTCCCCAACATGATCCTGACCCCGCACATCGGAGGCAGCACCGAGGAGGCCCAGGTCGACATCGGCGCCTTCGTCGCCCACAAGCTCGCCGAGTACATCCGGTCGGGCAGCACCGCCCTGTCGGTCAATCTGCCCAACCTGGAGCTGCCGCTGCGGGCGGGCTCACACGGGCTAGTGCACATCCACCGCAACACCCCGGGCGTGTTGGCGTCGATCAACGCCATCTTCGCCGAGCATCGCATCAACATCGAAGGCCAGTCGCTCGGCACCCGCGGTGATGTCGGTTACGTCATCACCGACATCGCCAGCGACTACACCGACGACATGTTGGCCCGTCTGGCCCACATGGATGAGACCATCCGGCTGCGGCTGCTGTAGCCGGCCCGGTCGGGCCGGTCGCCGGGATTCACGGGCCGGTCGCCGGCGCCAACCACACGATCGGGGTGCCGGGCGCCGAGACCGACGACAACGGGCCGCCCCGGGTCCGACCCGCATCCCACCGGGCTTGCGCCGACTCGAACGTGGGGCAGAGGAACGCGGAGCCGTCCGCGGCCCATACGCAGTAGCCGAAGCCGGCGCCGTTGTCGGGTGCGGTGCGGGCGAGCAGGTGCCCGCCTGCGGACCAGACCACCAGGGTGGTGCCGCGGGCGCCGTGTGACGGGTAGGCGAGGGAACGCCCGTCGGGGGACCAGGACGGCCAGCTGTACTCGGTCGGGCCCGAGGCCGGACGGACGACGCCCAGCACCTTTCCCCGCCGGTCGAGCACCACCACGCCGACGTTGGCTTCGCCGCCCGTCGGCGGGTCGAGCACCACCGCCACCGCATCACCGGCCGGGTTCGGGAACACGCCCAGGTGCACGGGCTGGCTCGGGACCTGGCCGAGGTCGGCGTTGAGCTGACCGGCGGTGGCCAGCACCACAGGAGGGCGGCCCACGTCGCGCAGCTCCACTGCGGAGTCGGCGAGGCCGACGAAGCCGCCGTCGCCGGCCTGGAGTTGGTAGTCCGGGGCGGGTACCGACAGGAAGACCCCGAGGCCTGCCGGGTCGCCGGCGGCTTCGTCGGCGACACCCAAGAGCCGGGTGCGCTGATCGGCCAGGGTCAGCACGGAGACGGTCCCAGTCCGGAGCGGTTGCTCGCCGCTCTTGACGAGGACCAGGGCTCGATCGCCATCGGCGAACGTGTCCGGTCCCCCCAGTGGAGCCACCTTGGTCAGGGGCCGAGAGTCGGTCTGATCCAGGCCGTCAACGTTGTTGACGGCGAGGACCTGGCCCTGGAGGGTGGCGACGTAGCGGCGGTCGAGGGCGGGGGCGACCACCTCACCCCCGAAGGCGCCGAGGCTGGACAGTGGCACCACCCGGCCCCCGTCGGGGTCGGTGAGCAGCAGGGTGCCCTGCGGGTCCTGGGCCACCAGCCGCCCGCCGGTGGCAGACGCCGGCAGGGCCAACGCCCCGCTCGACGCTGGCCCGGCGCCCGGCGCCGCCAGGCCCAGACCGAGGAGGGTGCCGCCGGCGATCAGGGCCGCCGCCGCGACGATCGCGACGGCCCATCGCCGCGGCCACACGGACTGCCACCTGGACCGGCTGGGGGCGGCTGCCGGCCGGGAGGCGGGAAGGTGGGGGCCGGGTTCGCCGGGTTCGGAGCGGTCGCCGGCTCCCACTGGCGGGCTCATCTGCTCGGCGCCGGGCGCCGGTGCCACCAGGGCGTCGACGGTGTCGTGGCCGCACACCGGGCAGCGCGCCGCCCACTCGGAGACCTCTCGCCCGCAGCCAGTGCACCGCAGCCGCAACTCGGATCCCTACCCGCCCGCGCCGCCGGCCTGCTCGAGGGCGGCGGCCAAGTCCGCGACCAGATCGCCGGCAGTTTCCAGCCCGACCGACAGCCGGACCAGGCCGGGGTGGACCTGGAGCGGGGACCCGACAGCCGAGGCGTGGGTCATGCGATGCGGATGCTCGATCAGCGATTCCACCGCCCCCAGCGACTCCGCCAGGGTAAACAACTTCGTCGACCTGACCACCTCCAACGCCGCCTCCTCACCGGCCCCGACCACGAACGACACCATGCCCCCGAAGGCCCGCATCTGCCGGGCCGCCACCAGGTGGCCCGGGTGCGACGCCAACCCGGGGTAGAGCACCTGGGCCACCGCCGGGTGGCCGACCAGCAGGTCGACCACGGCCGCGGCGTTGGCGCAGTGCCGGTCCATGCGCACGGCCAGGGTCTTGGCCCCGCGCAGGACCAAGTAGCAGTCCATGGGGCCGGGCACCCCGCCGGCGGCGTTCTGAAAGAAGGCGATCCGCTCGGCCAGCCCGGCGTCGTCGGTCGCCACGAACCCGCCGACGACGTCGCTGTGGCCGCCCAGGTACTTGGTGGTGGAGTGGACCACCAGGTCGGCGCCCAGGGCTAGGGGCTGCTGCAGGTACGGGGTGGCGAAGGTGTTGTCGACCACGACCATCGCTTCCCGTTCGTGGGCGAGGGTCGCCACCGCGGCGATGTCGACGATGGACAGCATGGGGTTGCTGGGCGTCTCGACCCACACCAGGCGGGTTTCCGCCCGCCAGGCCGCGACCACTGCTTCGAGGTCGCGGAAGTCGACGGCGGTGTGCGAGATGCCCAGCGGGCCCCACACCTTGTCGATCAACCGGAAGGTCCCGCCGTAGGCGTCGTCCGGGATGATCACATGGTCGCCGGGGCGGAGCAGGCGCAGGATGGCGTCCTCGGCCGCCAGCCCGCTGGCGAACGCCAGGCCGTGGCCTGCTCCTTCCAGGGCGGCCAGGCAGGTCTCGAGGCCCGCCCGGGTGGGGTTGCCGCTGCGGGCGTACTCGAAGCCCTGGTGCTTGCCCACCGCTTCCTGGGCGAAGGTCGTCGACAACGAGATCGGGGGGACCACCGCGCCGGTGACGGGGTCGGGGTCCTGGCCGGCGTGAATGGCCCGGGTCTCGAAACCGTACCCGGCGGCCCCCGGCTCCTCCTCGCTCACCTGGCCGCGCCTCCCCCACGGGGGCTGGACAGGAAGTCGAGCAGGTCGGATCGGGTCACGATCCCCGTCGGATGGCCGGCGTCGATGACGAGCACGGCGGCCCCGTCGGCCAGCCGGGCGGCGGCTTCGTCCACCGGCTCCCCGCTGCCGACCATCGGCAGGGGCGGCCCCATGACGGACTGCACCGCCAGACTCACCGCCGCAGGGTCGGCCACCAGCCGTTCCAGCAAGCCGCGGTCCGTGACGGTGCCCACCACCTCCGCCAGCGACAGCGGGGGCTCGGCCTTGACCACCGGCAGCTGCGACACGCCGTACTCCTGCAGGATGGCGATGGCGGACTGCACCGTCTCGCTGGGGTGGACGTGCACCAGCGGCGGCACCGCCGAACCCCGGCTCTTGTGGGCCAGGACCGCCTCGACCGTGTCGCCGGCGCCACCCGCGCCCCGCAGGAAGCCGTGGTCGGCCATCCAGCCGTCGTCGTACACCTTCGAGAGGTAGCCGCGCCCCGAGTCGGGCAGCAGCACCACGATCACCGCCTCCGGCCCCAGTTCCCGGCCGACTTCGAGCGCCGCCCACACGGCCGTGCCGCACGAGCCGCCGGCCAGGATCCCCTCCTCCCGGGTCACCCGCCTGGCGGTCAGGAAGCTGTCCCGGTCCGACACCATCACCACCCGGTCGGCGATCTGGCGGTCGTAGGTCGCCGGCCAGAAGTCCTCGCCGATGCCTTCGACCAGGTAGGGGCGGCCCTGCCCGCCGGAGTACACCGACCCCTCGGGGTCGGCCCCGATGATCTGGATGGCGGGATTCTGGGCCTTGAGATACCGCCCCACCCCGGTGATCGTCCCCCCGGTCCCGATGCTGGCGACCAGATGGGTGATGCGCCCGGCCGATTGGCGCCACAGCTCCGGCCCGGTCGTGCGCTCGTGGGCCTCCGGGTTGTGGGGATTGGCGTACTGGTTGGGCATGAACGCGCCCGGCGTGGTCTCGGTCAGCCGGCGGGCCACCGAGTAGTACGAATCGGGGTGCTCCGGGTCGACCGCGGTCGGGCAGACCACCACCTCGGCGCCGTAGGCCCGCAGCAGGGCCACCTTCTCGCCGGCGATCTTGTCCGGCATGGTGAAAATGCAGCGATAGCCGCGGCGAGCGGCCACGATCGCCAGTCCCACCCCGGTGTTGCCCGAGGTCGGCTCGACGATGGTGCCACCCCGCGTCAACAAGCCGTCCCGCTCGGCGGCTTCCACCATGGCCAAGGCGGGTCGGTCCTTGATGCTGCCGCCGGGGTTGAGGAACTCCAGCTTGGCGAACAACTGCCCGGACAGGTCGCGCCCGATCCGGTCCATCCGGACCAGCGGGGTGTGGCCGATCAGGTCCAGCAAGGAGTCAGCCGCGTCGATCGGCGGCCCGGTATCGCTGATACGGTCGACTTCGATGCCGGCTTCCACGTCCACGGGCAGGTCGCTGTACACCGTCACCGGTAGCCCGGAGCGGTGCAGCTGGCGGGCCACCTCGGCGGCCGCCGCTGGGGCGCCGACCACGCCGATCGAGCGCGGGATGTGGGCCCGTAGCTCGGCCACCGTCGCCGAGGCCAGCGGTCCGGCGGCCACATCGACCCGCCGCCGGGCCCGGGCCACCAGTCGCTCGGGGACGGGCCCCCCGTCCACCACCACCAGCACATCCATGGCGCCATCATGGTCGGGGCGAGAGCGGGTCCGCTAAAATTCCGGCTTCCGTGTTCTACTTCTTGTGTGGCCTGGTCGGGCTGTTCTGCGTCATCGCCCTCGGCTACGGGCCGTTGTTCTTCGTGCTGCTCGGCGCGGCCCTGGCGGTGGTGGCGTTCCGGCGCCGGCTCCGGAGCTGGTGGGGCCTGCCCCTCTCGGCCAGCGGGATCGGACTGGTCATGGCGGTGGCGCTGGGGTGGGGCTGGCACCAGGTGCTGGAAGCCTTCGGGCTGGCGTTCGTACTGGTGGCCCTGGCCCGGGTGATCGGCCGCACCGCGGACCGGCGCTCGGAGGCGACGCGCCGGTAGGTTAGGGGTCGTGGACCCGCACTACCCGCCGGAGGCCGAGGCTCATCGGGACAAGATCCGCGCCTTCCTCGGCGAGCATCTGCCCACCGGGTGGAAGGGCATCGGGGGGCTCGATCACGAGGCGGCCGCCACTTTCACCGAGGACTGGCGGGCCACGCTCTACGACAACGGTTTGCTGGCCGCGTCGTGGCCCCAGGAGTACGGCGGCGGCGGGCTGTCGCCCCTCGAGCAGGTCGTCATGGCCGAGGAGTTTTTCCGGGCCGGCGTGCCGACCGGCGGCCCCAACGACGTATTCGGCATCCAGATGGTCGGCAACACCATCCTGCAGTGGGGGACCGACGAGCAGAAGCGGCGCTTCCTGCCCCGCATCCTGTCGGGCGCCGACCGCTGGTGCCAGGGGTATTCCGAGCCCGGGGCCGGGTCCGACCTGGCCAACCTGGGCACCCGGGCGGTCCTCGACGGCGACGAGTGGGTGATCAACGGCCAGAAGACTTGGACTTCGGTGGCCCATCTGGCCAACTGGGTGTTCGTGCTGGCGCGCACCGACCCGGAGGCCCCCAAACACAAGGGGATCACCTTCCTGCTGGTCCCCATGGAGCAGCCCGGGGTGGCGGTACGCCCCATCCGGATGATGACGGGCCAGTCGGAGTTCAACGAGACGTTTTTCACCGACGCCCGCACCCCCCGGGACAATGTCGTCGGCGGCGTCAACGCCGGCTGGGCGGTGGCCATGACCCTGCTCGGGTACGAGCGGGGGGAAGCGGCGGCCACGTTTCCGATCATGTTCAGGTCCGAGCTGGACCGGTTGCTGGAGTTGGCCCGATCGACGGGCGCTTCATCGGATCCCTTGATCCGCCAACGCCTGGCCTGGTGCTACGCCAAGGTCGAGATCATGCGGTATCTCGGGATGCGCACCTTGACCAAGTTCCTGGCCGGGGGGCAGCCGGGGCCGACGGAGTCGACGTTCAAGCTGTACTGGAGCGAGTACCACAAGGTGGCCACCGAGCTCGCGGTGGACATCCTGGGCGCCGGGGCCCTGATCCCGTCGGGGCGCATGTCGAGCGGTTTCCAGGCCGACGACGTGGGGGCGCCTGACGACAGCGCCTCCTGGGTCGGCACCTTCCTCATGGCCCGGGCCGGCACGATCTACGCCGGCACGTCCCAGGTGCAGCGCAACATCATCGGCGAGATGGTGCTGGGCCTGCCCAAGGAGCCGGCCACGGTGCCGGCGGGGACCCGTTGGCGGGAGGGTACCCCGGTAGGGTGATCGGGTGAACCCCGAGCAGGCGGATCGAGCGCGCGACGTCGGGGCCAATACCGTCGAGAGGGTGCGCCGGCTCCTGGCCCGCAAGGCGGCCGAGCTGATCCGCCATGACGCCGAAGCCGCGGACGTGGCCTTAGAGATGGGCCTGATCGACCGGCGCTGGCTGGACAACCCGGGTGAGGCACCGATGTCGACGGCCGGGCCGTCCGTGGTGATCGAGCGGTTCCTGGAGCGCACCGTCGAGCAGCGTCCGTCGCGGCTTTCGGCGCTGGGGCTGGGCGCGGCCCAGCTGCTGTCGTCCCGGTTGGGGCCGCCGGAGAGCGGTCGGCCCGAGCCGATGACGGTGGTCTTCACCGACCTCGAGGGCTTCACCTCGTTTACGGCCGAGAACGGTGACCAAGCCGCCCTGGCGCTGCTCCAAGTGCACCAGCGGGCGGCGCGCCCGGTCGTGCGGCGGGACGGGGGCCGGATCGTCAAGCACCTCGGGGACGGGCTGCTGTGCACGTTCCCCAACCCGGAGGGCGGCCTGCGGGCCGCGGTCGGCCTGATCGACACCGCTCCGCCCCCGCTACGGTTGCGAGCCGGCGTGCACATGGGCGACGCCATCGTGAGCGCCGATGATGTCATCGGTCACGCGGTCAACGTGGCCGCCCGGGTGGCGGAGATCGCCCGCGGCGGGCACGCCGTCGCCACCATGGGTGCCATCGCGGCCGCGGGACCGGTACCCGGCATCACGGTCGGCCGGGCCCGGGCTCGGCGGCTGAAAGGCATCGGCGACAAAGTGTCGGTAGCCGAGATCAGCCTGGCGTCACCGAGTCGGTAATCCGGGCGAACCGAGCCACCACGTCACCTATGCGGTCGGGGTGGGTGAAGAGGTGGAGCTGGTTGCGATAGACGGCCTCCACCACCTGGACTCCCACGTCGGCGGGGTCGATCTCACCGGGCTGGAGGGCCGGGGCCGGCTCCGTATGAGACGACCCGGGCGGCCGGCCGAGATGGGTGGGCACCCGGCCCGGCATCACCACGGTGACACCGATCGGCGCCCCGGCCGCGGCCAACTCCGCCTGCAGGACCTCACTGAGCGCCAGCACCCCGTGTTTGGACACGTTGTACGGGCCGATGCCGGGCACCGGGACGACCGCGGCCATCGAGGCCACGTTGACCACGTGGCCCTCCTCGCCGGAGGCGAGCAGGGCCGGGACGAAGCTCCTCACGCCGTGCACCACCCCCATCAGGTTGACTCGCAGGACGGCCTCCCAATCGGCGAGCGGGAGTTCCCAGGTCCGGCCGGGCCGGACGATGCCCGCGTTGTTGCAGATGAGGTGCACACCGCCGAAGCGACTCAGTACCGCGTCGGCGAGCCCGTCGACCTCGAAGGCGTCGCCGACATCGACCACCGACGATGCGACCGTCGCCCCGGCGGCGGCCAGGCGTCCTTCTTCCCGGGCCAGACCGGCGGCGTCGACGTCGGCGAGCATCACCTTCATCCCCTCGGCCACCAACGACTCGGCGATCCCGAGACCGATGCCGCTGGCGGCCCCGGTCACCACCGCTACCCGGTCCTTGAGCGTCTCCATCCGGCCACCTTTGCCGATAGCGGCCGGGCCCGACCACTCACAGGTGGTCGAAGTCCACCGGAGGCAAGTCCGCCACGTCGTCCTTCGTCATCTTGAGCTCGATGCCGTGCTCGTCGACGCCGGCCACGGCGCTGATGGGGATAGCGACTTCCTTGCGGCCCCACAGGTGTCCTTCTTGCAGCAGCACGTGGGTTACGTGACGGTTGCGCGGATCGATCACGAGCCCTTGGACCTGGCCGATGTCGCCGTCAGTGGCGTGGACCTGGTCCCCCCGCTGTACGGCCACCTCGCCTAAGGGGAGAGTGTCGTGGACAACGGGCAACGCGGCATTGCCTATCCCCACGCCGCCGCCAATCACGTCGCCCAGCATGCCGCCAGCGAGGCCGTAGTAGGGCCAAGCCAGCGTCTGGCCGGGTGCGTAGCCGCCGTACCCGCCGATCCCGCCCGTCAGGAACTGCGTTTCTTCGGCATGGTCGAGCTGCTCGAACTCCGCCGTCGTGCAGCGAAGTCGGATGTCGCCGGTCGTGGCATCGACGAGGTCAAGGGGGACGAGGCGACCGAGACCGCTGCGGTGCTTGGGCTCGACCACGAGATGGGTGACCACCCGCGCCACCGGATCGATCACTACCTGCCTCACCTCGCCGGCAACGCCGTCGGTACAGATCGCCTCGGCACCAATCGTGAACTGCGTCGTGTCGCCCATGACCACGTCCTTGTCAGAGTGGACCTTACGGGATGGCGCCAGTGGTTGGCGACGACCGTTAGTGCGAATGGCGATGGCGAGCTTTGGCCTGGCTCTTCACGTTGTCCCTGAACTCGTCCCATTCTTTGCGCTGCCGGTCGCGCAGAGTGCGGGCCTCATTCTTCACTTGGTATCGGAAGTCGTGGACTTCGTCGTGGAAGCGCTCCCAAGCGGCCTGGCGGCTCACGCCAACTGACCCCCCGATCGATTCCCAGGTCGCCCCGGCGGCCACCGCTTCTCCGGCCAGCTGCGACTCCCATGTCGATAGGAGCCCCACCAGGGCTCGGGTGGCGCCCAGAGCAGCCAGCGGATCAGGGTCGGAGGTGGCCGCCTCCCAAGTGGCGATCATTAGGGGCGAGACTTTGCGGGGTTCGCTCGGGTCGTCTGGTTCTGGTGCCTGCGTCATACCGTCAAGACTACCTTGACACTGCCGGACCTGTCAAGGTCATCTTGACGGCGGATGGCAAGGTCAATCAGCCATACATGGGACGGGTTCGGCGAGAAGGTTGAGCGCTGGAGCGTCCACGTCTTCGAACGATCCGCGGTCTTGTCCGCGGTCTTGTCCGCCGCCCAGCTCTTCCACGTTGGGCGAGTGTCGCAACAGCATCGCCGCCAATGCGATTGCGACCGCGATGAGTCCCAACGCAATGAGGAATGCCAGCCGGTACCCCTGAGTCAGGGCCGCGGCCGACGATTGGCCCCGACCAGCGAGCTGGTGTGTCCTGCTGCTGGCGATAGTTGCGAGCACGGCCAGTCCGAGCGCCCCGCCGATCTGCGCCGTCGTATTGACCAGGCCCGACGCCAACCCGGCGTCTTCGGGCGTGGCGCCCGACATTGCCAGCGTCATCAGCGCCGGAAACGCGAGCCCTGCCCCTATGCCGAATAGGACGATAGCGGGCAGGATGTTGGTCAAATAGGCGCCGCGTACGGGCAGTTGGGTCAACAGGGCGAGGCCGGCGCCAACCAGTAGAAAGCCGGCTATCAAGGTGGCTTTGGCGCCAAATCGCATCGTCAACCGGTCCGTGAACCCGAGCGACAGTGTGCCCATCAGCAGCGTCAACGGCAGGAACGCCAAACCGATGTGCAGGGCGTCGTATCCGAGCACCCGCTGTAGATACAGCGAACCGAGGAAGAACATTCCGAACATGGCGGGAACCGTCAGCATTTGAATCGCGTTGGTTCCCGCCAGGTTCCGAGAACGGAAGGTAACCAGAGGAATGAGCGGGTTCCGAGCGGTCGCCTGGCGGGCAACGAAGGCTGCGAGCAAGGCGAGAGCGGCACCAACGAAAGCCAGAGTCTGGATCGCAGTCCAGCCGTATTCGGCCGCGGGCTTTACGATGGCATAGACCGCCAGCATCAGTCCACCGGTGATGAGGATTGCCCCGGTGATGTCAGCTCCGCCCAGCAGACCCGTCCCGCGGTCACGGGGCAACAAGCGACGAGCGAACACAGCCGTGGCCGCGCCAACGGGCAGGTTGATGAAGAAGATCCAGTGCCAGTCGAGTGCCTGAGTCACCAGACCGCCGGCCAGGAGCCCGATCGATCCGCCAGCGGACGCCACGAAACTGAACACGCCAATGGCCTTGGCCTGGTCGCGTGGTTCGGGGAACATGGTGACGATCATCCCGAGGATCACGGCTGACGTCATGGCGCCGCCCACGCCTTGGAGGAACCGGGCGGCAACGAGCATCGCTTGCGTCTGGGCGATACCGCAGAGCAGCGATGCGAAGGTGAAGATGGCGAGGCCGGAGAGAAAGACGCCGCGGCGGGAGAAGAGATCCCCAATCCGCCCGGCCAGCAGCAACAGCCCACCGAAGGTGAGGAGGTAGGCGTTGACCACCCAAGCAAGATTGGCTTGGGAGAAGCGAAGGTCCCGCTGAATGGAGGGAAGTGCAACGTTCACGACGGTGACATCGAGAACAATCATCAGCATCCCAACGCACAGCACGACCAGCGCGACCCAGCGGGACCGCCCTGTGGTGACGACCTGGGGGGGCCCGAACAACTCGGCCGGGGCCGCCTCCCAATCGGTGATCTCGTAGTCGATGCTCATGGTCTCTTTCCTTGGTCAGTTGGAAATGAGACGGGATGGCGTCGTGGAACTCATCGATCGGGCCGGCCGCCGCGCGGGTTGCCGGGTTTGGGGGCGGGTCCGGGCAGCCAGGCCATGGGGAGGATCGCTCTGGCGGAGGGAGCGTAACGCTACCCCCCTCAGCGGCTTCCTTGCCCTTCGAGGGCCTCAGGAGCGGCCGCCTGGCCAGGGACAAAATCCCTGGTCAGGGGCCACTTTCCTGGTGGTCGGAACCGGCGTCGATCCGGTGACCTCACGCTTTTCAGGCGCCACGTGGCCTTCTTCGTGACTCACCCCTGCGGCCCAGGACTGCCCGAAACAGCTGGTCGGGCCGGCATTCGGGAAGCCCGAGTCGCCTCCCTCTGCCCCGCATTGCCCACTCTTTCCCGTTGCATGGGGCACGATTGGGGCACGGCAGAAATGTCGCAGGCCCCTTGTAGCATCGGAGATATGTCGCAATGCACCGCTCCTGTGCGAGGCCACCGCTCGGCGGCCGCGGCTGCAGCCTGCCCGGCGTGCCGCTATCGCTACTCCGGGTACGGTCGCTCATCGTACTCGTCACCGGTCTCGTCGTACGGGAGCAGCGGGTCCTCGTACCGCGGTGGCGGATCCAGTGGCGGCGGCTCGTCCGGGGGGAGGTCAGGACGCACCCGGGCTGGCGGGTCGGTCACCTATTCCCCGACCGAGTGGCGGTCCATCGAGCCGGTCGCCCGCAAAGCGGCCGAGCAGGCCGTGTCGCACCCGGAGCGCAGGGACCTGTTCCTCTGTCATGCCTGGGACGACCGCGAGAGCAGCGCGGCCGAACTATGCAACAGCCTGGAGTCCAGCGGAGCGTCGGTGTGGTTCAGCGAGAAGGATGTCCCCCTGGGCACTCTGCTGATCCGCGAGATCGACAAGGGACTCCGGAACTCGCGCATCGGGATCGTGCTGGTCACCCCGGCGCTGCTCAAGAGCATCGAGCAGGAGGGCATCGCGGAGAAGGAACTCTCCGCTCTGCTCGCCACGGACCGGGTGATCCCGGTTGCCCACGGGACGACCTTCGAGGCCCTTCGGGAGGTCAGTCCGCTACTCGCCTCCCGGTCTGGTCTCAGCACCGCCGACTCGACCCTGGCCGAGGTGGCGGCGAAGGTTGCCGCTGCCGCAGCCGCCCTCGGCGACATCGACGCCTGACGCACCGCTCCAGCGCTGCGCCCCGAGCCGGGCCCAGCAGCAACGATGACAATGCCGAGCTGCTGCTGAAGGTGTGCAGACAGGGGATCAGGGCGCTGCTCCACAACTGCCGGCCCTTCCGGGGAGCGCGGAACGGCACTTCTGAACCTCCCCCCGATGGCCGGACACCTCCTTGGAGATGAAGGAGGATGTTGGGATGGGATCGAGCGGTTCCAGGCAGAGACGGTATTCGGAGGAGTTCAAGCGGGATGCGGTGGCGTTGTGGCGTAGGTCGGGAAAGTCGATTGCCGAAGCGGCCCGCGAGCTTGGCGTGAACGACATGAGTTTGGGGTTGTGGATCAAAAAGAGCGAGGGATCTGCGCCGTTAAGCGAGGATGAGAGTGCTGATCGGGCGGAAGCGGCCCGGTTGCGTAAGCGGGTCAAGGAGTTGGAGGAGGAGATCGAGATCTTGAAGCGGTTCACTCGCTACTGGGTGAAGGAGGAAGGCAAGTGACCGCCGGAGAGACCGCCGGGTTGCAGGTGCGGGAGCTGGCCCGGCGGGTGGCCGAGCTGGAGGCCGAGGCGGAGATATGCCGACGTCTGGCCGGTTTCGATGACGGCGGCCCGGAGCGGGATCGGCTGTGCCGGTTCATCGAAGCGGAGACGGGCAGCTTCTCGGTGGCGGCGCTGTGTCGGGCGACGAGGGTGGCCCGCTCGTCGTATTACGAGTGGCGCAAACGCTGCGAGGGGCCCTCGGAGGCGCTGGTCGTGGAGGCGTATCTGGCCAACCGCGTCTATGACACGTGGCGGCGTTCCAGGGGCCGGTATGGGGCGCCGAGGGTGACCGCGGCGTTGCGCAAAGCCGGGGTGGAGGTCAATGAGAAGCGAGTGGCCCGGCTGATGGCCGAGCTGGGTATCTCCGGCCGGTGCGGCCGGCGGAAGATCCGCACCACCTGGAGGGACAAGCGTCAGCAGGCGGCAGTGGACATGGTGCTGCGCCATTTCAGCGCGGCGACCGTCGATGACACCTGGGTGGGCGACATCACCTATATCCCCACCGGGGAAGGATGGCTGTTCGTGGCGTCGGTGCTGGATGTGTACTCGAGACTGATCGTTGGATGGTCGATCGCCGATCACCTCCGCACCGAGCTGTGCTCCGACGCTCTGAAGTCGGCGGTGGCGGCCCGGGGCCGGATGCGCATGGACGGCACCATTTTCCACACCGATCACGGCTGCCAGTACACGTCCGAGGAGTTCAAGGGTCTGTGCCGGCAGCTGGGCATCCGCCAGTCGATGGGCACCGTCGGGGATTCGTATGACAACGCGATGGCCGAAAGCCTGTGGGCATCTTTAAAACGAGAGCTTGTTGACGACACCTATTTTGCTTCAAAGGCGGAAGCAAGATTGGCGATATTCGAGTGGATTAACTGGTATAATAGCGAGCGGCTTCACAGCTCCATCGGCTATCAGTCACCAATGGAGTACGAGCGAGCCCGGCAGGACCAAGAAGCAGCTTGAGATCGGTGTCCGGTCTCAGGGGGGAACACCACTTCCTTGTTCCGGCAGAGGTACCCCAGAACGTTCACACCAACGGGCGAGGCATAACGCCGCCTAACGCCGAACTGGGGCCTCCATTAGCGATGGCGGACTGGTCCTGTCAGGTAGTTTCTATTCCCAGAGAGTGGCCAGCCAAAGACGTGGCATTCGCTCCTTGCCCGAGGTGCAGACAAGACATGCCTGAGTTCCCTGCGATTATCCACGTGGCGCTAACGGTTACGAGCCTCGAACGGAGTGTTCCTTGGTACAAGGCCCTGTTCGGCTCGGACCCGATTCTTGACGAGGACACAGGTCCGTTCCAGCGTGTCGCTTGGCTTACGGGCGGCACAGTCGTCGGTCTAACTCAGTTCCTTGATTTGAGCAGTACTGAGCTGTTCAACGAGCGCCGGCCGGGGCTCGATCATCTGGCTTTCGGCTGTGCCAGCCGCGATGAGTTGAGAGCATGGGAAATCCATCTAGACGAACTCGGCATCCCGAGCGGGGGCATCGTGGACGCGCCCGGGTACTCGGCATTGTCCTTTCGAGACCCTGACAACATCGCACTCGAGTTCTTCGCACCTCGGGGCTAGGACTGACGGGTATCTGTCTGCCCAATAGGCCGTCCCCTATTCATCATGGAACGGTGACGCGGTTCACGGTTGTGGATTCCGGAAGCGCAGCGAATGGGGTGGTGCCACGCCCCTCTCGCCGGCGTCAAGGGTCGCTGCGAGCCTCCGCTTCGCTCCGGTTCTCGCTCGGCCTTCGGCCGTCCCTTGACCCCGGCTTCAGGCGTGGCAGGGGGGGCGGGTATGGAAGCGACGCTGGGGCGTCGCTTCGGTTGTCCGAAGCGCAGGCCGGTGATGGTGAGAAACATGAAGTGAAGGCGGCGGGGGTGGGGTGTGGCCGACTCCCTAAGGACCGCATCTGCGTGGATCATTCGTGTTGTTGAGGCACGAAGGTTGCCTACATACGGAGAAGGGAGTCGACCATGACCAGTTTGGCTCATCGCGGGTTGGTTCATCTAGGGATGGACGTGTCCAAGGACTCGATCTCGGTGGCCATCTTGCATCCCGATCGGGATGTGGCGGTGGTGGACAAGATCTCCTCGGATGGCGAGTCGGTGCGCCGGCTGGTCAAGCGGGTCGGCCGGCCATCGGGGATCTGGGCGTGCTATGAGGCCGGCCCTACCGGCTATGACCTGTACCGGCTGCTGAAGACCATGGGCGTGCGCTGTGATGTGGTGGCCCCGTCGTTGACGCCCAAGGGTCGCGGTGATCGGGTCAAAACCGACACGTGTGACGCCCGCCGTCTGGCCGGGCTGCACCGCGCCGGCGAGCTCACCGCCATCGCGGTGCCGAACCCGCCCCAAGAGGCGGTGCGGGACCTGTGCCGCACCCGGGGCGACATGGTCGAGGATTTGACCCGGGCCCGTAACCGGCTGACCAAGTTCCTGTTGCGCCACTCCATGATCTACCGGGGCGGATCGAACTGGACCATCCGCCATGAGCGGTGGCTGTCGGCGTTGGTCTTCGACGATAAGGCCCTAGCCGCCACCTTCGCCCACTATCGCTCGACGGTGCAGCTGCGCGACACCGCCCTCGAGGCGGTCGAGGCCGACCTGCGCCACTACTTCGCCGCCGACCCGTTCGCCACTACGGTGGCCCGCCTGGGCGCCTACCGGGGGGTCACCCACATGGGGGCGCTGTGTCTGGGGGCCGAGGTGTTCGACTGGCGTCGTTTCCCGACCGCCCGAGCGTTCATGGGCTTCACCGGGCTGACCTGCTCGGAGAACTCCACCGGCCTGACCGAGCGGCGAGGAGCGATCACCCGGGCCGGCAACAGCCACATCAGAGGCCAGCTGTGCGAAGCAGCCTGGTCCTACCAGCACCACCCGGCCCTGGGCCCGGGCATCCGCCAACGCCAAGATGGCGCCAGCCCGGCCACCATCGCCCGGTCCTGGAAAGCCCAGTGCCGCCTGTCCAGGCGTTTCGCCGCCCTGGCCGCCCGCAAGAACGTCAAGTCCGTGGTGGCCACCGCCATCGCCAGAGAGCTGGCCGGGTTCTGCTGGGCCGAGATGACCGCCAACGACTGACCCATGAACCCTGATCTCGGTCACTGCATGATCGGCGCGGCAGTGACCGAACCCACCGCGACGCGCCGGAGCACCGCCGCAGCAGCATCGACCCTCGCCGGCGCTATCTCCAACGGCCCGCCAATCGGCACCGTTATGGACGCCCCTATTCTGAGGAAACCATCTGCGCATGGAAAAACTGCGATCCTGACTCGCGTACAGCATCGTGGCGGCTCTCCGATCCACTGCGCCCCGGCGCGTCGCCCACCACACCCGCGTCCACCACCGCGATCGGTGCGACGCGAGTAGCAGCCTCCAACGCACCGACTGCCAAGCTAGAGCAACCCGCGACAAGACCGTTGATGCCTCGCGCTCAAAAGTCCAGCCAAATTGGGGCTTGACAAGCCGTTCCACAGCAACGCCGGTTATACGGCGCCATTCTGGCGCGCCTGCGGCTCTCCAGCCTGCCAGCACCGTGGGGAAGAGGATCGCTTGACCGGAGCCAGGCGAAAGCCGCGGCCAGGACCGGGGAAGCGTTCGGGCCCAGTGGTATCGCCTCTGTCTTGCCGCCAGCCCACGAGATCGCCATGTTGAGCAGGTAGCTATAGCCGTCGTCATCGAAGATTGCCCGAGTTTCCGATAGCTCGCGCACCTGCGGGACCAAGGCTGCGCCGCACACCAGGGTTGCCATGAACACCTGGGCACCGGGGTCAGCGATCTCTGCGGCGTCGCTGCGGTTCAAGGCGCCTGCGATCACCGCGAGGTCCGGTTCGACCGAGATGGGCTCCTCGCGGGCCAGCGCTTCGCGGTATCGCGCCTCCAGGTCCTCGAGGCTGCCCCACGTGTCTGTTTCGGCCAGTCCTGCCTGAAGGAATCTCAGCTGGTGGTCCGGGTTCGATGGGTCGAAGGCGACGCCCACGGTGTCGGCGAGGCCATATGCCAGCAGCGCACTCCCCAAGTTGGTGTCGACTCGACCCTCGGGGTCTCGGGCCCGTGCTGACGGTGAGCGCAGGAAGGGGCACACCAGCCCGGAGTACATGAGGCAGATCTTGTGGAGAGGCGGCTCGGAGAAGGCATTCCGATAGTCGGCGGGGTTTTCCACGGCGTCGATGTGGGTGGACACCTGCCAGCGCAGCTCATCCCGAACGGAAGGCCGCACAGGCCGCACAGATCGAAAGTGGCCAGGGTCACCAGACGCGATGTCGAGACGGTACCGAACAGGGCGCGTCCGCGGCGAAATCGACACGCCCAGCTGGTGGGACTACATCCGCACCCGCGGGAAGCGGTGGAGCTGACGACCGCCTCAGACTACCGGGGTCCGGGACGAGTTATGCGGGGCAGGCGGCGGCAGATGTGAACTGGCGCGACCCCGCCCCCGGTCCATCGGGACGCAACCGTCAGAGAAGTTGACGCGGCAGTCCTTCCCGGCAGACGTCCCCGCCCACGCCGACGATTGGTTCGAGGGGCCGGTGCTCGCGATCGTTGCGGCGCTCCATCCGGCTCTTCGGTCATGCCACAGGCGTCGATCGCCGCGAGCTCTGGGCCGCTGATTTCGGGGTCGGCTTGGTCGTCGAGGGGCTTCGTGAGATCCGCCACGTGGCGCATGTGTGATCGTCCTCCGGGCCGAGGCGGTGTCAGCTTGCCGCCCAGATCCCGAGGCTCTGCGAGCATGGATACGGGAATGGAGATGTACAGGAATCGAGCCGGGAGTGGCATGGCATGAGCATCTTCACAAACGCGGAGATTGCGTACATGGGCGAGAACACCATGTGCCGAATGGCGACGAGTGGCCGCAACGGCGAACCTCACCTGGCGCCCGTCACGTACGTATACAACGCACGGGAGGACGCGATCGACATCGGTGGTATCGACTTCGCCAACACCAAGAAGTGGCGCGACGTCCATCACAACCGCAGCGTGACCATCCTCGTGGACGACTTCTCGCCGACCGCGGCACACGCCATCGAGATCCGGGGCGAAGCAGAGCAGCACGACACAGGCGGCGACCAGATCAACCCGAGGATCCCGGGCTTCGTGGAGCAGTTCATTCGCCTGCGCCCCCGCTACCTCGTTAGCTGGGGAATCGAACCGGGCACGGGAATGACCCCGGACGGGTTCAAGGTCAGATCACTCCGCGTCCTCTAGCGCAGGGCGCGCCCAAATCGGTGTTCCCGACCTCGCCATCGTGAGCGGAACCCCCTCCCAGTGCAACGCGGTGAGCGCAGAAGCTGCGACTGGGTCACTGGTTTTGGGAGCGAGGGAGGTGTGCCGTTCGAGACAACCTCAAGGACTGGTGGAGTCGGACCGGGGCGCGGTGCCAGCGTTTCCCGCTGGCCCGATTCCCCGGCCCGCTCCCCGAACCGGACGTGCAGCTTCCACCGCATCCGGCTCTCCACGAGCCCGTTGAGCTATCCGGCCATGACCGTGTTCCACCCGTCCCACGGCGTCGGGATCTTCTGACCCCGGTAGAGATATCGATCACCGTGTTGGCTACCTCGCGGGTGTTGCAGCATCGAGCGTTCGCCGCTTCTTCGCGCCTGAGCAATCTCTTGGTCGTTGACCAGGGTCTTTGACGGGCGCGATGGGCGGCGCGCTATGCGATGGTCTTTGTAGCAAACCGCGGTAACCCACAGGAGAGGGAGCAACCCATGGAGTTCCTCGTGACGATGAGGACCGACGTTCCGAGTGGCACGGCCGCGGTCGCGATCGAGGACAAGCGAGTTCGCGAGGCCGCTGCGCTTGCGAGCTCGTGGCGGAGGGATTCCTTCGCCGGTTGTGGCGCCCCCACCTGCAACCTGGTGAATGGCGGACCCTCGGGCTGTTCGTCGCGCGCGACCTCGATGAGCTCGAGAAGCTACTGGCGTCGATGCCGCTGCGCGTCCGGCGCACCGACGAGGTGACGTCACTCTCACCTCACCCGAACGACCCGGCGATGCCGGCGACCGACGGTCATGGGACCATCGATGTTGGCCACCTCCCAGCGCCACGTGAAGGCATCGTCGTCACATTGTTTGTCGCGGTGCGGAGCATCGAGCGCTCTCGTGCGTTCTATTCGGAAGTGCTCGGAGGAACGGTCGTTTTGGCCGAGAACCCGTGCATCGTCCAGCTCGCTAACTCCTGGATTCTCATGAACCCTGGTGGTGGGCCGACGCCGGACAAGCCCGACATCAGTGTCGTTGACTACGAAGCCGGCGACAGGACCTCGAGCTTCATGAACCTCCGCGTTGCGGACATCGAGACGTGCTATCGGCAGTGGAGCGATCGAGGTGCGCAATTCGTCACACCGCCGATGGATCGCGGCGCGGAGATCCGCTGCTACATGCGAGACCCTGACGGTTATCTCATCGAGGTCGGCCAATCCACCGGCCTGCTGACCGGGCACCTCGCGGTCAAGAGACCGGAAGACCTTCCCGGCTAAGGTCAGTGACCGGCGATCTGTCCGCCGTCAATGTGCAGGATCTCACCGGTGATGAACGGTGACGACTCGAGGAACATGATGCCGGCGACAACGTCGCCGACCTGTCCAACACGGCCGAGTGGTTGGCTCCCGGCGAGGTCGTCGTAGGTGCCGGGAGCGTGCATCGGCGTCTGGATAATGCCCGGGGAAACCGCGTTGACCCTGATCCCGCGAGACGCGCACTCGATTGCCAGCGACCTGGTCGCGGACGCGACACCACCTTTCGTCAGCGACGTCAGTACGGAAGGCACGTCGGACCTCGCATAGTCGACGAGCGTGGTTGTGATGCTGACCACGTGGCCCCCGTTCCGTTTCAGCATCTCCACGATCACGCGCTGAGTGAGCGTGAAGAATCCCGTCAGGTTGACGCCGACCACGTGCGCATAGTCGTCAGCCCGTGTAGTCGGTGAACGGCCTGGCGACGAAGACGCCGGCGTTGTTGACGAGTGTGTCAATGCGCCCAAATTGTTCGAGGGCTTCGTCGACGATTCGATCAGTGGTTTCGGACTCGGCAAGGTCTCCGTCGATGTTCAGCACGTTGCTATCGTCGGAGGGCTGGGTGCTGCGGGAGTTCGCAACGACGGCCCAGCCGCGCTGACGATACGCCGCGACGATCGCGGCGCCGATGCCCTGAGATCCGCCGGTGACGACGGCAACAGGCGGGTCGGGTTTGACTCCTCGACGTTGCATCTGCGCTCCTGGGTGGCGAGAGTTCGCCGAGTGGCGAGTCGCCGGTGGTCCGTTCAGGTGGTGGCTAGGTCGACGTGGTCATGGGCGCGCCGGTCCCATCCGTGGAAGGACGACCAATCGCCCGCGTCCCAGGCTTCGCGGAGCCCCGGCCGGCTCAGATCCCAGTCGGGGCGGGTGTCGCTTGTCGCCGTGCGCAGGTCAGACCAGAGCTCGTTTACTGACGGGCGCCCCCAGAACCAGTAGCCGTTGTAGATCCGGTGAATGATTAACCCGGGCTTGAGCACGAGCGTGTGGGGGATCATCGGGTCGTGCTCGGGGTCGGTGTACTCCTGGATGTCGAGGTCCTTTTGTATCGTCCGGCCGGGATCAGAGAGGAACGTCCAATGGGCGCCGACCGAGGAGCGGAACTCCTGCAGCGTGTGCTGGTCGTCGGTCGCGATGGTCACGATCTGGGTGTACGCGACCATGATCTTCGGCTGGAACGTGGCTAGCTCGAGGTGCTGCTGATGCTCTTTCGGGCAGTAGTGCCCACGCGAGAGCGTGAGGATCAGCGGGTCGCGGCCCTGGATCTCGCTGAGCGTGTGGAGCACGCCTTCGTGGTCGGGTAGCGAATAGTCGGGGAAGATGCCGCCGGGAATGATGTCGGGACGCATTTGGGAGTCGCCTTTCAGGACAGGAGTTGTTGGCCGCCGTCGATGTCGTAGGTCGCGCCGGTGAGCGCGGTGTTCGTCATGAGGTGTATGGCGAGCGCCGCGACGTCGGCCGGCTCGACGACGCGGCGGATGGGGAGCGTGGCGCGTAGCTCTGCCCGACGCGCATCGAGCTGGTCGCCGAGGATCGACGCCGACAGGGGGGTGTCGACGAAGCCGGGAGCGATGATGTTCACTCGGATCGGTGCGAGCTCGAGCGCGAGGTCCGCGACCATCGCCGGGAGTGCGGCGCCCACCGCCGACATGAGCGAGAGGCCGACGCCGGCGCGGCGGGCACCGGTTCCGCCCATGAAGAGCAGTGTGCCGGGCGGCCGCATCTTGGCTGGACCGAAACGCGCGACGGCGAGCGCCACGAGGAGGTGTTCGTTCAGGTCGCCGCTCGCCCGCTCGAAGTCCATGCTCAGTAGCGGCGAGTAGTAGGCGCCCCCGCCGGTGACCATGACGTGGTCGATGGGCCCGGATAGGTCGGTGAAGAATCGTTCGAGGCGACCGAGATCAGTGGCGTCGAACGCTTCGGTGCTGACGCGCGTCGACTTCGGCGCCCGCGGCGCGCAGTCGGTCAGGGTTGCGAGCCGTGAGCACAACAGCGGCGCCGTGTATCCGCGCAAGGCGGGCGGTTTCGAGCCCGATGCCCGAGCTGCCGCCGATCACTACCACCGTTTGGCCGAGCAGGTCTTGCAGTTGGCTCGTGTTCGAAGCGAGCGTTGTGTTGGTCATGAGTTCTCCCGAGTGAGGGCCGCGAACGCGGCGGCCGTTGCAGTTCCGTACAGAAGGTGGGCCGACAAATCGTCGGCGAGGGTCCGAGCGTCGTAAGCCCAAATCGGCTTGTACAACTTCAACGGCGGGAGCACTACGTAGCTCGACAGCCACGCCGCCGCGCCGAGCGCAAGCGCACCGATGTGCGGATGGCGCGCGGACTTCGCGGCCAGTGCTCCGTACTGGATGCCCCAGCCAATCCCGGTAGCCCAGTGCGTGACGTTCGTGGTGCTGCGCGCCCAGTTGTCGGGGGGCGGGCGACGTGTGACGAGTTGTTCGAGCTTCTTCCCGACCTGCCCGGGCGCGGAGGCCTCGTCCCAGCTCGTTACCCCGCCCGCGGAGTCCCACCGCCAAAACGAGTCCGTGCCGTCGTCACGGCGATAGCGTGAATACAACAACAAGTCCATCGCAGCGGTTCCGACCGCGCCGGCGAGGGCGCCGGCGGCGGCGCCGCGGGCAACGCTCATGAGAACACCCGCCGGGTCACGTTGGTGCGGAGGACGTCGATGAGTTCGTCACCCGCCCCGGATAACACGCTCCTGCTCGCATAGAGCGTAAAACCCTTGAGCTGGTCGAGGGTGATCTTCGGTGGCAACGACAGTTCCTGACGCGCGGTCATGACTTCGACCAGTGCGCTCCCATCGTGGTCGAACGCTCGTCGGAGCGCGCCGGCGAGATCGTCAGGGTGATCGACCCGTTCGCCGTGCATGCCGAGCGCTTGCGCAACGGCGGCGAAGTTTGGATCGGTGAGATCGGTGCCGAAGGTGACGAAACCTCCGGCTTTCATCTCGAGCTCCACGAAGCTGAGCGCGCCGTTGTTGAACACGACGACTTTCACCGGAAGGCGGAGCTGCTGGAGGGTGATGAGATCGCCGAGCATCATCGCGACGCCACCGTCACCTGAAAGCGTGACGACTTGGCGCCCGGGCTGCGCGGCCTGCACCCCGATCGCGTGCGGGAGCGCGTTCGCCATGCTCCCGTGGCTGAACGACCCGATGAGTCGACGGCGCCCGTTCATTGTGAGGTGGCGGGCGGCCCAGATCACCGGCGTGCCGACGTCGGGGATGAACACGGCGTCGGCATCGGCGAGCTCGTCAATCGTTCTCGCCACGAACTGCGGGTGGAGGGGGGTACGGTTTCGATCCTTGACGGCTACCGCGTCGAGACTTTTGCGATCCTTGGCGTAGTGCTCGCGCATGCGCGTCAGGTGCGCGCCGTTCGACTTCGCGCGGAGGTTGGGGAGCAATGCCTCTACGGTGTCCTTGACGGTTCCGACGAGGGGCACGTCGACCGTCGTACGCCGGCCGATCTGCTCACCGCGCACGTCGACCTGGATCACCGTTGCGTCGTCCGGATAGAAATCGCGATAGGGAAAATCGGTGCCCAACATGAGGAGAAGGTCGCACTCGCGATAGCGCGACAGCCCGACATCGTGCCGAGGAGACCGGTCATGCCGATGTCGTAGGGGTTGTGGTGCTCCACGAACTCCTTGCCCCGCATCGTGTGGACAATCGGTGCCTGCAACGCACCCGCGATGGCGAGGAGCTGTTCGTGTGCATCGGCGCAACCCGCGCCCGCCAGGATCGTCACACGTTCGGCGGCGTCGAGGGCGCGTGCCACGGTCTGTAGCTCGCCGTCGCTCGGGCGAACCAACGGTGCGGTGGAGCGGATCGTCGTTATGGTTCGAGGTCGCGAGATGTCGGCGACCAACACGTCTCCGGGGACCACGAGCACTGCGACGCCGCGCTTCTCGACAGCGGTCCGTATTGCGGTCTCGAGCATGCGCGGGAACTGTTCCGGTATCGACGCGAGTTCGCAGTACTCGCTGCACTCGCGGAACAACTCTTGGGGATGCGTCTCTTGGAAGTACGTCGTGCCGATCTCGAGAGTCGGGATGTCCGCGGCGATCGCCAACACGGGTACCCGGGAGCGGTGGGCGTCGAAGAGTCCGTTGATCAGGTGCAGGTTGCCTGGTCCGCAACTCGCCGCGCACACTGCCAGTTCGCCGGTGATCGCCGCGTCGCCCGCCGCCGCGAACGCCGCGGCCTCCTCGTGGCGCACGTGGTTCCACGCCACGGTTCCGTTACGCCGCAACGCGTCGGTGAACCCGTTCAGCGAGTCGCCGGGGAGCCCGTACACACGGCGGACGCCGGCCTGTTCCAAGGTTTCCACTATGAGATCCGAAACGGTGAATGACATCGGTGCTGTTCCCCCTATGTGCGAGTCGTCGAGGTGCGATGCGTTGGGCGAACGATCAGCACGGATCGCTTCGCCGCGTGGATGACCCACGCGACGCTGCCGTGCAGCGCACTCAAGACTGCGCCGTGCCCGTGCGAGCCCACCACGACGAGGTCGGCATCGTGCGACTCCGCATACGACGCGATCTCGGCGACGGCGGTGCCGGGTACCAAGGCGGTCGTCGCGACCACCCCTTCCGCGGCGGCCAGCGCGGCGGCCTCGTCGAGGAGTTCGTGGTCGTATGCGCTCGGCACGTGCGGGAAGGCCGCGCTGATCTGGTAGATGCTGAGTGGCGGAACCACATTGACCAGCGGCACGACGTGGAGGATGATGAGCTCCGACCCGTGTTCCGCGGCTAGGTCGACCGCGAACGCGACCGCCTCGAGTGCCGTGGCTGAGCCGTCGGTAGCGACGAGGATCCGATTGAGTCGGTCTGTCTCAACTCGGACGACATGGCGCACCTCCTTCATGTAGCGGTCGGCCACGCGCGCCGCGTCCACGGGCATGCTCCCGTGTAAACGTCCGTCGAGATACGGCGCGTACCAGTCCCACCATTCGTGCTTCGGCGCGCGCGCCTCGAATGGCCCGTGGCGTTCGGCCGTCTCATGCAAGAGATCAGCCAGCGTCGCGACATCCACGAGTCTCAGCGTCCGGGAGACCGGGTGGTGATCTCTTGCATCACCCAGCTGTTGCTGTCGGGGTCGGCGAACGTTGCGAACGACGCATAAGTCGCATGCTCCGGCGCAGGGCCTCTAACCCGGCCCGGGGTGCGGTCCTCGCCGTACCGGCACGCGAAGCCCGACTCGCAGTGGAACACCGGACTCACTGCCACGCCTCGCTCGGCGAGCTCGTGGCGCGCCGCTTCGATGTCGCTGACGATGAGGTGGACGGACTGGGCCGAACCCGGCGCGGCCGAGGTGAGACCCGTACCGAAGTGGACTGAGCATTGCGAGCCGGGCGGCGTTAGTTGCACCAGCCGAAAGTCGCTCTCGCCGACGACATCGGCGTCGAGACGCCAACCCAGCGTCTTGTAGAAGTCTCTGGCCCGGTCGACATCGGAGACGGGAATCACGACAACTTCCAACTTCATGTCCATGGGTCGAACGCTCCCTGTGGTCGTAACGAGGCGGCATCGGATCGATGACGCACCCACACCGTCGCACCGGAAGCGTTCCTTCGCGCCAGGGTAATACCCGGGTATTGCCCTGGCGCGATGAACCGCTGGCGATGCGATGGTGCGTTGTGACAACGACGCCTCGGAGGAAATCATGGCCAAGCACGAGATCCGTATCGACCGCTCGGTCCCGCTCGCGGCTGAGCCCGCGCTCGGGCACAACCGCTGGCATCCCGACATCGCCCCGACTCTCGCGTGCGCTCCCGGTGACGAAGTGCTGTTGGAGACGCGCGACGCGTTCGACGGCCAGTTCCACCCCGGCGCCACTGCGGTTGAGGTCGGCAACGTCGACCTCAACCTCCTCCATCCGCTGACCGGCCCGGTCTACGTGGAGGGCGCGGAACCCGGCGACTTGCTCGTCGTCGATGTCTTGGAGGTAAGCCCGGAGCCGTACGGCTATACCGCCGAGGTCCCTGGGTTCGGTTTCCTGCGCGACGAGTTCCCCGAGCCATTTCTCATCAAGTGGGCAATCGAGGACATGGCGGCGACGTCGCCGGATCTCCCCGGTGTACGCATCCCGGGCGCTCCGTTCATGGGCATCATGGGCCTTGCACCGTCGCGCGAGCTGATGCAGAAGATCAGAGCGCGCGAACAGGCGTCGTTCGACCGGGGAGGCTTCGTGTTGCCGCCTTCCACCGGCGGCGCAGTGCCGGCCCAAAAGCTAATCGCAGGCGAAGCACTGCGCACCATTCCGCCCCGCGAGATCGGGGGCAACATGGATATCAAACAGACTGCTGCGGGCGCTCGCGTGTTCTTCCCTGTGTTCACGGAAGGCGCGATGTTCTCAGCGGGTGACTCGCATTTCGCGCAGGGCGACTGCGAGACCTGCGGCACTGCAATAGAGATGGACGCGACGTTGCGCGTGCGTTTCGACCTTCGTAAGGGCGCGGCCGCCGAGCGCGGAATTCGCGACGTGCAGTTCGAGCGGAGTAGCTACGTCGTGTCCCCCGAGATGCAAGCACCCCTGCGCTTCTTCGCGACGACTGGGCTATCGGTCGAACGAGACGGTAGCGAGCAGTCCGAGGACCTCACCGTCGCGGCGCGCAACGCACTATTGAACATGATCGATCACCTCGTGGCGGAGTACGGCTACTCGCGCCAGCAGGCGTACGCGCTCTGCAGCGTCGCGGTCGACTTGAAGGTGAGCCAGTTGGTCGACGTGCCCAATTTCATCGTGTCGGCGTTCCTGCCCCTCAGCATCTTCGACGGCGACTGATGAGCGTTCTGCACCTCATTGGCCACTGGTTGGGCATCAGCGACGAGGCCGGCTCAGGCTACGCGTTCTGGTCCGGGTTCGGATCCGATCTGGGTCTGCTCGCCGCCGCTGCCGTGTTCCTCCGCCACAGAATTGCCACGCCCGCCGCTGCTGGCGGCTCGGCAAGCATGCCGTGGGCGGCACCCCGTATGTGGTGTGCCGCAAACATCACCCTGATGTGCCCGACCGTGGCGCATCCCTCGCTCACATTCACGCAGCCATCCCCCGGCCTTTCGTTGACGTCGGCGATGCCCGATCGTATGGCTGCGATCGAGAGCGGAGGAACGCAAGACCGATGCAACCTCGAGGAGCGAGAGATGCGTGAGAAGTGCCACGTCGCTACGGACCGACTGATCGCCATTCGAACGTTCGCCAGACGGGCCGAGGCACGGCTCGTCCGGAGGTTGCTTCGATCGACGGGGATTTCTCTGTGCATGTCGATTGATCACGCGGACCGGTTGGCGTTCGTAGTCGAGCGCTATCGGAGTGCGGTGGCGCGTCGATACCGTGGTGCCTCGCCCGAGGTCGAAACTATCGCAACCGTCCCGGAGTTGTCAGAACTTGTCGCGACGACTGGCGACGCCGTGATCGAATTCTTGCCAGTCGAACTCGCACGAGCGGCAATGTCGACCGATTGCTTCGCTCCAGCTCTTGGCCCGAGGTCCGGGTCGGTACTTGTTGCAGGTGAGCGGTGAACTCGACATATCGACAACCCCACTGGTGTTGGACGCGATCCGAGCGGTCCCGACCGACGCGGCGACCTCGCCATAGATCTACAGCTCCTATCCTTCATCGACCTAAGCGGCCTGCGTTCGATCATCGACGCCATTGTGCATGCGGCCGAACGAGGGTACCGGGCGGCGCGTCACGCATCCTGGCCGGGCTCGACGCCTCGCGTCGCTGGTCGGGCTCGACGACACGTTCGAGAGCGGGCCAAATCGGCCGGAACGCCGAGCTGACCAGGCGCGTCCATGGGTGCGACGGGCTACGCGGAGCGCGAACGTGATCGCGGTTGGTGCCACAGACGTCAACGAGGACGGAGGATCGACAATGAACAGCATGGTCACGACCGATGCACCCCGCGGCGGAAGACCGAGTCAAGTGATATAGTCCGGTGTTCGGTTCTCTAGAGGCTGTAGGTGATCGCCACGTCCGCCGCCGAAGTCTCGAGTCTCCTTGGGCGAGCCAGTGAGTGTGACACGCTCGATCGTCTTCTCGCGGAGGCGCTCTCTGGGGCGAGCAAGGTCATCGTCTTCCGCGGCGACGCTGGAGCCGGCAAGAGCGCATTGCTCTCCTACGTATCGGCGAGCGCGGTCGGCTGGCGGTTTGCTACGGCCGCCGGAGTGGAATCGGAGATGGAGTTCGCTTTCAGCGGCCTTCATCAGCTCTGCAGCCCGCTCGTTGGTCACATCGAGCAGTTGCCCATGCCACAGCGCGCCGCACTGAAGACCGCCTTGGGTATGAGTGTCGGCCCACCGCCGGACCGGTTCCTCGTCGGACTCGCCACGTTAACGCTCCTCGCCGAGGCCTCTGAGAGTCAGCCCCTGACATGCATCGTCGACGACGCGCAGTGGCTCGACGAAGTCTCATTGCAAGTACTTGCGTTCGTCGCCCGCCGGCTGCTCGCCGAGCGGATTGCCATCGTGTGCGTCGTGCGCACCGAGACGGGCGACGAGGTCTTGTCCGGGCTGCCCCAGCTGGCTGTCGGTGGGCTGAACGAGGCCGACTCGCGAACCTTGTTGCTGGGCGCCGTCCGCGGCCCGCTGGACGCCGCGATTTGCGACCAGATCTTGTCGGAGAGCCGCGGCAACCCGCTCGCGCTCATCGAGCTGGCACGATCCTGGAACGACGGCAATCATGTCGGAGGATTCGGATCGTCGGACAGCCAGCCCATCAGCGACAAGATCGAGCAGAGTTTTGCCCGGCGCATCTCAGTGCTCCCTGCCGATGCGCAGCTGGTGCTTCTGACTGCGGCGGCAGAGCCACTCGGGGATGTCGCGCTTCTCCGACTGGCGGTCGAGCGACTCAAAATCGGTTTAGCAGCAGTCGGCCCCGCGATCGATGGCGGTCTCCTTGAGATCGGTGAGCGTGTGCAGTTTGCTCATCCGCTCGTCCGCTCGGCTTCTTATCACTCAGCAGCCGCCGCTAGCCGACGGCGCGCCCACGGTGCTCTCGCCGACGTCACCGACGCCGATATCAACCCGGACCGCCGGGCGTGGCATCGTGCCCAGGCAGCCGCGGGCCCCGACGAAGACGTTGCGGCTGCTCTCGAGGGATCCGCGACACGCGCCCACGCGGGGTGGCGCCACCGCGGAGGCGGCGTTCCTAAAGCCGCGCCGCAGACATGACGAGCAATCCCGAGCGCCGCGCGCTGCGTGCCTTAGCCGCTGCCAACGCCAGTCTGGGCGCCGGCAAGTTCGATGACGCTCGTATTCTCTTGGCGCGCGCAAGGACCGGGCCTCTCGATGAGTTTCACCTCGCGCAGGTGGAGATTTTGCGCGGTCAGATAGCGATGTACTCGGCCCTGAACGGCGAGGCGGCGGCGTTGCTTCTCAACGCCGCCCGGCGGCTCGAGGAACTCGACGTCGGTCTCGCCCGCGAGACGTACCTCGACGCCTGGTTCGCGGCACTGATCGCCGGCAGTGCACCCTCCGGGGCAAGCCTGTTAGACGTTTCTCGTGCTGCCCAATCCGCGCCGGCTTCGGAGCAAGATCCACGCCCCTCTGATCTGCTGCTCGACGGTCTCGCGTTACTTATCACCGACGGTCGACGCGCGGCTGCACCATTGCTCGAGCTGACGAGGCTTGCGTTCATGCACGAGGGATGCCCAGTCGAGACGATCCTCCATTGGAACTATTTGGTCGTGATGGTGGCGTGGACGATCTGGGACGACGAGAGCGTGTATGCGCTCTGCGCGCGGGTGCTGGAAGCCTCTCGCAGAACCGGTGCTCTCGCCCGCCTTCATATTGAACTGAGCGTGCTCGCTGTCGCCGCACTGCGGTGCGGCGAATTTGCGGAGGTGACGCAAGCGACCGTCGAGATCGACGCGGCGACCGATGGGGCGGGGACGATCGTGGGGTCGTACCTCCCGATGATGCTGGCCTCCTATAGGGGGCACGAGACGGAGGCCCGCGCGTTGATCGAGACGGTGACACAGCACGCGTTGAAGGCGGGGCAAGGAACGGTGATCGAGCGATGCAACCTCGCCCACGCCGTTCTCTGCAACGGCCTCGGACAGTACGACGAAGCGCTCGCGGTCGCACGGGAAGCCTGCGACTACAACCCGAACATGTACGTATCTCCCTGGGCAGCGCAAGAACTACTCGAAGCCGCGACGAGGACAGGTCAGCGAGCAGTGGCCCAGGTCGCTCTCGACCGGATCCTCGACGCCACAGCCCACGTCCCCAACGATGCTGCACAAGGAATCGCGGCTCGGTCGCGGGCTCTGATGAGTGAAGGCGAGACCGCCGACCGTTCGTATCTTGAAGCGATCGAACGGCTTGGGCGCAGCCGGTTGCGGCCCGACCTCGCCCGTACGCATCTGCTCTATGGCGAGCACCTGCGTCGTATCGGCCGCCGAGTCGACGCGCGCGAGCACCTGCGTGCTGCCCATGACCAGTTCATGGTGATCGGGATGGAGGCCTTCGCCGAGCGCGCACGTAGCGAGCTGGTTGCGACGGGTCAGAAGGTCCGCAAGCGAACCGAGGAAACACGCTCAGACCTGACCGCGGAGGAACTCCAGATCGCTCAGCTGGCACGAGATGGATTCACGAACCCCGAGATTGCCACCCGACTCTTCCTCAGCCCGCGTACCGTGGAATGGCATCTGCGCAAGGTGTTCACGAAGCTAGGCATTACGTCTCGCAGGCAACTTCGGACGACTCCGCACGACCGCGGCACGCTGTTCGCCGGCCGGTAGCACTGGAGTTGACCCGCGATCTAGGTGAGTGGTTCCGGATCCGGCACACCGCCGCAGAGATCAGGCGATGTTCGGAGGGGCTCCGCCTGGAGGCGCACGAGGCAAGGTCATGCTGCGAGTGTTATGCCATGCCTACGGCAGCAAGATCGTGCTGCTGTTGAACGGCTACGACAAGGCCTATGCCATCTGTAGTGTCGCCGTGGACCTCAAGATCAGCCAGGTCGTCGACGTGCCCAACATGCTCGTGTCCGCCTTCCTGCCCGAAGACGTCTTCACGGACTAGTCAGAAGGCACGGAACGATCACGACTCCACAGGAAAGAGAGCAATGACGACGACCACGAAGCCGTGCCCTCGGCGCCACGAGCTTGAGCTGCCAGGCCAACCCAGGGTTGAGATCGACCCTCGCTCAAGCGCCGGAGTCGAACGGACGCGCCGGTGCGGCCCGACGAGTACCCGGTGCCGTGATCAGCCCGCTCGGGCCGCCACGAGTGCAGAAAGACGGTGACTGACGACGAGTTCCTCACGGTGAGGGTCACCCGCAGCTGCAGCGGGCAACACCTCACCATCCAGGTGGAAGGCAAGATCGACCTCGCAACTGCATCGACGCTCAGATCCTGCATCGGCGCGGCCCTGAAGCCGGAATGGATGGCACCGTCGACACGGAGAACGTCGTGTTCATGGATGCCTCCGGCGTCCGGGCATTAGAGGACGTCCTCAGGTTGGCGGCCGGGTCGCCCCGCGGAGGTCCTTAGGCAGATGCTCGTGTTCGTCCTGATCGTTGTTCTCGTGCTCGCCGTGATCGCCGGGGGCGGGGTCCTCTGGCTCTTCTGACCGGGCGGCCCGTCATGATCGCCTTATCGAACCCATTCTCCGGCCGTGGGGGTCGAGCCCGCGACAGTCATCGGGCACGCCGGCGGCCGTCTCTGCCCGCGGGCGCCGGGGACCTAGGCGGTGTGCCACCGGGCATTGGAGGATGGCAACGAGGGGTCGCATCCCGATCTGCCGAGGCGCCGACAGCGCGCCCTCCGGTTCGGCGCGAGGCGGGGCGGCGCGGCCGCGCTCGATCAGTCTCGCGGCTTTCGTCGCCGGCGCGTGCGGGTCGGTCGAGCAGTCCGGCTCCGCGTAAACGGCGAGCAATCCCGGCCCGCCGGCGACGGGTACGCCTGCCGTGGTGACGATCGGCTCTCCTACCAAGCCGCAGACGCCCCGGGCGCGGGTCGATCTCGGCACGCTCGGCGGCCGCTTCAGCAGGGTAGAGTTCCTGGGCGAGCAGCCTCCGTCCGTCATCGACCGCGTCGACCCGGCTATGGCCGAGATATGGGTGATCGCATGCGATTGACCGCAGCAGTCATCTTCGTTCGAGATCTGCCCCACTCGGCTGACTTCTATCGCAACCTCCTAGATCTCGACGTCACGGTCGCGACCGACGGGGCGGTCCTGCTCTCCGCCAATGACGGAGAGCATCTTGTCCTCCGCGCCTTACAGCCTGCGCCGCGCCTGAGCGGAGCGGTCGGCGTGCAGTACCTGATCTGGGCGGCGACAGACTCCGATGACCTCGATCGCTGCGAGCACCTGCTCCAAACGTGGAACGCACACGTATCCACCTCGATCGAAGAGGGCGTAAAGGTCGTCGAAGGGCATGACCCCGACCGCATTCCAATCCTCCTAACCTACCCGTCCGGGCCCAGCAGCGCTCTGAGCCGGCTGCCAACTCGGTCCACTCATGCTGACGGTCACCCTGACGGGCTCACCTTCGCCTGCCGTCTCGACTCTGATCGGCCGCACTCTTCGAAAGGGATTGGGTAGACGCGTGATTTCCGGCGTCGCGAGTTGGGTCATCGTGAACAGACCTGGTCAACAAACAACACAGCGATACCCCACCGCTGTCAGAGGAAAGAGGAACGTCAGGGCCCGCCGAGATTGATACCCAAGCCGTGTTCACCTGTGTCGATGATCAAGGGCCGGCCCCTGTGCCTTGCGGTGGACAGCCTGAGTTGTCTCGATGGGCGGTTTCCGGGCGGGGCGCCGGCGGCGGACCACGGCTTTGCGAACTTCGTCGGCGGCGAGGAGCACGAACCCGAAGCTGGTGACGATGAGCCAGTCGGACAGGCTCAGGCCGCTCGTGCCGAAGACGTGTTGGAGGACGGGCAGGTAGCTGATGCAGCTGACCAGGGCGAGGCCGATTCCCCCGGCAGCGAGGAGTCTGCGGTTGGTGAACACGCCGACAGTGAGGATGCTTTCGTCGTCGCTGCGAACGGTTTGGGCGTTGAAGAACTGGCTGACGACGACTCCGACCTGGGTCATGGTGCGCGCTTCGCGGTAGGTATGGTTGGAGTTGGTGAACTGGCTGTAGCCGAGATGGGCGGAATGGATGCGCCAGAAGAACGCGAAGCAGACGCCGATGGCTTCGATGGCGCCGAGGAACATAAACCGCCTCACGACGGGCCGGGACAGGAGTCGCTCGCCGACGGGCCGGGGTGGTCGGGCCATAACGCCCGGGTCGGGCGGTTCTGCGCCGAGAGCGAGGGCGGGAAGGATGTCGGAGCCGAGGTCGATGCTGAGGACTTGGAGCGCGCTGAGCGGCACGAGCGGGAAACCGACCGCGGCAGCAAGAAGGATGGGGGCGAGCTCGGCGATGTTGTGACTGAAGATGTAGACGAGGAATTTGCGGATGTTGGCGTAGACGGCCCGGCCAAGCTCGACCGAGGCGGCGATGGACGCGAACGAGTCGTCGAGCAGGACCATGACCGCGGCTTCGCGAGCCACGTCGGTGCCGGTGACTCCCATGGCCACGCCGATGTCTGCTTGTTTGAGGGGGGCGTCGTTGACGCCGTCTCCGGTGGCAGCGACGACTTGACCAAGATGTTGCAGGGCGGCAACGACGCGAAGTTTGTGTTCGGGACGGACACGAGCGAAGACCATTTCGGGGTTGGTGGAGAGCGTCTCGATGAGCTGGTCGGCGCTCATGGCGTCGAGTTGGGCTCCGCTGACGACGCCCGGGTTGGGGCCGGCGACGAGGCCGACTTGTCTGGCGATGGCTTCAGCGGTCACACCGTAGTCGCCGGTGTTCATGATGATCCGGATGCCGGCGTGGCGGCAGGCGGGGACGGCGTCGATCGCCTCGGGACGGGGTGGGTCCATCATGGCTATGAGACCGAGGTGGGTCAGGCCCCGCTCGGCGGTGTTCTGGTCGGGGTGATCGGTGTCGAGGTGACGGTAGGCGACGGCAATGATTCGCAGGGATTCGCGCGCCAGTCGGTCGTTGGCCTCGCTGATCTGCTGGCGGTGGCTGGCGGTGAGCGGGCCGTCGCTGCCGTCCCAGGAGACCGTGGTGCAGCGGCTGAGCAGTTCTTGCGGTGAGCCTTTGACGTAGCTGACGCAGCCCGCCGGGGTGCGGTGGACGGTGGTCATGAGCTTGCGTTCGGAGTCGAAGGGGAACTCGCCGATCCGAGGGGCGTCACGGTTGGCGGCGGCGATATCGATGCCGGCTTTGGTGGCGGCGACGACGATGGCGCCTTCGGTGGTGTCGCCGAGGATCCTCCAGTCCAGCCGCTTTGTCGGGTCGGGCTCGAGCACTTTCGCGTCGCAGCATTGAGCGCTGACACGCAGCAGATCGGTAACCTGGGCAGGTTCGCTGACGTCGCCTTTCGGGTTGTAGCCAACCCCGGAGACGGGGTGGCGTCGGCCAGATTCCCATATGGCGGTGACCGTCATCTGGGCTTTGGTGAGAGTCCCGGTCTTGTCGGTGCAGATGACGGTCGTGGACCCGAGCGTTTCCACCGCCGCGAGGCGTTTGATCAGGGCGTGGCGGGCGGCCATGCAGTCGCACCCCGACGGCCAACGAGACCGACAGGGTGGCGGGGAGGCCTTCGGGTACCAACGCCACCATGACGCCGAGAGCGAACACGAAGTTGTCGACCACCCGGGCACTGGTAGTGGCGGCACGCAGGCCGAAGACGAGCGCGGCGAGCGCGATGGCCACCGCCGACACCTGTCTGGCCATCCGGTCGACGTTGCGCTGCAGCGGGCTGGGTACTTCGGTGACCTGGGCGGTCATCTGGTAAATCTGGCCGAACTGCGTGTCCGCTCCGGTGGCGAACGCGACCGCCGTGGCGGTCCCCTCGACCACGGATGTGCCCATGAAGACCAGGTTGGCGGCGTCCATGGTCGCCGTGCCGGCCGGGACTGCCGCCGCTGTCCTGTGCACCGGTGCGCTCTCACCGGTGAGGGCGACGTCATCGACGGTCAGGTCGTGCGCCTCGACCAGGCGACCATCGCAGCAGATATCGTCGCCAGCCTCGAGGACGAACACGTCACCGCGGACAATGCCGCGCGCGGGAATGTCGGCCAGGGCGTCGTCCCGCCGCACCCTTGCCGTGTGAGGACCAGTGCCTGGAGCGCTTCGGATGTCTTCTCGGCCGAGTACTCCTGGAAGAACCCGATCGCGCCGTTGAGGAGACCACGCCAGGATGGCGACGGCCAGCTCCAGGTTCCCGGTATCTCGGGGCGACTGGACCAGATAGGACGCGAAGGTGATGACCGAGGCGGCGAGCAGCACGATCGCGAAGAGGTTGGTGAACTGCGCCAGGATCTTTCCAATGATCGGCGGCCGCTCCGCGGTAGCAGCTCGTTGGATCCGGACGCCGCCAGCCGGGCTGCTGCCGTCGCCGCGGTCAACCCGCGAGGGAAGCTGTCGACAATGTGTAGACAGCCTCCGCCGATAGTGCCGGTAGGTCCACGGCCGCTGCGGGAGGCGCTGCCCGGTTGGGCGCGGTCCCGTCGGTCGGCGCGGTGAGCGGGGCGGCAGTCACCGCAGGTGGATGCTTGCTTGGATGGGCGCGGTCGGCGTCGTCTCGGTCTGTGGGCCTGTGGGTCACGGGTAGGTACCAGAAGGGGTGACGATGGTCCCGGCTTTACCGGCCAGGATGCCCTCGACGTCGCGCAGGGCGCCGATGGCCCCGGTGCTGCCGGTGAGCTCCACGAACCGGCAGACCGCTGTCGACTTCGGGTCCCATCGATCCGGCCGGGAAGGGCAAGGCTGCGCAGGTCCGTGGGGTGGCCCGCTGATTTGGCCGGGCTGCGGGTGTCCCGTAGTCGGTTTCGACGGCGGGCACGTCGGTGAGAAGCAGGAGCATGTCGGCGTCGAGCGCTTCGGCCAGGAGGCCGGCGGTGGCGTCTTTGTCGACGACGGCTTCGACTCCTTCGAGCTCGCCGTGGTAGTTGCGGACGACGGGGGCGCCGCCGCCACCGGCGCAGACCACGATCGCGCCGGTGTCGAGCAGCTGGCGGATGAGACGGGTCTCCACGACCCGATGAGGGGTCGGTGATGCGACGACTCGTCGCCAGGACTCACCGTCGGCTTGACCGTCCAGCCCCGCTGGCAGCGAGCCGTTCGGCTCGACTTCTGTGTAGACCGGACCGACGAACTTGGTCGGGCTCGGCGAAAGCCGGGTCGGCGGCGGAGACCAGGGTCTGGCTGATGAGGCTGGCCACCTCCCGGCCGGGCAGAGCGTTCTGGAGGGCTTGGAGGAGCCAGTAGCCGATCATTCCTTGGGTCTGGGCACCGAGGACATCGAAGGGATAGGGCCGGGTCAGGGCCGGGTCGTCGGCGCTCTCGAGGGCGAGCAGGCCGACCTGGGGCCCGTTGCCGTGCGTGATGACCAGGTCATGGTCCCGAGCTGAGCGGCGCCAGGGCCTCGACGGCGACGGCGGATGTGGCTGCTGTTGGATCTCGGCGTCCGGCGCTTCGCCCCGCTCGAGCAGGGCGTTTCCGCCGAGGGCCGCGACGATCCGCACCTCAGTCCCCGAGCGTGGCGACCATGACCGCCTTGATGGTGTGGAGCCGGTTCTCGGCCTGGTCGAAGACGATCGAGGCGGGGACTCGAAGACCTCGTCGGTCACCTCGAGGGCTCGAGCCCGTACTTCTCGAAGATCTGCTCGGCCGACCTCGGTCTCGGTGTTGTGGAGGGCGGGCAGGCAGTGCATGAACTTGACCGTCCGGATTGCCGGTCGGCCATGCACAGTGCCGTGTTGACCTGGTAGGGCAGGAGCTGCTCGATCCGCTCGTCCCATTCCTCGGCCGGTTCACCCATCGACACCCAGACGTCGGTGTAGAGGAAGTCGGCCCCGTGCACGGCGCCGGCGACATCTTCGGTGAGGGTGATCCGGGCTCCGGTGGCTTGGCCATCTCGGCCGGCGATCGCCCGGACCTCGGCGCTCGGCCAGAGGCCTGTGGGCGCGGCGATCCGGACGTCCATGCCGAGCAGGGCGCCGGTGACCAGCAACGAGTTGGCCGTGTTGTTGCGGGCGTCGCCAGGTAGCAGTAGGAGATCTCGTCGAGGGGCTTGGTCGAGTGCTCACGCATGGTCAGGATGTCGGCCAGCATCTGGGTGGGATGCCACTGGTCGGTGAGCCCGTTCCACACCGGCACGCCGGCGTAGCGGCCAGCGTCTCGACGTTCTCTTGGGCGAAGCCGCGGTACTCGATCCCGTCGAACATCCGGCCGAGCACCCGGGCGGTGTCCTTGATCGACTCCTTGTGCCGATCTGGGACTCGCTCCGGGTCCGAGGTAGGTGACGTGGGCGCCCTGGTCGTGGGCGGCCACCTCGAATGCGGACCGGGTCCGGGTGGACGTCTTCTCGAAGATGAGGGCGATGTTGCGGCCCGCGCAGCCGCGGTCGCTCGTCGCCGGCTGCTTCTCGTCGCGCAGTCTGCGCGGCGAGGTCGATGAGGGAGAGGAACTCCTCGGGCTGGTGAAGTCGAGCTCCTTGAGGAGGCTTCGGCCACGCAGATCGATCAGTCGCGTGCTTCCGTCGATGGTCGGTCATGCCGGGTCCGTTCGATGGGGCAGGTCATGCAGCGGGGGCCGCCCCGGCCCCGGCCGAGTTCGCTGCCGGCGACGGTGACGACTTCGATGCCGTGCTTGCGCAGCATGGTGTTGGTGGCGACGTTGCGTTCGTAGCCGATGACCACGCCGGGGGCGACGGCCAGGTAGTTGGTGCCGTCGTCCCACTGCTCGCGTTCGGCGGCTCGAACGTCCTCGTCGGTGGTGAGCACCGTGATCTCGTCGACCTCGAGGATCGTCGGCGAGGGTGTCCACAGGCTGTGATTCGCGCGATGACCGAAGCTTCCGGGCTGCTCGCCGGGGTGATCGTCCAGCTCCGGAGGCGGCGGTCGAAGTAGGGGTAGAGGACGAAGGTGCTCGACGTCGACCATCGACATGACCGTGTCGAGGTGCATGAAGGCGTGGGATGGGGCAGTTCGACGGCGACCACCTTGGTGGCCTGGCCTGGCGAACAGGGCCTGGGCGAGGATCTCGACCGCCATCGGGGTGGTCCGCTCCCCCATCCCGATCAGCACGGCTGCCGTGGCCGATGACGTGAACGTCGCCGCCTTCGATCGATGGCCGGCAGGTGGTCGGTGTCGTCGCCTCCGTAGTAGTGACGAAGTCGGCGCTCAGCGAAGAGGGGATGGAAGCGGTAGATGGCCCGGCTGTGGAGCGTTTCGCGTTGGCGGGCGGGCTTCGCCATCGGGTTGATGGTCACCCCGCCGTAGATCCAGCACGAGTTGTCCCGCTGGAACAGATGGTTGGGCAGCGGGGGGAGCACGAAGTCGTCGGCCCTGAGCATGTCCCACTTCAGGCTGTGGGTGTGCAACGGGTGCAGATCGGCCTTGAGGACGCCGCCGATGAGGGCCCCGGCCAGGGTCTTGGCGTCCTGTCCTCGAGGAGGCGCCGTACCGGGTCCGACCAGGAAGGCCCGAGTATCTCGGCGTGCACACCGGTCGAGCACGAAGGCCCGTCCGTCGGGGAGGTCGAGGGTCTCGGCCAGCAGCTGGCCGTAGTAATGGACGATGACGCCCTTGTCGCGCAACGCTTCGGCGAACGCGTCGTGTTCCTCCTTGGCCTTGGAGGCCCACACAACGTCGTCGAAGAGGAGCGACTCGATGTTGTCGGGGGTCAGCCGGGACAGCTCCAGGCCGGGCCGAATACGGAGTTCGTCAAGTTGAGGGTCCCCAGGTCGGCGATCAAGCCTTCAACCCTGGCCTCGGCCGCGCGGTATGGAACGGCGCGATGATTCGCCAGGAGTACTCGACCTCGTCGCAGCTTCAATTCCTTGCCGCTCGCAGAAGTGTTGACTTCGGCGACCTCGAACACGAAGGGACGCGGAATAGCTCGTGATCTCGCCATCGGATCGGAAGCCAGCTTGACCAGGTCGAGACCCCTGGCGCTCGACGACCTCGGCACCTTCCGAACCGACATGGCGAACATAGCGGCGGCCGAGGCTGACCTTGCCGAGTTCGAGGTGGGCGAGCGGCGAGTCGGTCGAAGGCCCCCAGAGCCGGATGATCCGCTCTGGAGGAGTCAGGCCGTACTGAGCGCAGGGTCGCCTTCGAGCGTGGCGGCCTCGGGCTTGCGGGACAATTCCTTGAGATTGAAGGCGAGTGTTTCCACCTTGGAGGGGTCGGCCGCGACGTTCATCGGGGACGTCATCTGCCAGCCGGTTTCCCCGTCTTCTGACGCTCGAAGATGATCGAGCCGAACTACGCCCCACGAGAATCTCGATCTTGCGAAGTTGGTCGTGCTTCGTATCGATCAGCTCGTAAAGGATGCGTGTGCTCATCCGTT
>CAVPBX010000002.1:222500-266478 GCA_963702305.1 uncultured Acidimicrobiaceae bacterium | reverse complement strand
GCCGCCGGCTTCGCCTATGCGAAGAAGGCGAGCCGCGCCGAATATCTCCGCGCCTGGCTCGATAGCGGCAGCGACGGCGCCTGGATCGCGCAGAAATTCCCGCGCGACGGCGCCGGCATCCTCTCGTCGCTGGTCGCCGCCGACGGGCTCGTCGCGATCGGCGAGGGCGTGACCGAGGTGACACCGGGCACAATGGTCGATTTCCTGCCCTTCAGCGAAGTGCTGACCTAGCCATCGCGCGTTAATTCGCCCGCCGGGACAATTCAACCGGGAACTTTTTGCCCCCGAGCGTTCTTAGTTGAATGAGCGTCCGCGCGACATTCACCGCGGCGCGCAAGGTCCTTGCAAGGTGCGGACGATGGGACGAGCGGGTGGGCTGAGTTGCGCGGCCGTCGCGATCTTCGCGCTCGCGCTATCGCCGTCGCGCGCGGAATTGCCGCCGCAGCGCGCCCTGCCGCCGACGCCCAGCCTGTCGTCGATCGTCGAGCGGGTCATGCCCGCGGTGGTGAATGTCTCGGTGACGATGCGGCCGGGAGCGCCGTCCGAGACCGACGGGCTGACTGGCGGCGAACCCTCGACCGCCAGCTCAAGCACTTCTTCGAGCAGAACGGCGTGCCGCACGAGGCGCAGCCGCAGCGCAAGCTGACTGGGCTCGGCTCGGGCTTCATCGTCGATGCGGCGGGCTATATCGTCACCAACAACCATCTCGTCGCCGACGCCGAGCGCATGACCGTGGTCCTGAGCGACGCTCGCGCCATTCGCGCGCATCGTCGGCCGTGACGAGGCGACCGACATCGCGCTCTTGAAGATCGATGCGGCGCGCCGCTGCCCCATGTCGAGTGGGCGGACAGCGACCTGCCAAGGTCGGCGACTGGGTGATCGCGGTCGGCAATCCGTTCGGCCTCGCCGGCACGGTGACCGCGGGCATCATCTCGGCGCGCGGCCGCGACATCGACGAGGGACCGTACGACGATTTCCTGCAGATCGACGCGCCGATCAACCGCGGCAATTCGGGCGGCCCGACCTTCAATCTCGAGGCCAGGTGCTGGGCATCAACACCGCGATCTTTTCGCCCTCGGGCGGCTCGATCGGCATCGGCTTCGCCATCCCGGCCTCGTTCGCGCGCCAGGTGGTGAGCGAGCTCAAGGCCAAGGGCCGGGTCGATCACGGCTGGCTCGGCGTCACCCTGCAGGATGTCTCGCCCGGCCTCGCCCGCAGCTTCGGCATCGATCCCGCCAATCCGGTCGGCGCGCTCGTGGACGATGTGTGGACGACAGCCCGGCCGCGCGTGCCGGCCTGCGCCAGGGCGACGTCATCCTGTCGGTCAACGGCGCGCCGGTGCGCACCGCGCACGATCTGCCGCGCCTCATCGGCGAGACCGCCATCGGCGAGCGGGTCGCGCTCGCGCTGCGCCGCGACGGCCGGACCATACCTGCCCGCCTGGTCGGCGCGACGCCGGGGCTGCCGCGGATGCGGCCGCCGACGAAGAGCTCCGGCTCGTCGCAGCCGCCCGACGGTGCGCTCGGCCTGGAGTGAAGCCGCTCTCCCCCGATTTGCGCCGGCGGCTGCAATTGCCGAAATCGGTCGACGGCGTTTCGTCGCCGACCTCACCCCGTCGAGCCCGGCGCGTCGCTCGGCATCAATCCGGGCGACGTGATCGTCTCGATCGACCGGCAGAAGTAACCTCGCCGCAAGACCCGGCCGAGCGGATTCGCGGCGCGATCGCCGGTGGCCAGGCGCTGATGCTCGTCAACCGCGACGGCATACCGCAATTCGTCGGCGCCTCGCCCGGACCGCCCGGCGCACCCCCGGGCTGACGCTTGAAACAGGCGGCGGGAGGGGTTAGCTCAAGGGCCGGAGGCGGCACATGAGGCTGCTTTATTTCGCCTGGCTCAGGACCCGCATCGGCATGGCCGAGGAGACCGTCGACCCACCGGCAAGCGTGCGCACGGTGGCGGCGCTGTGGATGGCTCAAGTCCCGCGGGCCCGGTTTCGCCGAGGCGCTCAAGACCCAAAAGCTCGTGCGCGTCGCGGTCAACAAGGCCTATGTGGGATACGACCATCCGCTGGCGCCGGGCGACGAGGTCGCGCACTTCCCGCCGATGACGGGGGGATGAAGTGATCCGCGTGCAGCGCGAGGATTTCGACGTCGGCGCGGAGATGTCGGGCTGGCGCGCGGCCGGACCGGGATCGGCGGCTCGCCGCCTTTGTCGGGCTGGTGCGCGACGGCGCCGGCGGCGAGCGCATCACGGCGCTGACGCTCGACATTTTCCCGGCATGACCGAGCGCGCGCTCGAGAGATCGAGGACGAGGCGCGGCGGCGCTGGCCGCTCGAGCGAGCCTCATCATCCACCGCTATGGCCGGCTCGACCCCGGCGAGCGCATCGTGCTGGTATCACCGCCGCCTCGCACCGCGCGGCGGCGTTCGAGGCTTGCGAGTTCCTGGTCGACTGGCTCAAGACCAAGGCGCCGTTCTGGAAGCTCGAGGAGACCCACGCCGGCTAGCGCTGGGTCGAGGCGCACGACAGCGACGATGAAGCCGCCAAGCGCTGGGTCGCGGAGTAGAAACGCCTGAACGCACCCGTCAGAAGACGCGCAAACCCAGGTGCCGCTGCAACGCATCGAAATCGCGATCGTCGTGCAGTAGCATATGATGGCGCTCGATGCAGAACGTGCCGATGATGAGGTCGGCTATCTTGCTAAGGGTCACACCCATGCGCCGCAACGCGCGATAGTTTGCCGCGGCGCGGACGGCGAGGTCGGGATCAAGCATCGGCGCGAGGCGATAACTTCGCAGTAGGTCCCAACGCGCCGCGCTTCGGTTTCGCTCCGCAACCCCTGGAGGATCCGCAGACATGATGTCCCATGAGAATTGGCTCGCGTCCAAGCAAGGCGTCCAGCTGCGCGGTCTGATCCGTCACCGCATCGTTCAGATAATCGATCCAGACCGAGCTATCGACGACGATCATCGAAATCGCGACCGAGACGCATCTGGTTCAAGTCGCCTTCCCAGCGAACCTTGCCTCGGACCTCGCGCATCTTTTCCTGCTGCTTCAACCTAACGAGAAGGCGCAAGCCCTCCTCGACCACGCCGCGCTTGGTCTTGAGGCCGGTTGCGCCCATCGCCTTGCGCATGAGCGTATCGTCGATCTCGATGTTGGTGCGCATGAGCTGAAGGTCGAATGTGTATATTTTCGGTAATCATACACATCCGCGGCGCGGTGTGCAATCGCGCGTAATCCGCTAAGCTCGCATCATGCCCGCGAAGCCCGCGTCCCGCCTTCATGTCGCCGACGATCTCTCGGCTGGCGCCAGCATCGCGTTTTCCTCCGACATGGCGCATCGCTTGCGCGCGGTGCTGCGGCTGAAGCCGGGCGATCACGTCGCCCTCTTCAACGGGCGCGACGGCGAGTGGCTGGCGCGCGTCGAGATCGATCGAGCGCGGCACCGGCGCGGCGGTCGCACGCGAGCGGTTGCGCGCACAGCGCAGCGAGGGCGATGTGTGGGCGGTCTTCGCCCTCATCAAGCGCCCGCGGCTCGAATGGCTGGTTGAGAAGGCGACCGAGCTTGGCGCCGCCACGCTCCTTCCGGTCGTGACCGAGCGCACGGTCGCCGAGCGCATCAATCCCGACCGGCTCGATGCCATCGCGCGCGAGGCGGCCGAGCAGAGCGAGCGGCTCACTTTGCCCGATCCGTGCGCCGCAGCCGCTCGCGCGCCTCATCGAGAGCTGGCCCGGCGCGAGGCGCCTCGTCTTCTGCGACGAGACCGGCCGGCGCCGCCATCGCCGAGATTGTGGCGGCGCTCGCGCCGGGGCCGTTCGCCGTCCTCACGGGACCGGAGGGCGGGTTTGCGGAAACGGAGCTTGACGCCCTCCGGAAACTCCCCCTTTGTTTTCCCGGTCGGCCTCGGCCCGCGCGTGCTGCGCAGCGAAACGGCGGCACTCGCGGCCCTGGCCTTGATCCAGGCGCTGGGAGGCGACTGGAGCGCGGCGCGCCTGCCGGCAGCAACGGACCGCCGATGCGTCTCCCTAGGGAATGAGGGGTCGTCCCGTTTCATGTCCGGACCTTCGCTTTCCGGCGGTGAGCCGATCACCGACAGGCGGCAGCTTGTCGAATACATCGCCGCGGGCGCCAAGCCGCGCGAGCGTTGGCGCATCGGCACCGAGCACGAGAAATTCGTTTTCCGGCGCAAGGATCTGCGTCCCGTCCCCTATGGCGGCGGCGAGGGCAGCATCCGCGGCCTGCTCGAAGGGCTGCGGCGGTTCGGCTGGGAGCCGGTCTATGACGGCGACAATCTCGTCGGGCTCTCGGGCGGCGAGGCGACGGTGTCGCTCGAGCCGGGCGGCCAGTTCGAGCTGTTGGGCGCGCCGCTCGACAATCTCCATCAGACCTGCGCCGAGGTGCAGCAGCATCTGAGGCAGCCCCTGCCCGGTGTGCGACGAGCTGGGCGTGAGCCTGCTCGGCGCCGGCTTCCTGCCGAAATGGCGGCGCGCTGGCCCCGGGGCCTTCGACGAGATCACCCTCAAGGAGCTCGCCCTGGCCGAGCCGGGGACCAACGGCGTCGACCTGGCCGCCGAGGTCACCACCGCCCAGCCCTACCGGATCGGCGACGGACCCCTGCGGGTGGTGGCCTACGACTTCGGCATCAAACGGACCATCCTCCGCCACCTGGGCCACCTGGCGACCGTGGAGGTGGTGCCGGCGTCGACCCCGGCGGGGGCGGTGCTGGCCCGCCAACCGGACGGGGTGTTCCTCTCCAACGGGCCGGGCGACCCGGCGGCAGTCGGCTACGCCGCCGACGCCATCGGCGAACTACTGGGGCGGGTGCCGGTGTTCGGGATCTGCCTGGGCCACCAGCTCATGGCCGCGGCCCTCGGTGCCGACACCCACAAGCTGCCGTTCGGGCACCACGGCGGCAACCATCCGGTCCGGCGGATCGCCACCAACACCGTGGAGATCACCAGCCAGAATCACAATTACGCGGTCGCCTCGGGCCCCATCGCCGGCGCCGACGTCACCCACGTCAACCTCAACGACGGGGTCATCGAAGGTCTGGCCTGCCGCGACGTGCCGGCTTTCAGCGTCCAGTACCACCCCGAGGCCGGTCCGGGACCGCACGACGCCAGTTACCTCTTCGACCAGTTCCGGGCCCTGATGGAAGCCGGCGCCTGATGCCCCGCCGCGACGACCTGCACAGCATCCTGGTCATCGGCAGCGGGCCCATCGTGATCGGCCAGGCCTGCGAGTTCGACTACTCGGGCACCCAGGCCTGCCGGGTCCTCTCGCAGGAGGGCTACCGCGTCATCCTGGCCAACTCCAACCCGGCGACGATCATGACCGACCCGGAGTTCGCCCACCGCACCTACATCGAGCCCCTGACCGTCGACGTGCTGGAGGCCATTGTCGAGCGGGAGCGGCCCGACGCGGTGCTGCCGACCCTCGGCGGGCAGACCGCCCTCAACTTGGCCATCGCCCTCCACGAGCGGGGAACCTTTCACCGATTCGGCGTGGAGATGATCGGCGCCAGCGCGGAGGCCATCGCCACGGCGGAGGATCGCGAGCGCTTCAAGGAGGCCATGACCGAAATCGGCCTGGCCGTCCCGGAGTCGGGCTTCGCCTACACCTTCGACGAGGCCCTCGAGGTGGGGGCCCGCATCGGCTACCCGCTGATCGTCCGGCCGTCCTACATCCTCGGTGGGGCCGGGACCGGGCTGGCCGCCGACGCCGAGGAGTTGGCCCGGATCGTGGCCGCCGGCCTGGCCGCCAGCCCCATCTCGGAGATCCTCATCGAGCGGTCCATCGCCGGGTGGAAAGAGTACGAGCTCGAGGTCATGCGCGACCGGGCAGACAACTGCGTGGTGATCTGCAGCATCGAAAACTTCGATCCCATGGGCGTGCACACCGGCGACTCCGTCACGGTGGCGCCGGCCCAGACCCTGTCCGATCACGAGTATCAGCGCATGCGCGACGCGGCCTTCGCCTGCATCCGCCGCATCGGCGTCGAGACCGGCGGTTCGAACATCCAGTTCGCGGTGGATCCGGTCAGTGGCCGCCAGGTGGTCATCGAGATGAATCCACGGGTCAGCCGGTCCAGCGCCCTGGCCTCCAAGGCCACCGGTTTCCCGATCGCCAAGATCGCCGCCCGCCTGGCGGTCGGCTACACCCTCGACGAGATCCTCAACGACATCACCGGCCAGACGCCCGCCTGCTTCGAACCCAGCATCGACTACGTGGTCACCAAAGTGCCCCGCTGGGCCTTCGAGAAGTTCCCCGGCATCCCCGACGTGCTGGGCACCCGCATGCAGTCCGTCGGCGAGGCCATGGCCATCGGCCGCACCTTCACCGAGTCGCTGCAGAAGGGGCTGCGGAGCCTGGAGCGGGGCCGGCTGGGCCTCAACTGCGATCCCGGCGAGCGCCTGTACGACGCCTGGGCCGACGACGAGCTGGTGCGCCGGGCGGCGATCGCCACCCCCGACCGGCCCTTCCACCTCGAGGCCGCGCTGCGGCGAGGCATCCCCGTCGAGCGCATCTACGAGGCCACGGGCGTCGACCCCTGGTTCCTCGACCAGATCAGCCTGGTCGTCGACGAGCGGGCCCGCCTGGCCGCCGCCGGCGACCCGGGCGCGCTGGATCGGGCCGGGTGGCGGCGGGCCAAGCGGCTCGGGTTCGCCGACGCCCAGCTGGCCTGGCTGTGGTCGGTGGCCGAGGCCGAGGTGCGGGCCGCCCGCCTGGCGCTGGGGGTGCGGGCCACCATGAAGACCGTCGACACCTGCGCCGCCGAGTTCGAGGCCCACACCCCGTACCACTACTCCACCTACGAGGACGACGACGAGGTGGCGGGCAGCGACCGCCCGAAGATCATCATCATCGGCTCCGGCCCCAACCGCATCGGGCAGGGGGTCGAGTTCGACTACTGCTGCGTGCAGGCCAGCTTCGCCCTCCACGACGCCGGCTTCGAGACGGTGATGATCAACTGCAACCCGGAGACCGTCTCCACCGACTACGACACCAGCGACCGCCTGTACTTCGAGCCCATCACCTGGGAGGACGTCAGCAACGTCATCGACGTCGAGACGGCGACCGGCGAGGTGACGGGCGTCATCGTGTCCCTCGGCGGCCAGACCCCGCTCAAGCTGGCCGGCCTGCTCCCACCGGGGCTGATCCTGGGGACGTCGCCCGAGTCGATCGATCTGGCCGAGGACCGGGAGCGGTGGAGCGCCCTGTGCGCCCGCCTGGACATCCCCCAGCCGCCCGGCGGCACGGCGGTGACGTTCGAGGAGGCCCGGGCCATCACGGCGCGGGTCGGTTATCCGGCCTTGGTCCGCCCCAGTTACGTGCTCGGGGGCCGGGCCATGGAGATCGTGTACGGCGACGACGACCTGGAGCGGGCCATGGGGGAGCTGGCGGGGTTCGGTTCGCTGGGGAAAGAGGGGGGCCTTTCGGCGGAACGGCCGGTGCTGGTGGACCGCTTCCTGGAGGACGCCATCGAGGTCGACGTCGACGCGGTGCGGGACGCCACCGGCGACGTACTGGTCGCCGCGGTCATGGAGCACGTGGAGGAGGCCGGCGTCCACTCCGGCGACAGCGCCTGCGTGATCCCGCCCCCCACCCTCGACGCGGCCACCATCGCGGTGATCGAGCAGTACACCCGGGACATCGCGGCCGCCCTCGAGGTCGTCGGACCCCTCAACGTGCAGTTCGCGGTCAAGGCGCCGGAAGGACCCGGCGACCGGCCAGTGTTCGTGATCGAAGCCAACCCGCGGGCCAGCCGGACGGTGCCCTTCGTCGCCAAGGCCACCGGCGTGCCGCTGGCCAAGGTGGCGGCCCGGGTCATGGCCGGCGCCACCCTCGCCGGCCTGCGCCAGGAAGGGCTGCTCTGCCCGCCGGTGACGGGCGGGCACGTGAGCGTCAAGGAGGCGGTGCTGCCCTTCGCCCGCTTCCCCGAGGCCGACACCCTCCTGGGACCCGAGATGCGCTCCACCGGAGAGGTCATGGGCATCGCCAGCAGCTTCGGGCTGGCGTTCGCCAAGAGCCAAGCCGCCGCCGGCGACGAGCTCCCGAGCGGGGGCACCGTCTTCTTCTCGCTGGCCGACCGGGACAAGGCGGCCGGCGTGGCCGTGGCCCGCCGCTTCGTGCAGCTGGGCTTCGGGCTGGCCGCCACCGCCGGAACCGCCCGCTACTTCGAAGCCGATGGGGTGCCGGTGGAGACGGTGGTGGCCAAGGTCAGCGCGGTGGGGGATACCCCCGAGCCGGCCGACGCGACCGGCGCCGACGCGGTGGCCCTCATCCGCGACGGGAAGGTCGACTTGGTGGTCAACACGCCCCGGGGCCGCGGCCCGCGCGCCGATGGCGCCTACATCCGCCGGGCCGCCAACCAGCACCGGGTGGCGTGTCTGACGACCGTGGCCGCGGCCCGGGCCGCGGCCGCCGGCATCGCCGACCGGGCGGCGAGCCCGCTCGAGGTCCGCAGCCTGCAGGAGTATCACGAGTCCGACCAGCTGCCCCTCTCATGAGCACCCTGTCATGAAGACCCTCCGGGACGGCTCCCGCGCCCGGCCGGCGGGCGGCGTCGACCTGCGCACCCGCATCGGCGAGGTGACCCTCGCGAACCCCATCATGACGGCGTCGGGGACGTCGGGGCACGGCGCCGAGCTGGCGGCCTTCCTCGACCTCGCCGCGCTGGGGGCGGTGGTGGTGAAGTCGGTCTCCGTCGAGCCCTGGGCCGGCAACCCGGCGCCGCGCCTGCACCCCGTCGACGGCGGGATGCTCAACAGCGTTGGCCTGCAAAACCCGGGCCTGCCGGCCTGGCTCCGGGACGAGCTGCCCCCGCTCGCCGACCGCGGCGCCACGGTCGTGGCCAGCATCTGGGGTTTCCGGGCCGCCGAGTACCGGCATGCGGCCGCGGCCCTGGCCGCGGCCCGGCAGGCGGGCCGGCCCGGGCTCGATGCGGTGGTGGCGGTCGAGGCCAACATCTCCTGCCCGAACGTGGAGGACCGGCGGCGCATGTTCGCCCACAGCCCCGAAGGCGTGCATGAAGCCGTGACCGCCGCCGCCGAGGGCCTGGCCGGCGCCCTCCCCCTGTGGGTAAAGCTCAGCCCGAACGTCACCGATCTGCCCAGCCTGGCCGGCGTGGCCTTCGCCGCCGGCGCGGCCGGGGTCACCCTCATCAACACGGTGATGGGTCTGGCCCTCGACCCTTTTACCGGGCGGCCCCGATTGGGGGCCGGCGGCGGAGGGCTATCCGGGCCGGCCATCCACCCGGTGGCCGTCCGGGCCGTCTTCGAGTGCCGGGCCGCCCTTCCCGACGCGGCCATCATCGGCGTCGGTGGGGTCACGACCGGCGAGGACGCCGCCGAGCTGCTGGCCGCCGGCGCCGACGCGGTACAGGTCGGCACGGCCACCTTCGCCGACCCCCGGGCCGCGGCCCGCATCCTTCACGAGCTGGAGACGTGGTGCGCCGATCACGGCCTGGCCCGCATCGACGAGCTGAAAGGACGAGCCCATGACCGCCGTTGAACCCGTTCCCCAACTGGTCCGCAGCCGGCTGGCGCTGGCCCTCGACGTCGACGACGCCGTCGCCGCGGCCCGGCTGGCCAAGGAGCTGCGCCCGTGGTTTGGGGTGGCGAAAGTGGGGTTGGAGCTGTTCAGCGCGGCCGGGCCCCGCGTGGTCCAGACGCTCATCGACGACGGCTACGAAGTCTTCCTGGATCTGAAGATGGCGGACATCCCCACCACCGTCAACCGGGCGGCCCGGGTGCTCGGCGCCCTGGGGGTCTCCTACCTGACCCTGCACGCCTTCCTGGGGCCGACCGTGCTGCGGGCGGGCGTCGAGGGCCTCGCCGAAGGCGCCGAGAAGGCCGGCCTGGCCCCGCCCGCGGCGCTGGCGGTGACCATCCTGACCAGCGACCCTGACGCCCCGCCCCACATCCTGGCCAAGCGGGTGGCGGCCGCGGTCGAAGCCCGCTGCGCCGGCGTGGTCTGCGCCGCCTCCGATGTCCGGGAGGCCAAGCAGCTGGCGCCCCGGATGCTCGCCGTCGTCCCCGGCGTTCGGCCCCAAGGCAGCCCGACCCACGACCAGGCCCGATCGACCACGCCGATCGAGGCCATCGCGGCCGGCGCGGACCTGCTGGTGATCGGACGGGCGGTGACGGCCGCCCCCGATCGCCAGGCCGCCGCCGCCGCCCTGGCCGCTTCGATCAGCTAGAGAAGGCCGCTGAAGTAAGGGGCTCTGAGCGGTCCGGGCCGTCGAGGGTGCTGCCCTTTCCGCTGGACAGCACCCTCGACGGGGCCGGACCCCGCATGAACCTCTGCTCCCTTGGTAGCGGCCGCCGCGCCGCGGTCGGAGGGGCAGAGGCCTCCGGGACGGCGGCGGTCCCGTCGCCGCGCTATCGTGCGCGGCATGCCCTTGCCGCCTGCGCTGTCAGCCGACCAACGCCAGGCCGCCCTGGAAAAAGCCGCCGTTGCCCGCCGACTGCGGGCCGAGCTCAAAGAGAAGCTCAAGATGGGATCGATCACCCTGAGCGAGCTACTCCACCAGGCGGATACCGACGACGTGGTCGGCAAGATGAAAGTTCTGTCCGTACTCGAGTCATTGCCCGGTTTGGGCAAGGTCAAAGCTCGCCGGCTGATGGAGGACGTCGGGATCAGCGAGACCCGGCGCCTGCACGGACTTGGCGACCAGCAGCGCAAGAAGCTGTTCGAGAAGCTCAGCGGCTGACCGGATTGGCCCGGCCGCGGGCCCTGCGCCGCCCATGATTGTGATCGTGTCCGGCCCCGGCGGGGTCGGCAAGGGGACGGTCGTGTCCCGGCTGCTCGAACTGGAGCCCACCTTGTGGTTGTCGCGGTCGTGGACGACCCGCGCCCGCCGGCCGGGAGAGCCCGACGACGCCTACGTGTTCGTCGACCGGTCCGCCTTCCAGGATCGCATCGCCGCGGGCGGTTTCACCGAATCGACGGAATTCCCCGGGACCGGCCAGCTGTACGGCACGCCCACCCTGGACTCGCCCGACGGGCGCGACGTGCTGCTGGAGATCGAGCTGGACGGGGCCCAGCAGATCAAGAAGCGCTACCCCGACGCCGTGCTCATCCTGATCGTCGCCCCCAGTCAGGAGGAGCAGGAGCAGCGTCTGCGGTCCCGGGGCGACGGGCCTGACAGCGTGCAACGCCGGCTCCAGGTGGGCGCCACAGAGGAGGGTCTCGGTCGGGAATTGGCGGACTACGTGGTGGTCAATGACGACGTCGACCGGGCCGCGAGAGAGGTGGCGGGTATACTCCGGTCGCACCATTCGCGCTGTTGAGGCGCGCCGGCGAGTCAGGTCCGTGGCCGCCGCGAGCTTTCTGCCTGGTTTTTCTTACCCCCGAGCTACGGAGCGCCGCCGCTGATGTCTGATCGCCACCCCACCATGATGGAACCGCCCGTCGAGGATCTCCTCGACCGGGTCGACTCGAAATTCACCCTCGTGAGCCTGGCGGCCATGCGGGGCCGGCAGATCAACTCCTATTTCAACCAGCTCGGCGAAGGGCTGGGCACCATCGTCCCGCCGCAAGTCACCTCGGTCTCGCGCAAGCCGTTGTCGATCTCCCTGGAGGAGATCGCCGCCGGCAAGATCACCTACACCCGGCCGGAAGCGGCCGAGTCGGGCGAGCTCGACGGGGACGCGGATCCGGAGGCGGAGGCCGACCAATAGGAGCGTCCACTTCGGCCCTGGCCGGCCGGAGGATCGTGTTGGGGGTAACCGGCGGGATCGCGGCGTACAAGGCCGTCGAAGTGTGCCGGCGTCTGGTGGATGCGGGCGCCCTGGTCAGCCCGATCATGACGCGCGGCGCCACCCGGTTTGTGGGACCGGTGACCCTGTCCGCCCTGGCCACCGAGCCGGTCCAGACGTCGCTCTGGGACGAAGCCGAACCGATCCCGCACACCCGCCTGGGCCAGTCGGCCGACCTGATCGTGGTGGCCCCGGCCACCGCCCGGCTGATCGGCAGCTACGCCGCGGGCATCTCCTCGGACCTGCTCACCGCCACCCTGCTGGCCACCCGGGCGCCGGTCCTCGTCTGCCCGGCGATGCACACCGAGATGTGGGAGCACCCCGCCGTCGTCGCCAACATCGCCACCCTCCGCCAGCGTGGGGTCCACGTGGTGGAGCCGGCCACCGGCCGCCTGGCAGGCGGCGACAGCGGCGCGGGCCGCCTGGCCGACCCGGCCGACATCGTGGCCGCGGCGGCGGCAATGCTGTCCGGCGCCGGCGAGTCGGGCGAGTCGGGCGAGTCGGGCGAGTCGGGCGAGTTTGCCGGGGTGACCGCGGTGGTGACCGCGGGTGGCACCCGCGAGCCCATCGACCCGGTGCGCTACATCGGCAACCGTTCTTCGGGCAAGCAGGGCTACGCGGTCGCCGGCGAACTGACCCGCCGCGGCGCCGCCGTCACCCTCATCACCACCGTGGCCCTGCCGAGCGTCCCCGGGGTAGAGACCATTGCGGTGGAGACCGCTGCCGAGATGGAAACGGCGGTGCTCGACCGGGCCCCGCAGGCCGACGTGGTAGTGATGGCGGCCGCCGTCGCCGACTTCCGCCCGAAAGCGATGGCGGCGCAAAAGCTCAAGAAGGACGAAGGCCCGCCCGAGGTGGTGCTGGAGCCGACGCCCGACATCCTGGCCGGTCTCGGGAAGCGCCGCCGCCCCGGGCAGGTCCTGGTCGGCTTCGCGGCCGAGACCGCTTCCGGCGACCGTGACCACGAACAGCTCCGCCGCTACGCCCTCGACAAGCTGCGCGTCAAGGGCGCCGACCTGGTGGTGGCCAACGACGTGGCCGCCCCGGGCGTGGGCTTCGGCCACGACACCAACGCGGTGCTGATCGTGGGCGTCGACGGCCACGAGACCGACGTGCCCCTGGGCAGCAAGGCCGAGATCGCTGCCGCGGTGGTGGACGCCATTGCCCGCATTCGCAACCCCATCCCCCCCAACCAGGAGACCCGATGACCCGCTGGACCTTCACCTCCGAGTCGGTGACCGAGGGTCACCCCGACAAGATGGCCGACCAGATCTCCGACGCGGTGCTCGACGCCCTGCTGGCGGAGGACCCGTTGTCGCGGGTGGCCTGCGAGACGCTGCTGACCACCGGCCTGGTGATGGTGGCCGGCGAGATCACCACCAACGGCTACGTGGAGATCCCCAAACTGGTGCGCGACGTGGTCACCGACATCGGCTACACCAGCTCCGACATGGGCTTCGACGGCCGCACCTGCGGGGTGTCGATCTCCATCGGATCCCAGTCGCCCGATATCGCCCAGGGGGTCGACACCGCCCTGGAGGTGCGGTCCGGGACGAGCGGTGAGGACATCCTCAACTCCCAGGGCGCCGGCGACCAGGGGATGATGTTTGGCTACGCCTGCGACGAGACCGACGACCTGATGCCGATGCCGATCTGGCTGGCGCACCGCTTGGCCCAGCGCCTGGCCCAGGTGCGCAAGGCGGGGGTGCTGCCGTACCTGCGACCCGATGGCAAGACCCAGGTGACCTTCGAATACGAGGACGGGCGGCCGGTCCGGCTCAAGACGGTGCTGATCTCCACCCAGCACAACCCCAACATCGACCTCGAGACGCTGCTCCTGCCGGACCTCCGCGACCACGTGATCTCGCCGCTGGTCCCCGCGGAGTTCGCCGGCGACGGGTACCAGGTGCTCGCCAACCCGACCGGCAAGTTCGAGAAGGGCGGCCCGCACGCCGACGCCGGCCTGACCGGCCGCAAGATCATCGTGGACACCTACGGGGGCGCGGCCCGCCACGGCGGCGGGGCCTTCTCGGGCAAGGACCCGTCGAAGGTGGACCGCTCGGCCGCCTACGCGGCCCGTTGGCTGGCGAAGCACGTGGTGGGTGCCGGCGCCGCCACGCGGTGCGAGATCCAGGTCGCCTACGCCATCGGGGTGGCCCGCCCGGTGTCGCTGCTGGTGGAGACGTTCGGCACCGCGACCGTCGACCCGGTCCGGATCGAGAAGGCCATCGACGAGGTGTTCGACCTGCGCCCGGCGGCGATCATCCGCGACCTCGACCTGCGCCGGCCCATCTACCGCAAGACCGCCGCCTACGGGCACTTCGGCCGGGCCGAAAAGGACTTCAGCTGGGAGCAGCTCAGCCGGCTCGACGAGTTCACTGCCGCGCTGGGAGCGTAAACCCTCGGTGAAAAGGGGCAGCCGCCGGCGCGCCGGACCGGCCGCCCCGCCCGAACCCGGGGCGTTGGTCATCCGCGTCGTCACCGACGTGGCCGGAATCGACAAACCGTTCGACTACCTGGTGCCCTCGGCCCTGGCCCCCGAGGTCCGCGTCGGGTCCTTGGTGCGGGTCAATCTGGGCGGCCGCCGGGTTGGCGCCTGGGTCGCCGAGGTGGGGGTGGATCCGCCCGAGGGAGTGGTGCTGCGGCCCGTCGCCAAAGTCCGCGGCTGGGGGCCCGAAGCAGAAGTGGTGGCGCTGACCGAGTGGGCCGCCTGGCGGTGGGCCGGCCGGCGGGGCGCCTTGCTCGCCACCGCGTCACCTGAGACCGCGGTCACCTACCTGCCGGCCCCGGCCTGGCGACGGCCCGCGCCGCCCCCGCCCACCGACCTGCTGGCCGACCTGCCCCACGACCGGCCCGTCCTGGTCCGGCTGCCGCCCGCCGCGGACGCCACCCCGCTCGTAGCGGAACTGGCCCAACGCGGCCCGACCCTGGTGGTGGTCCCGTCGGTCAGCCGGGGCACCATCCTGGCCGGACGGCTGCGGCGCGCCGGCGGTGACGTGGCCGTGGTCCCCGATGACTGGGCCCGGGCCCGATCCGGAGCGGCCGTGGTGGTGGGGGCGCGCGCCGCGGCCTGGGCGCCCTGCCCGGGGCTGGCCGCGGTGATCGTCATCGACGGCCACGACGAGAGCCTGGGCCAGGAGCAGACGCCCACCTGGAACGCGGTGACCGTGGTGGCGGAGCGCGCCCGCCGGGCCGGCGTCCCCTGCGTGATCGTCAGCTCCTGTCCCACCCTGGAGCTCCTGGCGACCGGCCCGGTCCGGCTGGTGGACCGTCGGCGGGAGCGGCAGGGCTGGGCGGCGCTGGAGGTGGCCGATCGGCGCGGCGACGACCCCCGGTTGGGCCTGTATTCCGAGCGCCTGGTCTCGTTGATCCGGGCCCAACGACGGGTCGTCTGCATCCTCAACCGCACCGGCCGGGCCCGCCTGCTGGCCTGCGCCGCCTGCGGCGAGCTGGCCCGCTGCGAGCGCTGCGGCGCGGCCCTGGCCCAGCAGGCCGACGAGCAGACGCCCCCCACGCTGGCCTGCCCCCGGTGCGGGCTCACTCGCCCCCCGGTCTGCGCCGCGTGCGGTTCGACCCGGCTGCGCCAGCTGCGCGTCGGCGTCACCCGGGCCCGGGAGGAGCTGGAGGCCCTGGCCGGCCGGCCGGTCGGCGAAGTGACCGCGGCCTCGTCCGGGCTACCGGCCACGGACGTGCTCGTCGGGACCGAGGCCGTCCTGCACCGGGTAAGCCCGGCCGACGGGTTCGGCGCGGTGGCGTTCGTGGACTTCGACCAGGAGCTGCTGGCGGCCCGCATCAAGGCCGGGGAGGAGGCCCTGGCCCTGCTGGCTCATGCCTCGCGACTCGTCGGGGGCCGCGACGGGCAGGTGCTGGTGCAGACCCGCCTGCCGGACCATCCGGTGATCCAGGCCGCCCTGCTGGCCGAGCCGTCGGTCCTCAGCGACGCCGAGCTGGACGTGCGACGCACCCTGCGCCTGCCGCCGGTCACCGCCCTGGCGGTGGTCTCCGGGCCGGGCGCCCCCGAGTACGTCGACGAGCTGCTGGCCCAACCGGTGGAGATCCTCGGGCCGGACCGCGATCACTGGCTCGTCAAGGCCGCCGACGCCGCCACCCTGGCCGACGCCCTGGCTGCCGTCCCTCGGCCCGCCGCCCGCCTCCGCATCGCCGTCGACCCGACCCGCCTCTAGGGCGACGAGGCTCTCACCCGGGGACATCTCGGCGTACTTCGTAGATCTCGGCGTGGAATCCGACGCTCGACGTCGTGAGCCACGCCGAGATTCGTGAGTTACACCGAGATCCTGGCCGGCCGGCTCAGGGGGCCCAGCTCTGCCGGCGTAGCTCGTAGATGGCGATCGACGCCGCGGTGGCGACGTTGAGGCTGCCGACCCGGCCCAGTTGCGGCAGGAAGGCCACCGCATCGCAGGCGGCCAGGGTGGCCGGGCTCAGGCCGTGGTCCTCGTGGCCGATGGCCAGGCACACGTCCGGGCCGGCCCGCAGCTGGTGGAGCGGCACCGCGTCGTCCGCCAGTTCGAGGCCGATCACCGCGTAGCCGTCGTCGCGGGCGGCGTCGGCGGCGTCGCGGCTGCGCGCCCAGGAGGACCAGGACAGATAGCGCTCGGTGCCCATGGTGAGCTTCCCGGCCTTGGGACTGGCGGGGGAGAGGGCGTCACCGCCGAGATACAGGTGATCGATCCGGTAGGCGGCCGCGGTCCGCACGATCGCCCCCACGTTGTACGGCGATTGGACGCCGTCGAGCAGGAGCGCCAGCCGACCCGGCGTCCGGCGATTCCACTCGCGGTGCAGCCGCTTGAGGTCGGTCGGCCCGAGCTGCTTCACGGCTGATGCACCTGCAGGATCCGGTAGCCGCGCTTCGACCCGGTCCGGTCGACCGACCAGCCCTGGCCGCGGAGCCAGGTGGCGAGGGAGTCGCTCCCCAGGTGGCGATGCACCACCAGCCAACCCTGGCCGCCGGGCTGGAGCCGGGGCAGCCACTCGGAGAGCAGCTGGTGCAGGGCGTCCTTGCCGACCCGGATCGGCGGGTTGGACCAGATCCCGGCGAAGCGGACCGACGCCGGCACCGCCTCCGGCCGCACGGCCCGGACGCCGGGCAGCGCCAGGTCGTCGGCGTTGCGGGCGGTGAGGGCCAGCGCCCGGTCGTTGACGTCGACCGCCCACACCACGGCCTTTGGGGCCCGATGGGCCAGGGTGCAGGCGATCGGGCCGTAGCCGCAGCCGAGATCGAGCAGGTCGCCGGTTGGCGGGGGCGCCGGCACCGCACGGAGCAGCTCGACGGTGCCGGGATCGACGGCGCCGGCCGAGAAGACCCCCCGGTCGACCTGCAGGCGGGCCTGGAAGTCGGGAAGCGACAGTTCGATCTCGGCGGGCCGGGACGGCACGGCCGGATCCACGTTGAAGTAGTGGCCCTGGGACATCCGACTCCAGACGCTACCGGTACCATGGAGCGGTGGCTGCGTACCAGATCCGCATCTTCGGGGACCCCGTCCTCACCCAGCGCGCCGCCGAGGTCACCGACATCGACGGGAACCTGGCGCGGCTGGTGGACGACATGGTGGAGACCATGCACGAGGCGCGGGGGGTGGGGTTGGCGGCCCCGCAGGTGGGGGTGCAGAAGCGCCTGTTCGTGTACCAGCTCGAGGACCGCCAACCGGTGGCGATCGTCAACCCGACCATCGTGGAAAGCCGCGGCGAGTGGGAGTACGACGAAGGCTGCTTGTCGATCCCCGGGCTGTTCTTTCCCATCGTGCGGCCCAAGGAGATCCATCTGACCGGCTGGGACCTGGACGGCCACCAGGTGTCGATCGAAGCGGACGAGATCGAGGCTCGTTGCTTCCAGCACGAGCTCGATCACCTCGACGGCCGGCTGCTCATCTCGATGCTGGACAAGACCCAGCGCAAGGAAGCCATGCGCGAGCTCCGCCGTCGAGCCGAGGCGGTCGGGAGCTAGACGCTGCGCGTCGCCTTCCTGGGCACGCCCGAGGCGGCGGCCGTGTCCCTCCGCGCCCTCGTCGACGCCGGTCACGAGGTGGCGCTCGTGGTGACCCGGCCGGACAAGCGCCGGGGCCGCCACGAGCCGCCCCGGCCCAGCCCCGTCAAAGCCGTGGCCCTGGAACTGGGGCTGCCGGTCAGCCACCGCGCCGAGGACGTGGTGGGCGCCGGCGCCGAGCTGGGGGTGGTGGTGGCGTTCGGCCGGATCATCAAAGCCGACGTCCTCGCCCACCTCCCGCTGGTCAACGCCCACTTCTCCCTGCTGCCGCGTTGGCGGGGCGCGGCCCCCGTGGAGCGGGCCATCCTGGCCGGCGACACCACCACCGGCGTGTGCCTGATGGCCATTGACGAGGGTCTCGACACCGGACCCGTGTACCGCTGCGAGGAGGTGGCCGTCGGGCCCGACGAGACCGCGCCCGAGCTCCGGGCCCGGCTGGCGACGCTGGCGGCGGGGATGCTGGTCGACGCACTGGCGCACGGCCTGGGCCCGGCCCGGCCCCAGGAGGGGCCGGCGACCTACGCCGACAAGATCGAACCCGTCGACCTGTACCTGGACTGGCAGCGCGGCGCCACCGAGCTGCACCGGGTCGTCCGGCTGGGACGGGCGTGGACGACGTGGCGGGGCCGCCGGCTGTTGGTGCTGGCCGCCCAGGTCGCCGACCCTCCCGCGGGCGGCGGCCAACCCGGCCGGCTGGTCGGCGACGTGGTGGCCACCGGGGCCGGCGGCCTGCGGCTGGTGACGGTGCAGCCGGAAGGGCGGGGGCCGATGACCGCCGCGGACTGGCTCCGGGGCGCCCGACCCGGGACCGCCGAACGGCTCGGCACTTGACGCCGGCCGCGGCCAGCCGCCGGCACGCGGCGGCGCGTCCGGTCACGGCCAGGCGTCTGGCCCTCGACGCCCTGATCGCCGTCGATGGCGGCGCCCGCGCCAACTCGGTGGTGGCGGATCTGCTGGCGGGCAGCCGCCTGGACGGGCGCGACCGGGCCCTGGTCACCGAGTTGGTGTACGGCACGTGTCGGATGCGCCGGGCGTGCGACTGGCTCACGCACCGCTACACCCGCGGTCCCATCGACGCCGAGGTCCGCAACGCCCTGCGGTTGGGGACGTACCAGCTGGCCTGGATGCGGACGCCGACCCACGCCGCGGTGTCGGCCACCGTGGAGGAGGTTCGCGGTCCGGGCCGTTCGGTCGTCAACGCGGTCCTGCGCCGGGTGGCGACGCAACTGGCCGCCGGCCCGGTCGTCTGGCCCGATCCGGGCACCGAGCTGAGCTACCCGGACTGGATCCTGGAGCGGCTGGCCCGCGACCTCGGCGGCGACGCGGCCCGAAAGGCTCTGGCCACCATGAACCAGCCCGGCATCATGACCATTCGGCCCGACGGCTACGTCCAGGACGCGGCCAGCCAGATGGTGGCCGCGCACGTCGGGGCCCGGCCCGGCGATCGGGTGCTGGACCTGTGCGCGGCGCCCGGCGGGAAAGCCACGGCCCTGGCCGAACAGGGGGCGGCGTTGGTGGTCGCGGCCGACGTCTCGCCCGGCCGGGCCGGTGTGCTGGCGGCCAACGTGGCCCGCCTGGGCGCCACCTCGGTGGTCACCGTGGTCGCGGACGGGACCGCCCCGCCGTGGCCCGCGCCCAGCTTCGACCGGGTGCTGGTCGATGCGCCGTGTTCCGGACTCGGGGCCCTGCGGCGCCGGCCGGACGCCCGCTGGCGCATCCAGCCAGCCGACGTGGCCCGCCTGGCCGCCCTCCAGCGGCAACTGCTCCAGGCCGCGGTGCCGCTGGTACGCCCCGGAGGCACCCTCGTCTACAGCGTCTGCACCATGACCGGCGAGGAGACCCGCGCCATCGACGGATGGCTGGCCCACACCGCCCCCCACCTCATCCCGACGCCGCCCCCCGGCGAGCCGTGGCAGCCCGCCGGGCGGGGTGCGCTGCTGCTGCCCCAGGCCGCCGGGACCGACGGAATGTACGTGCTGACGCTGCGGATGCCCGCAGTAGGGTGACCGAGATGCTGCGAATCGCCCCCTCGATCCTGTCGGCGGACTTCGCCGCCCTGGGGGCCGAGATCGACCGCGTCCGCTCCGAGACCGACTGGATCCACGTGGACGTGATGGACGGCCATTTCGTCCCCAACCTGACGATCGGACCTCCGGTCGTGGCCGCCATCCGGCGCCACACGGACACCTATCTCGACTGCCACCTGATGATGACCAACCCCGGCCAGTACCTCGAAGCCTTCGCCCGAGCCGGGGCCAACCACTGCAGCGTCCACGTCGAAGTCGACGCCACCGAGGAGCTCATCGACACCATGCGGCGGCTCGGGCTGGACGTCGGGCTGGCCATCAATCCGGAGACTCCCTTCGAGGACTGCGAGCCGTGGCTCGACCGCATCGACCTGCTGCTGGTCATGTCGGTGCATCCCGGCTTCGGCGGGCAGCATTTCATGGACGTGGCCCTGCCCAAGATCTCCCGGGCGGCGACGATTTCCCAGCGGGACGGCCTGGACCTGCGGATCGAGGTCGACGGCGGCATCGACACCGAGACGGTCGTCCGGGTGGCCGACGCCGGCGCCGACGTCTTCGTGGCGGGCAGCGCCATCTTCGGCAGTCCCGATCCGGCTGCCGCGGCCCGGGCCATACGAGACGCGGCCACCTCGGCGGTCGCATCTCGGTGAGCGACGCCCCCGAGCCGCACCGGGCGAAAGTGGTGACCGTCTCCGACGGGGTGGTCGCCGGCACCCGGGAAGACCGGTCCGGCGCCGCCCTGGTGGCGGCCCTGGAGGCCGCGGGATTTGCGGTCGTCGAACAGTCGGTGATCGCCGACGGAGTGGCGTCGGTGGCCGGGGAGTTGGCCCGCCTGAGCGCCAGCTTCTCGGGCCTGGTCGTGACCACCGGTGGCACCGGCTTCGGGCCCCGGGACCAGACGCCGGAGGGGACCCGGGAGATCCTGGAGCGCGAGGCGCCGGGTCTGGCCGAGGCCATGCGACTGGTCAACCCCCTCGGTCGCCTGTCGCGCGCCGTGGCGGGCATCCGGGGTCACAGCATCATCCTCAACACCCCCGGATCGCCGGCGGGCGCGGTCGAATGCCTCCAAGCCGTCCTGGACGTGATCCCCCACGCCCTCGAACTGCTTGGTGACCACCCCACCCGGCACCCGTGACCACCGCCGAGGACGAGGCCTGGATGGCGGAGGCGGTCGCCCTCGGCCAAGCGGTGCGGGCCCAGACGTCCCCCAATCCCTGGGTCGGCGCGGTGGTCGTGCCGGCGGGTGACGAGCCCGCGGCCGAAGGGGCCACCCAGCCCCCCGGCGGACCGCACGCCGAGGCGGTGGCGCTTCAGTTGGCCGGGGAGTCGGCCCGGGGCGCCACGGTCTACGTCACCCTGGAGCCGTGCGCCCATCACGGGCGCACCCCGCCGTGCGCCGAGGCGCTCATCGCCGCTGGGGTCTCCCGGGTGGTGGTCGGCGTGCTCGACCCCGATCCCCGGGTGTCGGGGAAGGGTGTGGCTGGCCTCCAAGCCGCGGGGATCGACGTCACCGTGGGGGTGGGGGCGGCGACGGCGTCGGCCTCGCTGGCCCCGTACCTGGCGCACCGCCGCCGAGGCCGGCCCTGGGTGGTGCTCAAGCTGGCGGCCACCCTCGACGGGCGCATCGCCGCCCCGGACGGCTCCAGCCGGTGGATCACCGGCCCCGCGGCCCGGTTGGACGCCCACCAGCTCCGGGCCGAGAGCGACGCCATCCTGGTCGGGGCCGGCACGGTGCGGGCGGACGACCCGGCCCTCACCGTGCGTGATGTTCCGGGCCGGGATCCCCTGCGAATCGTCCTCGGCCATCCCCCGGAGGGCGCCCGGATACACCCGGCGCTGGTGCACGATGGGGACCTGGAGTCGCTGCTCGATGACCTCGGTCAGCGCGGCGTCCTGCAGCTGCTCGTGGAAGGCGGGGCGCGCGTGGCGGCGTCCTTTCACCGGCAACACCTGGTCGACCAGTACGTGCTGTACCTGGCGCCGGCGCTGCTCGGCGGCGACGACGGGCTTCCCCTCTTCTCCGGGCCCGGCGCGCCGACCATCGCCGACGCCTGGCGGGGCCGGATCGCCGCCATCCGCCCCATCGGTCCCGATGTACGGATCGATCTGTTGGCTCCAAGCGGCGAGGGTGCCGTACCGTGAGCATGATGTTCACTGGAATCGTCGAGGAGATGGGGACGCTGACGGCCGCCGAGGCGACCGCCGACGCCACCCGCCTCGTTTTCGGGGCCCGCACGGTCACCGAGGGCAGCGGGATCGGGGATTCCATCGCGGTCAACGGCTGTTGCTTGACCGTCGTCGACCTCGGCGCCGGCTGGTGGGCGGCCGACGCCGTCAGCGAGACGCTCGGCCGGACCAACCTCGGGGCCCTCCGCCCCGGCGACCCGGTCAACCTCGAACGCCCCGTCAGCGTCGGCAGCCGGCTCGGCGGCCACCTGGTCCAGGGCCACGTCGACGGCCTTGGCACCATCCGGCGGCCCGCCCCCGACCTCGAAGTCGGCGTCGATCCCGGCTTGACCGTGTTTTTGGTGGAGAAGGGCTCGGTCACCGTCGACGGGATCAGCCTGACCGTGGTCTCGGTGGGGGCCGAGTCCTTCACCGTGGCGGTCATCCCCCACACCCTCGAAGTCACCACCCTGGGCCGCAAGACGGTAGGCGACCTGGTCAACCTGGAGGTCGACGTGATCGCCAAATACGCCAAACGCCTGCTCGAGGCGGGCGTGGAGTCGCCGTACAGCCGGCTCGGCGCCACTGGAGAGGGATAGCCGTGGCCACCGCCACCATCGAGGAGGCCGTCGCCGCCGTCGCGGCCGGCCAAATGGTCGTCGTCGTCGACGACGAGGACCGAGAGAACGAAGGCGACCTGATCGTCGCCGCCGAGCACGCCACCCCGGAGGTGATGGCTTTCTTCGTGCGCCACACGTCGGGCCTCATCTGCGCCTCGATCACCTCCGACCGGGCCGACGAGTTGGACCTGCCCCTGATGGTCGCCCGCAACACCGAGTCGCAGCGGACGGCGTTCACGGTCACGGTCGACGCCATGGTGGGGACGACGACGGGGATATCCGCCCGGGACCGGTCGTCCACGGCCCGGGCCCTCGTCGACCCCCGTACCCGGCCGGATGACCTGGCCCGGCCCGGCCATCTGCACGTGCTGCGGGCCCGGGAGGGCGGGGTCCTCAAGCGGGCGGGCCACACCGAGGCGGCCGTCGACCTGGCCCGCATGGCCGGCCTGGCGCCGGCGGGCGTGCTGTGCGAGGTGGTCACCGACGACGGTCTCGGCATGGCCCGCCTGCCGGACCTGGAGGCGTTCGCCGAGCGCCACGGCCTGCTGCTGGTCACCATCGCCGATCTGATCCGCCATCGCCGGCAGACCGAACGCCTGGTGCGCCGCACCGCCGAAGCCCGGCTGCCGACCGAGTTCGGCGAATTCCGGTGCGTGGCGTACGAGAGCCTCATCGACCACGAGACCCACCTGGCCTTCGTGATGGGCGAGCCGGCGGGGGAGGAGCACGTGCTGGTCCGGGTGCACAGCGAGTGCCTCACCGGCGACGTGTTCGGGTCCCGCCGCTGCGACTGCGGCGGCCAGCTGCGCGCGGCGCTGCAGAACATCGCCGATATCGGCCTCGGCGTGGTGGTGTACCTGCGCGGCCACGAGGGCCGGGGTATCGGGATCGCCCACAAGCTGCAGGCCTACGAGTTGCAGGACGGCGGGCTCGACACGGTCGACGCCAACGTGGAGCTGGGGCTGCCGGTCGACAGTCGCGAGTACGGTATCGGGGCTCAGATCCTCGTCGATCTCGGGATCACCACCATGCGGCTCATGACCAACAACCCCGCCAAGCGGGGCGGACTGGAAGGGTTCGGCTTGCAGATCGTCGAGCGGGTACCGCTCCATACCACCCCCAACGAGGAGAACATCCGCTACCTGCGCACCAAGCGCGACCGCCTGGGCCACCTGATGGACGAGGGAGGGGCCGGGTGACGGTCTTCGAAGGTCAGTTGCGCGGCGACGGCCTGCGGGTGGCGGTGGCCGCCAGCCGCTTCAACGAGGCCATCGTCAAGTGCCTGGTGGACGGGGCCATCGACGGGCTGCGGCGGCACGGTGTCGACGCCGACGCCATCGACGTGGCGTGGGCGCCGGGTGCGTTCGAGCTGCCGTTGGTGGCCTCCCGGCTGGCGGGCAGCGGCTCCTACGACGCGGTAATCACCCTGGGGGCCGTCATCCGCGGCGCCACCAGCCACTACGACCTGGTGGCCGGCCAGTGCGCGGCCGGCGTGCAGCGGGCCCAGCTGGACTCCGGGATCCCGATCGTGTTCGGGGTGCTCACCACCGACACCATCGAACAGGCCCAGGAGCGGGCCGGCATCAAGGCCGGCAACAAGGGGTTCGAGGCGGCCGCGGCGGCCATCGAGATGGCCAACCTCCTCGCCCAGCTGCCCAAATAGGTGCGGCAGTAGGTGCTGCGCCTCGTCCTCCCGAAGGGCTCCCTCGAGCGGGCCACCCTGGAGCTGTTCGAGGCCGCGGATCTGGCCGTGCAACGCACCTCGGACGTGGACTACCGGGCCACCATCGACGACCCGCGGGTGGACGAGGTCCGCATCCTGCGACCCCAGGAGATCCCCGAGTACGTGGCCGAAGGCCTGTTCGACCTGGGGATCACCGGGCGGGACTGGATCGAGGAGACCTCCTCCAACGTGGCCTCCCTCGGCGAGCTGCGCTACAGCAAGGCCTCGTCGCGGCCCATTCGGGTGGTGCTCGCCGTGGCCGAGGGCTCGGCGGTCCAGACGGTGTGGGACCTGCCCGCCGGCACCCGGGTGTCGACCGAGTACCCGGGCCTCACCAGCCGGTTCCTAGCGGAGCACGGCGTCGCCGCGGAGGTCCGGTTGTCGCACGGCGCCACGGAGGCCAAGATCCCCGAGATCGCCGACGCGGTGGTGGAAATCACCGAGACCGGGCGGGCCCTGCGGGCCGCGGGGCTGCGCATCATCGCCACCGTCCTGGAGTCCTACACCGAGCTGATCGCCAACCCCGTCGCGTACGCCGACGACACCAAGCGCCACGCCATGGAACAGCTGCTCAGCCTGTTGACCGGCACCTTGATCGCCCGGGAGCGGGTCCTGGTCAAGCTCAACGTCGCCGAGGCCGACCTCGGCGCCATGATCGAGCTGCTGCCGGCCATGAAATCGCCCACCGTGTCCAAGCTGTTCGGCGAGGACGGCTTCGCGGTGGAGGCCGTCGTCCCCAAGCACACCATCAATACCCTCATCCCGGCCCTCAAGGACCACGGGGCGACGGACATCATCGAGCTGCCCATCGCCAAGATCGTCCCGTGACGGCGGCGGGTCTACGCCGGCGGGGCACCGTCGTCGCCTTCGACGAGGCGGCCGGATTGGGCGAGGTCGAGGCGTCGGGCGCGGGTGCGGCGGGGGCGGGCGCGGGCGCCGCGGAGCGGACGGAGGGGGCCGCCGGGGCGGTGCGCTATCCCTTCCACTGCACCCAGATCGCCGACGGGTCGAGGGTGGTGGCCGTGGGGGCGCCGGTCAGTTTTGGCCTGCTCGCCGGGCGCGGTGGCCGGTGGGAGGCGGCGGATATCCGGCCGGCGGGAGCATGACCGGCCCGGAGGCGTGCGGCGGTCTAGTGGTCTATCGGTCCGGTTTTCCTGGTGCGATTTGCATCCATGGTGCACTTAAGCGCATGAGACGTGCATAAGTGCACTAAAGATACAAGACGCACCAGGCCTGGAGGCGTCCACGCCTGGTGCCAGCTGGCGCCGTCTGGCGCCCGATACCTAGTCGTCCTTTCCGGCCCCCCCGGCCCCGCTTTGGCCGGCCCCTCCCGCGGCCTGCTCGGACGCGGTGCGGATCTGCACATACGCCAGGCGCAATTGGCTGAGGCCCTCGGTCAGCTGGGGGCCGGCGTCGCCCAGGCGGCCACCGATCCCCTCGACCAGGGCGGCCAGGGCATCGATGGCCAGCCGGGCCTCGTCGAGCTGCGGCGGCGCCAGCGACAGGTGGAGCGCAGCCAGCTCGAACAGACCGAACGCGTGGTTGGCGACGACCACCTCCGCCGGCGTCCGCGCCAGCTGCTCGCGCAGCTCCTCCATGTGGGCCCGCATCTCCTCCTCGGTCGGCTCGCCTACTCCGCCCGGAGGAGCGCCGGCAGGCGGGGCGGCGCCGGATGGCGGGTCCCGGCGGATGGGTCGTTCGCCTTCCGGCGTCCACAACGTGCTCATTGCGCTACCCTATGTTGAAAGAAAACCGAATACGGGAAGCGGGGTCTCGACCCCCACCCGGCCACACCGCCCCTGTGGGCGTTCCAGTGCGCCCGGGTCGATCGACCGCCAGGGCGGGCGTTGCTTCCTGACGTCCGTCCTTTTTTCGTGGTTGAAGAGGGACCTGCACCCAAGGAGTGATGCCGCATAGCCACTGCACCTGACCAGAACGAGCACCGTACGAACGATCGAATCAGAGCCCGAGAAGTGCTGCTCATCGACCCGGACGGCAAGCAACTTGGCATCAAGCCGCTGCCGGAGGCGCTCAGCATTGCCCGCCAGTTGGATCTCGATCTGGTGGAGGTGGCGGCGGAAGCCAACCCTCCGGTGTGCCGGATCATGGACTACAACCGCTTCAAGTACGAAGCGGCCCAGCGGGCCAAGGAATCCCGACGCAAGGCCACCAGTACGGGGATCAAGGAGATGAAGTACCGCCCCAAGATCGGGGTCGGCGACTTCGACACCAAGACCCGGCAGGTCGCCCGCTTCCTCGGCGAAGGGCACAAGGTCAAGATCACGATCATGTTCCGGGGACGGGAGATGAGCCACCCGGAGCTCGGAAAGCGAATTCTGGATCAGGTCGCCGAGACGGTCGCCTCGGTGGCCAAGGTCGAAGCGGCGCCGAAGCTGGACGGTCGCAACATGATCATGGTGCTGGCGCCCGATCGGCGGGGCCAGGCTCGCAAGCCGTCCGCCAACGGCGCCCGCCAGGCCGACGACGCCTCGTCCGAACCGGCAGCAGCCGAGACCGCCCCCGAATCGCCCGCGACCCCCGCGGCGCCCGCCCCGCCGGTCGCGGTGGCCGCCGAGACCAGCGCCCCCCCGGCCCCGGCTACGGCCGTCGCCACCGCGCCAAGAACGCCCCGAAGAACGCAGTAGCAGCGCCCAAGCCGCCGAATGACGACGACTGACGACTGAGGAGTCGACCCCATGCCGAAGATGAAAACTGACAGAGGCGCCGCCAAGCGGTTCAAGATCACCGGGACCGGGAAGCTCCGGCGCCGTCAGGCCTTCCGTTCCCACATTCTGGAGAAGAAGTCGAGCACTCGTACCCGCCGGCTGGGCCGCGAGACCGACGTGGCGCCCGGCGACCTCAAAGCAGTGAAGCGCCTGCTCGGTATCTGACCCACCGGTCGGTGGGCGCCGATGCGCCCGATGTTCTCGTATGTCAATAGGTTGAAAGGAGCTCCCGATGGCCCGGGTAAAGCGTGCCGTCCATAGCAAGAAGCACCGCCGCGCCGTTCTCGAACAGGCGCAGGGGTACTTCGGCAACAAGAGTCGCAGCTATCGCGCCGCCCACGAGCAGGTCATGCACTCGTTGCAGTACGCCTACCGTGACCGGCGGGCCCGCAAGGGTGACTTCCGTCAGTTGTGGATCCAGCGCATCAACGCCGGCGCCCGGGTTCACGGCATGAGCTACAGCCGTCTGATCGCCGGGCTCCGGGTGGCCGGAGTGGAGGTCGACCGCAAGGTCCTGGCCGATCTGGCCGTGCGGGACGATGCGGCGTTCGCCGCGCTCGTCGAGGTGGCTCGGGACGCGCTGGCGGCGGCGCCGACCGAGACGGACTCGGCCAGCGAGTCGGCCTCCGCCTGAGTCGGGCCGCGGCGCTCCGCTGACCGCGCTCGCCTTCCGCAACGAGGCCGTCCAGCGCCTCCGGCGCCTGCTCGGGCGCCGGAGCGCCCGCCACCACGAACACCGTTTCGTGGTGGAGGGTGCCACCTTGGTGCACGAGGCCCTCGCCGCGGGGGCACATATCGAGTCCGTCTTCGTGGACGTGGCCGCGCCGGAGCCGGTGCACCACCTGGCCGCGGCGTGCGCGACCGCCGGCGCGGAGCTGATCGAGTTGCAGTCAGGAGTGTTGGCGCGCGCCGGCGCCACCGTCACCCCGCAGCCGATCGCGGCCATCGTGGAGACCGTCGACATCGGCCTGGCCGAGCTGCGCCGGCGCGGCGCGGGGTGGCTGGTCGTCTGCGCGGACGTCCGTGACCCCGGCAACGTGGGCACCATCATGCGCAGCGCCGGGGCCGCGGGAGCGGCAGCGGTAGTCTGTTGCTCCGGATCGGTCGATGTCTACAACCCCAAAACCGTCCGTTCGTCGGCCGGCGTGCTCTTCCACCTGCCGGTGGTCGCCGGTGGTGACGCGGCAGAAGTGCTCGATGAGGTGGGCCGCTGGGGTCTGCGCCGGTGGGGGACCGCGGTTCGCGGCGGGTGCGACTACACCGAGGTCGACCTCGCCGGCCCCCTGGCGCTGGTCCTCGGCAATGAGTCCCACGGTCTCGCGGACCCGTTGGCTGCCCACCTGGACGGGACGCTCACCATCCCGATGCCCGGCCCGGCCGAGTCCCTCAACGTGGCGATGACCGCCGCCGTGCTGTGCTTCGAGGCTGCCCGGCAGCGCCGGCCCGCCCCGGCAGGTGGGGGAGCGGCATGACCGAGGATGGCTGGGATGTGCTCGAGGCGTTGCCCGACGGGATCATGGTGCTCGATGGCGACCGGCGCGTGACCGCGATCAACACCGCAGCCTGCCATTTGACGGGATACGAAAGGGACGAGCTGCTCGGCCAGTCCTGCCGCGAGCGCCTCGATCCCCGCGACCGGGATGGTCGCCCCCTCTGGAGCGAAGGTTGGCACCGGTCGGCGCACCTCCGTGCGGTGAAGGCCCTGACCGAGCAGCCGATCACCCTGCGATGCCGCGACGGGCGGGACCTGATCGCGGCGGTCACCGGCAGCTATCGCCGAGGCGCCGACGGGGCGGTGGTGGGGGCGGTGGTGGCCCTGCGCGACGCGGCCCGGCGGGCCGACCTGGGGGACGGCGGGATCGAGATCGTGTCCACCGTCAGCCACGAGCTGCGCTCCCCCCTGACCTCGGTCAAGGGGTATACCAGCCTGCTGCTCAATCGTTGGGACCGGCTGCAGGACGACCAGAAGCAGCTGATGTTGGAGCAGGTCAACCACGACGCCGACCGCGTCACCCGGCTGATCACCGAGCTGCTCGACATCAGCCGGCTCCAGACCGGTCGCCTGGTGCTGCGCCGGCAGCTGGTGGATCTGGCCCGCTTGGCGGCCAACGTGGTCGAGAAAGTGGGGTTGGAGTACCCCGAACTGGACGCCCAGGTGGTCTTCCCCGAGGGCTTCCCGAAGGTGTACGCCGATCCCGACAAGGTCGAACAGGTGCTGACCAACCTGGTCGAGAACGCCTGCAAATACGGCTCCCCGCACGGCTTGCTCATCGAGGGAGCCGCAGGCAGCGAGCAGCTGTCGGTCGCGGTCAACGACCAGGGCGAGGGGATCCCGGCGGCGGATCTCCCCAAGGTCTTTACCAAGTTCTTTCGTCGGGCGGTCGGCCGGCCCACCGGGTCCGGACTGGGGCTGTGGATCAGCCGGGGGTTGGTGGAGTCGCACGGCGGGCGCCTGGTTGCCGAATCAAACCCGAGAAGCGGAACGACCTTTCGGTTTACCCTTCCGGTGGTCGACTTGGACAGACTGCAGGAGTCGTGAGCCCCACCCCTCCCCCCGAAACGCCGGACCCGGAGTCCCTGGCGACGTACCTCAAGACCCTCGAGGCCGACGGCCTGGCGCGACTCGAGGGCGCGCCCGACCTGTCGACGTTGCGCGAGGTGGAGCGGGAGGTGCTGGGGAAACGGTCGGAACTGGCCCGGTTGCATACCCGTCTCCGTGACCTGGCGCCCGATCAGCGCCGGGAGACCGGCGCCTGGATCAACGCGGCGCGGGCCCGGCTGGAGGAGCGAGCCAGCTCCCTGGCGGCCGCGTTCGCCGACGCCGAACGGCTGGCGCGGACCGAAGCCGAACGGCTGGATCTGACCGAATGGACCAGCGCCCCGCTGCGGGCACCCCTCGCCGACATCGACCGCGGCCGGGGGCATCTCAACCTGGTGACGCAGACGCGCATGGAGTTGGAGGACACCTTCGTCGCCATGGGCTACGCGGTCGCCGAAGGGCCCGAAGCCGAGACCGACTGGTACAACTTCGAGGCCCTCAACATGCCCCCGGCGCACCCGGCCCGCGGCATGTGGGACACCCTGTACCTGCGGTTGGGGCCGCCCGAGACGGTGTTGCTCCGGACCCATACCTCGCCCGTGCAAGTCCGATTGATGGAGGCGCAGCCACCACCGATCTACGCGGTCATGCCCGGTCGGTGCTACCGCCGGGATACGCCCGACGCCCGCCACCTACCGGTCTTTCACCAGATCGAAGGGCTCGTCGTCGACCGCGGCATCACGTTCGGGGATCTCGCCGGGACCATCGAGGCCTTCACCAACGCCTTCTTCGGTCCGGGCATGCACTCCCGGCTGCGCCCGTCGTATTTCCCCTTCACCGAGCCGTCCGCCGAGTTCGAGGTGACGTGCCCCATCTGCGGTGGGACCGGGTGCCGGACCTGCAGCGGCTCCGGGTGGATCGAGCTCGGTGGGTGCGGGATGGTGGATCCGAACGTCTTCGCGGCCGTCGGCATCGACGCCGAGATTTACAGCGGCTTCGCTTTCGGGTTCGGTATTGACCGGCTGGCCCAGGTGCGGGTCGGCTTGTCGGACATGCGCACCCTGCTCGACAACGACGTTCGCTTCCTCTCCCAGTTCTAGGACGGCTCATGCGTGCACCTCTCTCCTGGCTCCGCGACTACGCGCCCCTGGCCGCCGACGTCGACGTGCTGGCCGACACGTTGTCGGGCCTGGGCCTGGTCGTCGAGGGCGTCGAGCGAGTCGGCGAAGGCCTCGAAGACCTCGTTGTCGCCCGGGTGGTCGCCATCCGGCCCCATCCCGACGCGGACCGGATCCGGTTGGTGGACGTCGACGCGGGCGGGGGCGACACCCGGCAGGTGGCGTGCGGCGCCTGGAACTTCGCGGTCGGCGACCTGGTGCCCCTGGCGCCGGTGGGGGCCGTCCTGCCCGGCGGCTTCGAGATCGGTCGTCGCAAGATCCGCGGGGAGTGGTCCGAGGGAATGCTCTGCTCGGCTCCCGAGCTGGGCCTGCCCGAGCCCGAGGGTGCGGCCGGAGGCCTGCTGGTCCTGCCGCCCGGACTGGCCGAGCCGGGCGTGCCGCTGGCGGCGGCGCTCGACCTGCGCCCGGACGTGGTCTTCGACCTCGATATCAGCGCCAACCGGCCGGACGCCTTGTGCATGGCGGGCGTGGCCCGCGACCTGGCCGCCGCGCTCGGCGAGCCGTGGGCGCCTCCGGCCGAGCCGGTACCGGGGCCGGCGGACCCGGCCCTGGGCACCGCGCCGATCCGCGTCGAGGCCGGCGATCTGTGCCCCCGCTTCACTGGGACCATCCTGGAGGGTGTCGCGGCCGGGCCGTCGCCGGCCTGGCTGGCCCGCCGCCTGACGCTGGCGGGGATGCGACCGATCAGCGCGGTGGTGGACGTCTCCAACTACGTGATGCTCGACCTGGGCCAGCCCAACCACGCCTACGATCTCGACGCCCTGGAAGGCGGGGGCCTGCTCGTCCGGCGGGGGCGACCCGGCGAAACCCTCGTCACCCTCGACGAAGTGCAACGATCGCTGCAGAGCGACGACTGCGTCATCTGCGACGCGGCCGGAACGCCGGTGGGCGTCGGCGGCATCATGGGCGGCAGCCGGGCCGAGATCGGCCCCGACACCCGGCGGGTGCTGCTGGAGGCGGCCTGGTTTTCGCCGATGGCCGTGGCCCGGACGGGCGCCCGCCTGGGGCTGCATTCCGAGGCGCGGGTTCGCTTCGAGCGGGGCGTCGATCCCGAGATCGCGGTGGCCGCCGTCGAGCGGTTCGTGGCCTTGCTCGGGACGGTCGCGCCGGCGCTGCGCCGGGGACCGACCGTCGACGTGCGGGACCCGGCGCTCCCAACTCCGACCATCGTGCCGGTCCGGACCGCCCGGGTCAACGCCATCCTCGGCACGGACCTCGCCGACGCCGACGTGGCTGGCCTGTTGGCGCCGATCGGCTTTGCGGTCGCCCCGGAGGCGGAGGGCATCCACACGGTGCGTATCCCGTCGTGGCGACTCGACGCGGAACGGGAGATCGACGTGATCGAGGAGGTGGCCCGCATGTGGGGCTACCGGCGCATCCAACGCACCCTCCCGCCCGGCGCCCCCGGTGGCTCGGGTGGCCTGACGAGCCGGCAGCGGGACCTGCGCCGGGTGCGGGACATCCTCGCCGGCGCCGGATTCGACGAAGCCTGGACCACGACCTTCCTGGCCCCGGGCGATCTGGAACGGGCCGGTCTCGACCCGGCCGCGGTCGAGGTGGAAAACCCGCTCGACCAGTCGGAATCCCTGTTACGCCCGGCCCTCCTCCCGGGGCTGCTCAAGGCGGTCAAGTTCAACGCCGACCGGCAGGCGGAGCAGGTCTGTCTCTTCGAGTTGGGCCGGGTCTTCGAGCCGCCGGCCGGTGACGACATCCTCCCGGACGAGTCCGAACACCTCGGGGTCATCGTGGCGCCCGCCCTCACCGGCGACGGGGCGGCGCGGCGCGACGGGCCGGCGGCGGCGGCGGTCCGGACCTGGCAGTACCTGGCGGAGGCCCTGCAGCTGAAGGCGCCCGCGCTCGCCCCCGCCGCGGTGGCGGGGTGGCACCCGGCCCGCGCCGCCCGCATCATCGGCGCCGCGGGCCAACCCTCGGGCGCGGTCGGTGAGGTCGACCCCGACGTGGGCCGGGCCTACGGGCTGCGCCACCGCCTGGGCTATCTCACCGTCTCGGTGGACGCCCTGCTCGCCGAGCCCCGCCTGCCCCCCCAGGCCCGGGAGGTGAGTCGATTCCCCGCCAGCGACATGGACCTGGCGTTCCTCGTGCCGGAGTCGGTCGCCGCCGGCGCGGTGCGGGCGACTCTGCAGGCCGCAGGCGGCGACCTGCTCGAGGCGGTCTGGCTGTTCGACGTCTATCGCGGCGAGCAGGTCGGCCCGGGCCGGCGCAGCCTGGCCTTCCGGCTCCGCTTCCGGGCCGCGGATCGCACCCTCGACGACACCGAGCTGGCCGCGGTCCGCCAGCAGGCGATCGACGCCGTCGTCGACGCCCACCACGCCGAGCTGCGGGCCTGACATGCACCCCTCGCCACCTCCCGCCGCTGGACCGGCCCGCCGGCTCGAACTGGAGGGGGCGTGGAATTTTCGGGACCTCGGCGGCTACGTCGGCCGCGACCGCCGGCCGGTGCGGTGGCGCCGCCTGTTTCGGGCCGACGGACTGGACCGGCTCACGGAGGGCGATCTCCGGACCATCGAGGAACTGCGCCTTCGCACCGTGATCGATCTCCGCACCGGCGACGAGGTGGCCCGAGGTCGGTTGGCGTCAGACCGCGGGGAGGTGGCGTGGTACCACCTCCCGATGCTCGACGTGCTGCCGCCCCGCCAGGACTACAACAGCTGGGTGGGACCGGCGTACGTCGCCGACCAATACCTGGGCATGATCGACGCGGGGGCGGCGACCGTCACCGCGTTCCTGGATCTGGTGTGCGAGCGAGACGCGTATCCGCTGGTGTTTCATTGCTTCGCGGGGAAAGACCGCACCGGCGTGCTCACCGCGCTGGTGCTCGGCTTGCTCGGCGTGGCCGACGAGGACATCGTCGCGGACTACGCCCTCAGCCAGGCCGCCATGGCGCGCCTGTTGGAGTGGCTGCGCGCCGAGTACGCCGACAACGCGGCCGAGATCGAGTCCAGCGCGGCCGCCATCGCCGCCGCCGAGCCTGACACGATGACCGAATTCCTCCGGCAGTTCCGGGCCGCCCACGGCTCGTTCGAGGAATACGCGGCCAGCTTGGGTCGCACCGATGCCGGGCTGGGGCTGGCGGACATCCTCCTCGAGCCGTAGCGCGGCGTCGCCGTCGGTCGCCCGACGGTCCGCCGGCCCTCGCCGGCCCGGGGGGTCAGGTGGCGGTGAGTGGCAGCCGGCGGATCTTGGCGATCCGTTCGGTGCGGTAGCTGGCCACCTTGACACTCCAGCTGTCGAGCGGGCGGGGGCGGTCGTTGCCGAAGAAGGTGGTCAGCGGGCCTTCCAGGCTGTAGGAGTCGGCCCCGTCGACCCGCTCCGTAGTGTCGTCAGTGAGGGTCACTTCGAAGGGCATAGGTGTATGGTGACCCGCTTCGCCTGTGGGGAACCAGATGGTCAACCCTGTGACTTGACGAAGTTATCCACAGGCTGGTTCTGGGCTCCAGCGGGCGGCCGCAAGGGGCGCCGGCGGCCAGTTGCCGGCGGCGATTCTCTGGAGAATCGCGGACTCTTTGGACAATCCTGCGTCTTCGGAGCAAGCGCGACACTGGATGTGGCGTTCGGTCCGAAGACGCCAGATTCTCCAACGACTGACGCCGGGGCGGCGCCCCATCCCACCGCCGGCCGCCACCCGGCCCCCGCCGGCCGCTACCCGGCCCCCACAAAAGCCGGGTGGCGCATGACTATGCAGCAGCGTGTATAGTCACCGGTCGTGGCTCGTGGCATCAACATCGGCGTCTTCGGCGCGTCCGGCTACGCCGGCGCCGAGCTCCTGCGGCTGGCGGCGGGCCACCCCCAGTTCGAAGTGAAGCTGGCCACCGCGGACAGCCAGGCCGGTGGCCGCGTCGCCGACGTGTACCCGAGTCTGGCCGCGGCCTACCCCAGCACGGTGTTCACCGGACCCGACGCGGCCGCCGCCGACGGCCTGGACCTGGTGTTCCTGGCCCTGCCCCATGGCGCCTCACAGGACCTGGTGCCCGAGCTGCGCAAGCGGGCTGGGACGGTTGTCGACCTGGCCGCCGACTTCCGGCTCCGGGACCCCAGCCTGTACCCGGGGTGGTACGGGAGCGAGCACCGGTGCCCGGAGCTGCTGGCCGAGGCTGTGACGGGTATCCCGGAGCTGTTCCGTGAGGATCTTCCCGGCGCCACCCTCATCGCCGCGGCCGGGTGCTACCCGACGGCGGCGGCCCTGGCGCTGGCGCCGCTGGTGCGGGCCGGCGTCATCGCCACCGACGGCATCGTGGTCGACGCGGCCAGCGGGGTGTCCGGCGCGGGCCGGGCCGCCAAGGCCCACACCCATTTCAACGCGGTTGACGAGGATTTTACGGCCTACGGGCTGCTCGACCACCGGCACACCCCCGAGATCGAGCAGGCCATCGGGGCGCAGGTGATCTTCACGCCCCACCTCGCCCCGATGAACCGGGGCATCCTGGCCACCTGCTACGCCCGCCCCACGGCCGGCGACACCACTGCCGCCCGCCCCACTGCCGCCGGCCCCGGCCCCGACCCCCTCCACGTCCTCCGAACCTTCTACGCCGACGCCCCATTCGTGGTGGTCGACCAACGGTCGCCGTCCACCAAGGCCACCCTGGGCTCCAACTGCGCCCACCTCACCGCCCGTTACGACCCTCGCACCGGCTGGATCATCGCCATCGCCGCCATCGACAACCTCACCAAGGGGGCCGCGGGCCAGGCCATCCAGTGCGCCAACGTGGCGCTCGGCCTGCCGGAGACCGCCGGCCTGCCCGTCGCCGGGGTCTATCCGTGACGGCCGCGGACGTGGGTGCCGGCGAGGTCGTCGCCGCGGCCAAGGCCGCCATCCTGGTGGAGGCCCTCCCGTACATCCGCAGCTTCTGGGGCAAGGTGGTGGTCGTCAAGTACGGCGGCAGCGCGCTGGCGGGGGCCAACGCCGACGCCGCCGACAAGGACGCCGCCCTGGCGTCGTTCGCCACCGACATCGTGCTCATGCGCTCGGTCGGCATGCGCCCGCTGGTGGTGCATGGTGGCGGCCCGCAGATCGGCGAGTTGATGGCCCGCCTCGGCAAGGTGCCCGAGTTCATCGACGGCCTGCGCGTCACGGATGCCGACACCCTCGATATCGCCCGCATGGTGCTGGTCGGCAAGGTCAACCGCGACATCGTGTCGGCCATCAACGTCCATGCCCCGCTCGCCGTCGGGGTGTCGGGCGAGGACGCCGGGTTGATCAGCGCCCAGGCGCGCGACCCGCAGCTCGGGTTCGTCGGAGACGTGGCCGCCGTCAACCCGGACCTGCTCATCCGGCTGCTCGCCGAGGACCTGATCCCGGTGGTGGCGACCATCGGCAGCGACCCGACCGGCCAGGCCTACAACATCAACGCCGACACCGCCGCGGGCGCCATCGCCGCCGCGGTGGGGGCGGCCAAGCTGGTCTACCTCACGGACGTCGACGGGATCCGGCGGGACCGCCACGACCCGACCACCCGGGTGTCCGCCGCGACCGCGGGCGAGCTCGAAGCCCTGCTCGCGGACGGCTCCATCGACGGCGGCATGATCCCGAAGGCCCGGTCCTGCCTGCGGGCGGTCAACGAGGGCGTGGCCCAGGCCCACATTCTCGACGGCCGCGGGACCCACGCCCTCCTCTTGGAGTTCTTTACCCGCGAGGGAGTTGGCACCATGGTGACAGCCGATGGGAACGGGACATGACCGCGGCGCCGGAGACCCGGCTGATGGCGACCTACGCCCCGCCGCCGGTCACGTTCGTCCGGGGGGAGGGCAGCCGGTTGTGGGACGACGCCGGGCGCGAGTACCTCGATTTCCTCTCCGGGCTGGCGGTCACGTCGCTGGGGCACGCCCATCCCGCCGTCGCCGACGCGGTGTGCGAACAGGCCCGGACGTTGCTGCACGTGTCCAACCTGTACGGGACCGAACCGCAGCGCCAGGTGGCCGTCACCCTGGACCGTCTGATCGACGCCGGCCCGGGTCGGGTGTTCTTCTGCAACAGCGGCGCCGAAGCCAACGAATGTGCCATCAAGCTGGCCCGCAAGTGGGGGGGTCGGGGGCGCCACGTGGTGGTCAGCGCCTACGGGTCGTTTCACGGTCGCACCCTGGCCACCCTGCACGCCACCGGCCAGCCGGCCAAGCACGAGCCCTTCCAGCCCCTCCCGGAGGGATTCCGGCACGTGGCCTGGCGCGACCTCGACGCCCTGGCCGCGGCCCTGGACCCCTCGGTGGCTGCGGTCCTGCTCGAACCGGTCCAGGGGGAGGGCGGGGTCAACCCAGGGGGCACCGAGTACTTCCGGGCCGTCCGGCAGCTCTGCGACGAGCGGGGGGCCCTGCTGATGGTGGACGAGGTGCAGACCGGCCTGGGCCGGACCGGGGAGTGGTTTGGCTTCCAGCACTACGGGATCCGGCCCGACGTGGTGACCATGGCCAAGGCCCTCGGCAACGGGGTGCCGATCGGAGCGTGCTGGGCTGGCGACGAGGTGGCCGCCGCCTTCGAGCCCGGCGACCACGCCACCACTTTCGGGGGCCAGCCGCTGGCGACTGCGGCGGCCCGGGCCGTGCTGGCGGTGATGGAGGCCGAGGACGTGCCGGCCCGGGCCCGCGCTGCCGGCGCCTACCTCACGACGGCCCTGCAGCGCCTGCCCGGCGTGACGGCGGTGCGGGGCCTCGGCCTCCTGGTGGCCGTGGAGCTGGCCGGAGAGAAAAGAGCCGGTCCGGTGGCGGCGGCCGCCCTCGATGCCGGTCTGGTCGTGAACGCCGTCACGCCGTCGGCGTTGCGGCTGGCGCCGTCATTGTTGGTGTCGGAGGACGACATGGACCGGGCGGTGGCGATCCTCGAGAAGGTCATGGCGGAGGTGGACGGCTGATGCGGCACTTCCTGGAGATCGACGAGCTGACAGCCGGCGAACTGCGGGCGATCCTCGACCTGGCCGAGCGGCCGGACCCGGAGCAGGTGCTGGCGGGCCAGGGCGTGGCCCTCATCTTCGAGAAGCCGTCCAACCGGACCCGCAACGCCACCGAGATGGCGGTGGTGGGCTTGGGTGGGCATCCCGTCACCATCCGGGGCGACGAGATCGGCATTGGTGAAAGGGAGACCGTCGAGGACGTGACCCGGGTGCTGGCCCGCTACCACCGGGTGGTGGGCGCCCGGGTGTTCCACCACGGTCTCCTCGAAGGCATGGCCAAGGTGGACGAGGTCCCCATCGTCAACCTGCTGTCCGACGTCGCTCATCCCTGCCAGGCCCTCGCCGATCTGCTCACCCTGCGCCACCATTGGGGCGGGTTGGAGGGCCGCACCCTGGCCTGGGTGGGGGATGGCAACAACGTGGCCCGCAGCCTCACCCTGGCCTGCGGCCTGGCCGGCATCGACATCCGGCTGGCGTGCCCCCCGGGGCACCAGTTGGATCCGGTCGCGGTCGACGGGGCCCGGGCCGCGCGGGGTGACGGTCACCCTCACCACCGACGCCAAGGAGGCGGTCTCCGGGGCCGAGGCGGTGTACACCGACGTATGGGTGTCCATGGGCCAAGAGGGCGAGCAGCGCCAGCGGCAGGATGCCTTCGCCGGCTACCAGGTCGATGAAGCCCTGATGGGCCTGTCCGCCCCCGGGGCGATCTTCCTGCACTGCCTGCCGGCGCACCGCGGCCTGGAGGTCAGCGCGGCGGTGATCGACGGGGCTGCCAGCGTGGTGTGGGAGCAGGCGGAGAACCGCATGCACGCGGCCCGGGGGTTGCTCTGGTGGCTGCTGTCGTGACCCTGTCGAAGCATCAACGCCAGCACCGGATCATCCAGCTCATCGAGCAGCAACCAGTCACCAGCCAGGCGCAGGTCGTGGACCTGCTGGCCGCCGGCGGCGTGCGCGCCACCCAGGCGACGGTCTCGCGCGACCTGGAGGAGATCGGGGCGGTCAAGGTCCGCGCCGCGGGCGGGGAGTCCGTGTACGCGGTGCCCGAGCTGCCCAAGGACCGGGTGGCCCCGGAGGAGCACCTCCGCCGGGTGCTGGGGGACTGGGTCGTCGAGGTGGCGGCCTCGGCCAACCTGGTGGTGGTGCGCACCCCGCCGGGTTCCGCCCACGTGGTGGCGTCGGCGCTCGACCGGGCCGTCCCTGGCGGACATCGTGGGCACGGTAGCGGGCGACGACACCATCATGGTGGTGGCGTCGGATCGGGCGGGCGGTGCCAAACTGGCCCGCCGCCTGTCCGGCCTGGCCGGGCTGTAGATCAATCCGAACGAAAGGGAAGTCTTACTGTGGCGAAACGAGTGGTACTGGCCTACAGCGGCGGTCTAGACACGTCGGTCGCGGTGCGGTGGATGACCGAGGAGCTCAAGGTGGAGGTCATCGCCATGGCCGCCGACGTCGGCCAGGGCGGCGACTGGGAAGTCATCACGGAGCGGGCCAGGGCTGCCGGCGCCGTCGAGGCGGTGGTAGTCGATCTGCGGGAGGAGTTCGCCAACGACTTCGTGGCCCCCGCCCTCAAGGCCAACGCCAAGTACGAGGGCAAGTACCCGTTGATCTCGTCGTTGTCGCGCCCGGTGATCGTCAAGCATCTGGTCGGCCGCGGCCCGGACCTACGGCGCCGACGCGGTCGGGCACGGCTGCACGGGCAAAGGCAACGACCAGGTCCGCTTCGAAGTGTCGACCGCGGCGCTGGCTCCCGACCTGGAGGTGCTGGCCCCGGTACGCGGCTGGGGCCTGACCCGGGAGCAGTCGATCGAGTACGCCGAGAAGTGGCGCATCCCGATCACCGTGACCAAGTCCAGCCCCTACAGCATCGACCAGAACCTGTGGGGCCGGACCATCGAGTGCGGCATCCTCGAGGACCCCTGGGAGCAGCCGCCCGAAGAGGTGTACGAGTTGACGACGCCGACCGCCACCGAGCCGACCGAGCTGGTCATCACCTTCGAGCAAGGGCTGCCGGTGGCCCTCGACGGGAGACGGCTGCCTCTTTCCACCCTGATTGGCGAGGTCGACGGGATCGTGGGCGCGTACGGCTGGGGCCGGATCGACATGGTCGAGAACCGCCGGGTCGGCATCAAGAGCCGGGAGGTGTACGAGTGCCCGGGCGCGCTGGCCCTGCTGATGGCCCACTCCGATCTCGAGGATCTGACCCTCGAGCGGGACCTGGCCCACGAGAAGGCCCGGCTGGAGCCCCGGTACGCCGACCTGGTGTACGACGGGCTGTGGTTCTCGCCGCTCAAGGCCGCCCTGGACGCTTTCGTCGAGGAGAGCCAGCGGTTCGTCACCGGCGACGTGCGGCTGCGGTGCGAGCTGCCCGGGCGTTGCATCGTGGCCGGCCGGCGCAGCGAGGTCGGCCTCTACGACTACTCGTTGGCCACCTACGAGGCGGCGGACCGGTTCCGCCACCAGGACGCCGAGGGCTTCGTCCGCCTGTGGGGCCTCGGGGTGGCCACCTGGGCCGCCCGGCAGGTCAACCGGTCCACCGGGCAGCCATGACGCTCTGGCAGGGCCGGTTCGGCGCCGAGGGCCCCGCCGACGAGCTGCTGCGCTACACCGTCAGCCTGCCGTACGACCAGCGGCTGGGCGATCGACGACGTGGCCGGGTCCCGGGCCCACGTGCGGGGATTGGCCGCGGGCGGGATCCTGACCGACGAGGACGCCCAGATCCTGCTGGCCGCCCTGGACCGGGTGGCCGACGAGTTGGAGACGGGCACCCTGGCGTTCCAGCCCGGCGACGAGGACATCCACACCGTGGTCGAGCGGCGGGTCACCGAGATCGCCGGCGACGTCGGGGCCCGCCTGCACACCGGCCGCAGCCGCAACGATCAGATCGCCACCGATCTCCGGCTGTTTGCCAAGCGGGAGCTGCTCGCGGTGGCCCGGCGGGTCCAGGATCTCCAGCAGGTCCTGTTGGACCGAGCCCGGGCGGCGGAGGACGTCTACCTGCCCGGCTACACCCACCTGCAGCGAGCCCAGCCGGTCCTGCTCGCCCATCATCTACTGGCGCACGGTTGGGCCCTGGCCCGCGACGTCGATCGGTTGCTGGACACCCGTCGCCGCCTGGATGTGTCACCGCTGGGCGCCGGGGCCCTGGCCGGCTCGTCGCTGCCGCTCGATCCGGACCTGGTGGCTGCGGAGCTGGGGTTCGCGGCCCGCTTCGAGAACTCGCTCGACGCCGTATCCGACCGGGACTTCGTGGCCGAGGCCCTGTTCGACCTGGCCCTGATCGGCGTGCATCTGTCGCGGCTGGGCGAGGAGATGGTGCTGTGGGCGAGCGAGGAATTCGGTTTCGTCCACCTGGCCGACGCCTACGCCACCGGCAGCTCGATGCTGCCCCAGAAGAAAAACCCCGACATCGCGGAGCTGGCCCGGGGCCGGTCCGGCCGTCTGATCGGCAACCTCACCGGCCTCCTGGCCACCCTCAAAGGGCTCCCGCTCGCCTACAACCGGGATCTCCAAGAGGACAAGGAGCCGTTCTTCGACGGCCTCGATCAGGTCACCGGCGGGCTGGTCGCCCTGACCGGCCTGATCGCGACCGTCACCTGGGACACCGCCCGGATGCGGGCGGCCGCCGACACCCCATTCGTGGCCGCGGTGGATCTGGCCGAGTGGCTGGTGGAGCGGGGGATGCCGTTTCGGCAGGCCCACGGCGTGGTGGGGGCCCTGGTGCGAGACGCCCTGGAGCGCCACGTGCCGTTGGAAGAGCTGGTGGAGGCACACCCCGCGCTCGGGATCGGAGGCGGTCGAGCTGCTGGCGCCGGGCGTCGCCGTGACCCGGCGGACGACGCCCGGCGGCGCCGGTCCGGGTCCGGTGGGAGTGCAGCTGGAACGGTTCGCCCAGTACCTGGCCCACCAGCTGGCACCGAGTGGCCCCGCGCCGAATCGTGATGAGCCGAATCGCGATGGCGGAGCGTAGGCGCCGCCTCGGCCGGTCGTTCTGCGGGCGGGACGCCCTGGAGGTGGCACCGGACCTCCTCCACAAACTGCTGGTGACCCGGGACGGCCGCGTCGGGCGCATCGTCGAGGTGGAGGCGTACCGCGGTGAAGAGGACCCGGCGAGCCACGCCTTCCGGGGCCGGACGGCGCGCAACGCGGTCATGTACGGGCCTCCCGGGCACCTGTACGTGTACTTCAGCTACGGGGTGCACTGGTGCGCCAACGTGGTGTGCGGTCCGGTGGGGTCGGCGCAGGCCGTGCTGCTGCGGGCCCTGGATCCCGTCGACGGGCTCCCGCTCATGCGGCAAGCTCGCTGGCGCGACCAACGCCGCCAGGACGACCGGGATCTGTGCCGCGGACCCGGTCGGCTGTGCCAGGCGCTGGGGATCGACAAGGGCTTCGACGGCGAGGACCTGGTGGCCGTCGGATCGCGGCTGTGGCTGGCCGACGACGGGCTGGCGCCGCCGGTGCGGCCCCTGGCCACCCCCAGGGTCGGGATCTCCGTCGGGACCGACCGGCTGTGGCGCTTCTCCGTGGACGGGCACCAGGCCGTGGGCCGACATCCGAAACCGGCTGGCGACCCCCGGTAAGGCAGGAATTCGCCACCTCGATGGGGAATCCTGTCGGTGGTCGATACCTCGCAGCGTGCAGTGGGAGGACGAGAGGAGGGGGGTGCGACTACCGAAAGCCCTGGCCGTGTGCGTGCTGCTGCTCATGGTCGCCTCGGCGGCCGCGGCCGCCCGGGCCAGCGCCGGGCACCGATCCCCGATGGCCCCCGCCGGCTACGTGCTGGCGGCCGGCCGGTCGTACGGGGCCACCGCCAGCTCGCCGGCTGCGGTGACCGCTGCGGTTGCTAGCTCGACCCTGCCGACCCCGAAGGCGCCGGCGAACATCGGTCACCCCTCCCACGCCCCAACCAGCCTCGGCTCGCTCGGGCCGCTCAACGCCTTGCCCACCCCGTCGCCGAATGCCCTGCCCGCAGTGGCCCCGCTGGGGACGCTGAGGAGTGCCGACGCGGTGGTCCTGCTCCGCAACCCGATCACGCCGGCGGAGACCACCCGGGTCGTGCATCTGAGCGGGCTGTCGGCAATCGAATTGGTGGACACCGGCTCGGTCCAGTTGGCCGGCGCCCCGGTCGTGACCTTCGGCGTCGACCCGGGGACGTTCCGGGCTTTCACCCCGTCGGCGAGCGCCTCGGCCGACCGCCTGTGGCAGTACCTGGCCGGCGGTTCGCTCGTCTCGTCCTATGAGATGGCCACCGACCGACGACTCAATCTGGGCGCCGAGGAACCGATCAGCTCGCCCCGCCCGGCCGGGACGCTCCAGGGCTGGCTGGGCGCGTTCGCCTCCATCGGGCTCCCGGGTGTGGATCTGCTGGTCGATCAGCGGTATGCCTCGGATCTGGGGCTGGCGCCGAACAGCGGCCTGGTGATCAGCGCACCCGGTGCCAGCGGGACCCAGCTCCTCTCCGAGCTCAAAGGGGCGCTCCCCGGGGCGGCCGTGGAGCTGCTCCACCCTGACCAGGTCTCCAACCTGATCGGCGGCAACGGGCTCAACCCCACCCAGCGCTCCACCCTGATCTCCTCGGCCCTGTCCCGGGTCGGGCTGCCGTACGTCTGGGGCGCAACCGGCCCATCCAGCTTCGACTGCTCAGGCCTGGTGCAGTGGGCGATGGCCCGGGCCGGGATCCTCGTGCCCCGCACCGCCGACCAGCAGTACCTCACCGGCGTCCACCTCCCCCTGTCGGCCGCAGCACCGGGCGACCTGCTCTTCTGGACCTACGACCCCAACGATCCCGGCTTCGTGGACCACACGGCCATCTACCTCGGCAACGGGATGATGGTGGTGGCGCCCCACACCGGTCTCGACGTGCAGGTGGTGCCGGTACCGACCGCCGACTTCGCCGGCGCGGTCCACGTCCTGTTGCGGTCTGGGTAGCGCACTGGGCCGCGAGGGCGCGGCGACCTGGTAAGGTCCTCGGGCTTCGCCTCCTCCGGACCCCGGGAGCGTCTCGCCGACAGGCTTGACACTTCCCGGCCAGCCGGGTAGTCTGTGAAGCCGCCCTGGAACGGCCATTTGCTGGTCCAACCAGGGAGTCCGGCCGCTGCCGCTATTTGCGGCGGTGCCCGGCCAAGGCAGGACCGTACCGCCAACCCCAAGTGGGTTGTGTGCGCTCCGCAGCAGTGCTTCTTGAAAACGGAACAGAGGAAAGTCAAAAGCTAGTGCGGGCATCGACGCGCGGCAGTTCTGCGTGCGGATGATGTTCACCTCGTACAAAGCATTAGACGGACAACAAATCCGTCTTGTGCCAGTTGGATGAGATCGCCAGATCTCAACCGACTCTCTG
>CAVPBX010000002.1:0-220000 GCA_963702305.1 uncultured Acidimicrobiaceae bacterium | reverse complement strand
GGAGGGGAGTGAAATAGTACCTGAAACCGTTGGTTTACAAACAGTCAAAGCGTCGTCCAGCACTTCGTGTGCGGGCCGCGATGGCGTGCCTTTTGAAGAATGAGCCAGCGAGTTACCGTGCGTGGCAAGGTTAACCCGTGAGGGGGAGCCGGAGCGAAAGCGAGTCTGAATAGGGCGTTCAGTCGCGTGCGGTAGACCCGAAGCCAAGTGATCTATCCATGGGCAGGCTGAAGCGGGGGTAAGACCCCGTGGAGGGCCGAACCCACCATGGTTGAAAACATGGGGGATGACCTGTGGATAGGGGTGAAAGGCCAAGCAAACTTGGTGATAGCTGGTTCTCCCCGAAATGCATTTAGGTGCAGCGTCGGGCGTTCAGCATCGGAGGTAGAGCACTGGATGGGTTAGGGGGCCTACAAGCTTACCGACCCCAACCAAACTCCGAATGCCGATGCTCTAGAGCCCGGCAGTGAGACCACGGGGGATGAGCTTCGTTGGTCGAAAGGGAAACAGCCCAGATCGCCGGCTAAGGCCCCTAATTCGGAACTAAGTGGTAAACGATGTGGGATCGCATAGACAGCCAGGAGGTTGGCTCAGAAGCAGCCACCCTTGAAAGAGTGCGTAATAGCTCACTGGTCGAGTGATCCTGCGCGGACAATGTAACGGGGCTCAAGTTCCGAGCCGAAGCCGCGGACCTCTGCGCAAGCAGGAGTGGTAGGGGAGCGTCGATCGTGCCGTGAAGCGGGGGCGTGAACCGTCGTGGAGCGCGATCGAGTGAGAATGCTGGCATGAGTAGCGAGAGAGGGGTGAGAAACCCCTCCGCCGAAAGCCCAAGGGTTCCTGGGGAAGGCTAATCCTCCCAGGGTGAGTCGGGAGCTAAGGCGAGGCCGAGAGGCGTAGTCGATGCACAACAGGTTGATATTCCTGTACTGCCGTGTCCGCGCCAATCCCAAGTCGGGGTACTAAGGGGCTGCCTTCGGGCGAACCGACAGACCCGAGGCGGGCAGCGAAGGCGGGACGCAGGAGGGTAGGTGATCCCCAGCGTTGGTTGTCTGGGGGCAAGCGAGTAGGGAGAGGACCAGGCAAATCCGGGCCTCACATATCCTGAGACGCGATACCGAGCCGATTCAGGCGAAGTCACTGATCCCATGCTGCCAAGAAAAGCGTCGTCGTTAGTTGGCACGGCACCCGTACCCCAAACCAACTCAGGTGGGCGGGTAGAGAATACCAAGGCGATCGAGAGAACTGTGGTTAAGGAACTCGGCAAAATACCTCCGTAACTTCGGGAGAAGGAGGACCCCGGTAGGGTGATGGGCTTCGCGCCCTGAGCTCGATGGGGTCGCAGAGACCAGGGGAAAGCGACTGTTTACTAAAAACACAGCAGCGTGCGAAGTCCTAAGACGATGTATACGCTGTGACGCCTGCCCGGTGCCGGAAGGTTACGGGGAAGGGTTAGTCCGCAAGGGCGAAGCTCTGAACCTAAGCCCCGGTAAACGGCGGCCGTAAGTACAACGTTGCGGCTCCGGAACGGTAACGATCCGGATCAAACCTTGCTAAATGCTGGAAACCCCGTGTATCCGGCGGTACTCGTTCATGGTCACACCCTCTTCATAGGGTGGACACCATGAGCAGTGACAATCCGACCGGTGCGGACAATCAGCAGGAAAGGCCAAGTTCCGCAGAATGGTTGGATGCTCTCCCCGCTGACCTGGGCAACTGGGTAGCGGGGTTCGTCGACGGTGAAGGAAGCTTCAATGTCCCGATCCGCCGGCTGCGTAGTGGAGTACTTCCCTACCGCGTGTCGTTGTCGTTCAACGTGTCGCAACTCGGATCTGAAGAGCCTCGGCTCCTCCGGTCAGTGTTCGACGTCGGAACGGTACGTGGGCGGGGAGACGGCGTGTACTACTTCGAGGTCACGACGGTGACCGGACTTGTTGAACGGATCTTCCCGTTCTTCGACCGGTTCCCGTTGCGCGGCGCCAAGCGCCACGACCTCGAGCGGTTTCGTCAGATCACTGCGCTCATCCAGTTAGGCCGACACCTGTCACCAGATGGCTTTGAGGAGATCCTCTTCGTGAGGGCTCCGATGAACCGAGGTGGCAAGCGCCGGCGCAGTGATGAAGAACTCATCACCGCTTTGCGAACTTGGAATCCTCAGAGGCCATACGCAGGGCTCCCTCAAGAAGCTGAGGGATGAAGATATGGTCCACGCCTCATAGCGATATGGGGAATCCGTGAACTATAACGGTCCTAATCGGCTGTTGTAAAACCTGGCTATATGCTGGAATATCCCAGTATCCCGCACTACTCGTTCAACGGCTCTGCCGATGAGCAGTGACAATGTGTCGGGTGGGGACAATCAGCAGGAAACTGCTTCGGCAGGATCCTCAGAGACTGCACGCCAGGCCCCTCTGTTTGAGGGGAAGATACAGTCCGACCTGCATGGCGACATGCAGAGCCAGGCAGAAATGTCCTGGCCCTCCGATCAGCGAGAGCTGTCCGGGGAGTAACAACGTGCCTAAGGTAGCGAAATTCCTTGTCGGGTAAGTTCCGACCTGCACGAATGGCGTAACGACTTTCCTACTGTCTCAACCACAGACTCGGCGAAATTGAAGTACGAGTAAAGATGCTCGTTAGCTGCACCAGGACGGAAAGACCCCGTGGACCTTCACTGCAGCTTGATGTTGGTTTTTGTTACATGTTGTGTAGGATAGGTGGGAGACTTGGAAGCTTCAGCGCCAGCTGGGGTGGAGTCACCGTTGAAATACCACCCTGCATGTGACGGGAATCTAACCCACGTCCGTTATCCGGATGGGGGACAGCGTCAGGTGGGTAGTTTGACTGGGGCGGTCGCCTCCTAAAAAGTAACGGAGGCGCCCAAAGGTTCCCTCAGGCTGGTTGGCAATCAGCCGTCGAGTGCAATGGCACAAGGGAGCTTGACTGCGAGACCTACAGGTCGAGCAGGTGCGAAAGCAGGGCATAGTGATCCGGCGGTTGCGTGTGGAAGCGCCGTCGCTCAACGGATAAAAGGTACCCCGGGGATAACAGGCTCATTTTCCCCAAGAGTCCATATCGACGGGAAAGTTTGGCACCTCGATGTCGGCTCGTCGCATCCTGGGGCTGAAGTAGGTCCCAAGGGTTGGGCTGTTCGCCCATTAAAGCGGTACGCGAGCTGGGTTTAGAACGTCGTGAGACAGTGGACATAACGCGCTGTCTATAAATTCGGCTATATGCTGGAAACTCCGAGCATCCGGCAGTACTCGCTCATGATCGTCACACGATTTGTGGTGTGATGTTCATGTGCAGTGACAATCTGACCGGCGCGGACAATCAGCAGGAAAGACTCGATACCCATGGTATTGAGAATCCTCAGAGACCATATGCCGAACACCGCATAAGAGCGGTGAAGATATGGTCCGATCTGCATGGCGACATGCAGAGTCAGACAGAAATGATCTGACCCATGAGCACCCTTGAGTGCTCATTGGTAACAACAATGTCGGTCCCTATCCGGTGCAGCCGTAGGAAATCTGAGGAAGGCTGTCCCTAGTACGAGAGGACCGGGACGGACGCAGCTCTCGTGTGCCAGTTGTCCTGCCAAGGGCACGGCTGGTTGGCGACCTGCGGAAGGGATAAGCGCTGAAAGCATCTAAGTGCGAAGCTCGTTCCAAGATGAGATTTCCCACTGGGTCAACCAGGTAAGGCCCGTGGTAGACGACCACGTTGATAGGCCGGAGGTGTACGCACAGCAATGTGTTCAGCCGACCGGTACTAATCGGCCGAGGGCTTGAAAACATTTACGTTCGTGCTCGCTATGGAACGCTCACAGGGGCGCCACCACTAGGTGGCTGCCCGCCTCGCCGGCTCGGCCGTCGGGGTGACAACTGAGCAAGGTTTCCGGTGGCCATAGCGGCGGAGTCACACCCGTTCCCATCCCGAACACGGAAGTTAAGGCCGCCAGCGCCGATGGTACTTGGGGGGATTCTCCCTGGGAGAGTAGGACGTCGCCGGAATAATCGTGACGACGAGGCCCCGCACCCCCAAACGGGTGCGGGGCCTCGTCGCGCCTACCGGTAGGATCGACCGTCGTGCCTGCCTCCCCGCCACGACGCCGTACCTCCGACGGAGGCGGCCAAGGTCGAAGGAAGGCCCAGCCGGGTACGTCTCGCAATTCAGCGACCGGCGCCCCTAGAGGATCCAAGCGAACGGACGCGCCTGGCACCCCGGCGCGGCGCTCATCAGCCGGCGCCAGCGGAAATGGGGTGGCTCGGCAGCGCGACGGCGCCGGCGGGATGGCCCGCACCGGCCGACCCCGCCGGGACGCCCCCGCGGGTGGCATCGCCCGCCCAGCACGAGCCCGCCGGGACGCCCCCGCGGGTGGGATAGCCCGGCCCGCCCGCCCCCGCCGCGATGACCAACCCGGCGGCATCGCCCGACCCGACCGGCCCGCCCGCCCCCGCCGCGACGACCAAACCGGCGACACGGCGCGCCCCGCTCGCCCCGCCCGCCCCCGCCGCGATGACCAGGCCGGCGGCATGGCGCGCCCCGCTCGTCCCGGCCGCAGGACACCCCAACCTGGTGGTATCGCCCGGACGGCGAAGGTCCGCCGCAGCAGCGACGGTCCGCCGGCGCCGGCGCGGACCCCCAAGACGTGGGGGAGTGTGGCCCGCCGTGGCGCCAGGGTGCTGGGCCAGGCCCCGGGAGAAGGTCCCTCCGCCTCAGAAGTCTGGCGGGACGCGGTAGCCCGGGCCGCCGGTTCGGGCGAGGGCGCGGCGGCCCGCGCCGCCGAGACCTGGGTTCCCGAGGAAACGTGGATCGAAGACCCCATCCAAGAAGAGGACGAGCCGCGGCCCCGGTCGCGCCAGGCGAAGAAGTCCCCGGGCCAGCAGGCGGGACCCCGGGACCTGGCCACGGGTAAAGAAGGGATCGCGTCCCCGGGCGGCCGGCGGCGCACCGTGCCCAAGCCGGTCGTGGAGGAGCTGTCCGCGGCCGCCGGCCCGGATCGGGGCGGCAAGCTGGCCGCTCGCATCGCCGATGCCACCTACGCCTACGAGCGGGAGCGCTACCAGGACGCCCGACGGATCCTGCGGGCCCTCGCGGACGAAGTCCCGGGATCGGCCGCGGTCCGCGAGCTGTACGGATTGGTGCTGTACCGCACCGGTCAGTGGGCCCAGGCCGCCCGCCAGTTGGAGGCCTACCGCCAGCTGAGCGGCTCGTATGACCAGCACCCGGTGCTCGCCGACTGCTACCGGGCCCTCCGTCGCTACGACGACGCCGAGGCCATCTGGGACGAGCTGCGGGAGGCCTCACCGAGCGGGGACCTCGTCGCCGAAGGCCGCATCGTAGCGGCCGGCTGCCGCGCCGATCAGGGCGACCTGGCCGGCGCCATCGCCCTGCTCGAACGATCGGCCCGGCGCGGTCAGTCACCCCCAGGACCGCCATGTGCGCCAGTGGTATGCACTGGCCGACTTGTACGAGCGGGCCGGGGATATGCCCAGAGCCCGGCAATTCTTTGGGCGGGTGGCGACCGTAGACCCGGACGCGTTCGACGTCCGCCAGCGCCTCAAAGCGCTGCGGTAAAGCGAGCGGCCCGTCATGGCCCTCGAGCCCCGGGTGGCATGGATCGTCCGGGCCTTCAACGCCTTCGACCGCGGACCCGCCGACGCACCGATGGTCACCCGCCGGGCCCGATCCGCGCAAGCAGCCCGACTGGGCGGCCTGGTGATGTTGCCCGGACCGGCCAGGGTCACGGTCGTCGACCGGCTGGTCCCCGTACAGCGGGGGAGGATCACCGTTCGCTTGTACCGGCCGCGGCGGTCCGGCCGGCTGCCGCTCTACGTCTTCCTCCATGGCGGAGGGTGGTGCATCGGCACCCTGAGCGAGCGCGACCCCCGGGCCCGCACCATCGCCGACGGCGCCAGGTGCGTGGTGGCGTCCGTCGACTACCGGCTGGCCCCTGAGAACGCTTACCCGACCGCGCCCGAGGACTGCTACGCGGCCCTGCAGTGGCTGGTCGCCCAGGCCGACGAGCTGGAGATCGACCCCGATCGGATCGCCGTCGGCGGCGAATCGGCGGGCGCCAACCTGGCGGCCGTGGTCTGCCTCATGGCCCGGGACCGCTCAGGGCCGGCCCTGCGCTACCAGTGGCTGGACGTGCCGGCGACCGACCTGACGCTTTCCCAGCCGTCCGTACATGCCACCCCGCCGGGCCTGCTCCTCGACCTGGCGCAGATGACCGCCTACCGCGACCACTACCTGCCCGACCCGGAGCGGCAGGCCGTCGAGCCGTACGCCTCCCCCCTGTGGGCCGAGAATCTCGCCGGCCTCCCGCCGGCCACCATCCTGACGTGCGGCTACGACCCCCTCCGAGACGACGGGTCGGCCTACGCGGCCCGCCTCATAGAAGCGGGAATCGAAGTGCACCGGGTCCATCTGGACGGCCACGTACACCCATCCTTCGCCTTCACCCGCGTGGTCCCGTCGGCCCGGTCCTACGAGCAGCAGGCCGTCGAGTGGTTGGCCGCCGCCTTGCGCTGACCCGACAACCCCGGCTGACTGGGCCGACGATACCGTCCCACCCCCGTCCTAACCTCTTCGGTGCGGTCGCTCCGGCGCCCGAGCTCGCCGGCGTGCGCTGGCTTCCACCAGCAATGCGCCGCGACGCGGCGGCGAGGAGGTTGACGACGATGATCAACGTCGTGGTGTTGGAGGGTGTGCTGGCCAAGCCCGCCCAGGATCGCGAGCTGCCGTCAGGGAGTCGCCTGCTGACCCTGGAAGTCACCGTGGCCCGGACGGACGGCCCGGCCGAGCCGGTCCCGGTGGCGTGGTTCGACGCCCCGGCCTCGGCCGTGACCCTCGACCAGGGCACCGGGGTGGTCGTGGTGGGACGGGTCCGCCGCCGCTTTTTCCGAGCCGGCGGGGTCACCCAGAGCCGCACCGAGGTGGTGGCGGAGCGGGTGCTGCGCAGCGCGGAGGTCAAGCGGGCCCGGGCCGCGTTGGCCGCCGCCGGGGCGGCGGTGGAGGCCGCGGCCGCGGCCCTCGGCGCCTGAGCCGGACAGGGGAGACGGCCGCGCCGGGCGACGTGCGGCCGCCGCCCGCGGCGGCTGAGCCCCCAGGCCTGGCTCCCGCGCCCGGCTGGCTACTCGGAGCCGGCCAGCTCCTCGAGTAGGCAGGCGACGCCATCTTCGGAGTTCGGCGGCAGCACCCGGGCGACGAGGGCCAGCACCTCGGGGATGGCGTTGGCCGGGGCCATGGCCACCCCGGCCCAGGCCAGGACGGACAGGTCGTTGTGGTTGTCGCCCACCGCCACCACGTGCTCGATGCCGACGCCCAACCGGTCGCAGACCCGCTCCAGGGCGTAGGCCTTGGACACCTGGGGGGCCCCGATGTCGACCCAGTCGAGCCCCGAGGTGGTCACGTGCCCCTCCTCGGCCACCTCCCGCTCCAGGGCCACGATCAGCTCCCGGGCGCTCATGCCCGGTACCCGGGCGATGAGCTTGATGCAGCCAGTGGCCACGATCGGCCGGATGTCGTCGACTGCCTCCAGCGTCTCCTGCCAGTCGACCGGCACCTGGAAGAAGCCCCGCTCGTAGGAGAAGCAGTCGAGGTCGTCAGCGGCCAGCAGGACTCCGGGCATGGCGTCGCGGATGAGATCGACGAGGCCGGCGCCGATCTCGCCGGCGATCTCGGACACCTCGAGCAGCCGGCCGCTCTCGAGGTCGACGATGGCCGCCCCGTTGGCGCACACCCCCAGCGGACCCAGACCGGCCGCCCCGGCCAGCTCCCAGGTCGCCTGCGGCGGCCGTCCCGTGACGGGAACCACATGGATGCCGGCCCCTCGGGCCCGGGCCACGGCGCGGGCCGTTCGCGGCGTCACCCGCCCATCCGGGTCGAGCAGGGTGCCGTCCAGATCGGTGGCCACCAGACGGACCGCTGGCGCGACTGACTCGGCCGTATCCCCGCGCCCTTGCACCGGGGTCAGGCTACCGGCCGGACCCCATTAGGCTCGGGGGGAGGACGACGAGTCGAGACCGCCGGCCCGACGTGGCCGGCCGAACCAGGAGCCTTGCCACATGGACCTGCACAGCCTGCTGGGCGACGAGGCGGGGAGCTTGCTCTCCTACGAGTGCAAGGGCATTCCCCGCGACGACCTGATCCTGCCCGGACCGGACGCCATCGATGCGGTGATGAGCTGGTCAGACCGGCCCATCCCCGTCCTGCGAAACCTCGGGACCGTGTACGGCCACGGCCGCCTCGGAGGCACGGGCTTCCTCTCGATCCTGCCGGTGGACCAGGGGATCGAGCACTCGGCCGCAGCATCGTTCGCCCGCAACCCCGCCTACTTCGATCCCAAGAATCTGGTCGAGTTGGCCATCGAAGGCGGCTGCAACGCGTTCGCCACGACCCTGGGCGTCCTCGGCATGGTGGGCCGGCGCTACGCCCACAAGATCCCGTTCATCGCCAAGCTCAATCACAACGAGCTACTCACCTACCCCAGCCAGTACGACCAGATCATGTTCGGCTCGCCCCAGGAGGCCTACGACCTGGGTGCGGTCGGGGTGGGGGCCACCATCTACTTCGGCTCCGAACACGCCACCCGGCAGATCCAGGAGGTATCGGAGGCCTTTCAGGAGGCCCACGCCCTTGGCATGTTCACCGTGTTGTGGTGCTACCTCCGCAACAACGCCTTCAAGAAGGACGGCGTCGACTACTCGTTGGCGGCCGACCTGACCGGTCAGGCCAACCACCTGGGCGTGACCATCGAAGCGGACATCATCAAGCAGAAGCAGGCGGACACCAATGACGGCTACGGGGCCATCGGCTTCGGCCGCACCGACCCGCTGGTGTACGAGCAGCTCACCACCGACAATCCCATCGACCTCACCCGCTGGCAACTGGTCAACTGCTACATGGGCCGGATCCCGTTGATCAACAGCGGGGGGGAGTCCAAAGGTGACTCCGACCTGGCCCAGGCGGTGCGGACCGCGGTCATCAACAAACGCGGCTGGTGGCGCCGGACTCATCTCCGGGCGCAAGGCGTTCCAGCGGCCCACCGCCGAGGGCATCGCCCTGCTGCACGCCATCCAGGACGTCTACCTGGACCCGGAGGTCACGGTCGCGTAGCCGCGCCGGGCGGTGACGGCTCGTCGCGGAGCAGGGCCACCACCTCGTCGTCACCGGTCTGGGAGAAGTCGCCGTAGAACTGCCCGATGGCGCCCAACCAGCCCGGCGTCTCCAGGCAGCGCACCTCGTCCGCCATCCCGGCCAGCAGCTCCGCCACGTCCGGCGGGCCGACTGGGGCTGCGACCACGACTCGAGCGGCTCCGCGCGCCCGAGCCACCTGGCAGGCCGCCCGGGCCGTGGATCCGGTGGCGATGCCGTCGTCGACGATCAGGGCGGTCCGCCCGGCCAGCGGCAGGGGGGGCCGGTCGCCCCGGAACGTCGTGGCCCGCCGGGCCAGCTCGGCCCGCTCCCGCCGGGCGACCTCGGCCACCTCCGCGGGGGTGACCCCGGCGCGTTGCACCACCTCGTGGTTGAGGATGACCACGCTGTCGCCGCCGATGTCCTCGCCGATGGCCCCCATGGCCAGCTCGGGCTGGAAGGGCACCCCCAGCTTGCGCACGATGATCACATCGAGCGGCGCCGCCAACGCCCGGGCCACTTGGGCCGCCACCACCACGCCGCCGCGGGCAGCCCCAGCACCACTACGTCGCGGTCCCCGAAGTCGGATGACCCGAAGTCGGACAACAGGGCGGCCAGTTGCCGCCCCGCGTCGACCCGGTCTGCGAACGGCACGGCCTCCAGTCTTCCTCCGCCAGCCGGTCGGGAGCGGGAACGCGACCGGACCACCCGGGCGGCGACGCTACCGGCCGGTAACCTGAGCCAGGTGCGTCGATCACCGTAGACTGCTGGTCGCATTTGCTGGTCGCACTAACGAGCCGAAGGAACCACATGGCCGATACCGCCTCCCGTGAGCGCCCTGTCGTCGACTTGGACCGGGCCGTCATCCGCTTCGCCGGTGATTCCGGCGATGGCATGCAGCTCACCGGGGATCGTTTCACCACCTCCTCCGCGGTGTTCGGCAACGACTTGTCGACGCTGCCGGACTTCCCCGCCGAGATCCGGGCTCCGGCCGGCACCCTGGCCGGCGTTTCCGCGTTCCAGGTGCACATCTCCGACCACGACATCCTCACGCCGGGGGACCACCCGAGTGTGCTGGTGGCCATGAACCCAGCCGCCCTCAAGTCCAACATCGGGGACGTCAGCGCGGCCGGGACGCTCATCGTCAACAGCGACGCCTTCGACGAGCGCGCCCTGACGAAGGCCGGCTACACGTCCAACCCGCTCACCGACGACAGCCTCAGCTCCTACACGGTGTACGAGGTGCCCATGACCTCGCTCACCCTGGAGGCCGTGAAACCTTCCGGCACCAAACCCCGCGACGCGGAACGGTCCAAAAACTTCTTCGCCCTGGGCCTGATCAGCTGGCTCTACACCCGACCGACCGAACCGACGGTCCAGTGGATCCAGGAGCGGTTCGGCAAGACGCCGATGGTGGCCGAGGCCAACACCCTGGCGTTCAAGGCGGGCTGGAACTTCGGCGAGACCGCCGAGTTGTTCCCGTCCACCTACGAGGTCAAGCCGGCCGACCTCGAGCCCGGCCACTACACCAACATCTCGGGCAACACCGCCCTGGCCTGGGGGCTGATCGTGGCCGGGCAGCTGGCGCAGCTCCCGCTGTTCCTGGGGAGTTATCCGATCACCCCGGCGTCGGACATCCTCCACGAGCTCTCCAAGCACAAGAACTTCGGGGTGCGCACCCTCCAGGCCGAGGACGAGATCGCCGGCGTCGGAGCGGCCCTGGGCGCGGCGTACGCCGGCTCCCTGGGAATCACCACCACCAGCGGTCCCGGCGTCGACCTCAAGGCCGAGACTGTCGGCCTGGCGGTGAGCCTGGAGCTGCCCCTGCTGATCATCGACATCCAGCGGGGCGGCCCCTCGACCGGATTGCCCACCAAGACCGAGCAGGCGGATCTGCTGCAGGCGATGTTCGGCCGCCATGGTGAAGCCCCGGTGCCGATCGTGGCCCCATCGACGCCGGGCGACTGCTTCTACGCCGCCATCGAAGCGGCACGGATCGCCATCAAATACCGGACGCCGGTCTTTCTCCTCTCCGACGGCTATCTGGCCAACGGGGCCGAGCCGTGGCGCATCCCCGACGTGGCGTCCCTGCCCGACATCAGCGTGGAGTTCGCCAGCGTCCCCAACCACACCACCGCCGACGGCAGCGAGGAGTTTTGGCCCTACCTGCGGGACGCCACCACCCTGGCCCGGCCGTGGGCGATACCCGGCACCCCGGGGTTGACGCACCGCATCGGCGGGCTGGAAAAGGAGGACGGCTCGGGCGACGTGTCCTACGACCCGGTCAACCACGAGCTGATGACGAAGCTGCGGGTGGCGAAGGTGGCCGGCATCGCCGCGGACATCCCGCCCGTCGTGGTCGACGATCCGGTCATGCCGGGAGCAACCGGCCAGGCCGAGCTGCTGGTGCTCGGCTGGGGATCCACCTACGGGGCCATCCAGGCCGCCATCCGGAGGGTGCGGGCCAAGGGCCATCCGGTCGCACACGCCCACCTCCGCCATCTCAACCCGTTCCCCGCCAACCTCGGCGAGGTGGTGCGTGCCTACCCGAAAGTCCTCGTCCCGGAAATGAACCTGGGCCAACTCGTCAAGCTCGTCCGGGCCGACTTTCTCGTCGACGCCCAGGGCCTCAACAAGATGAAGGGCAAGCCGTTCCACGCCGAAGAGATCGAAAGCGCCATCTACGATCTCCTCCTCGAGCGCGAGAACGCCACGAAAGCGAGTCTCTCAAGATGACCGATGTAGCCGTACCTGTGACCACCAAGAAGGACTGGACCAGCGACCAGGAGATCCGCTGGTGCCCCGGCTGCGGGGACTATTCGATCCTGATGGCGGTGCAGATGCTGATGCCCGAGCTCGGCGCCAAGCGGGAGGACACCGTCTTCGTGTCCGGTATCGGGTGCAGCTCCCGGTTCCCGTATTACATGAACACCTACGGGGTCCACTCCATCCACGGCCGGGCGCCGGCGTTGGCGACCGGGATCGCGGTCAGCCGGCCGGACCTGCACGTGTGGGTGATCACCGGCGACGGCGACGCCCTGTCGATCGGCGGCAACCATCTGCTGCACTCCCTGCGCCGCAACGTCAACCTGACGATCATCCTCTTCAACAACCAGATCTATGGGTTGACCAAAGGTCAGTACTCACCCACCTCGGAGGCGGGGAAGGTCACCAAGTCGACGCCGTTCGGCTCTCTCGACCATCCCTACAACCCGGTATCGCTGGCCCTCGGGGCGGAGGCCAGCTTCGTGGCCCGCACCCACGACATGGACCGCAAGCACATGATGGAGACCTTCCGGCGGGCCTACCGGCACCAGGGTGCATCCCTGGTCGAGGTGTACCAGAACTGCAACGTTTTCAACGACGGGGCCTTCGAGCTGATCACCGCCAAGGACGCCCGGCCCAAGATGCTCATCCCGCTCGCCCACGGCGAACCTATCCGGTTCGGTCCCGAAGGGGAGTGGGGCGTCATCTTCGAGGACGGCTCGGCCCGGGTGGTCGAGGTGGCGGACGTCGGCGAGGATCGCCTGGTGGTCCACGACGAGCACCGGCAGGATCCCAGCCTGGCCTTCGCGCTCTCCCGGCTGGCGGACGGACCGACGACGCCGACACCGATCGGGGTGTTCCGCGACGTCGAGCGACCGCACTACGGCGCCCTCGTCAACCAGCAACTGGTGGCGGCCGCCGAGCGGAAGGGCCCCGGGGATCTGGCCCAGCTGCTGGCGTCCGGATCCACCTGGACGGTGGCCTGACCCTGAACCTCAGGTAAAAGGACGGGGCCGGTCGCGGCAGAAGTCTTACATTTCCGGCCATAACCGGTGGGGCTGGGTAGGGTTCATCCCGAGGTTGCCAATGCCGTCAACTCCTTCCCCGCCCGTCACGGTGTTCCTGACCGACGCCGACGCGGCCCTCGCTCTCGCGGCGGACGTGCGCGTCGGTTTGACGTCGACTCCGAAGCGGATCCCGCCCCGCTGGCTGTACGACCCGCGGGGCTGCGACCTGTTCGAGCAGATCACCGAGCTCGACGAGTACTACCCGACCCGGGCCGAGCGCGAGGTGCTGACGGCGTACGCCCCGGAGATCGCGGCCCGCTGCGGGGCCCGCTCCCTCATCGAGCTGGGATCGGGGACCTCGGACAAGACCGTCGCCCTGATCGAGGCCCTCAGCGAGGCGGGCACCCTGGAGCGTTTCGTGGCCTTCGACGTCGCCGAGCCGACGCTGCGCCACGCCGTCGCCCAGCTGGCCGAGGCCTACCCGGCGATCGAGGTGTCGGGCGTCGTCGGCGACTTCGGCGCCCACCTGGACCGGCTGCCCGACGTCGCAGGGCGACTGGTGGCGTTCCTCGGTGGCACCATCGGCAACCTCACGGTCGAAGAGCGCGCCCGGTTCCTGGGCACCCTGGCCGACCGGATGCGGCCCGGCGAGGGACTGCTCCTCGGGGTCGACCTGGTCAAGGATCCGGCCCGGTTGGTGGCCGCCTACGACGACGCGGCCGGGGTCACGGCTCAGTTCGAGAAGAACGTCCTGGCCGTGGTCAACACCGCCCTGCAGGCCGATTTCGATCTCGACCGCTTCGACTACGTGGCCCGATGGGACAGCCAGGCCGAGCAGATCAGCATGGGCCTGCGCTCGTGGGGCCCCCAGTCGGTCCGGGTGGCGGCGCTGGGCCTGTCGATCGACTTGGCCGATGGGGAGGAGATCGCCACCGAGACCAGCGCCAAGTTCCGGCGGGAGGGCATCACGGCCGAGTTGGAGGCGGCCGGATTCGTCCCCATGGGCTGGTGGACCGATTCCTGCGGGGACTTCGCGGTCACCCTCGCCCAACGCTCGGAGACGGGCGCGCGGTCCGTCCCGGTGCCGTCCCGGGCCCGGCCCGCCGGGGCCCCGGTCCCGCCGAGGCCGGAGATCGAGGACTACCGGGCCGTGCGAGCTGCCACCGAGGCGCTGGCGGCCCCGCTGTCGCCGGAGGACCAGACCGTCCAGAGCATGCCGGACGTGAGCCCCACCAAGTGGCACCGGGCCCACGTCACCTGGTTCTTCGAACAGTTCGTGCTCATGCCCTACCGCCCGGGCTACCGGCCGGTCGACGAGCGGTACCTGTATCTGTGGAACTCCTACTACGAGGGAGTGGGGCCCCGCCATCCCCGCTCGGAGCGGGGGTTGTTGAGCCGCCCCGGTGTCGGCGAGGTGACGGCCTACCGCGACACCATCGACGAGGCGATGGAGGACGTCCTGGGCCGGTCGCTACCCGATCCGGTGTTGGGGCGTATCGAGCTGGGCCTGCACCACGAGCAGCAGCATCAGGAATTGCTGCTCATGGACATCAAGCACGTCCTCGGCAGCAACCCACTCCGGCCCGCCTACCGCCTCACCCGCCCGCCCGCCGGTGAGGATCCGGGCCCGCTCGGTTGGGTCGGTTACGACGGCGGATTGGTCGAGGTCGGCGTACCGGAGGGCTCGGGCTTCGCCTTCGACAACGAGTCGCCCCGGCACGTGGAGTGGGTGGCGCCCTTCGCGCTCGGCGGACCGGCTGGTCACCGCCGGGGAGTGGCAGGAGTTCATGGCTGACGGCGGGTACCGTCGGCCCGACCTGTGGCTGTCGGACGGGTGGGCGGCGTTGCAGGCGACCGGACAGGAGGCGCCCCTGTACTGGCAGCGCCAAGGGTCCAAGTGGGAGGTGTACACCCTGTACGGACCGGGGCCGGTCGACCTGGCCTTACCGGTCGTGCACGTCAGCTACTACGAAGCCGACGCCTACGCCCGGTGGCGGGGGGCCCGCCTGCCGACCGAGGCCGAGTGGGAGACCGCGGCCGCGGGCGAGCCGGGTCCGAACGCGCCCGCGGTGGCCCTGCATCCCGACGCGGCGCGGCCGGATCCGGGCCGGCTGCGCCAGCTCTACGGCTCCGCCTGGCAGTGGACGGCGAGCGCCTATCTACCGTACCCGGGCTTCCAGCCGGCCCCCGGCGCCGTCGGGGAGTACAACGGGAAGTTCATGGTCAGCCAGCACAGCCTGCGGGGGAGTGCCGCCATCACCCCGCCGGGCCACGCCCGGCTGACCTACCGCAACTTCTTCCCGCCCGGAGCGCGCTGGGCCATGAGCGGCGTCCGGCTGGCCCGCAACGCCTGACGGTCCGCCGCCGACCGACGACAATGCGGCAGGGCCGCCGCCGCCTGGTCGGCGACGACGGCCCCGGCATCCGGCTGGGCAGAGGAGGTACCAAGCCGAAGATGGATGTACCCAGTATTCAGCACCGGCCTGGGGTTCTGCTGAGAAATTCCTGAGAACATCTGGAAAATTTCTGGACCGTCTAGCTGAGCAGCTCTCGTACCACCAGCCCGGTGCGGGGCTTGGGCCAGAAGAACGTCGTCTTGGGCGGCATGCGCACTCCGCCACGGCTCACCGCGCCGATCTGCGCCACGCTGGCGGGGCGGAGGAGCACCGCGGCGTCGGCCTGGCCCGTGGCCACGGCCGCCGCGGCGTGGTCCCAGCCGTGCTGGTACACCAGCTGATGCGACGGCAGCCCGGCGAGGGCCACATCGAGCCGGCTGCTGTCCAGGTCGTGGGTGGCCGCCGCCGCCAGGGACGGGCGGGGTCGCGCCAGCCAGGCCCCGGCTCGCGTCAGGACGGCGACCGCGCCCGCGTCGGCCATGCGGGTGATGATGCTGCGATCGGCGGGCGCCGTCGGCGTGACGTCGAACCACGGCTCCAGGGCGGTGGGGAGGTCGAAGCCCGGTGGCAGACCCTCGATCAGGCGATGAATGGCCTGCACCGTCAGCTGGTCGTCGGCCAGCTCGACCACCAGCGCCATCACGAAGTTGTCGTCGGCGCGTTCGGTGCCCTTTCGGGCCTGCTCCTCCCGGTAGGCGAGGGCGGTCTCGAAGCGGTGATGGCCGTCGGCGATGATCACCGGCGCCCCTTCCACCGCCACCTGGATGGCCTTGACCTGGTCGGCGTCGGTGATCGGCCACAGCTCGTGGCGGACCCGATCGGGATCGGTGACGTGCTCAGCCGGGTGGGCCGGGGGCAAGCACTGCCCGCTGAGTCCCGACCCGGGCGAAAGGCCCCAAATCGGCGACAGGTTGGCGCGCGTCGCCCGGAGCAGTTCGAGGCGGTCGGTCTTGGCTTTCGGCGTGGTCTCCTCGTGGGGCAGGATCCCCGCACCCGGTGCTTCGAGGCCGAGCGCGCCGATCACGCCGATGGTCTGGCGAGCCGCGCCGGTCGGATCGGTAAACCCCATCCGGTAGCCGTAGAAGGCCGGTTCCGGATCGCGATGCAGGATCCCGCCATCCCGCCAGGCGTCCAGCAGGGCCGCGGCCCGCTGGTAGCGATCCCCGCCCTGGTCATCGTCGTGGGGGAGCTCCAGCCGAACGATGTTGGAGGGACTCTTGGCTTCGAGCGCCACCCGCTCGGACTCGGAGATGACGTCGTACGGCGGGCACACCACGTCGTCGAGCGAGGCGACATGCGACCGTGAATACCGAAGGCCGGGAAAGGGCTGGAAGAGAGGCACGCCTGTATTGTTGCCGAGGACGCCGGCATTGTTGCCGAGGACGGCCGCCGTAGCAGACTGCAGGATGCTTTGGGTCCTTGATCTTGACGGGGTGGTCTGGCTGGCGGGGACGGCCATCGACGGTTCCGCCGACGCGGTGCGCCGGCTCCGTCAGGCCGGCGAGACCGTCGCCTTCGTGACCAATAACTCCGGCCCCACACTGGCCGACTACGTCACCATGCTGGCCCGCGCCGGCATCGAGGTCGGCGAAGACGAGTTGGTGACCTCGGCCCAGGCGGCGGCGTCGCGGCTCGAGCCGGGCACCCGGGCTGCGGTGGTCGGCGGGCCGGGGGTCGCCGAGGCCCTCGAGGCCCGTGGGGTGACCATCGTGGGGGCGGCTGCTGATCCCGCCGCGGTCGTCGTCGGGCGGAGCCTGCAACTCGACTTCGACACCCTCGCCGCGGCGGCCGCCGCCATCCGGGCCGGCGCTCGTTTTGTGGCGACCAACGCCGACGCCACCTTCCCCACCCCGCACGGCATCGAGCCCGGCGCGGGCGCGTCTGGTCGCTTACCTCGAGGTGGGCTCGGGCGCCACCGCCGAGGTCGCAGGCAAGCCCCACCAAGCCGCCGCCGATCTGCTGCGGGATCGGTTCGGGCCGGTCGGTCTGGTGGTGGGCGACCGGCCGGACACCGACGGCCGCTTCGCCGAGTTGATCGGGGCCCCGTTCGGCCTGGTGCTCTCCGGGGTGACCGGCCGCGACGACCTGCCGGTCGCACCCGAACCGGCATTCGTCGCCGACGACCTGGCCGCCATGGTGACGGCCCGCTTGGGCAACTGAGGCCCCTCCCCGAGGCGGTGCGTACTTCTGCAAGCACGCGTCACGACCCGTTACGATGTGGCATGGCACCCGACGACAGGTTCAAGCGGTATCAGGAAGCCGGCGCCGACTTCCTGGAGGTGGCCCGGGCCCGGGCCGAAGAATTCCTCCGGGAGCTGGCGAAGGTGGGCGACACCACCCAGAAACAGGCGCAGGATGCCATCGACGACCTGGTCGAGGGCAGTCGCAAGGGCACCGAGCACATCCTTACCTCGGTCCGCCGCGAAGTCGCCGCCCAGTTGTCCCTGCTGGGGATCGGGAGCATCGAGGACCTGGAGGCGATGGTCCGCCGGGTGACCGGCCGCACCGCCCCGCCGAGGGCGTCCGCTCCCACCAAGAAGACCGCGCCGGCCAAGAGGACTGGGCCGGCCAAGAGGACTGGGCCGGCCAAGAGGACTGGGCCGGCCAAGAGGACTGGGCCGGCCAAGAAGGCGGGGGCCGCGAAGAAGACGGCTGCCGCCAAGAACGTCGCGCCGGCCAAGAAGGCTGCGGCCAAGAAGGCCGCCCCGGTCAAGACGGCCGCCCCCGTCAAGAAGGCCGGGCCGGCCAAGAAGGCTGGGCCGGCCAAGAAGGCTGGGCCGGCCAAGAAGGCTGGGCCGGCCAAGAAGGCGGCGGCGAAGAAGGCCGCGGGCGGCGCCTGAGTCCTCGGCGGCGGCTCGACGCCGAACTGGTCCGCCGGGGATTGGCGGGCAGTAGGAGCCAGGCCGGCGCCCTGATCGACGCCGGGGTGGTGCTGGTCGGCGGGGCGGTGGCGGAACGGGCGTCCCGATTGGTCGACGCCGCCGAGTCGGTCGCGGTCCTCGGCCCGGCGCCCCGATTCGTGGGGCGCGGCGGGGAGAAGCTCGACGCGGCCCTGGACCATTTTGGCGTCGACGTGGCTGCCGGACGCGTGCTCGACGCCGGGGCCTCGACCGGGGGCTTCACCGATTGCCTGTTGCAGCGGGGGGCGGCCCAGGTGGTCGCCGTCGACGTCGGGCGAGGTCAATTGCACGACCGGCTGCGGCACGACGGACGGGTAGTGCTGCGCGAACGGACCAACATTCGCACCGCCAGTCTCGACGCGTTGGGTGGGACGGCGTTCGACGTGGTCGTGGCGGACCTGTCGTTTATCTCGCTGCGAACAGTGGCCCCGCAGCTCGTCAGCCTGACCCGTCCCGGCGGCGACCTGGTGGTCCTGGTCAAGCCGCAGTTCGAGGCCGGCCGGAGCGCCGTATCCCGCGGCCGCGGGGTCATCCGCGATCCCGAGGTGTGGCGGACCACGCTCCGGGAGGTCATTGTCGCGCTCGAGGAAGCGGGAGCGACCATGATGGGCGTCATGGTTTCGCCATTGCAGGGTGCCGACGGCAACGTCGAGTACTTCGCCCATCTGCGCCGCGGGTCGTCCGGGGCGGGGGCGGGCGGCGGAGACGGCGAGATCGAGGCCGCCGTGGCCCAGGCGGTGGCCGCGGTCAGCTCCGGCTCGTTCCGAGGGGGCGGTCCCCGGCGTCCGGACCGCCCGGCGGAGCCAGAGGGCTGAGGATGGCCGCCATCGGGTTTGTGGCCCACAGCCTGCGCGAAGGGGCCGTCAACCTGGGCGTGGAGACGGCCCGCTGGCTGCGGGAACAGGGCCACCAGGCGGAGTTCCTCGACGCCGACTCGTCGACCGGAGGCGGGCGCGACGGAGCCGACCGCAAGCCGCTCGACCTGGCGGTCAGCCTTGGTGGGGACGGCACCATGCTGCGCACGGTGGATCTGGTCAGCCCGGACAGTGTGCCGGTGCTAGGCGTCAACCTCGGGCATCTCGGTTACCTGACTGCCGTCGAACCGGAGTACCTGCGGGACGCCCTGCGCCGCTTCCTGGACGGCGACTACCAGGTCGAGTCCCGCATGACCCTGGACGTATCGGTGACCGATACCGACGGCGACACCTCGCCCAGCGTGCTGCATCGCAGCGCCCTCAACGATCTCGTCCTCCAGCGCCCAGCCGGCGGCCACACCGTGCGGACCGAGGTGGCCGTCAACGGGGATCCTTTCCTGACCTTCGCCGCCGACTCGCTGATCGTTGCCACCCCGACCGGCTCGACGGCGTACAACCTGTCCGCCCGAGGTCCGATCGTGTCTCCCCGGGCCCGAGTGATGATCCTCACCCCGGTCGCCCCCCACATGCTGTTCGACCGGTCACTCGTGCTGGACGCCGAAGAGAAAATATCCTTGTCGCCCATCGCGGGCCAGGCCGCCGACCTGGTCGTCGACGGATGGCTGGCCGCCACCCTACGCCCGGGCCAGACGCTGCACTGCCGGAAGGGTGACCGCGACGCCCTGCTGGTGACGTTCGGGGCTCGGGACTTCCACGAGATCCTCAAGCGCAAGTTCAACCTCACAGATCGCTGAGGGGCGGCAGATGCTGGCGGAGTTGCGAGTGGCCCAGCTCGGGGTGATCGAGGACCTCACCGTGGTCCTGGGCCCGGGCATGACTGTCCTCACCGGGGAGACCGGCGCCGGCAAGACCTTGATCGTCGACGCCATCACCCTCCTGCTCGGCGGCCGAGGGGACACGGCCCTGGTCCGGCCGGGCGGCAAGGAAGCCGAGGTGCAGGGCCGCTTTCTCCGCGCCACCGACGACGCCGAGGTGGTGCTGTCAAGGGTCATCCCGGCCTCGGGCCGCGGTCGCGCCTACATCGACGGGCGTCTGGCCAGCGGGCCGCAGCTGGGCGACATCGGGGGCCGCCTGGTCGATATCCACGGCCAGCATGCCCATCAGTCGCTGCTGCACCCTGCAGCCCAACGGGCCGCCCTCGATGCCGGCGGCGACATCAGCACCGAGGATGTCGCGGTGGCCCGGCGGAAGGTGCGGGAACTGGAGGCCGCCCGAGCCCGGCTGGGTGGGGACGCCCGGGCCCGGGCCCGGGAGCTGGATCTGCTCCGGTACCAGGTCGACGAACTGGATGCCGCCGAGCTGGATTCGCCCACCGAGGACGACGAGCTGCGCGCCGAGGAGGAGTGGCTCTCCGACGCGTCGGCCCTGGGCCGCGCCGCGGCCTCGGTGGCCGAAGCGCTGGCCGCCGATGACGGCATCGTCGACCGGCTCGGCGCACTGGTCGCGGCCGTGGCCGGCCCCGCCCCGCTCGCGCCGCTCCACGATCGACTGCGGTCGCTGCAAGCCGAGCTCTCTGACGTGGCCACCGAAGCCCGCACCGGGGCCGAAGCCTTCGAGGACAACCCCGATCGGCTGGCGGCCGTCGGCGCCCGCCGGCGGGTGCTGACCGACTTGCGCCGCAAGTACGGCGATGCCCTCGCCGACGTGATGGCCTTCCGCGACCGGGCCCGAGCCCAGATCTCGGAACTGGAGGATCACGACCGGCGGGCGGCCACCATCGACGACGACCTACGCGCCGCGGAGGCGGCACGCCGGGCCGCCGAGGACCGGGTGGGAGCCGCTCGTCGGGCCGCGGCGCCGGCCTTGGCGGCCGAGATCGAGTCCGCGCTGCAGGATCTGGCCATGCCCCGGGCCCGCTTCACCATCGAGGTCGCCCCCGGCGGCTCGGGAGAGACGGTCACCTGGCTCCTGGGCGCCAATCCGGGCGAGCCCCTCCTGCCCCTCGCCAAAGTGGCGTCGGGCGGCGAACTGGCCCGGGCCATGCTCGCCGTCCGCCTGGTGCTCACCGAACGGAGCCGGTCATCCGGGGATGGGGCTGCGGGCACGGACCCGGAGGAGCCGCCCACGCTCATCTTCGACGAGGTCGACGCCGGGATCGGCGGCGAGGCGGCGGTGGCCGTGGGCCAGGCCCTGGCTGCGCTCGGTCGCCGCTATCAGGTGCTGGTGGTCACCCACCTGCCGCAGGTGGCCGCGTTCGGCGACCGCCATCTGGTAGTGCGCAAGCTCACCGTCGGGGAGCGGACCCGGGCTGTCGTCGAGGAGGTGGACGGGCCCGAGCGGGTGGTGGAGCTGTCGCGGCTGCTGTCGGGACGCCCGGACAGTCCGACCGCCCGCCGGCACGCGGAGGAGTTGCTCGCCCAACGCTCCCAGCGCCCGGCGCGGCGGCGGTAGCGGGTACCCGCGGCCGGCCCCAGCCCGCCGACATCCATCCCCCGGTCGGGCCTCCGGGGCAGGATAAGGTGGGGTGGCCGACCGGTGGGTCCACCGAGAGCCGTGTTGATCGACTCGAGTGGAGGAGCGTTTTGGCGAAGCACATCTTCGTCACTGGTGGAGTGACGAGTTCGTTGGGGAAAGGTTTGACCGCGTCGTCGCTGGGACGGCTGCTCAAGAGCCGCGGCCTCCGCGTGACCATGCAGAAGCTCGACCCCTACATCAACGTCGACCCGGGCACCATGAATCCGTTCGAGCACGGCGAGGTCTTCGTGACCGACGACGGGGGAGAGACGGACCTGGACCTCGGACACTACGAGCGTTTCATCGACGAGAACCTCCACCGCGAGTCGAACGCCACCACCGGGTCGATCTACCAGAGCGTCATCGCCAAAGAGCGCCGAGGCGACTTCCTCGGCAAGACGGTCCAGGTCATCCCCCACATCACCGACGAGATCAAGGATCGGATCAAGCGCCTCGCCACCGACTCGGTCGACGTGGTCATCACCGAGATCGGCGGCACGGTCGGCGACATCGAGATCCTCCCTTTCCTCGAGGCCATCCGCCAGTTCCGCAAAGACGTCGGCCGCGACAACGTCTGCTACGTGCACGTCACCTTGGTGCCCTACCTGGGGACTTCCGGCGAGCAGAAAACCAAGCCCACCCAGCACTCCGTGACCGAACTGCGCAGCCGGGGCATCCAGCCCGACGTCATCATCTGCCGCAGCGACCGGAGCATCTCGTCCGCCCTGAAGCGCAAGATCTCCCTCTTGAGCGACGTGCCGATGGAGGCGGTGGTGTCCTGCATGGACGCACCCAACCTGTACGAGATCCCGCTAGCGCTCCACGAGGAAGGTCTCGACGGCTACGTGTGCCGGCTGCTGGGCTTCGAGCCGGCCGGTGAGGGGGTACCCGGTCACGTCCTCGACCTCTCGGTGTGGGAGGCCCTGGTCGCCCGGGTCGAGGCCGCCACCCGGCCGGTCCGTATCGGACTGATCGGCAAGTACGTCAACCTTCCCGACGCCTACCTCTCGGTGGTCGAGGCGTTGCGCCACGGCGGCTACGCCCACGGGGCCCGGATCGACCTGGAGTGGATCCAGGCCGAGGAAGTCGAAGGCCTGCTGGCCGACGGGCGCCTCAGGGATCTGGACGGGATCGTCATCCCCGGCGGCTTCGGCGAACGGGGTATCGAAGGCAAGATCGCGGCCGCTACCTACGCCCGGGAAAACGACGTTCCGTGCCTGGGCCTGTGCCTCGGCCTCCACGTGATGGTGATCGACTACGCCCGCAACGTGGTGGGCCTGGCCGGCGCCAACTCGCGCGAGTTCGACGGAGCGTCGCCGCATCCCGTGATCGATCTGATGGACGAGCAACGGGAGGTGGTGGAAAAGGGCGGGACCATGCGGCTGGGTATGTACCCGGCCAAGCTGGTTCCCGGGACCGTGGTGGCGACCGCCTACGACACCGAACTCGTCTATGAGCGCCACCGTCACCGCTTCGAGGTAAATCCCCGCTACCGGTTCCGGTTGGAGGAGGCGGGTCTGGTGTCGTCTGGCCGCTCGCTCGACGATCGCCTCGTCGAGTTCATCGAGCTTCCGCGGCATCCCTTCTGGGTCGGCACCCAGGCGCACCCGGAGTTCAAGAGCCGGCCGGACCACCCGCACCCGCTGTTTGCCGCCCTGATCGCCGCGGCCCTGGACCGCGCCGACGGCCGGGCCCCTCGGCTGCTGGACCTCGACGGTCTTGCCGTCGTTCCGTAAGCTCGGCGAGACCGAGATCCTGCGCGCCGGCCACCTACGGGTGGTGACGGCTCGCTTCGAGGGGCCGGACGGCGAACAGTTGGAGCGCAACATCGTGCACCACCCCGGCGCCGTGGTCGTCGTGCCCGTGACGGCCAATCAGACGGTCATCATGGTCCGGCAGTTCCGGGCCGCGGTGGAGACCGAGCTGCTGGAGCTCCCGGCCGGCAAACGCGACATCCAGGATGAGCCGCCCGAGGTCACCGCCGGCCGGGAGCTCGCCGAGGAGATCGGGCAGCGGGCCGGTCGCCTCGATCTGTTGGCCCGCTTCTACAACTCGCCAGGTTTCAGCGACGAGCTCTCATGGCTGTATCTGGCCCGGGAGCTGACGGCGGTACCGCTGGACCGGCAGGGGGCGGAGGAGGAGCACATGACCGTCGAGGAGGTGGCCCTGACCGCGGTTCCTGGCCTGATCAGCTCCGCTCAGATCCTGGATGCCAAGTCCATCATCGGGCTCACCCTGGCTCGTTCGGCCATGGCGGCGGAGAGTGACGAAGGTGAGGGGTGGGCGTCTTTGCGATGACCACCGGGTTACACTCGACCCGATGGCAGCCGATGCGACGATCCAGGGACTGCGGGCCACGCTCGAGGAAGAGCGCGAGTCCCTGCGGAGCCAGCTGGCCGAGTTGGGGTACGGCGCCAAGAGCCTCGACTACGACCCGAACTTCGCTGACTCCAGCCAGGTGACCGCGGAGCGTGGTGAAAACGAAGCGCTCGTCAACAAGCTGGCAGAAACCCTCCGGGACGTCGAGCACGCCCTCGGCAAGTTCGAGGCCGAGTCCTACGGCGTGTGCGAGACCTGCAGTCAGCCCATCGCCCCGGCCCGCCTAGAGGCCAAGCCGGAAGCCCGGCTCTGCATCAACTGCGCCGCCGCGGCCGCCAACCGGCGCTGAGGACCGTGGCCGGCCCGGCCGGCTGGCCGGACCATCCGGTTCTTCCCTCATGAGGCGGTACGCCCACCCGCAGGCCCTGGTGGCCATCGGCCTCATCGCCGTCGCGGTCTACGCGCTCCGCCACACCCTTTCGTCGACCACGCTGGTGGTGTTCGCGGTCGTGGTCCCGTCGATCATCCTCCATGAGTTGGCCCACGGCGTAACGGCCCTGGCCTTCGGCGACGACACGGCGCAGAAGGCCGGGCGGCTCACCCTCAACCCGGTCCGGCACGTGGACCCCATGGGCACGCTCGTCCTGCCCGGCCTGCTGGCGCTCGCCGGGCTGGGCGCGTTCGGCTACGCCAAGCCCGTCCCGATCAACCCGGCCAAGATGCGGCACCCCCGTAACTCCAGCCTGATCGTGAGCCTGGCCGGGCCGGCGACCAACCTGGCCCTGGCCGGGATATCGATTCTGGCCCTGCGGCTGGCCCGCCCCAGTGGCACCGCCCGCATGGTCGACTTCACGGTGTCCACCTTCGGGGTCGGGGCGCTCCCGATGACGGACCGGGTGCTGTACCTGCTGGGTTTCGTCAACGTCACCCTGGCCGTGTTCAACGCCCTGCCGATCCCTCCGCTCGACGGATCCGCCCTGGTGGCCCGGCTGCTCCCTCGGTCCGCCATGCCGGCGTGGTACAACTTCCAGCGCTACGCCATGCCGGTGTTGCTGGTCCTGGTCCTGCTGCAGCCCGGCAACTTCCTCGTCCACATCTTCGGTCCCGCCCAGCGGGCCTGGGCCCGGCTGCTCGCCGGCTGAGCGGCGGGTCGACTCGACCCGGTGCCCGATCAGCCCGGCTCGGACCCCGTGGCGGCGGGCAGCTCCGGCTGGGCGGCCCAGGCAGACCAGGAGCCGGGGTACAGGACCCCCGCGGGAAGGCCCGCCACCTCCATGGCCAGCAGGTTGTGGCACGCCGTCACCCCCGAGCCGCACGATGCGATCACTCGGCGATCAGGTCCGGCGCCGGCTGCGGCCAGCCGGTCCCGCAACAGCCCCGGCTCGAGCAGGCGGCCATCTGTTCCGACGTTGTCGGTCCACGGGTGGTTGACCGCTCCGGGCACATGACCCGGCCGGGCATCGACGGGCTCCTCCGCCCCCTGGTAGCGGGCCGGGCTGCGGGCGTCGAGCACCACCGCGCCGGGCTGGCGGCGGAGCCGGTTGACGTCGGCGGTCGAGGCGATCGAATCGGCCGGCCAGGGTCGGGCCGGACGGTCGACCACGACGGGCCGGGCGGCGGTGGTTTCGAGCGGTCCGGGCCAGGCCCCAATGCCGCCATCGAGCACCGCCGCCGGCTGCCCGATGGTTTGCAACATCCACCACAGCCGGGCCGCGATCGAGCCGGCGGCATCGTCGTAGGCCACTACTGGACGGTCCCAGGCGATCCCCAGACGCCCGAGGGCGGCGGCGAAGGCCTCGGGATCCGGCAGCGGGTGGCGGCCGGATCCCGGCGAGGTCGGCCCGGCGAGATCGCAGTCGAGGTCCACCCACACTGCGGTGGGGATGTGCCCGCCCTCATAGGCGGTGCGCCCGGACCGGCCGTCGAGGTACCACCGCACGTCGGCCAGGTAGACGTGCTGGAGCCGCTCGCGCAACCAGTCGGCGCTGACCAGGGGACCGGGGAGCTCGATCATCCCTCCCATTGTCGGCCCCACCGAGCCGGGATGGTGCTCGGGCTGGCGCTCCGGGTGGCAGTGTCCGACGGGGCATCGCCTATTAGCGTCGGTGGGATGCAAGGGCTCTCGGGCTTCGGCTCGTTTCGACATCTGGCTGGTCGCTTCGCCGGCTCCCTGTGGCCCGGGGGACCCAACCCCACTGGTGAGGCCTGGGCCCGGCGCTGGCTGCTGCCCGGCGAGCGGGATATCTGGACTCGCCTGCCGGGACCCGACCGCCGCCACGCCGTCGCGGTAAGCCATCGGGTCGCCGGCAGTCTGGGTAATGCCGACGGAGCCGGCGTCCCGCGGCCCGTGCTCGCCGCCGCCCTGCTGCACGACTCGGGAAAGATCGAATCCGGCTTCGGCACTTTCGGGCGGGTGATCGTCACCCTGGTGACGATGGGCGCAGGCCGCCCCCAGGTGGCGGCATGGGGCGACCGGGCCGCGGGGTGGCGCCGGCGAGCCGGACAGTACGTGCGCCACGACGAGCTGGGAGCCGCAATGCTCGAGGCGGCCGGAAGCGACCCGGTCACCTCGACCTGGGCGCGGGAGCACCACCTGCCGCCCGACCGCTGGACGGTCCAACCCGAATGGGCGCACGCCCTCAAGGAAGCCGACGACGACTAGTTGGACTGCTGAGGGTTCGACCGTTTCGCGACAATCGCTCCGCCGGGGCCGCCGCGATTGGCACGCAAGTGCGCCCAGAGAACGGTTTCGCGCCAAGCCCGGCCGCCGGCAATCGCGGGGTGTCGCGAAACGGTTCTGCGCCGCCCCCCGCCGGCCCACCCCGCCGGCGATCGGGACCACGCCGTAGCCCGCCGGCCCCCCCCGCCGGCCCCCCGCCCCCCGCCGGCCCTGGCCTACGCCGGCGCCACCAACCCCACCGCGTCGTAGGCCCGGCGCAGCGTCTCCCGGGCCACGGCGTCGGCGCGCTCGGCGCCGGCCTGCAGCACTTTGGGCACCGCGGCCGGGTCCTCGGTCCAGCGGCGGTACTCGGCCTGGATGGGTTCGACCACGGATATCACCGCGGCGGCCACGTCGGCCTTCAACGGACCGTACTGGGTGTACTCGCCGGCGACCTCCTCGGGCCGGCGCTCCTGCACCGCGGCCAGCAGCTCCAGCAGGTTGGCCACGCCGGGTTTGGTCACCGGGTCGTAGCGCACCGCGTCCGGGCCGGTGTCGGTATCGGTGACCGCCCGCTTCACTTTCCGTTCGATGGTCGCCGGGTCGTCGAACAGACTGATGGTGCCCTGGGGGCTGGCGCTCGACTTCGACATCTTCTTGGTGGGGTCCTGGAGGTCCATGATCCGGTCGCCGCGGCCGGCCGGCGGCACCACTGCGGCGGGCACCGTGAAGGTCGGGCCGTAGCGGGTGTTGAAGCGCTGGGCGAGGTCCCGGGTGAGCTCCAGGTGCTGGCGCTGGTCGTCACCGACGGGAACCTGGTCGGTGTCGTACAGCAGGATGTCCGCGGCCATCAGCACCGGGTAGGTGAAAAGACCGACCCGCGCCGACTCCTCCCCCTCCCGCGCCGACTTGTCCTTGAACTGCGTCATGCGCCGCAACTCGCCCATGCCGGCGGTGCACTCCAGCAGCCAGGTCAGCTGGGTGTGGGCCGGCACGTGGCTCTGCACGAAGATGGTGCAGGCGTCGGGGTCCAAGCCCGCGGCGAGCAGCAGGGTGGCCATGGTCATGGTCGCCTGCCGCAGCTCGGCCGGGTCCTGCGGCTCGGTCAAGGCGTGCAGGTCCACCACGCAGTAGAAGCAGTCACCGAGGCGCTGGTCCTGCACCCACCACCGCAGGGCGCCGAGGAGGTTGCCGAGGTGCGGATCTCCGGTGGGTTTGATGCCCGAGAACACTCTGCTGCCCGAAAGCGCTCTGCTGCCCGAAAGCGCTCTGTTGCCCGAAACGACTCTGCTCACCCGGTCATGGTATGCCGCAGGACCCGGGGGTCACCCCGGTACTATCGGACGGTGCCCTACACGGTGAGCACGCCCGTCTTCGAGGGGCCCTTCGATCTGTTGCTCCACCTCATCACCCGGGAGCAGGTCGATCTCTGGGAGGTGTCGCTTGTCGGACATCGTCGACGGCTACGTGGCCACCCTCGAGCAGCTGCGCGTCGGTCTGGACCTGGAGGCCGCGACCGAGTTCCTCCTGATCGCCGCCGTGCTGCTGGAGCTCAAGGCCCGACGGCTGTTGCCCGGCCGCGACGACATCGAGCTGGAGGAGGAGCTGGCCCTCTGGGAGGAGCGCGACCTGCTGCTGGCTCGCCTGCTCGAGTGCAAGACGTTCAAGGACGCGGCTGGCGCCATGCACCGGCTGATGGACGCGGCCGGTCGGAGCTGGCCCCGACTCGCCGGCGTGGACGAGCGGTACACCGCCCTGGTGCCGGACCTGCTCGAGGGGGTGACGGCGGACCAACTGCGGGACAGCATGCAGGCCCTGCTGGCCCCCGAACCTGGGAACCGCTTGCTACTGGATCATGTGGCGCCGGTCCGCATCAGCGTGCGGGACGCCGTCGATGAGCTGATCGACGAGCTTCCTCGCGTCGGGCGCATCTCTTTTTCCCGGCTGACCGGCTCGCTCGGGGAGCGGCTCGAGATCATCGTGCGCTTCCTCGCCCTGCTGGAGCTGTACAAGCAGGGGTTGGTGGACCTGGAGCAGGCGTCGTCGTTCGCCGAGCTGCACGTGAGCTGGCTCGGCGGCCCGGCGGCCGGCACCATCGAGGTCGAGGAGTACCAGGGCTAACCCATGGCATCCGAGACCCTCCGTGCCATCGAGGCCATCGTCATGGTGGCCGACGTCCCCGTCGAACCCCATCTCCTGGCCCAGCTCCTGGAGGTCTCGCCGGGGCGCGTCGAGGAGCTGTGCGCCGAGCTGGAGGCGTCGTACCGCGACGAGGATCGCGGCTTCAGCCTGGTCCGGGTCGCCGGCGGGTACCGCTACCAGAGTCATGGCGATATGGCCGCCTACGTCGAGCGGTTCGTGTTGGAGGGTCAGACCGCCCGCCTGTCCGCGGCCGCCCTCGAGACCCTCGCCATCATCGCCTACAAGCAGCCCGTGTCCCGGGCCCAGATCGCGTCCATCCGCGGCGTCAACGCGGACGGCGTGATCCGCACCCTGCAGGCGCGGGGCTTCATCACCGAAGTGGCGCGGGACCCGGGGCCGGGGCAGGCGTTGCTGTATGGCACCACCACCCTGCTGCTGGAACGGCTCGGGCTGGACCGCATCGAGGAGTTGCCGGCGCTGGCCCAGTTCGTGCCGGGGCCGGAGATCATGGACGCCCTCGAGCACAGCCTGCGGGCGGGGCCGGCGCCAACCCTCAACCCTGGCCCCGAGGACGACGGCAGCCGGCCGGAGCCGTGACGCCTCAGGCGGACGGCGACGGCGAACGCCTCCAGAAGGTGCTCGCCCAGCGGGGCCTGGGCAGCCGACGCACCTGTGAGGCGCTGATCGCCGCCGGGCGGGTGACGGTCAACGGCGAGGTGGCGGAGCTGGGCCGCCGGGTCCACCCCGAGACGGACCGGGTGTCCATCGATGGCGTCCCCGTGGCGGTCCGTTCCGGCCTCGTCTACTACGTCTGCAACAAACCGGCCGGCGTGGTCAGCACCGCCTCCGACCCCCAGGGCCGCCCGGTGGTCACGGGGCTGGTCCCGGCCAGGCCGAGGGTGCATCCGGTGGGCCGGCTGGACGCGGACAGCGAGGGCCTGCTGCTGCTGACCAACGACGGGGATCTCACGTTCCGCTTGACCCATCCCAGCTTCGGGGTGGAAAAGGAGTACCTGGTGGTGGTGGAGGGCGCGCCGAAGCCGGGCGCCCTGCGCCGGCTGCGCGAGGGAGTCGACTTGGCGGACGGCCGTACCGCCCCGGCCCGGGTGGTGAGGGTCGAGCCCAACGTCATCCGCGTCACCATCCACGAGGGCCGGAACCGCCAGGTGCGCCGCATGTGCGAAGCCGTCGGGCACCCGGTGCGTCGGCTGGTGCGGACCCGCATCGGACCACTCCGGGTGGGCACGCTGGCTCCCGGCGAGTGGCGGGAGCTCACCCCGGAGGAGCTTCGCGCCGTCGAACGGGCCCCCACCGCCCGGCCCCAGCCCGAGCCCAGGACCAGCGTCTCCTAGTCTGTCAGGCCGTGCCCGCCCCCATCCCCGCCCGCCCGCGGTGAACGTCGACCCGGCGCGCCAGCGGGCCCAGATCATCGGCACCGGCCTGATCGGCGGCTCCATCGGCCAGGGGCTCCGCCGGCGGGGCTGGCGGGTGACCGGCTGGGACCTGGATCCCGGCCGGCAGGCCCGGGCCCGGCAGCTGGGGGCCCTGGACGAGGTGGGGTCCGACCCGGCTGCCCTGGTGACGTTCATCGCCACGCCCGCGGGGGCCGTGGCCGAAGAGGCAGCCCGAGTCCTCGAGGACGGCGGGGTCGTCACCGACGTGGCAGGCATCAAGGGGGCCATCGTCGCCAAGGTCGACCATCCCCGCTTCGTCGGCGGCCACCCCATGGCCGGCTCCGAGCAGGAGGGAGTGGAAGGGTCGGATCCGGACATGTTCGAAGGGGCCACCTGGGTGCTGACCCCGGCGGCCAACACCGATCCGGTGGCCTTCGCGACGGTTCGGTCCGCGGTCAGCGTCCTGGGCGCCAACATCGTCGAGCTCCCCGCGGCCCGCCACGACGACCTGGTCGCCATGGTCTCCCACGTGCCGCACCTGACGGCCGCCACCCTGATGAACCTGGCCGCCGACACCGCGCTCGAGCACGCCACCCTGCTCCGCCTGGCCGCGGGCGGCTTCCGCGACATGACCCGCATCGCCGCCGGCGATCCGGCCATCTGGCCGGACCTGTGCGTCGAGAACCGCAGTGGGATCCTGGACGTCCTCGATCGGCTGCTGGTCGCCCTGGGCGACATCCGGGACATGGTCGCGGGCGGCGACCGGGACCTCATGCTGGACGTGCTCGAACGGGCGCGCGAGGCCCGGGTCAACCTGCCCGCCGGCGCCCCGTCCAGCGAGCACACGACCGAGGTCCGGGTGCCGGTACCCGACCGGCCCGGCGTGATCGCCGAGGTGACGACGCTGCTCGGGGAGATGGGCGTCAACATCTACGACCTGGAGATCGCCCACAGCGCCGAAGGCGACCGGGGCGTGCTGGTCCTGGTCGTCGACGCCCTGGCCACTGACCGGGTCCGTGACGCCCTCCACCTCCGCGACTTCCGCTGCTCGGTTCGCCGGCTGGGGCCGTGAGCACCTTCGTCGCCGCCCCGGCCCCCTCCGGTGTGCACGGGCGCATTCGAGTACCCGGCGACAAGTCGATCTCCCACCGGGCCCTGCTGCTGGCCGGGCGGGCCGAGGGCCGGTCGAGGCTCCGGGGCCTGTCACACGGACAGGACGTCCAGCGCACCCTGGCCGCCGTCCGCAACTTCGGCGCGGGCGTCGAGGGCCGCCCGACCGGCGAGGTGGTGGTCGACGGGGGACCGCCCGGCTCCGCGAACCGGACGGCCCGATCGATGTGGGCAACTCGGGGACGGCCATCCGCCTGCTCGCCGGATGGGCCGCGGCCCTGGACGGCTTGTGCGTCCTCGCCGGCGACGGGTCGATCGCCCGCCGGCCCATGGATCGGGTGGCGGAGCCGTTGCGGCAGATGGGGGCCCGGATCGACGGGCGCCAAGGCGGGCGCCTCCCGCCCCTCGTGGTCCGCGGTGGCGCGTTGCGGGGCATCGACTACCGCCTGCCCGTGCCGAGCGCCCAGGTCAAAGGCGCGGTCCTGCTCGCCGGCTTGGCCGCCGAGGGGGAGACGACGGTTCGCGAGGAGCTGCCGACGCGGCGGCACACCGAGGAGATGCTGGCGGCCTGCGGCGCCGACATCCGGGTGCAGCCGGGTGTGGTGACCGTGCGACCCTCGGTCCTCGAGCCGCTGGATCTGGACGTGCCCGGCGACCCCTCGCAAGCCGCCTTCTGGGTCGTGGCCGCCTGCATCACCCCCGGCAGCGACCTGACGGTCGAGCACGTGTACGTCGGTCCCGGCCGCGCCGGCTTCCTCGATGTCCTGCGCCGCATGGGCGCCGCGGTCGAGATGTCGGCCGCCGACCCGGCCACCTCCACCGCCACCATCCACGCCTGCTACGGCCCCCTCCACGCCACCGAGGTCGGCGGCGCCGAGGTGCCGTCGTTGATCGACGAGATCCCGGTGCTGGCGGTGGCGGCGGCCCACGCCGACGGCACCACCACCTTCGCCGACGCCGCCGAGCTCAAGGTCAAGGAAAGCGACCGCATCGCCACCGTGGTGGCCGCCCTCAGCGCCGTCGGCGCCCGGGCGGAGGCCCGCCCGGACGGGCTGGTGGTGCACGGCCAGCCGGGCCGGGCCGGCCCCCGCCGGCTTGGCAGGCGGCGCGGTCGACTCCGTCGGCGACCATCGGGTGGCGATGGCCCTCGCAGTGGCGGGCCTGGCCGCCGCGGCCCCGGTCCGCGTGACGAGGTGGGAGGCCGTGGCCACCAGCTATCCCGAGTTCGAGGAGGATTACCAGCGGTGCCTGTCCCAGCCGGACGTGTGATTGCCATCGACGGACCGGCCGGGATCCGGCAAGTCGACGGTGGCCAAGGCGGTCGCGGCCCGTCTCGGCCTCGACTACCTCGACACCGGCGCCATGTACCGGGCGGTGGCGTTCGCGGCCATGCGCCGGGGCATCGACCCCGACGACACGGCCCGCGTCGCCGACCTGGCCCGGGAGATCGAACTGAGCGTCGGGGACACGGTCATGGTCGACGGCGTGGACGCCACCATCGAGATCCGCAGCCCCGAAGTCACCCGGGCCGTGAGCACCGTGGCCGCCAACCCGGCCGTCCGCAAGGAGTTGGTCGCCCGCCAGCGGGAGTGGGTCGAGGCCCACGGCGGGGGAGTGGTGGAAGGCCGCGACATCGGGACCGTGGTCTTCCCGTCGGCCGCGGTCAAGGTGTACCTGACCGCCGACGACCGGGAGCGGGCCAGCCGGCGCAGCAAGGAGATGCTCGACCTGCATTACGACCAGGTCGCCGCCGACATCGCCCGCCGGGATCACATCGACTCCACCCGGCCGGCGTCGCCGTTGAGCATCGCGCCCGACGCGGTCCGCATCGATACCACCGATCGGGACATCGAGGCCGTGGTGGAAGACGTCCTGGCCCTGGCCGCGGACCGGGACGTGGGGGCGTAGGTGCCCGCCTCGAGGATCCGCCTGGCCTGGTACGCCTTCGCCCGCGGTCTGGTGGAGGTGGTCTGCCGGGTCTACTGGCGGGTCGAGATCCGCGGCCGGGAGCACATTCCCCGATCGGGGCCGTACGTGATCGCCCCGGTCCACCGCTCCAACATCGACACCCTGCTGGCGGGTTGCCTCACCCGCCGGCGCATCCGCTTCATGGGCAAGGACAGCCTGTGGAAGTACCGCTGGAGCGGGGCCCTGTTCAGTTCCCTCGGGGGCTTCCCGGTCCACCGGGGCACACCTGACCGCGAAGCGCTGCGCACCTGCGAGGACGCCCTGCGGGGAGGGGAGCCGGTGGTGCTCTTCGCCGAGGGCACCCGCCAGTCCGGGCCGACGGTGCAGCCGCTCCTCGAAGGAGCGGCCTTCGTGGCCGCCCGGGCCGGCGTCCCGATCGTGCCGGTCGGCATCGGCGGCAGCGAGTGGGCGATGCCGAAGGGCCAGAAGCGGATCCGCCCGGTGAAAGTCGTCATGGTCGTCGGGCCACCCCTCGTCGCCCCGCCCCGCTCCGAAGGCAGCCGGGTGTCCCGCCGGTCGGTGGCCGAGCTGTCCGACACCCTGCACACCCGCCTCCAGGCCCTCTTCGACGAAGCCCTCGCCGCCGCGGGCCGGGCCTCAGCTGACCTGTAGGTCTACATTTCACGCGGTGGCGAACCGCGGGAAACGTCAGGGAAACATTCGGCGAGGAGCCTGCTCGCGGGCCATGGAACTGTTCTTGGCGGACACTGTCGTGACGGGCGTCGACCGGCGGGTGATCGCCGGCGGGGCGGTGCTGGTCGACGATACGGGTCGCATCGCCGCGGTCGGGCCGGCGACCGAGATCGCGGCCGATCCCGCGGCCGCAGCCGCCGTCCGCACCGACCTGGGCCCGGCGACGCTGCTGCCGGGCCTGATCGACTGCCACGTGCACCTGGGCTTCGACGGCTCGGAGGCGCCCGTACAGCACATGATCGACGCCACCGACGCCGATCTGCTGACCGGTATGCTGGCCGCGGCGCGTCGCCTCCTGGCGGCCGGCGTGACCACCGCCCGCGACCTCGGGGCCCGATCGAAGCTCGACCTCACCGTCCAGGAGGCGGTGGAGACCGGGCAGGCGCCGGGCCCGCGGTTGGTCGTCGCCAACGAGCCGATCACCACCGGCGGCGGGCACTGCTGGTTTATGGGCTGCGAGACCGACGACCGGGACAGCCTGCGCCGGGCCGTGCGCGAACACCACCAGGCCGGCGCCACGGTCATCAAGGTGATGGCCACCGGCGGGTTCATGACCGAGGGCTCGCTGCCCTGGCACACCCAGTACGGCGCCCAGGATCTGGCCGTGCTGGTCGAGGAAGCGCACCGTCGGGACCGCCGGGTGGCGGCCCACGCCCACGGACTCGCCGGGATCCGCAACGCGGTCGCGGCCGCGGTCAACAGCATCGAACACTGTTCGTGGGCGGCACCCGATCGGGTGGATTACGACAGCGACCTGGTGGCCGAGATCGCGGACCGCAACATTTTCGTGTGCCCGACCACCAACCTCCACACCCTCAATCCCAGCCGGCGGCCGCTCAGCTCGACTCCAGTGGCCGAAGAGCTGATCACCGGTCGGATCGACCGGCTCCGGCGGATGCGAGAGGCCGGGGTGCGCCTGGTGGCCGGCACCGACGCCGGCATCAACCTGGTGCCCCACGGGGCCTACGCCGCCGGGCTGGAGGCTTTGGCGGCCAGCGGCATGCCCCTGCTCGAAGTCATCGAGTGCGCCACCAGCCGGGCGGCCCAAGCATGCGGCGTCGACCATCTCACGGGGAGCCTGACCCCTGGGTTGTCCGCAGACCTCGTCGCCGTCAACGGTGACGCCACCGCCGACATCTCCCTGCTGCGCGCCCCGGGCTTGATCGTGAGCCGAGGTCGGCGTTTTGATGACATCGCGGCCTAGCCAGGAGCGATAGCCCGTGGACGATGACGAGAAGGTCGACAGCATCCGGCGCCAGATGCCGAGTTTGGCCGGCGTGGCTTACCTCAACACGGGGACGTCCGGACCGCTGCCCGAGGTGGTGACGGCGGCGATCTGCGACGGCGCCCAGCGGCAGCTCCGCCAGCCGCGTCTGGGGTTGGAGTACTTCGAGGAGATGCAGGCCCTCAAGCAGGACGTGCGGACCGCGCTCGGCCAGCACCTCGGCGTCCGGCCGACGGAGATCGCGCTCACCCACAACACCACCGAGGGCATGAACCTCATCACCCTCGGGGTCAACTGGGTCCAAGGGGACGAGGCGGTGACCACCAATATCGAGCATCCCGGGGTGCTCCTGCCATTGTGGATCGTCAAGGAGCGCTACGGCGTGACGATCAAGACCGCCGACCTGCTCGACGACGCGGCCGATCCGGTGGCCGCCGTGGTCCGGCTCATCACCCCTCGCACCAAACTGGTGTCGCTGTCGCACGTCTCGTACAGCACCGGCAATGTGCTGCCGGTCAAGGAGATCGCGGCCGCGGCCCACGAGCGGGGCGTCCTGGTCCTCGTCGACGGGGCCCAGTCTTTTGCCGCCCTCCAGGTCGACCTGGCCGACCTCGGCGTGGACTTCTACGCCGCCTCGGGCCAGAAGTGGCTGTGCGGGCCGGAGGGCACCGGGGCCCTCTACAGCGCCCAGACCGCCATCTCCCAGATCCGGCCCACCATCGCCAGCTACGGATCGATCGAGGCCTACAACGACTACGGGGGGTTGTTGATCAGGCCGGACGGGCGCCGCTTCGAGCAGGGCACCACCCACTTGCCCAACCTCCTCGGTCAGTTGGCCGCGCTGCAGTGGCTGGGCACGGTAGGCCCGGAATGGGCCGTGCTCCGGTCCCGCCGGCTGGCCGCGATGGCGCGCCGCCAGTTGTCGGAGGTCGAAGGGGTACGCGTGGTCACCGCCCCCGACCAGGCCGGATTGGTGACATTCGAGGTGGACGGCGTCGACGCCCAGGCGGTGGTCGCCTCCCTGGCGGCGTCGGGTGTCCTGGCCCGCTCCATCCCGGGCCGCAACTGGGTCCGGTGGTCGCTCGGCTACTTCAACACCGCGGAGGAGATCATCGCGGCCGCCGACACCCTCGAGAAATCCTTGCATGACGGCCGCGACTGCAGCGCGCCGGCGGGGTCAGGGCGTGATGATGTTGAGATTCCCGGCCAGTACGGGCAACTGGAGGGCTGTCGGGCCCGCCATCACCTTGGCGTTTGTCGGGTCTCCGATCCGCAGCCACACGGGTGACGGGAACGACATCGTCCGACCCGGTTGGAGGATGACGTCCGCCAGGATGCGCCCGTTGGCGGAGGTGCGGGCCTGGATCCAGCACCGGTTCACGGCCACCACCGTGACCGGCGTCCCCGCGGCCACCGTGTAGGTGTACGAGCCTGCCGTCTTGATCGGCGGCCCCACCGCGACGGTCGTCGCCGGAGCGACCGACGACCGCTTCGGCGGCACCGACGTCGGCGGCGGCACCGGCGCGGCCGTCGTCGAGGGCGCCGACAGGGTCGGCGCGACCGGCCGGAAGGTGACGGCGGTCGTCGATACGGTGCCGGCGGACGCCGTCGATGACGGGGACTGCGAGGAGTGCCACCACCATCCGCCGACCCCGGCCGCCACTAAGACGGCCACCATCAGCGGGCCTCCGAGACCTGCCCCTCTCGACTTCTTCCGGCTGTGCTGCCCGCGCATGCCATCACTTTGGTTCGGACCGGCTCGACGGCCGGTGGCACCTCCAGCTTAGGGGTATTCGACCGGACGCGCATCCGGCACCCGGCGTACGACGGGTCGGGACCACCCCGGCCGAATGGCGGGCTAGCGGGTCAATCCGGCCAAGGCCACCGACGCCGACAGCTCCCGGTCGTCGGGGAGGGCGACCCCGCCGGCGGTGGGGTCGCCGCCGGGCGCCAGGCCGACCACCGCGGCGGCCGCGGCCAGATGCCGGACGGCATCGCGCAGCTCGCGGGGGAGCGGGAAGTACTCGTCCTCGTCGACGGCGCGCACTTCCTCCACGCCGCCGCGGGGAGCCAACCGTGCCACCACCGCCTGCACCAGCTCCTCGGGAGCCGACGCTCCGGCGATCACGCCGACGGTGCCGGCCAGGTCGGCCGGCAGCTCGGCCGCCTCGTTGACCCGCAGCACCCGGTCACAACCAGCCGTGGCGGCGGTGCGTTCGAGGGCGCGGGTGTTGGACGAGTTGGCCGACCCGATGACCACCACCACCTGGCAGCGGCTGGCAATGGCCTTGAGCGCGGTCTGGCGGTTGGTGGTGGCAAAGCACAGGTCGGAGGTGCCGGGGACCCACAGGTCCGGCCACCGGGCCTTGGCCGCCTCCAGCAGGGCCTCCCACTCGTCGACCGCCAGGGTGGTCTGGGCCAGGAAGGCGACCGGACCGCCGGGATCGGGCAAGGCTTCCAGCTCCTCCAGGTGCTCGATGCGGTGCACCGCCTCAGGGGCGACCGCGGCGGTGCCGATGGCCTCCTGGTGGCCCTGATGGCCCACGTAGACGATCGAATAGCCCTTGCCGGCCCGGAGCTTGACCTCGTGGTGCACCTTTCGGACCAGCGGGCACACCGCGTTGACAACGGCCCCGCCGCGCGCCCGGGCCGCCTCGACCACCGCGGGCGGCGACCCGTGGGCGGACAGCATGAGGGGGGCGCCGTCGGGCACCTCGGCCACGTCGTCGACGAACACCACCCCGAGCTCCCGGAAGCGGTCCACCACCACCCGGTTGTGGACGATCTCGTGGTAGCAGTACACCGGCGGCTCGAACACCCGGGTCATCCAGGCCAGCGATTTGATGGCCATCTCCACCCCGGCGCAAAAGCCGCGAGGGGAAGCCAACAGCACCCGGTCGACGTCCATCACATCAAGGTATCGGCCCAACACGGGATCGGCCGCTCGGTCTACCGGCCCCGAGCCTGCGGACCGCCCGCAGGGCAGTAACCTGTCCGGGCTATGTCCCTGCCCCGCGTGGTAGCGGTGGCCCCAGGGTCACCGGCTGCCCGGGCCGGCTTACTTCCCGGCGACGAGATCCTCGCCATGGACGGCCAGCTCCCCCGAGACATCATCGAATATCAGTTGCTCGCCGACCAGGCCGAGCTGGAGCTCGACGTGCGCCGGGGCGGCCTCGAGCACACCACCACCGTGACCCGAGCCGGCGGCGAGCCGCTCGGCCTCGAGGTCGACGCGGCCCTGTTCGATCGGGTCCGCACCTGCGACAACCACTGCGAGTTCTGCTTTATCCACCAGCTGCCCAAAGGCCTGCGGCGCAGCCTGTACACCCGGGACGACGACTACCGCCTGTCCTTCCTGTACGGCAACTTCACCACCCTCACCCGCTTCACCGAGGCGGACCTGGAACGGGTGGTGACCGAAGGCCTGTCGCCGTTGTGGGTGAGCATCCACGCCACCGACCCCGAGGTCCGGGCCCGTATGTTGCGCAACCGGCGCGGCGCCACCAGCCTGCGATGGCTGCGCGCCCTGCTCGACCACGGCATCGAGGTCCACGGTCAGGTGGTCGTGTGCCCGGGGGTCAACGACGGGCTCATCCTCGACGACACCCTCGCCGGCGTGCTCGACCGCTACCCGGACCTCGCCAGCGTGGCGTGCGTGCCGCTGGGGGTGAGCAAGTACAACGTCGAGGGGGCCATGCGACCGCACACCCTCGACGAGGCCCGCCACGTGGTCGACCTGGTGGAGGACTGGCAGGCCACCTTCCTGGCCGCGCTCGGCCGGCACCTGGTGTACGCCTCCGACGAGTACTACCTGCTGGCCGGCCGGTCTTTCCCCAATTGTCGACCTACGGGGCGATCGCTCAGCACGACAACGGCGTCGGCATGGCCCGCGCCTTCGAAGCGCGCTTCCACGGACGCCACGACGCCCCGGCGGGCGGGCCGGGCGGATTCTTCCAGTCCGTCGACGGCGCCCCCGCGAGCGGCTACCGGGCACCGCGGGCCCCCGGCCAGGTGGTGCTGCGGCCGAGCGCCGGCGCCCCGGTCACCATCCTGACGGGAGCCTACGGGGCCGAGGTGCTGCGGCCGCTGGTCGCCGCCGTCGACCCGGAGGCCGAGGTGCTGGCCGTGCCCAACGGTTTTTTCGGCGGCAACATCGGGGTGGCCGGCCTGCTGACCGGCGCCGACCTCATCCCGGTGCTGGCCCGGGCCCCGAGGCTGCGCCGCTACCTGCTGCCGGACGTCTGCCTGTCCGGCGGCCGCTTCCTCGACGGACTGGGACCCGAGGACCTGCCGCGGGCGGTAGAGGTGGTGCCGGCCGACGGGGCCGCCCTGCGGGCCGCCCTGCGCCCTCACACCCCGACGCGTCGCAACCTGGCGCCCGTCGGTGCCCGGTGAAAGGGCCGAGCCCCGCGGTCACCGCGACCGCGCGTCCGGTGGTGGCGGTGGTGGGCCGGCCCAACGTCGGCAAGAGCACCCTCGTCAACCGCATCGTCGGCCGGCGCGAGGCCATCGTGGAGGAGAAACCGGGCGTCACCCGGGACCGCAAGCTGCTCGACAGCGAATGGGCCGGCCGGGAGTTCACCATCGTGGACACCGGCGGCTGGCTGGCGGCCGGCGACACCCTCGACCGGCAGGTAAGCTCGCAGTCGGAACGGGCGATCGCCCAGGCCACCGTGGTGTTGCTGGTGGTCGATACCACCGTCGGCGTCACCGAGGAAGACGCCCGAGTGGCTGCCCTGCTGCGCCGGCTGGGTCGTCCCACGCTGGTGGTGGCCAACAAGGTCGACGGCGACAGCCGTGAAGTCGATGCCTGGGATTTCGCCCGGCTGGGGCTCGGGGATCCGTTCCCGGTGAGCGCCCTGCACGGGCGGGGGACCGGCGACCTCCTCGACGAGGTGGTCGCCCGCCTGCCGCCCGATCCCGCCGACGAGGCCGGCGGCGACGGGACGGCCGACGCCAGCGGTGAGGTGCGGGTGCCGTCGGTCGCCATTGTGGGCCGGCCCAATGTGGGCAAGTCCACCCTGTTCAACCGCCTCATCGGCGACGAGCGCTCCGTGGTGCACGACCTGCCGGGGACCACGCGCGACAGCATCGACACCCTGGTGTCGACCCCCGACGGCGACGTGCGCTTCATCGACACCGCCGGGATGCGCCGGCGGGCCCGGGAGGCCGAGGGCGCCGAGTACTACTCGCTGGTGCGGGCGTTGCAGGCGCTGGACCGGGCCCACGCCGCCCTGCTGGTCATCGACGCCACCGCCGGGATCACCCGCCAGGACCAGCGCCTGGCCGAACGGGTCGACGCCGCCGGCAACCCGGTGGTGCTCGTCCTCAACAAGTGGGAGCTCCTCGACGCCGAGCAACGCCGCCAGGTGGTCGAGGACCTCGAGGACCGGCTCGGCTTCCTGGCCTACGCCCCGGTGCTCAAGGTCAGCGCCCGCACGGGCCTGGGGGTGCACAAGCTGTACCCGGCGTTGCAGGCGTCGTTGTCGGCGTCGCAGCGGCGGGTGGCGACCGGGGAGCTCAACCGGGTGCTGACCGAAGCCCAGGCCGCCCACCGGTCGCCGGGCGGCCGGATCCTGTATGCGACCCAGGGCGCCACCGATCCCCCGACGTTTACCCTTTTTGCCACCAAGACCGTCCCGGCCCCGTACCTCCGCTACCTGGAGCGCCGCATCCGGGAGCACTTCGGCTTCGGACCCACGCCGCTGGTGTTCCGGGTGCGCCGCCGATCCACCTGAGTAACGGTCGAGTCCAGTAGCGGTCGAGCCCAGTCACGGTCGAGCCCAGTCACGGTCGAGCCCAGTCACGGTCGAGCCCAGGTGCCCGGCGGCCTGCGGTCGAGTACGGATTACCGGGCGGCGGTCGAGTAGCGTTTGACCCATGTTCACCCAGCCGTGGCTGGCGGCCGCGGCGGTGTTCTGTGCGATCGCGGCCGCCCTGTGGGGGAGGGCAGCGTCCCGCCTCGCCCGGGCGGCCCGACGCATCGAAGCCGAGACCGCCTCGTCGTCGCACGGCCGCGACGCCACCGAGTTGGCCCGGGCCGCCTTCGACAAGGACCTGCACACGGCCCTGCTGTACGCGGTCCTCACCGTCGGCCTGGCGGTGGCGTCGCTGTCCAAGTCGGCGTGGTATCAGCTGCCCCTGCTGGGGGTGAGCATTCCGGTGGTGGTCTCGATCCGGTACGCGTCCCGGTTCTTCGACGAGGCCCGCCTGGCCGAGAATCGGGCCATGCTCGAACGCCGCGCCGAGGAGGTGCTGGCCCAGGAGGAGCTCGCCCCCCGGCGCTGGGCGGACCGCCTGGCCCCGGAGGATCTGCCCCACATCGAGGGATTCGAGCTGGGCCGGGTGTACGAGCCGGGCACCGGGATGATGGCGGGCGACTTCTACGACGTGTTCGTCACCGCCAACCACCGCATCGCGGTCGTCATCGGCGACGTGGCCGGCCACGGCATCGAGCCGTCCATCACCGCCTTCCAGGTCAAGTACCTGCTGCGGACCTTCCTGCGGACCTACCGCGATCCGGCCCAGGCCCTCGAAGAGCTCAATCAGGTGCTGTCGACCACGGGCCGGCCCGAGGATCTGGTGTCGGTGTGCGTCGTGGTGTTCGACACCGAGGCCGGCACCCTGCGCCACGCCTCCGCCGGCCATCCCGCGGCCTGGCTCTGGCAGGACTCCGAAATGCGGGCCCTGCGCTCGACCGGACCGCTGCTCACCCTGGACCCCGCCGCGGTGTACTACTCGCGGGAGATGCCGCTGACGGCCGGGGACGTGCTGCTGCTGTACACGGACGGCCTGGCCGAAGCCCGCTCCGGCGGGCAGATCTTCGGCGAGGAGCGCATCGCGGGCATCATCCGCCGCGATCCGGGCCAGGACGCCACCATCATGTGCAAGACGTTGCTGGAGGCGGCCCGGGACTTCGCGTCGGAGCCGTTGAGCGACGACGTGGCCATCCTGGCCGTCCGCCGGGTCTGAGCCGGTCGGCCGCGGTGCCCTGGTGCGACGATTGCAGCAAGTTCTGGAACCCCGAGAGCATGCATCCGGGCGGGCAGTGCCCGACCTGCGGCAAGGTGCTGGCCGCACCGCGCAAGGGGGTGCCGTGGCATTTCAAGGTGATGCTGGTGGCCCTGGCCGGCTACATGGTGTACCGCGTCTACTGGCTCGCCGAGTGGCTCCCGAAGCATCTCTGAGCGGCGAGCTGCCGCGCCCATCGGGCTGCCGTATCGGGCTGCCCATCGGACTGCGCAGCCGCCCCGGCCCCGTACTAGGGTGAGGGGCCCACCGGGCGGTGGCGCAGTTTGGTAGCGCACCAGACTGGGGGTCTGGGGGCCGCGGGTTCAAGTCCCGCCCGCCCGACAGCGACGGCCCCGGGCTACCCGGGGCCCCTCGCCGTGGATGGCGCCGCGAGGGCGCCGCCGGACCGGCTACCAGTTGGGGGTGTAGCCGCCGCGGCCCATCGCCGCGCTGGTCTCGTAGTCGATCTCCTCGTCCACCCCGCCCAGGACCTCGGTCACCCAGTCGAGGCGCTCGGTGAGGATCCGCTCCACCCCGGCCTGCAGGGTGGTGCTGCTGATGGCGCAGGAGCTGCACGAGCCTTGGAGCTGGACCTCCACCACGCCCGACTCGGTGTCGGCGCTGACCAGCACCAGGTCCCCGCCGTCGGCCTGCACGGCCGGGCGGATCAAGTCGATCAGCTCGTTGAGCTCGGCCAGTCGTACGGCCCGGTCGTCATCGCTCAGCACGTCATTGTCGGTCGCCATCGTGTACCTCCGACCCCCATTCTGCCAGGTTCTCCCCGGCAATCGGCCGGTCCTTGGCCGCTACCCTGCCGCGGATGACCTCGAGCGGTCCTCCCGACGCCGATCCCCGGCCGCCCGCCGCGCCGGTGCCGCGACCGCGTCGCGGCTATTGGCTGCCGGGCGCCATCGCCCTGGTGGCCCTGGTGGGCATCGGCGTGGCGGTGGGCGCCGGCGACCTCGACCACAGCCCACCCCACGCCCTGCACGGCCCGGACCTGGCCCAGCAGCTGGCCTTGGGCATCCAGGCCCAGCAGGGGGCGTCCCGGCCGCCGGACGTGCGCTGCCCGGCCAGCGAACCGGTGCGCGACGGCTGGCAATTCGTCTGCCAACTGGCCGGCAACGGGACCGACCGCCCGATCCAAGTGGTCGAGATCGACAACCGGGGCCACCTGCGCTGGCACCTCGGTCCCTGACGGAGCGGGGGGCTGGATGGTGCCCGGGGTCAGCGCCCCACCGCGGCCGGCGCCGCGGCCACCCGGGGCTCGAGCTCGGCGCGCAGGTCCTCGACCCGCTCGATGGCGGCCTCGACATCGGCGCGGAAACGGGTGAGGGCCGCCAGCTTGGCGTCGACGGTGGCCGCCATGGCCTGATGGATGGCCAGGCCTTCGCGCAGGAGATCCCGGCGGCGGGCGACACCCGTCCGGGTGGACCGGTACTCGGCCCGCACCTGCGCCAGGCGGTCGTCGTTGTCGAGGACCACTCGGATCTCGTCGAGGTTGAGGCCGAGCAGCGATTGCAGCTCGCGTATGCGCCGCACCCGTTCGAGGTCCTCGTCCGAATAGCGGCGCAGCCCGCCCGGGGTGCGGCCGGACGGGGTCAACAACCCGATCTGCTGGTAGTACCGCAACGACCGCTCCGACACGCCGCAGGCCACGGCCGCCCGGCCGATGCCGAGCAGCGTCGTCGGGGCGGGGGCGCCTGAATCCGGGGCGCCTGAATCCGGGGCGCCTGAATCCGGGGCGCCTGAATCCGGGATGCCCGAGGCCGCGATCGCGGTCGCCCTCACCCGCTGAGCCCCCTGGCGGCCACATTGTCCGCGGCCACCGCGGCGCCGGCGAGACCCTCACCGATCTCCTCAGCGAGCGGCTCCGCGGTGTGGATGTAGCGCCCGCCCCGCAGGAGGGACGCCACCGCCGCGATCAACGAGGTCAGGGCCGCGAAGTACATGGCCAGATGGAGGCCGTCCGCGAACGGTGTGGCTATCAAGCGCGGGAAGAACTGCCGCCCGGTGAGGTAGGCCGCCTGGGCGTGGGGGAGGGTGTGCAGCACGCCGATCCGGGTCAGCTCCAGCTGGATGGCGTTGTCGCCGAGGAAGGCCGCGAACAGGGTGCCGATCGGCGGCAGCGAGGCGACCGAGTGGGCCGCGCTCACCGGGACCCCCTGAGCCACCAAGCCGTTGTACAGGTGGCTGGGCAGGCTGGAGGCCAGGCCGATGGTGATCACCGTGAAGAACACCGCCATCGACAGCACGCTGGCGGAGTTCTGGAAGGTGTTGAGCATCCCCGCGCCGGCGCCCCGCTGGTCGCGCGGCAGGCTGTTCATCACCCCGGCCTGATTGGGCGAGAAGAACATGCCGGCCCCCAGGGCCCACAGCAGGATGAGCGCCGCGAACCACGGGTACGAGAAGTCGATCGGGAGGGCGTTGAGGAGCAGGAAGCTGGCGCCGGAGATCAGCAGCCCGGCAGTGGCAAACGGCCGCGACCCGTAGCGGTCCGACAGGATGCCCGATACCGGCCCGGCGATCAGGAAGCCGACCGTCAGCGGCACCATGTAGATGCCGGCCCACAACGGGGTCTGCGAGAAGCTGTACCCGTGGAGGGGAAGCCAGATCCCCTGCAGCCAAATGATGAGCACGAACTGCAGGCCGCCCCGGCCCATGGCGCCGAGCAGGGCCGCCACGTTGCCCGCGGTGAAGGCCCGGATGCGGAAGAGGCGGAGCCGGAACATGGGATCCTCGACGCGGAATTCGATCCACACGAAGAGGGCCAGGATGGCCAGTCCCCCGAAGATGGCGCCCAGCACCGCCGGGTTGGTCCACCCCATGGTGTGGTGGCCGTAGGGCTGGATGGCATAGACCATCCCGGCCAACAAGGAAATGAGCCCGACGGCGAAGGTCACGTTGCCGGCCCAGTCGATCGAGGCCTGGGTCCGCATGCCGTTGTCCTTGAGCTTCAGGTAGGCCCAGACGGTGCCGAACAGCCCGAACGGTACCGAGACCAGGAACACCAGACGCCACTCCACCGGGGCCAGGAGCCCGCCCAGGATCAGCCCCAAAAAGGACCCGCCCACGGCGGCCACGCCGTTGATCCCGAGGGCCTTGCCCCGTTCGTGCTCGGGGAAGGCGTCGGTGAGGATGGCACCCGAGTTGGCGAAGAGGCACGCCCCGCCGATGCCTTGCACCACCCGTATGAGGATGATCCACAGCGCCCCTCCGGCCCCGCTCATCCAGCTGACCGACAGCAGTACCGACGAGACGGTGAACACCGCGAAACCCAGGTTGTACATGCGGACCCGGCCGTACATGTCCCCGACGCGACCCAGGCTCACCACCAGCACCGCGGTGACCAGCATGAAGCCCATGAGCATCCACAGCAGGTAGGACGTGTTGGAGGGTTGCAGGGGGTCCAGGTGGATGCCCCGGAAGATGTCGGGCAGGGAGATCAGCAGGATCGACTGGTTGATGGTGACCATCAACACCCCGAGGGTGGTGTTGGACAGGGCGATCCATTTGTAGCGGTCGGGCTGGGCTGCGTGGTCGGGCCCGACCGCGGCCGCACCGGAAAGCGGGGTGGCAGACATGACGGCGTCAGGCTACCGACACTCTGACGTCAACGTTAGGTTTTCGCGACTGGCGCCCGGACAGGGTCCGGCGGACCGGGCCGCCGTAGACTCGGGGGCATGGGTCTCGCCGGTCGGCAGGGAGAGGACCGCATCCTCACCGTGCCCAATGGGGTCACCCTGGTCCGCTTGCTGTGCCTGCCGCTCTTCGTCTGGTTGCTGGCCCGGCCCCACCGAGCCGGCTGGTACCCGGCCGCCCTGCTGCTGGGCGCCCTGGGGGTGACCGACGGCGTCGACGGCTACGTGGCCCGCCATTTCGGGCAGGTGTCCAACCTGGGCAAGGTGCTCGACCCGCTCGCCGACCGCCTGCTGCTGGGGGTGGCGGTGGTGGGGGTCATCGCGGTGGGGGCGATACCGGTGTGGGTCGCCGCGGTCGCCCTGGCCCGGGAGGTCCTGGTCGCCGTCGGTTTCCTGATCGTCGCCGCCGGCGGCGGGCGCCGGATGGAGGTGCAGTGGGCCGGCAAGGCCGCCACCTTCGGGCTGATGTGCGCGGTGCCGCTGTTCCTGGCCGGGCACGCACCCGACGACTGGCATCGGATTGCCGAGGCCCTGGCGTGGGTATGTGTCATCCCGGCGTTGGTGTTCGGCTGGTACGCCGTGGTCACGTATGTCCCGATGGCGCGCCTGGCGCTGTCCGAGGGCCGCCGGCGGGAAGAGGCTCCGACGTGACAGAGGCTCCGACGTGACAGAGGCTCCGACGTGACAGAGGCTCCGACGTGAAAGAGGCTCCGATATGAAAGCGGTGATCATGGCCGGCGGGGAGGGCACCCGCCTGCGCCCCCTGACATCGAATCAGCCGAAGCCGATGATGCCCATCGCCAACCGGCCCATGATGGAGCACATCGTCGAGCTGCTCAAGAAGCACGGCTTCGACGAAATCGTGGTCACCGTGGCCTTCCAGGCCAACGCCATCCGGACCTACTTCGGCAACGGCTCCGAGTTCGGGGTGCGCATGGTGTACGCCACCGAGGAGAACCCGCTCGGCACCGCCGGTTCGGTGCGCAACGCCATGGACGAGCTCACCGAGCCGTTTCTGGTCATCTCCGGTGACGTGTTGACCGATATCGACCTGGGCGCGATCGTCGACTTCCACCGGGAGCGCAAGGCCATGGTCACCATCGGCCTCAAGGCCATGGAGAATCCCCTGGAGTTCGGGATCGTGATCACCCGGGAGGACGGCTCCATCGAACGGTTCCTGGAGAAGCCGACCTGGGGGCAGGTGTTCTCGGACACCATCAACACCGGGATCTACGTGCTCGAACCGGGAGTATTCGACTACATCGAGGCGGCCAAGTCCGTCGACTTCTCGGCCGACGTGTTCCCGCGGCTGCTCGACGACGGGATGCCGCTGTTCGGCTACGTGTTCGAGGGGTACTGGGAGGACGTCGGCACCCTCGACGCCTACATCAAGGCCCACCAGGATGTGCTCGACGCCCAGGTCAACCTCGACATCCCCGGCTTCCGGCTCGGCGATGGGATCTGGCTCGGCGAGGGGTCCGAGATCGACCCAGCCGCCACGGTCGACGGTCCCGCCATCATCGGCGACTACAGCCGGGTGGAAGCCGGCGCCCACCTGGCCGAATACTCGGTGCTGGGCTCGAACGTGCGCGTCGGCACCGACGCCTTCGTGGAGCGGTCGGTCGTCCACGACAACGTCTACCTGGGCCCCGGCGTGCGGCTGCGCGGCGCGGTGGTGGGCCGGTCCAGTGACCTGCGCCGCGGCGCCCGCCTGGAGGAGGGTGTCGTCCTCGGCGACGAGTGCTTCGTCGGCGAGCATGCGGTCATCAACCCCGGCGTCAAGGTGTACCCCTTCAAGACGGTCGAGCACGGCGCCATCGTCAACTCGTCGATCGTGTGGGAGTCGCGGGGCGCCCGCAACCTGTTCGGTCGCCTGGGTGTGGCGGGCCTGGCCAACGTCGACATCTCCCCGGAGTTGGCGGTGCGCCTGGCCATGGCGTACGGGACGACGATGAAGAAGGGCTCGACAGTGGTGGCCTCGAGGGACACCAGCCGGGCCGCCCGCGTGCTCAAGCGGGCCATGATGGTCGGCCTCAACGCGGCCGGGGTCGACGTCGCCGACCTCGAAGTGGCCACCATCCCGGTGACGAGGTTCGGCATCCGCATCGAGGGCGGATCCGGCGGGTTATCGGTGCGGTTGGCACCCGACGATCCGCAATCGGTCGTCATCCGGTTCTTCGACTCGGGTGGCATCGACATCTCCGAAGCCACCCAGAAGAAGATCGAGCGGCTCTTCTACCGGGAGGACTTCCGGCGTTCTCTGGCCGGCGAGATCGGCGACCTGCGGTTCCCGGTCCGCACTGCCGAGTTCTACACGGCCGTCCTCATGGAGCACATCGACGTCGAAGCGGTCCGGTCCGCCGGCTTCAAGGTGGTGCTGGACTACGCCTACGGGGCGGCCAGTTTCGTCATGCCCAACGTGCTGTCGAAGCTCGGGGCCGAAGTGCTGTCCGTCAACCCCTACGCATCCACCCGCCAATCGCTCACCTTCGACCGGTGGGAGCACGCCGCGAAGGTCTCGGAGCTGGTGCGGGCCTCGGGCGCCCACCTCGGGGCGGTGATCGACACCGACGGCGAGTTCATCACCCTGGTGGACAACAACGGGCACATCCTCACCGACGACGAGGGGCTGATGGCCCTCCTGTATCTGGTCCTCGCCGACGCGGACCGCCGGGGTGGGCCGCCGCCGACCGTGGCCCTGCCGGTCTCGGTGGGTCGGGCGGTGGAAGCCATGTGTGACGACGCCGGGGCCACCCTGCTGTGGACGAAGCTGTCCACCCCGCACCTGATGGAGGTGGCGTCGGGGCCCGGGGTGCGGTTCGCGGCCAGCCAGGAGGGGGGATACATCTTCCCGTCGTTCCTCCCGGCCTACGACGCGGTCGCCACCCTGGTGGAGACGCTGGCTCTGCTGGCTTCCTCGGGGACGCGGTTGTCGCAGGTCGTCGGACGGCTGCCGTCCGTGCGGGTCGCCCACGAGGCGGTGATGACCCCGTGGGAGAAAAAGGGGTTGGTGATGCGGATGGTCATGGAATGGGCCAAGGACAAGGATCTGCTCCTGGTGGACGGGGTCAAAGTGCTCCACGACGACGGCTGGGCGCTGGTGTTCCCCGATCCGGAGGAGCCGCTCACCCACGTGTGGGCGGAAGCGGGCACCGACGCCGACGCCCGGGCCCGGGCCCAGGAGTACGCCCGTCGCATACGGAACCTGTTGCGGTCTTGACTGCGTCCGCCGGGCCCTTCGGATCTCGGGGCCACGCCCCTCGGACGCGTCCAGTACATTCCGAGCCATGAATGTCCCTGACGACCTCCGTTACACGTCGGACCACGAATGGGCCCGCCTGGAGGGCGCCCTGATTCGCATCGGCATCACCGACTACGCCCAGGACGCCCTCGGCGACGTGGTGTTCGTGCAACTGCCGGCTCCGGGCGGGGCCGTGACCGCCGGCGAGTCGTTCGGCGAAGTGGAGTCGACGAAATCCGTGTCCGATGTGTACGCGCCCGTCGACGGCACGGTGGTCGAGGTCAACGCCGAACTGACCGACGCGCCCCAGAAGCTCAACGAGGATCCCTACGGCGAGGGATGGTTGTGCGTGATCCAGCCCGGCAATGCCGACGCGATAGGCTCGCTCCTCGACGCTGACGGGTACCGGAAGCTGATCGAGAGCTAGCGGGTGGCGGTGACGTCGATCTTCTGTAACCGGTGCGGTCACCGCAATCCGGAGGGGTCGAACTTCTGCTCATCGTGTGGGGCGGTACTGGAACGGCCTTCCGGCGCGGATCCGGCCGTGACTACCATCACCCTGGCGCCGGTGGAAGCGGCCGGCGAGGTCGGCGAGGAGGAACTCACCGTTTCGGTCGGCGACCTACCCGACGGCCTGGGGTTGTTGGTGGTCAAGCGCGGTCCCAACGCCGGGTCCCGTTTCGCCATGGGGGCCGGGAAGACCACCATCGGACGCCATCCCGACAGCGACATCTTCCTGGACGACGTCACGGTGTCGCGCCGCCACGCCGAGATCCACCACGACGGCGCGACATTCATCGTCAACGACGTCGGCAGTCTCAACGGCACCTATCTCAACCGGGAACGCATCGAGCGGGCCGATATGCACAGCGGGGACGAGTTGCAGATCGGCAAGTTCCGGCTGGTGTTCCTCCACGAGATGCAGGACGGGTAGCGCGGTGGCCGAACGATCGCACCTTTCGATCGGCGAGGTCCTCTCGTTGCTGCGAGAGGAGTTCCCGGACGTCACCATCTCCAAGATCCGCTTCCTGGAGAGCCAAGGTCTGGTCGATCCCGAACGTACGCCGTCGGGGTACCGCAAGTTCTACGAACACGACGTCGAGCGCTTGCGGTGGATCCTGCGCCAGCAACGGGAAAACTTTCTCCCCCTCAAGATCATCCGGGGCCGGTTGACCGAGCAGGGCGACGAGGGCGAGGACGGCGAAGCGGAGGAGCGGGACGACGCCGCGGCGCTCGAGGCGTTCGCGTCCGAGCGCGACGGCCGCCCCGCCGCGCCGGCGCTCGCCGGCGCGGAGCCGGGACTGGCGCCCCAGTCGGTGTCGTCCCGGGCGTCGCGGGCGACCGTGGAGACGGCGGCCGCCAACCACCCGTCCGCCAACCACCCGTCCGCCAACCACCCGGCCGCCAGCACCCGGCCGCGCGGTCGCGCCCCCGCCCCCGCCCCGGCCACCACCCCCGGGCGCCCGGCCCCGGCGGCCACGCCCGGCCGCCCGGCCCCGCCAGCGGCGGCTGGTACCCCTGGACCAGCGGCCCGGGCGACGCCCCCGCCGGCATCCACCGTGTCGACAGGTACCCAGTCGCCGGGTAACCCGTCGCCGGGAAGCCAGCCGCCGGCGGCCCGGTCCGAGCCGTTACGCCCGGGGACCACCGCCCAAGGGATGCTCGGCGAGGACGCGGAGAGCTACAGCGACGAGGAGTTGGCCGCGGCCGGAGGCGGGACGGTCGCCCTCGTCAAGGAGCTCCAGCAGTTCGGGCTCATCGCCACCCGGACGGTCGTCGGCGGGACCCCCTACTTCGACACCGCCGCCCTCGACGTGGTCCGCGCCGCCGCCGGCCTGTCCCGCCACGGGATCGAAGCCCGGCATCTGCGCGCCTGGCGCAACGCCGCCGACCGGGAGGCCGGGCTGTTCGAGCAGGTGATCATGCCCCTGCTGCGCCAGCGCAACCCGGAGGCGCGCCGGCAGGCGGCCACCACCCTGGCCGAGCTGGCCGCGCTCGGAGGGGACCTGCGCACGGCGCTCATGGATCACGCCTTGCGCCAAATCCACTAAGTCACCAGGCTTGCCGCGACCGAGGCCTGCGCTCGGCGGTAACGTGCTCGCATGGTGGAGATGCACCTGAGCGCCGTCCGGGTGGAGCTGCCCAGCAACACTCCGATCCTCCTGTTGCAGGAGGTACAGGGCGCCAATAGGACGCTGCCCATCTATATCGGGCCCGCCGAGGCGCAGGCCATCGCCTTCGCCCAGCAGGGAGTCGACACCCCACGGCCCATGACGCATGACCTCATGCGCGACATCCTCGAGGAGCTGGGCGCCACGGTCGAGTGCATCGTGGTGACCGAACTGCGGGACCGCACCTTTTTTGCCGAAATCCGGCTGCTGGTGGCGGGACAGCGCCACGTGATCTCGGCCCGCCCGTCCGACGCGGTAGCGCTGGCGGTGCGGGTGCACACCTCTATCTACGCCGAGGAAGAGCTGCTCGACGCCGAGGGCGTGATCCTGCCCGACGAGGAGGAGGCCGAGCCGGCGGAAGCCGAGGAGCTGGTGTCGGAGTTCCGGGAGTTCATCGAGGGCGTCCGGCCCGAGGACTTCGAGTCCTGACTCGCCCGGCGGGGGCCCGGCCCAAGTCGGTTGATCGGTGCCGTTGATCGGTGCGGTTGATCGGGGCCGGTTGCATTTGGTCGGGCGATCGAGCACACTGTCGTAACTACTTGTCTGTGATCCTCGAGGAGGGCCGAGATGGCAGCTGGTCCTACCGGCGACGTCGACACGAGCGAGGCCGGTTACCGCGGACCGCAAGTGTGCTCGATCGTCGGCATCACCTACCGGCAGCTCGACTACTGGGCCCGGACCGGCCTGCTCCACCCCTCGATCAGCGAGGCCCGGGGGAGCGGATCTCAGCGGCGCTATGCCTACACCGACCTGGTGCAGCTCAAAGTGATCAAACGCCTGCTCGACGCCGGCATCTCGCTGCAAGCCGCCCGCAAAGCCATCGAGTGCCTGCGCTCATCCGGCGACGACCTGGCGACCGCCAACCTGGTGATCGACGACGGCCGCTCGGTCCTGGCCCATTCGGGCGAGGAGATCGTCGATCTGCTCCGGGGCGGCCAGACCGTGCTCAACATCGTCCCGCTCGGCGGGGTGGTGTCGGAGTTGGCCGCGGCCATCACCGAGTTGGGGCTCTCGCCCGCCCCCGTCCGTCCGGAGCCGGCTGCGGCGCCCCCGGCCCGGACCCGCGGCGGACCCCGGCGGGCCGCGACCGGCGCCTGAGCGAGCCCGCCGGCCCTGGCGGGCCGCCCCCTCACGGCCGGCTGCGACACCGAGTCCAGCCTCTAGGCTGCCCGGGGTGAATGACGTGAACGAGGCGACCGAAGCCACCGACACCGGACCCGCGCTCCGCCATTCGCCGCTCGACTCGGCCCATCGGGCCCTGGACGCCAAGATGGTGCCGTTTGGCGGGTGGGAGATGCCCCTGGCCTATCCCAGCGGGACCATCGCGGAACATCTGGCGTGCCGCGAGGGCGCGGTGGCCTTCGACGTCAGCCACCTGGGGACGGTGCGGGTGACCGGCCCGTCGGCGTGGGATCTGCTGCAGTCGACCCTCACCAACGACCTGGGCAAGATCGGCCCCGGCCGGGCCCAGTACACCCACCTGCTCGACGACGCCGACGGGTCGGTCCTCGACGACATCATCGTGTGGTGGATCGACGACGCCAGCTTCGACGTCATGCCGAATGCGTCCAACACCGCCCGGGTCCGGGGGGCGCTCGGCGGGACGGATGTCACCCGCGAGCGGGCGATCATCGCCGTCCAGGGGCCGACCGCTCGCGCCCACCTGTCGGTGCTCGCCCCCGACGCTGGGGCCGTCGGGCGCTTCCGGGTCACCCACTTCTCTTGGGGCGGCCAGCCGTGCGTGGCGGCCGGCACCGGCTATACGGGCGAGGACGGGGTCGAGTGCTCGGTGCCGGCGGAGCTGGCGCCGTCATTTTGGGAGGCCCTCCTGGCGGGCGGCGTGCAGCCGGCCGGCCTCGGGGCCCGGGACACCCTGCGCTTGGAAGCCGCCCTGCCCCTGCACGGCCACGAACTGGGGCCGGGCATCACCCCGCTGCAGGCCGGGCTGGGCTGGGTGGTGGCCTGGTCGAAGCCGGAGGGCTTCCAAGGGCGCGCCGCCCTCGAGCGGGAGAAAGCCGCCGGCGTGACCCGCCGCCTGGTCGGGTTGGCCACTGCGGGCCGCCAACCGCCCCGTACCGGCGCGGCGGTGCTGCTCGACGACCAGGTGGTGGGCGAGGTCACCAGCGGCAACTTCTCCCCGGTCCTCGGGCACGGCATCGCCTTGGCCTTCGGGCCCCCGGACCTGGCCGTGGGCACCGCGGTCGAGCTGGACCTGCGCGGCCGTCGCCTGGCCGCCCAGGTGGTCCCACTGCCATTCGTCGAGAAGAAGGGTTAGCACCTTGGGCCATTTCGTCCCCCATACCGATGCGGAACTGTCCGCCATGCTGGCCGACATCGGGCTGTCGTCCCTGGACCAGCTGTTCGACGTGGTCCCCGAGGCGCTGCGGCTCGCGGGCGGTCTCGACGTGCCTGCCGGGTGGTCGGAAGCAGACGTGCTCGCGGACATGGAGCGCCTGGCCGGGCGAAACCGGACCGGCGCCGATCTGGTGTGCTTCGCGGGCGCGGGCGCCTACGACCACGAGCTGCCGTCGGCTACCACCCGGCTGACATTCCGTTCGGAATTCGTCACCGCCTACACCCCCTACCAACCCGAAGTGGCCCAGGGCGTCCTGCAGGCCCTCTTCGAGTACCAGTCCCTCGTGGCCCGCCTGGCCGGCCTGCCGGTCGCCAACGCCTCGCTGTACGACGGGGCCAGCGCCGCGGTCGAGGCCGTCAACCTGGCGGTAGCCGCCACCGGCCGCCAGACGGTGTGGGTGAGCGGCGGCGTCCATCCCCACTGGCGCCAGGTGCTGGCCACCTTGGCCGGCGGGACCGGCCACCACCTCGTCGACGTGCCCTTGCGCGACGGCACCACCGACTGGGCCGCGGCGCCGGCCGGCGACCCGCCTGCGGCGCTGCTGGTCGCGTCCCCCAACTACCTCGGCGCCTTGGAGGACGTCCGGGCGGCCCGCACCGTGGCCGACCAGCACGGGGCCCTGGTGCTGGTCGGATTCGATCCGGTGTCGGCCGGCCTGCTGCGGTCTCCCGGGGAGGACGGGGCGGACGTGGTCGTAGGGGAGGGGCAGCCCTTCGGGACACCGCTGTCGTTCGGCGGCCCGTACCTCGGTCTTTTTTCCTGCCGGATGGAGCAGGTGCGGCGCCTGCCGGGGCGCCTGGTGGGCCAGACGGTCGACACCGAAGGCCGGCCCGCCTACGTGACCACGTTGCGGGCCCGAGAGCAGGACATCCGCCGGGAGAAGGCCTCCTCCAACGTCTGCACCAACCAGACGCTGATCGCGGTCGCCGCCATGATCCAGCTGTCGTGGTTGGGCACTGGCGGCTTGCGGGAGCTGGCGCTGCGCTGCGCCCGGGGCACCCGGTACGCCCGGGAAGCCGCCCTGGCGATACCGGGCGTATCGCTGCTGGCCCCGGCCCCGACCCTCCGAGAGTTCGCCCTGCGCCTGCCGGTGCCCGCCGAGACGGCGGTGGCCCGCATGGCCGACGAAGGTTTCCTGGCCGGCGTGCCGGTGGGCCTCGAGGGCGGCGTCGTCCGAGACGGCGGAGACGCCCTGCTGGTGGCAGTGACCGAACGGCGCACCAAGGACGAGATCGACGCCTTCGTGGCAGCATTGGAAAAGGTGGTGCGGTGATGGCAGCCAGCCCGATCACGACTGGGCCCGCCCCGGCTGGGCGCGCCACCAGCGCCCCGCTGATGGGCCGGGAACACGAGCCCACGGTCTTCGAGTATTCGAGTCCCGGCCGGCGGGCCTGGTCGTTTCGCACCACCGGCGTGCCCGACTGGGAGGCGGCCGAGCTCGTCCCCGAAGGCTGGCTGCGAGACGAGCCGATCGAGCTGACCGAGGTGTCCGAGCGCGACCTGGTGGCCCACGTCACCCGCCTGACCCACCGCCAGTACTCCGTCGACTTGGGGGCCTATCCGCTGGGGTCCTGCACCATGAAGTACAACCCCAAGCTCTGCGACGACGCCGCCTCCCTGCCCGGCCTGACCCGGGCGCACCCGGCGACGCCCGCCGCCCTGACCCAAGGCTGGCTGGAGCTGCTGTGGAGCCTGGCCGACACCCTGTGCCGCATCACCGGCATGGCAGCCGCCACCTTGCAACCGCCGGCCGGCGCCGCCGGCGAGCTCACCGGGCTCCTGCTCATGCGGGCCTTTCACGCCTCCAACGGGCAGACCCGCCACAAGATCATCATCCCCGACTCGGCGCACGGGACCAACCCGGCCTCGGTGACCCTCGGCGGGTACGAGACGGTGACGGTCCCGTCGGACCGGCGGGGCCTGGTCGACCTCGACGCCCTCCGGGCCCGCCTCGACACGGACGTGGCCGGGATCATGCTGACGAACCCCAACACCCTCGGCCTCTTCGAGGAGGACATCGCGGCCATCGCCGCCGCGGTCCACGAGGTCGGCGGCCTGCTCTACTACGACGGGGCCAACCTCAACGCCATCCTCGGCGTGACCCGGCCCGGCGACATGGGCTTCGACATCGTCCACATGAACCTCCACAAGACCTTCGCCGTCCCCCACGGCGGGGGCGGTCCCGGCGCCGGGCCGGTGGCCGTGTCGCCCCGCCTCGCCGAGTTCCTGCCGGGCCCCGTACCTACCAAGCGAGAGGACGGGACCTTCGACTGGACGACACCGGCCCGCAGCATCGGGCGGGTGCACACCTGGCACGGCAACGCCCTGGCGCTGGCCCGGGCCTGGTCGTACATCCTGGCCAACGGGGGCGACGGCCTGCGCCGGGTGGCGGAAGGGGCGGTGCTCAACGCCAACTGGCTCCGCCACCGGTTACGGGGCGTCTACGACCTGCCCTACGACCGGCCCAACATGCACGAGTTCGTGGCGTCGACCACCACCCTCAAGAAGCAAAAAGGGGTGCGGGCCCTCGACGTCGGCAAGCGCCTGCTCGAGGAAGGGTTCCACGCCCCGACCGTGTACTTTCCGCTCATCGTCGACGAGGCGCTCATGATCGAACCCACCGAGACCGAGAGTCCGCAGACCGTGGCCGCCCTCGCCGACGCGCTGGTGGCCATCGCCGGCGACCCGGAGGGCGTGCCGGCCCAGGCGCCGCGGACCACCCCGGTCGGGCGGGTCGACGAAGCCCGGGCGGCGCGCATCCTCCTGCCCACGTGGGACGCGGTCGCCGCCCAGCAGGACCGCTGAGCCACCACCTACTCGAACATCACGTTGTACGGCTGGCCGGCGACCAACGACGGCAGGTTGATCGCGATCCCGTTGACCGTCACGGTGACGTGGCCGGGGTTGCCGAGGCGCACCCAGGCCGACGGCGGCGCCAGGCGGGACTGGCCCGCGGCCAGATCCCCCTGGTACAGCACCGGGCCCGACGGGCCGCCCTGACGGATCTCGATCCAGCACAGCGCGTCGGCCGCCAGCTGGACGGTGGCCGGCCCCGTCAACCGGTATTCCGAGTAGCCAGCGGACGTGGTCACCAGCACGGGGGCGGTGGTCACCGGCCCGATGGCCGGGTGCGCCGAGGGCGCGGCGGCCGGGGTGGCCGGTGGGTGCCCGGTGGTCGGATGGGGTCGGTGCGGACCGCGCAGGGCCATCCCGCCGATGACGCCGGCCACCAGCAGCAGGGCGATCAGCGCACCAACGACCGGCAGTCCGAGCCGCGGGCGCCGGAGCAACGAGCGGCGGGGCCGGCGCGGCCGGCGGCCACTCCGGCGGGCGACCTGCCGGCGGGCGACCGCGGGCAGGTCGCCGGCGGTGTCGTCGAAGCGCAGCAGGGCCGGAGCGGGGGACGGGAGGGGGACGGGGACCGCGGCGACGGCGGGGACGGCAGGGACGGCGGGCACGGCGGGGACGGGCAGCCCCGCCGAGTCTTTGGACAATCCTGCGTCTTCGGGACGTACGGGACACTCTGTGTCGCGTCCGTCCCGAAGAAATCCAGATGGCCAGAGAGTTGGCCCTGGCCGCTGCCCGGCGGCCGTCGGCACCGCGGCCGGCGGCGCCGGCGTAGGTGGCAGGGTCGGTGCCGGCGCGGGCGGGATCGCCGTCGCCCCGGTGACGGGCCGGCCCCGGGCGGCGCCGGCGGGACTGACGTCACTCCACGATGCGAAGCACGGCGACTCGGCCGTCGGACCGTTCGCGGCGCTGAGCACGGGCGCCGGGCGCGGCGGAGCGGGGGCCGGCCGGGTCTGGCCGTCGGCCAGGCCATCGGCGTCGTCGGCGCCGTTGACCACCCGGACGTGCGCCTGTCCCGCGGGTCCCTCCACCGGATCGGGCGCATGATCGGATGGGTGCTGGGCAGCCAATCGGCCCATGGTTTCCAAGGCTCGGTGGTGGGCCTCGACGGACCGGCCGTCCGCCAAGCGGCGCCGGGCCGCAAGAAAGACAACCCCTATCCCAACCACGATGATCGCCGCGAGCACCGGTGTGCTCATGCTTCGGAGCGTACCTATCCCCACTCCGGTAGTTGCTCGCGGTACCGCCGAATTTTCCTGTGGTCAGCCGGTGTGGCCTGACTCCGCTTCCAGGGTGGCGCGGAGGGCTTGCTGGCTGGGGTGGGCCTGGATGACGTGCCGCAAGCCCTGCGCCGTCGCCGACAGATATCGGCGGGTCGTCTCGAGGCTGGCGTGACCCAGCAGCTCCTGCAGTTCGACGACGTCGGCGCCGGCCTCGAGGGCGGAGGTGGCGAACGTGTGTCGCAGGGCGTGCACCAGCGCCCCCGCCGGCACCTGGGCTCGGATGCCCGCCCGGACGTACAGCCGGTCGACGAGATAGCGGACCTGGTCGACACTCAACCGGCGGCCGCGGACGTCGACGAACATCGCCGTCGCCGGATGGTCCAGGTCGTGCCGGGGGAAACGAGCCGCCCGCTCCTGCTGGTAGACCGCCAGCAGGTGGTCGAGGGTGGGGTCGATCGGGATGGGCCGGGCTTTCCCGCCCTTGCCTTTGACCTCGAGCCGGCGAGCGCCCGGCTCACCGCTGAGCGAACCCATGTCCAACCCGACCGCCTCGGCCTCCCGGACGCCGGTCACGCAGAAGGTGGCCACCAGGGCCAGATCCCGGATCGGCCACGGCTGCCGGGAGCGGGGATCGGGCTCGCCGGCGACCTGGAGCAACCGGCCGATGGCGTCGCGGGCCCGGATGGATCGGGGCAGGACGACGGGGGTCTTGGGCTTGGGGATGGCCGCCATGGGGTTGCCGTCGAGCACGCCCTCGGCCACCAGGAAGTCAAACAGGTTGGACCACGCCGAATGGGCCCGCCGCACGGAGGATGCGGCATGGTCGCCGGCCCAGGAGGCGAAGGCAGCCCGCAAGGCGGACCGGTCCAGATCCTCGAGCCCCAGGGTGGTGAGGTCGCCGCGATCCTCCAGCACCGCCAGCCGGCCGCCGACCCCCTCCACGTCGCGGCGGTACGCGGCGAGGGTCGCCGGCGACGGTTTGGCCGCGCCCAGGTTGACCAACCAGGCCGCGACCACGTCGGTCAGCGGCGAGGCGGGTGACAGCCGCCGGCGGGGGGCGACGGTGGCAACAGGGGAGCGGGGCACGTCGCCCGTCGAGGGTAGGCCGCCCACCAGCCGTAGGTAGGGACCCCGGCGCCCGGGCGGTTCGCCTACCGGAGCGGGGTGATCCGGTAGGCGCAGTGGTGGGCGCCGGCCAGGACGTGGGCCACCCGCTGCACCTGGGCGTCCGGCAGCGCGGCTTGGAGGAAGGCCAGTTCGCTGCTGCACGCCTCCCGGTGGTGCACGGCCACGTCCAGGATGGCGCAGTTGCGTTCCGTCACCAGCCAGCTGCCGTCACCGCCCGGCTCGCAGTCGGCCAGGTAACCGTCCTCGTCGAGGATGCGCGTCAGCTCGTGGACCTGACCCTCGAAGTCCATGCCGGCGAGGCGCGCCGCGGCCCGGTCCCGGCGTTGCTCGCCTCGTTTCTCGAACGCGGTCCGCACCAGCGCCGGGTCCGCATCCTCGATGTAGCCGAGCAGCTGATTGGTCAGCTGCCCGTACCGCTTCGGGAACAGGGCCTCGGCCGCCGGCGTCAGGCAATACCACCTCCGGGGCCGGCCCGGGCCGGGTCGCTCGTCGCGATGAGCGACCAGGCCGGCCGCTTCGAGCGGGCCCAGCTGCTGGCGTATGGCCCCGACGGTCACGCCCAGGTCGCCCGCCAGGCGATCCGCGGTGGCCTGGCCCCACGACTTCAGGCGGGTCAGCACGGCGCGCCGGCCCGACGGCAGGCCGGCCAACGCGACCTGCTGGCCGGCATCCTCGGATGGCGCCAGCTCCACCGGCTCGGAGGAGGCGGACCCCGGCGGTGCGATCGGTGCGGTTGACGCGGTCGGCCTCCGGGGAGCGGGGCTCACGGCAGCACCAGGTGGCTGTCGCCGAACTCATGCCACAGGTACCGGTGGGCGATGGCCGCAGCATAGGACGCCGCCACCACCTCGCCGCCGGCGACGGCCTCCAGCAGGGCCAGGTGCGACGCCCCGGGCTCGTGCCAGCCCGTGATGAGGCCGTCCGCGGCCCGGATGCACCGGTCACTGTCGATCACCAACTCCGTCCACCCCTCGCCGGGGTGGACGGTCCCACCCGGGTCGCTCACCGTCTCCAAGGCCCGCATCGCGGTGGTGCCGACGGCGATGACCCGTCCGCCGGCCTGGCGGGCCGCGTTGACCTGGGCCGCGGTGGTGGGGGGAACCCGGTACCACTCGGCGACCGGGGGTTCGTGCTGCTCGGGCGACGACACGCCGCAGTGCAACACGAAGGGGGCGATCCCGACCCCACGCGACACCAGCCGGGTGATCAACGCGGCGCTGAACGGCCGGGCCGCGCTGGGCATCTCGGCACTGCCCGGCCCGTCGGCGAAGACGGTCTGGTAACTGGAGATGGGCCACTCCTGGGGGACGTAGCCGTAACGGATGGGCCGGCCGTACCGGGCCAGGTACGGCAGGAACGGCAGGGGGAGGGCCACCGTGGCCACCCACAGGCGAATCGGGTCGCCGGCGACCGCGTCGGCGGAAGCCGGCAGCCGCAACTCGGCCCGACCGCCGCCCGGCAGCCGGACCACGGTGCCGGGGACGGCGTGCAGCCAGGGCTGGGTCGATGACCCGGCCCCGGCCGGGCCCCGTCGCCGTAGCTCGACGATCCACAGCCCGCCCGGGAGTCGTCCGGAGTAGTGCAAGGTGGCGGGCTGGCCGGCCGCCTCGGCGGCCAGGCTGGCGGGCAGGGTGGCGGACGTGTTGACCACCAGGACGTCGCCCGCGCCGAGCAGTTGCGGCAGGTCCTGAAAGTAGCGGTGCTCGATGGTGCCCGCCGCCCGGCGGGCGACCAGCAGCCGCACCGCATCCCGTGGCACCCCCCGGGCCTCGGGAGGCTCCGATGCTTCCAGGTCCGAGGGCACCCGAAAGCCCACCGGGTCGAACCGCAGCAGGCTGCGCGCCGACCGCGGCGGCTCGCCGGCGATCAACGCCGCCGGGGGAGTCACCGGTCGCTCCCCGCCCCGGCCAGCGGGACCTCGACGAGCCGGACCCGGCCGGACGGCCGTTCGGATGCGATCAAGGCCAGCAAGGCCGGTACCACCGTGACCGGTTCGGGACGGTCCGAGATGTCCTCGCCCGGGAAGGCATCCTGGTGCATGCGGGTCCGCAGGTCACCGGGATCGACGGACCAGATCTGCCACTCCGGCGCTTCGGCGGCCCAGACGGCGGTGAGCTGCTCGAGCCCGGCTTTGCTGGCACCGTAGCCACCCCATCCCGGGTAGGCCTCGACCGCGGCGTCGGACGTGACGTTGACGACCCGCGGCCGGGCGGAGCGGGCCAGGAGCGGGCCCGCCGCTTGCAGGAGGGCCAAGGGCGCCACCAGATTGGTCTCCAGGGTGGCCCGCAGCCCGGCGAGCGGGTAGCCGGACAGGGGCGGGAGCGGCGTGGGGCCGAGGGCGCTGGCGTTGTTGACGAGGAGATCCAAGCCGCCGAGCGAGGTGGCGGCGGCGAGGAGGTCCGCCCGGTGGGCCGGGTCGTTGATGTCGCCGGGCCGGGCGACGAGCCCGGCCCCGGGCACCAGGGCCGCCTCCATGGCGGCCGCGGCCCGGGCCAGATCCTCCGCACCCCGGGCGTCGATGACGAGCGACCAGCCGGCGCGGGCCAGGCCCGCCGCCAGCGCCTCGCCGAGCCCCATGGACGCTCCGGTGACGATGGCTACCGGCATGTGCGGTCCTCCTTTTCCGAGGGGGGCCCGAGTGAGCCCTCTCGCAATAAAGATAGCACTGCCTATTTAAATACGGTGGAGAAATCTTCCGCAGGCCGGCGGTGGGAATCCGCCACTCAGGCCGGGCCCGGTGCGCCGGGCCCCACTCGGAAGCCGGTCCTCGGCGCCGGGGCGGCCTTCACCGAAGGCGGTTCTAGGGTCCCAGGGGAGCGGGGGGCCTGATCCAAGGCGGAGCGAGCCCAGCCCGGCCCCGTCAGTTGTCCGGATAATCACAGTTATCGGCAATAGAGGGATGGACGGGTGATGGGCCCGTAACGGCCGGGCTTCCAGGACCGACGAGGTCCCGGCGTGTAGGCCGACCCCCGACCGGGCCCGGCGGCAATTCGTTGACGGCGCGCCGCGAAGGGTCCAGACTTAGCGGTGATAGCCAACGCCGCACCCCGGGGGGTTTCCAGTGGCTGACGTGACGACCGAGACCGCCGTCCAGAGTGGGACCCTCGACGAGTTGGCCCGCACGGTGTCGACCGAAGACCAGGTGGCCCTCATCCGCTCGGTCGAAACCAATTTCGACTCCCTCTTCACCTGGGACTACGAAAAGGGGCAACGGCCGGCGCTGCACAAGTTGTACGAGAAGGCCAAGAGCTCGCAGTGGAACGCCGAGACCGACATCGACTGGTCGGTGACCGGTCAGATCGACGCGGCCCGCGATCCCAACAACCCGCTCAACACCATGGGCGCCACCGACGAGGGCCCGTTCGGAAAGCTCAACGCCGAGGAGAAGGCCGTCCTGGGTCACGCGGGGATGGCCTGGACCCTCAGCCAGTTCATGCACGGCGAGCAGGGCGCCCTGCTGTGCACGGCCAAGATCGTCGACTCCGTGCCGTGGATCGACGCCAAGTACTACGCGGCCACCCAGGTGATGGACGAGGCCCGGCACGTGGAGGTGTACGCCAAGTACCTCAAGGAAAAGCTGGAATGGGAGTTCCCGGTCAACGTCCACTTGCGGGAGCTGCTCGACGACGTGATCCGCGATCCGCGCTGGGATTTCACCTATCTGGGCATGCAGATCATGGTCGAGGGACTGGCCTTGGCCGCGTTCGGGTTCCAGTACCAGTTCAGCCCGGATCCTCTGCTCAAGCAGATCACCCGCTACGTCATGTCCGACGAGGCCCGCCACGTGGCCTTCGGCGTCCTGTCACTGCAGGAGGCGTACCGGGACCTGAGCGCGGCGGAGATCCGTGAGCGCCAGGAGTTCTGCTACGAGGCGGCGGTTCGGATGCGGGACCGCTTCCTCCAGCAAGAGGTCTGGGAAGCCATGGGCATGCCGGTCAAGGAATGCTGCGAGATCATGCTGCACAACGGCGTGCAGCTGGAGTTCCGCAAGGTGCTGTTCTCGAAGATCGTCCCGAACCTCAAGAAGCTCGGTTTGCTCGACGCGGGCGACGGCTGGTTGCGACGCAAGTTCGGCGAGCTCGGTGTCCTGGAGTACGAGACGTGGGAGGACACCGGCGCCGAGTACGAGCGGATGCAGCTGGACCAGACGCTCTGACCACGCCGCCGGCGCGGGGGCGGTGGCTAGGCGGCGGGTTTGCGGGCCGCGGCCTTGCCCGCCCGGACCCGCGCGTCACGGGCCTTCTTGCGCCGGATCCGGTCGTGCTTCCAGCGGACGGTCGAACGTGCTCCTCGGCCCATGGAGGACGCAGGCTAGCAGCCGCCGGCGCCGGTCATTCGGCGCGCGGAGGAAGGCGAGGGCGGCGTCGATGAAGCGGAAATCCTTGGGCGTCCCGAAATGGTCGCCGCCGTGCAGACTCACGAACTTGGCGTCCGGCAATGCCGCGAGCAGCCGGTCGGCCGGCCCGGCGAAGTCCTTGTCCCCCAGGACCACCAACACCGGTCGATCGATGGACGCCAGGTCGGCGGGGTCGAGGGGCGGGCTCGGTCGGCGCAGGCAGGCGGCCAGGGCGGCCGGGTCGTTGCCCGGGGCGCGGGCGAAGCGGGCGAAGGCCTGCGCCACCGCGGGGTCCCCTTCGACGGTGTCGCCCGCCTCGATGGCCCGGGCGGCCGGCTCGGAGTCGCCGGCCCGGAACAGGCTGTCGCCCACGCCCCCGACGACCAGCCGGCGAAACCGGTGCGGCATGGCGGCCGCCGTCCGCAGCAGCAGCTGGGCCCCCAGCGAGAACCCGATGGCGTCGACCGGGCTCTGCTCGGGCAGCGCCCGAGCCACGTACTGTTCCAACTCGGCGTAGGCCGCGGGATCGTGGGGCTTGTCGGCGTCGCCGTGGCCGAGCAGGTCGACGCCGATGACCTGCCGGCCTTCGTCCTCGAGGAGGTCGACCCAGCCGGGTTCGCGCCAGTTGCGTTCGAAAGAGGAAGCAAACCCGTGCACCAGCAGCACCGGAAGATCGCCCATGCCGCGCAGGCTAGCCGGGCCGGGAATCGGCAGCACAGGTCTGGCCGCACTCCAGTAGCGTGGTCCCGTGGCCCGCCGCATCGAGATCGAGCTGACGAGCGCGCGACCTGATGGCTCCTGGACGTGGCGAGCCGCGGGCGCCCGCCAGCCGCGCGGGGTGCTCGACGGCGGCCTGCTGCCCGGCGGCGCCAAAGCCGGTGACGTGCTCAAGGCGGAGGCGGAATTCGAGATCGAGGGCATCACCATCGTGTCGGTCACTGCCCCCAAGGAGACCACCCGATCCGAGCCCGAACGCATCGAGATCATCGGATCGGGCCGGCCCGACGCGCCGGGCGTCACCACCCAACTCGTCGGGCGCGCCGACCGCCGCCCGGGTGAGCGCCGGCGCGAACGCGACGACGCCCGACCGCGCCGCGATCGGGAAGGCGGCCGTCCGCCGCTGAACCGAGACACCACCCGCCCGCGGCGCGAAGGCCCGGCCGCCGACGGCGAGCACCCGGGTCGCCGCCCCAGCCCCGCGGGCCGCGACGACCGGCCCGACGGCGCCACGCCAGCCGGACGGCCCGAGCGGTCGGAGCGCCCCGGTCGCAGTGACCGGCCCGAACGGGCCGGGCGGCCCGAGCGGCCGGCCCGAGCCGCGGCCAGCCCGCGACCCTCCCGCCCGGCGACGGGTGACCGGCCGGGCGGAGCTCGGGAGGGAGGAAAGGGCCGGACGGGGGGAAAGGGCCGCGAGGGGGGAACGGGAAGCCGGAAGCGACGCGACCGGCGAGCGGCGGGCCCGGCGTTTCAATCCGGGCCGGGCCCACCGTCAGGCGGTGATGGCGTCGCTGCCGCCGGAGGAGCAGCCGATCGCCGAGCAGGTGCTCCGGGGCGGCATCCCCGCGGTGCGGACCGCCTTGCACCTCGAGCGGGAGAAAGCCATCGGCGAGGGCCGCCCGGCCCCCCACATGGACCAACTGGTGGCCATGGCCGAGGCCCTCCTGCCCCGGCTGAAGGCCGCCGAATGGCACGACCGGGCCGAGGCCGCGGCCAAAGACGTCGAGGACATCTCCCTGCGGGACCTCCGGTCGGTGGTCGCCGGATCGGACGTCGCCCGCGACGACGAGACCCGGGCCCTGGCCGCCACCTTGCGGGAAGCCCTCGACCGGCGCGTCGACACCCTCCGGCAGCAGTGGTCCGGCGAAGTGGCCAAACATCTCGATGAGAACCGAGTGGTGCGGGCCCTGCGCCTCGCCGGCCGCCCCCCCGAACCTGCGGCCCGCCTCGAAGCCGGGCTCACCGAGCGGCTGAGCGACGCCGCGGCGCAGGCGATGGCCCCCGACACCCCGGCGGACCGGTGGCTGGCCCTCATCGACGCGGTCGCCGCCTCCCCCGTGCGGCGCACCGTCAAACCCGTCGGCCTGCCGACCGACCCCAGCCCGGAGCTCCGGCGGGCGGCCCAGCAGCAGTCCGGGCGCATACCGGCGTTGGCCGCGATGCTCGGGATTGCCATCCCTCCCCCGCCCGCCCCCATGGCCGGCCGCCGGGCCCCGACCCCGCCGAAACCGGATCCGGCCCCGGTCGAGATGACGTCAGCTGAAGGCGGCCAGGATCCCGTGGTCGTGGAGGAACTCGGCGAGGCCTTCGGCGAGCGTTAGCTCGGCCACCTGGTCGAGCGCGACCCATGCCGCCTCGGCGGCGTCGCTGCCGGCGACCGGCTCGACGCCGGCCACGATCGTCACCCAGAAGTCGAGGATGACGAAGTGGTGACCGTCGCCGATGCGCTCCACCCAGCCGAGGAACTGTTCGCAGACGCCCTCCAGCCCGGTCTCTTCCGCCAGCTCCCGGACCACGGCCTCCGCCAGGGTTTCCCCCGCCTCCACCCGCCCCCCCGGCACCGACCACACGCCTTGGGCCGGGCCTCGGCCCCGGCGGATCAGCAGGATCTGATCCTCGTCCACCGCCACCGCGCCGACACAGACCTCGGGTCGCCAGTCAGCCATGCTCCCCCGCGGCGGGCTCGGCGAGCGGATGATGCATGACGAGCAGGCGAGCGACGAACCCGTGGTCCTCGAAGAACGCCTTGGCCGCCCGGTTGCCCGGCAGGGCCGGGGCGTCGATGCCCCGGCAGCCCCGAGCCGCGCACCAGCTGCTCACCAGGTCGACCATGGCCTCCCCCACCCCGACCAGCCGGGCCGCCGGCTCGACGTAGATCGCCTCGATCACGCCGACCGGTTCGCGGCGCGCCTGATCGCGGCGGACCGAGGCGAAGCCCACCTCGACCGCGTCGAGGGTGCCCAGCACGATCAGCCGCTCATCGTCGTCGAGGACCATCCGGAGGGCCAGGTCGCGGGGTTCGGGGCTGACCATGCTGCCCGCCAGCAGGGCGCCGCCCCGCTGGCCGTCGAGCTCCGCCTCGGCCATGCCCCAGAGCGTCGCCAGCGCGGGGATGTCGGCGGCCGTCGCCACTCGGGCGTCCTCCACCGACCCCGCCGCTCAGCGGTCCTGCAGTTGGCGCACCCGAGTCAGAATGGTGCGGCGGCCCCGGTGGGCGCTCTCGTAGGCTCCCACGGCGGCCAGCTCCTCCTCTGACAGCCCGGCCAGCCGCTGCACCACTTGCGACGCGGCCAGCGAGTCGTACCCGGGGATGGCGAGCGCACCCGGGTCCGGCCGCGCCGCCCCGGCCGGCGTCGGCGTCGGACCCGACTGGGCGCCGACCGCCGGGCGGCTGCCGCCGTCGGCGCCGCCCGGCCCGGGCCCCGACTGGGCCAGCAGGTCCTCGAAGGTGGTGTCCGGCGCCAGCCCGTCGCCATCGGCCGGCGGCGCGGCCGACTCGGTTCGATGGGGTCCGGGCGGCGGAACCGGCCCGGGGCCGGTGGTGGCGGCCGGCGAGAACCGGCGGGTCAGCTCCTTGCGGCCCTGGGCCACGGCGAACTGCCCGACCACCTTGGCCATCGCGATCTGGCCGCCGAGCTGGGCGCGGCCCTTGGCCGCCAGCTTGGGGATCTCCTCCGCGGCCGACAAGGCGAAGCCGATCGGGGCGTAGACGAGCAGGTCCATCGCCACGTCGAGCGGCGAATGCGATTCCGGCACGGAGCGATCCTGCCCCGTCAACGGGCCGCGCGCCAGGTCACACGCAGTCTCGGCACAGCATTCGGTCCTCGTCGGCGAGTTGGCTGGGATGCTTGACCAAGAAGCAGGACTGGCACACGAATTCGCCGGGCTGCTTGGGCAACACCCGAAGGGGGCTGTCACCGCGTTCGTCGGGGTCGCCGACTTCCTCTTCGTCCTCGGCGTCCTCGTCGTCGTCGGGGACGACCAGGCGCTCCTTGAGGATCACGTCGAGACTGGCCTCCACGTCGTCGGAGTCCTCGTCCTCTTCTTCCTCGTCGTCGTCCTCGTCGTCACGGGTGGCCTTGGCCTCGACCTCGACGGGTACCTCGTCAACGGTCTCGATCTCGTCGTCATCGATGATCGCCTCTTCGTCGATGACCTCGTCTTCGTCCTCGTCGAGCTCCTCGAGGTCTTCTTCGTCGAGATCTTCCGGTAGGTCCGCCTGTTCGTCGAGGATGTCGTCGTCTAGATCGTCTTTTGGCATGGGTGGCGTCCTTCGCACGCAGAACTACGGAACTGCGAAAGTAGGGGCGATGGGTCGGCTTCGTCGGCGGCGGATACTAGACCCCGCCGGACCCGCTCGGTCACAGCCTGAACGAGTCCGGGCCCTCCGGTATTCCCCATCTGCCCCGCCACGTCAAAAAGGGCGGGCAGAGTGACCGAGCCGACCGTTGGTGCCGTCTGGTGCAGCGCCCCCCGGCTTGCAAGCCACCGGCGTAGGACCGACGTTGTCTACTTAGTCTGCTGGTCACCCTGCCCTCGCGTGGCGAACCCACCGGGATGCCACAATTGATGCGCCACGATGCTGCCCACCGGAAGGGGTCCCGTCAAGCGGAGCCGTGCCTCGCTGACCAGCCCTTTCGCGCGTTGGTGCAGGTCAGCTGGTCTGAAAAAAGATTCCCAACAATCCGGATGGCCCCATTCGGTCTCCGGCCACTCGGAGCGTCATCCGGGCCGGGCCTGACCACTCGAAGCGAGGCGGCTACTCGAAGCGAGGCAGCAGCGCTTCGACGCTGGCGACGTACGCCTGCGATTCGGGGAAGACGCCGGACTGGCTCAGGTTGACCGGGCCCTCGTAGTAGGCCGCGATGGTCGCGCACTGGTTGTTGCCTTCCACGCCCGCCAGGTAAGCGAGGAACGCGGCCGCCATGCGGATGTTGTCCGAGACCGAGTTGATGTCGAGATGCATGCCGATGAGGTTGCCGGTGATGAACTTGGCGGTGTCCGGCATGATCTGCCCGGTCCCGATGGCGCCGACCGGGGAGACGACGCCCTGCTGCCACCCGGATTCCTGCCAGGCGATGGCCTCCAGCAGGGGCAGCGACAGGTTGTAGTAGCGGGCCCACTTCATGAACAGGGGCTGGAGGGCCAAGCGGTCGGGTGACTGCTGGAGCAGATCCGGGAGCACTCCCCACGGTCCGCCCTGGGGGGTGAAGGTGGCGCAGAACGTCCAGGGGTTGGCGGCGGCGGCGCCGGTGGCGCTGGCCGACGGCGCGGCCTGGGCGACCTGGCCAGCCGGCGTCGAGGGCGCGTTCGAAGGAATCTGCAGTTGGCGCCCGATCAGCAGCAGGTCGTTCTGATTCATGTTGTTGGCCGCGGCCAGCTGGGCGACGGAAAGCCCGTTGGCCCGGGAGATGGCCCAGAGGCTGTCACCGGGTTGCACCACGTAGGAGTGGGTGGCGAAGCCGGCCGCGCCGGCGCCCGCCAGCAGGCCCAGGCTCACCACCACCACGGGCAGCGTGCGGAGCCAACCGGCCCGGCGCGGCCGTCGAACCGGGCCGGCAGCCAGTTCACCCCTGTCGCCCGCCTCGCCCCAGACGGCGGGCTCGCTCGCTCCCCCGCCGGCCGACGGCGGCGCGGCCGACCACCGCGGCCTGGGCCGGGGCGGGTCACATCGGCGAAATCGACGGGGGAATTGAAGACGCATTGCTCCTGGAGGTCCATTCCCTCCGCCCGCCGGGTAAACCTACAATATCAACAGGAGCCTCATCAACCCCTCTTTCAACATTATTCACGGCTTTAGGGTGACTCTCAAGCTCAACTGCAGCGTTAGAGTTTGGTCTGTTGGCGGCGGGACGCGGCCCGGCGCTCGCCGTCCAAGCGCTCCAACCCGTCCTGCTCGTAGTCGGCGTCGTCCAGGTAGGACATCAGCGCCGCGATGGCGCGATGGCCGGCTTTGTCCCGGATCAGCCGGTACATCTGCTGGCAGACCTTCCGGTATTCCGGGTGCCCCTGGGGACTGGTCCGCAGCTCGATCAGGTGCATGGCCTCCCGGGCGTTGAACTGCATGACGTAGCGGACGCGGTAGGCCAGCGCCACCGCGTACGCCGCCTCGGTGCGGCCGAAGCGCTCGTCCAAGGCGGCGTGGAGGGTGGCCGAGCGGGCCATGGTGGCGGCGTAGGCGTCCCCCGCGCCGGCGTCGGCGACCGCGCTCGGGAGGGTGTACCCGTGGGCGGGCGTCAGGTCCTGCCACTCCACGGTGAGGAGCCGATGCCGTTGCAGGTCCCGGAAGGCGCCGTAGTCGGAGAGCACGTCGAAGCGGTAGTCGCAGCGCTCCAAGGCTCGGCCCGGTCGGTGCCGCCGGTTGCGGCGGTCACCCGCGTAGGTCCGCACCACCCGCAGCCGTTCCGCTTCGGACATGGCCGCCACCCGCTCGTGGATGCGATGTTCGGGCAGGTCGCTGTAGGGGTAGAGCATGGCCGCCACCATCTTGAGTTCGGCGTCGGGATCCCAGTCGAGCAGGGTCACCTCCGGATCCCCGCCCGGCGCCGCCGGCACCGCCGCCTGATCGTCGCCCAGCAGGCCGGCGGCCAGCTCGTGCATCTGCCGGTCGTTGTGCTCCCGGTAGTCCGAGTGGGCCATCCCGCGGTCGTCGACGTCGACCCGTTTGACCCACGAGGGGATCACCTTGCGCAGTTCGGTCAGCATCAACCCCGCATAGGTGCGGGCCTCAGGCAGCGGGTGGGCCCGCATGCGGATCAGCAGGGCTTCGTAGGCCTGGCCGCTGGCGTAGATGCCCAGGTTGGAGCTCGCCGCGGCCGGGAGCATGCCCCGCAGGGCGTCGAACGCCTTCGCCCGGATCGACTGCCGCCACACGAAGTCGGAGTCGTCCGGAGCCTTGGGGTGGCGGGCCGCGAACCAGCTCTGCATGACCGGCAGCAGCTCGGCATAGGCGTCGAAGAGCCGGTCCATGTCGCCGACGTAGCGGGCCCCCAACGGGGAATCGAGCACCTCCGGCGCCCGGAAATACCGATACCGTCCATTGGGGAGGCGGCTGTCGTAGGCCACGTAGCGGGTCGACTTCTCCATGTACGACATGAGCCGGCCCCGCTCGAGCACCTTGGTGAGCAGGTTGGACGCCTGTTCGCACGCCAGGTGCACCCCGCCCAGCTGGGCCACCGAGTCGTCGCCGTACTCGAAGAACACCCGGTCGTAGAGCTGCTCGGCCCGGGCCAGCCCGACGGTGGCGTCCACCCCGTGGTCGCCGCTGATGTCGAGGTCGCCGACGAACTCGTCGAGGAACAGCCGACGCAGGCTCTTGGCGGTCCGGGAGTACCGGGCGAACAGGGCTCCCTTGACCACTTCGGGCAGGTTGACCAGGGCAAACACCGGCCCGTCGAGGTTCGTGAAGTACCGCCGGAGGACCTCCGCCTCCTCCTCGGTCCACTGCTCGACCGCATAGATGCCGCTCTCCAGGTACCCCATCGCGGTGGCCCAGCCTAAGGGCGCACCGGTCCCCCCGTGGGGGATGGCAGGAGGGGGGCCGTCGCCCCCCTGCGGGCGTTCAGCCGCCCAGCACCGACGACGCCGCCACCACGCCGCGAAACAGCCGGTCGGCGGCCTGGCGGGCGCTGGCCGCGGTGGCTGGAGTCGCCGGATCGGCGGCCCGGTCGCCGAGTTGGCGGAGCAGATCGATCAGTTGCTTGACGTTGCGGACGAAATCCCCGCCGGACATCTCGTCGTCGGCGATGACCTCGGCGAGGTCCTCGCCGGCCGCCCAGGCGTGCGCCAGGCCCACGAACCCGGGTGCCGGCCGGCGGGTCAGGGGGAGGCCGGCTTCCTCCTCGGCCCCGTTGAGCTCGGCGGCCAGCCGGTCGATCTCCACCCACCGGTGGCGCAGTCGGGGGTTCGGAAACCACGTCGTCGGCTCTCCCTGTCCCCGGGCTTCGTAGGTGAACACCGAGACCAGACCGGCCAGTTCGGCCGGCTCCAATCCGTCGAACAGGCCTTGGGCGGTGCACTCGGCGATCAGCAGATCGGACTCGTGGTAGATGCCGGCCAGGCGTTCGCCGGACGCGGTCAACGCCCAGCCGTCCACGTACCCCCACGCCTCGAGGACCCGCAGGACCCGATCGAACTGGCGGGCCAGTGACTCGATGCGTCCTTTGACCCGGCGCTCGAGCCGTTCGGCGTCGCGGACCAGACGGTCGGCGCGCTCCAGGGCCCGCAGGTGGGTGCGGGCGTCGGGGCAGTTGGCGACGGGGTGGCCCGCCGCCGCGGTGGCCTGGGCCAGTGCCACCTCACCCCGCCACTGCCGGCGGGCGACCGGCGACCGGGCCGCCGCCGGCACGGTCCGCAGCCGGGCCGCGATCAGCGCCGAGGCGACCTGGCGCTGGAACCCGGCGTTGTGCGGGGCGTACGGGACCGGCATCCCCAACTGAGCCACCGCTGCGGGCGGGGCCGGAAAGTCCCGCGGTCCCAGGGAGACCAGCCGCCGGTCAGGCGTCACGGCCCGGACCCGGATGTCGCCCCCCCTCCGGCGCGACGTCGACAGGACGGCCACCCGGCCGCCGGACTTGCCGCCCGGCACGATGAGCACGTCGCCGGGCCGGACCCGTTCCAGGGCCGCGGTCACCTCCGCCGTCATCGACGGCCGTTGCCGGGCGGACTCCTCGCTGGCGCGCAGCAGGCGGCGGTACTCCTCGACGTCGCCCCGGTCGCAGACGGCCGCGGCCCGGGCCTCGGCGAGGGCGGCGGCGGTCCGGTCGAGCTGGGTCTCGAGCCGGACCACGTCGCTATCCGCCCGGTACTGGGCGAACGACAGGTTGAGCAGGTGATGCGCCACGTCGGGTCGGTAACGCCGCACCAGGTTGGCCGCCATGTTGTACGTGGGCCGGAAGCTGCTGGTGAGGGCGTAGGAGCGCGCCCCGGCCAACCCGGCCACCTGGTCGAAGGGCACGAACGGCGACCACAGCACCACCGCGTAGCCCACCTCGTCGATGCCCCGGCGACCGGCCCGGCCGGTGAGCTGGGTGTACTCCCCGGGCGTCAGGAACTCGTGGCGTTCGCCGGTGAACTTGGTGAGCTTCTCGATGACCACGGACCGGGCGGGCATGTTGATGCCGAGCGAGAGCGTCTCGGTGGCGAAGACCGCTTTGACCAGTCCGGCCGCGAAGCAGGCCTCCACCGCCTCCTTGAAGGGGGGCACCATGCCGGCGTGGTGGGCGGCGTAGCCCGCCTCCAGCCCGGTGAGCCACCCTGCGTAATCGAGCACGGCCAGGTCCTCGTCGGTCAGGGCGTCGACGTACTGCTCGGCGATGGCCCGGATTTGGCGCCGGTCATCGGCCGAGGTGAGGCGCTTTCCCTCGCGGACGCACTGGGTCACGGCGTCGTCGCAGGCCGCCCGGCTGAAGATGAAGTAGATGGCCGGGAGCATGTCGTACTCCTCCAGCAGCTCCAGGACTTCCACCCGGCGGGGGGTGAAGAGGCGCCCACGCGGCCGGCCGCGCATCCCCGGATGGCGGAGGGTCTTGGAGTCGAGGGCCGCGGCCTCCGGGTTGGGCCGGCCGTCGACCAGGGTGGGCAACAGCAGGAGCTGCTCGGCCCCCTTGTCGCCCAGCAGGTAGAGGTCGTGGAGGGCGACGGGCCGGCGATCCTCGATGATGGCGGTGGTCTCGCCCCGTACGGTGCGGATCCAGTCCGCCAGCTCCTCGGCGTTCGACACTGTGGCGGACAGGCAGACCAGGTCCACACCCGGCGGGGCGTGAATGATCACCTCCTCCCAGACCGGGCCCCGGTAGGCGTTCTGCAGGTAATGCACCTCGTCGAGCACCACGTAGCGCAGGCCGTCGAGGGCGGGGGCGGAGGCGTAGATCATGTTGCGTAACACTTCGGTCGTCATGACGACGACGGGGGCGTTGCCGTTGATGGCGTTGTCCCCGGTCAGCAGTCCGACCGCGCTCGCCCCGTGGCGGCGAACCAGCTCGGCGTACTTCTGGTTGGAGAGGGCCTTCAGCGGGGTGGTGTAGAACGCCTTGCCGCCCGAAGCCAGGGCCCGATCCACCGCATACTGGGCCACCACGGTCTTGCCCGAGCCGGTGGGGGCAGCCACCACCACGCTCCCGCCGCCATCGAGGGCGTCCAACGCCTGCCGTTGGAACCCGTCCAACTCGAAGCCCAGCTGGGCCACGAAGCGGTCCCGAGTCGACACGGGTCGACCCTACTTGTGCAGGGCTCGACCGACGAGGATCGACCCCTCGTAGAAGATGAGCATCGGGACGGCCATGGCCAGGAACGAGAAGGGGTCGCTGCTGGGCGTGATCACCGCCGCGATGAGGCAGATGATGACGATGGCGGGACGCCGCCAGTGGCGCCATTTCGCGCTGGGCACCACCCCGGAGACCTCCAGGAACACCACCACGAGGGGGTACATGAACACCGCCCCGAAGATGAGGCACATGGAGACGTACAGGGTGAAGTAGCGCGCCGGCGAGAACAGGGGGACCACGCCCGTCCCGCTCACGTCGATGAGCCAGGTCAGGGCCTTCGGGAACACCAGGATGGCGGTGGTGACGCCGGCGCTGAAGAGCACCACCGCCGAGGCGACGAAGGGGATCACGTAGCGCTTCTCGTTTTTGTACAGGCCCGGGGTGATGAAGCGCCACAGCTCCCAGAACAGCACCGGCGACGACAGGGCGATCCCGCCGTAGGCACTGACCTTGAGCCGGGTGGTGAACCCTTCGAGCGGGCCGCTGGCGACCAGGTTGCCCTGGGAGATGTCCTTCTGCCGGTGATGGGCCAGGAACGAGTGGTACGGCTGCAGCATGAAGCGCAAGGCGTCGTCGTAGAAGAACCAGGCCACCACCGTCGTCACGGTGACCGCGACGATGCAGATGATCACCCGCTTCCGCAGCTCCGCCAGATGCTCGAACAAGGACATCTTGCCTTGTTCGTCGTCGGCGGGCTCCGGGACGGGCCCGATCCGTCGGTCAGCGACAGCCACTGGCTGTCACCCTCACTGGCACACTCAGTTCAGCGATGGGTCGTCGGGTGCCGCGAGGGGCCCGGCGGCGCTCGAGGGCACATCGGTCGTCGGCACATCGGTCATCCGGCCCGAGGGGGGCTGGCCCGAGGGGGGTTGGGCCGGCGGGGCCAGGGTATTGGTGATGGCGTCGCGGACCGAGCGCCGGACGTCGGGCGGGCGGAACTCACCCACCACGGCGTGGAGGGCCTCGGTCGGCTCAGCGAGCGCCCCCCGGACCTCGTCCTGAAAACTCGACGAGACGCGGCGCAGCTCGGCGACGACGCGACCGAGCGTCCGGGCGGCTTGCGGCAGGCGGTGCGGTCCCAGCACGACCAACGCGATGAGGCCCACGAGAAACAGCTTCTCGGGGCTGAAGTTCAGCATCAGGGCGAGTGTAGTGGTGGCGCTTCTCTATGGGGTGCGGCTCGGAGGGGTCGGAGCGACCGGCGCAGGGCCGCCAGCTCGCCAGCCAACCGACGGGTCACGATCCCGAGGGCCACAGCGCCGGCGGCGCCCACCGCCAGGGGGAGCAGCCACAGGGTGCTCACTGCGCCGCCGTCACGCTCATGACGTTCGCCGCAGCCCGGCCAGTTCCTGCTGCCAGCTGTCGCCCCGCAGGGCCAGATGGAAGGAGAGCAGGTCGTCGTGGGTGATGGGAGGACCGAGCTTGACCTCCGCCAGCTCGGCCGGCAACGACCAGCGGGTGATCGTCACGCCGACGTCCGCCAGGGCCGACACGACGCGCTCGCTGGCGGCCTTGTTGACCATGACCCGGCAACGCGGGCAGAGAAAGGAATAGGCCGTAGCTCCCGTTGACACGCACTCTTGCACCCGCACGGTGGCGGCTCTGAGCTCTACATCGCCACACGTGGGGCACGTGGCCTTGACTGTTGCCACCTCGAGGTTCCTCCTCAACTTCCGGGATGCCGGTCTTCGTACCAATGGCATCGGCACCTCCCCCGCCCGGCTTGAGACCCAGGTCCAAGCCGCCCGCCCCGGCCCGTGCAACCGGTATAGCGCATCAGCCAGGATGGATTGGTGCATCCCCTCCCGCCCCGGGCCGGGCCGGCGATCGGCTTCGCCCATCGGGGGGCGCGCGCCGAGCGCCGCGAGAACACCCTCGACGCCTTCGCCCGGGCCCTGGCGCTGGGGGCGACGGGCCTGGAGAGCGACGCCTGGATCACCGGTGACGGGCAGGTCGTCCTGGACCACGACGGGGTCACCGGGCCCCGGTGGCGGCGGCGCCCGATCGGCGCCCAGCCGCGATCGGCCCTGCCGCCCCACATCCCAACCCTGGCCGACCTGTACCAGGAGTGCGGGGTCGGGTTCGACCTGTCCCTGGACGTCAAGGACCCCGCCGCCCTGGCTGGCATCCTGGCGGTGGCCACGCAGGCCGGAGCCCGTGACCGCTTGTGGCTGTGCCATGACGACTGGCGGCTCCTGGCCGACTGGCGCGCCGCCGACGCCGAGGTGCAGTTGGTGGAATCCATCCGGGCGGAGCGGATCACCGAAGGCCTCGAGCCGCATGCCCGGTCGCTCCGCGCCGCGGGGATCGACGCCCTCAATCTGCATCGCAGCGCCTGGACCGCGGCGCGGGTCCAGGTGGTGCATGAGGCGGGGCTGCGGGCGTTGGCGTGGGACGCCCAGGCGACGGCGGAGATCGCCCGCCTCTTGGCCCTGCAGGTGGACGGGGTGTACTCCGATCACGTCGACCGCCTCATGGCGGCCATCGCGGCGGTCTGAGGCAGACTCCTACCGGGGCGGGACCCCGCGGGTCAGAGCGTCCCGAGGCGCGACAAGGGCCACACCCGCAGGAAGGCCCGGCCGACGATGAGCTTCCGGGGGATGGGACCGATGACCCGCGAGTCGGAGGAGTCCCCGCGATTGTCGCCCATGACGTAGTACTCCCCCGGCGGGACCACCGTGCGGGGCACGGGCGGCCCGGGATTCGCCAGGGCCGCGGCGCTCAGCCAGGGCTCGTGGAGGAGCTTGCCGTTGATGTAGATGGCGCCCTGGGGGCCCGAGGAGATGACCTCGCCCGGCAGTCCGATCACCCGCTTGATCAGGTCCTTGACTCCCGGCGTGTTGTCGTTGGGGGGTTTGCTGAAAACGATGATGTCCCCGCGGTGCACGCCGTGCAGGTCATAGCTGACCTTGTTGACCAGGACCCGGTCCCCCACCTTGAGGGTCGGTTCCATCGAACCGGACGGGATGAAGAACGGCTGGACGACAAAGCTGCGAATGAGGATGGCGGCCACCACCGCCACCACCAGGATGACGCCCCATTCGATGGCCACCCGGGCCGTTCGGCGGGACGCGCCGGCCGCCGTAGGTTCGGGAGTCGGCGCCGGGTCGTGCGCGGCCGGATCGGCGGGGACGGGCAGGGACACGACGGGAGACGATACCGAACCCAGCTGGCCCGCCGTCATCGGCCGCCGTCACCGGCGACCCGCGCCGGGGGGCGCCGGGCCGGGCCCCGCTCAGCGGCGGTAGCGAGCCAGGATCCGGGCGGCGGCCGCGGCCCGCACCCCGGGGGCGCCGGCGACGAGGCGGGCGTGCGGGCCGGCTCGCAGCAGCAGCCGCTCCAGCCAGGCCGTCTGGCTGGTCCGCAGGATCACGCGCAACACCCCGTCCACCCGGATCTCCACCCCTTCGTTGGGGTACTGCTCGGCGATCCACTGGACCGGCCGATCGAGGTCGAGCACCACGCGTGGGTCGTCGGGCGCCGGGTGGTAGACCTCGGTGGCCCCGGCCCCGCGATCGGACGGCGCATCGAAGCCGGCCGCCAGGACCTCGGCCCGGCTGATGCGATCCACTCGGAACAGCCGCTCGGCGCGGGCCGACTCGCACCACCCGGACAGGTACCACTGGCCGGTCGCGTTGAACACCCGCCACGGTTGCACCACCCGGGTGCTGTGCCCGTCTCGCCCGAACGAGTAGTAATCGAGCTCCACCTTCCGATGGGCGTCGGCCGCCTGCCGGACCGCGTTGAGGACCGTCGGGGTTACCTGCGCCAGTTCGATGTCCAACCCGTCCTCGCTGCCGACGCCCAGGACGTTCTCCAGCTTCGCCAGCGCCGTCGCCAGGGCGCCATCGGCGTCGGCGCCGGGCACCGACAGCAGGGTGGACCCGGCGGACACCAGGGCCAGCCCCTCCTGCGGGCTCAACCGCAGCGGGCGGCGGAAGTAGTCGGCCATGCGGATCCACACCCGGCCATCGGCCACGTCCACGTCGATGAGCACGTCGGGAGTAAAGGGGTACACGCCGCACAGGAAGAGCAGGTTGAGGTCCTCCAGGAGCTCCTCCTCCCCCACCCCGAATCGGCGGCACACCTCGGACACCTCGGGGCCGTCGTGGGCCGCGACCCAGGGCACGATGGCGAGCAGGCGACCCAGCCGCTCCTCGGCCGCCGGCTTAGGCATCGGCGCGCCGCTCGTTGGCGCCGGCCGGTTCTTCGTCGGCCAGTTCTTCGTCGGCCAGCTCTTCGTCGGCCAGCTCCGACAACCAGGCGACCAGGTCGGCCCGCAGCCCGGGCGGGCCCAGGATCTCGGCGTGGTCCAGGAAGCCGATCACGAAGGACCGGAAGGCCACCACGTTGGTGATGCCGACTGAGAAGACGATGGCCCCGTCCGGGCGGCGTTCGGTCACGGCGTCGGCGCCCAGGGCGTCGAGGGCCCAGCGAGCCTGTTCGGCGTCGACCAGCAGCTCGGCGACCACCTCCTCGTCGTCGCCGATCCGCCAGGCCGCGGGCGGACCGGCGTCGCCGCCTGCCGGCCGGGCGAAGGCGTCGGGCGGGCCGTCTGCCATCACCGCCCCCTCGACCCGGTCGAGGCGAAACAGGCGCTCCTCGCCGCGGTGGTGGTCCAGGCCGGCCAGGTACCACTGGCCCCGGCGGAACGACAACCGCCACGGGTCCACCAACCGGGCCTCACCGCGATAGGCGAAGCGCACCCGGCGACGCTCGGCAATGGCGCCGAAGGCGGCCGCCACCGCCTCGCCGCCTGGCAACGCGGCCAGGCCGGCGCCGACGGGTTCGACCTCGGCCGGCGCCCCCTCCGTCGCCCCGGTGGCCGCCCCGGCCAGCTTCCGCAGGGCCCGCACGGTGGCCTCCCGGCCGCCGACGCCGTCCATCTGCACCGCGGCCGACGCCAGCCGCAACGCGGCCAGCTCGTCCTCGGCGAGCCCTGGATCCGGCAACTCGTACTGCTCCCTCGGGATGCGGTAGCCCACCTGGTCGGGGTGGTTGGGATCGAGTTGCTCGGTGGCGAGGGGCAACCCCATCTGGCGCAACACCTCCTTGTCGCGCTCGAAGTTGCGCCGGAAGGCGTCCGGGTCATCCGAGTAGCCCTCGATCCGGGCGTGGATCTCCTCCCGGGTCAGGGGGCGGCGGGTGTCGATGAGGGCCGCGACCAGGTTGACAAGGCGCTCCAAGCGATCCATGGCCGCTAGAGCGAGGCGATCAGCTTCTCAACCCGTTCGTCGCGGGACTTGAACGGGTCCTTGCAGAGCACGGTCCGCTGGGCCTGGTCATTGAGCTTGAGGTGGACCCAGTCGACCGTGAAGTCCCGGCGGCGCTCCTTGGCCCGGCGGATGAACTCCCCCCGCAGCTTGGCTCGGGTCGTCTGCGGCGGCTGATCCACGGCGATCTCGATGTCCTCGTCGGTGCAGGTCCGTTCGACCAGCCCGCGCTGCTGCATTTTGTAAAAGAGCCCCCGCTCGCGGCTGACATCGTGATACTGGAGGTCCATCAACGCCACCTTCGGGTGGGTCAGCGGTACGCCCTCCCGCTTGCGGTAGTGCTCGATCAGGCGGTGCTTGATCACCCAGTCGCACTCGCGGTCCAGGGACCAGGGGTCGCTCTCCAGCCCCTTGAGGCAATGCTCCCACATGGCCAGGGCTCGGTCCTCCAGGACGGACAGCCCTCGCGTCTCCTGGTAGCGCTTGGCCCGGTTGAAATACTCGCCCTGGATGTCGAGGGCGCTGGCCTCCCGGCCGTTCGCCAACCGGACCCGGCGGCGCAGGGTGGTGTCGTGGCTGATCTCCCGGATGGCCCGGATGGGGTTTTCCAACGTCATGTCGCGCAGCACGACACCCGGATCCTCGAGCATGCGCAGGAGGATGCTGGTCGTGCCCACCTTGAGGAAGGTGGCGTACTCGCTCATGTTGGAGTCGCCGACGATGACGTGCAGCCGGCGAAACCGCTCGGCATCGGCGTGCGGCTCGTCGCGCGTGTTGATGATCGGGCGGCTGCGGGTGGTCGCCGACGACACCCCTTCCCAGATGTGCTCGGCCCGCTGACTGATGCAGTACATGGCGCCGCGCGCCGTCTGCAGCACCTTGCCGGAGCCGGCGTAGATCTGCCGCGACACCAGGAAGGGGATCAGCACCTCCGCGTAGTGACCGAAGTCGTCGCGTCGGCTGGTGAGGTAGTTCTCGTGGCAGCCGTACGAGTTCCCGGCGGAATCGGTGTTGTTCTTGAAGAGGTACACGACTCCCCGGATGCCCTCCTCCCGCAGCCGGGCCTCCGCCGAGTTGACCAGGTGCTCGAGGATCCGCTCCCCCGCCTTGTCGTGGACGACCAGGTCCGCGATGGAGTCGCATTCGGGGGTGGCGTACTCGGGATGGCTACCGACGTCCAGGTACAGCCGGGCGCCGTTCTCCAGGAACACGTTGGACGAACGCCCCCAACTCACCACCCGCCGGAACAGGTACCGCGCCACCTCGTCCGGGCTCAGGCGGCGTTGACCCCGCAGGGTGCAGGTGACCCCGTATTCGTTCTCCAGGCCGAAGATGCGTCGATCCATACCTGAGGCGCACGCTAGCGCCCAAGGCGCTACTCTCGGTCGTAATGACCGCGACTCCTTCGCGGTGGGGCCTCTCCAGTCCCATGGTGCATCTCCGCACCGTTCCTGACGGGTTCCACGCCCAAGTCATCGCCGCCCGTCTCGGCGCGGACGGGATCGTGACCGAGCTGCGCGGCGCGGTGGGTGGCCCGTACCCGATCGGCGCGGTATCGGTGTGGGTGAGCTCCGCCGACGAGCCGATCGCCAGCGACCTGCTGCTCGCCGACGAGCTGGAAGCGGCCTACGAGGACCCCCCGGAGGGGTGGGAGGCCGTGACCACCCGGCGGGCCGTGCTCTTCGGTTGGAGCGCCCGCCAGGTGGTTGCCGCGGTCGCGCTGCTGATCATGGTCTCGGTGGTGGTGGCCGGCAGACTGCTGCCCTGAACCGGCTCCGGTCCTCCGGCCGGTCGGCGTCGAGTGTCAGTCGACCGACCCGAACGACTTGATCTCCTCCAGCTCCTCGGGGGAGAGCTCCCGGGGCACGGTGCCCCGCGCCGCCTTCTCCCCCTGCACCTGGTGGCGGATGCTCTCGACGATCTCGGGGTTGGCCAGCGTGGTGATGTCCCCCACGTCCGCGAAGTTGGAGATGCCGGCGATGACCCGCCGCATGATCTTGCCGGATCGGGTCTTCGGCAGGTCGGCGACGATCCACACGCTCTGGGGCCGGGCGATCTTGCCGATCTCCGTCTCGATCATCCGGGTGACCTTGGCCGCGATGTCCTGGCCGCCTTCGACACCGGGCTTCAGCGAGATGTACATCTCCACCGCCCGGCCCCGCACGTCATCGATGACGGGAACGGCCGCGGCCTCGGCGACCTCGTCGACGGCCAGGCTGGCCGATTCGAGCTCCTTGGTCCCGAGGCGATGGCCGGCCACGTTGATCACGTCGTCCACCCGGCCCAGGATCCGGAAGTACCCGTCCGCGGCTTGCACGGCCCCGTCGCCGGCGAAATAGGGCCAATCGCGCCAGTCCTTGCTGTCCTTGTCCCGGCAGTACTTGGCGTAGTAGGTGTCGACGAACCGGTCCGGCTGGCCCCAGATGGTCTGGAAGATCCCGGGCCACGGGTTGCGGATGCAGATGTTGCCGGCCCGACCGCTCCCGGCCGGCAACTCGGTCCCTTCCTCGTCGTAGATCGCGGGGAAGATCCCGAGCACCCCCGGACCGCAGCTCCCCGGTTTCATGGGCTCCAACGCTGGCAGGGTGGCGCCGAGGAAGCCACCGGTCTCGGTCTGCCACCAGGTGTCGACGATGGCGGCCTGGCGCTTTCCGACGACCTCGTGGTACCAGCGCCACACGTCCGGCTCGATCGGCTCGCCGACCGTGGTCATGTGCTTGAAGTGGTAGTCGTACTTGGCCGGTTCGTCGGGACCGACCTTGCGGAGCATGCGGATGGTGGTCGGCGAGGTGTGGAAGATGTTGACACCCAGCCGCGCCGCGATCCGCCACGGTCGCCCCGGATCCGGGTAGGTCGGCACCCCCTCGTAGATGACGCTGGTGGTGCCCAGCGCCAAGGGGCCGTAGACGATGTAGGAGTGCCCGGTGATCCAGCCGATGTCGGCCAGGCACCAGTAGGTGTCGCTGGGATGGATGTCCTGGTAGTACTTCGACGTGCCCGCCACGTAGGAGAGGTAGCCACCGGTGGAGTGCTGGCACCCTTTGGGCCGGCCGGTCGTGCCGCTGGTGTACATGAGGAACAGCGGCGCCTCGGATGGCATCGGGACCGGGTCGATGATCCGGCCCCGATACTGGTCGAGCAGCTCGTCGACAAAGAAGTCCCGGCCGGCGACCATCGGGCTGGCCGAGGCGTACGCCCCGGGCCGGCGCCGGAAGACGAGGACTTTTTCGACGTCGAAGCCCAGGTCGTGCGCTCGGGCCACCGCCTCGTCGGCCTTGGACTTGTGGTCGAGCAGGTCGCCGCCGCGGTAGTACCCGTCCATCGTCACCAGCACGTGGCTCTGGGCATCGGCCACCCGCTCGCCGCACGCGGCCCCGCTGAAGCCGCCGAACACCTGCGAATGCACGATCCCCAGGCGGGCGCACGCCAACATGGCGACCGGCAGCTCGGGGACCATCGGCAGGTGGAAGGTGACCCGATCGCCCGCCTCGAGCCCGGCGAAGTCCTGCAACAGGGCGGCGAATTCGTTGACGCGCCGGTACAGCTCCTGGTAAGTGATGGCCTGCGTGGCCTCGTCCTCGGGCTCCGGAATCCAGATTAGAGCCGCCTTGTCACGGCTGTGCTGGAGGTGACGGTCAACACAGTTGTAGCTGGCGTTGAGACGGCCGCCGACGAACCAGTTCCAGAAGGGCGGATTGCTGGTGTCCAGGGTGGTGTGCCAGTACGCGTCCCAACTCAACAGCTCGGCGTACTCTTTGAAGCAATCGGGGAAACGCTCCTCACGGAACCGGTCGCGGATACTCGGATCGCCGGCGTTGGCCTGGGAGATAAAGCTGACCGGAGCAGCGACATACTCCTCCTCCCGCCAGTGGACCGCGATTTGGGCCTCGGAAACCTCCGCATCCCTGGTCTGGTCGTCCGTTGCCATCCCTGGACCTCCCTCAATAGACCCTCGGAGTCTGCTGCCTGGGCGCCGCAACCGCCAACGGGGCGAGCGGGAACGTCGGAATCATGGTCTTCTTGAACGTCTCATTGACGACCCCGGCGAACGAGGCGTACCAGGCGGCCGCGGCGGTGGCCACCCCCACCCAGCCACCGGCCTTGGTCCAGCCGGTGCTCGACTCGAACGCGCCGACGGTAAGTAGCAGGAAGGTTACCGTCAGCAGCACGAACACGACCGCCACCGCTCCGCTCACCCGGAGCGACGGGACCGTCATGTAGAAGGTGAAGATCGTCCAGCCCAGGAGGAACACCCCCACCGCCACCGGGGCGTCGCTGGCCTTGACGCCCGGGGCCACGAACTTGGCGAACACGTAGTACGAGATCCAGAACGCGCCGTACGACGAGAAGGCGAGCGCGCCGAACGTGTTCTTGCGGACGAACTCCCACATCCCGGCAAAGAGCTGCACCGCGCCGCCGTAGACGAGCGCCAACGCCAGGGCCGCGTCGGCTCCCGGCCCCCAAACGTTGGTGTTCCCGATGCTCAGGGCGAACGTCGTCATGGCGAACGCCGCCAATCCCAGCGGGGCCGGGTCGGCGACGGGCTGCACCGCTACCACGCTGGTAACCGGGGTCCCCTCTGCGGCCGGTGATGACATCGCGGCATCCCCCCTTATGTTTGACGGCCCGTCGCTGTGGCGGGCGAGCGCCATGTCATTTTCTACCCCGCCGGCGCCCATTTCCAACGACGGGCCTGGGGCAGAACGGTCCGGGTCAGCCCTCGGTGGTCTCGGGCGCAGGCTCGCCGGCGCCCGTACCGGCGTCGTCCGCCGGGCCAGCCGGGGCCGGGGTGCCGAGGGCCTCGGCCACCTCGTCGTCGCCGAGGCGCTGAAAGGCCCGGCGGCCGTTGCTGCGGATGAGGACCGCCACTTCGAGGTCCGCGGCCACTGGCGTCCGGTCCGGGCCGGCGAGCGCGCCGGCCGCGGTACGCAAGGCGCCCGCCAGGTGCCAGTCGGATTCGAAGCCCTGCTCCAACCGCCCGGCGATGGCCTCGGCCTCGCCACCGAGCACCGAATAGCGGTCCTCGTCGACGACGGACCCGTCGTAGAGGATGTGAAACAACTGGTCCCCGCCCGGTTCGGTCCCCACCTCGGCCACCAGGATCTCCACCTCCAGCGGCTTCATCTCGTGGGTGAAGACATTGCCCATGTATTGCGCGTACAGGTTGGCCAGGGACCGGGCGTCCACGTCCTCGCGGCTGAACTGGTAGCCCTTGACGTCGGCATGTTGCACCCCGGACCGGCGTAGGGAGTCGAACTCGTTGTAGCGGCCGACGCCGGCGAAGGCGATGCGGTCGTAGATCTCGCTCACCTTGTGCAACGACTTCGACTGGTTCTCCGCGCAGATGAGGATTCCCTCGCGGTACACCGTCGCCACCAGCGGCCGGCCCCGGGCGATGTTCTTGCGGGCGAAGTCGGCCTTGTCCTTCATGAACTGCTCGGGCGCCACGTAGAACGGCATGCTCATCGCTGGGCCCCCTCACTGGCGACAACCGCCGCGAACCGCTCGGCCACTTCGGCCTCCTCGGCCCGGTCGAAGCCGGCGGCGGTGATGGTCGCCACCGTCGGATAGATCCCCCGGACCGCATCCGGACCGCCCGTCGCCGAGTCCTCGTCGGCGGCCTGCCACAGGGCCCGCACCGCCAGGGCGATGGCGTCCGCCCGGGAAAGATCCGGCCGCCACCCCAGCTTGATAGTGGTCCGGGCGTCGCGACCCCCCGAGCCGTCGGCGTGGAAATCGGTCTCCTCGTAGCGGCCGCCGGTCGGGTCGTAGGTGTAGATCCGCCCGACTCCCCGTCGCACGTCGAAGCCGGCGAACAGGGGGACGACCACGAAGCCCTGCATGGCCATGGCCAGGTTGGAGCGCACCATCTGCGACAGCTGGTTGGCCTTGCCTTCCAAGCTGATCGGCGAGCCCTCCACCTTCTCGTAGTGCTCGAGCTGGAGCTGGAAGAGCCGCACCATCTCCATGGCGGGGCCCGCGGAGCCGGCGATGGCCACCCCGCTGTGCCGATCCGCCGGGTGGACCTTCTCCATGGTGCGGTGGGCGATCGAGGACCCGGCCGTCGCCCGGCGGTCCCCCACCATGACCACCCCGTCGATATAGCGGATGGCGGCGATGGTGGTGCCGTGGCGGATGTCGAACGGCATCGGTCCGGCGGCCGCCGCGACCGGGGCAAACGGGTCAAGTCCCACCCGGCGGAGGACGTCGGTGAAGCTCGGCCCGGGCCCGTCCTGCGGGCGGAACATCGGAAGGCTCATAGGGTCTGGCACCCTACCCGCGCCCGCACCGAAAGGGCCGCAGGTCTAGCCGCCGATGAGCAGGCGGACCGGCAGCTCGCGCTCCGGGTCCTCCCAGAACAGCAGGTACGACGCCGCGTAGCCCAGCCGGATCGGATCTTCCCGAAACTGTCCCAGACCCTGGTTGCAGCTGTTACAGACCAGACCTCGCACCGCGCCGGTCCGGTGATCGTGATCGATGTCCAGTTGGCGGCCCGCGCTCGGTTTGCGACCACAGATGGCGCAGCCGCCGCCTTGGCGGGCCAACTTGGCTTCGTAGTCCGCCGGCGTCAGCCCGAACTTCCGCTTCAAATGACTCTTCCGATTGCTGATCGCCTTGCCGCCCGATTCACGCCAGCGCCGTTGATTCTCGGCATATCGCTCCGGATTGCCCAGCTGCCACTGTCGAACCCGGCGCTTCACCGGTTCGGGATTCGCTTTATAGCGTTCGTGCTTCCGCTGCAAGTTGCACTGCTTGCACTCGTTGCGGTGGCCGTCCCGCATCCCCCTCATCTTGTAGAAGGCGTCAAGAGGCTTGAACTCGCCACAGATCTTACAGCATTTCAGTACTATTCACCGCCTTTCTGCACGTACGAGCGCACAAAGTCCTCAGCGTTCTCTTCCAGCACTTCGTCAATTTCGTCCAAAAGATCGTCCAGTTCGGCCTTCAGTTCCTCGCCTTTTTTGCTGGTGGCGGGAACCTCCTCGATCGCCTCCTCCTCTGTTCGGGCGGGGGCTGGTTTCTTGATTTGTTCACGTTCTGCCATGGGGATGCCTCTTCTTCTTCCTACGAGCCCAGTCGTTCGAGTAGCTCGGCGGGGCTGGACACGCTACTCGGCAATTCATCAACGTGGGCCTTGGTTCCTCTCAGGGGTTCCATCATTGGGACTCGGCGCAGGGGGTCGCCGCCGAGATCGAACACCAACGAGTCCCAGTTGGCGGCGGCGATCGACGACGACCACCGCTGCAAGCACTTGCCCCGGAAGTAGGCCCTGGTGGTCTCGGGGGGCTCGGTGATGGCGGCGATGACAGAGTCGGGATCCAGGAGCTGCTCCATGCCCAGCCGGGCGTGCAGCGAGCGTTGCGGGGTGACGTCGTGGTACTGCAGGTCCATGGCCGCCAGCTTGTGGTCGGTCCAGCTCAGACCGTGACGGTCACGGTAGCCCTCGATGACCCGGTACTTCGCCACCCAGTCGATCTGGTGGGCCAGCGACATGGGATCGGACTCCAGGCCCGCCAGCACACCCTCCCATCGGCGCAGGATCTCACCGCCGACCTCGGCCCCGCCGACGGCATCCAGGCCCCGCTCCTCGGCGTACTTGCGGGCCAAATCCAGGTGCTCCCACTGCAGCTCCAGGGCGGTCATGGTCCGGCCATCGGCCAGCTGGAGGGGCCGGGTCAGCGACAGGTCGTGGGAGACCCGCCGCATGGCACTGACCGAGGAGTGCAGCGCGAACTCCCGGTTGGCTCGGACAAACCAGTCGTCCTCGATCATGGCCAGCACCAACGAGGTGGTACCGACCTTCAAGAAGTTGGCGACTTCCGACATGTTGGCGTCGCCGACGATCACGTGGAGACGGCGGTACTTCTGAGAGTCGCAATGCGGTTCGTCCCGGGTGTTGACGATCGGCCGCTTGAGCGTGGTCTCGAGGCCGACCTCCTCCTCGAAGAAATCGGCGCGCTGGGTAAGCTGGAAGTGGATGTCCTGGCTCGACGGCGAGGACGCCTCGCTGCCCACCTTGCCCGCTCCGGTGTAGATCTGCCGGGTCACGAAATGCGGCATGACATGGGTCACGATCCGGGCGAACGGCACGGACCGGTCCATCAGGTAGTTCTCGTGGGCGCCGTACGAGTTGCCCTTGCCGTCGGAATTGTTCTTCAGTACGACCAGGCTCTGGCCAGGGGGGAGGCTTCGGGCTGCCGCGGCCACCGACCGGGCCAGGATGAGCTCCCCGGCCTTGTCGTAGCGGATGGCGTCGAGTGCGTTGGCGCATTCGGGCGTCGAGTACTCCGGATGGGCGTGGTCGACGTAGTAGCGGGCCCCATTGGTCAACACCGCGTTGACGAGATGGGTCTCCACTTCGGGTGGCATCGACCCCTCCCGGGCGAAGCCGCGTGCGTCACGGCCCGGGGTCTCGTCTTCGAAGTCCCACTCCACCTTGCGGTTGAGCTCGGCCACGTACGCGTTGATCAGCGTCGAGGAGGCCGCGATGGGATTCGGGTCGGCGGCGCCCCGAATGATGATGCCGTACTCGGTCTCCATTCCGAGCACTTTGACGATGGCCACGGGATCGACGTTATCCCGCGGCGAGCCCGTAGCGGGTGAGCCCCGACGAACGCGTCGTCAGAGGTACTGGCCGGTGGTCACCCGTTCGATGGAACGGCCGCCGGTGGTCTCGTCGCCCTGCGCCATGATGGTGCGGATATAGACGATCCGTTCGCCCTTCTTGCCGGAGATCTTCGCCCAGTCGTCGGGGTTGGTGGTGTTCGGCAGATCCTCGTGCTCCTTGTACTCCTGCTTGATGGAGTCGAGCATGTCCTGGACCCGAATGCCGCGTCCCTGGCCCGCGATGACCCGCTTGATGGCCAGCTTCTTGGCCCGCCGCACGATGTTCTCGATCATGGCGCCAGAAGAGAAGTCCTTGTAGTACATGACTTCCTTGTCGCCGTTCTGGTAGGTGACCTCGAGGAACTGGTTCTCCTCGTCCGCCCGGTACATCTCGTTGACCGTGTGCTCGATCATGGACTGGACCGCCTTGGCCCGGTCGCCACCCCCGAGGTTGGCGACTTCTCCCTCGTCGAGGGGCAGGTCCGGGGTGAGATAGCGGCCGAAGATCTGCGCCGCGGCCTCCCGATCGGGCCGCTCGATCTTGATCTTGACGTCAAGCCGGCCGGGGCGCAGGATCGCCGGGTCGATCAGGTCCTCCCGGTTGGAGGCACCGATCACGATGACGTTGCGGAGGGTCTCGACCCCATCGATCTCGGCCAGCAGCTGCGGAACGATCGTGGATTCCATGTCCGAGCTGATGCCCGTGCCGCGGGTGCGGAAGAGGGAGTCCATCTCGTCGAAGAAGACGATCACCGGAACGCCCTCTTCGCTCTTCTCCCGGGCCCGCTGGAACACCAGTCGGATCTGGCGCTCGGTCTCGCCGACGTACTTGTTGAGCAGCTCCGGTCCCTTGATGTTGAGGAAGTAGCTGCGGGCCGCCTTGTCGCCGGATACCTGCGAGACCTTGCCCGCCAGCGAATTGGCCACCGCCTTGGCGATGAGCGTCTTCCCGCATCCAGGCGGCCCGTACAGGAGGATGCCCTTCGGGGCCGGCAGCTTGTGCTCGATGAACAGCTCCCGGTGCAGGAACGGCAGCTCCACCGCGTCGGTGATGGCTTCGATCTGGTTGTCCAGACCACCGACGTCGGCGTAGGAGATGTCGGGAACCTCTTCGAGCACCAGCTCCTCGACCTCCGGGCGCGGCAGCTTCTCGAGCAGCAGCCCGGTTCGGGAGTCCATCAGGACCGAGTCACCCGACCGGATCTTGACCCCGGCCAGGCTGTCCGCCAGCTCCACCACGCGCTCTTCGTCCGCCCGGCCCACGATGATCGCCCGGGAATCGTCGAGCAGCTCCTTGAGGGTCACCACCTCGCCGGATTGCTCGGCGGAGCGAGCCAGCACCACGTTGAGGGATTCGTTGAGGACCACTTCCGCGCCGCGGTACAGCTCGGTCTCCGCCTGCGCCGCCAACTCCGGGTGCAGGGCGACGCGCATCTTCCGGCCGCCCGAGAAGACGTCGACCGTGCCGTCGTCATTGCGGGCCAGGAACGTGCCGTACGCGGCGGGGGGCTGGGTCAGCTTGTCGACTTCTTCGCGCAGCGCCGCGATGTGCTCGCGCGCCTCGCGCAGGGTGAACGTCAGCCGCTCGTTTTGAGAGATGGCCTGCTGAAGCTGGCCCTTGGTCTCCAGCAGCTTCTCTTCCAGCGTCCGGACGCGCTTGGGCGCGTCCTGCATCCGGCGACGCAGACCCAAGATCTCTTCCTCGAGGACCTTGGTCTGGTCCCGGAGTTCTGCCGCCTCGCGCTCGTAGGCGGCGTTCCCCGCATCCGCATCGGCGTCGCTCACTGGGGTACCTCGTTCCCTGGCTTGCGGACTGAACTTACCCCCATCGGGCCACCATACGCGGGATGATATCTCCGGTTTTCGCGGTCTCCGCCGCGATAATTGACAGCGGAAAGCCGTGATCGGTACCGTCGTCCAGTAGCATTTCTGCTCTAGCGACCCACCAGCGAGCACTCAGCGAGGCGAAGGCAAAGCGATGAAGGTCTGGATCGATCAAGATCTCTGCACCGGCGACGGCCTGTGCGAGGAGATCGCCCCCGCCGTGTTCACCCTGCTCGATGACGGCCTTTCGTATGTCAAGGAAGGCGACAAGATCTTCGACAACCCGGCCGGGCACGAAGGTTTGGCCGTGGTCCCCGAGGGCATGGAAGAGGCGACCCGCGAGTCCGCCGAAGAGTGCCCCGGGGAGTGCATCTTCATCGAGGAGTAACCCGGAGCGCGACCGGGGCCCCGCCCGTCAGCCGGTGAGACAGGGCCCGGTGGACGTGCCGGCCGGGTTGCGGGGCTCTCCCAGGGCGGCGGTCAGCTCGGTGGTGCTCAGGGCGTAGGAGGTGCCGGGCTGGTCGGCGGAGATGGCGAAGGCCACCCCGATGACGGACCCGCCAGCATCGACGAGCGGACCGCCAGAGTCGCCGTGGGCGAGGGCGGCGGCCAGGACCAGGATGTCCCGCCTGGTGTTGCTGCTGTCGTAGAGGTCCCGGCCGACCGCTTCCTCCTCCTGGGCGACCCGGGCGGGGGTGACGGCCACCTGGTCCTGGCCATTGGGGTGGCCGAACACCGCTCCGGTCGCGCCGGCATGAGCGACTTGCAGGGGCAGGGGGCGTTCGCCCAGGAATTCACCTGGAGCAGCGCCAGGTCCCGGCGGGAGTCGAACATGACGACCCGGGCACCCAGCCTCGCTCCGGAGGGGAGCAACACCGTGGTCTGACCGGCGGGCTCGCCCGCCACCACGTGGGCATTGGTGACGATGAGATCGGTGGCGACGGCAAACCCGCTGCCCTCGAAGATCCGGTTACACGCCTGCCCTTCGACCTTGACGGTCGACGCCACCACCGACGCCGTCAGGGCCGGGGTGAGCGGGCTGGTGCCGGGGGCGGCGCCGGCCGAGGCGCCGGGATGGAGCACCGCGAACACCTGGGGCGCGTCCTGGCCGATCAGGCGGCGGAGCACCTGCAGGGCGTCCGGCGGCGCCGGCAAGTGCACCGACACCCACCGGGAGATCCCCGAGCCGGCGGTGGCCCGGGCGGGCCACCCGGGCACCGCGGCGATGGACGGTAGTAAGAGCCAGAGGGCGGCCACAACGCCGACGACACCGACCCCCGAACCGACCACCCGGTCCACCTGCCGCACCGGTCCGAGCGGCAGGGCGTGGTGGAGCCGGGAGCCCACCAGCAGGCCCAGGGCCTGGCCGACCATGGCCCCGCCGACCAGCAGCAGGACCGCGACGGCCAGCTGGGTCCCCGGCGACGACGACGACAGATCGACGATGATCGACGGCAGGAGCCGGACCGCCACGTAGAAGCCCAGGGCCAAACCCAGCCACGAGGCCACCCGGCCCACGAAGCCGAGCCGGTAGCCACCGACGGCTGCCGCGATGGCCACGCCGACGACGATCAGATCGAGCCAGTCCACCGCCGGTGCTTAGCCCTCGTCGAGGGTCTCAGCGCCGGCTGGACTCTCGACTGCACCGGCTGGACTCTCGACTGCGCCGGCTGGACTCTCGACTGCGCCAGCTGGACCCTCGACTGCGCCAGCTGGACCCTCGACTGGGCCAGCTGGACCCTCGACTGCGCCGGCTGGCCCCCCAGCCCCCAGCAGCCGGGCCGACGTCAGGAAGCCGGTGTGCGCCACCATGCGGTGATCGGGCCGAACGGACTGGCCTTCGACGTGCCAACCCCGCTGTAGCACCTCGATCGTCTCGGCCAGCCCGAAGGCACTGCGGTCGAGGGTGTCACGCAACGTGCTGACCTGACCGATCGTCGGCAGGTACGACACCACGATGCCACCCGGCCGCAGCGCGGTCTCGGCCGCCTTGACCACCCGCCACGGCTCGGGCAGGTCGAGCACCATGCGGTCGAAGCCCGACTCCGACACCTCGTCGATCCCGTCGTAGGCGTCCCGGATCTCGACGTGGTAGCGGTCGAGTATCCCGGCACCCAGGAAGGCCGCCACGTTGGCCTGGGCCCGGGCCGCGAAGTCGGGCCGCAGCTCGTAGCCGGTCACCTCCGCCCCCGCCCGCAGCAGGGCCATCGACAACGCCCCCGAACCCAGGCCTGATTCGAACACCCGGGCCCCGGGGAACACGTCCGCCAGGATCAGGATGGGCCCGAGGTCCTTCGGATAGATGACCTGGGCCCCCCGCGGCATCTTGAGCACCACTTCGGCCAGGGTCGGGCGGACCGCGGTGAACCGGGCACCCCGGGTGGATCGGACCACCAGCCCCTCCTCGCGCCCGAGCAGGTCGTCGTGCTTGACCGGCCCGGAGTGGGTGTGGAACTCGCCACCCTCGGCCAGCTGGACGAGGTAGCGGCGGCCCTTGGTGTCGAAGAGGAGGACTCGTTCACCGGTCTCGAACGGCCGCCTCACTCTGGCACTCTCACTCTGGTACCCGGCCGCCGGCGCGGGCCACCAGCTTGCAGAAGGCGCAGATCTCGCTGACGGTCGGAGAGCCGCAACCCGGACACGGGTGCAGCGCCGCTCGCTCCTCGGCCGCGGCGGGTTGCATCAGGGCGGCCGCTCTTTCCAGGAATCCGAAGTAGAAGGCGGCCTTCGATCCGGGTGAGGTGACCTCGATGCCGTTGAGGGCCTCCTTGTAGCCGAGGTGCTTGTTCCCCGCCGCCATGGGGCACTCCTCGACGATGTAGTCGATGCCTCGCAGCACGCAGTAGGCGGCCATCTCCCGTTCCCCCAAGCGGATCAGGGGCTTGACCTTCCGGGCGAAGCCGTGGCTCTCGGGGAGCACCGGGTACTGCCGCCCCAGGTAGGCCAGATCCCAGCGCAACACGTTGCCGAACAACACCGCCGCCTCGTCATCGAGGTTGTGCCCGGTCGCCACCACGTCGTAGCCCCCGTCCAGGGCGGCCTGGTTGAACAGATGCCGCTTGGACAGCCCGCACGCCGAGCACGGGGCCCTCCGGGCCGCCGCCGCGCCGGTGGGGATGTCGTAGCCGAACTGGGCGGGCAGGTCGATCTCGACCAGGTGGGCGCCCCGTCTTCGGGCGAAGGCGCGGGCGAAGTGGCCCGACTCGTCGCTGTAGTCGCCGATGCCCAGTCCCAGATACAACCCGTCGGCATCCACGCCGGCGTCGAGCAGCAGGTCCCACAGGGCCAGCGAGTCCTTGCCGCCGGACACCGCCACCAGGACCCGCTCGCCCGGCCGGATCATGTCGTAGGCGTCGACGGCCCGGGTGACCTGCTCCCGGCAGTGCCGGAAGAAGCAGTCCTGGCAGAAGCCGGCGTTGTGGCGCCGAACCTCGACCACCGCGGGCTGCCGGCAGGCCCGGCACCTCATTGGCTACCCCCGGAGATGACCGGGCGGACCTCGACGGTCGCGCCCTCGGGCAGGACCCGGTCGCCGGTCACCAGGGTGCCGTCGACGATGACGAGGACGGACTCGCGGTTGAGCTCCAGCCGGTCCAGGAGGGCCTGCACCTGCAGCGGGCCGACGATGTCCAGCTCCCGGCGAGGGTTGCGGAGGAGAACCTTCACGCGTCCATTGTGACGCCCAGCGGACGGCTCAGGGCCGGTCCTCGTGGGTGATACGCACCGACTCACCCGGTTTGAGCTGCTGCGAGAACACCACTTCGGGCTCCCGGTGCAGGGCCCGACCGGCCAGGTGGCCCAGCAGGGCGAGCCCCCCACGACCACCCAGCCCCGGTTGCCCTGGACCACGCCGCGGTCGAAGCCGCGCCGCATGCCCTGGCGCAAGGCCAGCCGTACCAGCCGTTTCACAAGCGCCGGATCTCGACCCAGGTGGCCTGGCGCTGGCCCCGCCGGCGGCCGAGCACGAAGGCCAGCACCACCAGGACCACCGCCCCTCCGACCGCGGCGTAGATGGCGATGGGCTTGGCCCGGTCAGTGGTCTCGTCGACCTCACCCCGGATCTCGACCAGCTTGGCCCGGATGTCGCCGAGCTCCACCTTGCCGTCGGGGCCGCTGCCGGTGGCGGGGACCGGGTTGAGGCCGGGGATCTTCGGGCTCAACTGAGGTACCTCTCGTTCATTTGTGGGCCGGTCGCTTGCCGATGCGGCTGATGGCCCAGCCGGCGCCGAGACCCGCGAGCAAGATGCCGCCGGCGTAGGGCACCCAGGTCAGGTTGCCGGCCAGGTGGTGGCCCGTCTCGGACTGGACGGCGCGGACCGCGGCCAGGGTGAGCAGGGCCCCGCCGGTCGCGAGCAGCACCGCGCCGGCCACCCCGAAAGCCACAAACCGGCCCAGCGACTTGATGGGGACGATGGTTTCCTGCTTGACGTACGCGATGACCAAGCCGGCCAGCTCGTTGATGAGCGTGCCGAATGACTTGCCGCCGTCTGGCTTGGGGTCGGGTCCGGTCATGAAGGCGCGATCCTTACCTCCCGTCCAGCCGGAACGCAAGCATCCGCTTGGCGTCGGCGGCCTGCCGGGCCAGGACGACGAGCCGGATGGCGCGGGGCGCCTCGAGGAGCTGCTGCCGGTCCAGGGGACCGAGGGGAGCCAGCACGCACAGCTGCCAGGCGCGCTGGACGGGGTCGTCGGAGAGGGCCACGCCGGGGGCCACCGAGGCCTCCCCCAGCTCGGCCGCCAGGGCCCAGGTGTCGCGCACCACCGCTTCGGCGGCCGCCAGCGCCGGTTCGTCGGCCGCATCCCACGGCGGTTCGGCCAGCATCTCCACCTGGGCCTGCGGGTAGGGGTCGTCGGGCAGCCACTCGACGACCCGGCACCGCTCGGTGCCGGCCAGCAGGGCCATCCAGCGCCCGTCCGGGCCCTGCTCGGCTTCGACCAGGCGGGCCACGGTCCCGGTGGCGACCCGCTGATCTCCCCCGCCGACCTCGTGGCCCCGTTCGATCAGCACCACGCCGAGCTCCCCGGCGGCGCCGGGCTCGGTCAGACCGGTCCATGAGGGCGCGGTAGCGGGGCTCGAACACGTGGAGGGGTAGGAGCTGGGTGGGCATCAGGACGTTGCCGAGCGGGAACATCGGCAGGGCGTGGGTCAACGACGGGGTTCGAGGTCGGCCGGCGTGGGCAGCTGCGGGTAGGTGGCGAGCGCCACCCCGATCTGATCCGCCACGGCCCGCCCGGCGTCGAGCGTCGGCACCCCGTCGAGCACCAGGGCGAACGCGAGGGGCTGGCCCAGCACCGAGCCAGGGACGGTGACGCCCGGCCCGGGCGCCACGAAGCCGCTCAGCCCCACCACGTCGTCGAGGGTCCCGGTCTTGGCCCGCACCCGCCCGGCGGCGGGGGTGCCGACCATGCGAGACCGGAGGGTGCCGGTCTGGCCGGCGATCGGCAGGCCGTGCGCCAGCGGCCCCGCGGCGCCGACGTGCTCGAGATCGGCGAGGAGCAGGTTGCACGTGACCCGGTCACCCCGATCGAGCCCTGAACCGTCATCGATCACCAACCCCGACAGGGGCAGGCCGTCGGCGGCCAGATCGGCCCGGATGGCGGCGGCGCCGGCGGCCGTGGTGCCCGATCCGGACGCCTGGTAGCCGAGCTCCTTGGTGAAAAGCTCCGCCGCGGTGTCGTCGCTCACGGTCAGCATGGCCCCCACCTCGGCGGCGACGGGGGCGCTGGCGATGGCGGTGAGGGCCGGGGCACCGGCCGGGGCCTTCCCGGTGGCCGGACTGCCGGAAACCCGGACGCCGTCCGCCCGGAGCAGGGCGGTGAACGTGGCCGCGGCCCGCACCGCCGGGTTGGCGGACACCGCGGCCTGCAGGCCCGATGCCGAGGTGCCAGACGGTGGCGGGTTGGAGCTCGCGGGGGCGGTCCCGTCGTTGACGTCGACGGCGCTCAACGGGCCGACGTCGCCTTCGGCCGCGTACACCGGCTTCCACGTCGGGACCGTCCGCAGCTGGTCGTAGCGGGTCTCGTCACCCAGCACCGAGCCGGTGATCTGCGGTGACCCCGGCGGCGACGACCTGGCGGGCCAGCTGCGACAGCGAGGTGTAGAGCGTCTCGTCGGGCCCCAGGGCGGCGGCGTACGCCGGGGTCCGCAGCAGCGGGTCGCCGGCGCCCACCAGGTACAGGTTGCCGGCGACCACGCCGTGCGCCGGGCGGGAAGCCAGCACCCGGGTGGTGATCCGGTGGGCCGGCCCCAGCCGGTCCAGGACCGCCGTGGCCGTCAGCAACTTCATGTTGGACGCCGGGATCAGACTCTGGGCGGCGTTGGCCGAGTACAACAGCCGGCCGCCCTGGCTGACCGACCAGGCACCCGGTCCGGGCCGCGCCCTCCCAGCACCGGCGCCGCCAGCAGCGCGGCGAGGGCGGCGTCAGGCGCTGGGCGGCGACCGTCTCGGCCACCCAGCCCGGGACCCGCCGGACCGACAGGATCGGCGTGGTCGTCGGACCGCGTCACCGCAACCTGCGAGGCCGCGGCCGGCGCCGACCGCCGGCGCCACTGCGAAACAGCCAACGTCACGGCCAAAGCCAACGCCAGGGCCACGGCCGCCGGCCATCGCGGCCAACCGGGCGGTCACCGCTATCGGGCGGCCGGAACGGCCCTCACCGCGCATTCCGGCCAGCGTAGGCGAGGCCCTTCGCCGCCCGCCGTCTACCATCTGGTCAGTCCGATAGCGTTGCGGCGTGCCCGGGATTCTCCTCGCCGTGCTGGTCGGTCTGGCCGTGTGCCAGGCCGCCTTGTTCCTCACCACCGTCTTCCTGCACCGGACGCTGTCGCACCGGGCCGTCACCATGTCGCCCCGGCTGCGGTTCGCCTGCCGGCTGCTGACCTGGGTCATGACCGGCATCAAGCCGAGGCAATGGGTCGCGGTGCACCGCCGGCACCACGCCTTCACCGACGTCGACGGCGACCCGCACTCCCCGCTGATCGAGGGCTTCGCCACCGTGCAGATCGGCAACGTCGTGCTCTACCGGCGGGTGGCCCGCGACAAGGTCACGGTGGAAAAGTACGCCAAGGATCTGCCGGCCGACCGCTGGGACAAGGTGCTGTTCGACCACGGCTACGTCGGGCTGGGGCTCGGGATCGGCCTGTTGCTGCTGGTCTTCTGGGGCAACTGGGAGCTGGCCGCCATCGCCTCGGTCACCCACGTGGTGAGCTACCTGTTGCTCAACTCGGCCGTCAACGCCGTCGGGCACCGCTTCGGGCGCCGCCCCTTCGCCGGCCTGGCCGCCAACACCCAGTGGCTGGCCTGGCTCACCGCCGGCGAGGGCCTGCACAGCAACCATCACGCCGCCCCCACCTCCGCCCGCCTCTCCTTCCACCGGGGCGAGATCGACCCGGGCTGGTGGACGATCGCCGTGGCCCGGAAGCTGCGCTGGCTGACGGTCCGCCACGAGCAGCCCCGCGTCACGGCCCGGGCCAACCGGACCCCGCAGCCGGTCTGACCGCCGCCGATGGACATCGTCTCCGCCCTGTTCGCCGAAAACATCGACCTGCGGCCGGTCCCCGGGCCCTCCACCCGGATCGACCTGACCGGGATCATGTTCTCCATGGCGGCCCCGTCGGCGCCCCCGGTGACGGTCACCCCCCACTTGATCGTGCTGGTCCGGTGCCGGCCCGACGAGGAAGGCCAGGGCATCCTGGAGGTGGTGTTCCGCGACGAGAAGGGCGAGCAGGTCGCCCGCAACGTGTCGCCGTTCCAGGTGGAGCCCGGCAAGTTCACCTACCGGCTGGTGCGGGGCGAGCTCGAGTTCCATGAGCTACGGGACCATCGAGGCCCACTGCCGGCTGCTGCCCGACGGCACCGCCCACGTCGTCCCGCTGACGCTCCTCCCGCCCGTCTGAGCCGCCGGCTGGCCGCCGCGGGCGGCCAGTGGCAACCGACCGACCAGCGCGTGGGTACTGTTTGTCCATGACGGACCGCGACGCTGGAACAGCTGGGCATCAACGTCATCCGGGGCCTGGCCATGGACGCCCCCCAGCGGGCCAACTCCGGGCATCCGGGCACGGCGATGGCGCTGGCGCCCCTGGCCCACGTGCTGTGGGACCGGGTCATGACCTACGACCCGAGCGATCCCAGCTGGCCGGACCGCGACCGGTTCGTGCTGTCCTGCGGGCACGCCTGCATCCTCCTGTACTCGATGCTGTACCTGACCGGGTACGGCGCCGAGCTCGACGACCTGCGCCAGTTCCGCCAGCTGCACAGCCGCACCCCCGGCCACCCGGAGGTCCACGACCTGCCCGGCATCGAGGTCACCACCGGTCCCCTCGGGCAGGGGGTGGCCAACGGGGTGGGCCTGGGCATCGCCGAACGCATGCTGCGGGTCGCGCTTCGGCGCCGACCTCGTCGACCACCACACCTTCGTCATCTGCAGCGACGGTGACCTGATGGAGGGCATCAGCCACGAGGCCGCCTCGCTGGCCGGCCATCTGGGGCTGGGGCGACTCGTCTACGTCTACGACGACAACCACATCACCATCGACGGGCCCACCGAGATCACCCTCGACGACGACGCCGGCCGGCCGCTTCGAAGCCTACGGCTGGCACGTCGAGCACCTGGGCGAGGTCGCCAACGACACCGACGCCCTCGAGGCCGGCCTCCGCCGGGCCATGGCCGAGGAGGAGCGGCCCAGCCTGCTGATCCTCCGCAGCCACATCGGCTGGCCGGCGCCCCACATGACCGACAACCCCAAGGCCCACGGGTCACCGCTCGGCGAGGACGAGGTCAGGGCCACCAAGGAGATCCTGGGCCTGCCGCCCGACGAGACCTTCTGGGTCCCCGACGACGTGCTCGACCATGTACCGCCAGGCCATCCCCCGGGGCCAAGCCGTTCGGCAGGCGTGGGAGAAGCGCCTGTCGGGCTGGAACGGCGACCGGGAGGAGTGGGACGCGGTGTGGGCCAACGCAGGGCCGGGCCGGGTGGCAGGAGCAACTGCCGACGTGGACCACACCCGGCGAGCAGGTCGCCACCCGCCACTCCATCAACAAGGCCCTCAACGCCCTCCGCGACGACGTACCGGGGCTGGTGGCCGGCGGGGCGGACCTGACCGGCAACACCGGGACGAAACTGGACGACACCGAACGGCAGAGCCGCGAGCACCCCGAGGGGCGGGCGCTGGCCTTCGGCGTCCGCGAGCACGCCATGGGCGGGATCCTCAACGGCTTGAGCCTGCACGGCGGCACCATCCCCATCGGCGGCACGTTCTTCGTGTTCAGCGACTACATGCGGGGGGCGGTGCGCCTGGCCGCCATCTCCGAAGCCAAGGTCATCTACTTCTGGACGCACGACTCGGTCGGGCTCGGCGAGGACGGCCCGACCCACCAGCCGATCGAGCAACTGGCCGCCATGCGGGCCATGCCCGGGCTGCGGGTGATCCGCCCCGCCGACGCCAACGAGTCCGCCCAGGCCCTGCGCGTCGCCATCGAACGAGACGGGCCCACCGCCCTGATCCTGAGCCGGCAGGACATCCCGGTGCTCGAGGGCACGGCCGTCCTGGCGCGCCAACCTGGAGAAGGGCGCGTACGCCGCTGCTCGACGGCAGCGAGGACCCGGACGTGGTCCTCATCGGCACCGGCTCGGAAGTGTCCGTCTGCGTGGCCGCCGCCGGTCTGCTGGCAGGCAGAGGGGGTGACGGCGCGGGTGGTGTCGATGCCCAGCTGGGAGCTGTTCGACGAGCAGGACGACGACTACCAGGACGAGGTGCTCGGGCCCGGGCGCGCCGATCCTCTCGGTCGAGGCCGCCGCCTCCTTCGGGTGGTCCCGGTGGGCCGACGACTCGGTCGCCATCGACCACTTCGGGGCCTCGGCGCCGGGCGCCCAGGTCCTGGCCGAGTTCGGATTCACCCCGGAGAACGTGGCCGACCGGGCCCGGGCCCTGCTGGAGGAGATGGACACCTTCGACGACGACGAGGCAACGACGACACGAGGAGTAGACCACGCCATGACCCGCCTGCACGATCTCTACGACACCGCAGGGCCAGAGCCCCTGGATCGACAACGTCACCCGCCCCGCCATCCAGCGGCGGCGACCTGCAGAAGCTGGTCGACGACGGCATCCGGGGGGTCACGTCCAACCCCACCATCTTCCAGAAGGCGATGACCGGCTCGGACGCCTACGACGAGCAGTTCGCCACCCTGATCGGCCGGATGTCGGTCGAGCAGGCCTTCTGGGAGATGGCCATCGACGACATCACCGCACGCCTGCGCCATCCTGCGCCCGGTCCACGACGCGCAGCGGCGGCGTCGACGGCTTCGTGTCGCTCGAGGTGTCCCCGGCCCTGGCCAACGACACCGACGGCACCATCGAGGCGGCCCGCGGCCTCCACCAGCGCATGCAGCTCCCCAACCTGTTCGTCAAGATCCCAGCCACCGCGGCGAGGGGTGCCGGCCATCCAGCAGATGATCTCGGAGGGCCGCAGCATCAACGTCACCCTGATCTTCAGCCTGGCCCGCTACGACGAGGTCATCGAGGCCTACCTGTCCGGTCTGGAGGCGCGGGCCGCAGGCCGGCGGGGACCTGTCCCAGGTGCACAGCGTGGCGTCGTTCTTCGTGAGCCGGGTCGACACCGAGGTCGACCGCCGGCTGGAGGCCGCTGGGCGACCGGGGTGCCGCCGCTGGCCGGGAAGGCCGCGGTGGCCCAGGCCCGGCTGGCCTACCAGCTGTTCGAGCAGCGCTTCTCCGGACCCCGCTGGGAGGCCCTGGCCGCCAAGGGCGCCCACCCGCAGCGGCCCCTCTGGGCGTCGACGTCGACCAAGAACCCGGCCTACCCGGACCTGCTGTACGTCGACAGCCTGATCGGCCCGCACACCGTCAACACCATGCCCGACGCCACCGTGGCCGCCTTCCTGGACCACGGCACGGTGGCCCGCACCGTCGACGTCGACTACGCCGGCGCCGCAGGCCGCATCTCGACCGCCTGGCCCAGGTCGGCATCGACATGGCCGACGTGTCGCGGGTCCTCGAGGAGGAAGGGGTGGCCTCCTTTACCAAGAGCTACGACGAGTTGCTCCAGGCCCTGCACGACAAGGCCAACGCCACCCACCCCGGATGAGCGACGCCGCAGCGCCCAATCCTCTGGGTGCCAATCCTCTGGCTGCCAATCCTCTGGCTGCCAATCCTCTGGCTGAGGGCATCCAAGCCACCCGCCGGGCCCCGCCCGGGATCCTGGTGGTCTTCGGCGCCTCCGGGGACCTGACCGCCCGCAAGCTGCTCCCGGCGCTGGCGAACCTGAGCCGGCGACGGTTGCTGCCACCGGGGTTCGCGGTGGTCGGGGTGGCCCGCTCGGCCCTGGACGATCAGGGCTTCCGGGACCTCATGGCCGACCGCGGTCCCCGACGCCGGCCCCGGCTGGGAGGACATCGTCAAGCACAGCCGCTACGTCGCCGGCGAGTACGACGATCCCGACACCTTCACCCACCTGCGGGCCCAGCTCGACGACCTCGACGACGAACTGGGCCTCACCGGCAACCGGACCTACTACCTGGCGACCGTCCCGGCCATGTTCGACAAGGTCGCGGCCGGGCTGGGCGCGGCCGGGCTCCACCGGCCCACCCACCCCGACGCCGCCGTCCGCCTGGTCATCGAGAAGCCGTTCGGTCGCGACCTGCAGAGCGCCCGCGAGCTCGACACCTCCCTGCACCAGACGTTCGCCGAGTCGCAGATCTACCGCATCGACCACTACCTGGGCAAGGAGACGGTGCAAAACGTGCTGGCGTTGCGGTTCGCCAATGCCATCTTCGAGCCCCTGTGGAACCGCAGCTACATCGACCACGTGCAGATCACCGTGGCCGAGTCCATCGGGGTGGAGAAGCGAGGTGGGTTCTACGAGCGGGCCGGGGCCCTGCGCGACATCGTGCAGAACCACGTCATGCAGGTGCTGTCGCTGACCCTCATGGAGCCGCCGGCGTCCATCGGCGCCCAGGGCATCCGCGACGAGAAGGTCAAGGCCTTGCGGTCGGTGGTCATCCCGTCACCCGATCAGGTGCTGACCGACGTGGTCCGGGCCCAGTACGACACCGGGTGGAGCGAAGGGGTGGCGGTACCCGCCTACCGCCAGGAGCAGGACGTCGACCCCAACAGCCAGACCGAGACGTACGTGGCCATGAAGCTCTACGTCGACAACTGGCGCTGGGCCGGGGTGCCGATTTACATCCGGACCGGCAAGCGGCTCCCCAAACGGGTGACCGAAGTGGCCCTCCAATTTCAAGGGGTGCCCCACCTGGCCTTCGACGCGGCCGAGAGTCGGGACCTGCGGCCCAACGCCCTGGTCCTGCGTATCCAGCCGGACGAGGGCGTGGCCCTGCGCTTCGGCGCCAAGGTGCCGGGCCAGGCGTTCAAGGTCCGCGACGTGCTCATGGACATGTCGTACGGTGCCTCGTTCCTGGAGGAGGCGCCCGACGCCTACGAGCGCCTCCTACTCGACGCCATGGCCGGTGACCCCACCCTGTTCATCCGCAGCGACGAAGTCGACCAGGCCTGGCAGATCGTGCAGCCGCTGCTGGATACCTGGGAGCAGCGGCCGGTGCCCCTGGCCGGCTACGCCGCCGGCACCTGGGGGCCGCGCCAGGCCGACCAGCTGATCGAACGGGACGGGCGCCAGTGGCGAACGCCGTAGCCGTCGACACCTGGGACGCGCGCGGCGTCCGCCTGAGCGACGTGGTCGCCGCCCTCGACGACCTGCGCCACCAGTCGATGGGCAAGGCCGCCATCCGCACCGCGGTCATGACCCTGGTGGCGGTCATCCCCGCCGACGAGCAGGCCTACGCGGCCACCCGGGCCCTGCGGGCCCTGGGCCGCCACCACCCGGCCCGGATCGTGCTGCTGCGCCCCGACCCCGACCAGGTCGCCACCCTCGACGCCCGGGCGGCTCTCTACGCGGTCGAGGCGGACGGCCACCAGGTCAACTTCGAGGAGATCACGCTGCTGGTGGCCGGGCAGGCGGCCAAGCACCTCGATTCGCTGGTCGAGGCCTTCACCCTCTCCGATCTGCCCGTGCCGGTCTGGTACGCGGGCGCGGTGCCCGACCCGACCGACCCGCTCCTGACGGTGGCCACCGCGGTCATCGTCGACAGCCGCGACGCCGCCGGCAGCGGCCAACTGCGATCGGTCCTCGAGCTGGCCCGCCGGCGCACCGTCGTCGACCTGTCGTGGATCCGCCTGGCGCCCTGGCGGGAGCTGCTGGCCGGCCTGTTCGATCCACCGGCCCACCGGACCTGGTTGCCATCGGTCGAGTCGGTGGAGGTCAGCGGCAAGGCCGGCCCCCGCCAGCTGCTCGGCGGTTGGCTGGCCGCCCAGCTGCGGCTGCTCCCCCACCAGGTCCGGCTCGTCGACGCCCGCCACGTCGAAATCCGGGTTGTCTGCAGCCGCGGCGGCCGTACTGCCACCTTCGAGGTGAGCCGGGGCGAGCGGGAGCGCACCGTCACCGCCCGGGCGGTGATCCCGGGCGAGACCGGACGGCCCGGTGGGCCCCAGGTGATCCCCCTGGCCGAGGATCCGTTGGCCACCTCGCTCGCCGACGCCCTCACCCACCTGCAGCCTGACGTGATCTGGGAGCGGGCCTTGTCGGCAGCGACCAGTCTCGCTGTGTAGCTTGCTCCGGCGTGAATGGAGAGCTGACTGTCGTCGACGACGTGCCCGCGGCGTTCGCCGCCCGCGTCATCGCGGCCTACGAGCGCCGGCCGGAGGACCTCTTCGGGTTCGCCCTGAGCGGCGGCAGTACCGCCCGCCCCTGCTACGAGCGGCTGGCGGCGGACAGCGCCGACGTCATCGACTGGCTGTCGGTCAACATCTACTGGGGCGACGAGCGGTGCGTCCCCCCCGACCACCCCGATTCGAACCAGCTGTTGGGCCGCCAGGCCCTGCTGGAGCGGCGTCGGCGCGGCCAACGCCGTGTATCCCATGAGTTGCGAGGAAGGCCCGGACGCCTACCAGCTGCGCCTGGGTGAGATCGGCAAGCTCGATGTGATCCATCTGGGCATGGGGCCCGACGGCCACACCGCCTCGCTCTTCCCCAACTCCCCCGCCCTGGACGCCGACCCCGGACAGCTGGTCGCCCGCAACGAGGACCCCTCGGGGCGCAACCCCTACCCGCGCCTGACGCTGACCTTCTCGGGCATCGCCCGATCGCGCCTGGTCATCTTCACCGTCGTCGGCGAGGCCAAGCGGGCGACCCTGCAGGCGATCATCGACGGCGCGGACCTGCCCGCATCCCGGGTCACGGCCGACGAGGTCGTCTGGCTTGTCGACCGCGACGCCGCCCCCCGCTAAGTGCCGTCCGTGACCGCGCCGGAAGTACCGCGCCAGCAGCTGGTGGCCCTGCTGGACACCATCGGGGTGACGGCCAATCGCGACCAGCTCCTGGAGATCCTCGAGACAGTGGTGCGGCTGGCCTCGGACGGCACCGACCGGCTGGACCTCAAGATTGCCAACGCCGCCCTCAAGGAGATGTGCGAAGGCTTCGAGGTCTTCGCGCCCTACCGCCACATCCGCAAGGTCACCATGTTTGGCTCCGCCCGCACCCTGCCGAGCGACCCGCCGTACGCCCAAGCCCGCGACCTGGCCGCCCTGCTGGCCGCCCACGGTTGGTCGACGGTCACGGGCGCCGGCCCGGGGATCATGGCCGCCGGCCTGGAGGGAGCCGGCCCGGACCACGCCTTCGGGATCAATATCCGGCTGCCGTTCGAGCAGGGGGCCAACCAGTTCATCGCCGAGGACCCGAAGCTGGTCTCCATGAAGTACTTCTTCACCCGCAAGCTGCTGCTGATCAAGGAGTCGTTCGCCTACGCGGTGCTCCCCGGCGGCTTTGGCACCCTCGACGAAGCGTTCGAGCTACTGACGCTGATCCAGACGGGCAAGGCGGAGCCGGCCCCGGTGGTCCTGCTGGAGATCCCCGGCGGCAGCTACTGGAAAGGTTGGGAACGCTTCCTGAGCGAGGAGGTGGCGTCCCGCAACCTGATCAGCCCGGGCGACGCCTCGCTGTACCGGATCGTGGAGCGGGTGGAGGACGCGGCCGCCGAGATCCTGGGCTTCTACCGCAACTATCACTCGCTGCGATGGGTCGGCAACACCCTGGTGATCCGCCTGGAGGCCAAACCCACCGATGCCGAGGTGGCGGCGCTGTCCGAGGAGTTCGCCGATGCCATCCACGGCCCCATCCGCAACCTCGACGCCCCCCTGCCGGCCGAGCGGCGCAGCGAGGACTTCCCGGACCTGGCCCGGGTGGCCCTGCGGTTCGACCGGGTGTCCTACGCCCGCCTGCGGGAGCTGATCGACTCCCTCAACACCCTGCCCAGCGCCCCGCCGGCCCCCCAGGTCCGGTCCGGGGCACGCTCAAGGACTCGTGCGGCTCACCGACCGCATCACCATCGGGTCCCGGCAGGCGCCGGCCCGGGTGGTGTTCGGACCGCACGAGACCAACCTGGCCCACGGCCGGGCCATCGGTGACCGGCACGTGGCCTACTACGCCCGCCGGGCCGCGGGCGGCGCCGGCGTCATCATCACCGAGACGGCATCGGTCACCGCCGACGACTGGCCTTACGAGCGGGCGCCTCTCGCCGCCGACTGCGGGCCGGGCTGGCGGGCCGTCGCCGACGCCTGCCGTCGGCACGGGTCCCTGCTCCTGGCCGGACTCGGCCACGCCGGCGGCCAGGGCTCGAGCGCCTACTCCCAGACCGTGATGTGGGCGCCGTCGCGGGTGGCCGATGTGGTGTCGCGCGAGCCGCCGGCCGACCTCGACGCGGCCGGCGTCGACTCGTTGGTGGCGGCGTTCGGGCGGGCGGCGCGCACGGCCGTGGCCGCCGGGCTCGACGGGGTGGAGGTGGACGCCGGGGCCTGGTCGCTGCTCCGCCAGTTCCAATCCGGGCTCACCAATCAACGGGCGGACGGCTACGGGCAGGACCGCCTGCGCTTCACCCGGGAGGTCCTGGCCGCGGCCCGGCTCGCCCTCGGCCCGGACCGGATCCTGGCCCTGCGCCTCTCCTGCGACGAGCTGGCGCCCTGGGCCGGGATCACCCCGGACCACGCCGCCGAGACCGTGGCCGCCCTGGCGGCCACCGTCGACCTGCTCACCGTGGTGCGCGCCGGCCCCTTCTCCACGGGCGCCTACCGCCCCGATGCCCACAGCCCGGCCGCGTTCAACGCCCAGCTGTGCCGGCGTATGCGCGCCGCGGTGGAGGGTCGGGTCCCCGTGGTGCTGCAGGGCAGCGTCGTCGACCCGGCCATCGCCGAGGCCGCGCTGGTCGACGGCACCGCGGACCTGGTCGAGATGACGCGAGCCCAGATCGCCGAGGCCCGCCTGGTGTCCTTGCTGCGGGCCGGCCAGCCGGACCGGGCCCGGCCGTGCCTGCTCTGCAATCAGATGTGCCAGGTCCGGGACAACCGCAATCCCATGGTGACGTGCGTCGGCGACCCCCGGTCAGGTCACGAGACCACTGACCCGGACGTGGATGGCAACCCGGAGTCAGATGGGACCGGCGGCCCGCCGGTGCTGATCGTCGGGGGCGGCCCGGCCGGCCTGGAGTGCGCCCGGGTCCTCGCCGGAGGCGGCCGCCGGGTCCGCATCGCGGAACGGTCGGACCGCCTGGGCGGAGCCCTGACGGCCGCCGCCGCCCCACCCGGCCGCCAGCGGTTGGGCCGTGTGGCGGCGTGGCTGACCGCCGAATGCACCCGCCTCCAGGTCGAGGTGGCCCTGGGCACCAGCGTCGACGCCGCCGACGTGACCGCGGCCCGGGCCGACGGCTGGGAGGTGGTCCTGGCCACCGGTTCCCGCTCTTTCCCCGACCGTTACCCACCGGTCACCGAACCGACCGTCATCGACGCCCTGACCCTGTACGCGGCCGACCTCGACGACCTGCCCGCCGGCCCCGTCGTCGTCGACGACCCGATCGGCGACTCGGTGGGCGTCGCCGCGGCCGAGTGGCTGGCCGGCGCCGGCGACCGGCCCGTCACCCTCGTCAGCCCCGACCCGGTGGCCGGGACCCTGCTGGCCCGCACTGGGGATCTGGCCGACGCCAACGTCCGCCTGCAACGGGCCGGCGTCGTCCGCAGGCTCCGGTCCCGGATCACCACCGTTTCGGCCGGCCGGGTGACCGGCGTGGATGTGTGGACCGGCGAAACCTTCGAGTTGCCCGCGGCCCTCCTGGTCGACTGCGGCCATCGCCTGCCCGACGACGCCCTCTACCGACAGCTCGGCGACGTGCGGGTCGTCCGCATCGGCGACTGCGTCGCGCCCCGCACCCTCCACGAGGCCGTGCTCGAGGGCCGGCGAGCGGCCCTGACCCTCCTGGCCCGGCCGGCGCCGGCCGCGGCGGGGACCCGGGCATGAGCGGCGGCAGCGCCTACCGGCAGCTGTTCACGCCGTTGCGGATCGGCCCGCTCACCGTCACCAACCGGATCGTGTTCTCGGCCCACCTGACCAACTACGCCACCGAGGACGGTCTGCCGAGCGAGCAGCACGCGGCCTACTACGCGGCCCGGGCCGCGGGCGGCGCCGGGCTCATCATCACGGAGGAACACTCCACCCACCCCACGGACTGGCCCTACGAAAAGCTCATCCACGGCTTCCACCCGGAGGTCATTGCCGGGTACCGGCGCATCACCGACGCCGTCCACACCCACGGCGTGCCGATCCTGGCCCAGATCAATCACAACGGCGGGCAGGCCTCCAGCCTCTACACCCGCCTGCCCGTCTGGGCGCCGAGCCCCGTCCCGGACCCCCTCTTCCGCGAGGTCCCGAAGGCGGTGGAGACCCACGAGATCGCCGAGATCGTCGCCGGCTACGCCCTCGTCGCCGAGCACTGCATGCGGGGCGGCTTCGACGGCATCGAACTGCAGTGCTCGCACTCGTCGATCGTGCGGGGGTTCCTGTCCCCCGCCACCAACCGGCGCACCGACGAGTACGGCGGCAGCCTGGAGCGACGGGCCCGGCTGTTGCTCGACATCGTGGCCGCGGTCCGGGCCACCATCGGCGCCGGGGCGGCCCTCGGGGTGCGGCTGTGCGGGGACGAGCTGATCGAGGGCGGCACCACCATCGACGACGCCGTGGCGGTGGCCCGCCTGGTGGAGGCGACCGGCGAGGTCGACTACATCAATACTTCGATCGGGGTGGCCACCGCCACCCTGTACATGATCGAGGCGAGCATGCAGATCCCACCGGGATACGCCATGTTCATCCCCAGCGCCATCCGCCAGGCGGTGGGGCTGCCGGTCATCGGCGTCGGTCGGTTTAAGGATCCCCTCCAGGCCGACCGGGCCCTGCAGGCCGGCCACTGCGACCTGGTCGGGGTGGTGCGGGGCCAGATCGCTGACGCCGAGTTCGCGGCCAAGGCCCGGGCCGGTCACGCCGCCGACATCCGCACCTGCCTGTCCTGCAACCAGGAGTGCGTGGGCCGCATGGGCCTCAACCGGTGGCTGGGGTGCATCGAGAACCCCCGCACCGGCCGGGAGGCCATTTCGATCCCGGCCCCTCAGGTGGCGGGGTCGGCACGCTCGCCCCGACCTCAGGGACGGCGGGTCGTCGTCGTCGGCGGCGGACCGGCCGGGCTGCAGGCCGCGGTGACCGCCACCGAACGCGGCCACCGGGTCGTCCTGTACGAACGCCAGGCGCGCCTCGGCGGCCAGGTGGCGGTGGCCGCCAGCGTTCCGAGCCGGGCCGAGTTCCTCGACATCACCCGCAACCTGGCCGCCCACGCCCATCGGCTGGGCGTCGACATCCGGACCGGCACCGAGGTCGACGCCGCCGGTGTCCGCGCCGAAAGCCCGGAGGCGGTGATCCTGGCGTCGGGCGCCCGTCCGGCCCGGCCCTGGTGGGCCGGCGACCATCCCCGGGTCGTGGACGTGCGCGACGTCCTGGAGGGCCGGGCCAGCCCGAGCGGGAGGGTTCTGGTGGTCGACGAGCTGGGCTTCCACCAGGCCACGTCGGTGGCGGAGGTGCTGGCCGACCGGGGCTGCGACGTCGAGATCGTCACCAACGGCATGGTCGTCGGCCAGGACCTGGGCATCACCCTGGACCTGGAGACGTGGAACGTCCGGGCCCGGGCCAAGGGGATCCGCCAGGCCACCGACCTGGTCCCGCTCGGCGCCGCGGTCGCCGGCGATGGGGCCGGCGTCGACCTGCACCTGCAACACCACCCGACCGGGGAGGACCGGGACCGCACCTGCGACTGGGTGGTGTGCGCCCTGCACCAGCAACCCGACGACGCCTTGTGGCCCCTGCTGCAGGACGCCCGCTTCGCCGTGCACCGGATCGGTGACTGCCTCGCACCCCGCCGGGCCCACGCCGCGGTCATCGAAGGTCACCGGGTCGCGGTGGGGCTGTGAGCGCCAGTCCGCCGGTGCCGGCGCCGGCACCAGCACCCGAGCTGCCGTCGGCGGTCGCCGTGGTGGTGGTCAATCAGGCCCGGCTGCCCTGGGGCGCGGCCGAGGCGGTGGCGGAGGCCGGCGGGGCCGCGGTGGTAGTCGGCCAGGACGCCGAGGCGGCCGGCGCCGCCCTTGCGGGCGCGACCCAGGTGTGGTGGGCCGACGGCGCTGACGGACCGGGCGGATGGGCCGCGAGGCTGGCGGCGGTGCTGGATCCGGTGCAACTCGTGGTGCTCCCGGCCTCGCCCGACGGGCGAGATCTGGCCCCCCGCCTGGCCGCCGCGCTGGACCGGCCGCTGCTGGCCGGCGCGGTCCGGATCGAAGTGGTCGACGGCACGGTCCGCGCCGAGCTGCTCCGCGCCGACGGCCGGGTCGCGGTGCCCGTCGAGTGCGCCGGACCGGCGGTGGTGACTTTGATGCCGGGCGTCCGGTCGGCGCCCGCGCCCGGCTCCCCGCCCGCCCTCGCCCCGCTGGCCGGCGGGGCGGCGAGCCCCGTCGCGACTGCCACCCCACCCGATGCCGAAGTCCTGGCCCTGATCGAGCCCGACCCGGCCACCATGGACCTCGCCGACGCCACCCGGGTGCTCGGCGGGGGCGCCGGTCTGGTCCCCCGCGGGGCCTCCGACAGCCAGGCGCGGGCCGTCTTCGAGCTGTTGGCCGAGGTGGCGGCCCGGCTGGGTGCCTCCATGGGGGCCACCCGGGTGGTCACCGACGCCGGCTGGACGGGCCACCAACGGCAGATCGGCACCACCGGAGTGGCCATCGATCCCGACCTGTACGTGGCGCTGGGGGTGTCCGGCGCCACCCAGCACACCGGGGGGTTGGGTGCGCCCCGCCACGTCGTCAGCGTCAACACCGACGCCTCCTGTCCCATGACGGCGATGGCCGACCTGGGCCTGGTGGCCGACGCCCCCGGCCTGCTGCTGGCGCTGGCCCGCCGCCTCGATGTGGAGATCCCCACCGAGCTGAAGGAGTTCGATGCCTGACGTGCACGGTGCCCGCGACGTCCTCGACGCCGTCGTCGTCGGCGCCGGCCCGGCCGGATCGGCGGCGGCCCTGGCCCTGGCCCGGGCCGGCCGATCGGTGGTCCTGCTGGAACGGGGAACCTTTCCGGGGTCGAAAAACGTCTACGGCGGTGTGGTCTACGGCCGGGTGCTCGACGAGATCCTGCCCCGCTGGTGGGAACGGGTCCCCGTCCAGCGCTGGGTGGTACGCCGCTCCACCATGGTCATGACCCCGACCCAGGCCGTCAGCGTCGACGTGCGCAGCTCGGCCTGGGGTGAGGCGCCCTACAACGGCATGACCACCTATCGAGCCGATTTCGACAACTGGCTGGCGGGCGAGGCCGTCGCCGCCGGCGCCCGCCTGGTCACGTCCACGGTGGCCACCGGCCTGCTGCGCGACGCCGCCGGCCGGGTGGCCGGCGTCCGGACCGACCGGCCCGACGGGGACCTCCCGGCTCGGGTGGTGATCGCCTGCGACGGCGTCAACTCCTTTCTGGCCAAGGAGGCCGGGCTGCTGCCGCCCGCCGACGCCGCCCATCACACCCTCGGGGTCAAGGAGGTCCTGGCCCTGCCCGCCGAGGTCATCGAGGAGCGGTTCGGGCTCGGCCCGCACCAGGGCCTCGACATCGAGGCCGTGGGCTGTACCCGGGGCATCCCCGGCGGCGGCTTTCTCTACACCAACCACGACACCGTCAGCGTCGGCGTGGTCGTCTCGGTCACCGGCCTGGCCGCCGCCGGCGTGCGGCCAGAGGAGCTGATCGCCGACTTCAAAGCCCACCCGGCCCTCGCCGCCTCGCTCAAGGGGGCCACCGTCAAGGAGTACGGGGCCCACCTGATCCCCGAAGGCGGCTACGACACCATGCCCCCCCTCGCCGCCGACGGCCTCCTGATCGCCGGCGACGCCGCCGGCATGACCCTGGCGGCGGGCATCTGGCTGGAGGGGGTCAACTTCGCCATCGGCTCCGGGCTGGCCGCCGGTCGCACCGCGGCCGCGGCGGTGGTCTCCGGCGATGTCAGCGAGACCGGGCTGGTCGGCTACCGCCGGGCCCTGGAACGCAACTTCGTCCTGCGCGACCATCGCCGGCTGCGGCGGGCCCCGCACCTCATCCTCTCCGAACGCATGCAAACGGACTACCCGCAGGTGATGTGCGACCTGGCCGAACAGCTCTTCACCGTGAGCAATCCCGATCCCAAGCCCGGCGTGGCCCGGTTGCTGCACCAGACGGTCAAGGCCCGGGGCGTCCGCTGGCGGGACCTGGCCCGCGACGGCCTCGAGACCATGCGGGTGTTCCGGTGACCCGCTGGGCCGCCCTTTCCTTCGAGGACCGCATGGCCACGGTCGAGTTCCAGGTCGGCGAGCGGCCCCACATCACCGTCGACTCCGACGTGTGCCGGTCCTGCACGACGAAGGCGTGCGTGACCGCCTGCCCCGCCGACCTCTTCGCTCCCACGGCCGACGGCGGGATCCTCTTCAACTACGAGCAGTGCTTCGAGTGCGGCACCTGTTACATGGTGTGCAACTCGGACGGCGCCCTCACCTGGACGTACCCCGACGGTGGTCAGGGCGTGGTGTTCCGCCGTGGTTGACGAGGAAAAAGAGTCGGCCGGCGCGGCTGAGCCGCTCGTCGTCGCCTGCCTGGCCCCGGCCGATCTGCGTCCCGACGTCGATCTGCTCAGCGCGGAAGTGCGCGTCGACCCGCGGCGGGCCGACCTTTCACCACCCGACACGGCCGCCCTCGAACACGCCCTCCGAGCCGGCGCCGCCTGGGGCGGGCGGGTGGTCGCGGTGGCGGCCGGACCCCCGTCCGTGGAGGCCGGCCTGCGCCAGGCGCTCGCCCTCGGCGCGGGCGCCCTGCGGATTCCCTGGGGCGCTGACGAGGCGGCCGGCGGGCCCGAACCCGAGCTCGTCCCGGCCGCGGCCCTGGCCGGCGACCCCGACGCCCTGGCTCGCGCCCTGGCCGCCGGCATCGCCAGCCTGGGGACAGCGGCCCTGGTGGTGTGCGGCGACCGGGCCAGCCTGCGGGGCACGGGCGCCGTCCCGGCCCTGCTGGCCCACCACCTCGGGGCCCAGCAGGGGCTGGGCCTGGTGTCGCTGCAGGTCGACGCCGGCGGCCTGGTGGGCGATCGCCGCCTCGACGGGGGCTGGCGGCAACGACTCCGCCTCTCGCCCCCCGCCGTCATCTCGGTCGAAGCGGCGGGGGTGCGGCTGCGGCGGGCGTCGCTTGCCGCCGCGATGGCGGCCGCGGACGCGGTCATCCCCGTCGCCGCGACCGGCCCGGCCCGGCCCGGCCCGGACCGGCCTCGGCAGACCGGCCGCCACGCCGGACCGCCCCGCCCCTACCGGCCCCGCACCAAGGTGGTCGCGCCACCCCCCGGCACCACCCACGACCGCCTGTTGGCCCTGACCGGGGCGCTGGTGGCCCACGACCCGCCCCGGATCGTCGGTCCCCTCGATCCGGACGGCGCCGCCGACGAACTGCTCGACTATTTGCGCCGCCACCGATACCGGGAGGACGAGTGAGACTCCGAGCCACGCCGGGCAACTACCGGAACTCTTTGGAACATCTGTCGTCTTCGGTACGGACGCGACAGTCAGTGTCGCGTCCGTACCGAAGAGTCGGAATCTTCCAGAGAATCGACGGCCGGCGCCCTCCGGGCCGGCGAGTCGTGGCGATGCTCACCGCCGGCCTCGTCGGCGCCGTCGGCCTGGTGGGGGCCGGCGCACCTTGGTCGGTACCGCCCGCAGGTGCCGCCCCGGTCACGACCGCGGCCGTGGCGGGATGCACCGCCCCGCTGTCGTCGTGGCCACTCTCGCAACGGGTCGAGCAGCTGATCATGGTCAGCGGCCAGTTTTCCGACCTGGGCGCCTCGGTGCCGATGGCCGCCGCTGGCGTCGGCGGATTCGTGCTGTTCGGCCAACCCGCGGCGGGCTCGGGCCCGGCGATCCGGTCCGGCCTGGCCGGGCTGACCGCGGCGGCCGCGGGCCACGCGCAAGTGGTCCCGTGGATGTCGACCGACGAGGAGGGCGGCCCCATCGCCCGGCTCGCCAACGTCGTCGGGCCCCTGCCGTCACCCCGCCAGATGGCCGCCCAGTGGACACCCGGCCAGGTGCAGTCGGTCATGGCCGGCCATGGGTCTGCCATGCGGGCGCTCGGCATCACCATGGACCTGGCCCCGGTTCTCGACACCGCCAACCCCAACAACACCGTGGCCGGCGAGAACTACCGCTCCTTCAGCGAGAACGGCCAGGTGGCCGCGAGCTACGGGATCGCCTACACCAACGGGCTGCGCGCCGGCGGCATCATCCCCGTCGCCAAGCACTTCCCCGGTCTCGGGCACGCCAGCGCCAACACCGATCTCGGTCCGGCGACCGATCCGCCCCTGTCGCAGCTGCAAGGCGACGACCTCATCCCCTTCGCCCAGGCCATCGCCGCCGGGGTCCCCGTGGTCATGGTGGGCCACCCGATGGTGCCCGGCTTGACCGGGAGCACTCCCGCCAGCCTCGCCCCCGCGACCTACCACCTGCTGCGCAGCACCCTCGGCTTTGGCGGGGTGGCCATCACCGACGACCTGGCTGCCGGCGCCATCGCCCAGGCCGGCTTCTCACAATCCGCCGCCGCAGTGCAGGCCATCGCGGCCGGGGCGGACATGGCCATGATCGACGCCAGTCAATGGTCGGCGACGGCCGGCGCCCTCACCCAGGCCGTCACCACCGGCCGGCTCTCCCTGGCCGCCGTCGACGCGTCCGTCGCCCGCATCCTGGCCGGCAAGGGAATCGCCACCTGCCCGACCGTGAGCATGGCGGCGCGGCCCCAGGGCGACGGTTACTGGATGGCGTCCAGCGGCGGGAGTATCAGCGCCTTCGGCGCGGCGAAGGCAATGGGGTCGGTCGCGGGGACGGCCCTGACCCGGCCCGTCGTCGGCATGGCCGGCACCCCCACCGGCGCCGGCTACTGGCTGGTGGCATCGGACGGCGGCGTCTTCAGCTTCGGCGACGCCCACTTCTACGGGTCCACCGGCAACCTCCGCCTCAACCAGCCCATCGTCGGCATGGCCGCCACCCCCACCGGCCACGGTTACTGGCTGGTGGCATCGGACGGCGGGGTGTTCTCCTTCGGCGACGCCCGCTTTCAGGGGTCCACCGGCAACCTCCGCCTCAACCAGCCCGTCGTCGGCATGGCCGCCACCCCCACCGGCGCCGGCTACTGGCTGGTCGCCGCGGACGGCGGCGTCTTCAGCTTCGGCAACGCCCGCTTCCACGGCTCCACCGGCAACCTCCGCCTCAACCGGCCCGTCGTCGGCATGGCTCGGACCACAAACGGGGCCGGCTACTGGCTGGTGGCGTCCGATGGCGGCATCTTCAGCTTCGGCAACGCCCGCTTCCACGGCTCCACCGGCAATCTCCGGCTGGTCCGGCCCGTCGTCGGCATGGCCGCCACGCCCACCGGGGGCGGCTACTGGCTGGTCGCCGCAGACGGCGGCATCTTCACCTTCGGTGACGCTCGGTTCTACGGGTCGGGCGCCTGACCCGGGCGCCGACGGGGTGCGGCTGGCCGCCGGCCGGGGTCAACCACCAGTACTCGACGGGTTCGCCAACTGGGCCGCGGTGGGAGTCTGGTCGGTCACTGGCGCCCCGCTCGATGCCGACTGCTGCTTGAGGTTGGTGAAGCCCTGGTCGACGGGGTTGAGGTCGCTGGCGGATGGGTCGCCTCCTCTGATCCTCGAAACGACGCGGCCGATGGCGTCGTCGACCGCCACCAGCGGGGCGATCACCACCTTGCAGAGCGTCGGGTCGCCGGCGGCGTCCACTTTGGCCTGCCGCAACTCGTGGACGACGAAGGCCGCGGCCAGCCCGGCCTTCACGATGGCCCCCAACCGACTGATCCCGCCGGATCGGAAGGCTCCGGATCGGAACGGCTGGTAGATCCAGTGGTAGAAGGCCCCGGACGCCAGTCCGGCGTGCAGCACGAACTTCGTCTTCGCCAGGTTCACGGTCTCCGTCGTCGGGCAGGTGCTCGCCGAGCCCGAGGCGGTGGTGGCGGGCGCCGGCCCGCTGGTGGCCGGCGTCGACGTCGTCGTCGACTTGCCGCAGCCGGCGAGCAGCACCAGGACCAAACCGGCCGCCGCAACCGTGCGTCCTACCCGCATGCGTCCTTCCCTTCCCGCGGACGGTCTGCGGCGCGCGCCATGGTGATCAGCGTTCCAGACGATCGGCGTCGTCCGGTTCGGCCAGGATCGCCGCGGCCTTCTCCACCGCCCGGCGGGCCCGGGTCAGCCGCCGCTCGTCGACGGGCAACTCCACCCCGCCGGCGTCGATCGACTCCCGCAGCCGCTCGATGGCCAGATCGGCCAGCTCCTCGGAGATCTCCTGCAAGCGTCGCCGGATGTCCTCGAACTCACCGGCCATCGCCGACCTCCAGGCCGGCGGCGGCCGCCACGATCTCCAGGGGGTGCCGCACCGGCACCCCGGCGGCGGCCAGCCACAGCCCGCAACCCGGATTGGCGCTGGCCACCACGTCGGCGGCGGCCGCGGCGATCACGGCCACCTTCTGGGTCCGGATGTCCGCAGCCAGTTTCGGTTGGAGGGCGCTGTAGGCGCCTCCGGCCCCGCAGCAGCGGCCTTCGTCCTCGAGTTCGGCGAGGTCGCCGTAGGGTGCCAGCACCTGCCGAACGGTAGCTTCGCAGTGCTGGGCGTGGCGGAGGTGACAGGGATCCTGGACCGCGATGCGGACCTGCCGGGCCCCGGCTGCTGCCGGCAACGGCTCCGGGAGCCGGTCGGCGCGAGCGGCCAACCACTCGTGCACGTCAAGGACCCGGGCCGCGAAGCGCTCGCCTTCCGGCGTGCCCAGCAGATGGCCATAGTCCTTGAGGGCGGCGCCGCACCCGGCGGAGTCCACCAGGATGGGCGCCGAGCCCGGGAAGGCCCGCATCACCCGGGTGGCCAGGTGCACCGCCTCGCGGTGCAGGCCGGCATGGACGTGCAGGGCCCCGCAGCACGCCGCGTCGGGACCCGGCAGGGCTACTCCAGTCCCGACCGCCCGCAGCACGGCGATCGCGGCCCGATGCACTTGGCGCTGCCAAGCGTCCATGACGCAGCCGGTAAACAGCCAGGCGTCGTCGCCCGTGGCGGCCAATGGCGCCTGCCATAGCGGCAGCCGTGGCAGCGACAATCGGCGGGCCAGGGGCCCGGGGACCAGCCGGGCGCGCTGGGCGACGGCCCCGACGGCCGAGAGGGCGACCAAGGTGCGATGGCTGCCGAGGACCCGGTACGCGGCCCGTTGCCACCAGGGGACGCAGCGGGGCGCCAACGCGGCCCGGGTCCCCTCCATGAGCCGCCCGAAGGGCACCGAGGACGGGCAGGCCGTCTCACACGCCCGGCACTGCACGCACGTCGTCATCAGCCGCTCGAAAGTGGCGTCCGCCGGGGCGCCGGCGTCCACGGCCCGCATGGCCGCGATGCGACCTCGCGGCGACAGGCCCTCCTCGCCGGTGACCCGGTAGGTAGGGCAGTGGGCCAGGCACAGCCCGCAGGCCACGCACGCGGCCAGCTCGTCCGGGTCGACCGGGAGCACGCCCGACGTCACGGCCCGATCCCGGCCAGGACCGATCGCCCGGGGTTGAGCCGGCCGTCGGGGTCGAAGCGGGCCTTGAGGGAGCGGTGCAGTTCGACGAGGGCGGCGGGAGGGGCCGGCGGCGGGGCCAGTTGGGCCGCCACCTCCGGGCTGCAGTGGACGACGCCCACCCCGACCTCGGCCAACCAGGCGCCATGGGGGCCGGCCTCGGCCGGCAGGTCCCGGAGGGCAGCCGGTGGCCGGGAGCGACGTTGGCGTCCGGGCCGCGATGGGGGCCCGGCCGCCCGCTCGAAGCGGGACCCGAGGACGGTGGCCGCTTGCCCGGCGACGTCCGCGGCGTAGCCGGCGAGACCCACCCAGGTGCTGGTGCCGTCCCACAGCACCGCCAGGGGCCGGTACAGGGCGGCGGCCACCTCGAAGGGGTCGACGTCGCCCGCGATCCACCACGACTCGGCCTCGGGGCGGGGTCGGCAGCGCAGCACCACTTCACCCAGCAGGGCCAGGGTACCCAGGGAGCCGACCAGCAGGCGGCACAGGTCGAACCCGGTCACGTTCTTGACCAGGGGGGCCCCGGACCGGATGAGTTCGCCTCGCCAGTTCACCGCCGTGACTTCGAGCACCGCGTCGCGGACCGGACCCAGCCCGAGCCGGCGGTAGCCACCGTGGCCGACGGCGAGGATCCCCCCGACGGTCGCCTGCGCCGGGTCGTCGGCCTCCAGGGCCACGTCTTGGCCGCCGGCCGCCAGCGCGGCCCGCAGCTCCTCCAGGGGGGTGCCCGCTCCCACCCGGACCACCATCTCGGCCGGCTGGTGGGAGATCACCCCGGCCGGCGCCCGAAGCTCCCGCACCCCCACCGGCGCCTCGCCACCGACGTCCCATTGGGTCCGCCCGCCGGCAACCCGGACCGGGTCGGTCGTGCCCACCCCAGTCGCGAACCCCTGCAGGGTGGTGCTCACACCCAGGCGCCCTCGGGGAGGGCGGCCAGGTCACCGCAACGCGACCCGCCGCGGGGCAGGACCTTCTCGGGGTTGCATCGCCCGGCTGGGTCGAACGACTGGCGCAGCCACTGTTGGGCTTCGAGGTCGGCGGCGCTGAAGACCAGCGGCATGGCGTCGCGTTTCTCCAAGCCGATGCCGTGCTCGCCCGACAGCGTCCCCCCGGCGGCCACGCAGGCGGCGATGATCTCCTGTCCGGCGGCGAGCACTCGGTCCAGGACGCCGGGCACCCGGCGGTCGAAGACGATGAGGGGATGCAGATTGCCGTCGCCGGCGTGGAACACGTTGCCGAGGATCAGTTGGTGGCGGGCCGCGATGCGGCCGACCTCGGTGAGGACCTCGACCAGGCGGGTCCGGGGCACCACGCAGTCGTGCAGGTAGTAGTTGGGCGCGATGCGGGCGACGGCCCCGAAGGCCGACTTCCGCCCCTTCCACCACAGGGCCCGCTCCCCGCCGAGCCCGCGACCGCGCACGTCGCCGGCACCGAACGCGAAGAGGACCTCCCGGACCTGCCGGGTCTGTTCGGCCACGCCGGCGGCCAGACCCTCGAGCTCGACCAGGAGCACCGCGGCGGCGTCGGTCGGGAAGCCGGCGTGCACGTAGGCCTCGACCACTTCGACGATGGCGGCGTCCATCATCTCGAGCGCGGCGGGGACGATCCCCGCGCCGATGACGCCGGTCACGGCGGCGGCGGCATCGGTCATGGTGGAGAAGTCGGCCAGCAGGGTGGCCGTCGTCGGCGGCAACGGGATCAGGCGCACGGCAATCCGGGTGGCGATGCCCATCGTGCCCTCGCTGCCGACGAAGGCGCCGCGCAGATCCAGGCCGTCGGGCTCAGGGTCGACGCCGCCGAGCACGACCACCGTCCCGTCGGGGAGGACCACTTCGACGGCCAGGATGTGGGCGCTGGTGACGCCGTACAGCAAGCAGTGCGGGCCGCCCGAGTTGTTGGCCAGGTTGCCGCCGACCGAACAGGACTGCTGGCTCGAGGGGTCCGGGGCGAAGTGCAGCCCGAGGGGGGCGACGGCCCGGGACAGGTCCAGGTTGAGCACCCCCGGCTGCACCCAGGCCAGGCGCTGGTCGGGATCGACCTCGAGGATGCGGTCCATCTTGGTGGTCACCACCACCACGGGCGGGACGGCGCCCGCCGGGGTGGCCCCGCCGGCCAGTCCCGTGCCCGAACCCCGAGGCAGGAAGGGCCGGTCGTGCTGCCGGCAGACCTCCACCACCGCAACCACCTCGGCCGTGGTGGTCGGGAAGCACACCACCGCCGGGTCGCCGGTGATCATGGAGGCGTCGCGCCGGTACAGGCCCAGCTCGGTCGGCTCGGCCCGCACCCGCGCCGCGCCAAGGGCCGCCTGCAGGTCCCGGATCAGCGCCGCGGTCATGGCCCCAGTCTGGCCGGGCCGCGGCGCGGCGGTGACATTCGACACCTCCAACGTCCGTTCGACACGGGTCGCACCCAGTGGCAGCCAACTGACGCTCGGACCCGGGCGACACGACCCAGCAGCCTCGAAGAAGGCCGCCACCAGGTGCGACGTCCGTCGAACGAACGGTGCTCCCCACGCCCACGCGGCCGCCGGCCGCCCCCCGCGCCGGTTAGTTGCTGGCGCAGCGGGTCCCCGCCGGCGGCGGGGCCAGCGTGATCAGGTACTGGTCGACGGCTTGGCGGACGCACGAACTGCTCTCGTAGCCGGTGTGGCCGTCGCCCACCCGGGTGAGCAGGACCCCGTGGGACAGCTCCCCCGCCAGTGACTGGGCCCAGTGGTACGGGGTGATCGGATCGCCGGTGCTGCCCACCACCACGATCGGCGGCGATCCTGGCGGCCGAGATCGGTCCGATGCGACCGGTCGCCGGCACCGGCCAGACCGAACAGGTCGCCTCACTGTCGAGATTCTGCAAGCCCGAAAATGGGGGCGGCGGCCTCCGCGCCCGGCGCCGCCGCGGTGATGGCCGCCAGTGAGGGGGCCGGGGCGTCGAGGCAGTTGATGGCCGCGTTGGCCTCGAAGAGGTTGTTGTACGAGCCATCGCTCCGCCGGCCGGTGTAGAGGTCGAAGAGGGTCAGATAGTCGGTGCCGTCGCCCTTGCTGGCGGCCTGCGAGCGCGTAGGCCAGGTCGTTCCAGGAGGCCGTGGAGTAGAGGGTGACTGCGGTGCCGTAGAGCAGCTCCGCGGGACCGACGGTGCGGGCCGTGTGCTGCGCTGGCAGGGGGGTCGCCCGGACCTTCGCCACCAGCGCCTCGAAGGCCGCCGTGGGGTCGCCGGCCGGCCGCCACGGACACGAGGTCTGCTGGGCGCAGGTGCGGAAGAACAGCTGCAGCTGACCGTCGATGCTCGCGGCCTGCTGGTCGAGCTGGTCGATGGTCGGCAGCGCCGGGTCCAGGGCCCCGTCGAGCACCATGGCCCGCACGTGGGTGGGAAAGAGACCGGCGTAGGTGGCGCCCAGCAGGGTGCCGTAGGAGAACCCCAGATAGGTGAGCTTGCTGTCGCCCAGCGCGGCCCGGACCAGGTCCAGGTCCTCGGCCGCGTCGACGGTGCTCACGTAGGGCAGCTCGGCGCCGCTGCGGGCCTGGCAGCCGGCCGCGAACGTCCGGTCGGTAGCCACCAGGGCCGCCAGCCCGGCGGGAGTCGGCGGGGCCGGGTCGACGTGGAAGTACTGGGCCAGGCCGGCGCTGTCCAGGCAGGTGATCGGGGCGGTGCGGGCCACCCCCGGAGGGTCGAACCCCACCACGTCGAAGCGGGCCAGCAGGCTGGCGGGCATGTGGGCGACCAGGTCGGGCAGCCCGTCCACGCCGGAGGCCCCGGGGCCGCCGGGGTTGACCAGCAACGACCCCACCTTCGCCCCGGTCGCCCGGTGCCGATCGAGGGCCATGCCGATCGTGGTCCCGTCGGGGTGCGTGGGATTGCGGGGCACCATGACCGTGGCGCAGTCGTACCCCTTGGGCCCGGCCGAGCCCTGGCACGACGACCACTGCACGGATGCCCGAGGAGGCGCCGGCGGCGACGGGGCGGTGCCGGGCGGCAGGGTCGAGGGTCGAGCCACCGTGGTTGGCGAGCTGCTCGGCCGACCGCCGCCACCACCGCACGCGGCCAGCAACGACCCGGTCAACACGGCTGCGACGACCGCCGCGAGCGGGCGCCGGGCCGAGACCATGGCCGGCGAGGCTACCGCTGGCGCCCGTGCAGTACCTTGCAGCTCATGGCCGACTTGGCGCTGGCGGGCTACGCGGAAGCAGAGCGGGAGCGCATCCTGGGCACCCTTTTCTCCTGGTTGCGGATCCCGTCCATCTCGGCCGATCCCGGAGCGGGCGGCCGAGGTGCGCACGTCGGCCGAGTTCTGCGCCGGACTGCTGCGCAACGCCGGCCTGGAGCACGTGACCGTCCTGGAGACCGGGGGCGGCCCGGCGGTGTACGGCGACTGGCTGCACGCCGGCGCCGGCGCCCCGACCGTGCTCGTCTACGGCCACCACGACGTCCAGCCGGTCGACCCCCTCGAGGAGTGGACCAGCCCGCCCTTCGAGCCGGTCATCGTCGACGGCGAGTGCCGGGCCCGCGGCGCCATCGACGACAAGGGCCAGACCCTCTACCAGATCGAAGCGGCCCGGGGCCTGCTCGCCGAGCACGGGCGGCTGCCGGTCAACCTCAAGCTGCTCGTCGAGGGCGAGGAGGAGGTCGGCAGCCCCCACTTCGAGGCCCTCCTCGTCGCCGAAGCCGCCCGGCTGGCCTGCGACGTGGTGGTCGTCTCCGACACCGGCATGATCGCCCCCGACGTGCCGTCGACCACCGTCGGCATGCGGGGCCTGGTCGCCTTCGACGTGGCCTTGCGGACCGCCTCCATCGACCTGCACAGCGGCATGTGGGGCGGGACCGTCCCCAACGCGGCCCGGGTGGCCGCCCGCCTGGTCGCCGTCCGTGCACGACGACCGGGGCCGGGTGACGCTGCCCGGCTTCTACGACGCGGTCCGGGACCTGACCCCGACGAGCAGGCGTCGCTGGACGTCCCAGCCCTTCGACGAGGCCGGCTTCCGGGCCGCGGCCGGCGGGGTGGCCGTACCTCGAAGGCGAGGCGGGCTACAGCGCCTTGGAGCGGGTCGGGGTGCGCCCCACGGCCGAGGTGGTCGGCCTGCACAGCGGCTACGGCGGCCCGGGCATCAAGACCATCGTCCCGGCCACCGCCGGCTTCAAGGTGGCCTTCCGGCTGGTGCCCGACCAGCGCCCGGAGACGATCGACGCCGGCCTTCCGGACCTGGCTGTCCGACCGGGTCCCAGCCGGGGTGGCGGTCGTGGTCACCCCCGAAGGCGGGGTGGCCCCGGCGCTCACACCGGTCGACCATCCCGGCCATGCGGGCCCTGGCCCGGGCGATCGAGTCGGTGTGGGGCCAGCCGCCCCTGTACACCCGCGAAGGCGGCAGCGGCCCAGAGGAGGCGCTCGGACGGGTCCTGGCCGCGCCGCTGCTGTTCCTCGGGGTCGGTCTACCCGACGACCGGATCCACGCCCCCAACGAGCGGATGGTCATGGATCAGTTCTGGAAGGGGCTGGTGGCGGCGGGCGAGCTGCTGCTCGAGCTGGGCGGTCGTTGATGGGCCCGAAGGGCAAGACGAAGCCGGCGGCGGGAGGGACGGGGAAGGCCTACCGGGCGGCACCGCCCGACGCCCATGAGTGGGTCACCTTCGAGGACCTCCAGGAGGCCCGCACCTGGGTGTTCGATGTGACCTTCCTCCTGTCGCGCTGGCAGTGCATCTACGGCCAGGGCTGCCAGGGCGTGCTCACCGGCCCAGCCGAAGAGCTGGCGCAGGGCTGCTGCTCGTACGGGGCCCACTTCACCGACGAGGCCGACGTACGCCGGGTCCGGGCTGCCGCCAAGACCCTCACCGACGACGACTGGCAGTTCGCGGCCGCCGGCCGCCGGGGTGGGGTGGTCCGCACCCAATCGGACGGCACCCGGATCAGCCGGCTCGTCGACGGCGCCTGCGTGTTCCTCAACCGGCCGGACTTCCCCGGCGGCCCCGGCTGCGCCCTCCACCGGGCGGCCCTGCGCCGGGGCCAGCAGCCGTTGGAGCTCAAGCCGGACGTGTGCTGGCAGCTGCCGTTGCGCCGGGAGGACACCACCGACGACGCCGGCCGGGTCACGTCCACCGTGACCCAGTGGGAACGGCGGCACTGGGGCGCGGGCGGGCAGGAGTTTCACTGGTGGTGCACGGAGGCGCCCGAAGCGTTCACCGGCGCCCAACCCGTCTACGAGAGCCTGGCGCCCGAACTCGTCGCCATGGCCGGCGAGGCCACCTACGACCGCTTGGTCGCCTACCTGCGGGCCCGGCAGTCGACGGCGGTCCCGCTGCCGCACCCGGTGGTGCGCCGGTCCCGGTAACCGGTACGGCGGGGCGGTCCGGGCGGCTCAGGCCCGGTGCGGCTCGGGGTCGGAGTACTCCTCGTCCTCCTCGAGGTCGTCCTCCATCGCCAGGCACCACGACGCGTGATCCGCTCCGGGCTCGGCGCCGCACTCGGCGCACGGCTCGACGATTTCTTCGGTAGAGCGTTTCAGTGCACGGGCCTCCTCGAAGCGCCGATGCCGTCCCTTTTTCACGTGTCGCTCCCGTTGGTCGAGGCAGGTCGAGACCGGCGCTCAGTGTATCGCCGCTCCGGGGGGTAGTTGCGGCCAAGGCCCCATCCGGGGCTGCCGCTAAGGTGGCCGCACCATGGATCAGTTCGACCCCGAAGCCATGATCCTACGCTTCCAGGCCCGGGCCCGCGCCGTGCGCCAGCGGGGTCTCCCGCCGGTCGAGGGGCCCGAACGCAAACGCTTCCTGGACCAGGCCCGGGTGGACTTCCAGGACTACGCCATGATCGGCGACGCGGTCGCCCGCCTCGAGGACGGCATCCTCACCCTCACGGTGGACCTGCGGCCCAAACCTGACAACACCGCGTGAACCCCCGCGGGGCCGCCTGGTGGGAGACGGCCGTCGTGTATCAGATCTACCCGAGATCGTTTTGCGACACCACCGGCAACGGCATCGGCGATCTCGAGGGGGTCCGCCGCCACCTCGATCACCTGGCCTGGCTCGGCGTGAACGCCCTCTGGCTGTCGCCCTTCTACCCGTCGCCGATGGCCGACTTCGGCTACGACGTCTCCGACTACTGCGACGTCGACCCGCTGTTCGGCAGCCTGGCCGACTTCGACCGCCTGGTGGCCGAGGCCCACGACCTGGGCGTCAAGGTGGTGGTGGACTGGGTGCCGAACCACACCAGTGACCAGCACCCCTGGTTCCGGGCCTCGCGCTCGTCCCGCCAGGATCCACAGCGCGACTGGTACTGGTGGCGTGACGACCGCCCCGACGACGCCGGCGGGTTCGGCCCGCCCGGCGGCGTGGGCCGGCTCCCGAACAACTGGCGGGCCGCCTTCCCGGGTGTGGGCCGGCAGGAGTTCCCGCCGGCCTGGACGTGGGACGTCGGCACCGAGCAGTGGTACCTGCACCTGTTCCTGGCCCAGCAGCCCGATCTCAACTGGACCAACGCCGAGGTGCGGGCGGCCATGGCCGGCGTCTTGCGCTTCTGGCTGGCCCGGGGCGTCGACGGGTTCCGGATCGACGTGGCCCACGGGTTGGGCAAGGATCCCCGCCTCCCGGACCTGCCGCCGGAGCTGGCCGCCGTCCCCCCGTCGTCGTTCAACGACCACCCGTCCACCCATCCCATTCTCGCCGGCCTGCGGGCCGAGGTGGACGCTTGGCCTACCCCGCCGCCCCGGATGCTGGTCGGCGAGGTGTTCCTGCCGGAGCCGGCGCAGGTGGCGACGTACTACGGGACCGCCGAGCAGCCCGAGTTGCATCTGGCCTTCAACTTCAAGCCCCTCTTCACCGCGTGGGACGCCGGGCGGTGGCGCCGGCGCGTCGATGAGGTGGAGACCCTGCTCGGGCCCATCGGCGCCTGGCCCACCTGGGTGCTGTCCAATCACGACCAGCCCCGCCACCGGACCCGCTACGGCACCGAGGCCCGGGCGAGAGCGGCGGCGGTCCTGCTGCTCACCCTGCGGGGCACCCCCTTCCTCTACGCCGGCGAGGAGCTGGGCCTGGAGGACGCGGTGGTGCCACCCGATCGCCGGGTCGACCCGGGCGGCCGGGACGGGTCCAGAGCGCCCATCCCGTGGGATGCGACCCCGTCGCACGGCTGGGCGGGCGGGCCGGCGGCCTGGCTGCCGTGGCCGCCGGAGGCGGACGCCGGGCGGACGGTGGACGAGGAGCAGCAGGATCCGGCGTCGATGCTGCATCTGTACCAGCGGGTGCTGGCGGCCCGCAACGGATCAGCTGCGCTGCAGGCGGGGTCATTTACCTGGCTGGCCGGGCCGGACGGGGTGCTGGCGTACCGGCGGCAGGCGGCCGGCGAGGGGGGCGGGGCCGGCGGCGGCGGGGCCGACGGCGGCGATCAGCGGGTGGTGGCGGTCAACTTCACCAGCGACGCCGCGGCGGTGGACCTGCCGCCCGGCCCGTGGGTGGTGGAGGTCAGCACGCTCATCTCCTCCGAAGGAGCGACCTTCGGGCCCGTCGTCGGTGGCCTGGCCTTGGGCCCGGACGAAGCCGTCATCCTGCGGCCGGTGGGAGCCAGGCCCTAACCCGGGCCGGTCCCGAACGCCCGCCCCGACCGCTCCTCCAGCACCAGCCGCCCGGCCCCGTCGAACGCCAGCACCGCCCGCCCTTCCACCAGGGCCCGCACCGGTTCGGCCACCATCACCGACCGCCAACCCCCGGCCAGCCGGGCGTCGGGATCCCCGCGCACGTAGGCCGCCAGGTCGCCGCGCGTCGCCAGCAGGGCGGCATCCACGCGCTCGTCCCGGGCCAGCTGGGCCACCCAGGCCATGAGCAGCGCCACCGCGGCCCGCAGCTCCTTGGGCACGTCGTCCGCCGGCGGCAACCGCAGTTGGGCCGCCGGTAGCGCCAACCCGCGCGCCACCGCGGCCAGCAGCTCGGTCGTCACCTCGGCCCGCAGATGCCGCCCTTCCAGGCCCCGCACCTGCGCCAGCGCGCTCGCCGAAGCGGGAGGGCGGTGGGCGATGGCCTGCAGGGCCAGGTCGGGTAGCACGGTGCGGGCCGGCAGGTCCAGGACCTGGGCCCGTTGCTCCCGCCAGGCCGCCACCTCCTGGGCCACCCCCCGTGACGACCCGCGCAGCTGCCGGGCGTCGCGCAGCTTCCACCAGGCTCGGAGCGGGTCCGGACCGGTGTGGGGGCGAGCGAGCAGGGCCCGAGATTCTTCCTCGGCCCAGGCCCGCCGGCCGTCACGCTCCAGGAGGTCGCCGATGGCGTCGGCCAGCTCCAGGAGGTGCTCCACGTCGGCGGCCGCGTAGGCCAGCTGGGAATCGGTCAGCGGCCGCCGGCGCCAGTCGGTGAGCCGGTCGCCTTTGGCCACCGGTCTGCCCAGAAACGCCTGCGACAGGGCGCCCAGGCTCGACGACCCGTGCCCTGCGAAGCCGGCGGCGATCTGGGTGTCGAACAACCGGGTCGGCACCCGCCCGCACGCCCGCTCCAGCACTTCCAGGTCCTGCTCGGCGGCGTGGGCCACCATGAGCCCCGGGCCCTCCAGGACCTTCGACAGGGGCGCCACGTCGACGGCCATGGGGTCGACCAGCGCCACCCCAGCCGGGCCCATGTCGCCGGCGGGCCAGGCCACCTGCACCAGGGCCAGATGGGGCCAGTAGGTCCGCTCCCGGTGGAACTCGGTGTCCAGGGCGTATCGATCCACCGCCAGCAAGCGCTCGACCAAGGTGTCGAGGGCGGCCGGCCCCGTCACGACTTGGGCGTCCACTCGGGCCTCCTTCGGAGGTGACACTACCGCCCACCCAGGCGTCGCCGGGCGCTCAACCGCCGTAGCTCATCCGGGTGTCCTCCATGCGGAGCACCTCGAGGCGATCATCGACCTCACCGCCGCAGTCGACGACCTCACCGACGAACAAGGTGTGGCTGCCGCACCGGACCTCATGGCGCACCTCGCACTCCAGCCAGGCGGCCGCCTCGGCCAGGAGGGGCGCGCCGGTCAGCCCGGCCCGCAACGCGAACCCGGCCAGCTGCTCCGGGTCGCCGCCGTCGTCGAGCGGTTTGACGAACTTGCGGACGATGGCCCGTTGCTCGCGGGGCACGATGTTGAGGGAAAAGACCTGGCCGTCGCGCAGCAGCCCGTGGCTCACCGCCCCCACCTCCACGCTGACCGCCACCAGCTTGGGGTCCACGGCGACCTGGGTAGCCCAGTTGAGCGTCATGAGGTTGCGCCGGCCCGGTACCCGGGTGCCGAGGACGTACAGACCGCTCGGCATACTCCACAGGATCCGCCGGCGCAGCCGGTCGTAGGGCTCCGGGTCGGCCCCTTCGGGAACCGGCCCGACCAGCCGCGGTTCGGCGCTCACGGCTCGGTGATCCCCCGCCAGTTGGGGTCCAGTTGGCGGAGAAAGAGCGCGCACCGCTCGGCTTCGGCGTCCTCGCCGATCTCGGCCGCCGCGGCTCGGAGGGCGTCGAGGGCGCGCAAGAACCCCCGGTTGGTGGGGTGTTCCCACCGCACGTACCCCGAACCGCGCCAACCGGCGCCTCGCAGCGTGTCCAGGCCGCGGTGGTAACCCACCCGGGCGTAGGCGTAGGCCTCCACCGGGTCGCCCGCCAGGCCGGCCAGCCGGGCCCAGCCGTCGAGGAACGTGGGGTGGGCGGCCACCACCTTGGCCACCGCGTCCCGCCGCGTCTCGGCCGGGCCGGCCAGCGCCGCGGCCAGGCCGTCGGTGGCATCGGCCGGCGGCGAAGGCAGCACCGTCTCGGGCGGGCCGGTAGTGAGCGGAACGGACGGGTCGCTAGGCATACCCCGCATCGTCGCGCGACGCTGCCCGCCGTGAGTTCACCTGATGCGTGCATCTTCGACGAGATCGTCTCCGGAGCCCGGCCGGCCCACCTGGTGCTCGACGAGCCGGACCTGCTGGCCTTCCTGGACGTCCGGCCGGTGTTCGAGGGCCACACCCTCGTCATCCCCCGCACCCACGTCGCGAGCATCGCCGACCTGCCGGCGGATCGGCTGGGTCCGCTGCTCGAAGCGGGCCGCCGGGTGGCCGCCGCCCAGCGGGCCGCCCTGGGGGCGGACGGCACCTTCTTCGGCCTCAACGACGTCATCAGCCAGAGCGTCCCCCACGTCCACCTGCACGTCATCCCCCGCCACCGGGGAGACGGTCTCCGGGGCTTCTTCTGGCCTCGCCGGCGCTATCCCGACGACGACACGCCGGGGGCCATCGCCGCGCAGCTGCGCGGCGCGCTCGGCGCCGCCGGACCCGGCCGCGGGAGGCAGGCCGTGACGGTCACCATTCGCGCCGCCCGGCTGGCGGACGCCCCCCGGCTGGTGGCACTGCTGGCTGCCGGCACCCTCCGCGGGGCGAGGATCCCCGGGCGCTGGACCGCTACCAAGCAGCCCTCGCCGAGATCGCGGCGACGCCGGGCAACACCGTGCTCGTCGCCGAAGTGGACGGGGAGGTCGCCGGCCTGTGCCAACTGATCATGTTCCGCCACCTCCAGGAGCGCGGCGGGCGCTGCGCCGAGATCGAGTCCATGCACGTCGATGCCCGCCAGCGGTCGTCGCGGCATCGGCGGCGCCCTGCTCGAGGCCGCGGTCGACCAGGCCCGCCTGGGGGCTGCTACCGGGTGCAGCTGACCAGCGACCACCGCCGGGCCGACGCCCACCGCTTCTACGCCCGCCATGGGTTCGTGCCCAGCCACCAGGGCTTCAAGCGGTACCTGGGCTGACGGTCCGCCCAATCTGGTCCATTCAGTCCTTGACGGCCAGCACGTGCTGATTGGTGCGCCCCCGGCGCAGCACCACCCACCGTCCGTGCAGGGCGTCGCCGACGTGCAGAGGCCGGTCCTCGCTGACCCGGTGGCCGTTGACGTACACCGACCCCTGGGACAGCAACTGGCGGGCGTTGCCCCGCGAGGTGGCCAGACCGGTCCGGAGCAGCGCCTCCACTATCGAGAGGGCGCCGTCGAGCTCCGCGCCGGACACGATGGTGGTGGGGGCGTCCGCCAGGGCGCCCTCCAGGGCGGCCGGGTCGAGGCTGGCGATCTCGGCGGTAAACAGCACGGCGGCGGCCGCCTCGGCCCGTCGGGCCTCCTCGGCGCCGTGCACCAGGGCCGTAACCTCGTGGGCCAGGGCCCGCTGGGCCTGACGCCGCTCCGGGTGGGTGGCGGTGGCCTCGTCGAGCTCGGCGATCCGGTCGGCCGGCAGGAAGGTGAACCGGCGCAGGTAGGCGCCGACCTCGGGGTCGGCGGTCCGCAGCCAGAACTGGAAGAAGGCGTAGGGGCTGGTGCGGGCCGGGTCCAACCAGACGTTGCCCGATTCCGATCTTGCCGAACTTCGATCCGTCGGCCTTGGTGACCAGGGGCGAGGTCAACCCGTACGCGGGCGCGCCCCGCCGCCGCCGGATCAGGTCGATGCCCTCGGTGATGTTGCCCCACTGGTCGCTGCCGCCGAGTTGCAGCTCGCAGTGGTGGCGATCGAACAGCTGCAAGAAGTCCCACGCCTGCAGCAGCATGTAGCTGAACTCGGTGAAGGACAGGCTCTGCTCCCGGCCGTCCAGCCGGGCCCGGACCGAGTCCTTGCGCACCATCTCGTTGACGCTGAACAGTTTGCCGACGTCGCGGAGGAACTCGAGCAAGCCGGTGCTGCCCAACCACTCGGCGTTGTCCACCAGGATCAGGTCCCCGCCGAGCGCCGCCGCCGAGGAACCGGGCGATCTGGGCGCCGATCGCCGGCCCGGTTGGCGTCGAGCTGCTCCGGGCTGAGCAGGTTGCGCTCCTCGCTCTTGCCGCTCGGGTCGCCGATCATGCCGGTGCCACCACCGATCAGGGCGATCGGACGATGGCCGGCGGCGCCGAAGCGCCGCAGGAGGCACAGCTGTTGCAGATGCCCGACGTGCAGGCTGTCGGCGGTGGGATCGAAGCCGATGTAGACGGCCAGCTGGTCGGTATCGAGGCGGGCCGGGAGCACCTCGTGGTCCGTGAGCTGGTGGACGAGACCGCGCCAGCGCAGGTCGTCGAACAGGGATGGCACCGGCCCAGCCTGCCACGCCGCCGGACCCGACCCGGCGGCTTTGCGGGGGTCAGCCGCGGCCCCGCGACTCGGCGTGATGGGAGTTCCCTTGCCGGCGGGAGACGGTGTAGCGGTCGCGCCCGGCTCGTTTCGACTCGTACAGGGCCTCGTCGGCAGCGGCCACCAGGGCGACCCCTCCGGACGCGTTGAGGGGCAGGTTGGCGAGCCCCGAGCTGAGGGTGATCCCCTGCAGGTCCGGATGGCGGCGCACCGCGTCGGTGACCCGGGTGATCACCAGGATGGCGTCAGCCAGGTCGCATCTCGGCAGCACCACGGCGAACTCCTCGCCGCCGTAGCGCGCCACCAGGTCCATCTCCCGCACCGAATCCGCCAGGACCTTGGCGATGGTGCGCAGCACCTCGTCGCCGGCCAGGTGGCCCCGGGAGTCGTTGACCGCCTTGAAATGGTCGACGTCGAAGACGACGAGACTCAGCGGGTCGCGGGTGCGCTCCGCCCGGTTGACCTCCCGGACCAGGGCCTGGTCGAACTCCCGGCGGTTGGCCAGACCGGTGAGCCCGTCGATGGCCGCTTGGCGCTCCCGTTCGGCCAGCAGCCGGTCGTTGCGCAGGGCCAGGGCGGCGTGGGCGGTGAACTGCGACAGCATCATCAGCGTCCGCCGCGGCAGCCGGGTCGTCAGGGGGTTGCCACCGTGCTCGAGCAGCACGACGCCCGAGTCGCGACGGTCGATCGGCAGCGGCAGCACCACCACGTTGCGGGCGGCGGGCAACAGGGTGCCGGCGATGGGGTTGGCGCTGGGGTCGATCTGGCGCACCAGGAGCGGTTCGCGGCCCGCCCAGGCCTGGTTGGCGACGGGGCCCGGTGCCAGCCGCGGGTCGATCGCCACGCTGGTCACCCGTTCGCCCGTCCCGGCCACCGTCAGGCCTTCCGGCCGCCCGCTTCGCTGCCACCACACGGCGCCCCTCCGGAACGGGAAGTCGGCGACCAGGGTGCGCAGGACCAGGGCCAGGATCTCGGCCTCGCCGCGCACCCCCTCCAGCCGGGTGGCCATCTCGGCCAGGGCCTCCAGCTCGACCTTGCTGCGCCGCAACTCCCGCTCGTTGACCGACGAGAAGAAGGCGGTACACAGGGCGACCACCCAGAAGCCCATGATGGCCAACGCCGTCTGAGCCGCCGGCGGGGCCGCGATCAGGTGCAGGCCGAGCAGCGATCCGATCCCGCCCGACAGGGACAAGGTGGGGATGAGGATGAAGAGGAACGTGTCCCACAGGGCGATGCGGATGCCGGCCCGCTCACTGGCGAGCAAGGTCACGGCGATCAACTGCACGGCGAAGAGCACCACCAGCTGGCTGCGGGGGCCGCCGCCGGGGGTGGTGACGACTGCCAGGTACAAGGCGTCGAGCGGCAGGATCGCCCGCTGGAGCAGCATCCGGCCCCGACCCTGACTGCGCCGGTACCACTCGGCGCCGGCCGCGATGGTGAGGTAGCCCGCGCTCAGGGGACCGACGTTGGTCACGCTGAAGCCGATCTGATCGGAGGCGAACACCGCCCCGAGCAGCACCATCATCACCATGCCGATCCGCACGAGCAGCAGCAGCCCCAGTCGCTCGTCGAGGCTGGTGAGCTCGTGGGTGGCCGTCGCCGTCGCCTGCGTACCGGCCTTCCCCCCGATCACCCGAATCCCACGGTGTCGTCGTCACCCCGCTCCGGCGCCCGCGACAGCTTGGGATCGCGTCGGTCCACCAGGGCCTGCAGGAGTGCAAACAGGGCCACGGCGGCGCCGAACAGGATCGGGACGGACAGTTTGGTGGCTGCCTGCATGGACAGGCCCCGCCAGGGGCCGGCGGCGAGCACCATGGGCACGTTGTAGAGGTCCTTGGCCGAGCCGGGTGCAGACGCCCTGGGTCGCGCCCGGATCACTCCCGCCGCGGTCGTCACCGGATGGCCGCCCGCCAGGACGAGGAGGGACGTGGCGGCGGTCGAGGGGCTGCTGCCGGCCGCGGCCGGCAAAGCGGAACCAGACCCGATGGGGGCCGTAAGGGGCGCCACCGCCAAGGTGGCGGCCAAGGCCGGCAACGCCGGCACCCCGGCGACCGGTGTCTTCGCCTTGACGGCGGGCCGATGGGGCTTCGCGGGGGCCGCGGCCGCCGGCTCCGTCGTCGTGGTTTCGGGCGTCCGGGCCGGGGTGGGCGTGCCGGCCGACACGGCGTGGGAGTGAGCCGACTGGTGGGCTTCGGTCGATGTCACCTGGTCGCCGGCTTTTCCGTTTTGGCCATCTTCGCCTTGGTGCGAACGGCCGTCGCGGTCGTGGGACTTGGCGTCCTTGTCCTTGGCCGACCGCCCGGAATGGTGGTGCTGGGCGTGACCATGGTGGCTGGACCGGGTCGACGCCAGGGCCGGGCCGGCCGCCCAACCGAGCGCGCCAGTCGTAACCATCCCGGCCAGAAGGCCGCCAATTGCCACTTTCCGGACCAAACCGATCACCGCCGACCTCCCTGGTGAGCGACGCCACTCCACGCATCGCGTTCATCGGCATTTGGCGGCCCCAACTTGAGGGTCTGGGCCGCCAGAATGAGCCGCATGCCGGCCGCCGCCCTGTTGCTCACCGGCGGGGCCAGCCGGCGCATGGGCCGGGCCAAAGCCGCGTTGATGGTAGCGGGTGACGAGCCGTCCGGGGCCGGAGCCGGGCAGTCGCTGGCCGGCCGCACCGCCCGCCTCCTCCTCGGCGTCGCCAGCCCGGTCGTCGAGGTCGGGCCGGGCTACACCTCCCTGCCGGCGGTGATCGAGGAACCGCCTGGCGGCGGACCCCTCGCCGCGGTGGCGGCCGGCCACCAGGCCCTTCTGCACGCGGGGTGGACCGGGCCCGCCCTGGTGGTGGCCACCGACCTGCCCCGCCTCACCGCCGGCCTGTTGGCGTGGCTGGCCGACCATCCCTCGCCCGGATCGGTGGTGCCCGCGGCGGGGGGCTTCCCGCAGCCGCTGTGCGCCCGCTACTCGGCCGCCGATCTCGCCCTGTCCGCCGTCCTGGCGGCCGGCGGCCGGCGGTCGATGCGGGAGCTGTTGGCGGGTATCGACGCCCTGGTGGTGGGCGCCGACGAATGGGCGACCGCCGCCGGCACCCCGGACGCGCTCGCCGACGTCGACACCCCCGCCGATCTGGCCCGATTGCTGCGGTGACCGTGACCGGGCCCCCCCGCCCCGAGACGGCCGTGCGGGTCGTCAAGGTCCGTCCGGACCGGGCGGTCGACCTGCCGGAACAGGTGGTGACCGAGGAACCCATGGAGATCCGCGTCGCCGGGCCGGGACAGGAGGCGGCCCCGGTGGCGGTGACCATGCGCACGCCCGGCCACGACTTCGAGTTGGCGGCCGGCTTCCTCGTGACCGAGGGGCTGATTCGCCCCGGCGGGATCGTCGCCGTCAGCTACTGCGACGCCGTCGACGACGACGGCCGCTACAACACGGTCACGGTCAGCATCGCCGAGGCCTGGACGCCGGCGGCCCCGGCCCGGCCGTTCGCGGCCACCTCCAGTTGCGGCGTCTGCGGCAAGGCCAGTATCGACCAGATCGAGGTGGCCTGTCCGGTGGTCGGACCCGCGGCCCCGGTGCCGGCCACCCTGATCCCCCAGCTTCCGGGCCGCCTGCGCGGCTCGCAGCGGGTCTTCGACCGGACCGGCGGCCTGCACGCGGCTGGCCTCTTCGACCCGAGCGGCGCCGCGGCCTGCATCCGGGAGGACGTGGGCCGCCACAACGCGGTCGACAAGGTGGCCGGCCATCAGGTGCTCGCCACCCGCTCTTCTCCCGCCCCGTCGCTGGCCGGCTGGGTGCTGATGGTGTCGGGGCGGGTGAGCTTCGAGATCGTCCAGAAGGCCGCGGTCTGCGGCATCGGGATCATCGCCGCCGTGTCGGCGCCGTCCAGCCTGGCCGTGACGGCCGCTGACCGGCTCGGGGTGGCCCTGGCCGGCTTCGTGCGCGGGGAGACCTACAACGTGTACTCCCATCCCGAGCGGCTGGCCCTGGACCGCTAGCGCTCCCCGTGCGCGCCGGAGCCCCCGCCCGCGTCACGCCGGCGGGGCTCCCCAGCGGGCTTCTACCCGAGGCGCTTCACGTTCGCGGCCTGCAGACCCTTTGGGCCCTGGTTGACCTCGAACTCGACCTTGTCGTTCTCCTCGAGGTTGCGGTACCCGTTGCCCTCGATGGCACTGAAGTGCACGAAGACGTCGGCGCCGCTCTCCTGGGAGATAAAGCCGTAACCCTTCTCCGAGTTGAACCACTTGACGGTTCCTGTCGCCACAAGCAATCCCTCCTTTCCGGGCCGGACCGGTCCTCGTCGCGGCGGGACCGACGGCCTCCGGCCGGAGCCGGGAGGGACATGCTCGTAAATCGATGCTGCACCCTCGAAGCCGAGAAAATAGCAGCCCGCGGCGGGTCTGCCTAGCCTGATCCGCCATGCCCCGCCCGGTCGCCGTCGTGGCCCACACCCACTGGGATCGGGAGTGGTATGCCCCGTTCGAGAGTTTCCGGGACCGCCTGGTCGGCACCCTCGACGAGCTCCTCGCCCACCTGGACGCCGACCCCGCTTTCCGGCACTTCCTCCTGGACGGTCAGGTCGCCGCGGTCGACGACTATCTGTCCGTCCGGCCCCACGCCGCCGACACCATTCGCCGCCTGGTCGGCGACCGTCGCCTGGCCCTGGGCCCCTGGTACGTCCTCATGGACGAGTTCTGCGTGTCGGGCGAGACCCTGATCCGCAACCTGCAGCTGGGCTTCGAGCGGGCCGCGGGGCTCGGAGGGGCCATGCCGGTGGGCTACCTCCCGGACATGTTCGGGCACGTGGCCCAGATGCCCCAACTGCTCCGGCTCGCCGGACTCGACCACGCGGTGGTCTGGCGCGGGGTACCGGCGGCCGTCGACCGCACCGCCTTCTGGTGGCACGCCCCCGATGGGAGCACGGTGCGGGCCGAGTACCTGCCGGTCGGCTACGCCAACGGGGCCTTCCTCCCGGACGACGCCCCAGACCTGCTCCGCCGGCTGGCGGCCCACGAAACGGAGTTGGCCGCCTTCCTCGGCGACGCCGCCACACCGTTGCTGCTGATGAACGGCACCGACCACCAGGCGGTCCAACCCCAGATGCCCGCCCTGGTCGAGGAGGCCAACCGCATCCAGGCCCATTTCCACCTGCGCCAGGCCTCGCTCGCCGAGTACCTCCGCGAGGCCCCCACGGCTGGACTGCCCCACTGGCGGGGGGAGCTGCGCAGCGGCGCCCGGGCCCCGCTCTTGATGGGGGTCCTGTCCAACCGGGTGGACATCAAGGCGGCGGCCGCCACCACCGAGCGGGCCCTGGAACGCCTCGCCGAGCCGCTGGCCACCCTGTGGCTGCCGGCCAACCTGTATCCCGAGGCCGGGCTCGCCGAAGCCTGGTTGGCCATGATCCGCAACGCGGCCCACGACTCCATCTGTGCCTGCTCGGCGGACGCCGTCGGGCGCGCCGTGCTCCAGCGCTACGACACCGCGGCCACCCTCGCCGGGGAGATCACCACCCACGCCCTGGCCATCGCCGGCGTCGCCACCGAGGTGACCGGGCCGGTCGTGGTCAACCCGGGGCCGGTCCCAGCCAACGGGGTGGTGGAGGTGACCCTGCCCGGCGCCGAGCCGTGGCCGGAGACCCAGCTCCTGGAGCTCATCCCGGCCGGCCGGGAGATCCGGACCGGGCGGGGGAGCGACCTCGGGCGCATCCTCGGGGAACTCGCCGCCGACGGCTGGCTGGTCAACGGACGCGGCGTCGACGCCGCCCTCGAGGAGACCGGCGGCGTGGTCGAGTTGCGCCTGGAGGTGGATGCCACCCGGCGCCCGACCCTGCACCTGGCGCCCGTCATGGCCGAAGCCTGGGCCCAGGCCGGGGCCCACCGAGACGGCCCCCTTCGGGTCCAGGTGGACCGGCGCGCCGCCCAGCGGGTGGCGGCCCGGGTGACGGACGTCCCCGGCTACGGGTGGGCCGCCCTGCGCCCGACTCCCGCCGGGGCCCAGGCGGTGACCGCGGGACCGGGCGGATTGGACAACTCCCTGGTACAGCTCCAGGTCGACGCGGCGACCGGCACCCTTGTGGTCAACGGTCACGCCGGCCTCAACCGCCTGGTGGACACCGGCGACGAGGGCGACACCTACAACCACTCGCCCCCCGAGGTCGACACCAGCGTCGACATCCCGGAGTCGGTTGCGGTCGAGGTGCTCGAATCCGGCCCGGTCCGAGGGCGGCTCCGGATCCGGCGCCGGTACGAGTGGCCGGCCGCCATCCGGGCCGGCCGCCGGACCGGCCGGGAGACCGTGGAGGTCACGACCGACGTCGAGCTCCGGGCGGCCGAGCACCTGGTCCGGGTCACCACCTGGTTCGACAACCCCTGCCGCGACCATCGCCTGCGGGCCTGGTTCCCCCTCCCCCAGCCCACCGATCACACCTCCGCCGAATGTGCCTTCGCCACGGTGACGCGCGGCCGGCCCGAGGGCGGCCCCCAGGAACCGGCCCTGGCCACCTACCCGGCTCGCCGCTTCGTGACCGCGGGCGGGCTGACGATCACCCATGAGGGGCTGCTGGAGTACGAGTTGGTGGACGGCGGCCGGGCGCTGGCCCTGACCCTGCTGCGGGCCACCGGCATGCTCTCCCGACCGGCCCCACCGGCCCGACCCAACGCCGCCGGCCCCGCCCAGCCCTTGGACGGCCCGCAGCTCCTCGGCCCGCACCGGGTCCGCTACGGGCTGGCGCTCGGGCCGGTCGATCCGTGGCGCCTGGCGGACGACGCCTGGTTGCCGTTGCAGGTGGTGCCGTCCACCGGCAGCGGCCGGTTGGCGGCCACCGGAAGCCGCCTCCGGGTCCACGGCGCCCAGGTGTCGGCGTTGCACCGGGTCGAAGGCGCCATCGAAGTGCGGGTCTTCAACCCGGCGGACGACCCGGCGACCGTCGAGATCCCCGGGCACTCCGGATGGTTGGTCGACCTGCGCGGCGACCGGCTGGAACGTTGGGAGGGCCGCTTCGGCCTGCGGCCGTGGGGCATAGCCAGCGCCCGGCTCGATCGCGAGTCCCTCGACGGCTGAGCCGGGGGGCGACCGATCACGGGGTTCCGGTCAGGACGATGACCACCGGTTCTGGGCCCTGCTGGTGGGCCCACCCGGCCCACGCCGCCGCGGCCGTGGGCTCCACCACCATCCCCAGGCCGGCCAGCTCCGCCCGGGCCGGAGCCAGGTCGTCCTCGGCCGCCAGGAGGAAGCGGCCGCCAGACGCCAACGCGGCCGCCCGCACCTCGCCGGCGCGGGGCGGCCGGGCGATGGCGATACCTACGGCAGCGGTGGCGCCGGTTGGCCGCCGCCCGGCGAGCGGGGCGCAGCGTTCGGCCTGGACCGCCACGATCTGCGGCAGCCGCCCCACCCGCCCGGCCGCGGCCAGCTCGCGAAACCCCAGCCAGAGGCCGAGCACCAGGGTGCCGTTTCCGGCCGGCACCACGACCGTGGCCGGGGCCAGTCCGCCCAGTTGTTCCCACAACTCGAACGCGATGGTCTTGACGCCGTGGGCGAAGGCGGGCCGGTACACGTGGCTGGCGTACCAGGCCCCGGGGCGGTCCGCCGCGGCTTGGGCCGCGACCGCGGTTGCGCCCCGGCCGCCGGCCACCGGCATGACCCGGGCGCCGAACGCCTCGATGGCGGCCACCCGGTCGGCCGCGGTCTCCTCCGGCACGTACACCTCGGCCCCGATCCCGGCCCGGGCCGCGTAGGCCGCCACCGACCGGCCGGCGTTCCCGCTGCTGTCCGCCACCAGCCTGGTCACACCCATCCCGGCGGCCAGCGCCACCATCACCGCCGCCCCCCGGTCCTTGAAGGACCGGGTCGGCATGACATAGTCGAGCTTGACCCACAACCCGGGGCGGACCGGGACGAGCGGCGTGCTCCCCTCGCCGAGGGTGACCTTTTCCCATGCTCTTGCGTCGGCCCCTGGCGGCAGGACGGACCGGTAGCGCCACAGCGACCACGGCTCCGTGGTCCCTATCGGGTCGACCGCCGGGCCCTGTAGGTCGAGCAGCCCGCCGCACCGGCACCGCCACCGGGGGTCGGCCAGGTCGACGCTTTGGCCGCAGCGCCGGCACCGCTGGACCCAACCGCCCACCGCCGGGTCAGTAGCCGGCGGCCGGATCGACCCCGCCCTCGAGGGGTTCGCCGGCGGCGAAGTGGGCCACGTTGGCGGTGATGCGGGCGGCCAGGCGGGGCAGGATCATGTCCCAGGTGTCGGCGGTGTGGGGGGTGATGATGCAGTTGGAGCATGACCACAGCGGATGGCCGTCCGGCAGCGGCTCGGGTTCGGTGACGTCGAGGCCGGCCCCGCCGATCGATCCTTCCCGCAGGGCGGCCACCAGGGCGTCGGTGTCGACGTGCCGACCCCGGGCCACGTTGATCAGCCACGCCTCCTCGTCCATCGCCCCCAACTGGCGGGCGCCGATGATCCGCTCCGTCGCCGGCGTCAAGGCCAAGGCCACGAACACCACCAGGGCCCCCGGCAGGGCCTCGTCCAGCTGGGCGGTCGTCAGCGTCCGGGCCGCGCCGGCCACGGGCTGGGCCTGGCGGCGGACGACGGTCGCCTCCACCCGGAAGGGGGCCAAGAGGCGCAACAGGTCCTCGCTGATGCCCCCGCCGCCCAGGATGGTGACGCGGGCGCCGTAGAGCGACACCCCGGCCGGGGCGCCCCAGCGGTGGGCCCGGATGCGCTCGGGCAGGAGCCGCAGGCCGGCCAGCGCCAGCATCAGGGCGTGCTCGGCGACCGGTTCGGCGTAGGACCCTTTGGCGCAGCTCCACATCCGGCGGTCGTCGATGATGGCCCGGTCGACGGCGTTCTCGATGCCGGCGAAAGGAAGCTGGACCCAGCGGATGCCGGGCTGGTCATCGAGGACCGCGACCAGACCGTCGAGGTCGTGAGCGGAGAGCCAGACCACGGCGTCGGCCGGTTCGCCGAGCTTCAGTGGCACCCCGCCACCGGCCCGCACCGCGTCCTCGGCGAAGTGCGAGCTGCTGGGCCCGATGGCGATGCGCGGGGCGGGCATGGGTAGGGATCCTAGAGACCGCTTTCGTCACTGTCCCAGGCGGGCGCGAGAGTGGGCGCGGCGGAACCGTCGCCGGCCGTCGTTCGCCGACCCAGGAGGTGCCCTGATGACCTATCCCGACCGCGTGGCCGTTGCCGGCAGCGGGCGCGACCTGCCGCAGGGTCACGCCCGGGTCGGCGACGTCGACCCCGACGAGCGGGCGACGGTGACCGTGTACCTGCGGCCCAGAGCCCCGATCGAGGCGGCGGGCGCCGACGGTCCGACGCTGACCCGGGAGGAGTACGCGGCTCGGTTCGGCGCCGCGCCCGAGGATGTCGACGTGATCCGCACCTTCGCGGCCGACCACGGGCTGTCCGTGGACGCGGTGGACGCCGGACGGCGCTCGGTCACCTTGTCGGGCCACCTCGGCGATCTGCAGGCGGCGTTCGGGGCCGCGCTCGGCGTCCACGCCGACGGCGCCGGGGTCCAGTACCGAGGCCGGACCGGCCCGCTCTGGCTGCCGGCCCGCGTGGCGGAGGTGGTGACCGGGGTGTTCGGGCTGGACGTGCGGCCCCAGGCCGGCGCGGGCTTCCGCGTCGCGGCCACGCCGGCGGTGCAGTACACGCCGGTGCAGGTGGCGTCGACGTACTCCTTTCCCGCCGGTGTCGACGGCACGGGCGAGAGCGTGGCGCTGATCGAGCTCGGCGGGGGCTTCCGCACCGCGGACCTCGACACCTACTTCTCCGGTCTGGGGCTGGCGACACCCAGCGTGGTGGCCGTGGGGGTCGACGGCAGCAGTAACGCGCCGGGCGCGGCCAGCGGACCGGACGGCGAGGTGATGCTCGACATTGAGGTCGTCGGGGCGGTCGCCCCTGGAGCGACCATTGCCGTCTATTTCGCCCCCAACACCGACCAGGGGTTCTTGGACGCGGTGACCACCGCCGTGCACGACACCGTCCACCGCCCGTCGGTGGTGTCGATCAGTTGGGGCGGCCCGGAGAGCACCTGGACCGCCCAGGCCATGGACGAGATGGAGACGGCGTTCACCGCCGCGGCCGCGCTCGGTGTCACCATCCTGGCCGCGGCCGGGGACAACGGATCCACCGACGGGGTCACCGACGGCCTGCAGCACGCCGACTTCCCCGCGTCCGCCCCGCACGCCCTGGCCTGCGGTGGCACCACCCTCAATGGCACCACCGAAGTGGTGTGGAACTCGTTGAGCACGGGCGGCGGCGGGACGGGCGGCGGCATCAGCGACCACTTCGCCCTGCCGTCCTACCAGGCCGCGGCGAACGTGCCGGCGTCGGCCAACCCCGGCGGGCGGGTCGGTCGGGGGTCCCCGACGTCGCCGGCGATGCCGACCCGAACACCGGGTACTCGGTGCGGGTGGACGGGCAGAACCTGGTGATCGGCGGTACCAGCGCGGTGGCGCCCTTGTGGGCGGGGCTGGTGGCCCGGTGCAACCATGCGCTGGGGACGCCGGTGGGGTTCGGGCACGCCCGGTTGTACGCGGCGGCCGGCGCCTTCCACGACATCACGGCGGGCAATAACGGCGCCTACCAGGCGAGGGCCGGATGGGACGCCTGCACCGGGCTCGGCAGCCCCAACGGGGCGGCGTTGTTGGCGGCCCTGTCGCCGGCGGGAGGAGGCGGGTCGGCGGGAGGCGCGGGCCCGGGTCCGGCCTGAGGCGGCGGCCCCGTGCTGGCGGGCCGGGTCAGGCCGGCGCGAAGGCCCCGTGGCGGCCGGCGCCGGCCTGGAACCGCCCGACGCCGTCGATGATCTCCGGGCTGGCGAGGGCGACCAGACCGTGGGCCAGCTCGGATCGGATGGCGTCCGCTTCGACCAGGCCGTCCTGTTCGAGTACCGACAAGCGGTCGTGGCGGACGCACGCCTGCGGGAAGGCGGCGATCTGGGCGGCCAGCTCCTCGGCCACGCCGCGGGCGGTGCCCGTCGGGACCACCCGGTTGGCCAGGCCGATGCGCTCCGCCTCGCCCGGGTGGACCGGGCGGCCCGTCAAGATCAGGTCCATGGCCCGGCTGGTCCCGATGAGCCGGGGCAGCCGCACCGTGCCTCCGTCGATCAAGGGCACGCCCCACCGCCGGCAGTACACCCCGAACACCGCGTCTTCCTCCACCACTCGCAAGTCGCACCACAACGCCAGTTCGAAGCCGCCGGCGACGGCAGCGCCGGCCACCGCGGCGATCACCGGCTTCGACAACCGCATCCGGGTGGGACCCATGGGCCCGTCACCGTCGGCCGCCACCCGGTTGGCGTTGGGGCCGCCCATGGCCTTGAGGTCGGCCCCGGCGCAGAACGTGCCGCCCTCGCCCCACAGCACCGCCACCGCGGCATCCGAGTCGGCGTCGAACTCGCGGAAGGCGGCGGCCAGGGCCTCGGCGGTGGGGCGGTCAACGGCGTTGCGGGCGTGGGGTCGCGACAGGATCACCGTGGTGACCGGGCCGTGGCGTTCGACCCGCACCGCGGCACCAGATGTGGGGATTTGCGTCATGGGACGCGACGCTACCGACTCGGTGCGCCGGGAGCCCCGCCGGCGGCCCACTCGCCCCCGCCGACCCCTACATCCGGTCGGGCGCCTCGATCCCGAGCAGGCTGAGCCCGCACGCCAGGACCGACGCCGTCAAGGCGCACAACGCCAGCCGGCTGTCGCGGACCGCGGCATCCTCGGCCCTGCAGCACCGGGCAGCTCTCGTAGAACGTCGTGTAGATGCCGGCCAGGTCGAACAGGTACGTGCACAGCTTGTGCGGGCTCCACGTCTCCAGCACCGAGGCCACGGCCGGCCCCAACCCGAGCAACGCCAGGGCCAGCACCCGCTCCGCGGGCTGGGTGCCGAGCGACCGGGATGGCCCCCGACTGATACGGCCCGGGATCGATCTCGCCCCGCCGGAAGATGGAACGGCAACGAGCGTGGGCGTACTGCAGGTACACCGCGGTGTTGCCCTCGAGGGCGAGCATCCGGTCCCAGTCGAACACGTAGTCGCGGAGCCGGTCGGTCGACAGATCGGCGTACTTGACCGCCCCGATCCCGACCTGGCGGGCGACCGCGGCCGCGGCGTCGGCATCCAGGTCGGGATTGATCTCCCGCACCCGCGGCGGCCCGCGCCACCGCCTCGTCGAGCAGGTCGACCAGCTTGACCGACTCGCCCGCCCGGGACCTGAACATCTTGCGGTCCGCCCCCAGCACGCTCCCGAAGGCCACGTGGACGGCGGCGCCGGGCGACGGGATCCATCCCACCTCGCCGCCACCGCGAAGCACATGGCCAGGTGCTGGGACTGCGGGGCCCCCACCACGTACAGCGCCAGGTCGGCGTGCAGCCGCCCGAACCGGTCCCGCAGGGCGGCCAGGTCGGACGCGGCGTACCCGTAGCCCCCGTCGGACTTCTGGATGATCAGCGGCAGCGGCTCGCCCTCCCGGTTGGTGTAGCCCGGCGGGAAGACGCACTGCGCCCCGTCGCTCTCGACCAGCAGGCCGGCGGCGGCGAGCTCGTCGACGACCGACCGGCAGCAGGTCGTTGTAGAAGCTCTCCCCGACCACGTCGTCCCGGGTGAGCAGCACGCCCAGCTTGGCGTAGACCTCCTCGAAGTAGGCCAGGCTCTGGTCGACCAGGAGCCGCCACAGCCGCATGGTCTCGGGGTCGCCGGACTGGAGCGACACCACCCGCCGGCGGCTGCGCTCCTGGAACTCCGGGCTGGCGTCGAAGGCGGTCCGGGCCTGCTTGTAGAAGGTGTCCAGGTCGCCGACCGACAGCTCGTGGGCCCCCTCCTCCTCGCCGATGTCGACCAGGTGCTCGATGAGCATCCCGAACGGGGTGCCCCAGTCGCCGACGTGGTTCTCCCGGATGACCGCGTGGCCGGCGAAGGTCGAGCATCCGGGCACAGGGCGTCGCCGATGATGGTGGTGCGCAGGATGCCGGCGTGCATCTCCTTGGCCACGTTGGGGGACGAGTAGTCGACCGACCGTCCGCAGCCGCGAGGCGGCGCGGTCGACCCCGAGCCGGTGCGTCGGCCGCCTGGGCCTGGACGCACCGGGCCAGGAAGCCGTCGTCGACGGTCAGATTGATGAAACCCTGAGGGGCCACCTCGACCGCGGGCACACGCTCGGCAAGCGTCGCGCGGCGGCCACCACCCGGCCGGCCAACTCGGCGGGCGGGACGCCGACCCGCTTGGCCAGCGGCAGGGCCCCGTTGGCCTGGAAGTCGACGCCCGGGCGGGTGGAGGGACGCAAGCACCGGATCCGCCCCCGGCTCCAGGGTGTCGAAGGCCTGCTGGAGGCGCTCGGCGAGAAGTTGCGTGCAGTCCGGCCATCCCTCCATCGTCGCCCGTGCGGGGGGAAAAGGGAAACCGGTTGGTGGCGCCCGGCTGAACGGGCGCGTCCGGGCCCGGCGCCGCTACCGTCCCCGCCGTCATGGCCGGTCCTCCTGCGCTCCCGCTGAGTTCACCGCGGTCGACCTCGACCGGCTGGATACACCGGTGCTGCACCAGGTCAACTGGCGGGTCGGCCTGGCGGAGCGGTGGGTGGTCCTCGGGCCCAACGGGTCCGGCAAGACGACCATGTTCGAGCTGGCCTCGGGCTACCTGCACCCGACCCGCGGGCACGGTCGACATCCTCGGCCACCGCCTGGGCCAGGTCGACGTGCGGCGCCTGCGCGAGCACATCGGCGTGGTGTCGACCGCCATCGCCAAGAAGCTGGTGCCCGACATCACCGCCACCGACGTGGTGGTGTCCGCCCTCCACGGCGCCCTCGAGCCGTGGTGGCACCGCTACGGAGCCGACGAACGGGCCCGGGCCGCCGGCCTGCTCGCCGCCGCCGGGTTCGCCGCCATTGCCAACCGGCGCTTCGGCGTGCTGTCCGACGGCGAACGACAGCACGTCCTGCTGGCTCGGGCCCTGATGAGCGATCCGGCGCTGCTGCTGCTCGACGAGCCGGCCGCCGGTCTCGATGTCGGGGGCCGGGAGCGGCTGGTGGCCACCCTCAGCCGGCTGGCCGGGGACGCCGCGGCGCCGCCGATGGTGATGATCACCCACCACGTCGAGGAGATCCCCGTCGGGTTCACCCACGTACTGCTGTTGCGCGCCGGGCGCGTCGTGGCCGCGGGGCCGATCGCCGGGACCCTCAGCGCGGCCTCGCTGTCCGAGACCTTCGGGCTCTCGCTACGCCTCGACGGGGCCCAGGGCCGGTGGACCTGCCGGGCCGGGTAAGGCCTAGCCCAGGTGCTGGTGCAGAAAGGCGATGGTGCGATCCCACGCCTTGGCGGCCTGGGCGGGGTCGTAGGTGCCGAGCAGGTTGTCGTCGTTGAGGAAGGCGTGGCCGGCGGGATAGCGCTCGATCTCCGGCTGCTTCCCGTTGCCGGCGGCGATCTTGGCGGCCAGCGTCGTCGGCCGACTCGATCGGGATGAACGCGTCCTTCTCCCCGTAGTGGGCCAGCACGGTCGGCCTGGAGGCCGGAATAGTCCTCGGGCAGCGGGCCGACGGGATAGAAGGCCACCGCCGCGGCCACCTTGCCGCCCTCCTGCACCGCCAGGTTGAGGACGAACGCACCGCCCATGCAGAAGCCGACCGCTCCGACCTGGTCCCCGTCGACGTCGTCGCGGGCGAGCAGATAGTCGACCGCCCCGGACAGGTCGCGGCTGGCCTGCTCGACGGGAAGCTCGCTCATGAGGCGGCCCGCTTCGTCAGCGTCATGGGTGGTGGTCCCGCCGTACAGGTCGGGCGCCAGCGCCACGAAACCGTCCGACGCGAATTTGTCGACCAGGCGAGCGATGTGCGCCGTCAGGCCCCACCACTCCTGGATGACGATCAGGCCGGGGCCGTGACCCTCGGGTGGTAGCGCCAGGTAGCCATGGGCTTCGCCGCCGTTACTGGCGAAGGTGACGTTCTGGCGGGGGTTCGCGGACTCGGCCATCGTGCGGTCTCCCTTCCACGTCGCGACGGCGGGCAACGTAGCGCCCGCGGCGCAGCTGCCGCCGTCAGTTGGCGGGGAGCACGCTAGCCAAGCGGGCGTCGACGTCCGCCACGTCGTACAGGTGCCGCTCCAGCGTCTCGGTCAACCAACGCTCGACTTCGGTCCGGGTGTCGCCTTCCGGCAAGTGACCCCACAGGTCGAGCAGACAGTCCTGCACCACGGTGGCGGGCACGGAGACTTGACCTTCCAGCTGGCGGCGAAAGGCAGCCACCGCGGTCTCGGTCTGATCCACCTCAACGGGGGCTTCGGGTGCGTCGGTCACAACCACCAGAGTAGGCGCCCCGGCGACCTTGTTCGGGCCAGTGCGGACAATTAACCGGGATCGGCGAAGACGGGGGGTCTTTTTTCGAAGTAGGCGGCGACCGCCTCGACCTGGTTGGGGCTGCCGATGAGCGAACCCATGATTCGCGACTCGTCGAGGAACTGCTGCTCCTGGCTGACCAGGCCGGACTGGTTGAGCAGCTCCTTCGCCCCCCGGATGGCGTGCGGGTTGCCGCCGGCCAGCTCGGCGGCGAGGGCCAGGGCGGCGCCGAGGGGGTCGTCGCTGACCCGGGTGGCCAGGCCGAGGGCCACCGCCTCGGTCCCCGACACCATCCGGCCAGTCCAGGTGAGCTCCTTGGCGACGTCGAGGGCCACCAGCCGGCGCAGCATGTGGGTGCCCGTCATGTCCGGAATCAGGCCCCAACGGATCTCGAGCACCGACAGTTGGGCGTCGGGGGCCACGATCCGCAGGTCCGCCCCCAGGGCGATCTGCAGGCCGCCGCCCAGCGCCACCCCGTGGACCGCGGCGATGACCGGGACCGGCAGCTCGGTCCAGGCGTACGCCGCCTGCTGCGCGTGGTTGGTGATGCGCCCTTCTCGGCGCGCCCCCAGCCGGCTCGGCACCCCTTTCCCGTTGCCGGCACTAGCCATGTCCTGGAAGGAAGCGAAGTCCAGGCCGGCGCAGAAGCCGCGCCCCTCGCCGGAGAGGACGACGGCGCGCACCTCCGGATCGGCGGCGAGGGTCTCGCCGGCGTCGACCAGGGCGTCGAACATGGCCTGGTCGAGGGCGTTGAGCTTTTCGGGGCGGTTGAGGCGGACGTCGGCGACGCCGTCGCGGACGGAGACGCGGACGCGCTCGGACGTGGCTGCGGACGACATCGGGGACCTCCTCGGCGGGTGCCCGCCCATGCTACGGCCCGGTTCCGTCGGCAAGGATGGGCCCGATGCCCGAACGCCCGGTAGCCCCGCGCCACTTGCCCGCGGCCGACCTGCCCGCGGTCGACCTGCCTGCGGTGTTGTCGGACATTGTGGGCCCGGCCCACGTCCTGCGGGAACCCGAGTTGCGGGCCCCCTACGAGACGGACTGGACCCGGCGCTTCGGTGGTCCGGCCCTGCTGGTGGTGCGGCCGGCGTCGACCGAGCAAGTGGCCGCCACGGTGGGCGCCTGCGCCGCCCGGGGCGTGGCCGTGTGGTCCAGGGCGGCAACACCGGGCTGGTCGGCGGCAGCGTCCCCGCCCACCGCCGGCCCGCCCCCGGTCCTGCTCAGCACGGTGCGCCTGACCCGGCTGGATCCGGTCGACTCCGTGGCCGCCCAGGTGACAGCAGGCGCCGGCGTGCCTCTGGCCCGACTCCAGGAGGCGGCCGCGCAGGCCGGCCTCAGCTTCCCGGTCGACCTGGCGGCACGCGACACCGCCACCGTCGGTGGCATGGTGGCCACCAACGCCGGCGGCCTGCACGTGCTGCGGTACGGGCCGATGCGGGCCCAGGTGCTCGGGGTGGAAGCGGTCCTGGCCGACGGCACGGTGGTGTCCCGCTTGAGCGGCCTGGTCAAGGACAACACCGGGTACGACCTGTCGCAGCTGCTGGTTGGTTCGGAGGGCACGTTGGGGATCGTGACCGCGGTCCGGCTGCGTCTGGTGCCTGCCCATCCGGAGAAGGTGGTGGCCTTGCTGGGATTGGCCGGCACCGCCGAGGCCCTGGTCGTGCTGGATCTCTTGCGCCGCCGGGTCGAGGGCCTGCAGGCGGCCGAACTGTTCTACGACGATGGTCTGGCGGCGGTGCGTTCGTACGCCGGTCTGGGTCCCCCGCTCCCCGAAACCTGGCCGGCGTACCTGGTCGTCGAGTGCGCCGGGCTGGCCGATCCGACGGGTCCCCTGTTCGAGGTGCTGGCCGAGCTCGACCTGCCCGAGGCCGCCACCGCGGTGGCCACCGACCCGGCCGGGCAAGCCCGCTTGTGGGCGTACCGGGAGCGTCACACCGAGGCGGTGTCCGCGCTGGGCATCCCGCACAAGTTGGACGTGACCGTGCCGCAGTCCCGGCTGGCGGAGTTCGAGTCCGAGGTGCGGACGGTGGTGGCCGACGCGGCCCCCGGATCCACTCTGGTGCTCTTCGGCCACATCGGCGACGGCAATCTCCACGTCAACGTGGTGGGGCCGGCGCCCGGCGACGAGGCGGTGGACGACGCGGTCCTGCACCTGGTCGCCCGGCTGGAGGGGTCGATCAGCGCCGAGCACGGCGTGGGCCGGGCCAAGACCCGCTGGCTGTCGCTGTCCCGTAGCGACGCCGAGCTGGCCGCCATGCGGGCAGTGAAGGCCGCCCTCGACCCCCACGGCCTTTTGAACCCCGGGGTCCTGCTCGCCGACGGCCAGCCCTCGCCGGCCGGGTCGGCCCACTAGCTTGCCGCCCATGGACGACCTGGGCCTGGCCACCGCCACCACGCTGGCGGCGGCGATCCGCGATCGCACCATCTCCAGCCGGGAGCTGCTGGACCTGTACGTCCGGCGCCTCGAGCGGCTCAATCCGTCGATCAACGCCGTGATCACCCTCGACCTGGATCGAGCCGGCGAGGCCGCCGCCGCGGCCGACGAGCAGACGGCGGCCGGCGCCCCGCTCGGCCCCTTGCACGGCCTGCCCATCACCATCAAAGACGCCATCGAAACCGCCGGCCTGCGGTCCACCGGCGGGGCCGCCGAATTGCAGGACCACCTGCCCGCAGCCGACGCCCCGGCGGTCGCTCGGCTCAAGGCCGCGGGCGCCATCGTCTACGGCAAGACCAATGTGCCTCGCTGGTCCGGCGACATCCAGACCTACAACGACCTGTTCGGCGTCACCAGCAACCCCTGGGACCTGACCCGCACCACCGGCGGCTCCTCGGGCGGAGCAGCCGCGGCCGTGGCGACCGGTCTCACCAGCTTCGAGGTCGGCACGGACATCGGCGGTTCGGTCCGCATCCCCGCCAACTTCTGCGGCGTCTTCGGCCACAAGCCCAGCTTCGGGATCGTCTCCCAGCGCGGCTACCTGGACCGCGTCGGTGGCGGGAAGATCGACGCCGACATCAACGTCTTCGGCCCGCTGGCCCGCAGCGCCGAAGACCTCGACCTGCTCCTCGGCGTCCTGGCCGGCCCCAACGCCGAGGATGCGCCCGCCTGGCGGCTGGACCTCCCGGCGCCCCGGCATCAGGAGCTGTCCGCCTACCGGATCGGCACCTGGCTGGACGATCCGGCCGCCGAGGTGGACACCGAGGTGGGCGCGGTGCTGGCCGCCGCGGTCGAGGCCCTGGCGGGCGCCGGCGCCCACGTGGACGCCGCCCGCCCGGCGGTGGCCATGGCCGAAGCCCAGCACCTGTTCAACAGCCTGATCCTGCCGGCCATCTCGGTCAGCCTCGAGGGGCCGATCGGCGAGGCGCTCGGTGGCCCGCACCGGGCTTGGCTCGACCTCCACCAGGCTCGGGGGGAGATGCGGCAGCGGTGGGCGGAGTGGTTCACCCGCTTCGACGTGCTCCTGTGCCCGGTGATGCCCATGGCCGCCTTCCCGCATGATCATCACGGCACGCTCAACGATCGCTTCGTGACCATCAACGGACGGTCCCGCAACCAGGCCGACACCCTGGCCTGGACCGGTCTGGTGGGTGTGGTGTACCTGCCGTCGACCGTGGTCCCCGTCGGGCGCACTTCGACCGGTCTGCCGGTCGGCATCCAGGTCGTCGGGCCCTACCTGGAGGACCGGACCGCCCTGTTGGTGGCGGCCCGGTTGGCCGCCCTCACCGGCGGGTTCGTGGCCCCGCCCGGCGCCGGCATCTCGTAGCCAGCAGCGCCGGCATCCTGTAGCCAACGGAGGGCCCGACCGCCGCCAGGCGCGGGTCCCGTGACTCATGTCACGCCTGAAGACGTGCCACCCCGCGGCTCCTCGGTTACCATCACTCCCCGAGAAACGACAAGGTGCCCGGGTGACCGTCCTCGAGACCGCCGGCAGGGCGCTGTAAGCCAACCTCCGCCCACCCCTTTCCGGCGGAGGCCCGCGCTGGTCCCCTCTCTCGCCTCCTTTTCTCGTCTGTGCGGAGCGGTGCGTCCGGCGCGCTGACGAAAGGGTTTCCCCCTGCTGTGTCCACACCCCTGAGTACCCCCATGCCTGATGGTGGCGTCGCGTCCCGCGCGTCCCGTCACCCCGAAGTGGCGCCGGCGCCGTCCCGGTCGCCTGCCCCGCCCCGTCACCTTGGCCGCGGCCGTACCGCTGGCCCTGCTGGGCGGTGTCGCCGTCCCAATGGCATCCGCCCAACTGGCTTCGTCGGCGTCCACGCCGCACGTCTCGCCACCCATCGTGGCCCGGCCGGCCCGGACCGCGTCCGGGCCGCCCACCACCACCCCCGGGGCGGTGGCCGCGTTCGGCACCGCGGTCGGTCAAGGCGGCCCGGGTGCGGGCCTCGCCCAGCCCGTGGTCGGCATGGCCGCGACGCCCACCGGTCGCGGCTACTGGCTCACCGCCAGCGACGGCGGCGTCTTCAGCTTCGGCGACGCCAACTTCCACGGCTCCCTCGGCCACCTCCACCTCAACGCCCCCATCACCGGCATCGCCGCCACCCCCACCGGCCGCGGCTACTGGCTCACCGCCAGCGACGGCGGCATCTTCAGCTTCGGCGACGCCAACTTCCACGGCTCCCTCGGCCACCTCCACCTCAACGCCCCCATCACCGGCATCGCCGCCACCCCCACCGGCCGCGGCTACTGGCTCACCGCCAGCGACGGCGGCATCTTCAGCTTCGGCGACGCCAACTTCCACGGCTCCCTCGGCCACCTCCACCTCAACGCCCCCATCACCGGCATCGCCGCCACCCCCACCGGCCGCGGCTACTGGCTCACCGCCAGCGACGGCGGCATCTTCAGCTTCGGCGACGCCAACTTCCACGGCTCCCTCGGCCACCTCCACCTCAACGCCCCCATCACCGGCATCGCCGCCACCCCCACCGGCCGCGGCTACTGGCTCACCGCCAGCGACGGCGGCATCTTCAGCTTCGGCGACGCCAACTTCCACGGCTCCCTCGCCCCGGAGCCCTCGCAAACCCGGGTGGTGGCCATGGCCGCCAATCCGGCCGGTGACGGCTACTGGGCCGCCACCGCGCCGGCCCCGGCCCCCGCCCCGACGGTCACCTCGGCCTCCGTCACGGCCGGCCCCGACGGGACACCGATCGGGATCTTCGTCGTCACCTGCTACGACCTGGGCGGCCGGACCGCCTCGGGCGCGCCGGTCGGCCCCGAGACCGTCGCCGTCGACCCGTCGGTCATCCCGCTCGGCACCCGTATCTTCGTGGACGGCGCCGGCGCCCGGGTCGCTCAGGACACGGGCGGGGCCATCCGCGGCCGCCGCCTCGACATCTGGGAACCCTCCGGCGCCCAGTGCGCCAACTGGGGCGTCGAGAGCCGCCAGGTCTGGCTCCAGGGCTGACCGACCGGTGCGCCCGTAGGCTGCCGGGCGTGCCGTTCGACGCCGTGTTGCTGGTGTCGTTTGGGGGACCGGAAGGCCCCGACGACGTGCTGCCATTTTTGGAAAACGTCCTCCGGGGGCGGCCGGTGCCCCCCGACCGGGTCCACGAGGTGGCCGCCCACTACTTGGCGTTCGACGGGGTCAGCCCCATCAACGAGCAGAACCGGGCGCTGCGGGCTGCCCTGCAGGCCCGGCTGCCGCTACCGGTCTACTGGGGCAACCGCAACTGGCACCCCCTCCTGGCGGACACCGTCCGCCAGATGGCCGCCGACGGCGTGAAGCGGGCCGCGGCCTTCGTCACTGCCGCCTATGCCTCCTACAGCAGCTGCCGCCAGTACCTCGACGACCTCGCCGCGGCGCGCGCCGCGGTGGGTCCGGGCGCCCCGGAGTTGGTCAAGCTGCGGCCCTACTTCAACCACCCCGGCTTCGTCGACCCCCTGGCCGAGGGGTTGCGCGCCGCCCGGGCCGTGGCTGGCCCCGAGGCGCCGGTCCTCATGAGCGCCCACAGCATCCCTGCCAGCATGGCCGCCACCAGCGACTACGAACGCCAGCTGGCGGAGACCGCCCGCCTGGTCGCGACCCGGGCCGGTGAGCCGCCGGGGCGCTGGTCGCTGGTGTTCCAAAGCCGGTCGGGCCGGCCCGACCAGCCTTGGCTGGGCCCCGACGTCAACGACGCCATCGGCGCCCTGCCTCCCGCTACGGAAGCGGTGATCGTGGTGCCCATCGGCTTCGTCTCGGACCACATGGAGGTGATCTACGACCTGGACCGGGTGGCCACAGCGACCGCCGCGGCCCGAGGGATCCGGCTCCTTCGCACGGCCACTCCTGGCACCGACCCCCACTTCGTGGCCATGATCGGGGAGTTGGTGGAGGAGGCCGGCGGCGGTCCGGCGGCGGCGGCCGTCGGGGACATGGGGCCCGCACCCTTTCCGTGCCCGCCCGGATGTTGTCCCGGCCGGTAGATTCCCGCCCGTGGCCACCAACACCGACGCCGCCGCCGTTCTGGACGCCCAGACGGAGACCGCCCTCGCCGAGCTCCTCCCCCGGCGCCAGGCGCACCGGCGCGTGGGCGTCCTCGGGGCGGGCAGCGACGACCTGGACTCCGGTCGGGCCTACCTCGGCCAGTTGGCCGCCGGCGGCTACGCGGTGCCGACCTGGCCGGTCGAGCACGGCGGCATGGGGCTCCAACAGTCCGAGGCCGACGTGGTGCGAGGCGTGCTCCGCCGCTTCGAGGCCCCGGACATGTACCCGTTCATGGTGGGCCTGGACCTGATCGGGCCGACCATCCTGGTGTACGCCACGCCCGAGCAGCAGGCCCGATGGCTGCCCCGGATCCGCAGCGGGGAGGACATCTGGTGCCAGATGTTCTCCGAGCCCGACGCCGGCTCCGATCTGGCCGGCCTCAAGGCGCGGGCCCGCCGCGACGGCGAAGGGTGGCGGGTCAGCGGCGCCAAGGTCTGGACGTCGCGCTGCCCACTACTCCAAGTGGGGGTTGCTCCTGGCGCGCCACGATCCATCCGTTCCCAAGCATGCCGGCATCACCGCATTCGGCATCGACATGACCGCGCCGGGGGTGACCGTGCGTCCCTTGGTCCAGATGAACGGGGACGCCCATTTCAACGAGGTCTTCCTCGATGAGGTCTGGATCCCCGACACCGACCGCATCGGCGCCGTCGGCGACGGGTGGCGGGTCGCCATCACCTGCCTGGCCTTCGAGCGGGGCGCCCTCGGCGGCGGGCTGGGCGTATCCGAGGATCAGCTGCGCCGGCTGGGTGCCACCATCTCGGGCCTGGCGGCCGGCTCGGCGGTGGCCCGCGACCAGTGGGCCCGGTGCATGGCCAGCTACCGGATCATCCAGTGGACCGGGCTGCGGGCCCAGGCGGCCCGGCAGGCGGGCAAGGCGCCCGGGCCGGAGGACTCCGGCACCAAGCTGCGGGCCAACGCCCTCATCAAGCCGCTGGCCGCCCTGGGCCTGGGCGTGGAAGGCCCGGCCGGCGGCGTGTACACGGACGGGCAGGGCGCCCCGGCCGATCCCGACGAGTGGCAGAGCATGTTCCTGATGAGTCCGTCGTTGTCGATCCGGGGGGGCACCGACGAGATCCAACGCAACATCCTCGGCGAACGGGTGCTGGGTCTGCCACCCGAGCCCCGGGTGGACAAGGACAAGCCCTTCTCGGAGACGGAGCGGGGTCTGTAGGTTCCCGTTCAGCCGGTACGCAGGCGGCGGAAGCCCTCCGCCAAGCGGCCCTCCGGCCAGCCGGCCGCGGCGGCGTTGGCGCCCAGCCAGCCCCGCAGCCGGGCCTCGAGCTGGCCGCCCCGGTCGGTCTCCTGGCTGACGTGGGCGCGCAGCGCCGCCAGCTTGGCCTCGAACGTGTCCGTCACGTCGACGTAGGCGTCGACACCCGGCGCCGCCATGACCCACACCTCGTCGACCACGTGCGGCTCGAGGCCGGCGTCCGCCAACTCGGGAAACGCGAAGCGGTTCCGGGCGTCGGGGTAGACCGCGCAGATGGTGGCCTCGCCGGCCGCGAGGTGGTCCGGATGGCTGGCGAACAGGCGATCCCACACCCGCTCCGGACTCTGGCAGACGACCCACTGGGGCCGGACCTGGCGAATGACCCGGGCCAGGTCCCGGCGCAGCTCCAACGACGGTTGCAGGCGGCCGTCGGGGTAACCCAACCAGACCAGGTCTTTGACCCCGACCTCGGCGGCCGCTGCGGTCTGCTCGGCCCGCCGGATGGCGGGGATCTCGGACCGAGGCACCGCGGGGTCGAAACCGCCGGCGTCCCCATCAGTCACCACGCAGTAGGTGACGTTGGCGCCCGCCGCGGTCCACACCGCCACCGACCCCGCCGCCCCGAAGTCGACGTCGTCGGGGTGGGCAGTGATGGTGAGGATGCGGTCGGGCACCGCGTCAGGGTCGGGGGTGGCGGCGGCGAGGGTGGCGGCGGCGGCGGGGGTGGCGACGGACACGTCCGGGACCGTATCGCAGGGTGGTCCCGAAGCGGCTCGGGCCGGCGGCCGGCTGGGGCCGGCGTCGGCCGGCGGCCGGCGGGGGCCGGCGGGGGCCGGGGCCGGCGGCCGGCGGGGGCCGGCGGGGCCGGCGGGGCCGGCGTCGGCCGGCGGGGGCCGGGGCCGGCGGCCGGCGGGGGCCGGCGGGGCCGGCGGGGCCGGCGCCACAACCGTTTCGCGCCACTCGCTTTTCGTCACAGGCCGTCCTGGGCGCGAAACAGCAGATATCCACCGTTTCGCGCCGATCGCCCGCGAGGTCGGATCGGGAGTGGCGCGAAACCGTTGGCCGACGCGCCGGCGGGGGCCGCGGCGCCGACTCAACCGGTGGCGGCGACGAGTGTTCCGCCGGCCTGACGGCCGGCGGCTACCGCCCCGCCGCAAGCGGCGGGTTGGTGTCAAAGGAGGCGGCCAGCGTCGCGGTCCGTCGAACCACGTATCGGCCGGCGCGTGCCACTTCGTCACCCACCCGCCCCCCAGGGAGCGACCTCCGGTGACGTTGTGGCGGCCCGCCGCCCCTTTGTCACAATTGGTCGGTCCTCGCCGGGGACGCGTGTTACAAAGTGGCGCGGCGCGCCCCCGCCGCCGGCCAGCCCTCGCCCCGCTACACTGGATCGCGCTCCGGGCTGACCAGACGGGAAGGGCCTGACGGCCCCAGCCTGGCGGGCGATGATGTGTGGCACGCGCACCCGGCGCGCCCTCCCACGAACCCGTCCGCCGGCACCCCACCCGTCCAACGAACATCTTCACCCGAGGAGTCCCCCGTGGCCGCAACAACCGAGACCGCTGTCCCCCCCTACAAGGTCGCCGACATCACCCTGGCCGACTTCGGCCGGCGAGAGCTGGACCTGGCCCAGGTCGAGATGCCGGGCCTGATGTCCCTGCGCAAGGAGTACGGCGACACCAAACCGCTGGCCGGCGCCCGCATCACCGGCTCGCTGCACATGACCATCCAGACCGCGGTGCTCATCGAGACCCTCGTCCACCTGGGCGCCGAGGTGCGATGGGCGTCCTGCAACATCTTCTCCACCCAGGACCACGCGGCCGCGGCCATCGCCAAGGCCGGCATCCCGGTCTACGCCTGGAAGGGCGAGACCCTGGAGGAGTACTGGTGGTGCACGGAACAGGCGCTGCGCTGGCCTGACGGGGACGGCCCCAACATGATCCTCGACGACGGCGGCGACGCCACCCTGCTGGTCCACCTGGGCGCCGAGTGCGAGGCCGAAGGCAAGGTGCCCGAACTCGGCCCCGAAGATTCCGAGGAGTACGCCGTCATCCTGGCCACCCTCAACCGCACCCTCCGCGAGAACGGCAAGCTGTGGACGGGCATCGCGGCCGGGATCAAGGGGGTCACCGAGGAGACCACCACCGGCGTCCACCGCCTGTACCAGCGCCACGAGGAAGGCAAGCTGCTTTTCCCCGCGATCAACGTCAACGACTCCGTCACCAAGTCCAAGTTCGACAACCTCTACGGGTGCCGCCATTCGCTCATCGACGGTATCTTCCGGGCCACGGACGTGATGATCGCCGGCAAGGTGGCGGTGGTCATGCGGCTTCGGCGACGTCGGCAAAGGCTGCGCCCAGTCCCTGCGCGGGCAGGGCGCCCGGGTGATCATCACCGAGATCGACCCCATCTGCGCCCTGCAGGCGGCCATGGAGGGCTACCAGGTGCTCCGGCTGGAGGACATCGTCGCCACCGCCGACATCTTCGTCACCGCCACCGGCAACCGGGACATCATCTCCGTCGACGACATGGCCAAGATGCGCCACAACGCCATCGTCTGCAACATCGGCCACTTCGACAACGAGATCGACATGGCCGGCCTGGCCCGCTTCCCCGGCATCGGCCGGACCAACATCAAGCCCCAGGTCGATTCGTGGGACTTCCCCGACGGGCACTCCGTGATCGTCCTGGCCGAGGGCCGGCTGGTCAACCTGGGCTGCGCGACCGGCCATCCCAGTTTCGTGATGTCGGCCAGCTTCACCAACCAGGTGCTGGCCCAGATCGAGCTGTACACCCGGACGGAGGCCTACCCGACCGGGGTGTACGTGCTGCCCCGCCAGCTCGACGAGAAGGTGGCCCGCCTCCACCTCGACAAGCTCGGGGTGCGGCTGACCCAGCTGAGCGACAAGCAGGCCGCCTACCTCGGCGTGGACCTGGGCGGTCCCTTCAAGGCCGAGTCCTACCGGTACTGAGCCGCGGCAGGTAAGGGTGACGGTCGGCGCCTACCCGGGGACCTTCAACCCGCCGACCGTCGCCCACCTGGCCATCGCCGAAGCGGCGCGCCGCCAGGGACAGCTGGACCGAGTCGACCTGGTGGTCTCCCGCGTCCCGCTGGGGAAAGACCCGGCCCGTCCGCCCCTCGAGCGTCGCGTGGCGGTGCTCGAGGCCATCGCCGCGACCCGTCCCTGGCTCGGGGTGCGGGTCACCGATCAGCAACTCATCGCCGAGGTGGCGGCCGGTTACGACGCGGTGGTGCTCGGCAGCGACAAGTGGCTGCAGATCCAAGACCCGACCTGGTACGGGTCGCTCGCGGCCCGGGACCGGACCTTGGCCGCCCTGCCTCGGCTGCTGCTGATCGCACGGCCGACGCACCCCATCTCGGCGCCGCTGCCGGCGGGGGCGGTGCTGCTCGAGGTCGACCCCGGCCACGGCCCGGTCTCGTCCAGCGCGGTTCGGGCCGGTCGGACCGAGTGGCTCACCGCCGAGGCCGCCGCCGCGGGCTGGTGGGCGCAACCCGACCCGGGCCGCCGCGATCCGCCGGGGCGCGGCGACTAATCTCACGCGAATGTCATTCGGCCCCCCGGGGGTGTGAGCTTGCTGTACGGAGCAGGCGCCTGCCTGGTCGTCGCCCAGCTACTCGGGATCTACGGCCTGGTGACCCGCAAGGCCGACTTCGTGTTCGCCCTGGTCATGGGGGCCCTGCTGGTCGGGGCCGTCGTCCTGGGCGGCGTCGGGGCCTACGACCGAATTCACTAGGCGCATCCACTAGGCCGGTCAGCGGCCGCTGAACTGCGGCGGCCGGCGCTCGGCGCTGGCCCGGATCCCCTCGGCGAAGTCGGCGGTGGACCGTAGGCGGATCTGCTCCTCGTCCTCCCGGTCGGTCGCCGCCGCCACCGCGTCGGCCAGGTGACCCCGCATCGTCTGGCGGATGGACCGCACCGCGAGGGGCGCGGACTCGGCGATCTCGCGGGCCAACTCCCGAGCCCCGGCGCGGACCTCCGCCAGCGGGACCAGGCGATCGCACAGGCCGATCCGGTGGGCCTCCTCGCCGGGTACCCGCCGGCCGGTGTAGAGCAGCTCCAGGGCCCGCTGGCCGCCCACGATCGCCGGCAGGGTCACGCTCAACCCGAAGCCCTGATGGAAGCCCAGGCGGGCGAAGTTGGCGGCGAAGCGGGCCTCCGGTGCCGCCACCCGGAAGTCGGCGGAGCAGGCCAGGCCCAGGCCGCCGCCGATGGCCGCCCCTTGGACGGCGGCCACCACTGGCGTCTCGGCCCGAAACAGCCGGACCGCTTCGTGGTACAGGCTGGCGGCGCCCTCACTCGGTAAGGCCTCGGCATCGCTCTCGGCGTTGAAGTCGGCGCCGGCGCAGAAGTGCTTGCCCTCCGAGCACAGCAGGATCACCCGGCAGCCCGGGTCGGCGTCCAGGGTGGTGTACGCCTCCGCCAGGCTGCGGATCAGCCGGGTATCGAAGAAGTTCGCGGGGGGCCGGTGGATCTCCACCTCGGCGACGAAGTCGCTCCCGACGTCCACGCTGACATCACCGATCCGCTGCATCCCTGGCAGGGTAGCGAACCCGGCTTCGGGTCGGACCAGAGCAGCCATACTCGCGCGGTGGAGATCTCGGCCCGTTCGGAGTACGCGGTGCGGGCCCTCGCCGAGCTGACCAACGCCGGCGGGGGTCCCCTGACCGTCGCCGACCTGGCCGCGGCACAGGGCATACCGGCCCGGTTCCTCCAGAACATCCTGCTGCAACTGCGCCAACGCAGCCTGGTCCACAGCCAGCGGGGCGCCGAGGGTGGGTACCGGTTGGCCCGCCCCCCGTCGGCCATCAGCCTGGCCGACATCCTCCGGGCCATCGACGGGCCGCTGGCCGCGGTGCGCGGCGAGCGCCCCGAGTCCGTCCACTACGAAGGCTCGGCGGAACCCCTGGCGGACGTGTGGCTGGCGCTGCGGGTGAGCATGCGCCACGTCGTCGAGGCCGTCACCCTGGAGGACCTCGTCAACGGGCCGCTGCCCGCCCACGTGGCGGAGCTGGTCGACAACCCCGACGCCTGGGTCTCAGGCTGACGGCTCTCAGGCTGACGGCTCTCAGGCTGACCCCGGGCGCAGTCCACCCAGGCGGCGGACGGCCTCGTCCAGGACGTCCGGCTGCTTGCAGAAGGCGAAGCGCACCAAGGGGCGGGCCAGGCGGGGATCGTCGTAGAAGGCCCCGGCGGGCACCGCCACCACCCGGCAGCGGTCCGGGAGCTCCCGGCAGAAGGCGGCCCCGTCCGGCGCGCCCAAGGCCGCGGTGCCAGCGATCACGAAGTAGGTGGCGTGCGGCTCGAACACCTCGAAGCCGACCGCGGCCAACCCGGTGCACAGCCGATCGCGCCCGGCCTGCAAGGCCGCCGCCGCGGCGGTGAAGTACTCGTCGGGCAGGGCCAGCCCCACCGCCACCGCCGGCTGCAAGGGCGCGGCGTTGACGTAGGTGAGGAACTGCTTGACGGTCCGCACCGCGGCCACCAACGGGGCGGGCCCGGTGACCCAACCCACCTTCCAACCGGTGAAGGCGAAGGTCTTGCCCGCGCTGGAAACCGTCAACGTCCGGGCCGCCATGCCCGGCAGGGTGGCCAGCGGTACGTGCCGACCTTCGAAGACCAGGTGCTCGTAGACCTCGTCGGTCACCGCCAGCAGGTCGTGGCGGGTGCACACCTCCGCGATCGCCGCCAACTCGGCCACCGAGAAGACCTTGCCGGTCGGGTTGTGCGGGCTGTTGACGAGCACCAACCGGGTGCGAGGGGTGATGGCGGCCGCCAACCGGTCGGGGTCGAAGGACCAGTCGGGCGGCTCGAGCGGCACCACCCGACGTTGGGCCCCGGCCATGGCGATGGCCGCCCCGTAGGAGTCGTAGAACGGCTCGAAGACCACCACCTCGTCACCCGTCTCGCACAGCGCCAGCAGGGCGGCGGTGATGGCCTCGGTCGCGCCCGCCGTGACCAACACCTCGGTGTCGGGGTCGACGTCGATCCGGTAGAACCGGCGCTGATGGGCGGCGATGGCCTGCCGCAACTCCGGGATGCCGGGCCCCGGCGGGTACTGGTTGCGGCCGGCCCGGATGGCTGCCACCGCGGCCTCGGCCACCTCGGCCGGTCCGTCGCGATCCGGAAAACCCTGACCCAGATTGATCGAATCGGTGCGATCGGCCAAAGCAGACATCTCGGCAAAGATGGTCGTGCCCAGCCCCTGCAGGCGCGACGACAGGTACGGCGCCCGGCGAGGCACGGGGGTGCTCATGGGCTGCACAGTAGGGGCCGGCACAGTGGGGGCCGGCCCCTACTGGCGCGACGGTCCCGCCACTCTGCGTGGCCGTCGGCGGGATCGGGGGTGGCGTCCGCCGGAGACCTTCCGCTAGGGTCAACCCCCGTCTTGCAGCACATCGCGAAGCTCCTACGAGCAGCGCCGTCGCCTGGGGCCCGGCGAACCTGGCTCGTGAAGCGGACGATGGCGGGCCTCACTGTCGCCGTTGTCTCGTTCAGCGCGGCCGCGGTGGCCCCGGTCGGCACCGCCGGCGCCGACCAACTGGGGGCGACAAAAGACCAGATCAGCGTGGTGGAAGCGCAGATCGAGGCCGGGGCGGGCCAGGTGCACGCCCTCACCCTGGCCTACGAGCAGGCCAACCTCAACGCCGGCGTCCTGGCGCAGCAGGTGCAGGCCGATCAGGTCCAGCTGACCCAGCTCCAAACCCGCGCCTCCGTGAGCCAGAGCCTGCTGCGACGGGAGGTGCTGCTGAGCTACACCGGCGGGACCGGGAGCAACCTGGGCGCGCCGGCCGGCACCAACGATCCGTCGATCCGGGCCGAGTACCTGCAGGTGGCAACCGGCAACATCCACGACGCGGTCGACCAGTACCGCACCCAGCAGCGGCAGCTGGCGGCGGCGATGGCCAACCTGGCCCAGCAGGAGCGGGCCAGCCAGGAGGCCGGGGCGGCCGCCGCCGGGGCCCGCCACCAGGCCCTGAGCCAGGCCGCGGCCGAGCAGGCCCAGCTGGATCAGCTGCAAGGCCAGCTCAATCAGTTCGTCGAGGCGGCAGCCATCGCCGCCCAACAGTCCCAACAGAAGGCCGCCGCGGCCGCCCCGGCCGCGGCCGCACCCGCCCCGGCGCCCACCCAGGGCCTGCCGGTCAACGGCGGCCTGGTCTCGGTGGTGCACTCCATCGTGGCCGCACCCGCCCCCCCTGCCCCCACTCCCCCGGCGCCGCCGCCGGCCACGCCGGGCTACACCGACGCCGGCGGGGTCTGGCTGCAGCTGCGAGAATGCGAATCCAGCGACAACTACGCGGAAAACACCGGGAACGGCTTCTACGGGGCCTACCAGTTCAGCCCGCAGACGTGGACCAACCTGGGGTACCCGGGCCGGCCCGACCTGGAGTCCCACCAGATGCAGGACCAGGCGGCCATGCGGCTGCAGGCCCAGAGTGGCTGGGGTCAGTGGCCGGCCTGCTCGGCCGCCCTCGGCCTGCACTGATCCGCTCGGCCGAATTGGGCGGCCGCTACGCTGCTGCCATGGACGAGACCGAGCAGACGTTCGCCTGTCCGCGGTGCGGGACCGACGTGACCGAGCGGTTCTGGGGCCCGTGCTCGTCGTGCCGGGCCGCCCTGGTGGCGGCGGTGCGCACCGAGGCCCACCAGGTCGAGGCCGGCCGGTACGAGCCGGCAATGCACGTGGTCCCCAACCACGTGGCCACCAAAGACTGACCGCGGCGCGCTACCAGAGGCCCCGCAGTACCTCGTCGACGGCGACGGGCAGGGCCACGGCCGGGGCCGGTAGGACGGTGTCCGTGCGGCTACTGCGGACGGCCCGGTGCTCGAGGAGATCGTCGACCCGGGCCGGAAGAAAGCGGGTCCGCGGTCCGTAGCTGTGGGCGTCGCCGCGACTGAACGGCCCGTGATGGTGGTAGCGCAGCGGGGCGTAGATGTGCAGGTGCTCCCGGGCCCGGGTGAGGGCGACGTAGAAGAGGCGGCGCTCCTCCTCGACGCTCTCCCGGTCACCGGTCGCCAGGTCCGAGGGAAACATCCCGTCGGCGGCGTGGATGAGGTGGACCACCCGCCACTCGCCGCCCTTGGCGGAGTGCACGGTGGACAGGATCACGTAGTCCTCGTCCAGTAAGGGCGGCCCGGCCAGGTCGCCCGTCGAGGCCGGCGGGTCCAGGGTGAGCTCGGCCACCATGCGGGTCCGGCTCTCGAAGCCGCCCGCCAGCCGGCCGAGGGCGTCGAGGTCGCCGAGGCGGACGTCGACGTTGTCGTAGCGGCGGCGCAACAGCGGATCCAGGCCGGGCCGGAGCCGGTCCAGCTGGGCACCGGGCGGCAGGGTGTCGGCGCGGCAGTCGTCGAGGGCGGCGCGCAAGGGCGCGGCGTCCTCAGCCGCCTTGGCCGGCAGGGGGACATCAGGGGCGATGAACCGCCCCAACGGATCGGCATCCCCCTCGGTCACGCCCAGGGCGGCCATGGCCCGCCGGGCCCCGGCCGGGCCGACGCCGTCGAGGAGCTGGAGCAACCGGTACCACGCCAACTCGTCGCGCGGGTTGTCCAGCAACCGTAGAGCCGCCAGCAGGTCCCGGACGTGGGCGGCCTCCAGGAAGCGCAAACCTCCGTATTTCACAAAGGGAATTCCCCGCCGGCGCAACTCGATCTCGAGCAGGTCGCTGTGGTGGGCGCTGCGGAACAGCACGGCCTGCTGGCGTAGCGCCACCCCCGACTCGTGATGGTCGAGGATGACGTCGGCGACGGCTTCGGCCTGGGCGGCCTCGTCCGGGCAGGTCGCCAGCATGGGGCGCCCGCCGGCGGTCTCCGACGTCCACAGCTGCTTGCCGTAACCCTCGCTGGCGTCGGCCAGCACCGCGTTGGCGAGGTCCAGGATCGGCTGGGTCGAGCGGTAGTTGCGTTCCAGGGTGACGACGGCGGCGCCGGGAAAATGGGCCGGGAAGTCGAGCATGTTGCGCACGGTGGCGGCTCGGAAGGCGTAGATGGCTTGGGCGTCGTCGCCGACCACGGTGATGGAGTGGCCGCCGGCGCCCAGGGACCGCACGATGTCCGCCTGCAGCAGGTTGGTGTCCTGGTACTCGTCGACCAGCACATGGTCGTAGGCGGCGGCCAGCACCGGCCCGGTGACCGGATCGGTGGCTGCGGCCCGCCAGTAGAGCAGCAGGTCGTCGAAGTCGAGCAGGCGCTGCTCCCGCTTGCGCCGGGTGTAGGCCGCAAAGATCCCGGCGATGACCGCCTCGTGCTCCTGGACCCACGGAAAGGACTGGCGCAGCACCGTCTTCAGCGGCTGGCGGGCGTTGACCACCCGCGAGTACACGGCGACCAGGGTGTCCTTGCGCGGGAAGCGGCGGCGCACCTCGTCGGCGGCGGCCGCGGCCACGGTCTGGCGGGCCAGCTGCATGAGATCGGCGGCGTCGCCCTGATCGAGGACGGTGAAGCCGTCCCCCAACCCAAACGGACCGCCGTGGAGGCGCAGCAGCCGGTGGGCGACCGAATGGAAGGTGCCGGCCTGGACCATGCGGGCCACCGCGGCGCCGACCACGTGACCGAGCCGGCGCACCAGCTCGTCCGCGGCTCGCCGGCTGAAGGTCACCAGCAGCAGCCGGTCGGGCGCCACCCCGTCGGCCACCAGGCGGGCCAGGCGGGCCACCAGGGTCCGGGTCTTACCGGTCCCGGCGCCGGCGACGATCAGTAGGGCCGGACCCTCGTGCTCCACCGCCCGGCGCTGCATGGGGTCGAGGCCGGCGGCCCAGGCCGGCGCCACCACCGTGTCGTTCATGCCCGCCGATCCTACCCGACCTGCCGAACGTATGTTCGGGCGCGCCGGGTTCTGGCATCCTGGCGGGCCGTGGCTCCTCGGCTCGTCCTGGCATCCGCCTCCCCGGCCCGGCTGCGCCTGCTGGAGGGCGCCGGGCTGGCGGCCGAGGTGATGGTGAGCGGCGTCGACGAGGACGGCACCGACGACTTGGCGGCCGCCGACGCGGTGCTGGCCCTGGCCCGGCGCAAGGCCGTCGCGGTCGCGGCCCGACTCCCGCCCGAGAGGGGCCCGGCGTTGGTCATCGGCTGCGATTCGCTCCTCGAATTCGACGGACGGACCGAAGGCAAGCCCGTCTCCGCCGCGGCCGCCGCCGCCCTGTGGCAGCGGCTGCGCACCCGCACCGGTCGGTTGCACACCGGTCATTGCGTCATCGACACGGCAACTGGCGCCGAGGTGGGCGTGACCGACACCGCCCTGGTCCGATTCGGGGACCCGACCGACGCCGAGATCGACGCCTACGTGGCCACCGGCGAGCCCCTCCGGGTGGCCGGCGCCTTCACCCTGGAAGGCTTCGGGGCGCCCTGGATCGAGAGCATCGACGGCAACTACGGCACCATCACCGGCCTGTCCCTGCCGGTGCTGCGCCGGCTGCTGCGCCAACTCGGGGTCGAGCTGGTCGACTTGTGGGCCCGTGGCTGACGACTTCCGGGCCCGGGTGGAGGCCGTGGTGGCCGCCCTGGGCCCGGGCGAGATCGTGTCCTACGGTGACGTCGCCGCCGAAGCCGGCTACCCGGGGGCGGCCCGGGCGGTCGGCGCCATCCTCGCCCATCCCCAAGCCGGCGGGGCCCTGCCCTGGTGGCGGGTGGTCACCGCGACCGGCCGGCTGGTGCCGGGTCACGAGGCCGAGCACGCCCGCCGCCTGAAGGCCGAGGGCGTCGCCACCAAGGACGGGCGGGTGGCCCGGCCAGGCAGAATGCCGCGGTGACGTTCGACGAGATGATGCAGCTCGCCACCCAGGAGCCCGACCGACTCATCGGAAAGGGTCCCCGCTATCCGTGGGGCGGGCTCTACGGGGGCCAGATCGTGGCCCAGTCCCTGCGGGCCGCGGCATCCACGGTCGAACCGCAATACCAGGTGCATTCGCTGCACGCTTACTTCATCCGCAAAGGCGACGCCACCGAGCCCATCCGCTTCGAAGTCGACCGCCTGCGCGACGGCCGCCACTACGTGACCCGGGCCGTGGTCGCTCGCCAATCGATGGGGGCGATCCTGCACATGTCGGCGTCATTTCAGAGCGAGCGGCAGCTTCGCTTCGTCAACGCCGCGGCGTTCCCGGCGGTGCCGGGGCCGGATCACCTGACGGACAACAGCTGGAGCCCCATGTTCGACCGGGCGGTGATCCAGGACGCGGAAGGGCGGGCCCTGGCCTGGTTGCGGATCGCCCAGGCCCCGGCCGACGATCCGGTGCTGGCCGCCTGCGCCCTGGCCTTCCTGTCCGACGACCTCGCCAGCGACGCGGTCCGCTCGCAGCAGCAGCACCTCGACGGGGTGACGGGCCGGCACTGGAACGGGATCAGCCTGGACCACGCCATCTGGTTTCACCACCCGGTGACCGGCAACGACTGGCAGCTGCACGACTTCCGCTGCGAGGGGCTGGGCACGCCCCGCGGCCTGGCCGTCGGCCAGGTGTACTCCTCGGACGGCGCCCACCTGGCCACCGTCGCCCAGGAGGTCCTGCTTCGCCCGGTGGCGGCGTAAATTTTCGCAGCATGGATCTGGATCGGGCCCTGCAGACCACGGGGGCGGTACGGGAATTCTCCGAGCACCCGGTGCCGGACGAGGTCATCCACCACATCCTCGACGTCGCCCGGTTCGCCCCGAGCGGCGGCAACCGCCAGGCCTGGCGGGTCCTCGTCGTCAAGGACCCCGGCACCCGCCGGCGGCTCCGCGACCTGTACCTGCAGGGCTGGTACCAGTATCTGGCCATGGGCGCGGCCGGGCTGGTGCCGTGGGCGCCGGTCACCGACCGCGACGCGGAGCGGGCCGCGCTGGCCGCCACCGACCAAGTCGCCGCCGAGGCGGCCCAGGGCCCCGGCGGGTTCGCCGAGCACTTCGACGGCGTTCCCGCCCTGCTGGTGCTGCTGGCCGACCTCCGCGCCCTGGCCGCGGTCGATCGCGACCTCGACCGCTACACCCTGATCGGCGGGGCCTCCATCTACCCCTTCGCCTGGAGCATCCTCCTGGCCGCCCACGGGGCGGGCCTGGGCGGGGTGCTGACCACCATGGTCGTCGGGGCCGAAGACCAGGTCCGCGACCTGCTGGGGGTGCCGCCCGAATTCGCGGTGGCCGGGGCGCTGGCCCTCGGCTACCCCGCCGGCGGGAAGCGGCCGACTCGGCTCCGCCGGACGCCGGTCGAGGGATTCGCCACTCTCGACCGCTTCGACGGCCCGCCGCTGACCGCTTAAGGCGCGGCCAGGGCCGCCTGGGCGGCCAGGATCAGGCCGATGCCGCGCTCGTCGCCGACGAGTCCCTCGCCCATCTTGTTCATCATGTAGGCGAGGGTCATGCGGTGGTCGAGGTCGTTGACGACCACCGATCCGCCCCATCCGCCCCAGAAGCAGGCCCGGTCGTCCGTACCGACCGGCATCTCCGGTGACGGCAGCCCGTACCCGGTGCCGAAGCGGATGGGGACGCCGAGCACCAGGTCGGTGCCGTAGGCCTGCTCGGTGAAGATCCGCGCCACCCCCGCGTCCGACAGCAGCCGGACCCCGCCGACCTGGCCGCCGTTGGCGACCGCGGCCTGGATGGTCGCCACCGAGCGGGCGTTGCCGTGCCCGTTGGCCGCGGGGATCTCGGCCTGGCGCCACGGGTCGGTCCACGACGCCTCGGCCGACAGCGGCGGGTTCGTCAAGGCCCGGATGGCGGTCTCGCTGGCGGCCGCCAGCATCTCGGGCGAGTAGGGCGGCGGCGGCACCACGTTGGAGACCCGCCCGAACTCGGCCGGGTCGAGGCCGATATGAAAGTCGGCACCCAGCGGCCCGGACACCGTCTCCCGGAAGAAGGCCCCGACGGTCTGGCCGGTCACCCGCCGGATCACCTCGCCGATCAGGTAGCCCTGGGTCACCGCGTGGTAGCCGGAAGCGGTGCCCGGCTCCCACCACGGCTCCTGGGCCGCGAGCAGGCTGGTGGCCTTCTCCCAGTCGTAGAGGTCCTCGACTTTCATGGGTTCCGTCCACCCGGGGAGGCCGGCCGTGTGGCCCATGAGGTGGCGGAACAAGACGCGGTCGGCCTTGCCGGACGCCCCGAATTCCGGCCAGAACCGCGACACCGCGGCGTCGAGATCGATCTCGCCGGCGTCCATCAGGATGAGGGCGCACAGGGCGGTCATGGTCTTGGTGGTCGACCACACGTTGGTGATGGTGTCCCGTTCCCACGGCTCGGTGCGGGCCTCGTCGACCCAGCCGCCCCAGATGTCGACCACCAGCTCGCCCTCGATGCTGAGCGCGACCGAGGCTCCGAGATCGGCGCCGTTGGCCAGGTTGCCCGCCAGCAGATCCCGCAGGGCGGCGAACTGGTCGGAGCACACGCCGTGGATCTCGGCGGAGTACGGCGCGGGTGTTTCCTCAGTGGCAGTCACTTATGGTCCCCCGTGGTCGGGCTGCGGTCGGCGGTCACGCTACCGGGGCGGAGGGCCCGAAGGAGCCCGGCCAGACCCGGGTCGGCGGTGGCGACCGCGTCGTCCCAGGCAAACCAGCGGACGTCCTGGCTCTCGCCCGCCGGGGGGTCGGGCTCCTTGTCGGCCGCGGCCAAGAGGTACCGCAGGTCCAGATGGGTGTGGCCGCGCCCGCCGGCGTGCACGTCGAGGTGGGCGAGGGGCGGCTCCCCTGTCGGTCCCGGATCGAGCCACGTCACGTCGAGGCCGGTCTCCTCGGTCGCCTCGCGCGCCGCGGCCGCCCACGGCGTCTCACTCGGATCCAGGTGGCCGCCCGGCTGGAGCCACAGCCCCAGCCGTTTGTGGCGATGCAGGATCACTCCCCGCGGTCCGAGGATCACCGCGGAGCCCGTCACGTGGGTGACGTCGGCGTCCTGGTCGAAGGGGTGGGGCAGGCGGCCCAGGGCGACGAGGAAGCGATGCCGGGACCGCGCTTCACGACCGTCGACCGGCCGGCGCTGCCATACCGCGTCCCGCACCGCGGCCAGCCGCGCTGACGGGTCCGCCTCACCCATCGGCGGCGTCCCCGACCCGCCGGGGCAGGCCGAGGCGGCGCCCGGTGACGTTGCCGTGGCGGTGCAGGCTCTCGCTGACCGCCTGCTCGCGTACCCAGCGCAGAACTTCTCGCCGCGGATCGCTCGCCACCGGGATGTCGTCCACCCACCAACCCGAATCAAGCGCGGCCAGCCGCACCGCGTCGGCGACCTCGCCGAGCAGCCGGACCTTGTCGACACCCGCCTCGCCGGCGCGGCCGGCGACGTCGGCGGCGTCCACCACCTCCACGTCCACGCCCACGACCGCGGCGGCCGCCCGGGCCGCCGCCACCACCTCGTCGGGCACCCCCGCCCCCCGGCCGACCAGCACGGATCGCAACGGCTGGTAACGGAAGGCGTTGGCCTCGGCCAGCCAACCCGGTCGGGTCGACCGGCAGGCGCAGCGCGGCCCAGGCCTCCCGGCACCCCGCGGCCCAGTCGCCGTTAGAAGGTGCGCTCGTCAGCGCCGGCCAGGTCCCGAGACTCGCCACGTAGTTGGGCCCCCCGGCCTTGGCCCCCGGGCCCACCACCGATCGCTTCCATCCCCCGAACGGCTGGCGTCGCACGATGGCGCCGGTCGTGCCCCGGTTGACGTACAGGTTGCCGGCGTGCACCTCCTCCCGCCACCGGTCGATCTCGGCCGGGTCGAGGGCGTGGAGGCCGGCGGTAAGCCCGTAGGCGGGTTGGTTTTGCCAGCGGATGGCCTCGTCGAGGTCCGCGGCACGCATCACGCCCAGCACCGGCCCAAAGCACTCGGTCAGGTGGAACGGCGAGCCCGGCGCCACGCCCACCTTGACACCGGGCGACCACAGGTACTCGGTGGGGTCGAGGGCGGTGGGCCGCACCAGCCAGCGTTCACCGGAGCCGAGCCGGGCCACGGCGTCGAGGAGCGGCCCCTCCGGGGGGCGGATGAGCGGTCCCATCGACGTGACCAGATCCCAGGCCGGCCCGACCCGCAGGCTGCGGACCGCGTCGGCGAGCCGGCGCAGGAAGCGGGGGTCGTCGTGCACCGGCGCCTCCACGATGGCCAGGCTGGCCGCCGAGCATTTCTGGCCGGCGTGGCCGAAGGCCGAGTGCAGCAGGTCGGCGATGGCCTCGTCGAGGTCCGCGGTGGCCGTGATCACCATGGCGTTCTTGCCGCTGGTCTCGGCGTGCAGGTCCAGGTCGGGTCGCCAGTGCCAGAACAGACGGGCCGTGTCCCACGAGCCGGTGAGCACCACCGCGTCGACGTCCGGATGGGTGAGGAGCCGTTGGCCGGCCGGGCCGTCCACGCACGGGACGAACTGCAGGGCGTGGCGGGGAATGCCGCCTTCCCATAGGGCCCGGCACAGCTCGGCCCCGACCGCCACCGATTCCGGCGCCGGCTTGAGGATCACCGCATTGCCGGCGGCCAGGGCGGCCAGCACCCCGCCGGCGGGGATCGACAGGGGGAAGTTCCACGGCGAGGCCACCACCACCGTCCCGTACGGCTGGAATCCCCGGTCGGCGGGCGGGATGTGCTCGGCGTAGTACGCGGCGAAGTCGATGGCCTCCGATACCTCCGGGTCGCCCTCCCGGATCGTTTTGGCCGTGTCCACGGCCATCACCGCCAACAACTCGCCCCGCCGGCGGGCCAGGGCCGCGGCCCCGCCCCGCAAGATGCCAGCCCGCTCCGCTCCCGAGGTGGCGGCCCATTGCGGTCCGGCGGCCCGGGCCGCCGCCACCGCCTCGTCGACCACGGCCCCGTCAGCTGGCAGCCACCGATACGCCACCTGGCCGGCGGCGCTGGGATCGACGCCCGCCTCGGTGGGCTCGCCCTCGACCACCCGGCCGGCGATGACGGGCCGGTAGTCCGGGAGCCCGGCGCGGCGGACCGCGGCCAGGTGGCCGGCGATCCACTCCCGGTTGGCGGCGATGGAGAAGTCGGTGTCGGGGGCGTTGGCGAACCCGGATCCGGGCCCGGCGGAACCCGCCGGCCCGGCCGCCTCCGCGGCTCGATCCTGCACCCGTCGGGTCGCCACCGCCTCCTGCCGGCGGGCCGCCACCGAACGACGGAATTTCGCGGCCTCGGCCGCCCACACCGACGAGCCCGCCTGCAGGGAGAACGAATGGGTCAGGAAGTTGTCGGGCCCGCTGTTCTCGTCCAGGCGGCGGACCAGGTAGGCGATGGCCGACTCGGTATCACCGCGCCCCACGATCGGGGCGTACAACAGCAGCCCGCCCAGCCGGGCCGCGGCCGCCTCGGCCGTCGCCGGCGCCATCCCCTCCAGCATCTCGATCTCCACCCGGTCCCGCACCCCGCGCCGCTCGGCCTCCACGATCGCCCAGGCCACCTCGAACAGGTTGTGGCTGGCGACGCCGACCCGGACGGCCCCGTCGTTGGCCGGATCCAGCACCACGTCCAGCATCCGCTGGTAGTTGGCGTCCGTCTCGGCCTTGGTGGGAAAGGGCGCCGCCGGCCAACCGTGCCACTCCGCGTCGACGCGCTCCATGGCCAGGTTGGCGCCCTTGACCACCCGCACCTTGATCCAGGCGCCGGTGCGGTCCCGGCGGGCCCGGGCCCAGGCGCACAGCTCCTCCAGCGCCGGCAGGGAGTCGGGCAGGTAGGCCTGCAGCACGATGCCGGCCGCGGTCCGCTCGTAGCCGGGCTCGTCGAGCACCCGGCGGAACACCGCCAGCGTCAGCTCCAGGTCGCGGTACTCCTCCATGTCGAGGTTGACGAACTTTGCCGGCGAGGCCGCGTTGGCCGCGTCATAGAGGCGGCGCAGCCGGGCGGCGATGCGGGCCACCTCGTGGTCGAAGCCCAGCACGTCAAGCTGGGAGCAGACCGACGAGATCTTGACCGACACGTAGTCGACCGCCGGCTCGGCCAGCACCGCCAGCACCCGCTGCAGCCGCTCCTCGGCCTCGTCTTCACCGAGGATGGCCTCGCCGAGGACGTTGACGTTGAGCCGGATGCCCTGACGGCGCCGGCGGGCCACGTGCCGGGCCAGCCGGCGGGGACCGGCGGGCAGGATCACGCCGGCCATTTCGGCCCGGACCCGGGCCCGCACGGCCGGGACGACCACACCGGGCGCCGCCGGCGCCAGGCGGCCGCCCGCCTGCAACGCCAACCGGTCGAGGGGGCCCAACCCCGGGGTCCGACCCGCCGCCGCGGCCAGGCCGGCGAACACCCGGGCCGCCTGGCCCACCGGGCGGATCCGCAGGACCTCGTCGGTGAGCGCCAGGATCAGGCCCAGCCCGTCCGGGCTCGACAACAGGCGGCTGACCCGGGCGGCCCGGGCCCGCTCGGCTCGGCCCCGCCGGGCCTCAGCCGCGGCCAGCAGCTCGCCGGCGAGACGCTCGGCGGCCGCCACCTCGGCTGCTTCGTTCATGCCGGCGCCGCAGCCTCGCCCAGGGCGACCCGCAGGATCTCGGGGATGGGTCGCTTCCCCGAACCGTCGGTGGCAATCACCACGTAGACCGTCCGGCCGGTGGCGACCGGCCCGGCCGGGCCGCGGACCTCGAACGCCAGGGCAAAAGACGTCGTCCCCGCCTCCGCCAGCGTCACCCCCACCTCGACCCGGTCGGGCCACCGCAGCGACGACCGCCAGTCCACCTCGGTGTGCACCAGCTGCGCGTCGAAGCCCGCGGCCAGCAGATCCTGGTAGGCCAAGCCGCCTTCTTCGAGGAACGCGGCCATGGCTTCGTCGAAGTACCCGAGATACCACATGTTGAACACCACGCCCTGCTGGTCGGTCTCGAGGTAGCGGACCTGGTGCTCGTAATTGGTGCGCCGGGGAGGGCTCATCGTCAGCCGACCTGCCGCTCCGCACCCGCCCAGAACGGCGCCCGCAATTCCCGCTTGAGCAGCTTGCCGGATGGATTGCGAGGCAGGACGGCGGCGAAGTCGACCGACTTGGGGCACTTGTATCCCGCCAGCTGCTGGCGACAAAACGCGATCAGGTCCTCGGGAGCGACGGACTCGATGCCAGCTGCCAGCACCACTACCGCCTTGACCGCCTCCCCCCACCGCTCGTCGGGCACGCCGAACACCGCCACGTCGGCCACCGACGTATGACCCATCAAGACGTTCTCCACCTCGGCCGGGTAGACGTTCTCCCCACCGGTCACGATCATGTCCTTGACCCGGTCGTGCAGGTAGACGAAGCCGTCCTCGTCGAGGAAACCAGCGTCGCCCGTGCGGAACCAGCCGGCCTCGGTGAGGACCGCGGCGGTGGCGTCGGGGGCGTTCCAGTACCCGAGCATGTTCTGCGGGCTCCGGGTCCACAGCTCCCCCACCTCGCCGGGCGCCAGGGCCTCGCCCGCGGCGTCGACAATGCGCAGCTCGACCCACGGGTACGGCCGCCCGCAGGAGCGCAGCAAGGCGGGGCGCCCCAACGGGTCGTGGTCCTTGGCCTCCAGCTGGGTGATGGCGCCGGTCGTCTCCGTCAAGCCGTAGACCTGGATGAAATCGCAGCCGAAGGTGGCCATTGCCCGCTCCAGGACGGCGGCCGAGATGGGCGAGGCCCCGTACACCAGCGTTCCCAGGGCCCGGAAATCGGTCCGCTCGACGTCCGGGGTCTGGAGCAGCATCTGGATCACGGCCGGCACCATGAAGGTGTGGGTGATCCCCTCCGCGGCCATCACCCGCAAGATCTCGGCGGGGACCACGTCGCGGATGATGACCGTGCGGCAGCCCCACAACAGACTGGCCGCCGTCCACCCCAACCCGGCGATATGGAACATCGGCATCACGGCCAGGTTGACCGTACGCCCGGCCTCGAATCCCCACTGGCTCCCGGCCCCGGCGAAGCACGACAGCAGGTTGGAGGTGGTGAGCATCACGCCCTTCGGCAGCCCGGTCGTACCCGACGTGTAGAGCTGGAAGGCGACGTCGCCGAGGCCGCCACCGTGCCCGGGTCCCGGGCTTCACCCGCTGCAGCCAGGCCTCGTACCCCTCCCAGCGGTCGTGGTCGCCGAACCCGATGATCCGGGCCTGGCGCCGAGCTCGGTCTTCGATGGCCTCGACGGCCGCCACCATCTCCGGACCGACCAGGACCACCGTCGCCCGCGGCGTCCAGGACGATCTGCAGGATCTCCGGCGGCGCCAGGCGCCAGTTGACGTTGACGCCCGACCGCGTTGAGCAGGGCGGCGCCGAAGACGATCTCGACGACCTCGATCCCGTTGCGCTCCATCAGCGCCACCCGGTCCTGCGGGCCCACCCCGCTGGCCGCCAGGGCCCCGGCCACCGCCTGGGCCCGGTCGTAGAGCCCGGCGAAGGTGAGGCGACCGGCCGGCGCATTCGATGGCCGGGGCTTCGCCTCGGCGGGCGGCGTGGACCCGCACGATGTCGGCGATGCACCGGATCTCGTCAGTGGCCGCGGTCGTGCTCATCGGCGCACGGTATCCGCGGCCCTGCCGCCCGGCAACCAGCCAGCGCTGGCCGATACGGGCGACGCGCCACTAGCGTCGATGGTGAAAGACGAGGAGGCGATCACGATGCAGACCACCCGATCCGAGGCCAGTTCCGACGCCGTCGCCGCCGTCAAGGAGTGGCTGGCGGACAACTGGGACCCCGATCTCACCGTACGGGCCTGGTGGGAGCGGCTCGGCCTGTCGGGGTGGGCGGCCCCGACCTTGCCCGAGTCCTGCTACGGCAAGGGGCTGTCTCGGGCCGAGGCCGTCCGGGTCCAGGAGGCCATCGCGGCGTTCGGCGCCTTGGGCGCACCGGGCGGGCTGGGGTTGCTGCTCGCCGGTCCGACCATCGCCACCCACGGCACCGAAGAGCAGAAGGAACGTTACGTCCGCGCCATCGTCACCGGCACCGAAGCCTGGTGCCAGCTCTTCAGCGAGCCCGGCGCCGGCTCGGACCTGGCCGGACTGCAGACCCGAGCCGAACGTGACGGCGACGAGTGGATCATCTCGGGGCAGAAGGTGTGGACGTCCGGTGGCCAGATCGCCGACATGGGGATGCTCCTGGCCCGGACCAACCCGGACGTGCCCAAGCACCAGGGCATCACCTACTTCGCCTTCGACATGCGCCAGCCCGGTGTGGAGGTCCGGCCGCTGCGAGAGATGACCGGCCGGGCCCTCTTCAACGAGGTGTTCCTCAGCGAGGCCCGGGTCCGCGACGACGCCATCATCGGCGGCCTCAACAATGGCTGGGCCGTCGCCAACACCACCTTGGCGTTCGAACGGGCCGGGCTGGGCGCCGGCGGCGGGTCTGCCGCCGGCGGCGCCGCAGTGCCCGGGAGCATCGCCGGTGACCTGGACAAGCGGGTCGGCGACCTGGTGCGAGCCCGGGCCCGTGGCGGCGCGGGTGGACCCGGCGGCCTGTCCGGCACCTCGGCGCTGCTTGCGGGGCCTGGCCCAGCAGCTCGGGCGGTCCGGCGATCCGCTGGTGCGTCAGGACCTGGCCCGCTGCACGCCCTCACCGAGATCGGCCGGTACCTGACCTTGCGCCAGAAGGCGCTCAAGGCCAGCGGTGGCGACATTCCCGGCCTCGGCAACATCGCCAAGCTCTCGATGAGCAACATCTTGCGGCTGTCGCGCGACCTCGGGCTGCAACTGCTCGGGCCACGCGGCACCCTCCACGCCTATACCAGCGACGGGGCGGCGGCGCTGGCCGAGCTCCCCGCCGGCGGGCTCGGGGCGGTGGTCACCGACATGGCCCTGTTCGCCCAGGGGCCGCCCATCTACGGCGGCACCGACCAGATCCAGCGCAACATCATCGGCGAACGGGTCCTGGGCCTGCCCAAGGAGCCCAACCAGGACAAAGTGACCCCCTTCCGGGATTTACCGCGCAACTGAGTCCCCAGCGCCAAGTGCGCTTCTGCGACTTCCGCCTCCCGTGACTTTTGGGTAAAACCGTCCAGGCCCGGAGGTCGACCCTGGGCAGTTGTGGTTATCCTCCTCATGGAGCTCTGGACCGGACGGCTCATTTGGGGTAGGTGCTACTCATGCCGCCGGCCGAGTTGGTGCACACATGACGATTCCGAGAAGGGGCTGACAGGTGGACAGTCGGGGCGAGCTCAGCGCCTACGAAGTCGCTGTCCTCGGGGAGAAAGAAGCCCTCCAGCGGCTGGATCTGCTGGCGTCAGCCAGCCGGATCCTCGACGCCACCCTCGAGGACTACGAGCACGCCGTCCTGCAGGTCACCGACGCCTGCGTCCCGGACTTCGCCGACCTGTGCGCCGTCGAGGTCGTGGGCCCCAACGGTGACGTCCACACCGCCGCCTATCGCAGCGCCCACAGCAGCGGCATGCACGCCCCCGATGAATGGTCGCCGATCGGCCGCCTGGTCGCGCCTGACCGCCGCCCAGTCCTCGCCTATCCCAACTCGGACGAGACCGATAATGCCCGCACCATACGGGAGCGCTTCGGCGCCCAGTCGTTGATGGTGGCGCCCATCACGGGCGGCGGCATCACCCTCGGTTGGTTCGTCGCGGCCACGGGCGGCTACCGCCGGGGGTTCCGCCCTTCGGCCTTGCGGGTCGGCGTGGAGCTGAGCAGCCGGCTGGGCGCAGCGATCCAGCGCGTCCTCCTCCACCGCGAGATGCAGGCCTCGGCCCGGGAACAGAGTCGGGCCGTCCGCCGGCTCCGCCGTCTGGCCACCGCGGCCACCAACCTGGCCGGCGCAGCCACGACCGAGGCGGTACTGCGGGTGGCGTGCATCGAGGCGTGCGTGATCCAGGAGGCAGATGGGGCCATCGCCCAGTGGTGGATGGCGGACGGCAGCGTGGTGACGGCCCAGACCGGCGAGGTGGATCTGGACCTGGCCGAGACCGCCTTCGGAGCCGTGACCAACCGCCGGACGGCCCGGGGGCGGGGCTGGATCGCCCATCCCCTGCCGAGCAGCGACCCCTGGCAGCACGCCGCCCTGGTTGTCTTCGTCGGCACCGATCTGTCGACCGACGAGGAACTGGTCCTCAGCTCGCTGGCGTCGTTGATCCCGGTCGCCTTCGAGCGAGCGCTGGGCACCGAAGCCGTGGTCGTCCACGAGGCTCGGTTGCGCGCGGTGGTCGAGGCGTCACCGGTCGCGCTCATCGGCGTCCGCCCCGACGGTGTCGTCACGCTGGCGAACCGGGCCGCCCTCGACCTGTTCGACTGGGTCGCCGACCCGACCGAGTGGGCGCTCAGCGAACCGGTGCGCCCGGCCATGCTGGAGCTGGCGGAGTCGGTGCGCGCCCGTGGATCGGTGATCAACCGCACCGTCTCGCTCGACGGCCTCGACCTGTCCCTCTCGGGCGCGCCGATGCCGGCCACTTCGCCCTCCGACGATCACACCGTCCTGATCGCCGGACTCGACTTGAGTGAGGTGCGCCGGGCCGAACGTGCCCTCGTCCAGGCGCAGCGCTTGGAGGCCATGGGCGTGGTCGCGGGCCGCGTCGCCCACGATTTCAACAACCTGCTGACCCTGATCATCGGCTACACCGAGTTGCTGTCCCGGGGCCTGGCCGACGTCCAACAACGGGCGCTCATCGCCGACATCGAAGGGGCCGCCAAACGAGCCGCCAGCCTCACCCAGCAGATGCTCGGCATGACCAGGCGGGAGGAGGCCGCGGTCGTCATCGACTTGGGCGTCGAAGTCGCCAACCTCCAAGCGGTGCTCAGCCGGCTGGCCGGGCCGCGGGTGGGGTTGAGCATCGCTTTCCCGGACGAACCGGTGAAGGTCCGCGTGGATCCCACCGAGATGGAGCAGATCGTCATCAACCTGGTGGTGAACGCGTGCGACGCCATGGATGGCGAGGGCGAGGTCAAGGTCGCAGTCGAGGTGGGTGCGGGCGGCCCGAGCGATGACCCCGACGACGACGTCCCCGGCGCCGTATTGACCATTTCGGACAACGGCCCGGGCATGCCGGCAGAGGTCCTGGCGCGCTGCCTGGAACCCTTTTTCACCACCAAGGCGCGGGGCCAGGGCAGCGGCCTGGGCCTGTCCACCGCCTATGGTCTCGTCAACGAGCGCGGCGGGCACATGGACGTCGACTCCACGCTCGGACAGGGGACGACGGTGCGGATCTGGCTACCACTCTGCGACGAGTTGCCGGCGGAGATCAGCGACGCCGCGGAAGCGTGGCCGCCGGGAAGCACCTTGGCCGGTCGCATTCTCTTCGTCGAGGACGACCCCGACCTGCGGGCGATGGGCCAGCAGTGCCTGGCGGGCGTCGGGCTCGACGTGGTAACCGCCGAGTCCGCGGAGGTGGCCGCGGAGATCCTGTCGTTGCTAGGACCCTTCGACGCGCTCGTCACCGACGTGATGCTGCCGGGAATGTCCGGCGTACAGTTGGCTGAGGCGACCCACCAGTCGCAGCCGGACCTGCCTGTCCTCTTTATGACCGGCTACTCCGGAGCATCACAAGCAGGCATGCCCGCGGTCGACGCCCGGGTGCTGCGCAAGCCGTATCGTCCCGACGCCCTCCGGCTCCGCGTGGCCGAACTGCTCCACGACCCGTCGCTTCAGGGCTCGAAGCGGTAGCCGACACCCCGGACGGTGGTGATCCACCGGGGGTGCTCGGGATCCTGCTCCACCTTGTGCCGAACTCGCCGCACGTGCTCAGTAACGGTCGCCTCATCCTGCCATTCGCTTCGCGAGGACCACACGTGCTCGAGCAGTTGACCGCGGCTGAACACCTGCCGTGGCGAACCCACCAGGAATGCCAGCAGATCGAACTCCTTGGCGGTCAGCTCCACGGCCTTGCCCTCGACCCGCACCTCTCGAGTCCGCGGATCGAGCACCAGCCCGTCGACAGCGACGTCGGCCGGAATGTCCGTTGCGCCGGGTTGGGATCGACCCACCCGGCGCAGGACGGACTCGACCCGGGCCACCAGCTCGACCGGAGAAAAGGGCTTGGCCAGGAAATCATCAGCGCCCAATCGCAACCCGAGGATCCGGTCGGCGGTCTCGCCCTTGCCACTGATGAGTATCACCGGCAGCTCGCCCAGCTCTCGAATTTGTGACAGCACCATCCGGCCGTCGTCGGCGCCGAGGGAGATATCCAGTACCACCAGGTCAGTCCGGCCCCGCTTGACCTCCTCGATGGCGCCCGAGGCATCGTTGGCGACCGTCACCGGGTAGCCCTCGCCTTCGAGTACCAGGACCAGAAGGGCGGCGAGCTGTTCGTCGTCGTCGACGACCAGAATGCGAGCGTCTTGACGTTCCACCATGATCGGTCGCAACACTATCCGGCGCGAGTTGGGGGCCTGTTGGGAAACCGGAGGGAGCGGGGTGACCCAGCCCGAGCACACTCGTGTCCGTGCAGCACGTCAACCTCGTCAAGCTGGAGACTGAGGACCGCCCTACCGCGACCCGTGCCGCCGAGATTCTGGTGGTCGGGCCCGACGACTGGGCCGTGGAAGACGCCTCCGCCCAGCTGCTCGCGGCCGGGCGGGCGGTCCACCGTTGCAGCGAGAGCGCGGAAGCGCCTTTCCCCTGCAACGCGCTCATCGCCGGGCGCGGGTGCCCATTGGACCACCACGAGATCGACGTCGTTCTCGATATCCGCAGCCGACCGGAAGCGCAGCCGACGCTGTCCGAGATGGGCGCTATCTGCGGCCTGCGAGAGGGGATCCCCCTCGTAGTCGGCGGCATGTCGGAGATCTCCGGATTCGCGACCTGGGCCCGGCGGGTCCCACCCGAGGGCGACATCGTGGCCACCTGCGATAGCGCGGTCGAGGAGCGTGACTACCGCGCCCAGGAGCATGCCTGATGCTCCGACGGGGCAAGGACACGCCGGCGCCTAGCGCCGGCGCGGCGGACTATTCCGTCAGTAACAACGGCGCGGCCCGGACGCCCTCGCCTGAGCCGGCCGGCGACGATTTCGATCTCGACGCCGAGCTGGCGCTGGTTTCCGCGGAATCGCAGCATGCGCCCGAAGCCGCCCGCGCCCGACCCGAGGTCAACTATGCGCCGCCCGTCGTTCCCCGGCCGGCCCTGGTGCCGCCCGTCGAGCCCAACCCCGGAGGAAGTCGGCTTCGCCGTCCCCTCCGTGCCCGTCGCGCCAGCGAACCGGAAAGACCTGTGGCCGCGGTTGCATCTCGGCCGATCTACCCCACCGGGCTGCCTGCAACGCCAGGAGGGCACCTGCTGGGTGCCCTCCTGGTGGAGCAAGAGCTCATAACCCGGGCGCAACTGGATCACGCCCTCGCCACGCAAGCCGATTCCGGGTTACGCCTCGGCGAGGTACTGATCCGCGCCGGCGCACTGGATGAACGACAACTCACCCGAGTTTTGGCCGACCAGTTCGGCATCGGATTGGCCGACCTGAGCCAACAGGCCCCGGACCCGCAAGTCGCCGGACGGCTGAGCGAGCAGGTAGCCCGCGAATACAAGGCGCTGCCGTTGCGAGATGTTGATGGCGTCGTCGAAGTCGTCGTCGGCGACCCTCAGCCCGGCATGGAGTCAGCAATCCAGCAGGCCCTGGGTGCGCCCGTACAACTCTTCGCCGTTACGCCCACCGCCGCCCGGCAAGCCATCGACCGAGCCTACCGAGCCCTCGCCGACGTCGATCGGATGGTCAAGGCGTTCGAGTCCAGCGACACTCCCCGCCTTTCCAGCACTACCGCCCGCGACGAGGCCATCGGGTCTGACTCCCCTGTCGCGAAGGTAGTCACCATGCTGGTAACCGAGGCGCTCCGCGACCGGGCCTCGGACATCCACTTGGAGCCCAGCGACAACCAGCTCCGCGTCCGGTTCCGGATCGATGGCGCCCTCCACGACGTGTTGTCCCTGCCGATGAACATGTCCGGGGCTCTGGTCAGCCGCATCAAGATCCTGGCGAATATGAACATCGTGGAGCGCCGCAAGGCGCAGGATGGCCAGTTCGCTACAGATGTGGACGGGCGTGGCATCGACGTCCGAGTTTCCACCATGGCCACGGTATGGGGCGAGAAGTGCGTCATGCGGGTCTTGGACAAGAGCCGCTCGCTCTACAAACTCGGCGACCTCGGCATGCCCGACCGACACCCACGCCGAGTTCTCCAAGATGGTCCGCTCCCCCTTTGGCATGGTGCTCTGCGCTGGCCCGACGGGCAGCGGCAAGACGACGACCCTTTACGCCACTATGACCGAGATCGACGAGCGAACCCGCAACATCGTTACCATCGAGGATCCGGTCGAATACGTATTCCCGTCGATCAACCAGATCCAGACCAACGAACAGGCAGGTATCACCTTCGCGGACGGCCTCCGCGCCATCCTCCGTCAGGACCCCGACATCATCCTCGTCGGCGAGATCCGAGACATCGACACCGCTCGCATCGCCACTCAAGCCGCGCTCACCGGGCATTTTGTCCTTTCCTCACTGCACGCCACCGACTCCGTCGCAGCCCTCCATCGCTTCTTGGATATGGGCATCGAGGCCTTCCTGGTCGCCTCCTCAGTCCTCGGGATTGTGAGCCAGCGACTCGTCCGTCGCATCTGCCAAGCGTGCGCCGCGCCCTATCAGCCGACCGCCGAGGAGATGGCCTTTTACGAGGAAACCGGCGGGGACGAAGACGACGTTCGTCCGCGGCACCGGCTGCCATATTTGCGCGGACACCGGCTACCTGGACCGGATCGGTGTCTACGAGTTTTTGCACATGACTCCCGAGATACGCCGCCTCCTCGTGGGCTGGGCGACCCAGGACGAATTACGCCGGATCGCCATCAAACAAGGCATGCGAACGCTACGCACCGAAGGCGTCGCACTGGTGGATCACGACGTCACCACCATCTCCGAAGTCATCCGAAGCATCTACGCGTTGTAAGTACGTAGGAGTTCGTTATGCCCAGATATCGATTCAGTGCTGCTGCCATTGACGGGTCCGTGATTAGAGGTATTGAACAGGCATCCGCAATAACGGTCCTCCGCGACACCTTGCTCGATCGCAACCTGCAACCGATCTCCATCCTCGAAAAGAAGAGTGTCCTTCAGTTCGAGATAACACCAAAGAAGGTCAAGAAGCGCGAATTGATGCACCTGTGCCGCCAACTGGCCGTCTTCCTCCGGTCCGGCGTTTCCGTATTGGAAGCGATGGTCGTCCTCGCCGACGAGACCACCAACAAGCTCCTCAAGAGCGCACTCGAAGGGATGAGGGTTTCTCTTGAATCCGGCGCGCCGTTCTCGGAAGCAGCCTCCGCGACACTCCGAGCTGTTCCCGTCCTACGCCGTAGAAATTCTCCGCTCCGCCGAACTGACAGGCAACCTCGACGAGGTTCTTGATCAACTCGGCGACTACGTGGAACGAGAGATCGACACCAGCCAGAAAGTCAAGTCTGCCCTCGCCTACCCATGCGTCGTGTTGATTCTCGCGGTGATTGTTTCGACCGTCCTCGTCGTCTACGTCCTGCCAAAATTCCGCACCTTCTTCAAGTCGCTAAACGCCAAGCTGCCGTTGCCCACCAGGATGCTGCTTGCGGTGGCCAACTGGATAGGTAGCTGGGGACTGTACCTCGGCGCCGCAATAGTCATCGCGATCGTCGGATTCCTAATCGCCATCCGTACCCAGCAGGGCAAGGAGCTCCGCGACCGGTTGGTCCTAAAGATCCCGATCGTAGGAAACCTGATCCATACAGCCATCATCGAGCGGTTCTGCCGCCTCCTCGCCTCGATGACTATCGCCGGGGTCGCGTTGCCCGAGGCCATCGCAGTCACGACCGCGGCGACGAACAACACCGTCTTCCGGAAGGGGCTCACGGAAGCCCGCGCGGCCATGATGAGAGGCGATGGATTGGCGCGACCGCTCTCCAATACCGGCTTATTTCCCGGGGCAGCTCGACAGATGTTTGCCGTCGGAGAGAGCACAGGGAACCTCGACGACCAGCTCCTGGCCGCCGCCAACTATCTGGATCGCGAGTTGGACTATCGGCTGAAGAGATTCACGACTCTCATCGAGCCCGCAGTCATCGTCGCCGTCGGGCTCATCGTCGGCTTTGTTGCCATTGCTCTGGTTTCGGCCATGTACGGAGTCTTTCACCAGGTAAAGGTCACTTGACAGCGGTCCCCAAACGCTGGCGGGGACCCGTCGCTGGTCAGGCTGCGATCCGACCCGTCGCCGCCAGCGAAGCCGGCTTCACGCTGGTTGAGCTTCTGGTGGTCCTCCTGATCATGCCGCTCATCATCGGGGCCATTGCAGTGGCCGTTATCACCAGTCTTCGCGACCAGAGCGGCATTTCGGGCCGACTCTCTGATTCCGCGAGCGCCCAGACCACCTCCGCCTACTACGTTCGCGACGTCCAAAGCGCGACCTCGGTCACCACCAGTCCGACCACGTCGTCACCAGCCCAATGTGGAACCGGGACGACATTCGAACTCGGACTGACTTGGGGCAGTGGAGCTTCCGGCGCCATCGTCTCCTACTGGGCAGACCCGGTAAGCGGAGATCCCACCAGCATGAATCTCGTACGGCTCTATTGCAACGATACGTCCACCAATCCGATCACTTCGGTCCCCGTAGCCCAGGGTCTTTCGTCAACGTCCGCCTTACGCGTAACCCTGACCCCACCGGCCGAGTCCCTCGCCGCAATCAGCAACTGGACATCAACCGCGGGCACCTCAGCGATTGCCATCGGCGCCCTGCAATCCAGTAGCACGTTTCACTTCGACCTCGTCGCCGTACCGCGCATCTATACGCCGCAGAGCGAAGGGGTATCCGGAGGGGGCACGCCCCTACCACCACCGTTACTTCTGCTGGGGAGCGGCACGCCCGCCCTTAGTTGCTCCGGGAACGGGCGGGTGAATATCAGTGGTACTGCCTACCTGAACTCGTCAACCGACCACTCGATCAGCTCGACGGGTAACGCCCAGATAGACGCCAGTCAGATCGATACGGCCAATACAGATCCTTCCGAGGTTATTTCCGGCGGGGGCACCGTCTCTCCCTCCACCCCGGTTTATTCGCCGCAGGTACCGGATCCGTACGCCGGGCTGCATGCCCCGAACAGCTCGGGCGGCCCAGTGGTGAGCGGCGGTCCCTGGAGCGACGGCACGTATCACGGGCCCGGCCTGTACGACGCTACGCTCAGCCTTACCTCATCGCTGCAGCTGGGCTCAGGAATCTACGTCCTCAACGTGGGGATAAGTGTCACTGGGAATGCGACGATCACGAGCGCTCCGGGAGGAGTCCTTCTCTATGTGACCGCCAACAATGGGTACGTGGCGGGTACGAATCCTCACCAGAGTATCCTGGTCGCCGGCAATGGCGTAATGTCCATTGCGCCGTATAGCCCCGGACCTTATGGGCCGTACTCAACGCCCCCGAATCTTGCGCCGAATCTCGGCCTATGGCAGGCCAGTTCTGACACCAACCTCGTGGAGCTGGCCGGAAATGCGACCGGAAGTCTGTACTCGGGCACGATCTACGCACCTACCGCTCAGGTCGGCGGCACGGGCAACGCGTCCTATACTGCGGGCGGAGTTATTGCCTCGAGCTTCGCTTGCTCCGGCAACGGCGTCGCGAACATCGGCGGCTAGACGTGGTCTCGAAGAAGCCAGCTTTGTTCGACCGCACTGCTCGACGAAATGATGACCGAGGCGACACTCTCATCGAGTTGCTTGTTGCCACGGTCATTATTGGACTAGTGGTTTCGGGCCTCTTCGGCGCCCTGATCGTCTCTATCTCCAGCGCCACCGAACATCGCAGCTTGGCCATGATCGACACGGTATTGAAGAGTTTCGCGGAGGCAGCGAAGTATGACATTCAGCTGGAGTCTGTCGGGACTGGTAGTCCGCCAGGCCCGTTGTTCACCGAATGCGCTGGCACCTCGGCTTATCGAGTGCTCAGTACACCGAGCCCGGCGAGTGGACCCTTCGGCACCGTCGTGACCATATTCGGCACCGGCTATTCGACCAGTTCACCGCTTTCAGTCACGGTGGGATCAGTTCCGGCGACTGTGTCGTCGGGGGGACTGACGGACGCGAACGGTAACGTCGCGGTGACGTTTTCGGTTCCCACTAGTGGACTGAGCGCTGGGAGCAGCTATCCGGTCAGCGTCACCGATGCCTCCGCCCGGACCGCGACGTCCACCGAGAGTTTCTCGGTGACGCCGGGAGTGATTGTCCCAGCGACAGCCGTCTCGCCACTCGCCTCGTATAGCCTCGCCATCAGTTCCGTGGCTTGGTGGAACCGCACCACGCAAGCGTGGGACTCCTCCGTGCGAGGCTGCCAGCCAGGCGACCGGAGCGGGCTCCAGCAGATCACTCTGACCGGTACTGCCCAAGATCACACCACCGATGCTCTCACCTTTGTGGTTGCTGATCCGGCCACCGTCGCTCCGGTCATAACCAGCGGCAACTCAACGACCTTCACCGTTGGCACTGCCGGGACCTTCAAGGTGACCACGACCGGGTTCCCGACCCCTGGGCTTAGCGATGTAAGTTTCACCGGCTGTACACCCTCGACGCTGCCATCTGGAGTGACGTTCGTCGACAATCACGACGGTACTGCCACTCTTTCGGGCACACCCGCGGGTGGCTCCGGCGGCACCTACACCCTGTGCCTCAAAGCCACCAGCTCCTCGGGTATCGCCACTCAAACCTTCACCCTGACTGTCAACGAGGCCCCGGCTGTCACGAGTCCCGCCTCGACAACCTTCAGCACCGGCACGCCGAGTGCCTTTACGGTCACCACTACCGGCTTCCCCAATCCCTCGCTGAGCGATACGGATTTCCCTGGCTGCACAAAATCTCTGCTGCCGACACCCGTGACCTTCACTGACAACGGCAACGGCACCGCCACCCTCGCCGGAACTCCCGCCGGAACATCCGGGGGCACCTATTCCCTCTGCCTCGTCGCAACCAACTCGACCGGCACCGCGACGCAGAGCTTTACGCTCACCGTCAACCAGGCCCCGGCCATCACCAGCGCCGGCTCGGCCACTTTCACTGTAGGGACGCAAGGAACGTTCCCGGTCACCGCCTCGGGATTCCCAGCTCCAGTCCTCAGTGAAGTTGGCCCTCTTCCGAGTGGGGTCACGTTCACTTCCTCGACGGGCATCCTTGCCGGCACCCCAGCGGCCGGCAGTGGCAACAACTACCCAGTCACCTTCAAGGCCACCAGCGTGGCCGGCACCGCGACGCAGAGTTTCACCCTCACGGTCAACCAACCCCCCGCGTTCAGCAGCGCCAACAACACGACCTTCAGCACGCGCACCGCGAGCACGTTCACGGTCACCACCACCGGTTACCCGGATCCCTCGCTCACCGATGGGAATTTCGCTGGCTGCACAAAATCCACCCTGCCAGCAGGCGTGACCTTCACTGACAACGGAAACGGCACCGCCACCCTGGCCGGTACCCCCGCCGCCAACGCCGGCGGCACCTACACCCTGTGTCTCAAGGCATCGAACGGGGTCGGCTCCGCTGCCACCCAGGTCTTCACCCTCACGGTCAACCAGGCTCCCGCCATCACCAGCGCCGGATCCACCACCTTCACCGCGGGTAGCCCTGGGACATTCACGGTCACCGCCACCGGTTTCCCCGCGCCGGCCCTATCCGAAACCGGCCCCCTCCCGTCCGGAATCAGCTTCAATCCAGGTACTGGGGTGCTCTCCGGCACCCCAGCAGGGGGCACTGGCAACACGTACCCGGTCACCTTCAAGGCGACTCAGCGCGCTCGGGACTGCTACCCAAAGCTTTACCCTCACCGTCGACCAGGCCCCCGCCATCAGCAGCGCCAACAGCACGACCTTCAGCACCGGCACTGCGAGCGCGTTCACCGTGACCTCCACCGGATTCCCCGATCCCGGGCTGACGAATACGACTTTCGCGGGGTGCACGAACGCCGCCCTGCCAGCGGGCGTGATGTTCACTGACAACGGCAACGGCACCGCCACCCTGGCCGGCACGCCAGCCGCCAACGCCGGCGGCACCTACACCCTGTGCCTCACACGTGTTGAACGGGGTCGGCTCCGCTGCCACCCAAGCCTTCACCCTCACCGTCAACCAGGCCCCCGCCATCGGCAGCGCCGGGTCGACGACCTTCAGCGCCGGAACGGTGGGGACCTTTAATGTCACCGCCACGGGTTTCCCAACACCCGTCCTCTCCGAGTCGGGCGCACTTCCAGTCGGGGTTACTTTCAACCCTGCCACCGGGGTCCTCTCCGGCACCCCAGCGGCCGGCAGCGGAAACACCTACGGCCTGACCTTCAAGGCCACGAGCGCCGCCGGCACCGCAACGCAAAGCTTCACCCTCATCGTCCACGAGACCCCGGGCATCACCAGCGCCAACAACACCGCTTTCAGCGTGTCCACTCCTGGGACCTTCACGGTGACGACTAGCGGCTTTCCCACGCCCGCCCTCACTGACGCGAACTTCGCGGGATGCACCATTTCGGCACTGCCATCTGGAGTTACCTTCCACGACAACGGCAACGGCACAGCAACTCTTGCCGGAACGCCTGCAGCCGGCACCGGCGGCTCATACACCCTGTGCGTCAACGCATCGAACTCAGTCGGGTCGACCGCCACCCAGACCTTTGTCCTCACCGTTAAGCAAGGTCCTATCATTACCAGCGCCAGCGTCGCCACCTTCACTGCTGGAATTCCTGGGTCCTTCAATGTGACCACAACTGGATTCCCTGCCCCGGCACTCACCAATGTCAACTTCTCCGGTTGTACACGATCACCGCTGCCGTCCGGGGTGACCTTCTCCGACAACGGAGATGGGATGGGCACTGTCGCCGGCACCCCCGCGACCGGCACCAGCGGCAGCTACACCGTCTGTCTCAACGCGTCCAACCCATCCGGTACGGCTACGCAAACCTTCACCCTTACCGTTGTCGCCCAACAGGCTGCTGCTATCACAAGCGCCAGCAGCACCATGTTCATCGTCGGCACCTCTGGAACCTTCACGGTCACTAGCACGGGGCGCCCTCTGCCTGTGCTCACCAACTCGGCCTTCGGCGGTTGTACCCCCTCCGCGCTTCCGACAGGCGTGACCTTTGCCGACAATGGCAACGGTACCGGAACCCTCAGTGGGACACCGCCTACGGGCTCCGCGGGGCCGTACACGCTCTGCCTCAGCGCCGCCAACGGCGTAGGGTCGGGGGCGACGCAGACCTATACCCTCGCGATCGACCAGGCACCCTCCTTCGTCACTGCCGCGAGCACTACCTTCACGGAAGGCGCTTCGAATTCGTTCACCGTGAATGCCGGCGGCATTCCGGCGGCGACCTACGCGGTGACGCAGGGGAATCTTCCAAGCGGAGTGACGCTCACCAGTGCCGGCGTGCTCTCCGGCGTTCCGGGAAATGGGACGGGCAATCCGAACGGGAAAACGTATAACGTCACCATCACCGCCACGAATGCGGCGGGAACGGCTAACCAAAGCTTCACTTTGACCGTGATCAAATGACGATGTACCACCGCCATGGTCGCCGGCGACGCGCGATGCCCGATGAATCGGGGGTTACCTTGATCTTGGCGCTGGTGTTCCTCCTGGCAGTTGGCCTTGTGCTGGTAGCGCTAGCAAGCGCCGCCGGGGGGGATCTGCTCAAATTCATCGAATCTGAAGTCGCAACGATCGATCGAGTACGCCGCGGACGGAGCCACGACCATCGCAGCGCAGAGCATTCGGTACTCGGCCAACCCCTATACGAGTACACCAACCGACTGTCTCCCGAACGGAGGCTCGGTCACGATCGATGGGATCGCAATTACCGTCGACTGCACCCAACAGCTGTGGAACCCGATTAGCGGTGTGACCCGGGTGATCAATCTCTACGCCTGCCGGGGTGGCCCTTGCACAAGCGCCAAGGCCATTCTGCAGGCCCAAGTAACCTTCGATGACTACGCGGTCGATAACACGTCCAGTTGCCAGGTTGGAGGACCGACATCGACCTGTGGAACAGGGATGACCATCAACAGCTGGATCCTGGAGACCGCCACAAACTAACTGGTTTGGTGCTCACGACCAGATCATGAAGCGACGTGAGTGCCGGCCGCGGTAAGGACACCAAATACCGCCCATTGCGTTTGGCTCATAGTCAGCGGACTCCTGTTGGGCAAGCGTTGTGAACGTCGAGTGAGAGATGTGACAACGACCTGAGAGGATAGTCGAACGAGGGGCATCTGGGCACCTCATACCGGCAGCACCGAGCGAGAAAGAGAGTCCAATGCAAGCAACCCTCGAGCGGCTTCGCCAGCGCCGCGACGAAATGGGGGACGAGGGTGGCTTTACCCTCATCGAGCTCCTTATCGTCATCGTGATCCTTGGCATCTTGGCCGCCATCGTCGTCTTCGCCGTCCAAAACCTGACCGGATCGAGCGCGCAGGCGTCCTGCGGCAGCGACTTCAAGACGGTCGAGACCGCGGCCGAGGCCTACAAGGCTCAGGTGACGACGTACCCCGACGCGACGCTTCCGTCCGGCTATGTGGCCACGCCCAGCGGCGGCCGACACCTCGAGTGGCGGCGCCGGGATCAATGCGCTCATGGGCACCGTCGTGTACACCGACGCCGGTGGCACGACGCATAACCTCGGACCGTGGCTGAAGGATGTCCCCTTCAACGCCGGGCATTATCAGATCGAGGTCACCAACGATGGCAAGGGAACGATCGGTATCTTCACCCCCGTGACCACTGCTGAAGCAGCCATCGCCACCTGCAGCGCTGTGAAGTAGGCGCAGTACCAGGCATCGACGAAACTCGCCAGTGGGCGCCCCGAGAGGGGCGCCCACTGGCGAGTTCGGGTACGAATGGTCATTCGTATCGGGGTTCGCGACGACACCCCTTGAGCCGACATGTTGACAAGGCGTTGGGTAAGTACGATCTCGTTGTTGAGAATCACTGACGATCCTTTCGGGGTGGATAACTTCCCCTTTGATCTTCGTTCGGCGACCAGGGAAACTCGAAGTCGCGGCCGAAGGGCGTCGACGAACGACCTCGGGTTCACGCTGATCGAAATCCTGATGGTTGCTGTCATCCTCGGGGTCTTGGGCTCCATCGTTGTCTTCGCAGTCCAGAATCTGACCCAGAGCGGTGCGGTGGCGTCTTGCCGTTCTGATTACAGGACCGTCGAGGCCGCCGAAGAGGCCTACAAGGCGAGCATGGGTAACTACCCCAGCGGCAGTTCCGGTGGCACGCCCAGCGCCGCGCCGTTCACGGACGCCGGCGCACCTGGGGACAACGCGGCCGGGCCAGATGCCGAACTTCTCGTGAGTGCGGCCACGGCCCCAAACTCCGAAGTCGGCTCTGCCGCGGGACCGTGGCTACGAGAGGTGCCGTCCAACTCGGGTCACTACACGATCAGCGTGGCAAACGACGGCTCCGGTTTGATCAGTGTGACGACACCAAGCAGCGGGGCCAGCTGTAACACGGCGATCTAGGCAGGTCTAGGCAGCTGGGAGAGCAACCTGGGAGCGGGACCCTCATAGCGGCTAATCGCGGATCCCTTGTCCTCACGGACAGTGTTGTTCCTGGGTTATGCCGGCTGATCGCCCTCCGCCGGCCAGCTGATCTGGTCCGCCAAGCCTCGGGACTCAGCGCCGAGTAAGACGCTGTGGTCAGCTTCCACGTACCGCCGGTCCTGTAGCACCAACCAGGTCACCGATTGCTCCGCCGGCGAGACGATCAGGATCTCGTCCACGCCGTGGGCGGCATAGAAGTCGAGCTTCTCCCAGGTCTCGTCGTGTGGAGAGAGAACCTCGACGACGAGTGCAGCCGTCGCCACGTAGATAGTCCGCGGTTCGCTCCGGTGCCAGCCGCGATCTGGCACCCGGAAATCATCCGGCGAGCCCAGATTGAAGGGATCACTTCCTAGCAGTCCCGCCCGGGTCGCGAGTGGATCGAGCAACACAGCCACCTGGTAACCGAGTCGTCCGTGAGCGGAATGCGCAGCCGGCGCCATGTGGTACTCGCCCTTCCAGACCTCGTCGTACGTATCGAGGCCCAGGGCGTGACGCCGGGCGATCAGCGCGTCCAGTTCTGCGGGACGGGGTCCCAACACCACGGTTCGCATGACCTAAACGGTATCGCCGCGGTGTGACACGCAAGGCCAGGCGCCCTCAACCCGACTGTTCAGGTTGACGAATCTGCGGTTCGCTCCCCTGGTGGGTCGGACCGAAGAGTCCTCCGCCCCGAGGCCACGCGCTGCGGTTGTTGGGCGGGCGTTGTGATCCCGGCGGGGTGGCGGTGAGAAGGCCCTGAGATCATGTACCCGAGTAACCCCCGACGAGCTCTGGGGCGAGAGTTCGTCGGGCTGGTGCTCGGGGTGGCGGTCCCCGCCGGTCTGGAGGCAGCCGTCCCGCTTCGGCGGGACGGGGCCGGCGGGGACCCCACCACCGCCTCCTCGTGGGGTTGCCGACGGTCTCAGATCGTGAGATCGGGCTCCTCGGGCGGCCAGTCGATGCGTGGGACCAGGTCGGCGGACGCGTCGCCCAGCAATGCGCTGCAGTCCGACTCGGTGTAGCCACTGTCATGCCGGACCAACCATCGCAGTGACTGCTCCCGCGGCGAAGCGATGAGGATCTCGTCGACGGCGTGGGCCGCGTAGAAGTCGAGCTTGTCCCAGGTCTCGTCGTGTGGGGAAAGGATCTCCACGACCATTGCCGCCGTCGGCACAAAGGCGCCGCTCGGCTGGCCCCGGTGGAGTCCTCTGTCGGGGACCCGGAAGTTGCCCGGCTCGCCGAGGTTGAACGGCCCGGTGCCAACCAGCCCGACACTTCGCGCCAGCGGTCCAAGCAGTTCGGCCAGCTGCTGGTCCAGCCATCCGTCCGCGATGTTCGCCGCGGGCGCCATGTGGTACTCGCCCTCCCAGACCTCGTCGTGGGTGTCGAGGCCCAGGTCGTGTCTCCGGGCGATCAAGGCGTCCAACTCTGCCGGACGTGGTCCCAGCACGATGGTGCGCATGGCCGTGAAATCTACCTCCGAGGTGTGACCGGACAGCCCCCAGTCACCACCGGGCGGAGTCAGATCCGGGGGCGTCGTCGGGCACCTGATCGAGGTCGGTGGCGTCGGTGCTCGTGATCTCGAGGTCCGGTCCGTCGGATTCGTCGACGGGCAGGCCGTCCTCGGGATCGACGCTGTCGTCCTCATCCGAGTCTGCCTCGCGGGACTCAGGATCGAGATCCCAACCGTCCGTCTCGTCGTCGCGTCGGGAATGGCGGGGCGGGCCCGATCCGTCCGGGTCGTCGATCCCGCCGTCCAAGATGGACATCTGCTCGGGATCGTCCAGGTTGGCCCCCGCCTCCTCGAGTTCGGCGTCGTCGACCGTGACGTCGATATCCAGGTCCCTCTCCCCCTCGTGCCGAACGCCGGACCCGCCGCCTACCTGGTCCTCGTCGTCGAGCGCCTCGTCGAGGTTCTCGAATGTTTCGGTCCCCTCCGGTGGCTCGTCAGGGATGTCGCTCATCACGCTCGCGGATCGTCCCAGTCGTCCTCACGGACGATCTGACGCTGCTCGAGCACATCGTCGACCGGCGCTTCAAAAGGGACCGGTCGTGGCGCCCGATCCGCCTCGGATCCCTCCTCGTCGTAGCCAGCCGTCACTTCCTGCTCCTGCTCCAGACGATCCGCTTCTGGGGTGTCAAACCACGTCATGGCGCCTCCTGTGGCGTCGTTGTACCCGCCGCGGCCCGAGTCGACGCAGCCGCGGCGAGGTAGGAAGGGGGCATGGACTTTCGCGACCTGCTTCTCGACTCCTTCGGACGTATCAGAGACATTCTGCACCGGACACTCGACGGCCTCACCGCTGATCAGATGTCATTCCGTCCCGACACCGAAGCCAACTCCATCGCCTGGTTGGCCTGGCACCTGACCCGAATCCAGGACGACCACGTGTCCGAACTGGCTGAGTCCGAACAGATATGGACGGCCCAAGGCTGGGCGGACCGCTTCGCCCTGCCGTTCCCCCGGACGGCCACCGGGTACGGACACAGACCGGCCGAGGTGGCCGCGGTCCAGGGCGACGCGCCGCTCCTGTTGGGTTACCACGACGCAGTTCACGCTGCGACCGTGACGTACGTCACCCGCGTCGACCGAGAAGGATCTCGAACGCATCGTTGACGACTCGTGGGACCCTCCTGTGTCGCTGGGGGTCCGACTCATCAGTGTGGTGTGCGACGATCTGCAACACGTCGGCCAGGCGGCCTACGTCCGTGGATTGGCCGAACGCCGTCTGACGTAGTCCCGAGGCCCGGGTCAGAGCCGTGGCGTTGGCGGACGTCGCGGGTGGGGTAAATGTGTGGGATGGCGCCCTGCTCGACCTACCGCGTCCAGCTGCGCGCCGAGTTCGGCTTCGCGGATGCCGCTGGGATCGTGCCCTATCTGGCGGATCTGGGCGTGACGCACCTGTACTGCTCGCCGTACCTCCAGGCCGTCACGAGGAGCACCCACGGCTACGACGTGGTGGACCCCCATCGTCTCAGCGAGGATCTCGGCGGGCCGGCCGGCCACGCTGCGCTGGTAGCGGCCCTGCGGGCCCACGGAATGGGCCATCTGCTCGACATCGTCCCCAACCACATGGCCATCACTGACCGCTCCAACCACTGGTGGTGGGAGGTGTTGGAGGACGGCCGGTCCAGCCGCTACGCCAAGTACTTCGACATCGACTGGACGGGCCCGGACGGAAAGTCCGTAGCCGGGGTGCTCGTCCCGGTGCTTGGCGACCACTACGGCCGGGTGGTGGAGTCGGGCGAAATCCACGTCGAGCGGGAAGGCGGCTCGTTTGTCGTGCGCTACTTCGAGCACGAGCTCCCCCTTTCGCCTCGCACCTACGACGACGTCCTCGAGGCCGCGGCCCGCCACGTCGCCTCGTCGGAGCTGGCGGATCTGGCTGGCCAGTTCGGTGCGCTACCCGACGGGCGCCGCACCGACCCGGCCGCCGTCACCGAGCGGCACGCCGAGAAGCAGGTCTTAGGGCGCCGATTGCTGGAACTGGGTGAGGACCCGGCCATCGCCAAGGCGATCGATACCGAGCTCGACACCCTGAACGCCGATCCCGACCGGCTGGATCACCTCCTGCAGCGCCAAAACTACCGGTTGGCCTTCTGGCGGACGGCCAACGAGGAGCTGGACTACCGGCGATTCTTCAGCATCGAGACCCTGGTCGGCCTCCGGATCGAAGACGAGCAGGTCTTCGCCGACACCCACCAACTGGTGCTCGCCCTGGTCGACGACGGGATCGTCGATGGCCTGCGGGTCGACCACATCGACGGCTTGCGCGACCCGCACCAGTATCTGGTCCGGCTCCGAGCCGGGTCGGGGGGGGCCTACACGGTGGTGGAGAAGATCCTGGCGCCGGACGAGGATCTGCCGGACGACTGGCCGGTGGAAGGGACGACTGGCTACGACTTCCTGGCACGCGTCAATGACCTGTTCGTCGACTCCTCCCATGAGGTGGCGCTGACGGACTGCTACCAGCGGTTCTCGGGGCTAGACACGGCGTACGAGGACGTGGTCTACCAGGCCAAGCAGCAGGTCGTCGCCGAGGAGTTCCCCAGCGAGGTCGATCGCCTCACCCGGATGCTGGTGCGCATTTGTGAAAATAATCGACGGCACCGGGACCGCACCCACCGAGAGGTGCGCCAGGCGCTGGTCGAGGTCCTGACCGCCTTCCCGGTGTACCGCGGCTACGTGCAGCCCGCCGTTCCCGCGACCAATGCCGACCGCCACCACGTCGCCGTCGCCGTGCAGCGGGCGGTCGCCCGCTGTCCCGACATCGACCCAGAGTTGCTCGGCTTCCTGGGTGAGCTCGTCCTGCTCGAGCACCCGGGCGAGGAGGAAACGGAGTTCGCGTTGCGGTTCGCCCAGGCGAGTGCTCCGGTCATGGCCAAGGGCGTGGAGGACACCGCCTTCTACCGCTACCACCGGCTGATCTCGCTCAACGAAGTAGGTGGGGCGCCCGGGGTGTTCGGCCGCGACCTCGCCGATTTCCATGCCGACATGGTCAAGATCGCGGCCCGGTGGCCGGAGACCATGCTCACCCTGTCGACCCATGACACCAAGCGCAGCGCGGACGTGCGAGCGAGGATCAACCTGCTGTCGGAGCTGCCCGAAGGCTGGGAGACGGCCGTCACCCGCTTCGCCGCCATCAACGATTCGCATCGCCGCGACGGATGGCCGGACCGCAACGCCGAGTACCTGCTGTACCAGACCTTGATCGGAGCCTGGCCGATCAGCGCCGACCGGTTGGTGGCCTTCATGGCGAAGGCCGGCCGGGAGGCCAAGGTGCACACCTCCTGGGCCGACCCCGTCCCGGCCTACGAACACGCCCTGGAGTCGTTTGTGCGCGACATGTGCGCCGACCCGGACTTCCTCGCCGAAGTCACCCGTTTCCTCGCCGCCCATCGCATCGTCGAGCGCGGCCGCGGCAACTCGATCGCCCAAGTCGTCCTGCTGATGACCTGCCCGGGGATCCCCGACCTCTACCAGGGGAACGAGATCTGGGATTACAGCCTGGTAGATCCCGACAATCGGCGTCCGGTCGACTACGTACGTCGAGCCGAAGTCCTGAGGCAGCTCCCCTCCAACCCACCGGCCGTTCGGCTCGGGGATGACGACATTGGTGTCTGGAAGCTCTGGGTCGGGTCCCGGCTGCTCCGCCACCGCCGGGACCACCCCCACGGGTACCAGTCGACGCGCTACGAGCCGCTGCGCGTGCGCGGCCCTCAGGCCCAGCACGCCGTCGCCTTCACCCGCGGAGATCTGGCGGTGGTGGTCCCGCGTCTCGTCGTCGGGCTGGACGACGATTGGCGGGGCACCACGGTGGATCTCGGCTCGCCCGGGTGGACGAACCTGATGACCGGCGAGCCAGTCGAGGGCGGCCCCGTTGCGTTGTCTGACCTCCTGGCCGCCTGCCCCGTCGCAGTGCTAGTGCGGGGCGGCGGCTGATGCACAGTTTCCGGGTGTGGGCCCCCGTGGCGGGACAGGTCGAGGTCATTGTCGAGGGACAGTCCCGAGAAATGCAGTCGGTCGATGACGGCTGGTGGGAACTGGTCGTCGGGGATGCCGGGCCGGGAAGCCGCTATCAATTTCTCGATCGACGGCGGCCCGGCGCGCCCGGACCCCCGCTCCCAATTCCAGCCCGACGGGGTGGACGGCGCCTCGGAGCTGGTCGACCACGGCGCCTTCGTATGGAGCGATATCGGATGGCGCGGTGTCACCTTGCGCGGCGCGGTGCTGTACGAGTTGCACATCGGCACCTTCACCGAGGACGGGACCTTCGACGCCGCCATAGGACGCATCGAGCACCTGGTGGAGCTCGGGGTCGATGCCGTCGAGGTGATGCCCGTGTCCGAGTTCTCCGGCCACCGAGGGTGGGGCTACGACGGCGTCGACCTCTTCGCCCCCCACCACACCTATGGGGGTCCCGACGGGCTGAAGCGTTTCGTGGACGCCTGCCACGGCGCCGGTATCGGCGTGGTCATGGACGTGGTGTACAACCATCTCGGGCCCGCCGGCAATCATCTGCCCGAGTTCGGCCCCTATTTCACTGCGCAGCACCAGACCAACTGGGGCGACGGGGTCAACTTCGATGGGCCGGGCAGCACCCAGGTTCGACGCTTCGTCGTCGACAACGCCTTGATGTGGCTGCGGGACTATCACTGTGACGGACTGCGGCTCGACGCCGTGCACGCCATCGCCGACGACTCCGCCGTCCATATTCTCGAAGCGCTGGCCGCGGAGGTGGACGCGTTGGCTGGCCACGTCCACCGACCGTTGTTTCTGATTGCCGAGAGCGATCTCAATGATCCCCGTTTCGTTCGCAGCCGCGAGGCCGGGGGCTACGGGCTCGACTCGGCGTGGGCGGACGAGTGGCACCACGCCCTCCACGCGGTGCTGACCGGCGAGCGGGGCGGGTACTACGAGGACTTCGGCAGCTTCGCGGTGTTGGCCAAGGCCCTCCGCCAGGCGTGGGTGTACGACGGGCAGTGGTCGTCGCACCGCCAGCGGGTCCACGGCCGGCCACCCGTGGGGCTCTCGGGCCAGCAATTCGTCGTCTTTACCGAAAATCACGACCAGGTCGGCAACCGGGCCATGGGCGAGCGCTTGAGCGCGCTGACGTCCACGGCCCGGCTCAAGGTGGCGGCCGCGCTGCTGCTGACCGGGCCCTTCACGCCCCTCCTCTTTCAGGGGGAGGAGTGGGCCGCTACGACCCCGTTCCAGTACTTCACCGATCATGACCCCGACCTGGGCCGGGCCGTGAGCGTCGGCCGGCGCCGAGAGTTCGCCACCTTCGGCTGGGACCCAGCTCGGGTGCCGGACCCGCAGGACCTCGCCACCTTCGAACGGTCCAAACTCGACTGGACCGAGGCCGCCCTCCCGCCCCACCAGGACATGCTCGGCTGGTACCGGCAGTTGATCGCCCTGCGGCGCCGCTTCCCAGCCCTCAGCGACCCCCGGCTCGACGGGGTCGAGGTGACCTACGACGAGGACGCCGGCTGGGTCCGGATACGGCGCGGACCGCTCGCAATCGTCGCTGCGCTCGGCCCGGATCCGGTGATCGTCCCCGTGCCCGACCGGTACACCCGGCTGCTCCTCACCTCGTCGCCGGGGATCCGAATCGCCGAGGGCGGCCTGCATGTACCGCCCGACAGCGCGGCCATCGTGGAGGCTGACAGCACCTCGTGACCAAGGTCGTTGTCGTCGCACCCAAGGACTAGCCTGGGAACAGGTGTTCGTAGTGGAGTGGCGGAGGTGCGGAGATGGCGGTGACCGAAGGAGGGTCAGCGGCGGACCACGAACCGGATCGGGCGACCGATCCGGGCGGATGGTTGGCCGAGCACCGGTGGGCGATGGACCGGGGCGAGTGTCCATGGCTGGAGGCCTTGGCCGAGTTCGATCGCGACAGAGGTTGGTTGGCGGATGGACAGTTGAGCTGCGCGGACTGGCTGATGTGGCGCACCAAGATGGGCCGAGCGACCGCCTACGAGAAGGTCCGGATCGCCCACGAGCTCCGGCGCCGCCCGGCCGTACGCGGACGCGTTCGCGGCTGGCCGGCTGTCGTACTCGGCGGTCCGGGTCATCACCCGGATGGATCGGCCTGACCCCGAAGTCGACGTCCGGCTGATCGACCTGGCGGACGCCGGGAGCATCACCGACCTGGAGCGAGTGGTGCACGCGTACCAACTCCACCAGGACCAGCACCGGCCACCGCCCGATCCCACTCAGCGTCGCGGCTTACGGATCCGGTCAGGAGTCGACGGCACCAGCACGGTCGAGATCGTGCTGGAGACCACCGAGGCCGAGGAGTTGGCTGCGGCGATGCAAGCGTTCATCGACCTCGGGGCTGTGGACGAGTCTCCCGCCAGAGACTTCCCCGCCCCGTTGGATACGCCCCATTGGCCGGGCAGGCGGGCCGATGCGTTCATGGATCTGGTGCGTACCGGTCTGGCCCACGCCGGCGAGGGGCACGCGGTGGGCGCGGACCGCTATCTGGTGCACCTCGTCAAGTGGGAACACGACGTCGAGCTCATCGATCGTACGCCGGTCCCCTCGGCCGTGGCCGCTCGGGTGGAGTGCGACTGCTCTACTGTCGCCCACGTCGTCCGCGAGGATGGCGAACCGCTGGCCTTGGGCCGCAAGACTCGCGAGTGGAGCACGGCGCAGCGCCGAAGCATTCAGGTGCGGGACGGCGGTCGGTGCCGGTTTCCGGGTTGCCACTGCCGTTATACCGACGTCCATCACCTGCACTGGTGGTCCGCCGGCGGCCGTACTGACATCGACAATGGGCTCTCGGGTTGCCCACGACACCACACCATGCTCCACACCGGCTTTACCGCCACCGGAAACGCCAATGGCGCGGTGACGTTCCGGCGACCAAATGGCACCGTCATCGGAGTCACCAGCCCACCGGGGCACCGACCTTAGGGTCGGGCCTCGAGGACCAGGTTTGAACGGCGTCTCGATCGCTCGACGGAAGTCGGTGCGCCCGGCCGCGTTGGCAAACGGATCGACCAACCCGGCCTGACCCGATGCGCGGCATTCTGGTCTCACCCCCCGCCTAACCTGCGAAGCCTGAGACCTGTCAGTACAATCCAGCCAGAGGACGACCCCGATGAGCAACGCCGCTTTCATCACCACCATCATCGCCGTGTCGGCGTTCATGCTCGCCGCGGTGCTCGGCGTGGCCTATTTCGTCACCACCCAGCTCGGTAGCCGGATCGACGATCTCGGCGGCCGCATGGACCACTTTGACGGGCGCTTCGGACACTTAGAGGAAGTGGTGCAAGGCCTCCGAGAGGACGTGGCTGTCCTCAAGGCGACGCAGTAGGAGGCGCCTGCTGCGCACTCACGCAACCTGCGGGGGCGTCAGGTTCCCGTCAGCGCCCGCGGTTCCGACGCCACGACAACCGATCTTTGACCCGTTGCACCGTTCCTGCGACCACTGGCGTGCCCTCCGCCGGTCTGGGGCCGACGTGCCCCACCGGCGTCGCGACCGGAGTCCGGACCGATGACGGATCGGTCGCCGAGTCCTCCCAGACGATGTCCCAACCGGGGCTGTTGAGACGGAACTCTTCGGTGTGGGCGGCGCACAGGCGCAGCGGGCCAGGGAGGCTCTCCCGGATCATCGACGAGGCGGCGTTGCGGTCGCACCCATCCACCCGACACTTATCCGCAGCGATCATGGTGACGCCTCCTCGCCTGCACCGTACTCCTCACGGGGCTACGCCAGCTGCGGGACCACCCTGCCGATGACCGCGGTGATCTCCTCGCCGACGAGCTCGTCGTGGTCGAGCAGCTCGTCGCGGAGGGCTTCGACGATGTGCCGGTTCGTCTCCATCAACCCGGTGACCTCCACCCGGGCCACCGCGAGCAGCGTGGCGACGGCCTCGCGGCCCTCGTCCGACGACAGCACCTTGGCCACCAGATTGGAGCCGCCGGCCTGCATGGCTTCGTAGGAGATCAGGGTGTCGCCCATGCCCATGCTGCCCACCATCTGGGCCGCCAGGGTGGTGGCGTACTTGAGGTCGCCGGCGACGCCCGAGCTGCGCTCCCCGAAGAACATCTGCTCGGCCACCATCCCGCCGAGCGAGATCTGCACCAGCGAATGCAGCTCGGACTCGGTCTGGGTGAAGCGCTCCTCCAGCTCGGAGTGGGCCAGCAGGCCCAGCGCCGCGCTGCGCTTGATGATCGACAGGACTTCCAGCTTGCGGGACTTGCCGACCAACCAGGCGATGGTGGCGTGTCCGGCCTCGTGGGTGGCGATGGTGCGCCGCTCCGCCTCGGTGTACTCCACCGGTTGGGCCAGGCCGATCTCGTCGGTCAGCTTGGCGTGCTGCACGTCCTCCCATGACATGGTGACCGCCCCCCGCCGCAAGGCCCAGACGAGGGCCTCGTCGAGTACGTGCACCAGCATCGCCGGCGTGTACCCGAATGTTTGCGCAGCCAGCTGATCGGTCCGGCCCGCCACGTCGGGTTCGTGCGAACGACGGACCAGCTCGTGGTCCAGGATCTCCTTCCGACCCGCCCGGCTCGGCACATCGAAGGTAAGCGTCCGGTCGAAGCGCCCGGGCCGCAGTAGGGCCGGGTCCAGGTCGGATGCCCGGTTGGTGGCACCGATGATCAACACGTTGGCGGCGGCCACCTGCGGTTTGCGCAAGGGCCGGTCGGGCGGCAGCAGCCGGTTGACCATCTCGATGACGCCGCCCCACCAACGGGTGCGCCAGGGCGGCTGGTCAAACGATTGCAGCTGGATGAGCAGCTCGTTGACCACGCCGGCGATCCCCTCCCGCCCCCCGCCGGTGCCCAGCCCGGAGCGGGAGGCCCCGATGGCGTCGATCTCCTCGATGAAGCCGATCGCGCCGCCTTCCTGGCGGGCGGCTTTGCGCAGCTCGGTGAAGAAGGATCGGATCTTGCGGTTGGTCTGCCCGTAGAACATCGACTGGAAGGCCGAGGACGACACGAAGAAGAAGGGCACGCCCGCCTCGCGCGCCAGCGCCTTGGCCAGATGCGTCTTGCCGGTGCCCGGGGGCCCCTCGAAGAGGATCCCCTTCCTCGGTGTCCCGCCCATCTGCGAACGGAAGGTGGCGTGCGCCAAAAAGAGGTTGAGGGTGCGGACCGCCTCCTCCACCACGACGGGAATCCCTTTCACATCCTCCAAGGAGACGGCGATCTCCTCCGGGCGGTAGCGCACGTGCGGCGACCGGCCGGCGGCGAGCAGCGGCACCACCATGACGGCGGCCACCAGCAGCAGAATGCCGACGAGGGGCAGGGCTTGGCGTTCGCCGGAGGTCAGATGGGGGGTGCCGACGAGGTGGCCGACGAATACGGACGCCCACAGCCACACGCTGACTGCGCCGCCCACCACGAGGAGCCGGGACAGCCGGCGGCGACGGGAGTGCTCCCGAGCCAGTCCCACGTCGGCCACGTTGATCGGGAGCACCCGTTCGTCGCGGAGTCGATCGATGTTCATGACATCCACGCTCCTCCTAGTGACCCCCATGTTGCCACGGCGGAGGAGATACGCGGCGGACTGATCAGCAGACGATGTCCATGCGGACGCCCTCGGCGTCCCACACCGGCGGGTCGGACAGCCGGGTGATGGCCCGGGCCACGACGCGCCGGGCGGTCCACAGGTCGGCGAGCGCATCGAGCAGCTTGCCTTCGCGCACGCCCTTGGGCCGTTCTCGCACCACCCGGTCCGACCCGGGCAGCTTCATTTGGAGCAGGGCGGCGCGCTCCTGCAAGCCGTGCACGGACCGCCGCCCATACCGGAGCAACTGGCCGTCGTTCATCTGGCGGAACGCCAGCTCCGGGTTAACTTCCCACACCGATCGCTGGCGCCACGATTGGACTTCGCGGATGGCCTCGACGGCTTTGGGCAGGGACCGCCAGCGCACGATGTCGAGGGTGGGGTCGATGGTCTTGGCCTCGCCGAAGGACCGGGCGTCGAGCAGTTTGCGGGAGGGGGCCGGGACCGCCGCTCCGGCGCGGGGGCCGAGCAGGTAGCGGGCCGTGGTGTCGCACAACCGGCGCTCGTCGGTGCCGTCCGTCAAGCCGACGGGGGCATGAAGGGCGACCACGGAAAAAGACGGACGGTAGTCGAGCACATCGGCCAACGAGGAGAGCACGTACGCCGGCTGGGGCGCCAGGTTGATCCCCTGAAGGTTTCCTGGCGCCACCAGCCATCCCCCGGCGCACGGCTCGACGCCGGCCAGCACCTGGTAGGGCAGCGCGGAGCCGCGCGGCCCTACCCCCCCGCCCGCCATCAGGCCGCTCCGCCGACGACGCTGTCGAGGCGTAGGGATTGTGGTCTGGGTTTTGGTATGTCCTGCGGATACAGGCTGGAGTCGACCGCCGTCTGGTAGTCGATCAGGCCCTCGCGGATGAGGGAGTCGAGCGCCAGTTCGAGGGTCTGCATGCCGTCGGCCCGGTGGGTGGCGACGACGTTGCGCAGCTGCCGAGTCTTGCCTTCCCGCACCAGGTTTCGGACGGCCGGCACCCCCACCATGACCTCGTAGGCCGCGACCATCCCGGCGTCGATCTTGGGCACCAGCCGCTGGTACACCACCGCCAGCAGGGTGCCGGCGAGCTGCACCTGGATCTGCGGGCGCCGCTCGGCCGGGAAGACATCGACGATGCGGTCGATGGTCTGGGCCGAGTCGTTGGTGTGCATGGTGGCCAGGACCAGGTGACCGGTCTCGGCGATGGTCAGGGCGAAGGCGATGCTGTCGAGGTCGCGCATCTCGCCGACCATCACCACGTCGGGGTCCTCCCGCAGGGCCGATCGGAGGGCCCGGTCAAAGGATTCCGTGTCGGTCCCGACCTCGCGCTGGCTGACCGCGGCGACCCGGTTGGTGTGCAGGTACTCGATCGGATCTTCGATGGTGACGATGTGGCAGGGCCGGGTGCGGTTGATGGTGTCGACCATGGCGGCCATGGTGGTGGACTTCCCCGAGCCGGTCGGCCCGGTCACCATGATGATGCCGCTGGGATTGCGCAGGATCCCGGCCATCACGCCGGGAATGCCGAGCTCGCTGGGGGTAGGGATCCGCATCGGGATCCGCCGCACCGACAACGAGCAGTTGCCCCGCTGGTAGAAGGCGTTGGCTCGCACCCGGGCCAGGTTGCGCCAGGAAAAAGAGAAGTCCACCTCGCGGCCGACGTGCAGGCGGTCGCCGTACTGGTCTTTGATTTGGGTGCGGGCGATGACCTCGATCTCCTCACCCGTGAGCGGCTCGGCCCCCTCCAGGGGGGTCAGTCGACCATCGACCCGCAAGAGCGGCGGCGAGTTGTGGGTCAGGAGGATGTCGGTGCCGTCGCGCTCGGTGAGCTCCGCCAGCCACCCATCCAGACGAGGTTCCACGGCCATGGGTCCATGATCGGATCGCGGGGTCACATCAGGCGCAACGGCGGCCCAATCCCTCCCCAACAGGGACCGTCGCCCGAGAGGAATCAGCCGAGTCTCATACAATGCTCAGCTAGGTGTCGTTAACTGGCGGTAGAGAGCGACGGCCGACGGCCCCCGGAGGGTCTCGAGGGAACCATGGAAGACGCACAAGAACCACGGAATGAGCATCAGGAGATGCCGCCGGCCCCCGGGTCAGGGCAGGCGGGCGTCCCGGCTCAGCCGGTCGGTCCCCCCGGTCCCAGCGAGTGGGCGCCCCCTCCCCCCGGCGACGCCTGGACGCCACCACCTCCACCGGACGGGTGGAGCCAGAGTTGGCCCCCTCCCCCGAGTGCCGGCCAACCCGGCTGGGTGCCGCCCGGCGGCGCCTGGCCCGGCCAGCCCGCGGCTGGCCCCGCGGGACCCGGCGGGCCGGTAGGCGGTTGGCCAGGTGACCCGGGCCATCCCGGCGGGTGGGCCTCGCCGTGGTCCTCGGGCGGCGAGCCGCCGCGCCCCCGGCGCACCCTGCCCAGCGCCATCACCGCCCTGCTCCTGGTGGTCGCGGTCCTCGTCGGCCTGGGCCTCGGGCACGGGGTGTGGCGCTCCAGCAACACCGGGTTGCCCCAGTCGACCGGCAACGGGTCGGGCGGCAACGGGTCCGGGGGCACGGTCGATCCCGGGAACGTGTTCGGGCAGAATCCGTTCGGGAACGGCAGTGGCTCGGCCAGCGGTCCAGGCGACATCAGCTCCATCGCGGCGAAGGCGTCGCCCGACCTGGTCGACATCAACACCGCCCTCAGCTACCAGGGCGGCCAGGCAGCCGGTACCGGGATCGTGTTGACTCCCGGCGGCCTGGTGCTGACCAACAACCACGTGATCTCCGGGGCCACCTCGATCACCGCCATCGACGTCGGCAACGGCCGCAGCTATCCGGGCGTGGTCGTCGGCTACGACCGCTCCCACGACATCGCCATCATCCAACTCCAGGGCGCGGCCAACCTGCCCGCCGCCACCATCGGTGACTCGTCGAAGGTCTCGGTCGGCGACCAGGTGGTCGGCCTGGGCAACGCCGGCGGCGTCGGCGGCACCCCCAGCAGCGCGGGCGGGGCGGTCACCGCCCTGGGCCAGTCGATCACGGCCACTGACCAGAGCGACGGCACCAGCGAGCAGTTGGCCGGCCTCATCGAGGTCAATGCCAACATCCAACCGGGTGACTCCGGCGGGGCCCTGGTCGACACCAACGGCCGCGTGATCGGCGTCAACACCGCCGCCTCCGCCGGGTTCTCGTTTCAGACCGCGGGCGGTCAGGGCTTCGCCATCCCGATCAACCAGGCGATCTCCATCGGCCACCAGATCGAGTCGGGCCAGGGCACGGCAGGCGTGCACATCGGGCCGACCGCCTTCTTGGGGGTACTCGTCAGCGTCGGCAACTCGACCACGACAGGGGCGACCTTGGCCCGGGCCGTGCCGGGCGGCCCGGCCGCCCTCGCCGGACTCGGCAGCGGGGACGTCATCACCGCGATCGACGGCCGCGCCGTCGACAAGCCCGCCACCCTGACCAGCCTGATCCTCCGCTACCACCCGGGCGACAAGGTGCAACTAGCCTGGTCCGACAGCGCGGGCCAGTCCCACCGGGCCACCGTCACCCTCGGGACCGGCCCGGCCCAGTAGCGCGACGTAGTCTTCGGCCATCAACGCCGACCTCGATCCGCCGGCCCGGTTCGAGGGCCGCCAGCTGGCGGAGCTGGCGTTGCTGCAAGGATGTACCGCGGCCGAGCTCGATGGGGTGGCCGCGGCGCTGCGGCCCCGTCCCCTGGCGCCGGGCGAAGTGCTCATGCGGGAGGGCGAGCCGGGCGACACCTTCGCCTTGTTGGTGGAGGGCCAGGTGGCGGTGACCCGCGCCGGCCGGCACCGGGCCCAGGATCTGGCCGTGGCGTCAGCCGGTTCGATCCTCGGCGAGCTGGCGGTGCTGCGGGGCCGACCCCGCACCGCCACCATCACCGCCCTCACCCCGGCGCTGGCCGCGGTGGGAACCGGACCTACCCTCTTCGAGTTGCTCGACCACCCGCAGGTCCTCGACCGCCTGCGCCACCTCGCCAGTGCCCGCCTCGCCCACGATCTGCGGCCGGTGCACGTGACCCTGCCGGACAGGACGCCGATCCGGCTGCGCCCGTTGTTACCCGAAGACCGCACCGGGTTCGGCGCCGCGGTGGGTTCGATGTCGCCGGACTCCCGCCGGCGCCGTTTTTTCTCCTCGGGCCAGCTCAGCGCCGAAGTGCTCGAGTACCTCGTCGACGTGGACTTCGTCGACCACTTCGCCTGGCTGGTGTTGGATGAGCAGAGGACCGGGTTGGCGACGGCTCGGTATGTCCGTCACGAGGAGGACCACGAACTCGCCGAGGTGGCCTTCGGCGTCGTCGACCATTTCCAGGGCCGGGGCGTCGGAACGTTGCTCCTCGGCGCCATCGGCGTGGCAGCCGCCGAAGCGGGTATCCGCCGGATCGAGGGTTACGTGCAGGAGGACAACGCTCCGATGCGGGCCGTGTTCGCCAAGGCCGGCGGGGTGAGCGCATTCGACGAACCGGGCGTGATCCGAGTCGAGGTCGATCCGGTCGGGGCCGCCGACCTCCTGCCTTCGGGCCCGCGCCGGGAGTTGCAAGCGGCCGTCCACGACGTCGTCACCGCCGCCTCCCTAGCGCTCATGGATCCGGGCTGACCTGCTCCAGCGCGGTGAGGGCCGCTTCGATGGCTCGGTGGAAGGTCGGGTAGGCGTAGATCATCGAGCGCAGCTGCGCCACTGGCACCCGGGCGTGCACGGCCAGCGCCAGCAGCCCCAGTACCTCACCGCCGTTCGGTCCCGCCGACGTGGCCCCGATCAGCACCCCGGCGTCGATGTCCTCGACCAGCTTGATAAAGCCGTCATTGCCGGCCTTGTGGATCCAGCCCCGCGTCGATTCGGGGAGTGGCACCGAGACCGCTCGGACCCGCCGGCCGGCCTCGCGGGCGGCCTGCTCGGTCAACCCGACCGCGCCGATCTCGGGGTCGGTGAAGGTCACCCGGGGCAGGGCCGTGTAGTCGGCCGGCGGACCGGGACGACCGAGGATGTCCGCGATAGCGATCCCCGCCTGGTACATGGCGATGTGGGTGAACAGACCCTTGCCGGTCAGGTCGCCGACGGCCCAGACCCCCGGAACGACCCGCATGCGGTCGTCGACCGGCACCCAGTGCTGCCCTTCGTCGATCCCGATGGCGCTGACGCCGAGGGCCGCCAGGTTGGCCCGCCGGCCGGTCGCCACCAGCAGCCGCTCGCCGGTGACCACCGTTCCGTCCTTTAGGGTCACCGCGATGACATCGCCGGCCTGGCTGACGGACACCGCGCCGGTGCCGGCGTGGATCTGGATGCCTTCTCGGCCGAAGATCTCGTCGACGAGCCGGGAAGCCTCAGGCTCCTCGAGCGCCAACAGGCGATCCATGGCCTCCACCACCGTGATCTCGGCGCCAAAGCGGCGGAACACTTGCGCCAGCTCCACGCCGATGGCCCCGCCACCTAGGACCACGAGGGACTCGGGCACGGCTTCGGTCTCGATGGCATCGCGGTTGATCCAATAGTCGACGCCGTCGAGCCCGCTGATCGGGGGGACCACCGCGGCGGTTCCCGTCGCCAGCACGATGGCCCGGCTCACGTCGATCTCGGTCTCCCCCACGGCCACCCGGCCCGGTCCCACCACGCGTCCCTCGCCCCGTAGAAAGCGCCCACCCTTGCCGACGAAGCGCTCGACGGCCACCTTGTCGTCCCAGGTGTCCGTGGCCTCCTCCCGTATGCGCTTGGCGACCGGCGTCCACTCCGGTCGCACCGACGAATCCCCCGCCATCCCCGGAATGCGGCGACCTTCGGCCAGGAGATCGGCGGCTCGGATCATCATCTTCGACGGGATGCAGCCCCAGTACGGGCACTCGCCGCCGAGCAGCAGCTTCTCGATCCCGATCACGTCGAGACCCGCCTCGGCCAGCCGGCCGGCCACCTCCTCGCCCCCTGGGCCCATCCCGATGACGGCGACTTCCGCCTGCTCGGTCACGATCAACTCCTCCCGCAGGGCCCGGGTGGGCCCACGGCGACGCTAGCTTTCTCCGGACCGCCCTAGGTTTCTCCGGACCATCCGGGGCTCACGCCCCTTGGGCCAAGGGCCGCAACATCCGAACCGAGGCCAAGCTCGGCGTCTGGCGGCTGCGGAGCCAGGCCCGGCACTCCGGCCCCGGCAGGGCCGGGGAGAGGTAGTAACCCTGCACCTGGTCGCAGCCGAGCTCGGCCAGCCGGTCCCACGTGGCTCGATCCTCGACGCCCTCGGCGACGACGATGTGACCCATATTGCGAGCGAGTTCGATGGTGGTGCGGACGATGGCCTCATCACCGTCGTCGTCGCAGAGCTGCATCACGAATGACCGGTCGATCTTGACGATGTGCACGGGAAGTCGTTTGAGTCGGGACAGGGACGAGTAGCCGGTGCCGAAGTCGTCGATCGCAATAGTGACACCGAGCCCCGCGAGTTGGCTAAGGATCCGCTCGGCCCGGTCCGGCTCCAGCATGATGGACGACTCCGTGATCTCCAACGTCAAGCAGGACGGATGGACCATGATCTCGTCGAGCAGCTGGCGCAGCCGATCGACGATCTCGGTATCGAGGAGGCTGCGGGCCGACACGTTGACGGAGACGGTCATCTGGTAGCCGTCGTCCTGCCAGCGACGCAGCTCCTGGAGGGACTCGCGCAGGACCCACCAGGTCATCGATTCGATCAGCCCGGTCTGCTCAGCCAGGGGAATGAACTCGCTGGGTGGGACGGTGCCGTACTCCGAATGACGCCAGCGGAGCAGGGCCTCGAACCCGCAAATCTCACCGCTCTTCAGACGGGCGAGCGGCTGGTACCACACCTCCAGCTCGTTGCCTTCGACCGCGCGGCGCAGCTCACTCGCCAGGGTGAGCCGGCGGGTGGTGTAGTGGTCGATGTTCGGGTCATAGATCGTCACCCCGCGGTTGCTGCTCTTGGCCGAGTACATGGCCACGTCGGCCCGCTTGAGCAGTGTCGAGGGATCGGTGCCGTGCAGGGGCGCCATGCTCACCCCGACGCTGGCCCGCAGGGCCAGGACCAGGCCATCGATGGCGATGGGCCGAGACACGGCCTCCAGCAAGGCCGCCGCGGCGGCGGTCACGTCCGCCAGCGACGAGGCCGAGGGGATGACGAAGGCGAACTCGTCGCCGCCGAGGCGGGCCGCCAGGCGGGCCGGTCCGACCGCGCCGAGGACGCGCTGGCCGAGCTCCTTGAGGATGGCATCGCCGGTGTGGTGGCCAAGCGTGTCGTTGATCTCCTTGAATCCATCGAGGTCCATGAGCATGACGACCACTCGCTCCGCCGGTTGCCGTCGTCCGAGCGCGGCGGCCACCCAACGGGTGAAAAGGGTCCGATTGGCCAGCCCCGTCAAGCTGTCGTGGAGGGCCTCGTGCTGCCGGGCCGCCACCTCGTGACGGAGGCGGTCAAGGCGCCTACTACTCGTCAGAGCCGTGCTCAGGTGCGCGGCCAACGCCTCGAAGAGTCGCATGGCCTCTGGGTCGAACGTGGCAGATGCACCCTCGCGATCCGCCAACAGGAGGACGCCGGCCTCTTCCTCACCCACCGGAAGGGGCACGGCCATCAGGTCCGCGAAACCTCGCTCGTCAAGGACCGCGTGCCGACGCCCTCGCGGGATCAGTAGGGGCTTGGTGCTGGTCAGGACTTCCAGGGCGAAGGCCGGCGGGTCGAGACGCTCGCTGGTCAAGTGCCCTTCAGCGTCGACGGCGTAACGGGTGCCGGCGTTGTCTCCGGGCACGTAGAGCTCGGCGTGGCGGCAGTGCAGCAGCACCCGGGCCTCCTCGAGCGCCACGCCGAGCACCTCCTCGCGTTCCGACAACCCGGAGAGCTTCATGGTGAACCCGTACAACGACCGCAAGTCGGCGTAGCGGGTGCGCAGTGTGTTGGCAGTCCGATACCACAGGGCCACGGCGAGTCCGACGCCGATGAGCAGGAGCATCGCCCACCGCTGGGTCCACGTCACCGTCACGGCGAGGATGCCGAGCGCGGCATTGAGGGGGAGGACCAGCATGAGGTGCAGGCCCAAGGTCTTGAGATAGCCATGGCCGGGCACCCCCGCCGACAACGCGACTGCGCAAAAGATCCCGGCGGTAGTGGCCAGATCGTAGCTAAGAAGAGCTAGACATAACGCCCACCAGCCGTGCAGGCTCACCGGGACCGCGTGGCCGAGGCAGATATTCAGCACCAGCAGCGCCAGCCCGACGCCGATGACCTGATTGGCAACATTGAAAGCGGTCTTCAGGGGATGTTTGTGTTCAAGGAGGCCATCAGCTACCGCCGCCACCGTCGCCGCCATTATTAGTCCGAAAGGACTAGTAAACACCGCGCCGAGAAGGGCGGGAAGGCCGTACAAATCGAGGCGAATCGATTGCTTCTCGGTGTTGAACCGGACCGGCACCCGCTCCGCGCCGATGAGGGCCAGAGCTATCAGCGGCCAAGGGATGCGATGCGAGACGTGGGCTGGGACGGCTCCCTGCTGCACTACCAGGGCGAGGCCAGCCGCGGCCAGTGCCGCGCCCGCAATCAACCACTGGACGCGCCTCGGCAGCGATTCACGTCGGGTCTGCCCTCCGCGACGAGCCAGTCGATTGGCCATTCGTTGGTGCCCCTCCTGCGTTCGCAGTTTGGGATGCATCGGTCGCCGACGTCGTCACCTTGACGGGACGTTCGCGGCTGGAACCAAAAGCCCGATTAGTGGCTTTTATCCCTGGTAATCGACGCAATCAGTGTCAATTCTGGTATATTGGGTTTCTGAGATTTCGGACTTTTCTGCCAGCGCGGCCCTACAGGTTTGGTTCGAGGTGTCGGGGCCAAGAGGGGGTGATGTTTGTGATGCACAACGGCTGGAGCTGAGGCTGACGGGTGAGCCAACCTCATCCCCAAACCTGGATCATCGGTCCAACCTGCTTGCAAGCGATCGACCGGGATCCGTTACAAATCTTCTATCGGCCCGGCCGGCGCGCAGGTTGAGAAACCTTTCGCCGGTCGGGTCAACTTCGGTCCAGGCGGTTTACGTGCGACGACATCCAAGTCTCGGGCTCGGCTCTCGATTCTGGCGGCTGTGGACGGCCACGGGGATCTCCTCGCTCGGCGACGGGATGGTCCTCGTCGCCTTTCCCTTGCTGGCCCTGACTTTCACTCACCGCGCCGTGCTGATCGCAGGCGTCGCGGCTGCGGGCCAGCTGCCCTCCCTCGTCTTGGCGCTCCCGATCGGGGCCATCGCGGATCGGATCAACCGCCGGCGGATGCTGCTGACCATCGAGATTCTTCGCGCCGCTGTCCTGGCGATATTCACCGGCACCGTGCTTGCCGGTGCGGACGGCTTGCCCGCGATCTATGCCACGGTCTTCGTCCTCGGGACGCTGACATTTGCCTTCAACGTGGCTGCATCGGCCTGCCTGCCCACGATCGTGGATTCGGCCGTGCTCGTCCCGGCCAACGGACAGCTGATGACCGCCGAGTTGACAGCCAGAGAGATGGTCGGCCAGGCGATAGGTGGCGGCGCCTTCGCCCTGGCGACCGTGGTGCCCTTCGCGTTCGACGCCTGCAGCTTCGCGGCGTCGGCCGGGTTGTTGCGGCGCGCCATTCCGGATGTTTCACCGGCCAAGACGGCGAGGCCGCTGCTGGCGGAGGTGTGGACGGGGTTGCGGTGGTTTCTGGGCACCCCGTTGCTCCGGGTGATGGCCGGTCTCATCGCCTCCCTCGCCTTCTGCCAGGCGCTGGTGCTCGGCGTTCTCGTCCTGTACTGCACCCAGGATCTCCACCTGAGCAAAGCGGGCTACGGCCTCTTCCTCGGTGTCGCGGCCATCGGCAGTGTCATCGGAGCGGCGACCGCCGGACGGCTGCACGACCGGTTCGGAAGTGGGTGGTCCATTGTCCTCGCGGGTCTGGCTGCCGCCGCGGCGTATCCCGTGATGGCGGTCACCAGCTCGGCGCTGGTTGCGGCTGGCGCCCTCGTCTTCGAATGCATCGGGGTGGCGCTCGGCAACGTCTCGTCGCGTTCCCTTCGGCAGTCGATGGTTCCTCAGGAGCTGCAAGGCCGGGTGGCGAGCGCCTACCAAATGCTCATCCTGGGGGCGCTTCCGATCGGGGCCGTGGTCGGGGGCTTGCTGACCGCCCAGATCGGCCTGCGGCCCACCTTTCTGCTCGCGGGTTGCCTGCAGCTGTCAGTCCTCGCGATCGCGGCGCCGCGGCTCATCGCCAGGGTGCATCAGTGGGGCGCCGCTCCCTCAGCCGTCGCCGAGACCGCGGCAGCCTAAGCCGCGGGGCGCTGGCTACCATTGCGGCGGAGGTGTCCGAGCACCTGGTGGGCTCCGCCGCCTTCAAAGCGGTTGGCTGTGGTCACCCCACAGCGGCGGGTTCGATTCCCGTCCACCTCCGCCACTTTCCGGGCCGCCGCTACGCTGACGCGCGTGTCGGGTCGCCCGCCGTCGGTCGACCGGGTCGCCAGCAAGCTCGCCGGTACCGGACTGCCCCACCCCCTGCTGGTGCAAGCGGCGCGCACCGCCATCGCCGACGCCATCGCCAGCGGCCACCCCGACTCGGCCTTCGACCGAGCCGAATCGGCCGCCCGGGATCTGCAGCGCAGCTTGCTCCAGCCGGTCGTCAACGCCACCGGCGTGCTGTTGCACACCAACCTGGGCCGGGCTCCGATCGCGGTCGGGCGGGCGGCGGGCTACACCAATCTGGAGTTCGACCTGGCCGCCGGACGCCGCGGCAACCGATCCGGCCACGCGGCCCACCTGGTCGCCCAGGCCTGCGGCGCGGAGGCCGCGCTGGTGCTCAACAACGGGGCAGCCGCGGTCCTGTTGGCCCTGACCGCCCTGGCCGCGGGGCGGGAGGTCGTCGTCAGCCGCGGCGAGCTGGTCGAGATCGGCGGCGGCTTTCGAATTCCCGAGGTCCTGGCCGCGTCGGGCGCCCGCCTGGTGGAGGTCGGCACCACCAACCGCACCCGCCTGGCCGACTACGCCCGGGCCGTCTCGGATCACACTGCGGCGTTGCTCAAGGTCCATACCTCCAACTACCGCATCACCGGTTTCACCGAGGCGGCGAGCGTGGCCGAGCTGGCGGCTATAGGCCTGCCGGTCGTGGTCGACCTGGGCTCCGGCCTGTTGGACGCGACCTGCCCGTGGCTGCCGGGCCGACCCCCGAGCTGGCTCCGCGGCGAGCCGGCCGTCCGCCAGACCCTGAGCGCCGGCGCCGATCTGGTCACCTTCAGCGGGGACAAGCTGCTGGGCGGTCCGCAAGCGGGCCTGATCGCCGGCCGGGCCGACCTGGTCGAACGCTGCCGATCGCACCCCCTGGCCCGGGCCCTGCGACCCGGCGGCCTGGTCCTGGAAACCCTGCAGGAGGTGGCGCTCGCCTACCTGCGCGGCGACGCCGGGACGACCCTGCCCCTCTGGCAGATGGCCACCGTGTCCACCGATGGGCTGCGCCGGCGGGCCGACGCCCTCATCGCTGCCGGCGCCCCCGGGGCGGTCGTCGATTGCCAGGCGACCATGGGGGGCGGGACCCTGCCCGAGGTCAACATCCCGTCGGTCGGGGTCGCCATCGACGGCGACGTCAGCGCCACCTTGCGGTCGTCCTCGCCGCCGGTGATCGCCAGGGTGGCAGACGGCCGCACCATCTGCGACCTGCGGGCGGTGCTCCCCGACCAGGATCCCCAGCTGAGCAAGGCCCTCGCCGCATGCGGGTGATCGCCACCGCCGGCCACGTCGACCACGGCAAATCGACCCTGGTCCAGGCCCTCACCGGTACCGACCCCGACCGCTGGGCGGAAGAGAAGGCCCGCGGCATGACCATCGACCTCGGCTTCGCGGCCACCCGGCTGCCTTCCGGCCAGGAGGTCGGGTTCGTCGACGTGCCCGGCCACAGCCGCTTCGTCAAGAACATGCTGGCGGGAGTGAGCGCGGTCGACGCCTGCCTCTTCGTGGTGGCCGCCACCGAAGGTTGGAAGGCCCAATCGGAGGAGCACCTGCGGATCCTCGAGCTGCTCGGCCTCACGCGCGGTGTGGTGGCCCTGACCAAGGTCGGCGACCTCGACGCCGCCGCCCGGCAGGCGGCGGTCGGGGCGGTGGGCGAGCGGGTGGCGGGCACCTTCCTGGAGACGGCCGCCCTCATCCCCGTCGATGCTCCGGCCGGCATCGGTGTCGAGGCCCTCCGCACCGCGCTCGACCGCCTGGTCGCGGCCACCTCCCAGGCGGCCGACCTGGGCCGGCCCCGATTGTGGGTCGACCGGTCCTTCCCGATTCGCGGCGCCGGCACGGTGGTGACCGGAACCCTGGTCGGCGGCCACCTGTCCCTCGACGACGAACTGCTGGTCGAGCCCGGCGGCCGGCCCGTCCGGGTGCGCGGTCTCGAAAGCCACTACCGACGACTGGAGACGGCCGAACCGGGCCGGCGCCTGGCCGTCAACATCACCGGTGTTTCGCACGACCAGGTCAGCCGGGGCCAGGTCCTGGTCCGCGCCGGTTGCTGGCACCCGGCCCGGGTCGTCGACGCGTCATTGCAGGTGCTCGCCGCCGTGGAGCAGCCGGTCACGGCCCGGGGCGCCTTCGCGGTCTACCTCGGCGCCGCCGACGTCCCCGTCCGGCTGCGGGTGATCGGCGGCCAGCGGTCGATCGAAGCGGGCCAAGTCGGGGCGGTCCGCATCTGGCTGGGGGAACCTGCTCCCCTGCCGCTGCTCCCGGGCGACCGGTACGTGCTGCGCGAGCTGGGGAGAGGCGAGACCATCGGCGGCGGCCAAATCCTCGACGTCGACCCGGTCCTCCCGCTCACCCGGGCCCGCCCATCCATCTCCGCGGCGCGGGTGGTGCAAGAGCGAGGCTGGGTCGATGCCGAACAGTTGCTGCGGTTGACCGGCGAGCGGCACCCGCCCACCATCGGGCGGTGGGTCACCACGCCGGCCACCCTCGAGACCACCCGGCGCCAGATCATCGACGCGGATCGGCGCGGCCGGTCCGGGTGGGATCGACCGGGCCGGGTTGGACGACATCCAGCGGGCCGTACTGGCCGTCGGCATCCCGGGCCTAGCCGTCGACGGCGCCCGCGTCGTGGACGCCGCCGAGGTCACCGGCGAGCTCACATCCGACGCCGCCCGCATCCTCAAGCAGCTCGAAGCGTCGCCATGGAACCCCCCAGACATCGAGCGGAGCCAGGGGGCTCCCTTGCGGGAACTCGAGCGGGCCGGCCTGGCCCGCCAAGCCGGTGAGCTGTGGTTCGCGGCCTCGGCGGTCCAGGCCGCGGCGGACGTCCTCCACCGGCTGCTGGCGACGGAGCCGGCCGGCTTCACCGTCTCCGCCGCCCGCGAGGCCCTCGGGACCACCCGCAAGTACGCCCTGCCACTCCTCGCCTACTTCGACGCCACTGGCGTCACCCGCCGGCGGGGCGACCTCCGCATCGCCGGCCCCCGCATGATCGCTACCGCCCGCCCGCCCAGTAGCGTCGAGCCGCCATGAGCACCACCGAGCCCATGAAGCTCACGGAGTGGACGACGTGCGGCGGCTGCGCGGCGAAATGGGGCGGCGCCCCGCTCGCCGCCCTGGTACGCGAGCTGGCCGGCTCGACCGATCCCAACCTCCTGCTGGGGCTGGCCCCATTCGACGACGCGGCCGTGTACCGCCTGGGCCCGGACCTGGCGTTGGTGTCGACCACCGACTTCTTCCCACCCCTCGTCGACGACCCCGACGATTTCGGGGCCATCGCCGCCGCCAATGCCTGCAGCGACATATTCGCCATGGGCGCCCGGGTGGTCATCGCCCTCAACATCGCGGCCTTCCCGGAGCGGTTTCCGCCCGAGGTGGCGGCCACCATCATGGCCGCGGCCGCAGAAGTGGTGCGCGCCGCCGGCGGCACCATCGCCGGCGGCCACACCATCCGCTCCGAAGAACCGATCTTCGGCTTGGCCGTGCAGGGCCTGGTGCACCCCGACCGGGTGTGGAGCAAAGCCGGGGCCCAAGCCGGGGACCGGCTGGTCCTATCGAAGCCCCTCGGCACCGGCATCGTCCTGGCCGGCGGCGGCCCCGACGACCGGGCGGCGGCCATCGCCGGCATGCGGCGTCTCAATGCCAAGGCGGCCGCCGACCTGTCCGCCCTCGCCGATCAGGCCGGCCGGCCGGGGGTCCACGCGGTCACCGACGTGACCGGCTTCGGCCTCGCCGGCCACGGTTGGGAGTTGGCCGAGCGGGCCCAGGCAACCGTCCGGTTCCAGAGCGACGCCCTACCGTTGTACCCCGGCGTTCGAGCCGCGGCGGAGGCTGGCGTCCGAACCGGCGGCGACGGCCGAAACCGGGCGTATCTGGGCGACCGTCTCCACAGCACCGCCGGGCCCGGCCTGGAGGCCGTGACCGTCGACCCCCAGACATCCGGTGGCCTGCTGGCCGCGGTCAATCCAGCCGACGCCGCGACCCTGTCCGACGCGGGATGGTGGGACGTCGGCGAGGTCTGGGACGGACCGCCTGCGGTCGAGGTCGTCTAGCCTGGCGCCGTGATCCTCGAGGACTCCGACCTCATCCAGGGCCCCAACGACCTCTACGACGGAAGCTGGCTCGATGACGTCCGGGTCGGAGGCGCCGAGCACTACTACCAGCCGCTCGAGTAGCGAGTTCACACTCCTGTCACGATCTCGCCAAAGGCCGTTTTCATAGAGATGGTTCAATAGCTCCGAACTCCGGTGTGCAGCCCGGGGTCATTGCGACGGTCGCCCCGGGGCCTGTTCGGTCCCCCCCGGTGGCCCTGGGGCCCGTCGCAGCCACGAGAAAGGCCCGGCCGGCTGAGCGCCGGGCCGGGCCAGACCCGTCTGTGCCGTAGGTGTGAGGCGTAGGGTTTAGGCCGCGGCGGTCTCGGGGTCGAGGGCCTCCACCTGGCCCGAGCCCGAGACGACCTCGACCTTGCGGGGCTTGGCCTGCTCGGACACGGGCACGCTCAACGTCAGCACCCCCTGGTCGTAACGGGCCTCGATGCGGTCCCCGTCCAGTCCCTGGCCGAGGGACAGCTGGCGTACGAAGCGGCCGTGGGGCCGCTCGGCGACGACCACTTGGTCGCCTTCAGCCGGTTGCCCGGTCCGGGCCGCCTTGATCGTCAGCAGGTTCTTCTCGACCGTGACATCGATGGTGGCCGGGTCGACCCCGGGCAGATCCAACTGCACGACGTAGCTGCCGTCGCGCCGGTAGACATCGATGGGCATCCACGACCGGCGCCCGTTGCCCCATACGGTTTGGGTCACCCGGTCAACATCACGGAAAGGATCGAAACGCATCAACATATGGCATCAACCTCCTGGTCGAGTCTTCGTCCGGCGCATCTCTACCGGCCCCTTATGGTACCGCTTGACTCAGTAAAGTTGACAGCTACATATACAAGTTCATTCCCGCGGCGCACCCGACCGGGCGTCGCCCGCTTCCGCGCTGCCGTTGACGGACACGGCGCCCGCGTCGGGCGCGCCCCGGGCGACGACGATCTGGTCACGGCCGGCCGCCTTGGCCTGGAGCAGCGCCTGATCGGCGAGGTTGACCACCTCCTCGAAGTGGGCCGCCTGCTCGGAGGACGCCACGCCGAAGCTCACGGTGAAGGTGGGGACTCCCCCGGCGGCGACTCGATCGGCGATGCGCTGACGGACCCGATCGAGGACGGGAACGACCTCATCGATCCGGCAGTCCGGCAGGATGATCACGAACTCCTCGCCGCCATACCGGCACGGCAGGTCGCTGGGCCGCAGCGCATCCCGCAGCACCTGCGAGAAGGTTCGGAGCGCCCGGTCGCCGGCATCGTGGCCGAAGACGTCGTTGAGCTCCTTGAAATGGTCCAGGTCGCCGTACGCCAGCACGTACCGCACGCCCTCCTCCTGAAGCTTGCGAACCCGGCTCTCAATACTGCGCCGGGTGAGCAGGCCAGTGAGCGAGTCACTGTTGGCCTGGGTCTGTGACACCTCGAACGCCCGCAGCATGGCCAACCGCTCGGACGCCCGCCGGGCGACGACCTCGACATCACGACTGACCGCCTCGCCGGGTGGCGATCCCTCCGGCGCGGTGACGTGGACCACGCCGACGGCGTTGCCACTAATGCTGACGGGCACGCACAACGCCGAGCACGAACGGTTCCGAAGGTTGGGGCAGACGTCCATGGCCGTACTCGAGGCGAACACCATTGTCTGGCCTCGACTCGCCGCGGGGCAGTCCTCGGGCGAGACCACGCCGCACCCTTGCTCGTCGGTGTCGCTGGGCGTGACGAGCACCTGGCGGAAGTGGGCCCGGCTGGAATCGGCCAATAGAAGCTCGGCGCGCATGTCCGGAGCGGCGTCGGTCAACGCCCGGGCCACCAGATCGAATACCGGCGGCTCGGCCCGGGCCATCTCCAAAGCCCGCTGCAGGCGTCCCTCGAACTCGTTGCGGCCGGTAAGCAGGGCCTGCGCCGCGTCTCGGGCGGCCAGGTCGCGCTCTACTCGGCGGGCCTTGCGGGCGAGGACGGTGGTGATCGCCACAGCTAGTACCACGCCGAAGCCCAGGCACAGCAGCAGGCCGTTCCGGGCATCCGCGGCTGCGGATCGAGCCTGGTCGGCCGTGTACGTCAGGCGCGTCGTGAGCGTGTCCTGTAGGGAGGCCAGTCCGGTGTCCAGGTTCTGGTACGCGGCCTGTTCGACGACCGTGGCCCGGTCGGTCTCCGGAGTGTGATTCCCCGTGGTGAGCAGGGTCGAGAGGCCGCTGCGAGAGTTGGCGTAGATGGTCTCGAGTGCAGGCAGGCCGGGAGCCAGATCGGCGTTGACGGGTAGCGAGAGCAGGCGGTGGAGGGTCACGTAGTCCTGATCGGTGATGGTGCTGTCCTGCCCACCAACGGTCACCAGGTTGGCGTTGACGCCGCTGGCGAAGGCCCGCTCGGCCACCAGCTGGAAGTCCCCGACCGAGTTGCGCGCTTGACGGGTAGCCACCAGCAGGACCAGGTAGCGATTGGTCAAGGTCGTGGCGTAGCCTTCGGCCCGACCGGAGTTGGCGACGCCCAGCAGCCCTCCGGCCACGGCAATGGCGATCAACACCGCGCCGAGGGCGATGATGGCCCGGTGGGGCGCGTACTTCCAGATGGGACTGGAAGCCCCGTCACACGGGCGCGAAAGACGGTGCACCACCGTTACGTCGGCATTTCGGGGCAATTCTGAAGTGGAATGGCCCCATCCGAAGTCGGACGTTGCCTGCAAGTGTCATTTCCCAATTTCGGACGCCGGGGCCGAACGACCGGTAGAGTGAGCGGCATTCGAGGTTCTCCTAGGGGGGATAGCCATGGACCGCTTGACCAAGTCGTTTCCGGTGTTCGACTGCGACGCGCACATCAACGATCCCACCCAGATCTGGGACTACGTGCCGGAGAACAAGAGGGAGTTGGTCCGGAACACCTACTGGCGGGGGGACAACGAAGCCTGGCTCAACGGCACCCAGGCGGTGATGGGAGGTGGCAACGGCCACTTCGCCCCTTCGTACAATCCGATCTGCATCGCCGGCCCGCAGATGAACAAGAAGATCATGCGCAAGCTGCAGTCGATGGTGCCGCTCAGCGAGGAGCAACGAGCGTACGTCCATCATGACGGGGCCCTCGATCCGCATGCCCGGATCAAGGAGATGGACCTGATGGGTATCGACCAGGTCCTGGTCATTCCGACGATGGTCATCATGTACCTCCCGTTCGCGGAAAACGCCGAGGGCGTGGACGTGTTCTGCCAGGCCTACAACGATTTCCTGGTGGATTGGTGCAAGCAGGTGCCCGAGCGTCTCTACGGCGCCGCACTGCTACCGGTGCAGGATCCGGTCCGCACCGCCAAGGAGGTCTTCCGGGCCAAGGACCTCGGGCATCCGGTCGGGCTGGTCCGGCCGATCGACGCGCAGGCCAAGTATCCCAATGAGATCCGCCAGGCCATGATGGCCGGGGGCGGCGACTACGACGAGGTCTTCCGGGCGTTCGAGGAGACCGGGATGGTGTTGGGGATGCACACCTTTCCGGCGCCGGGCATGCCGCACCCCCTGGGCCGCGACTACGTGTCGTCGCCGGGTGACCTGTTCACCCGGGCGGGAGTCGACTCGCAGACCTTCTCCTTCATTCACGAGATGCAGGTCTGGCTGGCCCAGGTCCTGCTCTCTGGATTCTTGGATCGCTACAGCCGGCTGAAGATGGCGGTGTTCGAGTCCAACGCCGAATGGCTGCCGTATTTCCTGGACAGCTGTGACCGGCTCTGGAAGCTGTACCGCTCCGAGCGCGGGTACCGGGGCGACCGGTTGCCGTCCGAGGCGTTCCAGCAGCAAGCGGTGATCTCCTTCGAATCCGACGAGGTCGGGGTGTTCGAGCAATGGCCGGAGTTCGAGCACATCGGCATCTGGGCGTCCGACGCCTACCACCACGACGGCGCCGACGTCTGGAGCGCCATGCGCAGGATGACCAAGTCGGGGGTACCGGATGCGGTCCAGCACCAACTTCTCGGTGGCAACGCCGCAGGCTGGTACGGCATCGAGCCGCGACTGTTCGTGACGGACGAGGCCGCGCCCATCGAGCGACCCGACTGGTTTCCCCAAGGGCCCGAACTCGAGGAATGGGCCGACCTGGTCGCCCACCCCCGCGAGAACGAGGACCAGCTGAAGGCCCTCGGCATCAACACGGCCGGCCTGGCCGCCATGCGCGCCGCCGGTGGCAATCCTCAACAGGCGGCGAGTTACTGATGGCCGAGGTGGTCGACGTCGACAGCCACGTCTACGAGCCCGCCGCGATCTGGGACGACTATGTCCCATCCGGCGACGGTGACCGGGTCCGGCGAGCCTTCTTCTCACGCATCGATGACGACGGGACGGTCTCCACCACCCTCAACGGGACGGCGGCCAAGAATCTCAACCGCAGCAAGCTGATCCGCCAGGCCATCTGGCGTCCGGGCCTGACCATCGATGACATCGGCGACCTCGACCCGACCGTCCCTCACCCCATCAACCCGGGAGCGTGGGACCCCGCGGCGCGACTCGCCGACATGGACGCCCTGGGTATCGACCGGGCCGTCGTCTACCCCACCCTCATCACCGAGTATCTGCCTCAAATCATCGACCGGGACGCGGCCGTTCTGCTGTGCCGGGCCTACAACGACTGGCTCTGGGACTTCGCGGCGGTGGCCGGCGGCCAGCTGTACCCGGTCGCGGCCCTACCGCTGCAGGATCCGCCCGCCGCCCTGGAGGAACTCACCAGAGCCCACGGCAAGGGGTTCCGGGCCGCCTTGCTGCGGCCGGCCTTCTACCGGCTCGCAGATGCCCGCGACTCCCTCGGCGCCCAGATGGTCCAGGTCATGGCCCAGCAGCAGGTCGGCGCGGAGCTCGACACCAGCGGGCTGCCCGTCTTCATCGAAGATCGCCCCTTCCGGCCCGTCTTCGCCCGCTGCGTGGAGCTCGGGATGGTGGCGTGCGTTCACCCGTCGACCAACATCACCGGCCCGGACGCCATCTCCAGCGGCGGTTTCGCCGAGCGGGTGTCGGAGCGACTCGGCGTGCATCACACGGTGGTGGAGCCGATCGCTCACATGCAGGACGCGGACCTGTTTATGACGACGGTCTTCTTTCACGGGCTCTTCGAGGACCTGCCCGAACTCCGGGTCGCCATCGCCCACAGCGGAACCACCTGGGTGCCGCTGGCTCTGGAGAAAAGCGAAACCTACCTCTGGCTCGGCGGCGGAGGCGGCATGCCCGTCTGCCTGGAGCCCGAGGAGGTGTGGGCGCGCCATCCGGTGCTGACCTCGTTCGACAGCTGGGAGCGACCCGTCGGCCGCATGGTCCAACGCATCGGCGACAAGGCGGCGTGGGGTTCTCGGTACCCGAGTCACGACACCGGCACCCCGCAGGAAGCCCGCCAGATGCTCGAGGACGCGGGGGTCGACGGATCCACCATCGACCGCCTCCTCGGAGGCTACGCCACCGAGATCTACGGGCTGCCAGTCCCCGCCTGACCTCGACGAGGTTCGTTTACCCCTTGGGCACGCGCCATTTGAGCGGCAGGTGGGGGAGGGAAAACATGCCGAGCGTGGCGTAGCGCAGCTGCCCGGAGTCCTCCGGGGCCACATGGAAGTCCGGGATGCGAGTGACCCACGCCTCGATGGCAATCCCGAGCTCCCGACGGGCCAGATGAGAGCCGACGCAGCGATGCGGCCCACCACCGAACGCCCAGTGGATATCGCGCTCCCGATGGAAGTTGACGTCGTCGGGGCTGTCGTACTCGGCCGGATCGCGATCCGCGATGGCGGCCAGGGCGCCGATCTTCTCCCCCTGCTTGAGCTGGATGCCGTGCAGCTCGCAGTCGACGCGCACCGTGCGGGCTGGGTTGACCCACGAATGCCAACGCAGCAGCTCCTCCACCGCGGCCGGGATGAGCGACGGGTCCGCCACCAGCTCATCGCGCCGGTCCGGGTGCTCTCCGAGATACCGGAAGGAATGGCCCGAGACCGGCATGGACGGTATCGAGACCGGCGATGTAGAGCAGCCAGCACATGTCCATCACGTCGTCGTAGGGAACCGGGGTGCCGTCATCGAACGTGGCGTGGACCAGCATCGACATGAGGTCGTCCTTTGGGTCCGCCCGGCGCGCTTCTACCAAATCAGCCAAGACGGCCTCGATCGCCTTGCCGCTCGCCCGGCGGTCCTCCGCGGTGCCGCCGTGGAAGAAGGTCTCCTCCCACTCGAAGAACTCCTCCCGCCGCTCCATCGGCAGGCCCATCAGCTGCATGAACACCGTCCCCGGCAGCGTGCGGGCGAAGTCCCGGGGGAAATCGCATTCGCCTCGATCGCAGTCGTCCGAATGGAGGAGCGCCGCATTGGTGGCGGCGAGCGCTTCGCTCGCGCGCTTGCGCTGGACTTGCGCATTCACGCGCGCGAGCGCAACCGCAAAGTCGATGGGCTTTGCGACATAGTCGTTCGCCCCCAACTCCATCGCTTGGACGATGTCGGAGGTTTGGTTGTTCGCCGTGCACATGATGACCGGAAGAGAATCCGGCGAATGCGTCAAGCGAATTCTCCGCAACACCTCGAGACCATTCATATGGGGCATTATGACGTCCAGAAGAACCGTATCAAACGAGCCGTCCCCACGAGCTGGAGCGCCGTTTCGCAATCCGCCTCGACGACCTCGAAGTTCCGCCTTTGCAGCCGGCGGGTGAGCGGGATGCGATTGTCGGCGATGTCGTCGACGATGAGAATGCGGGATTTGGACTGGCGCTTCTATCGGCCTCGAAATGGCCCGGCGAATCGAGAGGCGAATTGTCATGCGATCGGCGCAAGGAAGCGTGGAACATATCTGGAGTTCTGGGTTGGGTGCAATACGTCGGGTCGTGGGAATGGATTAGGCGATTGCGCGATACTGCGGATGGAGGATCGCTTCGAGCTCCGCGGTCGCGGACTGCAAGGCGGTGCTGAGTATTGCCGCGGCTGCGGTGATTTGCGCTTCGGTATGGTCGGCCATGACCTGCAGGCGAAAGCCAGCGTGGCCCTTGGGCACCGCGGGGAATTGACCAGTGGGCGACGAGTCCGGTATGGTTCAGTTCGCGGCTGACGAGCCGGGCGAGCGCCTCGCTGCCCATCTTGACCGCGACGATCGCCGAAGGGTCGCCGTAGACTTCCAGGCCCGCGGCGACGAGCTTCCGC
>CAVPBX010000001.1:0-139284 GCA_963702305.1 uncultured Acidimicrobiaceae bacterium | reverse complement strand
GACGATGGTGGTCGACGTCGGGACGGTGGTCGAGGGGGCGACTGTCGTCGTCGTAACCTGGTTGGCATCGATCTTGACGAGGGCCTCCAGCGTCCGGCCGGTTACTAGGCCACCCGTTGATGCGCTCGTCGTACCTTGCGATTTGATCAGCGCGTACCATTGATTTTGCGCATTCGGGGTCGGCACCGTAAGGCTTCCAGAACAGGCCGTGGTGGTGGTCGGTACGGTGGTCGCGATCGTGGCGGATAGCGTGTAGGCGCCCACACTGGCCGGGTCCGCGATGTTCGGCTGTGGCAAGGTCGACGCCGTCGACTGGGAGAGCGTTACGGGAATGCTCCCCTTCGGGCAGTTGAACGCGGTACCAGGGACACTGGCCGCGTGCGTCCGAACGGCATTGATCTCGTATTGGAGGCCGGCTTCGGCCGCGTCCACTGTCTGGAGGGTCTTGCGGGTCTGGGCCATCCCCGACAGGCTGCCCATGGACTGCTGGACGGCGACCACGGTCAGACTGACGATCACGATGACGCACATGAGGGCCGCCAGCATGGCGATGCCCCGCTCGTCGGAGCGGGGTGTTCCGCGAGCATTCGATGGAGTCGCTTCATGTCATCTGGCCTTTCGTGCGGTCAGGGCCGGATCGTGGCGTGACCTCGGACTGGGCCCACCTCATGGCGTGCATACCGGGGTGGACGACTTGGCAACGGGACCAGTCATGTTTTCGGCGGAAAGCGTCTGCAGCACATGCGATCCGCCTTGATCCTTTGAGCTGTTGCCGGGCAAGCTGACCGTGAACCCCACGGTCACCAGGCCCTGATAGAGGGCGTTGCCGGTGAAGGCGGCACCCGGCGTCGACACCCCAGTGGCACGACCGACGAGGTCGTGGGTGCGGCCCGCTCGGTGAGGTTCCCGCCGGCGACGGTCCATACCGTGCAGGCCGGTTGGTTGGCCACGACATACAGGGTGCTCCCGTCCGTCGAGATGGAGATGTTGGTCGCAAAGCGGATGTTGGCGTCGAGAAGGGTTGCGGCGGTGCGGGCCACGCTGTCGTCCGCCGCCCGGGCGGTACCGGCCGCTACCGAGTTGTTGGCGCTCACCAGGAAGCTCGTGACGATGACGAGCACGACGATGAGGATGGCAGCCACGACCATCATCTCGATCAGGGTGAACCCGGACTCTTCGTCTCGCGTTACGTGCATTTCGTTCCCACTGTCAGGCAGCTCGAGAGCTGGGTCGTGGTGACCACATGGTCAGCCAGCCCGCCGCGGACGGGGTGGGCCCAGGAGACGACCACGGTCAAGGTGAGCGGCGGGATCGCCGGGTTGCCGCTGCCGCCGGTCACGTAGACGTCGAGGCCGTAGGTCCGACCGTTGACGTTGTAACACACCTGATGCGGTGTGAGTGGGACCGGACTAAGCAGCGTCCCGGCGGTGGGGAGGGCGCTGCCGGATCCCGTGAGGCAGGACGGGTCCGTCCACGCCTTCGGAACGCACCCGGATTGCGCCCCGATGACTCCACCGACATCGAGCGGCTGGTCTTCGAAGCAATTGTCGGCGATATTGCTGTCGCCGGCCAGGTCCGAGGCGCTCAGCCCCTGCTGTACGGTGGCCCAGCCCAATGCCCGTACTTCCTCGATGGCCTGATTGGCCAGGGTGAGGGCTTGAGTGCGCTGGCGGTTATAGGCCGTATCGACCAGGGAATTGACGAGAACCAAGGTCAGGCTGGTCATCACGATTGCCATGACGACCATGGCCATCATGAGCTCGATCACGGTGAAGCCACTATCGCTTTCGGACGTACGGTGCTGAAGACGGCGGACGATCGACATCATCAGCCGCCAAACGAATCGCGGCTGCCCACCGGTAGGCCGCGACGTATCGTCGTCACGGTCGACACGGCATGAGTCGTCCGTATCGGGGCGGCGGCGGCCAGCGTCCTCGAAGGCGAGGGGCCCGAAGCGGTGTGGTGAAGCTCCTTGGTCCAGATCAGGTATCCGGCCGCGACGATCAACACGAGCAACAGGACGAAGGTGACGTACCGCTTCCATGCCGCCCTGGGGCTGCGCGAGGCGTCAATCATGACCGAGTCGTGGTCACGGTGTCGGGGTACCCGCGTAGAAGACCCGGGCGACGATGCTGGCGGAAAGCTGCGACGTGCCGGAGAGGGCCAAGTGATCGACCACCAGGACCCGCGACATGCTGGACAGGCCGGTCAGGAAGCTCATCACGTTGTGATTGGCGCCGGTGACGGTCAGATTGAGGGTGATCGCGGGGCCGCCCGGGGCGGACGTCGTAGCCGATCCGGTGCCCGTACCGGGAGGTGCGGATGGGCCGACAGTCGTGAGGGTGACGCCGGTTGCCGTGGCCGCCTGGTGCAACTGCTTGAGCGCCGTGTCGAGGGACGGATTGTCAGGCAGCGCCGCCTCCAGGGCCGCCAAGCGGGCGGTATCAGTCGGGATCTGCTTCACGAGGACGCGAAGCTGCGCCACCTGGCCGCTCAGTTGGACAGCCTGCTGTTCGGCGGCGGACCGAGCCGTGTGGGCGCTGCTGAGATCGCGGTTCTGGGGGCCCCAGAAGGCGAAATACCACACGGCTACGAGCAGGACCACAACTGCGGCTGCGGCGGCAGCAATCCTGCGGGTCGAATGGATCATGACTTGACCGCCTGTGCTCGTTTGCTGTCGGCTTGCGTGGTCAGATTGGTCGTGGAGCTGAACGTGACGGATCCCCCGTTGGTAGTGACGCTGATTCCCGACACCCACGTCCCTTGCAGCGAATGATCCTTCTGAAGCCCCTCCAGCCAGGCGGCGACGACTGGCAGGCCGCCCTTGCCGGAGACGGTGAATGTCAGGGTTCCGACGCCCGCAGTACTCGTGCCGGTGCGAGCCTGCGCCTGCTGGCCGTACGGCTGCCGGTGATGCGTGGTAGAGCGTCAGGCTCGACGGCATGACCGCCGTCAACTGGCCAAGGACCCGCACCCAGTCGATGTCGCCGGTGAGGGCCGTGACGACGAGGGCCGCGCGCGCATGGACCTTGTTGTGCACGGCTGTTTGCGCTTGCAGGGTGCTCACCTGTGCCTGCAGCGAGGCTGACGTGGGCCTTGGCCTCGTGGACCTGGGTGCGAGCCCGATGCACTGCGAGCGTCTGTCCGACCGCCGCCACGCTCAGGACGCAGGCGACCCCGGCAACCCCGCCGGCCGCCACGGTCATGATCCGGCGGGCGCGGCGAGCGGCCATCACCTCGTCCGGGAGGATGGACAGTCGGCTGCCGGGTGCCTCGAGCGGCCACAACGCCAAGCCCACCGCGGTGGCGGCCGTGGCCCGCGCCTGTCGGAGCTGGGACTCGTCGAGGTCCAGTTGATCGAGGCTTGAGGTCTAGGAAGGGGTCGATCCGTTGGACCTCGACACTCATGCCGCCCGCAAGGCCTCGATGAGCCCCTGGGTCTGGGCGGCGCCGCCCGTCACCAGCAGCCGGTCGACGGCCACGCCGTCGGACTGGGCGACGAAGAAATCGACGGTCGCCTTGACTTCCTCTGCCAGATCGCGCAACTCGGCTGTCACGGCTCGCTTGGCTTGCACCAACTGCGGCGCGCCATCCGGAACGGCGGCCCGCTTGAGGCGCTCGGCCACCGCCGGCTCGACGTGCATGGCGGCGGCTATTCCGGCCGTCAGCTTTGATCCTCCGACGGCCAGGCTGCGAATGAAACGCGGCACGCCGTTCTGGCGGACCGCGACCGTGGTCATCTCGGCGCCGATGGCGACGAGCGCTTCCGCAGCCGCCATCGCCAGGTCCCGGCGGCCGGCGGGACGACCCGCATGAGGGCGAGCGGTGCGGCGTCGATGGCGACAGCGCTCGAGGCCGGCCCCCTTGAGGGCGGCGAGATGGGATCGCAGCAGATCCCGGTGGGCCGCCACGATGAGGATCCGCATGATGCTGCGGCCGTTCTCGTCCTTGCCGGCGCTGCGATCGAGGATGCTGAAGTCGAAGCTCGCCTGGTCCATCGGAATGGGGATGAGCTCCTGGGCGTCGAAGCGAAGCGCCGAGCGGAGATCCTCTTCATCGAGAGCTGGAACGTCCGCTTGCCGGACGATGACGCGGTGCCCCGACACCCCGAGGACGACCTCGGTGCGTCGAGAAGCCGCCATCGGTCCAGAGGCGACGCAGGGCCTCGCTGACGACCCGCTCGTTGACGACCTCGCCGTCGACGACCGCGCCGGATGGCAGCCCCATCTGCGCGTAACGACGCAGCTTCTTGCCGTCCCGACCAACGCTGATTTCGGCGGCTCGTACTGCCGAGGACCCGATGTCGAGGCCTATGCTCGTCGAGTCCATCGCCACTCCCTACGCTCCCGGATCCCATAGTTCACGCACTTGGTATCGGTCGCTGAGAGCCGGGCTTAATGACAACTGCCTCGCAAACGCCGAAGTGTTAGCGAACCAGGTGGTGCGAGTACCAGCTGATGATCGGGGCGCCCAACGAGGAGGGCGAAGATGCAACCGGCACCAAGGAACACCCCGTAGGGCAGGGGGGTCGTCCGACTGGCCCGCCCGGCGAGCATGAGCGCGACCCCCACGGCGGCTCCGGCCAGGTTGGCGGCCATGATGCCGATCACGAGGTACCACGGTCCCATCCAACCCAGAGCCAGGCCCAGCAGGCCGCTCAAGCGGACGTCCCCGAATCCAAGCCACGCCGGACGGACGAAGTGGATGGCAAAGAAGACTGCGAAGGCGGCGAGGCCGCACGCGGCGGCGATGCCGAATCGCCCCCACCGCCCTGTCCCAATGGCCGCAGCCAGGACCAGCGCCGCCAACGATTCCGAGCGTCGGGTAGAGAATGGCCCGGGGCAACAGATAGCGCTCCAGGTCAACGGCTGCCAGGGCGATGAGACCGCCGACGAAGACCAACTCCGCAGGGAGAGACCAGCTCGCTCCCAGCCGCACCGCGGTCAGGGCGAACAGAAGTCCCGTCAAAGCCTCCACGATCGGGTAGCGGATCGAGATGGCCGGCCTGGCAGTGGCGGCAACGCCCTCGCAGGAGAAGCCAGGAAACCACAGGGATGTTGTCCCTCGGCAATACCGGGACGCCGCAAGCCGGGCAGGCTGACGGCGGGGACACGATCGACTTGCCGAGCGGCACCCGGTAGATCACCACGTTCAGGAACGAACCGATCGCCAGCCCTCCCAGGGCGGATGCCACTACTACGAGGGTAAACACGGGGGCGGAAGCCTCTCTGTGGTCGATCCGGGGCTGCAGGGTATTCGGTTCCAGGACACGAGGAGGGGGCTCCGCCCATCGGGCGGAGCCCCCTTTCGTAAGGAGACTGCTTTATGGCCTCGCGGCTGGGTTACCAGCTGGGGTAGTAGGCAGTGCCGGACGTGTCGCTGGACGCCTTGCCAGGGGAGACCGTCGTGGGGGCGGTGGTGACTGCCGGGCAGGCCCCCTTGTCGACGTCGTAGCTGGTGTTGGTGCCAGCGCCACCCATGGTCAGCGACGAGTCGTTGTTCTGGAACACGGTGTAGCAGTTACCGTCCTTGCCGTAGGCCTGCAGGAACAGCTGATTGCCGGAGTCGACGGTGGCGGCGTAGACGTCGTTGGCCGAGTTGGTGCTGGAAACGGCGGCGGTGACCCAATTGAGGTTGGGCTCGATGGTCGACATGGCCGGTGTGGAGGTGCTGGTGCCGAACGCCTGCTGGCTGGTCCAGTAGGTCTGCTCCGCGGTGAGGGCGTTGCGGAGGCTGGATTGGGCCGCCCTGGGATTGGCCGTGTTCTTGGCCCCGAGGAAGGTCGGGATGGCGATGGCCAGCAGGATGGCGATGATCAGGACCACGACCATGAGTTCGATGAGGGTGAAACCCTGCTCGTCATCATGGCCGAGGCGCTGCTTGATGGTGGTCAGCATGTGGTTGCCTTTCGGGGTTCGAGGTAACTGACAACGAGCTGGCTGTCGAACCCTCGCGCCCTCGGCGGTCGCAATTGACCGGATCGAGTGCCCCAGGTAGCCCGGTGGACCCTCGTCGAAGCGGACGTCCGGTCCCGTGGCTTTGCGTCACCGCCTCTCGACGGCTTTGCCTTTTTCTCGAGCGCTGCTCGTGCCGAAACAATCGGGCCGTCGACGTCGCAACCTGAGCAACGGTGCTGTCGTGGCCGTGCTGCGGGACCGTTTTCGCCATGGCGAAGTGCGCTTCGGGGAAAAGGGGGAATGAAGAAGGGGGCTCCGCCCATCGGGCGGAGCCCCCTATCGTAAGGAGACTGCTTTGTTGTCTCGGAGCTGGGTTACCAGCTGTTGAAGTACGTGGTACCGGCGGTGGAGCTGGATGCCTTGCCGGCGGTGACTGTCGTGGGGGCGGTGGTGACTGCCGGGCAGGCACCCTTGTCGACGTCGTAGCTGGTGTTGGTGCCAGCGCCACCCATGGTCAGCGACGAGTCGTTGTTCTGGAACACGGTGTAGCAGTTACCGTCCTTGCCGTAGGCCTGCAGGAACAGTTGATTGCCGGAGTCGACGGTGGCGGCGTAAATGTCGTTGGCCGAATTGGTGCTGGAAACGGCGGCGGTGACCCAGTTGAGGTTGGGCTCGATGGTCGACATGGCCGGTGTGGAGCTGCTGGTGCCGAACGCCTGCTGGCTGGTCCAGTAGGTCTGCTCCGCGGTGAGGGCGTTGCGGAGGCTGGATTGGGCCGCCCTGGTATTGGCCGTGTTCTTGGCCCCGAGGAACGTCGGGATGGCGATGGCCAGCAGGATGGCGATGATCAGCACGACGACCATGAGTTCGATGAGGGTGAAACCCTGCTCGTCATCATGGCCGAGGCGCTGCTTGATGGTTGTCAGCATGTGGTTGCCTTTCGGGTTTGGGATTGACAACGAGCTGGCTGTCGAACCTTTGCGCCCTCCCCCGGCCCCAGCCTGCTGACCGAATTTGAGTGCTCCAGGTAGCCCGGCGGACCCTCGTCGACGTTGACGTCCGGTCCCGTGGCTTTGCGTCACCGCCTCTCGACGGCTTTGCCTTTTTCTCGAGCGCTGCTCGCACCCACTTCATCGGGCCGTCGAGCCCGCAACCTGAGCGCCAAGCTGAGATTTACCGAAATTGCAGTAACCGCCGTCGCCGGGGTCGCCGAGCCGGCAGCGATCAGGTTGTCGGCGACCCCGCCGGCAGCGTCGTCGTCGACGTCGACGTGGTCGTGGGGCCGGAGCCCGACGTGGTCGACGAGGTGGCCGGGACGCTGGTGGTGGTCGTGGACGGCACCGGCACGGTCGACGAGGTGGTGGTCGTCGAGCTGGGCCCATCCGGATAGATCGTGAACGGGGTCGAGGACCCCGGCTTCGGCTTCCACCCGGGCGGCGGCTTGGTCTGGGACGGTACCGCCCCGGCGGTGGGCACGACGACCGGCGTGGCCGGCCGTTGCGCGGTCGGCGGCTGGTGCAACGGCACCGGCGTGCCGGCGGCGTGCACCCGGCCGAAGCCGGCCAGGTCCGACCACCAGATGGACGTGACCCGGACCACGTCGCCGGTGTGCGGGGCGTTGATCATCAAGCCGTCACCGATGTAGATGCCGACGTGGTGGATGTCGGTCTGGCCGAAGAACACCAGGTCGCCGGGGAGCAGATCCGAGAGCGGAACCGGGACCGACCAGGAATCCTGGGCCGCGGCCACGCGGGGGATGGACACCCCGGCCTGTCGCCACACGAATTGGGTGAGGCCCGAGCAGTCGAACGTGTCCGGCCCGGTCGCCGCCCAGACGTACGGCTTTCCCAGCTCGGAGAACGCCCAGGTCAACGCCACCGCGGTGGTGGACAAGGGGGCGGGAACGGCGACTTTCGGCGTGAACTGCAGGGCGGACGCCGAGAGAAGCTCGTTGCCAGCCTGGGCCGCCAGCGACGAGTGGTCAGCGGCCACCTCCGCCGCCGTCGCGGCTGACATGGACGACAGCTCGGTTTGGAGACGGCGCTGCGCGGCCTGCTCACTGGCGAGGGCCTTGGCGGCCTTGGCCGCGTCGCGATTTGCCAGTTTCTGGGCGCGGCTGGCCAGCGCCAACGCCTGGCGCTCGGCCTTGGCGTCGTGACGACGCGTCGACAGGATGCCATCGGGGGTGATGGCCGTCGCCGCGTAGTCAGCGGCGTAGGCCAGCTTGTCCCCGGCCGCGGGATTGAGGGTGAGGGTGCTGGGTCCGGTGGTGTACAGCAGCACCGCGGCGTCCTTGACGGCGCTGTCGAGGCTGCGATATCCCTGCTCCGCCTGCTGGGCGGCGGCCGAGGCCGCGGCTGCCCGCTGGTTGGCCTGGGCCGCGGCGGCGTTCAAATGGGCCGCCGTGACGGCGGCCTTCTCGAGCTTGGCCTGGGTGGCGGCGATGCCTGCCTGCAGGGCGCTGGTGTCGACACCGACGGACGCCAGGGTGATGGCGTTGGCCAACAGGGTCTGGGGGTTCTGGCCATCGGTGATCGCCAGGGGGACCGACGGCAATGAAGGCAGGGCCGTGGTGGTGGAGCTGACAGGCCCCGAAACCGGGCTCGAGTCGGAGGCGGCTGCGGTGGCCACCGATGCCGGGAAGGACCAGGCGGCCCCGAGCACGGCGAGGCTGGTGGCCCCGGCAAAAACCACGCGCTGCCACGTGCCCCTCCGGTACAACCCCATCGAGGTAGAGCATGGCATACGGGCACACCCCCTGAGGGCGCGTTCGGTAGAAATATGACCAGTCGTCTTGTTCGGCACGACAGGCCCTGGGCTGGAGCTAGGCGGCTCGCACTGCGGCCAGCAGTTTCGTCAACGAGTCCTTGGCGTCGCCGAAGAGCAGCACGGTGCGGGGGTCGTACAAGAGGGCATTGTCCACCCCCGAGAAACCGGGCCGCATGCTGCGCTTCATGAACACGACATGTGTCGCCTGGTCAGCATTGAGGATCGGCATCCCGTAGAGGGGACTACCCGGGTCGTCTCGGGCGGCCGGATTGACCACGTCGTTGGCTCCCACGACCAAGGCCACGTCGGCCGAGGAAAACCGGGCATTCGCCCCGTCGAGGTCATCGAGGCTCTCCCACGGCACGTCCGCTTCGGCCAGCAGCACGTTCATGTGGCCCGGCATGCGGCCGGCGACCGGGTGGATGGCGTACGTCACTTCGACGCCCCTGGCCTCCAGGGCCTTGGCCAGATCCACCACGGTGTGCTGGGCCTGGGCGACGGCGAGACCGTATCCGGGCACGATGAGCACCCGGTGCGAGAAGGCCAGCAGCACTCCGATGTCGGTGGCATCGGCGCTGCGCACCCCCGCGGCGCCCCGGCTCCCGCCCACCAACTCTGTCGAGCCGGCGCTGGCCAGCCCGCCGAGCACGATATTGGGCAGCGATCGGCCCATGGCGTCGCTCATCATCTTCGTCAGCAGGGCGCCGGACGTCCCCACCAGGGTGCCGGCCACCACCAGGACCAGGTTGTGCAGGGCGAAGCCGTCTGCGGCGACGGCCAACCCGGTCAGCGAGTTGAGCAACGAGATCAACACCGGCGTGTCGGCACCGCCGACAGGGAGGCAGATGCCCGCGCCGAGGCCGAGGGCCAACACGGCGAGGACGATCAGCCCGGCCAGGTGCGGGTCGGCGATCGTCCAGCCGACCACACCGACGATGCCCACGGCGGCGCCGGCATGGACCAGCGGTTGACCGGGATAGGTGATGGGGCGACCGGTGAGCAGCTCCTGGAGCTTGGCGAACGCCACCAGGCTGCCAGCAAACGACGCGGCGCCGATGGTCACGCCGAAGGCCAGTTCGAGCAGAAGGAGGCTGCCCGGACGGGCCCCCTTGACATGGAGGAACTCGACCACCGAGACCAGGGCGGCCGCCCCACCCCCCACGCCGTTGAAGACGGCGACCAACTGCGGCATGGCGGTCATGCGCACCAGCCGGGCCACCGGCGTTCCGATCACGGCGCCGACGACCATCCCGATCGGGATGATGCCGTACGGGCCCGCGTGCTGGTCGACGATGGTCAGGGCGATGGCGATCGCCATGCCGCCCACTCCGATGAGGTTGCCCCACCGGGCCCGACGGGGCGAGCTGAGGGCCTTCAGGGCCACGATAAAGCACACCGAGGAGATCAGGTACCCGCCGACCAGGCCGGAGTTGGGGATGGTGGATGCCGTCAAACTTCCCGATCCTGGTCCTCGTCCTGATCCGCCTGGTGCGCCGTTGGCGCGCGCGCCCGGCCCTTGAACATCTCCAGCATCCGGTCGGTGACCACCACGCCACCGACGACGTTGAGCGTGGCCAGGATCACGGCTGCCAGGGCCAGGCCGATCTGCAATGGGCCGTGGGCCTCGTTGGCGATGACCATGGTGCCGACCAGGATGATGCCGTGGATGGCGTTGCTCCCCGACATGAGCGGGGTGTGGAGAATGCTCGGCACCTTGGAGATGACCTCGAAGCCGACGAACGCGGCCAGGACGAAGATCACCAGGATGTCGAGGCCACTCCCGGTCATCGGCGGGCCCCTTCCAGCAGCTCCCGGGTCGGGGCGTGGCGAACGGCGCCGGCGGACGTCACGCAGGTGGCGGCCACGATGTCATCGTCGAAGTCGAGCTGCACTTCGCCGTCACGGACCAGAAGGGCGAGAAGGTTGGCGACGTTGCGGGCGTAGAGCGCGCTGGCAGTAGTGGGCACCTGGGAGGCCATGTCGCCGGCGCCCACCACCAGCACCCCGGCTCGGTGGACGTCCTGACCGTCGACGGTTACCTCGCAGTTGCCCCCTGACGCCGCGGCCAGGTCGACGATGACGGACCCGCGTCGCATGCGATCCACCGTCGCCGCGCTAACGAGCCGGGGCGCGGGCCGCCCCGGGACCGCGGCCGTGGTGATGACGACATCGGATGTCGCTACCGCGTCGGCAATCAGCTGCTGCTGGCGGGCTTGGAACGCGGCACTCTGCTCGGCGGCGTACCCGCCCTCCCCCAGGACGGGGTGCAGCCCCAGCTCCACGAAGTTGGCTCCGAGGCTGCGCACCTCCTCTGCGGCTTCGGGGCGGACGTCGTAGCCTCGGACCGAGGCGCCGAGGCGCCGGGCGGTGGCGATGGCCTGCAGGCCCGCCACCCCGGCTCCCATCACCAGCAGCCGGGCCGGGGGCACGGTGCCGGCGGCGGTCATCATCATCGGGATGGCGCGGCCCAACCGGGCGGCGGCGACGAGCACGGCCTGGTAACCGGCCAGGCTGGCCTGGGAGCTGAGCGCGTCCATGGCCTGGGCCCGGCTGGTCCGCGGCACCAAGTCGAAGGACACGGCGGTGATCCCCCGGTCCCGAAGGTGGACGATGGCGTCCAAGTGCGACTGGGGTGGCAGCAAGCTCAGCAGCAGAGACCCTTCGCGAAGCGCCGCGGCTTCGTCGGGGCTGGGCGGTGAGACCGCCACCACGATGTCGGCGCCGGCGACGATGGCGGCCCGTCCCGACTCCACCCGGACCCCGGTCACCGCGGCGTAGTCGCCGTCAGGGAATCCGGCGTCGCGGCCGGCGCCCTCCTCCACCACCACGTCGAGCCCGGCCGCGGTCAGCTTTGGGATCTCCGCCGGCACCATCGCCACTCGGCGCTCGCCGCTTCGATACTCCGCCAGGACAGCCAGGGTGGTCACCGGACCGCCATCCTGCCATGCTGCTGCGCCTACGTTCGGGACCCGCGGCAGAGCAGGCGGGATGCCATCAGTTGTTGTTGTTGACCAGCTTGATGATGTCGAACATCGGCAGGTACAACGAAATGACCATGCCGCCGACCGCGCCTCCCAGCACCACGATCAAGAGGGGCTCCAGCAGCGAGGTGAGGGCGTCCACGGTGCGGGAGACCTCATCCTCGTAGAAGCTGGCCACTTTGTGCAGGAGGGTGTCCAGGGCGCCGGTCTCCTCGCCCACCGCCATCATCTGGGTCACCATGGGTGGGAAGACGGGGTGCGCGGCGAGGGGACGGGTCATGGGGTCGCCCCGCTTGGCGCCATCGGCGATGGCGTGGACGCCGTTGGCCACGACGACGTTGCCCACCGTGTCGGCGGTGATCTCGAGGGACTCCAGGACGGGAACTCCGCTGCTCAAGAGGGTGGCCAGCGTGCTGGCGAAGCGGGTCATGGCCGTCTTGCGGATCAGGCCGCCGAATACCGGCACCCGCAGCACCAGCCGATCCCGAGCGGCCTTGCCGCCCGTCGTGCGCACCCACTTCCGGTAGCCGACGACAGCCAAGACGGCGCCGACGACCAGGAACGGGAACGACGTCAGGACCAGGTTGGACACGCTGATGAGCAGCTGGGTCGCCGGGGGAAGCTTGCCCCCCAGCTGGGCGTACATCTTCTTGAAGATGGGCACGATGAAGACGAGCATGGCCCCCAGGATGCACAGCACCAGCGAGAGGACCATGATCGGATAGCTGAGCGCGGACTTGATCTTGCCTCGCAGCTCGACCTGCTTTTCGATGGTGTCGGCCAGCTGCTGCAGGGTCAGATCGAGGTTGCCGCCGGTCTCCCCGGCCCGGACCATGGCCACATAGAGCCGGTTGAACTGCTTGGGGTGGCGGCCGAGCGCCTGCGAAAGCGAGGACCCGGACTGGATGTCGAGCCGGATCTGGTCGATCACCCCGGACAGGAACTTGTTTTCCGTCTGCACCACCAGGATCGAGAGGGCTCGGAGGAGGGTGAGCCCGGCGTTGATCATGGTGGCGAACTGCCGACTCATGACCGCGATCTCCTTGAGCTTGACCCGATTGCTGAAGCCCGGGATCGTCAGCTCGCGCTTGACGCCGCCGCCTCCCTTCTTGTCGATGGCGATCGGCACGTAGCCCATCTGGCGCAGCCGGTTGGCGACCAGGGCGGTGTTGTCGGCCTCGAGCGAGCCGGAGTGCACCTTGCCTGCGCGGTCGCGGACTTTGTAGGCGTAAGTGGTCGGCATCAGCGGGTGCCCCCTACCAACCGGCGCAACTCTTCTTCGTGATGGCAGCGTTCCAAGGCCACGTCCATGGCGATGGTGGAGTTGCGGACCAGATCGGCCAGCGACTGGTCCATCGTCTGCATGCCGTACTTGCCGCCGCCTTGCATGGAGCTGTAGATCTGGTGCACCTTGCCCTCGCGGATCATGTTGCGGATGGCGGGGGTGGCGATCAGGACCTCACAGGCCACGGCTCGGCCGCGGTTGCGCATGCGGGGCAGGAGCTGCTGGCAGACCACCGCCTGCAGGGCGGCGGCCAGCTGCACCCGGATCTGCTGCTGTTGGTGGGCCGGGAAGACGTCGATGACCCGGTCGATGGACTGCGGGGCATCCTGGGTGTGGAGGGTGCCGAAGACCAGGTGACCCGTCTCGGCCGCGGTCAGCGCGGTCGAGATGGTCTCCAGGTCGCGCATCTCCCCGACCAGGATCACGTCGGGGTCCTGGCGAAGCACGTGCTTGAGGGCGTCGGCAAAGGACTTGGTGTCCTCCCCCACCTCGCGTTGGTTGACGATCGCCCGCTTGTGGGTGTGGACGAACTCGATGGGGTCCTCGATGGTCATGATGTGCGAGGCGTGGGTGGTGTTGACGATGTCGACGATCGACGCCAAGGTGGTGGACTTGCCGGAGCCGGTCGGGCCGCACACCAGGACCAGGCCCCGGGGCAGGTCGGCGAGGCCGGCGACCGTCGCCGGGATCCCCAATTTCTCCAGCGGCACGATGCGGAAGGGAATGGCTCGCAGGACCGCCCCGACCGAGTCGCGTTGGACGAACACGTTGAGCCGGAACCGGCCCACGTTGGGCACTGAGTGCGACGTGTCGAGCTCCAGATCTGCTTCGAACCGCTCGCGCTGGCGCTGGGTCAGGATCCCGTACACCAGCCGCCGAGTCTCCGACGAAGTGAGCGGCTCGTAGTCCTCCATGGGTCGGACCGCGCCGTCGACGCGAATGCTCGGCGGAAGGCCGGTACTGAGGTGCAGGTCGGACGCGCCCAGGGCGACCATCTCGGCGAGCAGGACGTTGATGTGCACCTCGTCCGCCGCCAACGGCTGCTCGCCGTCGGCCTCCACCGGTTTGACCGGGGTGTCGTCGACCCCGTACAGCACCTCGATGGCGAGGGAGATGTCGCTCGTCGCCGCCAGCACCCCCTGGATCGACCACCCGGTTTCCTCGGCCACCTGCACGATGCCGGCGTGGTCGGTGGGGTCCTCCATGGCCACGACCAGGCGGTCAGCTTCGATGCCGACCACCACGGCGCGTAGGCGCTGGCACATCGCCACCGGCAGCATGCCGCCGACCACGGCCGGGATCGGTTGGGTATCGGGGTCCCACATGGCCATCCCGAGCTGCTCGGCGACGGCGGCGACCAGGTCCCGCTCGCCTACCAAGCCTTCGGACGCCAGCAGCTTGGCGAGGGGCACCCCGGTGAGCGCCTCCCGCTCGAGGGCATCCTCGAGGCCGTCTCGGGACAAGACCTTGCGGGCGACCAGGAACTCCCCTACCACCCGGGACGAGGCAATCATGCCTTTCCCTTCGGACGAAATAGGCCCTGGCTGAAGCGCGTCAGGCGATGACGCGGAGGATCTCTTCCATCGAGGTCATTCCGGATTGGACATCGGCCATACCGGCTTGCCGGAGGGTCAGCATGCCCTGGCTGATCGCCAGCTTCCGCAAGTCGTCGGAGTGGCCGCGCTCCACGATCAACCGCTCGGCTTCCTCGGTGATCTGCAGCACCTCGTGGATGGCGAAACGACCGTAGTAGCCGGTGCCGCCGCACGCCCCGCAGCCGGTGGCCCGGTAGATGGGACCGGATTGGTCGAACCCACCCAGGCGTTCGAAGTCCCAGCCGACCACGGCCAGTTCCCCGTACTCGGGCCGGTACGGCTGCTTGCACTTTTCGCAGAGCCGGCGGGCGAGGCGCTGGGCGACCACGCAGTCGATGGCGCTTCCGACCAGAAACGGTTCGACGCCCATCTCCACCAAACGTTGGGGGGTGGAGGCGGCGTCGTTGGTGTGCAGGGTCGAGAGGACCAAGTGACCGGTGAGCGCGGCTTCAACGGCGATGACGGCCGTCTCCCGGTCTCGGATCTCGCCGACGAGCACGATGTCCGGGTCGGATCGCAGGATGCTGCGCAGGGCGGCGGCAAACGTCATACCGGCCTTGATATTCACCTGGATCTGGTTGATCCCCGGCGAGCTGGTACTCCACCGGGTCCTCGACGGTGATGACGTTCTTGCTGTCGTCGTTGAGGATGTTGAGGGTGGCGTACAACGTCGTCGACTTGCCCGATCCGGTGGGCCCGGTGACCAGGATGGTGCCATACGGCTTCCGGTACGACTGCTCGTAGCGCACCATGTTCTCGGGGAGGAATCCCAGGTCGGACAGGCGCAGCAGGGCGGTCGATTTGTCGAGGACCCGCATGACCATCTTCTCGCCGTGGATCGTCGGCAGGGTCGCGACCCGCAGGTCGACCTGACGGCCGTCGATGACGGCGGTGACCCGGCCGTCCTGGGGGATGCGACGTTCGGCGATGTTCATGTCCGCCATCACCTTGAGTCGGCTGATGATGCCGGACTGGATGTGCTTGGGGGGACGCATCACCTCGTGGAGCACACCATCGATGCGGTAACGGACCCGTAGGTCGTTTTCCCCGGGTTCGATGTGGATGTCCGACGCCCGGTCGGCGATGGCTTGGGAGATGAGCAGGTTGACCAGCTTGACGATCGGGGCGTCTTCGGTGACCTCGCGTACTGAGGAGAGGTCGCTGTCGCCCTGGAAGGTGCTGACGGCCTCGGCCGTGATGTTCTCCGCGTCGGAGTCCAGCCGGTGGTACTTGGCGATGGCGGCCAAGATCGACGCCCGGGTGGCGACGGCGGTGCGCACCTCAGCGCCGGTGACGGTCCGGATGTCGTCGGCCGCGAAGACGTTGGAGGGGTCCGCCATGGCGACCACCAACCGGCCTTCCAGCCAGCCGATGGGAAGGGCCAGGTAACGCCTCGCCAGGCTGTCGCTCACCAGTCGGGCGGCGGCGGCGTCGACCGGGTATTCGCTGAGGTCGACGTACTCCAGCTTCAGGTGCCGGGCCAGGGTGGCGACCAGATCCGGCTCGGTGACGAGATTGTCGTCGATGAGGATGCGGGTCAGGTTCTGCCCCCGAGAAGCCCGGGCCTCGAAGGCGCGGGCCAGCGCCTCCTCGGTCAGCAAGCCACCCTCGAGGAGCAGCGCCCCGAGCCGCTCGTCGTCACTGGGTGCGGGGGCTCCGCCGGGGGCGGCCGCGGTCGCCACCGGTGGACTCGACGATTCCAGCACCTCCTCTTCAGCCCAGGCGTTCACCAGTGCGGCCGAGCTATGAACGGACGGACGAGAGGAACTTGAGCAGCATGCCCCGGTTGATCGGGTCGGCCGCCTCCTGGTCGGTCTCACCGTCGGTCTCGGCAGACGGCTCGGCCGTCTCATCCGCACCGCTGGCCGGGTCGGGCTCGAGCGCCTGGTCCGCGTCGCTGAGGGTGCCGACCGTGGCGGTCCCGTCGGGGTGGTCCAGGCTGGCCAGCTCCGTGGAGGTCCACGGCCCCCGGTCCGCCAAGCCGTCAGGAGGGTCCGCACTGGGGCTGGGGCTCTCCCCCGGCATCTCTTCCAGCAGGGCGTTGAGCGCTTCCCGGGCTCCGTGGACGGGCTCCATGACGGGCTCGGCGACCGGCTGCTCGGCGACCGGATGCTCGGCGACCGGCTGCTCGGTGCTGTCCGGCCAGGCGCTGACGTCGGGCTCGGGGGCGGCGCTGACCTCAGGGGCGGCGCTGACCTCGGGCGTCGGGACGTGGACCGGCACCGCCGCCGGGGCGGGGTCGATCACCTGGACCAGGGCCCCGTCGACGAGCCCCTTGATCGCCTTGCAGCCGTCGAATTCCGGCAGGCCCAGCCGGTCCAGGACCGAGTGGACCGACCGGCCCTCGCCGATCGTCACCACCAGCGACCACTGGGGCGCATCGAGCTGCACGCCGCCCTCGGGCGCGTCGGCGGCCAGGTGGACCTCATGGGTCAGGGAGGGAACCACGGCCACGATGTCGTGCCACTCCACCAGCTTGGCCTCGGCCTCTTCCAGCACGGGACGCACGTCGACGGTGTCCCCGGCCACCAGGTCACCCGACTCCGGGTCCCGCCGGCTGGGGCGGCGGGCGTCGTCGGGTCGAACGGCGTCGGCGTCGAACCGGAACGTACCGCCCTCGAACCGCAGCAGGTCGAACAGGGCGTCGACCGCCTGGTCGCAGCGGCCGGACTCGAACCCGGCGAGCTGCCCGGCGTCAAACCAGAGCCGACCAGCGGCCTGCGGACCGTGGACCCAGAGCTCTCCACTCTTGGACGTATCCGCCAACAGATGCAGCACCTCTGGCAGCGCGACTGTCTCTAGCGAACCTTCGAGTGACACGGAAACCTCCGATATACCTGTGGTGCTGAATACTTCGGCACATCGCGGCTCCGACCTAAGCGCGCGCCCCAAACGCCCGCAACCGGGTCAGCCCGGCGGATGCCCCCGGTGCGCCAGCGCGGTGAGCGCCGCCGCGGACATGGCCTCGATGGGCGGCGGCCGGCCGGTCCAGACGGCGATCTGCCGGGCGGCCTGATGGATGAGCATGCCCAGGCCGTTGGCGGTCCCGGCCCCCCGGCTGCGGGCTGTCGCCAGCAAGGGGGTGGTGGCGGGGGCGTAGATCAGGTCGGCGACGAAGTGCCGGCTGTTGAGCGCGGCCGCCTCCAGCCCGAACGGCAACCCGTCACCGCGGACCATGCCGACTGGCGTGGCGTTGACGATCAGGTCAGCGCCGGCCACCGCCTCGGCCAGGCTCGAACTCCCGGTCGGCTCCGCGGTGGGGCTGGCGATCACGACCGAGCCCGCCGGGCCGGCGAGCGTCGCGCACTCCTGGGCGCGGTCCGCCTGACGGGCTGCCACCGCGACCGACGCCGCCCGGGCCTCGGCCAGGGCCAGGGTCACGGCCCGGGCCGCGCCGCCGCTGCCGAGCACCAGGCACCGGCGACCGGCGGGGTCGAACCCGTCGTCGCCGCGTAGGGCGTCGATGAAGCCGGCGCCGTCGGTGCTGTCGCCCTCGAGGGCCGGCTCGCCGGCGGAGGCGGCCCAATTGATGGTGTTGACGACACCCAAGCGAGCCGCGGTGGGACCGAGCCGGTCCAGGGCACCCACCACCGCCGCCTTGTGGGGCATGGTGACCGAGAGGCCGGCGAGTTCGAGGGCCCGCATGGCCGCCACCGCCGCGGGGGCCTGCCCGGGCGCCACGGGGAAGGCCACGTACACCCAGTCCAGGCCGAGGGCCGCGAACGCGGCGTTATGGAGCGCCGGCGACAGGGAGTGCCGGACCGGATCGCCGATCACCCCTGCCACCCGGGTCGCCGCCGTCGGCAGCCGCGTGGTCAGCAAAGATTGGCGGCCCGGCACTGGCTCTGCAGTTGGACGAAGCCCGCGTTTGACGACGCGAACCCCAACTGGCCGTCGGGATTGACCTCCACGAAATAGAGGTACGTGGTGGAGGGGGGCGAGGCGGCCGCCTGCAGCGAGGCCAGGCCCGGACTGCCGATCGGCGTCGGCGGCAGGCCCTTGATCTGCCGGGTGTTGTAGAGGCTCGGCTGGTCGAGTTGGGCGGGGGTCGGGACGATCGTGGGATTCGTCAGACGCAGGTAGTAGGTCTGGGTGGAGTCCGCCCCCAAGGTCATACCGACGCGTAGCCGGTTGTAGATGACGCTGGCGACGGGGCCGCGATCGGCCGTGCGCTTGGCCTCGCGCTCGACGATGGACGCCACGGTCACCACCTGGTAGGGGGTGAGGTGCAACTGGCTGGCGAGCGCGGTGAGGCCGAGAGAGCTGGCCCGGTCATCGAAGGCGCCGATCATCTTCTCGAGTACGTACACTTCGTTCTGCCCCTGGCTGATCTCGTAGGTCGCGGGGAACAGCAACCCTTCGAGGTTGTTGACGCCGGGCGGCTCGTAGGGGCTGCGCACCTCGCCGCTCGACGCCGCGGCCAGGAAGCGGGCGGCCGACAGGTGGATTTGGGGCAGGGCGGCGACCGCATTGGCGACCTGCCGGATGGTGAAGCCCTCCGGGATGACGAGGCGGTCCGTGACCAGGATCGGTCCTTTGTCGAGGGCGGAGATGGCGGTCCGGTAGCTCGAGTTGCGGGGCAATTGGTAGGAGCCCGGGAGCAGGGGACCGTCCCCGTCGATCCGCACATAGATGGCAAAAAGGGTGGCGTCGTGGATCACCCCGGCACGGGCCAGGATCGAGCCGATCTTGGACGTGGACGACCCCGGCGGGATCTGCACCGACACTTCGGGACCGTGGTGGCCGCCCGGGTTGATCTGGCCTTGGGCCCATACGAAGACGCCGATGCCGACGAGCAGGATCAGCGCCAGCAGGATGAGGAGCACGAAAAGGACCGGGTGGCGCCGTCCTGGCCGGTCGCGGCGGCCGCGCCGGGGGGCGCGGTGCTCCGGCCCCGACCACGGCTCGTTCTGGGCGTATCCCGGGGGGAGGATGTCCTGGCGGTCACTCATCGTCGGCCCCCCGTTGCGTTCCGTCGGCCCGGCGCCGGCGCTCGATCCAGGTCTGCAGCAGGACAGTAGCGGCCGCCTGGTCGATGACCGGGCGATGGTCGCGCGCCCGGCGGCCCGCCGCGCTGCAGGCCGCGGGCCGCGGTTCGGGTGGTGAGTCGCTCGTCGACGGTCTCCACCTCGACCGGGAGGGCGTGGCGGAGCTCGTCGACTTCCTGCAGCACCGCCGCCGCGGCCGGGCCGACGTGCCCTGACAGCGAGACGGGCAGGCCCGCCACCACCCCGACCGCTGCATAGTCGGCGACGAGTTCGGCCAGGGCCCGATGATCGGCGCTCCGGTCGCCGGAGCGGCGCACGACGGTGGCGCCGGTCGCCACCCGTTGGGCCGAGTCGGTCACGGCCACCCCGATCCGGCGGGAACCGAGGTCGATCCCCACCACCCGGCCGGGGACGGCGATACGCGGGTGGCTCAGCGGGGCCGAGCTCACGCGGCGAGCCGCTCCCGGATCTGGTCGAGGGCTTCGTCGAGGCGGCTGGCGTCCTTGCCCCCGGCCATGGCCTGCTCGGGGTTCTTGCCGCCCCCGCCGCCACCCACCGTCCGGGCCGCGTCCGAGATCAGGGCGGGCGCCGGGTGCGGGCCGTCTTTGGCGGCCAGCGCGACCAATACGGCCTTCGAGCCGTCGGGGCTGCCGCCCAGGACGACGGTGTGCAGACCGCCGACCTGACGGGCCTGGCTGGCGAGTTGGCGCAGCTGATCGGTGTCCAAGCCGTCGGCCCGGGCCACCAGCCAACCGTCCACCGCCTGGGCCACGAGGGTCCGGGCTTGCCCGGCCAGGGCGGCCTGCTCGGCGGACTTCAGCCGGCCTTCGAGCTCACGCAGGTCCGTCAGCTTGCGCTCCACCGCGGTGGTCAGCTCGTCGGGACGGGCGCGCAGCAAGGCCGCGGCGTCGGCGATCTGGCGTTCGGCCTGGCGCAGCCGGGCCAGGGTGGCGGTGCCGGTGGTGGCCTCGATGCGCCGGAGGTTGGACCCGATCGACCCCTCGGACACGATCTCGATGGGTCCGATCTGACCCAGGCGGGCCACGTGGGTGCCTCCGCACAGCTCCAGTGACTGGGACCCGGCCTGCACCACCCGGACCCGCTCGCCGTACTTGTCCTCAAAGAAGGCGATGGCCCCGGCCGCGTCCGCCTCGGTCTTGCTCATCGAGGTGACCTCCACCTCGTCGTCGGCGAGCACCTGGGCGTTGGCGAGATCTTCGATGTTGGCGATCTCCTCCGTCGTCAGCGGCCCGTAATGGGTGAAGTCGAACCGCAGGCGGTCCGGCGCCACCAGCGACCCCTGCTGCTTGACGTGGTCACCGAGCACCTGGCGCAGGGCCCAGTGCAGCAGGTGGGTACCGGTGTGGTTGCGGCGGATGGCCGCCCGGCGCTCGGTGTCGATGGCGGCGGTCGCCGCCTGACCGGGCCGGATCTCGCCCTCCTCCACCACCGCCAGGTGGCGCGTCAGCCCGGGCAGGGCTGCGGTGGTGTCCAGCACCCGGGCCCGCCCGGATTCGGTCTCGATGGTGCCGGTGTCGCCGACCTGGCCGCCCCCCTCGGCGTAGAAGGGGGTGACGTCGAGGAAGATCTCGACCCGCCGCTCGCTGGCCTGCTCCGCGGTCGGGTCGGCGTCGATGACCGCCAGCACGATGGCGTTGGCCGTGCTGTCGGTGTAACCGACGAACTTCGTCGTGCCCCGCTCGTCGAGCAGTTGACGGTAGCGCTCGAGGCGGTCCAGAGCCTGGTCGTCCGGTCCTTTCCCCGACTGCTTCGACTGCTGCCGTTGCTGGCGCATGGCCGCCTCGAAGCCGGCCTCGTCCACGGTGGCGCCCCGCTCCGCGGCGATCTCCCGGGTCAGCTCGATCGGGAATCCGTGGGTGTCGTGCAGCCGGAAGGCCACCGGCCCGGACACGGTGGTGGCCCCGCCGGACAGCTCGGACTCCAGCATGGTGAGGCCGGAGCGCAACGTGGCCCGGAAGCTGCCCTCTTCCCGGGCGGCGACCCCGATCACGAACTCCTCCTGGCGGGCCAGATCCGGGTAGGCCTCGCCCATCACCTCCACCGCGGCCGCCACCAGGGCCGGCATGACCGGCCGCTCCACTCCGAGCAGATACGCCTGCCGCACCGCCCGGCGGATGAGCCGGCGCAGCACGTAACCCCGGTCCTCGTTGGTGGGGAACACCCCATCGCCGATCAGAAACGACACCGATCGGGCGTGGTCCGCCAGGATCCGCAGGGCCACATCCACCTCGGCGTCCTCGCCGTATTTGCGGCCGGTCAGCGCCTCCGCCCGGGCGATGATGGGGCGCAGGACATCGGTCTCCCAGATGGACGGCACGTCCTGCAGGACGATCAACACCCGCTCGAGACCGGCTCCGGTGTCGATGTTAGGTTTCGGGAGGGGCTCGAGGGTGCCGTCGGCGTGGCGGTCGTATTGCATGAAGACCAGGTTCCAGATCTCCACGAACCGCTCTTCGCCCCCGCCACCGGCCGGGCCGCCGTCCGGCCCCCACTCGGGCCCGCGGTCGTAGTAGATCTCGGAGGAGGGACCGCAGGGTCCGGTCTCGCCCATCTCCCAGAAGTTGTCGTCGTCCATCCGCTGGATCCGGGCGGCCGGCACGCCCACCTGCTCGGACCAGATGGCCGCGGCGTCGTCATCGTCGCGGTAGACGGTGACCCACAAGCGGTCGGCGTCCATGCCGAGCGGCCCGGTGAGCAGCTCCCAGGCCAGGGGGATGGCCTTCTCTTTGAAGTAGTCGCCGAAGCTGAAGTTCCCGAGCATCTCGAAGAACGTCAGGTGCCGGGTGGTCCGACCGATGAGGTCGATGTCGTCGTGTTTGCCCCGGATGCGGACGCATTTCTGGATGCTGGTGGCCCGGGGGAAGGGAGGGCGCTCCTCGCCGAGGAAGTAGGGGATGAACTGATTCATGCCCGCGTTCGTGAACAGCGGCGCCCGGGGATGGTGCGGGATCAGCCCGGCCGAGGGCACCGCGGTGTGGCCGCGGTCCACGAAAAACTGCGTAAAGGCGCGTCGAAGCGCGTTGGCATCCATGTGGGCTACCAGGTTAGTGACCGTCGCCGCGCAACTTCAGCGGCGGTGCCGCTTCAGTGGCGGGCCACTTCAGCGAATGGCGCGGCCGCGAGGGGTGACCGCCAGGCCGGCCGGGTCCTCGTCACCCAGCCCCACGCGCAACTCGGCCTCCCGCTGGCGCATGGTCGTCCGGCCCTCGTCGAAGGCGGCCCGGACTTCCCCCGGCCAGGCCCGGGCCTTCTCCACCGCGCTGCCGGCCAGACCGGCCGGCCGGTACTTGGCGGCCGCCGTCTTCAACTTGCGTTGGGCCCAGACCGACGCCCCGAACCCCAGGGCCACGCCGGCGCCCATCCACCGCACCCGGCGCAGCACTATCCGGTCCTCCGCAGGCGGCGGCCGGCCCGGGCGGTCCCCGCGCCGAGGGCCATCACCTTGATAACCGGACCGGCGAGCGCCAGGCGCGCCAGGCGCGAGGTCGCCCCCACCGTGTGGGTGATGGCCTCGGCCGAGCCGATCAGGTCGTCCACCCGGTCCAACTCGCCCTGCGCCCGGGCCATGGCGTCCTCGACGTCGGTCAGGGTGGTGGCCGTGTGGGCGGCGAGTTCGTCGGCCAGGGCCCGCAACCGGCGGGCCGTGCGCAGCAGGGACATCGCGCCGAACAGGAGCGCCAGCACCACCACGGTGGCGACGACGGTGACCCCGATGGCGACCGCGCTGTCGGCGGAAACAGTCCCGATCAAGGCCAGTGAGCCTACTGCCCGCGGCTCCTGCGGTCGCGGAGCCAGCGGGCCACCCGCCCCGGTTCGTCCCCATGGGCGGAGGGCTCGTAGTACACCCGGCCCTCCAAGTGCTCGGGTCGGTACGGTTGGTCCACCCAGCCCCGCTCGTCGTCGTGCGGGTACTGATAGCCGCGACCGTGCCCGAGGCGGATGGCGCCGCGGTAATGGGCGTCTCGCAGATGCGCCGGCACCTGCCCCGCCGGCAGGTCGGCCACGTCGGCTTGGGCGGCGCCCAGGGCGGTGATCACCCGGTTGGACTTGGGGGCGCTGGCCAGGTGCACCACCGCCTGGGCCAGATTGAGCTGCGCCTCGGGCAGGCCCACGAACTCGACCGCCCGGGCCGCGGCATCTGCGATCAGTAGGGCCATGGGGTCGGCCATGCCGATGTCCTCGCTGGCCAGGATGACCAGCCGCCGGGCCACGAACCGGGCGTCCTCGCCGGCCGCCAGCATCCGCGCCAACCAGTACAGCCCGGCGTCCACGTCGGAACCCCGGATCGACTTGATGAAGGCCGAGATCACGTCGTAGTGATCGTCCTCCTCGTAGCGGATGGCCCGGGCGCTGCGGGCCGCCTCCACGTCGGCGAGGGTGACGTGCCGGTCCCGGGCCAGGGCCAGCGCGACCTCCAGGCTGGTCAGCGCGGCCCGGGCGTCCCCGTCGACCAGCCCGACCAGGGTGGCGATGGCGTCGTCGTCGGCGGTGGCGTCCTCCCGCTTGAGGGCCCGTTGCACCAGCTCGGTCAGGGCGTCCTCGTCGAGCGGCTCCAATCGGAAAAGAGTGGACCGGCTGAGGAGCGGGGCGTTGACCGAGAAGAACGGGTTCTCGGTGGTGGCCCCGACCAGCACGAGGGTCCCGTCCTCAACGGAAGGGAGCAAGGCGTCCTGCTGGGACCGGTTGAAGCGGTGGACCTCGTCGAGGAAGAAGATGGTGCCCCGGTCCTGCTCGGCCAGCAGGCGGCGGGCGGCGGCGACGGTGTCGCGGACGTCTTTGACGCCGGCGGTCACCGCCGACATGGGCACGAACGCCTTGCGGGTGGCGCCGGCGATGAGCTGGGCCAGGGTGGTCTTGCCCGTGCCCGGCGGCCCCCACAGGATCACCGACGACAGGCGGTCGGCCTCGATGAGCGCGCGCAGGGGCCGGCCGGGGGCCAGCAGGTGGTCCTGGCCGACCACCTCGTCCAGGGTGCGGGGGCGCATCCGGGCGGCCAGGGGGGCCTGGGCCGCCAGTCGTTCGTTGAGGGCGGCGGCGAACAGGTCGTCGTCCGTGCCGGCGGGCATGGTCGGAGGCTACCGGGGTGGCGGCGGGGCCGGCGGGGCCGGGGCCGGCGGCGGCCGGCGGGCTCCCGGTGCGGGTGCGATTTGTATCTCTGGTGCACTTATGTGTATCTCATAGACATAAGTGCACCATGGATACAAATCGCACCCATTCGGCATGCCGACCGCGCCGCGACGCCCTCCCCGCAGATGAAGTCCTGGCAAAGGTTCGGGGCATCCGTGTCGAAGGGGGAAACACACGAGTTCTGCTCAAGGAGACCCCCGATGTCAAGACCAACCGCGACCGAAGGTGGCCGGCGCAAGCGGCGCCGGTTCCTCCCGCTCGTCTGGATCAGCAGCGGCGCCGCGGCCCTGTTCCTGATCCTCGGAGTGAATGGCAGCCTCTCGGCCTTCACCGCCAGCATCACCAACAGCGCCAACCAGGTGGCGACCGGCAGCCTGATCATGACCGAGTCCGGACCCAACAGCTCCGGCACCAACACCACCTGCGCCTCGTCAAGCGACGCCACCGGCAACAACGCCTACTCCTGCACGACCATCAACAAATACGGGAGCTCGGGCGCGGCGGTGACGAACCTGGGACCCGGCGACAGTGCCACCACCACGGTGACGATCTCCAACACCGGGTCCGTCGCCGCGAACACCTTCACCGCTGCCTTTGGCGCCTGTGCGCAGACGCCGGTCGCCGGGACCGCGAACCCGGTCCTGCTCGCCGGGAACCTGTGCAGCGAGCTGAACGTGGCCGTCTACCAGGCCGCGACCGCGACCGTAACGCCACTCTTCACTGGCACCCTGACTGCCGCCACCACCGGCTCACCGCTCACCCTCACGGCGCCACTCGCCACTGCGGTGGGCGGGGCCGGGCAGCCCTACACCTTCGTGGTGTCCCTGCCGGCCGGTGCGGGCAACAGCTATGAGGGCATCACCGTGACCCAGCCCATCACCTGGACCTTCAGCCACTGAGCGAGCACTAGTCGGAGTTGAGCGCGGTTGCGTCCCGAACCCCCCCGCCGTGTTCCGGGGCCGCAACCCGTCTCTCTCCGGAGCGGACGCCGACCGATGACCGGGACCCGTCGCCTTCTCCGACTCGCCGGTTGGACATTCCTGGCGGCGATCCTGTTCGTCCGCTTCACCGGATCCGGCTCGCTCGGCAGCTCCACCGCGCACGTATCCAACGGATCTGATCACACTGGAACTGCGACGCTGGCGTTCTCCCACGCCTACCAGGCGACCAACTGCTCCCTCGGGGCCGCGGCAAGCGTTTCGGTCTCGTGCCCTGGCAGCATCGCACCCACCGCCGCGACCCCCCCGACTGGGACGGTCTCGGCCACCGACGCCATCACCTCGACCGGCACGCTGCCGGCGTCGAAGATCACCGAGCAGGTCAGCGCCCCGTCGTGCGCCCCGGCCGAACTCGCCAACCAGTCAGACAGCGCCAACGTCATATTGCCGCGCTATGGCACCACCTTCTCCGCCTCCAGCGGGCCGATGACCGGTGCCGGCTATATAACTCTGGACGGTTCTACCGGCTACGCGTCGGCGGTGGTCCAGCAGACTCAGCCGAACCCCTTTCTGGCCCTGGGCAACACCTACGGGCTCGGGATCTGGTTTCGGTCGTCGAGCACCGCCGGGGGGCCGTTGTTCGACATCGCCACCAGCCCGGTCAATACCGCGGGTGGTGACGACCGGGTCCTGTACCTCAACGCCAACGGGACCCTGACCTTCATCCAGAACACCAGCGGCGCCAGCAGCGCCAAGACCACCACCACCCCCACGACCAAGTCCTACGCCGACGGGAGCTGGCACTTCGCCTACGTGACCATGTCGGCCGTGACTGTGCTGTCCACCACGACGATCTACGTGGACGGCGCCTCGGTGGGTTCCGGAGGGGGCACTCTCGTCGGCTATGTCGCTGACAATGGGTACTGGCACGCCGGGTGGGCACCTACCACAGTCACCGGCCTGACGACCGCCTACCTCAACGGCTCGCTGTCCAACTTCGTCGTCTTCGACACGGCCAACGCCCCGGCCGATCCCTCCGTCGCACAGCGCGCCAGCCAGACCGCCTTCAACGCCTGGGCGGCGGGTGGCACCTCGCCGTCGCCCACCGAGCAGTGGGAGCTCAACGACCCCGGGACGACGACGTTCGCCGGGCCCTATCCTGGTCTCACAGCGTCACCTTGTAGCATGGTCAATCTCACCTGGGGCTTCACCAACCCGACCTCCTGCGCAGCGTCGCCCCCGTCGACGACTGCCGCCTGCACCACCTCGTCGTCCCTCACCGCCTTCTGCACCGGGACGTGGCAGACGATCTCGGCTCCGGCCCCCAGTGCCACCCAGACATCGACCATCACCGTCGGACGGGGCACCACGTACAACACCTACATATCCGGCCTGCACCTCTACGCGCCCCTGACCTGGCGGGCCCAGACATCCGGGGCCGCCTGGTCGCTGACCTTCACCTGGGCCGGCGCCACCGCCGCGTTCGTGGCGTGATGGTTCGCAAACCCACGACCCGAAGCGTGCTGGGCGGCATTCTGGCCACGGCGCTCATCGGAGCCTCGGCCTTCGTGGCCTTCTGGGCGTTCACCGGCGGACGGTGGTTTGTCGTCGACTCGCCGTCGATGGGGACGGCGGCTCCCGTCGGGACGCTCTTGTGGGTCAGGCCGGTGCCCTACCAGTCGATCCGCGTCGGCGAGATCATCACCTTCCACCCGCCGACCGAACTCGGCCAGACCTTCACTCACCGGGTGGTGGCCGTCAATGCGGACGGGACCCTGTCGACCCGCGGCGACATCAACGGCGCCACCGATCCATGGCATGTCCACCCCTCCAACGTCGTCGGCGCGGTGTCGATGCGGTGGTGGGCCATGGGCTGGCTGCTGCGGGCCTCGCCGGTGCTGATCTTCGGCGGGGCCCTACTCGGCCTGCTGGCCACGAGGTTCGTGCGGGCGGGATGGCGGCTGCCGCTTGCCATCGCCGGCTCGGCCGCGTTGATCTCCATCTCGATCTACATCTACAAGCCACTGGTGCGGGCCACGCTCATAACCTTTGTCCCTGGGAACGTCGGGGGGCGAGCGACCTACGTCAGCACCGGCCTGCTCCCGACCGTGCTGACGGCCCCAGGGCACGGGCGGGTGTCGATGCACGACGGTCAGCTCGGATCCATCCTGACGACACACGCCAGTCAGGGCCGCTTCCCCGTTACGTTCGGACCGGACCTGGTGTGGTGGTGGTGGATCGCCATCGTGCTGGTCTGCACCTTGCCGGCCTTCTGGACGCTGATCGTGGGGACGCTCCCCCGACGGACCGAGCTGGGCTAGTCGGGCTAGTCCCCGGTCTGGGAATCGGCCGTCGGCCCGTTGGTGCTGCCGACCGCCCAGCCCGCAATCGCCCACGCCGCGACCGACTCCAGCCGGAAGCGCATCGGGAGACCCTCGCCGGTCCGCTCACCTCGGCTGTCCACGAGCGCGGCATGCAGGAGATGGAGGAATCGGAGTGGCGCACCGCCGAATTCGGCCCGCCGGTAGCGGTCCCGCTCCTCCTCGAAGCTCTCGGCCAGGATGCGACCGATCTGGTGGTCGACCGACCGGGTTTGCAGCATGCGGGCCATCTCGTCGGCCCACCGCCCGCCGCCGACGAGCAGACCGGAGTAGCTGGATCCGCCCACGTTGAGGGTCACACCCAGGCCGAATTCGGGATAGTCAGCGCTGAGCCGCTCGATGACACCCGCCCAGGAGGCGAGGAGCCAATCCGCTTCCCACTCGGGCGCCCGGCCCGTCGCGACTGTCACCTGCCGAGCGGTATCAGTCCGGCCGACTCCAACGCCACCCGAAAGTCGTGTGGGTTGGTGGAGGCCGCCATTGCGGCCCGGAGCGTGACCTGCCCGCTCTTCAACAAAGTGAACAAGCTCTGGTCGAAGGTCATCATGCCCTGATACTCGCCGTCGGCGATCTGCTCTTCAATGGTGTCGCCCGCCGCGTCGGGGTTGACGATCCGGTCCGCGATGCGTCCCGTGCACACCATGACTTCGATCGCCGGGACCCGCCCGTCGTCGCCGGCGTGCGGCACCAGTCGCTGGCTGATGACGCCTCGGAGCACGCTGGCCAGGGTGAGGCGAATCTGATGCTGCTGGAAGGGCGGGAAGAAGTCGATGACCCGGTTGACGGTTTCGGTGGCGTTGGTGGTGTGCAACGTCGACAACACCAGGTGCCCGGTCTCGGCTGCGCCCAGGGCGGCGGCCACGGTCTCGCTGTCGCGCATCTCCCCGATCAGGATGACATCGGGGTCTTGGCGCAGCACCCGGCGCATGCCCTGGGCGTAGTCCTGGGTGTCGGTGCCGATCTCGCGTTGGCAGACCATGGACCCCTTGTTGGGGTGCAGGACCTCGATGGGGTCCTCGAGGGTCACGATCTTCACCCGCCGAGTGGTGTTGATGTGATCGACCATGGCGGCCAGCGTGGTGGTCTTCCCCGATCCGGTCGGGCCGGTGACGAGGACCATCCCCCGCTGCTCCTCCGCGAGTCGGGTCACCACCGGCGGCAGCCCGAGGTCCGCCACGCTGACGGCGGAGGGGAGCACCCGGCGCATCACGACGGTCGCGGAGCCCCGCTGACGGGAGACGTTCCCGCGAAACCGGCCGACGCTGCTGAGCGAGAAGGAGAAGTCCGCGTCGCCTGTCCGTTTGAATTCCTCCAGCCGCTCGGGGGGGAGCAACGCCGGCAATGCCTCCTCCAACGCCTCAGCGGTGATGACCGGGAATGGGACAGGCCGGAGGTCGCCGTCGACGCGGACCCGCGGCGGACTGTTGGCGCTCACGTGGAGGTCAGATCCGCCGACTTCCACCACGTGAGCCAACAGGGCCGCAAAATCAGTCACGCTCTCCTGTCGGCACCGGGCGCGACAGCTTGAGGTCACTTCGCCGTTCACCAGGTTGCGCCATTCGCAAGCGGGACGCCGGCCGGCTCCGACCTACGCCACTCCGTGCAACGCGGCCAGGACGGGAGGATCGTCGAGGTAGACCTCGGCCAAATCGGCGGCGCCGGTCGCGGTCAGGAGTTCGGCGGCCATCCGTCGGAGAAGGAGCAGCCGGAGCGCTTCGTCGCGCAGCGCCGCCTCGCCGACGAGGTCGCCTGGATCGGCCGCCAGGAACACGCTCCGGAAACGGGCGCGGAGATCCGCGCCTTCCACTGGACGGCGGCCGGTGCCGCCCGGCACCGGGCGGATACCGGTCCTGACATCGTCGTCGGGCCGTGCCACATCCCCTCCTCTACCGACCGATTGGTGCAACCCCGCCTCTGCGGCTGCGACGATGATCGACGGGATCAACCACGTCCTAGAGCGCGACCGGTTGTACTTTCGCCGTTCGCGGCCGGCGGGATGCGCCCTAGCGCCCCGGCAGATCCACGCGGCGGCGCACCGCGTCGACCACGTCTCCACTTGACACGGCGAGCTGGTCGCCGCCGGCAGCCAGATCCTTGATGCCGACCGTCCCCGCGGCGGCCTCCTCCGGACCGACCACCAGCGCCAACCGGGCTCCCGACCGGTCGGCGGCTTTGAACTGGGCCTTCGGCGAGCGGCCGTCGTAGGCCCGATCGACGCGCAGGCCGGCCGCGCGCAGCCGGGCCGTGAGATCCCGGCCGGCATCGCCGCCGGCGAAGTCCACCACGAAGGCGTCAAGCCGCCGACGGGCGGGCAGCCGGTTAGTTGTCGGTTCGGCCGCGGTGGCCAGCAGGATCCGTTCCGCCCCCAGGGCGAAACCCACGGCGGGTGTGTCCGGTCCGCCCATGGCAGCCACCAACCCGTCGTACCGGCCCCCGCCGCCGACGGCGTTCTGGGCGGACTCGAGTCCCACGGCCACGTATTCGAACGTGGTCCGGGTGTAGTAGTCGAGGCCGCGCACCAGCTTGGAGTCGATGGTGTAGGGGATCTCGAGGGCCTTGAGGCCGGCTTCTACCCGGGCCAGGTCCGCGGTGCAGGGCTCACAGAGGTGGTCGATCTGGCGCGGGGCGCCGGCCACCACCGCCTCGCATTCCGGCTTCTTGCAGTCGAGGACCCGAAGCGGGTTCTCCTCCAGACGGGTCTGGTGTTCGGCGCACAGCTGGTCCCGCCGGTCGCGCAGGTAGGTGAGCAGCAGCTCCCGGTAGCCGGGCCGGCAGATCCCGTCGCCCAGGGAATTGAGCAGCAGCTCGCGGCGGGTGAGGCCGATGGCGTCGTAGAACTCCCAACCGAGGGCGATCACCTCGACGTCGAGGTCCGCGTCGGCGCTGCCAAACGCTTCGATGCCGACCTGGTGGAACTCGCGGTACCGGCCGGCCTGGGGGCGCTCGTAGCGAAAATTGGAGCCGGCGTACCAGGACTTCCACGGTACCGGCGGCCGGTGCTGGATGAACGCCCGGGCCACCGACGCGGTGACCTCCGGCCGCAGGGCGACCCGCCGGCCCCCCTTGTCCTCGAAGTCGTACATCTCCTTGCGGACCACGTCGGTGGACTCCCCCACCCGCTGGAAGACGGAGATGTCCTCGAACGTGGGGGTGATGATCAGCCCGTACCCGGCCGCCTCCACCACCCGGGCGAACACCGCCACCAGCTCCTCCCACGGCCCCGAATCGGCCGGCAGGACATCGAACGTCCCCGGGGGATGGCGCAGCTCAGGCACAGTTCGCCAGAGTACCGGTACCCACTCAACGGGTACGCATCAGTTGTCGGTCCGGCACCGCCGAGTGGCCGGTCCCCGTAGAAAGGACCGGCCCCTCGCCATGCCGGCCCGCCTGAGCCGACAAACCGGTCGCGATCCATGCCCGGTCGGGCACCTAACGCGACACATCTCGCCCGGCGGCGCCATCTGGTGCCGACCATTCCGCGATCCATGCCCAGGTTGGCCGCGGTTCGCGCCACGGCTCAACGTGGGGGTGCGGCTGCGGCGAGGGCGTCCGGTAGAGGGGAGTCCGAGCCGGCGAGGATGTGGTCCTTTCTACGGGGACCACAGCCTCGCTGGATCGGGCTCACCAGACTGCCGCCCGAGCGACCGAGCCTCGTTAGTTGCCGCGGTTGGGGAGGACCCGGTAGGCGTCGTACACGCTGTCGATGCGCTTGAGGGCGTTGATGAGCGACTCCAGGTGGGCGGGATCGGCCAACTCGAACTCGAAGCGCATGCGGCTCACCCGGTCGGCGCCGGTGAGCGAGTCGCTGCGGAGGATGTTGAGGTGGTTGTCGGAGATGACCTTCCACACGTCCACCCCCAGCCGGGTACGGTCCAGGGCCTTGAGTTCGACGGCCGCCACGAAGCTGCCGGTGCTGCTGCGGTCCCACTCCACCTCGATCATCCGGCCCACCTCGCCGGCGGACAGCGAGGCGGCGTTGGCGCAGTCGCTGCGGTGCACGCTGACCCCCCGGCCACGGGTGACGAAGCCGATGATCTCGTCGCCGGGCACGGGGGTGCAGCACCGGGAAAGGCGCACCATCAGGTCGTCGAGGCCTTCCACGTGGACGCCGACACCCTGGCGCTGGTTGACCCGGCGAGGCTGGCGGGCGGTGGTGGGCAACTGCACTTCGTGGTCGCCGCCGCGCAACTCGCGCGCCACCCGCTGGGCGATCGACTGAGCCGACACGTGGCTCTCGCCGATGGCGGCGTGGAGTGCGTCCAGGTCCGCGTAGTTCATCGTCTCGGCCACGCCGGCCAGGACCGCAGAGTTGGTGAGCTTCTGGACGGGCAGGCCTTCCTTGCGGAGGGCCTTGGTGAGCTCCTCCCGTCCCGATTCGATGGCGTCCTCGCGCCGTTCCCGGCTAAACCACTGCCGGATCTTGTTGCGGGCGCGGGGGCTGACGACGATCTTCAGCCAGTCCCGGCTGGGTCCCGCGGACGGCACCTTGGACGTGAAGATCTCCACGCTGTCCCCCGACGCCAGCTGCGAGTCCAGCGGGACCAACCGGCCGTTGACCCGGGCCCCGATGCAGCGATGCCCGACCTCGGTGTGGATGGCATAGGCGAAGTCGATCGGGGTGGAATGGATCGGCAGCGAGATGACGTCGCCCTTGGGGGTGAAGACGAAGACCTCGTCGGTCTCCAGGTCCAGCTTCAGGGCCTCCAGGAACTCGGCCGGGTCGGTGCTGTCCGCCGTCCAGTCGACGATGCGCTGCAACCAGGCGACGTCGGCGGCGGAGGCCTTCTCCTTGTAACCCCAGTGGGCCGCGATCCCCCACTCGGCCCGGTTGTGCATCTCCACCGTCCGGATCTGGGCCTCCATGGCCTTGCCCTGGGGCCCGACGACGGTGGTGTGCAGCGACTGGTACAGGTTGAACTTGGGGGTGTTGATGTAGTCCTTGAACCGGCCCTGGATCGGAGTCCACGCCCCGTGGATGGCGCCCAGGGCGGCCCAGCAGTCCTTGACCGAGGCCACCAGCACGCGCACCCCGACCAGGTCGTAGATCTCGTCGAACTCCTTGCCCTTGACGATCATCTTCTCGTAGATCGAGTACAGGTGCTTGGGCCGGCCGTTGACTTGCGCTTCGATGCGGGCCGCGGTCAGCCGTTCGTTGACATGGTCGATGACCTGGGTCAGGTAGATGTCGCGTTCGGGGCGCGGGTGGCCACCATCTGCTCGATCTCGGCATAACGGCGCGGGTGCAGGGCGGCGAAGGCCAGGTCCTCCAGCTGCCACTTCATGTCCTGGATCCCGAACCGGTGCGCCAACGGGGCGTAGATGTCGAGCGTCTCCTGGGCGCTGCGCTTCTGCTTCCACTCCGGCATGGCCGCGATGGTCTGCATGTTGTGCAGCCGGTCGGCCAGCTTGATGAGCAGGACCCGGGGGTCCTTGGCCATGGCGACCAGCATCTTGCGCATGGTGGCGGCCTGTTGGGCCTGCCGGGAGTCGAACCGGACCCGGTCCAGCTTGGTCACCCCATCGACGATGGCGGCCACGTCGGCGCCGAATTCGGCCTGGATCTCCTCCAGGCCAAACCGGGTGTCCTCGACGGCATCGTGGAGCAGCGCGGCCGCGATCGTCACGTTGTCCAGACCGAGACCGGCGAGGATGGTGGCCACGGCCAGCGGATGGGAGATGTACGCCTCGCCGGAGTTGCGCAGCTGGCCCTGGTGGGCGGACGCGGCCGCCTCGTAGGCCCGGATGATCATGGCCGTCTCGTCGCGGGGATGCCGGGATCGGAAGGCGATCAGCAGCGGTTGCAGGGCGTCGGCCGTCTGGACCTGGCGCCGCCAGGGCAGCACCCGCTCGACGGTGGCCACCGCCCGGGTCCGTCCGGTGCCCTCGCTGCGATTCATCATTGGCGTCGGTCACTCATAACTGTCACTCATAACTGAGGAGGGAAACAGTGTCGAGGTCGTCCAGCTTCCCGCGCCCGCCCAGGAACGCCAGTTCGATGATGCACCCGAACCCGGCGACCTCGGCCTTCAAGGCCCGGGCCAGCCGGGCGGTGGCCGCCGCGGTGCCGCCGGTGGCCAGCACGTCGTCGATGATCAGGACGTGTTCCCCGGGTCGAGGGCGTCCCGATGGATCTCGAGGGAGTCGACGCCGTACTCCAGGTCGTAGGTCTCGGCGCTGACCTGCCAGGGCAGCTTGCCGGGCTTGCGTACCGGTACGAAACCGGCGCCCAGCCGGAGCGCCACCGGGGCGGCGACGATGAAGCCCCGGGCCTCCACGCCGATCACTTTGTCGACGTCCCGCTCGGCGAAGGCGTCGGCCAGCGCCTCCACGCACCAGGCCAGGGCGGGGCCGTTGGCCAGCAGCGGGGTGATGTCCTTGAACACCACGCCAGGCCGGGGGAAGTCCGGGATGTCCCGAATCAGATCCTTGAGCCAGCCAGGCGCACCATTCATCACTATCCACGGTACTGGCTGGGGAGCGGGCAACTAGCGACGCTTGCCCTTCTTGCGGGGCCGGGGCGGGGGCCGGGTGCCCGGCCGGGGCGGGACCGGCGACCGCATGGGGATGGCGTCGACCGGGCCGCGCTCCCGGGTGGGCTCGGTCGCCTCGACTTCACCCTCGCCCTCGGTCGTCGGCTCGACGATGTCGCGGACGGCGGTTCGCCGGCCGGCCGCCGAACCGCCGTCCGTCACCGTGCCGCTGAGATCGCCCGTGGCGGCGGCCGCCGGGGTGATACGCCGGGCCCCGGCCGGGGCGGTGGACGCCAGCCGGCGCCGGATCTCGGCGTAGCGAGGTTCTTGCTCCTTGAACACCGCCAGCAGCGGCGAGGCGATGAAGATCGACGAGTAGGTCCCGGCCGTCAGGCCGACGAACAAGGCCAACCCGAAGTCCTGGAGGGCCGTGGCGCCCAGCACCCAGGCCCCGATGACCAGGATGGAGAGGATGGGCAGCACCGCGACCAGCGAGGTGTTGAGCGAGCGGGCCAGCACCTGGTTCATCGACAGGTTGACCGTGTCGGTGTAGGTCAGGCGGTTGGTGGACGCCAAGCCGCGCGTGTTCTCCTGCACCTTGTCGAACACGACGATGGTGTCGTACAGCGAATAGCCGAGGATGGTGAGGAAGGCGATCACCGTGTCGGGGCTGACCTGGAAGCCCGACAACGAGTAGATGCCCGCGGTGATCAGGATGTCGTGGATCAGGGCGAGCAACGCGGCCAGGGCCATCTTGCCTTCGAAGCGCAGCCAGATGTAGGCGGTCACGACCAGCAGGAAGATGATCACCGCCCGGATGGCCTTGCTGGTGATGTCCGAGCCCCAGGACGGGCCGACGTCATTGAGCTGCACGTCGTTGGGCGACACCCCGGCCAGTTTGGCCAGGGCGTCCTGCACCTTGGCCACTTGGGTGGCGTCGCTGGTGAGCTTGGCCGGGGCCTCCACCTTGACGGTCCGCTGGTGGGTCTGGGTGTTGGTCAGGATGGTGATGGTGGCCTGACCGAAGCCGGGCACGGCGGCGCCGACGACGCTGCGGACCTGGGCCACGGACGCGGTCGACGGCACTTCCCACACCGTGCCGCCGCGGAAGTCGATGGAGAAGTTGAGGCCGCGGGTGGCGAGGGAGATGATCCCGACGAGGATGACGATCCCCGAGATGGCCAGCCACCGCCGCCAGCGCCCGGCGAAGTCGAATGACGTCTCGCCGCGGAACAGCCGCTGGAAGACGTTGTGGTGTCCGGTCGGCCATCTACAGCTCCCCCGCCGCCTGCCGGGCCCCGAGGCCGCGACCGACCCCGAGGAAGCGGGCCTCGGTGAAGGTGCGCCGGCGGCCGACCAGGATGACCATGGGCCGGATGAAGAAGTAGGCCGTGAACACGTCGAGCACGGTGGACAGGCCCAGCATGAAGGCGAAGCCGCGCACGTCGCCGACGGTGAGCAGGTACAGGATGAGGGCGGCCAGGAAGGCGACGAAGTCGGCGGTGAGCACGGTGCGGAAGGCCCGGGCGAAGCTGCGCTCCACCGACTGGCGGACGCTGCGACCGGCCCGCACCTCGTCCTTGAGCCGCTCGAAATAGATCACGTAGGAGTCGACGGTGATGCCAATCGACACGATGATGCCGGTCACGCCGGAAAGGGTCAGGGCCAGGCTGCTGGTCTGGCTGAGCTCGGTGATGATGGAGTAGAGCAGCGCCCCGCCGACGCCGAGGCCGAGCAGGACGATGAGGCCGAGGGCCCGGTAGTACAGGATCATGTAGAGCAGCACGATGGCGATGCCGCCCAGGCCGGCGTAGAGCCCGGCCCGGAGGGAGTCCTTGCCGATGGTGGCGGACACGGTCTGGACGGACTGGGGGGTGAAGCGCACCGGCAACGACCCGTACTTGAGCACCAGGGCCAGGTTGGACGCCTGGCTGTTGGTGAAAGGAGCGGTCGTCGAGCCGCTGATCACCGCGGTGCCGTTGAAGCTGGGCGCCTGGATGGTGGGCGCGGACTCGACGACCCCGTCCAATTCGAAGGCCTCCAGACTGCAGGCGGGCGGGTTGCTGGGGTTCTGCTGGTAGCAGGGGTAGCGCTGGGAGGCGATCTGGTCGAACTTGGTGCCGCCGGACCCGGTGAAGGTCAGCAGCACCGAGTACTGCCCGGTTTGGGAGAGTTGCACGCTGGCGTTGGAGACGCCGGCGCCCGTCATGTCGGAGGGGCCGAGGACGTAACGGACGGTGCCGTCCCGGCTGGGCAGGATGACGTAGGCGTTCTGGGTGTCGTTTTGCACGGGGGTGGTGGGCAGCCGGGAGGCGTTGGACGCACTGCAGTCGGCCTGGGCTTGGGCCAGGGACGTGGGGCTGCCGATGGGCACGGGGGTGCCGCCGGACGAGTTCGGCACGATGGTGGTGGCGGGCGTCGGTTGGGTGGTGGCCGTGGTCGTCGCCGCCGGCGCCGCGGGGAACGTGGCCGCGGCCAAGCGGATGTCCGACGGGCTGGATCCGAGCGCCTTGGCCTTGGTCGTCGGGGTGGTGGGCTTGGTGGTCGGCGTGGTGGTGGAAGGACTGGTGGGGTTGACGAAGTTCGGGATCTCGCAGACGACCGGCCGGAAGTAGAGGGTGGCGGTCTCGCCGAGGACCTTGAGGGCATTCTGGGCGTCCTTGATCCCGGGCAGGTTGATCACCACGTCGCTCCCCTGCCGGGCGACCTGGGAGTTGGCCACGCCCAGGCCGTTGACGCGCCGCTCGATGATCGACACCGCCTCGCCCAGCTGGGCCGAGTTGGCGGTGCCCTGCGGCTGCAGCACCACTGATACCCCGCCGCGCAGGTCGAGACCGAGCAGGGGCGAGTGGCCGACGGCCAGCGTCGCCCCCAGGGCGGCGATGGCGACGCCGATGATGCCGAGCAGGGACCAGATCAGACTGCGTCGCACGGTCAGGGGTGCTGGTCGGGGTGGTCGCCGGGCGGCTCGTCGTCCCCGGCGTCGGATCTCCCAGGTCGGTCCTGGTCAGCATCCCACTCTTCGTCGACGGGTTCGGCCGGGGTGGTCACCGGCCGCGGATTGACCGCCCGGCGCAACACGGTCAGCACCACCCCGTTGGCCACCTCGATCTCGGCCACGTCGGCGTCGAGCGCCACCACGTGGCCGTAGATCCCCCCGGCGGTTACCACCGGGTCGCCGACGGACAGCTGGCGGGTGGCGCTCTGTTGCTGGCGCAACTTCTGCTGGCGGGGCCGGATGAAAAACAGGTACACGCCGGCGAAGACCGCCACGATGATGACCAGCGTGAAGGTCGAACTCGACGACTTACCGGCGGGTTTGGTAGTAGGCGTCGTGGCAGCGACGATGGCGATGAGGGTGTGCATGGCAGAGAGGGCGCGCCTCCTGGGAAGCGACCGGGAGACCTTCAGCGCGGCGGGTCCGGTTCCCAGCTGGCAGCGACCGCCGCCAGGAGGCCCGCCAGGGCGCCCGCCTCGATGGCGTTCCGGGCCCGATCGACCAGGCCCAGCAGCCACGCCAGGTTGTGGATGCTCAGCAGGCGGCCACCCGTCGGCTCGCCGGCGACGAGCAGGTGACGGACGTAGCCGCGGCTGAACCTGGCGCACACCCGACACCCGCACGAGGGGTCGATGGGGTCGTCGGCGGTGGCATGGCGGGCCGCGCGCAGCTGGTACCGGCCGGCGCTGGTCAGGGCGGTGCCGTGACGGGCCAGGCGGGTCGGCAGGACGCAGTCGAACATGTCGACCCCCAACGCCACCGCTGCCAGCAGGGTGACGGGATCGCCGACGCCCATCAGGTAGCGGGGCCGATCCGACGGCAGCTCGGCCAGGGCCGCGGCCAGCGCCGGGAGCATCTGGTCCCGGGGCTCGCCCACCGAGAGGCCACCGATCCCGTAGCCGTCGAATTCCAGCGCCGCCGTCTCGGCCGCGTGCTCGGCTCGCAGGTCGGCGGTCACGCCCCCCTGGACGATCCCGAACAGGCACTGGTCGGTCCGGGTGTGGGCGTCGCGGGCTCGGGCGGCCCAGGCCAAGGTGCGCTTGGCGGCCAGCCGGACCTCTTCGTCGGACGCCGGCAGCCCGGTGCAGATGTCGAGGACCATCTGGATGTCGGCCCCCAGCTGTTGCTGGATCCCGACGGCCCGCTCGGGGGTCAGGCGGTGCGAGGACCCGTCGTAGGTCGACCGGAAGGTCACCCCGTCGTCATCGACGCGAGGCGCGAGGGAAAACACCTGAAAGCCGCCCGAATCGGTGAGCAGGTGGCCACCCCACCCGGTGAAGCGGTGCAGCCCCCCGAGCTGTTCGACCACGTCGGCGCCGGGGCGCAGCATCAGGTGATAGGTGTTGGCCAGCACCACTTGGGGGGCCAACTCGTCGAGGTCGCCGGCGTCGAGCAGGCGGACCGCCCCGCGGGTCCCGACGGGCATAAAGCACGGCGTGGTGAACGGTCCTCTCGGGGTCCGCACCACGCCGGCCCGGGCCGAGCCGTCGCGGGCGGTGACCTCCAGGTGGGCGGGAGTCACACGGCGGGCGGTCTTTTTCCGACCAGCATGGCGTCGCCAAACGACAGGAACCGGTACCCGCCGGGCCAGCGCCTCGGCGTACAGGGTGCGCCACCGGGGCCCGCAGAAGGCCTCCAACAGGACGAGGAGCGAGGAACGCGGCATGTGAAAGTTGGTCATCAGGACGTCCACCACCGCAAACTCGAAGCCCACCTGGATGAAGAGGTCGCTCTCGCCCTCGGCGGCTCCGGTCAGGGCCGCCGTCTCGAGGGCCCTGACGGTGGTGGTGCCGATCGCCACCACCCGCGTCGCCCGCCTACAGGCGGCCAGGGTGGCGGCCGGCACCCGGTAGCGCTCGGTGTGCATGACGTGCCCTTCGACGGTCGGGCCGCCGAGCGGCCGGAAGGTGGCCAACCCGACGGCCAGGTCGAGCCCGTGCACCTCGGCGCCGCGCTGCCGGCAGCGGTCGAGGACCGCCGTGGTCAGGTGCAGCCCGGCCGTGGGGGCCGCCACCGAACCGGGGGCATCGGCGTAGACCGTCTGGTAGCGGTCCGGGTCGGCCAGCGGTTCGTGGATGTACGGCGGCAGGGCGACGCTCCCGCAGGCCGCCAGCACCTCGGCGGGCTCGGCGAGGAGGCGGACCCGGCGGCGGCCGCCGTCGAGTCGTTCGCCGACCTCCACGGCGGCGGGGCCGGCGGGCTGCGCCGACAGGACGGTGCCCGGCGGCAGCCGGCGGCCGGGCCGGACGAGGGCCTGCCACACGGCGGGGCCCCGGTCGGGTTCGGGCTGGAGGAGGAGAACCTCAGCCGCCCCGCCGGTGGTCTTGCGCAGTCGGAGCCGGGCCGGGATCACCCGCGAGGTGTTGACGACCAGCACGTCGCCCGGTCCGACCAGATCGGGCAGGTCCCGCACCTGCCGGTGGGCGATACGACCGTCGGGATCGGTGGCGTCGAGGAGGCGGGCCGCGTCGCGCGGCTCGACCGGCCGCTGGGCGATCGCCGTCTCGGGCAGCGCATAATCGGGGACTTCCACCGCCGCCGAGGATACGGGTCAGAACAGCCCGGGCTCCGGCGTGGGTTGGGGTGGCGCCTGGAGGCCCAGGTGCTGCCAGGCGGCCGGGGTCGCCACCCGGCCACGCGGCGTGCGCATCATCAGACCCAACTGGAGCAGATAGGGCTCGTACACGTCCTCGACCGTGTCGGTCTCCTCGCCCACGCTGACCGCCAGCGTCGACAGGCCCACTGGACCGCCCCCGAACCGGGCACAGATGGCGTCCAGGATGGCCCGGTCGACCTTGTCCAACCCGAGCAGGTCGACGCCGAAGAGCTCCAGCCCGCGGCGGGCCACGTCCTCGTCCACCGAGCCGTCGCCGCGCACCTCGGCGAAGTCCCGCACCCGCTTGAGCAGCCGGTTGGCGATACGCGGCGTCCCGCGGGACCGCCCGGCGATCTCGGCCGCCCCGGCGGGATCGAGGCGGACATCCAGGATGGCGCCGGACCGGCGGACGATGGTGTCCAGGTCCCCGGCGCTGTAGTAGTCGAGGCGGGCCACGAAGCCGAACCGGTCTCGCAGGGGCCCGGTGATGAGGCCGGTGCGGGTGGTGGCGCCCACCAGGGTGAAGCGGGGCAGGTCGAGGCGGATGGTTCGGGCGCTGGGACCCTTGCCCAGGACGATGTCCAGCTGGAAGTCCTCCATGGCGGGGTAGAGGATCTCCTCGACCGCCCGGCCCAGGCGGTGGATCTCGTCGATGAAGAGGACGTCGCCCTCCGCCAGGTTGGTCAGGACGGCGGCCAGGTCTCCGGCGCGCACCAGCGCCGGGCCCGACGTGATGCGGAAACCGGCGCCCATCTCGTTGGCGACGATGCCGGCCAACGACGTCTTCCCCAGCCCGGGCGGGCCGGCGAACAGCAGGTGGTCGGCCGGCTGCGACCGCCGACGGGCCGCCTCCAGCATGATCTCCAGATGCTCCTTGAGCTGGGCCTGCCCCACGAACTCGGCCAGCCGGCGGGGCCGGAGGGTGACCTCTTCGGCGGCCTCCACCGGGTCGGCCACGGCGGTCAGCGGGCGCGACAGACCTTCCTCACGCATCCCCTACCGCCGAGGGTCGCTCATCGGGCCCCCGCCAGCTCGCGCAGGGCCACCCGGATCTGGTCCTCGAGATCACCGTCCGCCGGCAGCCGGACCAGGGCCTGGCGGATCTCGTCCGCGCCGTAGCCCAGGCTGGAGAGGGCGGCCCGCACGTCGGCTCGGGTGGCGGCCGAGCCGGAGCCCTTACCGGTCCCCGCCCCGCCGGCCTCCCGCTGTCCATCCCCGACCAGGTGCAATTCCGTGCCGTCGAGGTCGAAGTCCAGCCGGGCTTTGAGCTCCATCAGCAGCCGGGTCGCGGTCTTCTTGCCGATGCCAGGAACCAGCATCAGGGCGTCGGCATCCTCGGCCAGGACCGCCCGCTGCAACGCCGCCGGCGAATGCACCGACAGCAGCGCCAGGGCGACTGCGGGGCCGACCCCGTGGGCGCCGATCAGGGCCTCAAAGCACACCCGCTCCTCCCGGCTCGGGAACCCGTACAGGATCAGGGCGTCCTCCCGGACGTGGGTGTGCACGTGCAGGAACGTCGGGCCCCCCGGAGCGCCGATCTGGGTGAGCGCACCCGACGGCACCAGCACCCGGTAGCCGACCCCGCTGACCTCCACCAGCACCTCGGCCGCTTGCCCGGCCCGGGCCACCCGATCGAGGACCACCCCCCGCAGGGACCCGATCACGATCGACCTCCGGCGGCCGGATGGAGGGCCGCCGCGGCCCGCAACCCGGCTCCCGACAGGTGGCAGACGGCCAGGGCCAGGGCGTCCGCCCGGTCGGCCGGTCGAGGCGGCTCGGCCAGCCCGAGCAACACCTGCACCATGCGCTGCACCTGCTCCTTGGTGGCGGCGCCGTAGCCGGCCACGGCCAGCTTGACCTCGTTGGGGCTGTACTGCACCACCGGGCATCCAGCTCGGGCCGCGGCGGCCAGGGCCAGCCCGCTGGCCTGTCCCACCGACATGGCGGTGCGGGCATTGACCTGGAACAACACCCGCTCGACGACCACCACGTCGGGCCGCAGCTCGGCCAGCAGCTGGGTGAGGTCCTCCCACAAGGCGCCGAGCCGCTCGCTGAGCGGGTCGTCGACCGGCGTCGTCAGGTGCCCGTAGGCCGCCACCGAGAGCTGACCGGCGTGGCTGCGGACGGCCCCGTACCCGCAGCGCGACAGACCCGGATCCACACCTAGGGCGAACACTCGTTCGAGGTTAGCAACCGGTGCGGCGGGGTGGTGGACTTGGGGGTGGTGGACTTGGGGGTGGTGGACTTGCGGGGGTGGTGGACTGGGGGTGGTGGACGCCCGTCGGCCGGTCAGGCCTCCGTCGTCCGGATGGCGTCGACCAAGTCGGCCGTGGGGACGTAGGTCAGGTTGCTCAGCGACCGCCGGGCGAAGCGGATCACGCCGTCGCGCCCGACCACGAAGATCGAACGGCGATAGAAGCCCAACGGGCCCAGGATCCCGTAGGCCTCGCCGACGGTCTTCTCCGGGTCCGCCAGCAGCGGGAGCCGCAGTCCCTGGGCGACGGCAAACGCCTCGTGGCTGGCCACGTCCTGGGGGCTGAGGCACAGCACGGTGGCGCCCAGGGCTTCGAACTCGTTGAGGTCCTCGGAGTAGGACCGGAGCTGCTGGGTGCACACCGGCGAGTGATCCGCCGGGTAGAAGACCAGCAGGACCGGTTCGCCCCGATGGTCGCTAAGGCAGTAGGTGTGCCCGCCGGTGCCGTCCAGGCAGAACTCCGGCGCCGGGTCGCCGGGACCGGGGGGGCCCTCGCCACCTCCGAGGCCGACCTCTTGGTCCGCTCCATCAGTCACGGTCAGGCCTCGACCAGTTCGAGGATGCTGTCCGGGATGTCGAAGTTGGCGTAGACGTTCTGCACGTCGTCGTGCTCTTCCAACAGGTCGACCAGGTGGAGCACTTTCTTGGCATCGGACTCGTTGTCGAGGGGCACCACCGTGGACGGCAAAAGGGTCACCTCCGCCGATTCCACCGCGATACCGGCGGCCTCGAGCGCGTCTCGAACCGCCGGCATGTCGCTCGGCGGGGTGGTCACCTGCCAATGGTCCCCGGCGTCGCTGATGTCCTCCGCTCCGGCCTCCAGGGCTACCAGCATGAGGTCGTCCTCCGTGACGCCACCGCCGTCGGCCGGCTTGGCGACCAGGATGACGCCCTTGCGGTCGAACTGCCACGCCACCGCGCCCGGCTCGGCCATCGAGCCGCCGTTCTTGCTGAACGTGGCCCGGATATCCGCGCCGGTCCGGTTGCGGTTGTCGGTGAGGCACTCCACGATCACGGCCACCCCACTCGGGGCGTAGCCCTCATAGGAGACCTGCTCATAGCGGACCCCCTCCAGCTCGCCGGTCCCCCGCTTGATGGCCCGCTCGATGGTGTCGAGCGGCACCGACGCCTCTCGGGCCTTCTGGTACATGGTGCGCAGCGTCGGGTTGTCGTCGCGGTCGCCGCCGCCCTCGCGCGCCGCCACCTCGACCTGGCGGATCAACTTGGCGAACAACTTCCCTCGGGCCTGATCCGCGGCGCCCTTCTTGTGCTTGATCGTGGCCCACTTGCTATGTCCCGACATGGTTGTGCGATCCCTCCTCTTGATTCGCCCGGCACGGCACGGCCCGGGCCGCGTCCGCCCCGTCCAGAAACGCCTGGTGCAGGCGCCGGTCGCCCGAGAGCTCCGGGTGGAATGCGCAGACCAGCACCGGTCCTTGGCGGCAGACGACCGGGCGCGACGTGCCGTCCGTGCCGGTCACGCTCGCCAGCACCTCCACGTCCGGGCCGACCCACTCCACCACGGGAGCCCGGATGAAGACCGCATGCAGCGGATCGCCCAGTCCTTTCACCATCAGGTCGGTCTCGAACGAGTCGACCTGCCGGCCGAAGGCGTTGCGCCGCACGCCGATGTCGATGGCCCCCAATCGGTGCTGGTCGGGACGGCCGTCGACGACGTCGGTCGCCAGCAGGATCATCCCGGCGCAGGTCCCGAAGGCCGGCAGGCCCTCCCGCAGGCGGTCCCGAAGCGGCTCGAGCAGGCCCGAGGACTCCAACAGCAACGACATGGTGGTGGACTCGCCTCCGGGCAGGATGAGGGCGTCGACCACCGCCAGGTCGGCCGCGGTGCGCACCTCGCGGGGTGCCACCCCCAGGTCAGCCAGGACCTGGACGTGCTCCTGAACGTCGCCCTGCAGGGCCAGCACCCCGACCTGTCTCACGCCATTGACCGCGTGCACCTGGCGGGATCCTTCCCATACGTCGAGTGTAGCCGCCGCCCTACCAGCCTCGATCGGCCAGGCGGGTTTCCACCGTGTTGGACTCCTCGCCGCGCATGGCCTCGCCGAGGCCCCGGCTCACCTTGGCCACGATCTGCGGGTCCTTGAAGTGGGTGGTGGCCTCCACGATGGCGCGGGCGAACCGGGCCGGATCGGAGCTCTTGAAGATGCCGCTGCCCACGAAACACGCCTCGGCGCCCAACTGCATCACCAACGCCGCGTCCGCCGGGGTGGCGATGCCGCCCGCGCAGAACAGCGGGACCGGCAGCCGGCCCGTCTCGGCCACCTCCTGCACCAGCGACACCGGGGCCTGCAGCTGCTTGGCCCACCCGTAGCGCTCGGCGCTGTCGGCCTGGGTGATCCGCCGGATGTCACCGGTTATGGACCGCAGGTGGCGTACCGCCTCCTTGATGTCGCCGGTACCGGCTTCGCCTTTGGAGCGGATCATGGCCGCCCCTTCCGAAATGCGCCGCAACGCCTCCCCGAGGTTGGTGGCGCCACACACGAACGGGACGGTAAACGACCACTTGTCGATGTGGTTGACCTCGTCGGCGGGCGTGAGCACCTCGCTCTCGTCCACGTAGTCGACACCCAGCGACTCGAGTACCTGCGCCTCGGCGAAGTGGCCGATCCGGGCTTTGGCCATCACCGGGATGGTCACCGCCGCCTTGATCGCTTCGATCAGGGCCGGGTCGCTCATCCGGGCCACCCCGCCGTCGCGGCGAATGTCGGCCGGGACTCGCTCCAACGCCATCACCGCCACCGCCCCGGCGTCCTCGGCGATCTTGGCCTGCTCCGCGGTGACGACGTCCATGATGACTCCACCCCGGAGCATCTCGGCCAAGCCCCGTTTGACCAGATCGGTGCCCGTGCGGCGCCCGGAGTGCGCCGGGGCCGGGGTGCCTGCCGTGTCGGAAGAAGCCATAGGCGCAGTCTACGGGGCGGACACCACGTCGCCCGAGCGATTAGGGCCGTCCCCCGGCGGGTCCGGCCCGCCACGGCCGCTCAGAGCTCTCGGAGCGCTTCGATCCGCTCGCGTAGCGGCAGGCGACCTCGGCCCCGGGTGCCCGGTGTGGTCGGGTCGGCCAGCCACAGGTGGGCCATGGACGCCGGTTGGCCGACCACCTGGGACCCCTTGGCGTCCATCTTCTCGAGCGCCGCGGCCAGCGCCGGCGGATAGCGGGTGAGGGTGACGGCCGCCTGGTCAGCCTGGGCGTCGTGGTCCGCGGGTACGGCCAAGCCCCGTCCCCACCCGAACGTGGCGGCCAGCAGGGTGGCCGGCAGGGTCTCCTGGCGGCGGATCTGGGTGAGCTCCTCGGCCAGCACGGCCTCCAGCTCGATGCGGTCGAGCTCGCTGAGCAGCCCGGTCGTGACTCCGACGACGGCGTGGTTGGGGCGGGTGCCGGCCGCCAGGGCGTTGAGGCCCGGGCTCTCGACGACCTGCACCCGCGGCGGGCGCACGCCTGCCCCGATGCTGAGACCGTCGACGAGGTTCCACAAGCGGGCGTCGGTCACGGGGTCGGCCGGGCGTCCCCCGAGGGCCGCCAGGACCCGGTGCTCACCTCGGAGTCGGGCCCATGCCGCCAACCCGGCTGCGACCACCACCAGGACGATGACCCCCACCACCGCGCCGCCCACGAGCAGGGCGATGACGCCCAGCACCACCGCCGGCACCCCGGCGAAGAGGGCCACCAGCAGCTTGGCCCGGGCCGGCGGGGTCACAGGAGCGGTCTGCACATGTCGGGAGAATGGTAGGGCAGCCGGGACCCCGACAGCGGGCGCCGGCTGTCAGTGCCCGCGCTGGGCGTCGTCGTACAGATCGATGTAGCGCTTGGCGAGGCTCTCCAACGAGAAGGTGGCAGCCCGCTGGACGCCGCTGGCCGCCAGGGCCTCCACCCGCGGGCCGCCCTCGAGGATCACCGTCAGCGCCGCGGCCAGGGCGACCGGGTCCCCGGGCGGGGTCAGCAGGGCGTCCTCGTCGGGTCGGGCGACGTTGCGGTAGCCCACCAGGTCACTGGCGACGACCGGGGTGCCCGCGGCCATCCCTTCCAGCAGGATGACCCCGAAGCTCTCACCGTGCAGCGAGGGCGCACACAGGACGTCGGCCGATCGGACGCGACGGATCTTCTCCCGATCGCTGATGGTGCCGAGCCATTCCACCCTTTCGTCGTCGCAGGTCAGGTGGCGGAGGCGGGCGGTTTCGGGGCCTTCGGACGCGACCCAGAGGTGCACGTCGGCGGGCAGACGGGCCAGGGCGTCGATCAGCACGGCCAGGCCCTTGCGGGGCTCGTGACGACCGATGAAGAGGATGGTCGGACCGTCGGTCGGCCAGGGGGTGGCCTCCTGGAACCGCGCCACATCGATGCCGTTCCAGACCACCTCGTAGGTGCCGCCGAACAGTCGGACGACCGCGGCGCGGGCTTCCTCTGAGACGGCAGCCCGCACCGTCAGCCGGCTGACAGCCCAGGCGCCCAGGGGCTTGAGGGCCCGGTACCACGAGCTCTCGCCGGCCCGATGGAACGTGCCGACCAGGGGGCCATCGGTGAAGACCAGGCCCGTCAGGGTCGGGCCGGGCGCCAGCGGCTCGTGCAGGTGGACCACGTCGAACTGCTCGTCGCGGAGGGCCCGGATGGTGCGCAGGGACGCGGCGGCGTCGGGGGCGATGGCGGCCATGGAGCCATTCGACGCCGTCCGGATGGAATTGCCCAGGGGGGTGACGAAGGTGTCGGGCGGCGGCCCGTCGCAGGGCCCCAGCACCCGGGCGTCGACGCCGGCCTGGCGCAGCGCCCGCCCCAATCCCAGCACCTGTCCCTGGACGCCTCCTGGCACGGTGAGGCTGTATGGACACACCAGGCCTACCCGCACGGCGGGAGGCTACTCCTGGGACCTCACGCCCGGCGCGGACGGCCCGGCGCTCCGATCTGGGCTCTGGTGTTCACTGAACTCGACGAGCAGCCCGCCGAGCACCGCCCGGCCGAGTTCCGACGCGGCCGCTTGCAGGGCCCGCAGCCGCGATTTCGTGGCCAGGTCCGAAGTTCGGGCCACCCGCCGCTCGATGAGGTCAAGAAAGTCCTTGCCGGCATCCTCGGGTCGCCTGGGCGCATCGTTCACGTCGCGAGGATACGGGGCGATCCCGGTCGGCTACTGGTACTCGGCGTCGGACGGCCAGTTGGGCTGCATCAGATGCCACTGGGTGGGAGCCCGGCGGATCAGCCACTCCAACTCGCCGGCCAGGGCCTGGGTCCCCACTTGGACGTCCTCGCGGAGGCGACCCTGCCGGCGCAGTTCGATCCGGGGCCGCACGAACGCCACGTGCTGGTTGGTCGCCTGGGCGAAGTACACCGCGCAGGGCACCAGGGCGGCGCCGGTGCGCAGGGCCAGCGTGGCCGGCCCGGCGGGCAGCCGGGTGCGCTCCCCGAAGAAGTCCACGCCCACCCCGGCGGCGTTGCCGACGAGGCGGTCGCACAGCAGGCACAGCAGATGGTTGGCCGCCAACGCCTGGGTGCAGGCGGCTCCGGCGCCCGGGCCCATGGGGATGACGTGCATGCCCAGCCGCTCGCGGAAGGACACGAACCACTCGAACAGCTCAGGAGGGTCCAGCGCCTCCACCACCACGGAGATCGGATGCCCGGTGGCGGCCAGCTCGCTACCGGCCCATTCCCACCCACCGAGGTGGGGCAGGGCCAGGATGGTGCCTCGCCCCGCGGCCTCGCCCGCCGCGATGTGCTCGAAGCCCTCGTAGGGGCAGCCCGCGGTGAGCTCCGCCGCCCCCAGACTGGGCAGCCGGAGGCTCTCGGCCCAGTACCGGGCGTACGACGCGAAGGCCTCGTCCACCCGCCGGCTCAGCTCCCACCGGCCGATGTCCGATCCGTAGACCCGCCGGAGGTGACGGGCGACCTGCGCCCGCCGCCGGCTCATGGCCGGCAGGGGTTCGCGTCCGGCCAGCACCGCGACCCCTTCGGCCACCCGCCGGCTCACCGGCGCCGGCAGCACCGCGGCCGCCACCGAGCCGGCCCGAAAGGCGCTCAGGGCGGGGGACAGGCGCAGGGTCGGCGGGAGGCTCAGGGCCGGCGCGAGCCGTAGCGGCGCCGGATCGGCGTCACCGCGTCGGAGCGCCCCTGGTCACCACCGGCCAGCCGGGCCAGACGGGCCTGCCGGCGTTCCTGCCAGCGGGCGGTGGCGCTGCCGCGATGCGAACCGTCGGCGTAGCGGGCGGACCGCGGCACCCAACCGTTGGCCTCCCGCCAGGCCCGCCACCGGGCGGCGACGGCGGGCGGCTCGCCCCGGGCGTAGCCGGCCCGGCGCACGAAGACCGGCCGTTCGGCCGGCGGGGGCCCGTGGCCGGCAGCGGTGGCCTGGCGCCAGACCTTGACGAATCGTTGGACGGCGGTGGCCATGGTCAGGGCCAGCATCAGCCACAGCAGCGGGATCAGCAGGAAGCTGAAGGCCAGGCCGGCGCACAGGACCACCACCCGTTCGGCCCGCTCCATGAGCCCGCCCTTGGCGTCGAAGCCCAGCGACTCGGCCTTGGCCCGCTCGTAGGAAATCAGCAACGACGCCCCCAGCACCGCCATCGGCAGCAGGACCAGGTGGCCGTGGTGCCGGTCCAGCAGGTACCAGGCCATGCCGCCCAGCACCAAGCTGTCGGTGACCCGGTCGGCCACCGAATCGAAGAAGGCACCTCGCACGCTGGCTCGGCCCGACGCTTTGGCCAGGGCCCCATCGAGCAGGTCGGGCACCGCGGAGCCGATGAGCAGACCCGAGCCCGAGCCCGAGGCGCCCGGTGGCGATGGCCCAGGCGGTGGGGATCGCCAGCAGCAGACCGAATGCGGTCAGGTGGTCGGGCGAGAGGCCCGTCCGCCTGAGCATCCCGCCGATGGGCTTGACCGCCCGGTCGACTCCCGAGCGGAAACCGTCCGTCGAACACTGGTGAAAAGACTCCTCATGCCAGTCCCGGCCGTGGGCCCTGGCCCCGATCGGAAACTGACGGTCAGTTAGTCGCTCAGGGTACCACCGCGGACCGTTACGCTGGCGTTCTTCGGACCAAGGACGTAGGGGGGATCCCGGGACCCGCCCGGGACCGGGGAAGGAGGACCATTGCCACGGGAGTGATCACCGGTGAAGGCCTACCCACCGGCGACGATCCGCAATGTCGCCCTGGTCGGGCACGGCGGGGCCGGCAAGACCACGCTCACCGAAGCCCTGCTGCACCTCTCGGGGGCGATCGGCCGGCCCGGCCGGGTCGAGGACGCCGCACCGTCACCGACTTCGAACCCGAGGAACAAAAGCGGGGGTTGTCGGTCTCGGCTGCCCTGGCGCCCATCGAGTGGGAGGGCCACAAGATCAACCTGCTCGACTGCCCCGGCTACGCCGATTTCGCGGAGGAAGCCGCCGCCGCCCTCGCCGTCGCCGACCTGGCCGTCTTCGTGGTCAGCGCGGTCGAAGGCGTCGAGGTGCAGACCGCGCAGCATGTGGAAGATCGCGGCCCGGATGGGACTACCCCGGCTGATCTTCGTCAACAAGCTCGATCGGGAGCGGGCCTCCTTCGAGCGGACCCTCGAAGACCTGCAGACCACGTTCGGCGCCGGCGTGGCGCCCCTCGAACTGCCGATCGGCGAGGAAGCCGAATTCCGGGGCGTCGCCGACCTGCTGTCGGACACCGCGATCACCTACGACGGCGGCCGGCCCAGCACCGGGCCCATCCCCGACGACATGGCCGGCCGGGAGCATTCGGTGCACGACGCCCTGGTCGAGGGGATCGTGGTCGCCGACGACGACCTGATGGAGCGCTACCTGGACGGCGAGGTGCCGTCCGTCAAGCAGCTGGAGGAGACCCTGGCGCACGGGGTGGCGTCCGCCCAGGTGTATCCCGGTGGTGTGCGGGTCGGCGACCAAGCAGATTGCCGTCGATCGGCTCGCCACCTTCATCTGCGAGATCGGTCCCTCGCCGCTCGACCGCCCGCCCGTCACCGTGAACGCCGGCGGGGCCACCGCTGAGGTGGCACCCGACCCCGACGGCCCGCCCCTGGCCTGGGTGTGGAAGACCCTCGCCGACCGCCACGTCGGCAAGATCAGCCTGTTCAAGGTCCTGTCGGGTCGGGTGCGGCCGGACGACAGCCTCGTCAACGCCCGCACCCATACCGACGAACGCATCCACGCCCCGTTCAGCCTCCGCGGCAAGGAGCAGATCCCCGTCGATGAACTGCCCGTGGGCGACCTCGGCGCGGTGGCGAAGCTGCCGGACGTCGTCACCGGCGACACCCTGGCGCCGAAGGGCACCCCGGTGGTGATCCCGCCCCGGCCGGTGCCGGAGCCGGTGCTGCGGGTCGGCATCAGTCCCCAAGTCGAAGGGCGACGAGGACAAGCTCATGACCGCCCTGCACCGGCTCCAGGAGGAGGACCCGGCGCTGTCGGTCTACCGCGACGACGAGACCCATCAGACCTTGCTGGGCGGGATGGGCGAGACCCACCTGGCGATCGTGACCGAGCGGCTGGCTCGCAAGTTTGGGGTGGAGGTGCTCGACCGAGCCGGTAGTGGTCCCCTACCGGGAGACGATCCTCGGCACGGCCGAAGCCGAGGGCAAGTACAAGAAGCAGACCGGCGGGCACGGCCAGTTCGGAGTGGCCTTCATCCGCATCGAGCCCTTGGAACGGAGCGCCGGATTCGAGTTCGTCGACCAGATCGTCGGGGGCGCCATCCCCCGGCAGTTCATCCCCGCGGTCCAGAAGGGCGTGGAGGAGGCCATGGCCACCGGCGGCACCCACGGCTGGCCCGTTGTCGACGTCCGGGTCACCTGCTTCGACGGCAAGTACCACTCGGTCGATTCGTCGGAAATGAGCTTCAAGATGGCCGGTGCCATCGGCTTCCGGGAGGCCATGGAGAAAGCGGGACCGATTCTGCTGGAGCCCATCTCCAAAATCGAGGTCACCGTGCCGGCGGCCTATCAGGGCGACGTCATGGGCGACCTCAACAGCCGCCGGGGCCGGGTGCAGGGCACCGAGGCCGGCAACGACGGCGACTCCATCGTCACCGCCCTCGTCCCCACCTCCGAGATCCTGCGCTACGCCATCGACCTGCGTTCCATCACGGGCGGGCGCGGCAGCTTCCATGCCGAGCACGACCACTACGACCCGCTCCCCCAGAACCTCTGGGACAAGGTCCGCCGGGACTCGGCCGGGGGCTAGTCCCGGACGCCGGCGCGGCGGGCCGCCTCGACGCGATCGTCGAAGCCCCGGATGTCGACAATGCGCCCGTCGCCCAGTGTCAACACCTGCCACCGGTCGGCTTCGCCGCCGGCGTCCTCGGCCGCCGGGCGGCCTACGACCCGCATGCCGACGAGGAGCTTTCCGGCGCCTACCGCCACTTCGGTGACCCGGGCCCGCATCCCGGCGTCCCGGCTGCGGCCGTACCAGGCCAGAACCTCGTCGCGGCTATGACAGCCCGACACCGGGTCGTCCGGCGGACCCCAGGTGGCGTGCGGGTCCAGCAGCTCCCGGTAGGCGTCCAGGTCCCCGGCGTCGAGGGCCACTCGAACCTGCTGGGCGATCTCCTCAGCCGTCGGCACGGTTGTCAGATTACCGAGGCCAGGCGGCGCGTACCTTCGCCGCGCTGGCCGACAAGGCCTCGGGCAGGACCCGGGTGTCGGCGACGGAAGTCATGAAATTGGTGTCGCCGCCCCAACGGGGCAGCACGTGGACATGGAAGTGCCCGGGGACGCCGGCCCCCGCGGCGCGTCCCAGGTTGGCGCCGACGTTCAGCCCGTCCGGCCGGTAGGCCGCCTTGAGCGCTCGGACCGCGTCGCCGACGCCGCCCCAGATGGCGACCCCCTCGGCGGCGTCGAGGTCCTCGATCTCGCCCACATGGCGGGTGGGCAGCACCATGAGATGGCCGCTGGCGTAGGGGAAGGCGTTGAGCAAGGCCACCGCCGTACCCTCGGGGTGGCGCCACACCACATGCGTCTCCTCGTCGGGCAGGCCGCTCGACAGGATGGCGCAGAAGACGCAGCCCCGATCCGCGGATCCGGTCGCGGTTTCGATGTACTGGCTGCGCCACCCGGCCCACAGCCGTTCCAGCCCGCTCACGCAGAGAGCGGCCCGAGGGCGTGCGAGTCGATCTCCGCCTGCAGGGCGGTGACGAACTCGGCGACCGGGACCCCCCGGTCCGGCCGCGTCTTCTCCCGGGAATTGACGCCCACCGTGCCGGCGGCGACGTCGTCGTCGCCGACCACCAGCAGATAGGGCACCTTCTCCAGCTTGCCTTTGCGGACCCGCCCCCCGAGCGGCTCGTCCGCGGCGACGACATCGACCCGGATGCCCACCGCCCGCAGTTCGGCCGCCACCTGGTCGGCATAGGGCTGGTGGTCGTCGCGGACCGGGAGGATGCGCGCTTGGACGGGGGCCAGCCACACGGGGAAGGCGCCCGCGTAGTGCTCGATCAGGATGGCGAAGAAGCGCTCGATCGAGCCGAACAGGGCCCGATGGATCATCTGCGGGCGGTGGCGGTTGTTGTCGGCGCCGACGTACTCCATCCCGAAACGCTGGGGCTCCTGAAAGTCGACCTGGAGGGTGGACACCTGCCAGCGGCGCCCGATGGCGTCGCGAACGTGCACGTCGATCTTGGGGGCGTAGAAGGCCCCCTCCCCCTCGGCCACCACGTAGGGGATGTCGGCGGCTTCGAGGGCCTGGCGCAGGGCCTCGGTGGCCACGTCCCATTCCGCCGGGTCGCCGACGAACTTGTCGGGCCGGGTCGCCAGCTCGGCTTCGAACTCGGTCAGCCCGAAGGCCCGCAGGATGCGCAGGACGAACGCCAACAGGTCGGCCAGCTCGGGTCCCAGCTGATCCGGGGTGCAGAAGATGTGGGAGTCGTCCTGGGTGATGCCCCGGACACGGAGCAGCCCGTTGAGGACCCCGGACCGCTCGAAGCGGTAGACCGTCCCGAACTCGAACAGGCGGATCGGCAGCTCCCGGTAGGAGTGCTGGCGGGCCTGGTAGATGAGGATGTGCATCGGGCAGTTCATCGGTTTGGGGTAGTAGGTGGCGCCCTCCATCTCCATCGGGGGGTACATGCCGTCCTTGTACCATTCCAGGTGGCCCGACGTCTCGTACAGCGTCGACTTGGCCAGGTGCGGCGTCCAGACGAACTGGTATCCGGCCTTCTCGTGCTCGGCCCGCGAATAGTCCTCCATCAGCTTGCGGATCATGCCGCCCTTGGGATGGAAGACCGGCAGCCCCCCGCCGATCTCGGGCGGGAAGTGGAACAGGTCCAATTCGGCCCCGAGCCGGCGATGGTCGCGCTTCTCCGCCTCCTCCAGGCGGGTCAGGTGGTCCTCGAGGGCCGCCTTGGATTCCCACGCGGTGCCGTAGATCCGCTGCAGCTGGGGCCGGTGCTCGTCACCGCGCCAGTAGGCCGCGGCCACCTTCATGAGCTGGAAATGCCCCAACCGGCCAGTGGACGGGACGTGCGGACCCCGGCACAGATCCACGAAGGTGTCGGTGTTGCGGTAGGCGCTCACCACCCCGGCGCCCGCGCCCTCGGACGTGTCGACGCCTTCGATGATCTCCGTCTTGTACGGCTGGTCGGCGAAGAGCTCCAGCCCCTCGGGGACGGTGTGCTCCTCGCGGACGAACGGTTGATCCTCGGCGACGATGGCCCGCATGCGGGCGTCGATCCGAGCCAGGTCGTCCTCGGAGAAGTGCAGGCCGCCCGGCAGCTCGAAGTCGTAGTAGAAGCCGTCTTCGATGGCCGGCCCGATGGCGTAGCGGGCCCCCGGCCACAGATCGGTGACGGCCTCGGCCAGCACGTGGGCGGTGGAGTGGCGCAGCACGTGCCGACCGGCCTCGGTGTCGGCAGTGATGACCGCGACCCGGGCTCCTCGGGCAGCGGCGCCGTCAGGTCCCGCGCCTCGCCGTCGACCTCGACCGCCACGGCCGCCCGGGCCAGGCCGCGCCCGATGGACCTGGCCAGGTCGGCGCCGGTGGACCCGGCGGGCAGGTCGCGGGGGGAGCCGTCGGGCAGGTACACGCGTCAGGTGCGGAGCGTCTTCCATCGCCAGGATACGGGGAGCGCCCTGACCCGGGTCAGGCGACGCGCTGCAGGACGAGAGGCGGCCGCACTTCGACACGCCCTGGCCGGCCGCGGCCGCGGCGTCGATGGCCGCCATGGCGTCGGGCGTGTCGAGATCGTCGTCCAGGGCGGCGCGGACCTCGGCCCAGGCGCGCCGTCGCCGGCGCCGGCGGCCCGCCAGCGCGCCAGCCGGATGGCGGCCTCCGGCATGAGCTCGTCGTGCCAGTCCCAGTCCGTCCGGTAGTGGTGGCCCAGGATGGCCAGCCGGATGGCCGCGCCCTCCCACTCCTTGAGCAGATCGTGCACGAACACCAGGTTGCCGAGGGACTTCGACATCTTCGTGCCCCCCAGGCGCACCATCCCGCCGTGCATCCAGTGGCGCACGAACGGCGAACCGGTGGCCGCCTCCGACTGGGCGGTCTCGCACTCGTGATGCGGGAAGATCAGGTCGGACCCCCCGCCGTGCAGGTCGATGGTCTCCCCCAGCTCGCGCAGCGCCAACGCCGAGCACTCGATATGCCAGCCGGGCCGCCCGGGGCCCCACAGCGACTCCCACGCCGGCTCGTCGGGCGCGGACGGCTGCCACAGGACGAAGTCGAGGGGGTCGCGCTTGTTGGGGTCCTCCGGGTGGCCGCCGCGCTCGCGGGCCAATTCCAGCATCGTCGAGCGGTCCAGGTGGCTGACCTGGCCGAACCGGCCGAATGACGACACGTCGAAGTAGACCCCGCCGCCCGATTGGTAGGCGTGACCCGACTCCAGCACCATCCCGATGAACCCCAGGATGTCGGGAATGGCGGACGTGGCCCTCGGCTCCGAGAAGGCGGGCAGGAGCCCCAGGGCGGCCATGTCCGCGTCGAAGCGGTTGACCTCCTCTGCGGCGAGATCCAGGTAGTGCACGCCGAGCTCGCGGGCCTTGCGCAGGATGTCGTCGTCGACGTCGGTCACGTTGCGGACGCACTGGGTCTCGTGCCCCCGGTCCCGCAGCCGTCGCTGCAGGATGTCGTAGGCCAGATAGGTCGCGGCGTGGCCGAGATGGGCCGCGTCGTAGGGCGTGATCCCGCAGGTGTACATCTTGACCACCGGACCCGGTTCGAACGGTACGACGGCCTGACGGGCCGTGTCGTAGAGCTGCACGGCCTTCATGTGGTGGACGTCAGTGGGGCTCCCGCCGGGCAGTCCGGTGATCCGCAGGGCGGCGTGGACCTTGTACCGCCGGTTGATCTCCAGCAGGGCGGGCGTCAGCGCTTCGATGGCCAGCGCGCTCGCCAGGCTGCCTGAGTCGACACCTCGGAGCCCCGGCAGCCGATCGATCAGGGCCACCACCTCGTCGGTGGCGGACCGGTCGTCCGAGCAGACCATGACGTCGGCCTCCAGGCCGTGGTCGAGATCACCCCAAGGGCCGGCGGGCAGGTGATGGAAGGCCCCGACCACCCGCGACTTCGGCAGGGCGCGGGCGACCGCCACGGTGACCGAACCCGTGGGCGGCAGCAGCGGCACCATGTCCTTGCCCCACCTGGTCAGGGCGTTGGCCATGGAGATCACGATCTTGCCGGCCAGCTCGGCTTCCACCGCGCTCACCGTGGTCAGCACGCCGTCCCACGGGGTGGCGACCACGACCAGATCGGCGCCGGCGGCGCGCTCGTTGGCCCCGGGCAGGAGGGGCAGGTCACGATCCGGCCAGCGTTCGGTCAGGCTGGCGACGGTCTCGGCCGCCCGTTCCTCCGATCGGGAACCGACGATCACCTCGATCCCGATACCCGCCAACTGCACGGCCACCGCTTGGCCCGCCGGTCCGGTCGCTCCCAACACTCCGATGTGCACGCCGGGCAGACTTGCACGTACCGGCCGGGTTGGTCGACCTGGACGGCGTCGCGGGTTGGTACCGTGCCCCTGATGCGGCTCCTGGATTGGCGAGCCCGACGGCGGTCCCACCGACACCGCGCCGCCCGGTTGGGGGTGCCGGCAGCCGAGGTGGCGGGCGTGAGCCCCGACGGGACGCCCCGACGGGTGGGGGTTGACCGCCATCGGGTGGTGCTGCTGTTTCTGACCAGTAGTTGCTACGGGTGCCAGCCGCTGTGGCCCGGGTCCGCGGCGCCCGCGGCGCACCCGACCGACGCCGCGGTGGTGTTGGTGACCCCGAGCCCGGAGACCGAGAGCGCCCGCAAGGTGGCGGCGCTGGCCCCGGGGCACATCCCGGTAATCATGTCCAGCGCGGCGTGGCACGACTACGGGGTGACGCAGGCGCCGTGGTGGGTGGTGATCGCCGGCGGCCTGGTGGTCGAAGACGGGCCGGCGCCCGCGACCTGGGCGGACGTGGCGGCCCACCTCGAGGTCCCCCGTCCCTAGTGACGCTCGCCGCGTCGCCCGTCGACCGCGGCCACGATGTCGGCGAAGACCTTGTCGACCGGTTGCTCGCCGTCGATGTCGATAACGAGGCCCCGGCCGGCGTAGAAGCCGAGCAGCGGCCTGGTCTCGGTGTCGAAGACGTCGAGGCGGTGATTGATGGTGGCCTCGGTGTCGTCGCTGCGCCCTTCCCGACTGGCCCGGGCCAGCAGCCGCCGCCGCAGTTCCTCCCGGCTCACCTGCAGGTGGATCACCGCCTGCAGCTCTACCCCGTCGAATTGCTGGGCCATCCGATAGGCCTCCTCGGCCTGCCGCCGCGTTCTGGGAAACCCGTCCAAGACGTAGCCACCTTGCCGGGCGGCTTCGAGCACCGGGATGGTGAGCATCTGGATGACCAGCTCGTCGGGGACGAGATCACCCCGGTCGAGATACTCCGCCGCGGCCCGGCCGATCTCCGTTCCGGCCGCTACTTCCTTGCGAAACAGCTCGCCGCTCGCGATGTGGACGATGTGGTAGTGAGCCGCGAGCCGCTCGGCCTGGGTGCCTTTCCCGCCCCGGGCGGGGCCACCAACAGCAGGCGCATGAGACGTGACGCTATCGCCGGCCTACCGCAACGCAGCCCGGACGGCGTGCTGGACCCCCGCGGAGGTCAGCTCGGCCAGCCGGAGGTGGCGGGCGCCCATGTGGTCGGCGAGCTGGCGGGCCAGGCCCAGGCCCAGGCGGGGCGGGCCAGCAGAGGGGCCGGTGTCCTCCACGTCGATCACCACCGAGTCCACCCCGGCCCGGCGGGCCTGGGCCGCCGCGGCCACCGCGGCGGAGACCGGGTCGATGCCGGGCGGCCCGGCGGTGGCCCGACCGTCGGTGATCAGGACGAGCAAGGGCCGGTGGGTCGCGGCCCGGCCGGGTGCGGTGGCCACGCCCAGGGCGGTCGACAACCCGGCCGCCAACGGTGTGCGCCCCCCAGTCGGTAGCTCCGCCAGTCGAGCCTGGGCCACCTCGACGCTGCCCGTGGGCCGCAGCAGCACGGTGGCGTCATCCCCCCTGAAGGCCACCAGGGCGACCAGGTCGCGGTGCTGGTAGGCGTCGGTCAGCAAGCCGAGCACGGCCCCCTTTGCCGCCTCCATGCGCTGCGGGGCCCCCATCGACCCGGAGGCGTCGACGGCCAGCACGATCAGGCTGGCGCTGGGCTGGACCCGCACCGCCTGGCGCAGGTCGTCGGGCCTGACCAGCGGCTCCCCTGGCCCGGCCGCAACCCGGGCCGCGGCGCGCCGCACGGTCGCCCCCACCGCGACCGAGCCGATCGGCCCGTCGGGGGCGCGGTCACCGACGAGCCGCCCCCGCTGGGCCTCGGTCGGCACCCGCCGCCCCGAGGCGGGCGCGGTTTGCCGGCGATCGGCCGCGCCCCCTCCTGGCAGCGGGGTGACCGTGGCGGGCCCGGGGGTGACCGGGGGTCGGGGCCCGCCGCCCGCCTCGCCGCCGCCGGCGACGTCGTCGTCATCGTCTTCGTCTTCTTCTTCTCCGAGGTGCTCGGCCAAGGCCTCCGCCAGCCGTTCCTGGTCCATCCCGGCCGGCTCCAGCGGGTCCCGCCGGGCCCGGTGGGCCAACGCCAGCGGCGCCACCCGCCGCACGTCCGGGGCGGTCACGCTGGGTCGGCCCTCCCATCCGGCCAGGGCGGCGGCCGCCCGGCAGATCGTCAGGTCCGCCCGCAGCCCTTCCGCGCCGACGGCGGTGCACAGGGCGGTGATGGCATCGACCATCTCGTCGGGCAGGTCAGCCGGCCGGGCTGCGGCGAGACGCCCGGTGAGATCGGCCTCGGCCCCGGCCACGGCGGCCGCGGCCCGGGCCGGATCGGCATCGAACGCCAAGCGGCCGCGCACCGCCGCGGCTCGTTCGACCGGATCGGTGGACGCCCGCACGTCGACGGCCAGCCCGAACCGGTCCAGCAGCTGGGGTCGCAGGTCGCCCTCCTCCGGGTTCATGGAGCCGATGAGCAGGAAGCGGCTGGAGTGCACGTGGGAGATCCCTCGCGCTCCGCCCGGTTGATGCCGCTGGCCGCCACGTCGAGGAGCACGTCGACCAGGTGGTCGGGCAGGAGGTTGATCTCGTCCACGTACAGGACCCCGCCGTCAGCCGCAGCCAGCAACCCGGGGGCGAACCGCTGTTCGCCCCCGGTCAGCGCCGCGGCCAGGTCGAGGGTGCCCACCACCCGGTCCTCGGTTGCGCCGATCGGCAACTCGACGAACGGCGCGGCGCCGGGGAGCAAGGCGGCCAGACCCCGGGCCAGGGTCGACTTGGCGCTCCCCTTTTGGCCCCGCAGCAGCACCCCGCCGATGCCCGGGTCGACGGCATTGAGGATCAGGGCCAGCTTGGCGTCCTCGAGTCCGACGACGGCGGAGAACGGCAGCTGGGGTTCGTTCATCGGGACTCCTCCCACCCCTCGGCCTCCAGCACCGCGGCCCGCAAGGTCTGCAGGGCGCCCGCCGACGCCGACCACAGTCCTCGCTCGCTGGCCTCCAGGAGCCGTTCGGCCATGGCCCGCAAGGCCCAGGGGTTGGAGGCCTCGAGGAACTTGCGGATCTCGGGGTCGGCGACGTAGGCGTCGGTGACCCGCTCGTACATCCAATCCTCGACCACGTGGGCGGTGGCGTCGTACCCGTACAGGTAGTCGACGGTGGCGGCCATCTCGAACGCCCCTTTGTAGCCGTGCCGGGTCATGGCCGTGATCCACTTCGGGTTGAGCACCCGGGTGCGGACCACCCGGGCCACTTCCTCTTCCAGGCGACGCACCCGGGGGCGGGCCGGGTCGGCGGAGTCGCCGAAGATCGCGGTCGGCGCCCGGCCCGACAAGGCGCGCACGGTGGCGATCATGCCGCCGTGGTCCTGGAGGTAGTCGTCAGAGTCGAAGATGTCGTGCTCCCGGTTGTCCTGGTTCTTGACCGCGATCTCGATCCCGGCGAAGCGCCGGCGCATGGCGTCGGCCGCGGGCACGCCCATGCCGGCCCGCCCGTAGCTGTAGCCGCCCCAGGCCACGTACGACCGCGGCCAGGTCCTCGTCGCTGCGCCAGTTGCGACTCTCCAGCAGCGGCAGGATCCCCGAGCCGTAGGCGCCGGGTTTGGCCCCGAAGATCCGCGGGTCGCCGTCGGCGAAACCGGCCAGGGCCACGGCGTCGTCGAGCAGGGCGATCAGGTGCGGGAAGGCGTCGCGGAAGAACCCGGAGATGCGCAACACCACGTCGATGCGGGGGCGGCCCAGTTCGTGCTCCGGGATCGAGTTCCACCCCGGTGACCCGGCCGGACTCCGACTGCCACACCGGCCGGACGCCGAGGAGGGCCAGGGCCTCCGCGACGTCGTCGCCGCCCGTCCGCATGGCCGCGGTTCCCCACACCACCAGGCCGACGCTGGCCGGGTACCGGCCTTCGTCCGCCAGGTACCTCGCCAGCAGCTGGTCGGCGAGGCCGCGACCCACGTCCCAGGCCAGCCGGCTGGGCAGGGCCTTGGGATCGACGGAGTAGAAGTTCCGCCCGGTGGGCAGCACGTGGGCCATGCCGCGGGTCGGCGCCCCGCTGGGACCCGGCGCCACCCAGCGCCCGTCCAGGGCCGCCAGCACCGCGCTCGATCTCGTCGGGGGTGCGGTCCAGCGCCGGGTTGAGCGTGTCGGCGACCCAGGCCAGGACTTCCGTCTCGGCCGCCGAGCCGGGCCGGGCGTCCCCAGCCAGGAGCCGGCGGCACTCCAGATCCAGCGCGTCCACCCCGGCGCGGGTGACGTCGAGGCCCAACCGGGCCGCCACCACCTCGCGCAGCGACGCCACCGACCCTTGCGGCAGCCGGGTCAAGGCCGCCAGTAGGTCGAGGCGCGCTTCACCGCTGGGGGCCTGGCCGAGGACGTGCAGGCCACCGCGGATCTGGGCGTCTTTGAGCTCGCACAGGTAACCGTCGACGTGATTGACCAGCTCGTCGAACGCGTCCCCTTCCGGGGCCGCAGCCAGACCCAGGTCCCGGTGGAGCTCGGCTGCGACCAGCAGATCCCACACTTTTTCCCTGATCGCCGGGAGCTTCGAGGGGTCGAGGGCGGCGATCTGGGCGTGCTCGTCGAGCAGCTGCTCCAGCTGGGCCACCTCGTCGTAGGTGTCCGCCCGGGTCATGGGCGGCAGCAGGTGGTCGACGATGGTGGCGTGGGCCCGGCGCTTGGCCTGGGTGCCCTCGCCCGGGTCGTTGACCACGAAGGGATAGACGACCGGCAGGTCGCCGAGGGCCACGTCGGGGAAGCAGCCCGCCGAGAGGCCCACGCCCTTGCCGGGCAGCCACTCCAGGGTCCCGTGCTTGCCCGCATGGACGATGGCGTCGGCGCCCCAGCCCTCGTCCAGCCACCGGTAGAACCCCAGATAGTGGTGCGTCGGCGGCAGATCGGGCGAGTGGTAGACCGCCACGGGCTGGTCGCCGAAGCCGCGTGGGGGTTGCACGGTCACCAGCACCCCGCCCAGGTCCAGGCCGGCGAACACCAGATCGCTGCTGGCAGGGTCGACGTACACCTGGCCGGGGGCTGGTCCCCACGACGCCTCGAGCGTGGCGCGGGCGGCGGCGTCGACGCCGGCCCACCAGGTCCGGTAGCGCTCGGCCGGCCAGCGGCCCGGCGCCCGGATCAGTTGCTCGGGGGTGAGCATCTCCCGGTCGTAGGAGAAGGCGTCGATCAGCTCGGCCATGAGACTGTCGCCGTCCGCCGGGATGCGGTCGACGCGGTAGCCGGCCCGGGCCAGGGCGTGCAGGAGCTCGATCACCGAGGCCGGGGTGTCCAGGGCCACGGCGTTGCCGATGCGGCTGCGCTTGGTCGGGTAGGCGGACAGCACGATCGCGACCCGGCGGTCGGCGGGCGGGGTGGACCGCAGCCGGGCCAGGCGGGTGGCCAGGCCGGCGACGCGCCCCACCCGGTCGGGCACGGTGCGGTAGGCGCTGACCGGCGCGCCGAGGGTGTCGCCGTCGTCGACTTCCTCGTTGAAGGAGAACGGGACGGCCACGATGCGGCCGTCGAACTCCGGCAGGGCGACCCGCATGGCCACGTCGAGCGGGAACAGACCCCCCGGGGCGGCTTCCCACTCCGCCCGGGAAGTGGTGCCGGTGATGGCCTGGACCACCGGAACGCCCAGCTGGCCGAGCGCGGACGCGTCCCAGGCCAGGCCGTCGTCCGCGGCGCTGCCGGACACCAGGACCGTCGTGACCAGGGCGTCCGGGTGCTCGCCGGCGAGGAGATCGAGGGCGTCGACGCGCCCGTCGGGACCGGGCCGGAGGCTGTAGCACCACGCGGCCGTGACCCGGGTGCGGCGTGCTTCGAGGGCGCGGATGAGGTCGTCGACGAAGCGGGTGTTGCCGGCGACCAGATGGGCCCGGTAGAAGAGCACGGCCACGTGGGCCCCCGGCGCCGGCTGCCCGGTGCGGTAGTAGACCCCGGCGGCCGGGACCTCGGCAGGTGGGTCGAAGCCGAACCCGGTCATGCACACGGTGTCGGACACGAACCGCAGGAGATGCTCGAAGTTGGCCAGGCCGCCGTGGACGAGGTATTCGAAGGCCTGCGCCACGGTGGCGCTGGGGACCGTCGACGCCGCCGTCAACTCGGCGTCGGGAGCGGCCTCGCCGCCGAAGGCCAGTAGCGGGATGCCGGCGGCCCGGCACCGCTGCTGGAGCGCACGGAACGGCTCCGCCCAGGCGCGGGCGCCGCCGAGCAGGCGGACCAGCACGGCGTCCGCCCCCTCCACGTCCGGGGCGGTGGGCCCAGTGGCGCTGGCCGCCCGGAGGGCCGGGAACCCGTCGGGCAGTCCCTCGACGATCGAGCGCAGGGCCAGGATCTCGCTGGGGGCATTGGTGAGGTAGAGGATCATGGTTGCCGACTGGTGGCGAGGGCGGTGGTCGGGCCGGCGGTGGTCGGGGTGCCGGTGCGGATGAGCCGCTCGACCTCGGCCAGGTCGAGATGGGCTTCGAGCAGGTCGGCCAGGCGATCGAAGCGGGCCTCGCGGGCGGCGGGGAATGACACCCCACTGGGGGCCCAGGGCCGGCCCGCCCGGGTGGCCACGCCGGCGAGGAAGGCCGACCGGAATCCGTCAGCCTCCAGCAGGCCGTGCAGGCTGGTGCCGAGGACCTGGCCGTCGTTGGCCTGGGCACCGTCGTGGTCGGTCGGGTCAACCAGGGCGATCCAGGGCGCGGCCGAGTGGGTGCGGCCGTGATGGATCTGATAGCCGCGCACCGCCTGGCCCAGGGCGTGTCCGCTCCGCCAAGTGGTGACCTTGTCCGGCTCGAAGACGGTGCCGGCGGCGAGCAGGCCCAGTCCGGCGACGGTCTGGGGGGGATCGGACTCGACGGCGTCGTCGATGTTGGCGCCGAGCATCTGGTAGCCGCCGCAGATCCCCAGGATGGTGGTGCGACCGGGGGGATCCGCCGCCATGGAGGCGATGGCCCGGGCCAGACCCGTCTGGTGGAGCCAGGCCAGGTCGGCGACGGTCGTCTTGGTGCCCGGCAGGACGATCAGGTCCGGGTGCCCGAGCGCCGCGGGGCCGTCGACCAATCGGAGCCGCACACCGGGCTCGACCGCCAGGGCGTCCAGGTCCGTGAAGTTGGAGATGTGGGGGAAGCGGATGACCGCCACATCGAGGGGCCCGGCTACGTCCAAGGTCCCGGGTTGGCCGGGATCGGCGGTCCCCCACCCGGCGCCGAGGGCGAGCGAGTCCTCGCCGTCGAGCCCGAGGCCGGGCAACCACGGCAGCACGCCGAGGGTCGGCACTCCACTTCGCCGAGCCAACTCGTCGGGGCCGCCGGACAGCAAGCCCGGATCGCCCCGGAACTTGTTGATGACGAACCCGCCGACGCACGCCCGGAGGTCGTCGGGCAAGAGGGCGACCGTCCCGTACAACGCCGCGAACACCCCGCCCCGGTCGATGTCGCCGACGACGATCGCCGGCAGGCCGGCATCGCGGGCGATGCGGAGGTTGACGATGTCGCCGTCCAGCAGGTTGATCTCGGCGGGACTGCCGGCCCCCTCGCAGATCACCACGTCGAACCGGGCGCGAAGGTCCGCGAGCTGACCGAGCACCATGGCGGCGAGGGTGGGCTTGGCCTGGTGGTAGCCGGCGGCGTCCAGGATCTGCCAGGGCCGGCCCATGACGATCACCTGGCTGGTCCGGTCCGACTGCGGCTTCAGCAGGATGGGATTCATGGCCACCTCCGGCGGGACGCCGGCGGCCTGCGCCTGGGCCGCCTGCGCCCGCCCGATCTCGTGGCCGGACGGCGTGACCGCCGAGTTGAGGGCCATGTTCTGCGCCTTGAAGGGCGCCACCCGGACACCGCGCCGGCTGAGCAGGCGGCACAGCCCGGTGACCACTGTCGTCTTGCCGGCGTCGCTGGCCGTCCCGCACACCATGAGGCCGCCCTGCAGTGGTTGGCGTGGCCCGTTCACAAGGCCGCCTCGAGACGGGCCAGGCCGGCCGCGTCGGGCACGGCGATGCGGACCGTGCCCGGCATCCCGAAGCTGCTGCAGTCGCGGACGGAGATGGCGTGGACGGCCAACCGGGCCCGGAGGTCGTCGGCATCCACCAGCACCCAGTTGGCATCAGACGGTCGCGGTCGGTAACCGGCGGCTCGCAGGGTGGCGGCGAGGAGTTGACGCCGGCCGGCAATGGCTGTCGCCCACTGCGGCAGGTTCACCAGGGCCAGGAGTTCGGGCAGGGCGGCGGCGGCCAGGCCGTTGAGGGCCCACTCTGGCTGGCGCCGGGCCAGCCGACGGGCCAGGTCCGCGTCGGGGCAGAGCACATACCCCACCCGCAGGCCCGGGCAGGCGAGCAGTTTGGTCAACGAGCCGACCACCACCGATCCCGAGTCGGCGTCCCCCCGGGTCCAGGAGCCGGTGGCGAGGGGCCAGAACGCCTCGTCCCAGACGGCGGCCCGCTCATCCGGGGGCGCCAGCAGTCCGGTCGGGTTGTGCGGGTTGGATCGCCACCGGCCGGCCGCCGGATCCAAGCGGGTCAGGTACCGCCGGTAGAGGGAGAAATCGGGGTCGTCGACCCACCCGGTCGGTCGTTCGGCGGCCACCAGGGCGATGGCCTCGGCGCCGCCATTGGTGAGCAGCAGCCGGTCAGGGTCCACCCCCATGGTGGCGGCCAGGGCCGCGGTCGCCGGGCCGGCGTCCGGATAGCGACCCACGGCGTCCAGGTGGTAGGCGAGGATGGGGACCGGATCGGGGGCGACCGGGTTGAGGCTGGCGGACAGGTCCAGCACCGCCGCCGGGTCGATACCCAGCGCCTGGGCGAGCCGGGGACCGTCGCCGCCATGGTCGCCGGCGGCGATCAACTGCCGGGCCCGGGCCGAAGCGGTCATGACCGGCTCCAGGCCACTGCGGCCGTTACGCCGAGCGCCGCCAGCGCGGCGGTGACGTCCCGGCTGAGCCGGATGGCGCGACCGATGTCGGCGGCGGCGGGTGGCGGCCCCGTCCCCAGGTCGGGCCGGCGCTCCTGGCGGCCCTGGTAGGAGTTGAGGCCGCCCAGGCGCACCCCCAGGGCGGCGGCGAAGGCGGCCTCGGCTACGCCGGCGTTGGGTGAGGGATGGGCGCCCGCCTGGCTCCGCACCGCGTGCCACACCCGGCCCGCCGCCGCGGGTCGGACGGCGGCCACCAGCAGCGCCGTCACTCGGGCGGGAACCCACGCGGCCGCGTCGTCGGCTCGGGCTGCCGCCCACCCGAATCGCGAGTAGCGGGGGGAACGGTGGCCAACCATGGCGTCGAGTGTGTTGATCGCCCGGTAGCCCAACACCCCGGGCGCGCCGGCGAGGGCGGCCCACAGCGCCGGGGCGATCACCGCGTCGACGGTGTTCTCGGCGACGGACTCGACGACGGCCCGGGTCACCTCGGTCGCGGTCAGGCCGGCGGGGTCGCGCCCGACGAGGGCGGGCAGTCGGTCGCGGGCGGTGTCCAGATCGCCGGCGCCCAGCGGTTCGGCCACCTCGGCCGCGGCGCGGGTCAGGGCCCGGCCAGCCACCGCCACGTAGGTCGCGGCCGCCACCGCCGCCCGCCGGCGAGCCGCACTGGGCCGGCCGGCCGCCGCCATCCACCCCGTACCGGCCGCGGCGACGGTGCCGGCGGCGGCGAACAGGGCCCCTCGCCCGCGGCTGTCGGCGTACCAGTGCCCTTCCAGCCATGTCATGGCTCGGCCGAATCCGGCGACCGGGTGCCACGACAGTGGCGGCTCGCCGAACAGGGAATCGGCGACGATGCCGGCGCTCACCGCCGCCCACCGCCAGGTCACCATCGGGCCGCCGCCACCAGCAGACCGGCCGTCTCGGCCAGCACCCCGCACGCCCCGAGGACGTCACCGGTGTAGCCGCCGATCCGGCGGCGGGCCAGCAGCAGCACCAACCCCGCCGCCACCACGGCGGCGGCCCCGCTGGCCGCCCCGGGACCGGGCCGCCACCACAGCAGCAGGGCGCCGGCCAGGACCCCACCCCCGGACAAAGCGGCCCACTGGCGCGTTGTCACCGGGGGGCGGGATCCGGATGGGCGGGCGGAGGGGTCGGCGGAGGGGTCGGCGGAGGGGCCGGCGGCCGGGCTGCTGAAGGCGGTGGCCAGCCCTCCCCCGCGGCGGGCATACGGCTGGGTGCGGGCCACCACGGCCATGACGGTGCGGGACAGACACCACAGACCTCCGAGCAGCACCACACCCGGACGCAACGCCGCCAGAGCGGCCCAGCGGAGGAGGAGGGTTCCGGCCCCGGCACCCACCCCGAAGGCGCCGGCGCCGGGATCCGCCATGACCTCCAGGCGCCGATGCCGCGGCAGGGGCGGCAGCAGGCCGTCGGCGCTGTCCACCAGCCCGTCGAAATGGAGCAGCCCCGTCACGGCCAGGTCCGCGGCGACCACCACCGCGGCGGCGACCGGTGCGGTCCAGGCCTTGGTAGTGGCCCACCACAGGCCACCGAGCGCCAATCCGATGGCCGCCCCGACCTCGGGAAACCAGTCCAGCGTTCCCGGGTCCGGTGGGCGGCCCCCGCCGAACGGGGTCAGGAACGACAGGGCGGCGCGGACGTCAGCCATCCTCAGCCATCCTCAGCCATCCTCAGCCATCCTCAGCCATCTCCGGCCCATCCAGGCGCAGGATGCGCCCGGCGACCACCAGCATGACGGTGTCGGCCACCGCGGCCACCGCCTGGTTGACCAGCCCGAGGGCATCGCGAAACCGACCCCCGACTTCGGTCGAGGGATGGACCCCGAGGCCCACCTCGTCCGACACCACCACGGTGGTCGCGTCGCGGGTCAGGAGGGCTGCGCACAGGCCCTCGGCGTCGGCCAAGAACCCCGGGCTGGCCGCCACCCAGGTGCCGAGGCCGTCGACGAGGGCGTCGCCGTCGACGCGGGCCAGGGCCGCGACGAGGCCTGCACCCGCCTCGACGGTCCGCCACTCGCTCGGGCGCCGGCGCTGGTGGGCGGCAATGCGGGCCGCGAAGTCCGGGTCGGGGCGCAGCGGATCCACGACGCCGGTGGCCAGGTACGTCACCGGACCACCCAGGTGGGCCGCCAGTCGTTCGGCCACCTCGGATTTGCCGCTCCGCGCGCGCCACCCAGGACCAGGGTGATGGTGGGTCCTGTGGCCAACGTCCTCGCGTCCCTCCGAATCGAGCCGGGGGTAGGCAGGTTTCCTGGCTCCCGGATCCACTTCCCCCCGGCCTTCCAACCCCGAAGGGCCGTGGCCAACTGCATGGAGGGTCACTCCCCGGTAACAGTTGCGGGACAGCCCCGGAATCGCACCGGGTTCCCTGCGCTACGCCGGTGATGGTAGCGGCTCGGGGACCGGCCCCGTCCCGGCCCCGTCCCGGCCCCGTCCCGGCCCCGTCCCGGCCGGCGGATCCGGCTCGGGTGGCGGCATCCCGTGTACATTTCCCGGCCATGAGCAGCACGCCGTCGGAGCTCCTCGGGCAAGTCGACATCTTCCGCACCGTGGACCGCCGGGACCTGCAGAAGATCGCTCGATCCATGAAGCAGTTCACCTATCCGGCCGGTCGGAGCGTGGTGACGGAGGGGGACTCCGCCGTCGGTTTCTTCGTGATCGAGTCGGGGACCGCCACGGTGACCATCCACGGTCAGACCCGACGGACGCTGAGCACCGGCGACTACTTCGGCGAGATCGCCCTGCTGGCCGAGACGCCGCGTACCGCCACCGTCACTGCCGACAGCGAGCTCACCTGCTGGGCCCTCACGTCGTGGGACTTCCGGCCCATCGTGGAAGCCAACGGCCAGATCGCCTGGCAGCTGCTGCAGGCCCTGGCCCGGCGCATCGGCGACTGATTTAGGGTTCGGGGCATGGCCCGACCCGAGTCCCGCGTCCTGCTCAACACCGGTCACGGCAAGGGGAAGTCCTCCGCGGCCTTCGGGGTCATGGGGCGCGGTTGGGCCCGGGGGTGGCGGGTCGGCGTGGTGCAGTTCGTCAAGGGCGGGAAGTGGAAAACCGGTGAGCGGAAGCTGGCCGACCATCTGGGCATCGACTGGCAGACCCTGGGTGACGGCTTTACCTGGGAGTCCACCGACCTCGACGAGACTGCCGCCAAGGGCCGCCACGCCTGGGAGGTGGCGGCGGTCAAACTGGCGTCGGGTGACTATGACCTACTGATCCTGGACGAGCTGACCTACGCAGTGTCGTACGGCTGGGTACCGGTCGAGGCCGTGGTGGCCGGGATCCGGGACCGGGCGCCGAAGACGAACGTGGTGATCACCGGCCGGGATGCCGCGCCGGAGCTCGTCGAGGTGGCGGACACCGTGACCGAGATGCGGAAGGTCAAGCACGCCTATGACGAGGGCATCACGGCCAAGAAGGGCATCGAGTATTGAGCCGGGCTGGGCATCGAGTATTGAGTCGGGCGGGCCGGTGAGCGGGGCAGGCGAGTGAGTGCTGAGCCTGATCCGCCGCTCCCCCAGCTCCGCCCCGCCCGGGACGAGGACAGCTGGGAGGTCATCGCCCTGATCGGGGCGTGCTGGTCGGAATACCCAGGATGCATCATGGACGTGCACGGCGAGTGCCCCGACCTCCTGGCGCCGGCGGAGGCCTACCGGCGCCAGAGGGGCCAGTTCTGGGTGGGGACCGATCCGTGCGGCACGGTGGTGGCGACCGTCGGTTGGCGGCCGCTCCCCGGCGGCGCCCTGGAACTGGAACGGCTCTACGTCGCCCCGCGCTGGCGCCGCCGGGGACTGGCGGCCCGGCTGGCCGACCTCGTCGAAGGCGAGGCGACGGCCCGCGCTTCGGGCTCGGTCGAGTTGTGGAGCGACACCCGCTTCGCCGACGCCCATCGTTTCTACGAGCGGCGCGGTTATGTCCGGAGTGGTCCTGACCGGGACCTCGGCGACCTGAGCGCCAGCCGCGAGCACCACTACGTCAAGCCGCTCGACGGCTCGGCGCGGGCCGCTCAGGTCACCCGGGGACGGGTCCTGTGACCGGGCGTCAGGCCGGCGGCCAGGACGTCGGCCATGCGGTCTACGGCGTCGTAGACGTCCACGAAACGGGTGTAGAGCGGCGCCGGTCCCAACCGCACCACATTGGGGGGGCGGAAGTCGGGCACTACCAGCCCCCGGTCGACGAGCGCGGCGCACCACGACCAGGCGTCGGCATGGGCGACGGAGACGTGGGCGCCGCGCCGGGCCGGTTCCGCCGGTGAGGCCAGGCTGGCGCCGAGGGGGGCCAGGCGGGCCGCGATCAGGTCGCTGAGCAGAGCGGTGAGCGCTTGGGACTTCGCCCACAGCCGGTCCAGGCCGGCTTCGAGGAGCAGCTCCACCCCGGCCTGTACAGCCAGTAGTCCGAGAACGGGCGGCGATCCGGTGAGAAATCGACCGATGCCGGCGGCGGGTTGGTAGCTGGCGCCCATCTCGAACTGGTCCTGCTGCCCGAACCAACCGGCGATCGGTTGGTGCAGCTCGTCGGCGAGGCCCCGGCGCACGTAGAGGTAACCCGGGGCGCCGGGACCGGCGTTGAGGTACTTGTAGGTGCAGCCGACCGCCAGGTCGACGCCGGTGAGGTCCAGGTCGACGGGGACCGCGCCGGCGCTGTGGCTCAGGTCCCAGCACATGAGCGCCCCCTGCCCGTGGACCAACTCGGTGACCGCCGCCACGTCCAGGCGGGCGGCCGAGCGGTAGTTGACATGGGACAGGCTGACCACGGCGGTGCGCTCGTCGACGGCCGCCGCCAGCTCGTCAGGCGTCAGGCCACCAATGGGATCCGAGTCCACCAGCCGCAGTTCGCACCGGTGGGCCGCGGCCAGGGCGCCCAGGACGTAGCGGTCGGTCGGAAAGTCATGGACGTCGCCCACGATGACCTGACGGTGCAGCCGGGCCGACAGGGCGGCGTCGACGACCTTGTAGAGGTTGACGGTGGTCGAGTCGCACACCACCACCTGCCCCGGCCCGGCGCCGAGGAGCACGCCCAGCCGGTCACCGACCAGGGTCGGCAGGTCGATCCACCGCGACCAGCCCCCGACGAGCCGGGACGCCCACTCGCCGAGCCCGGCCTCGACCGCCAGCACCACCGCCGTCGAGGGCCGACCCAACGAGTTGCCGTCCAGGTAGATGGGCCCGGTGTCCTCGATGGGAAAGCGGTCGCGGAACGCCGCGACGGGATCGGTCCGGTCCAACGCCGCGGCGGCCGCCCGATCCACGGGGCGCATTCTGGTCGGCGGGCCCCCGGCGCGTGGTGTCAGTCGGCCTTCGCGGCGGCCACGATGGCCTCGGCTTCGATCTCGACTCGCCAGCGGGAGTCGAGCAGAGCGGCGACCACCACCATGGTGGCGGCGGGGCGGACCGTGCCGAAGGTCTCGGCGTGCACGGCTCCGACTTCGCCGGCGTCGGCCGCGGAGGTCAGGTAGATCCGGGTGCGCACCACGTCAGCCGGACCGGCGCCCACCTCGGCCAGGGCGGCGAGGATGATGGCCAAGCACCGCCGGGCCTGGGTCCCGGGCTCGGGCGGGCACGACCCGTCCGGCCACACCGGGGCCGTTCCCGACACCAGCACCCGGTTGCCCGACCGCACCGCCCGGCTGAACCCGATGCTGGCCTCGAAGGGCGAACCCGAACTGACGAGCGCGTTCTCTGGCATGCGCCCATCCTGGCCCACGCCCGCTTCACGCCCTTGCCCGCAACAGGATGAGGGCCGCCAGGGCGGCCCCGAGCGACAGGGGGACGGAGGCGGCGCCCACGCGGGTGGCGTGGCGGATGGACGGGGTGGTGCCCGCCATTCGAGCCGCCCGCAACCACAGCACCCAGGCCAGTGACCCGGTCACGAACAAGTTGGAGCCCAGGTTGAGCCCGACCAGCAGGGCGAAGGGATGCGGCGGCACCCGGGCTGATAGCAACGAGGCGGCGGGCAGGTTGTTGAACAGGACGGTCGCCACGGCAGCCACCACTCCGGTGCTCCAGCGGTCCAGGTGGCCGAGCAGCGTCGCCGGCCCCGACCACACCCGACCCAGGGTGCCCAGGGCGACGGCCAGGCCGAACAGTCCCAACAGGATCGGCACGCCGAGCACGTCGATGGCGGCCCGAAGCGCTTGGCGGCGTTGTACCACCCGGGCGCCGGCGGCGACGACGCCCACCGCGGCCACCGGCAGGGCCGGGTTGGGCAGCGCCACGACCAGCGCGGCGGCCGCCACCACCGCGGCCAACCCGATGCCGATGACGGGCCGGACCTCGGGCGCGCCAGTGACTCGACGCCGGCGGAGTTCGCCCCGTCCGGCCACCGCGACGACCGCTGCGGTGACGACGACCGCCACCGCCCAGGGCAGCGCCATCCGGGCCAGGAAGCCGCCGCCGGCCAGGTGCACCTGCCCGAGCACGATCAAGTTGGTCAGGTTGGATCCGGGGAGCAGGAGGGACCCGGCATTGGAGAGCAGGATGCACCCGCACAGCAGGGCGGCGCCGTCCTCGCCGCGCCGGCGGGCGGTGTGGACGATCACGGGGGTGAGGAAGGCCACGGAGGTGTCGAGGTTGAGCACGGCCGTGACCGCCACGACCAGCGCCGCCACCCCGACGAACAGGACCCGACCATCTGGGGCCGCCCGGGCCAGGCGTTGGCCGGCCGCCTCGAACAAGCCGTCCGCGGCGGCTACCAGCCCGATCAGCAGCAATCCCGCCACCACCACGAAGGCCGGCCAGGCCTGCCGGGCCGCGGCGCCCGCCGACGAGGACCGCAGCCCCGCGGCCAACCCACCGCCGATCACCCCCACGCCCAGCAGCAGCCAGGGCGGCGCGACCCGCGGCAGCCGCGGGGATGACTGCCGGGCTCCTCGCCGAAGGAGTCGCAGGACGATCAGTCGATCAGATGGGGCTGACGGGCAGGTCGATGCCGGAGGGGTGCTCGGGGTCGTGCCAGATCTGCACGTCGGCCGGGACCAGGGTGGTGGCGGTGCCCAGCCGTTCACCGCTTCCGGTGTTGCGGGCGAACAACGGATGCGCCCCACTGGAGACCTGCAGCCGCAGCCGGTGGCCGCGCCGGAAGGTCATGGCGGTGGGCCACATGGTCACGTCCACTCGCCGGACCCCATTCTCGTCGGCGGTCACGACCGTCGGGTCGATGCGGACGATCCCGTCGCTCACGTTGCGCGAGACGCCGTCCGGATCGACGTCGCACAGCCGCACGAACACGTCGACGTGCGGATGGCTGCTCCCCAGCCACAGTTCGGCGCGGAGCGGCCCGGCCAGGGTGAGATCGTCCGCCAGGTGCGCGGTGGTGTAGCACAGCACGTCCCGGCGCTCCTCTCGCCGGCGCTGCACCCGGGACCCGGCATTGCGCATGTCGAGGGACGGGCCGCCGACTCCCGGGGTGGGGTCGGCGGGGTCGTAGCGGTAGCAGTCCGGCGCCGCGGGTTCTGGGACGCCTGAGGCGAGGATGGCCCCTGGGTGCAGGTGCCACCGCTGCGGGCTGGCCGGGGGCGGCCAGTCCGGGAGATCGACCCACTCGTCCCGGCCCATGACATAGAGGCGGACCGGGTGGGCCGGCGGGGCCGGAGGTGGTCCGGGGTGCAGGTAGGTGTCGAACCAGTCGAGGGCGTCCCGGACCGCGGCAGCTCCGGCTTTCGCGCTGGTGTGGGTCCACGGACCGATGGTCAACCGGGCAGGGCGGCCGGCCTGGCGCAGGCGGACGAAGTCGTCGACCTGGCCCGGCAGGAAGATGTCGAACCAGCCGCCGAGCAGCGACGCCGGTGGGACCCGCGCCAGTTGGCGGGAGTAATCGAATGGGTCCCACCACGGGTCCCCGGGCAGCTCGTGCTCCAGCCAGTCCTGGTAGAAGTCGATGCGGTGGCCGAGGGCGCGGCGGTCGGCCTCACGCAGCGGAAGGGTGGCGTACACCGGCGCGGTCCGCTTCTGGGCAGTGGCCATCGCCTTCAGCCGGGTCCAGAGCGGGCGCTCCTGGAATTCCACGTAGTCGACCCAGGTGGCGCCGGTTTCGAGCGAGAAGGAGCCGCCGGGATACACGATGGTGTCGCGGACCTTCGCGGCCGTGACATCGAGGGCCATGGCCTTGAGATAGGGGGGCGGGTCCGCGGCCAGCGCCCACTGGGTGAGACCCAGATAGCTGGGGCCGAACGTCCCGACCGACCCGGTAAACCAGGATTGCGCCGACAGCCACTCGAGGGTGGCCGCACCGTCGACCCGCTCGTGGAAGAACGGCTCGAACGTCCCGCCCGACCCGAAGCTCCCCCGGCAGCTCTGGATCACGCACTGGTAGCCGCGGCCGGCGAAGATCCGGCCCAGCACCCCGAGTTGACGGCGGCCGTACGGGGAGCGCAGGAGGACGATGGGCGCGCTGGCGACACTCGCCGGTGCGAACCACCGGTCGGCGAGCAGCACCTCACCGTCGGGCATCTTGACCTCGACGTCCCGTTCGACGGTGACGTCTCGGAAGCGGGCTGGTGGCAGCCCGGCTGCGCTTTCCGCTAATCGGCTCACGGCCCGGCTCAGTAGCGACAATCCGCACCTCCTGGGCCCAAACGGTAGCCGGAGGCCGGGCGGATTAGCCTGCCCGGGCGCCGACCTGGGTGGGTCGTGTGCGGTGACGGATGAGGAGACGGGAGGGGTGCCGTGGGCAACCAGGCTGAAGGGCGATTCGCGGACGGCCGCCTGTACTACCGGTCGTGGGCCCCGACGGGACCGGCCCGCAGCCAGGTGGTGCTGGCCCACGGGTTCGCGGAGCACAGCGGTCGCTACCAGCATGTGGCGGCCGCGCTGACGGCCGCCGGCAGCGCGGTGTGGGCGCCGGATCATCGCGGCCACGGGCAGTCCGAGGGTCCCCGGGCCGATATCGAGTCGGTCTGGGCCGCGGTGGACGACCTGCGGCTCTTCGTGGATACCGTGCGGGAGCACCAGCCGGACGGCCCGCTGTTCCTCGTCGGCCACTCGATGGGCGGGCTCATCGCCACCGCGTTCGCCCAGCGGCACCAGGACCTGCTCGCCGGCCTGGCCCTGTCGGGGCCCCTCCTGCACATAGCGCCCGAGGTGCTGGCGCTGGCCGAGCTGGAGGAGATCCCCGACCTCGGCCTCGCCGACGCGGTGTCGAGCGATCCGGCCGTCGTCCAGGCCTACAAAGACGACCCGTTGGTGTACCTGGGCCCGCCGCCGCGCGGCTTCCTACGGGCGGCCGGCCAGGTGGAGGAGGTCCGCGCCGGGCTGGGGCAGCTGACCTTGCCGCTCCTGGTCATGCAGGGCAGCGCCGACCTGCTGGTGAGCCCGCAGGCGCTCAAGGACGTCGTCGCCGGCGTGGCCAGCGAGGACCTCACGGCCCGGCTGTGGCCCGGCTTGTGGCACGAGATCTTCAACGAACCCCGCCAGGCCGACGTCGTGGCCTTCCTGACGACCTGGGTCGCCGAGCGCAGGTAATCCCGGTGCTGCATCTCACGATCGTCGACGCGTTTACGGCCCGGCCGTTCGCGGGGAACCCGGCGGCCGTGGCCATTGTCGAGGCCTTCCCGGACGACGCCCGGATGCAATTGGTGGCCCGGGAGATGAATCTTTCGGAGACCGCCTTCGTCGTCGCCAGAGGAGACGGCCGCCACGACCTGCGCTGGTTTACCCCGACGACCGAGGTCGATCTGTGCGGGCACGCCACCCTGGCGGCGGCCCACGTGCTGGGGGGCGAGGCTGGTTTCCACACCCGGAGCGGGTGGTTGTGGTGCACGGCCGCGAGTGACGGCTGGATCGAGATGGATTTCCCCGCGGACCGGCCCCTCGCCGAGGCCCCGCCCACCGACCGGCTCGGGCTGGACGGCGTGCGCTGGTGGGGCCGGAGCCGGGAGGACCTGTTCGTCGAGGTGGAGGATGCGGGCATGGTCCGCGCCCTGCACCCCGACCTGGGCCGCCTGGCGGCCGCAGGCACCCGGGGGGTGCTGGTGACGGCGGCCGGGGACCGGCCTGGCATCGACTGCGTGAGCCGCTTCTTCGCGCCCAACGCCGGGATCCCGGAGGATCCGGCCACCGGATCGGCGCACTGCGCGCTGGCGGTCTATTGGGGGGACCGAACCGGCCGGCGGGAGCTGGTCGGCGAGCAGGCCTCCGCACGCGGCGGGGTGATCCGGATGCGCCGGCCCACGCCCGGCGCGGCCGACGAGCGGGTGATCCTCGGGGGGCAGGCGGTCACCGTCAGTACGGTGCGACTGCTGGTCTGACGGCCCGGGGCCCGGGGCCCGGGGCCCGGCGTTCAGCCGCCCTGGTGGCCCCCGTCCCCGCCCCCGCCCTTGTCCCCGCCGCCGCCGCCGTGGCCGGGCGGCCCGGCCGCGGTCGTCGGCGGGGTGCTGGCGGCGCCCAGGCCCAGGGTGTTCGCCAGCGCCGACAGGTCGGCCTGCAGCACCGTGGCCGCGGCCGGCGGGATCGAGCCGTCGTGCACCCCGCCGGCGATGGTGGCCGCGGCGTGCGCCAACTCGGTCGCCGCCTGGCTCACCTGGCCGGCGCGAAGGTCGGCCACGGCCTGGCTGGCGTGGCCGGCGATGGCCGTGCCGGCGTCGGCGGGCAGGGTGCCGGCCGCCACCCCGGAGCTGACGTCTCGGAGCAGGGCGGCCAGGGTGGTCGCCGCAGTGGGGGTGGCCGCAGCCACCGACACCGTGGTGGTGGGCCGGGTGGTGGCCGGGGCCGCCGGAGGCGCCGCGCTCCGGGCCGGGGCTCGGTGGGCGGGGCCCGGCGCCAGCGCCCACACCATCGCCGCCAGCACCAGCGCGGCCGCCCCCGCGGCGGCCGGCCACCGCCACCGCCGGCGCCACCGACGGCGCCGCGCCTCGGGGTCACGCGCCCCGGTCCAGTCGATCTCGGTGGGAGGCACCGGGGCCGCGACCGTCGTCGCGGCCCCGTCGGCCGGCGGCCCCCACGGCTCCCAGGCGGTCGCGAAGGCCGACGTCGCCAGCAGTTCGGCCACGTCACCGGCGTCCAGGCGGCCCTCGGGCGCGCGGAGCAGCATGCCTTCGAGCAGGGCCTTCCACGGCGCGGGCAGGGTCCCCGGTATCGGGACGGGATCGGCCAGGCGGCGGGCGACGACCTCGCTCGGGGACCCCTCGTAGACGCGCCGGCCGGTCAGGGCCTCGAGCAGGACCAGACCGAGCGACCACACGTCGGCCGCCGGCCCGACCTGGTGGTGCTCGAGCTGCTCGGGCGCCATATAGGACACGGTGCCGAGGGTGGTGCCGGCCAAGGTCAGCGTCGAGGCGTCCGCCAGCTGGGCCACGCCGAAATCCCCCAGCTGCACCCGGCCGTCCGCCCCCATGAGGATGTTGGCCGGCTTGACGTCGCGGTGCACGATCCCCCGCTCGTGGATGTAGGCGAGGGCGCTGGCCACGGCGGCGCCGATGACGGCCACCTCCGTCGGCGGCGGCGGGCCCTGGCGCAGCCGGGCAGCCAGGGTGGGACCGTCGACAAACGTCATGACCAGGTAGGCCCGGTCGCCGATCGTCCCCGCATCCAGCAGCCGCACCAGATGGCGATGCTCCAGCCGTTCGAGGGCCCGGGCCTCGCGTGCCATGCGCTGGGCCAGGGCCGGGTCGCCGTTGCGCACCAGTTTCACCGCCACCTCGGCGCCGGTCTGCAGATCCTCCGCCCGGTAGACGTCGGACATGCCGCCGTGGCCGATCAGCTCCCCGAGGCGGTACCTGCTGTCCAGGACGGTCGCGGCCGGCGTCACGGGCGGCCTCCGACCGCGAGCTCGAGGAAGGTCAGGCGGTCCGTGCTCTCCGCGATGAGCTTGGAGACGGGCTTGCCCGCGCCGTGTCCGGCGGCGGTCTCCACCCGCAGCAGGATGGGGTGGTCGCAGCCCTGACCGGCCTGCAGGGTGGCGGCGAATTTCAGAGAGTGCCCCGGGATCACCCGGTCGTCGTGATCGCCGGTCAGGAGCATGGTCGGGGGGTAGCACGTCCCCGGGCGCACCTGGTGCAGCGGCGAGTAGGCCCGCAACCACGGGTACTGGTCCGGGTCGTCGGGGTTGCCGTAGTCGCTCGTCCACGCCCAGCCGATGGTGAAGTGATGAAAACGGAGCATGTCAAAGACGCCGACGTCGCCGACAACCGCTCCGAACAGGTCGGGACGCTGGGTGAGGCTCGCCCCGACCAGCAGCCCACCGTTGGATCCGCCCTGAATGGCGAGGCGGTGGGGCGCCGTCCACCCCGAGGCTTGGAGCCACTGGGCGCAGGCGGCGAAGTCGTCGAACACGTTTTGCTTGCGGGCCAGGCGGCCGGCGTCGTACCACTCCTTCCCGTACTCTCCCCCGCCGCGCAGGTTGGCCACCGCCAGGAGGCCGCCGCGTTCGATCCACAGGGCCATCGGCACCGAAAACGACGGGGTGACGGCGATGTCGAAGCCGCCGTAGCCGTAGAGCAGAGTGGGCACCTCGCCGGTCGGGGCCAAGTCGGCCAGGTGGGTGAGGAAGATCGGCACCCGGGTCCCGTCTGCGGAGGTGGCGAACACCTGCTCCGTCACGAACCGGGTCGGATCGACGGCCGCGGTCGAGCCCTGCACCAACTCGGTGACGCCGGTGCCGAGGTGGTGGGACCACAGGGCCCCGGACTCGACGAACGACGTCACCCGGAAATGCAGGAGGTCGCGGTCCCAGCGACCCGAGATCCCGGGCTCCTCCATGCGGCCGCCGGCGACCGACACCAAGCCCGGCAGCGGGATGTCACGGACGTAGGTGCCGTCGAGCCGGTGGACCCGCAGCCGCGAATGGGCGTCCCTCAGGTAGTGGCCTACCAGCATCCCGCCCAGGTGACGGACCTCCAGGAGCGTCTCGTCCTGTTCACCGAGGAGCTCGTTCCAGTGGGCCGGGTCGGGCTGCTCGAGGTCGACGCTGACGACGCGGCCCCGGTCGGCTTGGTCGTCGGTGTGCACCACGAAGGTCGAGCCGGTGTTGGTGACCACCCGGGCCTTGGCGGTGAAGCCGGCCACCAGGACCTCGAACCCGCGGTCCGGGGCGTCGAGATCGAGCACCTGGACCTGGGTCTCGGGGTTCGTCCCCCGGGCGATGGTGATGATCAGGTAGCGGTCGTCGTCGCTCACCGCCACGTCGGGGATCCAGTCCGGCTCGTCGGGAGCGGCGAACACGATCGCATCGTCGGCCTGCGGCGCGCCGATCCGGTGGAAGCGGATCTCGGGCGAGCGACTCTCCTGCTGGAACTCCCGGCCCGGCTCGGGGCGGGGCATGCCCCCGTAGTAGAAGCCCGATCCGTCGTGGCGCCACGCCGCGGCGGTGAACTTCGACCATTCCAGGACGTCGCCGAGATCGACCGCGCCGGCCACGTCGCGCACATGCCAGGTCCGCCAGTCGGAGCCGGCGACACTGGTGGCGTAGGCCAGCCGGGATCCGTCCTCGCTGACAGCGATGCGGCTGACCGCGACGGTGCCGTCCTGTGACAACGTGTTGGGATCCAGCAGGGGCCGGCCTTCGGCGCCGGGGGTCTCGGCGACGTAGAGCACCGGTTGATCCTGCAACCCGGTGTTGCGGGTCTGGAACCACCGTCCGCCCCGCTCGAACGGCAGGTCATGACGCGGATAGTCCCACAGCGCCGCCAGCCGGCTCCGGATCTCCTCCCGTCCGGGCGCCGCCGCCAGGTACGCCTCTGTCACTTTGTTCTGGGCCGCCACCCAGGCTGCGGTTTCGGAGGCGTCGGCGTCCTCCAGCCAGCGGTAGGGATCGCGGATCGTCTCGCCGTGGTACTGGTCGACGACATCGTCCTGGCGGGTGTCGGGATACTTGAAGGCCACGCTTCATGATGCTGCGGTCGGCGGCGCCGGCGGGGCGCGGCCGGATGGATCGCTACCGTGAACCCGTGCCGGCCAGCCCCATCCTGGATCTGTCGCCCGGTGAATGGGCGGTGCTGGGGGTGGTGGCCGAGGGCCCCACGCACGGGTTCGCGGTGGCTCGGCTGCTGGCGGCGGACGGCCCGCTCGGCCAGATCTGGAGCCTGCCACGGCCCGTCGTCTACCAGGCGTTGCGCAAGCTGGCGCAGCTCGAGCTGATCGGTCCGCAGTCCACCGAACGCAGCGATCGGGGGCCGGAGCGGACGATCCTGAAGGTCACGCCCACCGGCCGGCGGCAGCTGCGGCGCTGGCTGGGGGAGCCCGTGGACCACGTGCGGGACGTCCGGTCGGCGCTGCTCATCAAGCTGGCGCTGCTCGAGCGGGCCGGGCGGGACCCGGGTCCCCTGCTCCAGGCCCAACGGGCGCAGCTCCTGCCGCGGTTGGACGGGTTGGCCCGGGTGCGGGACGCCGCCGCCGGCTTCGACCGCGTCCTGGCCGAGTGGCGCTACACCTCGTCGGAGGCCACCCTGCACTTCCTCGATGCCATCGGCGGCACCGTCGGGAAGCCGGCGCCGTAGGCCTGCCCGGCGCGGCCGGCGGCGCTCGGCCTGCCCGGTCCCGCCGGCGGCGACGTACCCTCGCGGGATGCGATTGAGCGCCAGGAACCAGCTGGAGGGTGTCATCTTGCGGGTGGAGCACGGGGCGGTGATGTCGACGGTCGTGATCCAGCTACCCGGCGGTCAGGAGGTCACGTCGGTTATCACCAAGGACTCGGCTGAGGGGCTGGAGTTGGCGGAAGGCGATGCCGTCACGGCCGTCATCAAATCGACGGAGGTCATGATCGCCAAGGAGTGATCCGGCCCGCCGCCCGGCGGCCGTGGTAGTTGTGATCTGACTACCGAGTCTGGCTACAGTGACCCGCCATGACCGGTCGCCTCCGCCTTACTGCCGTCGCCCTCGTCGGAGTGGCATTGACTGCCGCGGCCTGCGGCTCTTCCAGCAAGCCCTCGACCACGGCCACGACCCTCCCTGCGGCGACCACCCTCCCTGCGGCCACGACCCCCACCACGGCGCCAGCCGACGCGACGGGATCGGGTCCAGTCGACGTGCTCTACGCCGGTTCGCTGGTCACCTTGATGGAGAAGCAGATCGGCCCCGCCTTCAAGACCGCCACGGGCTACAGCTTCAACGGGTTCTCGGCCGGGTCCACCGCGCTGGCTTCCCAGATCAAGGGGAAGGTGCGCCAGGGCGACGTCTTCGTCAGCGCCAGCCCCACCGTGAACACCTCCCTCGAGGGGGCCGCCAACGGTAACTGGGTGTCTTGGTACGCCACCTTCGCCACCTCGCCAATGCTGATCGGGTACAACCCCCGCAGCAAGTTTGCCCACGACCTGCAGACGAAGCCGTGGTACCAGGTCGTCACCGAACCCGGTTTCCTGCTGGGGCGCACCGATCCGGCCACCGACCCGAAGGGCAAGCTCGCCGTCGAGGCCCTCGACAACGCCGCCGCCGCGTACAACCTGCCGGCCCTCAAGACGCTGGCCACCTCCACGGCGGGGGTGTATCCCGAGGAGACGCTCATCGGACGGCTGCAGACCGGCCAGCTCGACGCCGGCTTCTTTTACACCAGCGAGGCCAAGGCCGCCAACATCGTGACCGTACCGCTCGTCGGGCAGTCGCTGAAAGCCACCTACACCGTCACCGTCCTCAACCGGGCTCCCGATGCCGCCGGCGCCAGTGCCTTCGTCGGCTACCTGCTGGGCCCGACCGGCCAGTCCGCCTTGCGCGCTGACGGGTTCGAGCTGACGACTCCGCCCAAGGTCACCGGCGCCGGCGTGCCGGCGAGCATCCAGAGCGTCATCGCCGGGGGCTGACCGGCGGCCGGTGACGGACGGCGGCCGGTGACGGACGGCGGCCGGTGACGGACGGCGGCCGGTGACGGACGGCCGAAGCGGGTCACGGGCGGCGGCCCGACCGGCCGCTACATGATGCGCTGGTAATCGCCGGTGTGATCCCGGCGATCCTGGAAGGCCCGGACCAGGTTGTCCTGGGTGTAGGTGGCGACCAACCGCCCGTCCTGGGTCCAGATCTGGCACCGTCCGTGGGTTCGGCCCCGCCCGGCCCAGATGCTCTCGGCCGCCATGAGCAGCCACTCGTCCGCTCGGAACGGGTCGTGGAAATTGATGGTGTGGGAGACCACGCCGGTGGAGATGGTCTTGTGGGCGTGGCCCTCGTTGTGCTCCGCGTGCGGGAGCATCGAGGTCCCGATCAGGTAGCCGTCGGTGGCCCAGGACAGGATGGCCTGGTTGGCGACCGGGAAGAAATCCTCGTCATATCGGGTCCACACATTTTGTACCGGCGGCCGGAGCGGCTCGTTGTCATCCCAGGTGTTGATGCCATCGACGATCCGGGCGTCGGCTCCCGGGAACACCCGACCGTCGGCGCGGTTGCCGGGGTCTTCCGGCCCGGCGACCGCGGGCATCTCGACCTGTGCGGTGTGCCGGATGAGGTCGGGCTCGTCCCGACTCCACAGGATCAGCCCGCGGGACATGATCCGACCGCCCTGCGAGAAGCTCACGGTGTCGCTCCCCAGGGTGCGGCCATCGTGCATCCGCTCGACCTCGTATCGGATCGGCTGGGTGTAGTCGCCCGCCCGAGCGAAGATGGCGTGGATGGACTTGACCGCTTTGTCATCGGTTCGGTCCTGATTGCGATCGACGTGGGCGGCCATGATCATCTGCGCCAGGATCTGGCCTCCGAACAGCACGTTGCGTCGGATGTCCTCCGGGGCTCCCTCGTGTTCGGGCTTGCCCTCGTAGACGTGCTCGTCCACTCGGTGCAGTTGCAGCATCGGTGGCAGCAGTGTGACATCGATCGGCATCGCGGACCCCCATCGCTCGTAACAGCAGCTGATCAGTTCGCCGGACTGCTCGCAACCTCGGCGGCCAGCTCGTCCGGCGTGTTGGGGATCCGTGGGCGACCGAGGCCGCGGGGCAACCCGGGAGCTCACCGTCGGGACACCTGCTGGCGGGCCCGGGCCGCTCGACGCTCGGCGCGGTTGGGCCGGACGACCGGGGTCCCTTGGTCGGTGTCGAGCCGGGGCTGGCTGACCTGGTGCTCGAAGCAGTGCTGTCCGTCTGGCAGGAGCAGTTGGAGCGCGGACGGCGCGGCGTCGTCCTCGCCCTCGGTGTCGTAGTAGCGCAGCCAACCGTCCATGAGCCCATGCCGAAGGTACTGCGGTCGGACTTCGACGAATCCGATCGTCGCGTGCATGGCCGGCGTCGAGTCGCCGCCGTGGAAGCGCGCACCGCGTACGACCCACGTGGCGACCCCGTCGAGCACCGCGGTCGCCGCGGTCAACCGCGGTCCGGCGACCACCAGCTCCGGATGGTCCCGCTCGTGAAGCCCGATCGTGTACGCCCATCCGGCGTCGGCCGCGCCGTCGGTCACCACGCAGAGCGCGTAGCCCTTGGCGTCGATCTGCTGCCGGTAGTGGTCGAGTACGTCCTGCCAACTCGCGCCATTGCATAAGGCGCACATTCGCTTACCTCCTGTCATGGTGTCCTGCGGGTCTGTGGTGACCTCCCGGTGGGAGTTCCGTCTCCGGGCGCTAGGGCGGCGCCCGTCCGAGTAGCCCGGCCCGGCGATCGCGCTCGGTCTTCTCCCGATGGTGGGGCTTGCAGCGGGGCTGAAGGTTGTCGTACGAAGTGGGTCCGCGGTTGGCGACGGGGTCGACGTGATCCCACTCGAGCCCGTAATGCCGCCCGCAATCCGCTTCGACACACGCCACCCCGTCGAACTCAGGCGGAGCGCCGATTTCGAGGGCCGTGCGAAGCTCGGCGCTGATGTGGCGGCCGAAATGCTTGACGGTGTCGATGCGAACTCCATCGTGCAATACCACTTTGAGGAAGGCGTCCTGGCTGAGCTGGCGCAGCTCGGATACGGGAATTGGGCCCCCTCCGACGATCTGGCACACCTCACCGGGATCTGCGTGGCCTCGGCGGTAGGCGTTGAGGTCGCAGACCAGTATCAGCTCTGACCGGGTGGGACTGCCCCGTCCGGACCCCGAGAGCATCGCCACTAGGGCGTCGGCGGCGTAGGCGGCGAAAGGCTCATCCTGACCGGCCCGGTGAGCGGCTCGACGGAGTCGGTCGGCTTCGATTTCGAGCCGGTTGACAATCGGGATGCCGACACCGGGGGTCAGGGCGCCCGAAAACCGGACCATCCCCTCGCGGTCCCGCCAGTGCCGGAACTCCCGATGGCGGTGCCGTCTCCGGTAGAGCTCGTCGGGGTCTGCCTGCCGGAGAATGCGATCCCGAACCACATCCCGCACCGCGGTCAAACCGGATCGGCGGGCCAGGTCAACCAGCTCCTGCGCCGCGCCGGGTAGCTCCGGCTGGGAGCGAGCGATTTCCTGGGCTTGGGCAAGGGACACCTCGCCGTTGATCAGCGCCTCCTTGACCTGCGGGCAGGACTCGATCGTGGCTGCGGTCTCGAGCGCCATCCGCGCCTCGCCGCTAGTAGAGCCCATGTAACGCGCCAGCCAGTCCCCTCCGCTCGCAAAGCCGTCCGCGCGGTGGGCGCCCTGATCGACGGCGCGAGCGGCGACGCGTGCTCGAGCCGCCGCACAAGCCTTCTCGGTGGCGATGAGCGCGTGGACCGCGGTGACGCTGTCCTCGGCCGACAGCAGGGCGGGATCGAACTGTCCCAGCAGGTCACGCAACTGCCGTGCGGACTCCAACAGACTGCCTGGCACCGATCACCGCCTCGTGGAATGGGTTCCGAAGAGAAGGTCGATCGGCCCGACCTCGAGGCGCAAACGAACTCTACCCGAACATACGTTCGCTGTCAAGTAGTCGGGTCGTGATTTTTACTACTTCTCGCAGGATCACTGCTGGTCGTCGTTGACCGATATGTTCAACGAGCCGAATATGGCCAGCGCGGTGGAGATGATCTGGTCGCTGCCGATCGTCACCCCGCGGAGGGCGTCCCCGCCTTGGATTCGATCCAGACTTGATCTATGGAGCCGGCTGCCTGTCAACTCGCTCTTCGACAACTGCACTCCGCTGAGATCGCACCCCTGCAAACGACTTCCCGGCAACCTCGCCCCGTAGAAGTCCCCGTCTACAAGGTCGCAGCCCTGGAACTCCGCTCGCTCCCAGACCGTCATCCGAAAGTTGGCCCCGCCCATCTTGCAGTCAAAGAACCCGACGTCGTCGAAAGTGACACCTTGGGCTTGAAGCCCTGAGAGTCGGCAACCGCGGAACTCGACACGAGTCAAGCGACACTCGTCCAAGAACGCTCCAGAGAAATCGGAGTCGACAACCAAACAATCCACCAGGCGGCTTCTAGCCAGGCGGGCACCGGTGAACTGTGCTTGGTCGAGCCGGCAAGCGGTGATCTCTGCAAGCGTGACGTCCAAGCCTGAGTAGTCACCCGACACGATCGCGTCGCTGATGTCAGCCTCATCAACGAGCCCCGCACGCCCCTCCGAAAGGTCCCGAGCGACGCGAGGCGACACTCGTAATCCGCCCTTCTTGGACACTCAAGAATCCTACGACAATCGGCTCTCCGGTGTTCTTGTGATGGTTCTGTCGGGCGGCGCCACGCCGGGTCGGTCCATGCCGCAGCACGTCCGGGCCGAGATGGCGACCTCGTGCACGATCTGGGCGGCCGCGGCCCCGCCCGACGGTCGGCAGGGAGCCCACACGTTCCGCGCTACCGCTGCCCTCATATGCTCAGGTCGTGGCGAACCCACAGATCCCGTCATCCCATCTCGACCTGCTCGAGGCGCCCATCCCGGTCTCCATCGCTACGGTCGGCCCGACCGGCCACCCTCAGGTAACGGCCATCTGGGCTTTTGTCGAAGGCGGGAACGTTGTGACATCTTTGGCCGGAGTACGCCAGAAGCTGAAGAATCTGGAGGCCAGTCCCCTGGCCACCGTCTTCGTAATCGATCCAGGGAACCCCTACCGCACGCTCGAGGTTCGGGGCGAGGTCACCATCGAACCGGATCCGGAACTGATCACCTTGAAGCGGGTCCTGGCCGCCTACGGAACTGATCTGGACTCCTTCCTGGGACCCCTCGAGGACCGCACCACCGTCACTCTGCGCCCGACCCACGTCGTAGCGCTCGGCTGACTGGCCGGCCGACCGCATTCCCCCCGGTCCGTGGTTGTATAGGACTGGATGCACTCATGTCCGAGGTGATCCATCTCGGTGGCAGCGTGTCCGACGTCGTTGCGGCGACCAGTCAGCGTTACGATCAATATGGATTGGTCGGCGCCGGGGCTCCGAGAGATGATGCTTCTCCTCACGGATGGACTCACCATCTTCGTTACGGCGTGAGGCGGGATTGGCTTCTTCCTCAGGCGCCCTTGACCCCGGTAGCGTGCAGGCATGGCATCACCCCAGAAACTCGAGGAATTCCTCGCCGAACCCCGAAATGTGATCGTCGCCGGCATCCGCAAAGACGGTCGGCCGCACCTGAGCCCCAACTGGTTTCACTGGGATGGCGAGCGCTTCTATGTCTCGACCACGCGGAGCCGGGTCAAGTACGCCATCTTCAGAAGGGATCCCAGGGCGCAACTGGCCGTCGACGACTCCACCGGCTTCCGGGCGGTGTTGGTGTCTGCCACGGTGGAGATCCGCGAAGACCTCTCGGCGCAGCTCCAGCACTTCCGAGACATACGGGCGAAGCACAGGATGGCTGTTCCCAACGACGAAGAGCACCTCCAAGCACTTACCGCCGAGGGACGAGTCCTTCTGGCCATCACCCCAGACGGCCCGCCCTCGACGTGGAGTTCCTGGGGCCTGGACTGATCCCGCTGATGTCGCTCAACACGGGACGAACGTTCTGCGCTAAGCGACGTCGCTTGGATATGACGGCGCGAGCTGCTGCCCTATCGTCTGAGCGCGGCCCTGGGTTCCCGGCCGGTCCACCGGGGCAGACGAAGGGAGTGCGATGCGTGTCAACGTCGACGGCGTGAAACTGTGGTTTGACGTGTCGGGACCATCGGTGCTGCCCGACGGCGATCTTGTCCGGGAACGGACGAGCTTGGTGGCGGTTCACGGCGGCCCAGGTCTCGACCACATCGGCCTGAAGGACAGCCTGGCCGGCGTCGCTGACGATTTCCAGATCGTCTACTACGACCAACGAGGCCATGGCCGTAGCGATTACGGCAGCGCCGAGCACTGGAACCTGCAAACGTGGGCGGCCGACCTTCGAGGCCTGTGCGACGCACTTGGCGTCGAGCGACCCGTCGTGATAGGCAGCAGCTTCGGGGGTTTCGTGGCGCTCACCTACGCCGGGCTCCTCCCCGACCACCCCGGCGGGCTGATCCTGACGAACACCACCGGAGGACGCAGCGACCACCCCTTGAGCATCGAGGCATTTCGGCGACTCGGCGGCGACGAAGCGGCCTCGGTCGCGGCGCTCGACTTCGCCAAGATCACCGAGGAGTCGGGGGCCGAGTTCAACCGCGTCTGCTTCCCCCTGTTCAGCGCGCGCCCCGGTTTCGCCCAAGAGTCCCAACAGCGGCTGGCCCGGGCGATCCGTACCACCGAAGTCAACCTGCACTACTGGCGCCACGAAGCCGGCCGTTTCGACCCCTGGACCCTTCTGCCCCGCGTCACCTGCCCGGTGCTTGTTCTCGCCGGTACTGACGATCCCATCTGCCCCATCGAGGTGGTCGAAGAAATGGTCGATGGTCTCACCGCCGCCCGAACACGCCTGGTGCGGCTGGAAGGCGCCCGTCATGCCATCTTCCGCGACGAACCGGAATTCGCCTACGCAGCGATTCGCCAGTTCGTGGCCGAAATATCCGAACCGGGTCGTTCGGGCGCGTCCAGTAAAGCGAACACCACAGGCTCCTGAAACGGCCGAACAACAACGGCCGTTCGGCCGCCGTCGCCGGAGCGCGATATCGACTCGGCACCATCTCCTCAGGCGACGCCGTGCGTCGGTGGCGCGGCAGGTTGTCCGTCTCCGCACAGTTCTGCCCGCCATGTAGAGGCCCGAGCTGAATATATGATCAGACGGCAGCGCTCAAGCGGGGCGGTACCTGAGGGAGGGTAAACATGGCGATCAATGCTGGCTGGTGCTGGGTGCCAGACTCGATCAACGGGGCGGCGGGTTACTGGAATGGGTCCATGCTCCTCTATAAGTTCCCGGGTAGCGTCTTGAACCGGAAGACCATCGGTCCGAGCGACTATCAGGCAACCATCGACGAATGTCACCTGCATGTGCGCACCGATCAGCCCGATACTGCCCACGTGACGTGGCAGTTGACGCTGCCCAACGGCAACCAGGCGTCCTTCTGGCAATGGTTCGCCGTGAACCCGGAAACCGGCACCTGGCGGTACGACAACAATGCCGGCGCGGGCGGAATCAACGCTGCTGATCCAACCTTCAAGGAAGCCGACCTCAACACCATCGACGTCGACACCCAGGCCGAGTCCACGTTCCTGATAACCGAACTGGCCACAGGTATAAGGGAGTCGACGAGCAACCAGCGCAACATCATCGGCAACCAGAAAGGGTTCCCGATCGGGTGGACCCATGCGCCTGAAGTAGTGGGAGGTAGCACCGGAGCTCAACGCGAGACGGACGTGGTGTACGCATTCGCCGGCGGAACCAAGGCCGGCGTTTATGTTGCTGACAAGTGCGAGCTGGTCCTGACCCCGGCGTTCGAAAACTTTGCACACGTCAACTGGCATTTGGTCAAGGCCGGCAGCAAGCCCACTGACGATCGGACGCTCTCCGAGCTCGACGTTACGTGCTGGTACAAGCTCGACAGCAAGACATGGGCGGCGACGCGCGACAAATCGTCGGTCAGCGCCGATGGCAGCGAGCCAGGCGACAAGGCCGCGGCCGATACCGCTCTGGCCGCGCTGTGGGGGGTCAGCGACGGCATCACTGGAACCCTCAAGTCCGCTTAGGAGCAGAAGGTTCGGGTTGGCTCCGAGGCGATTTGGGGACATAGACGGGCCTGAATACGGGTAGGCCGTACCGGGCCTGGTGCGACGATTCTCGAGGGGTCGTTGCCGGTGGCCGCGACCACGGCGGTGCCTGGCGAGCGGAAGCGGCGACGGCCGGGACATCGCATACCTGGTCGGCACTGAGCGGCGGGTCGACCGCTTTCGCACTTATCCAGTTCTTCGTGGGCACCGCCTTGGATTCCTGATATGTGCTAGCAATACCGGGCCACCGTCGGTTAGGGCAGACCTGACGGCTCGGGAGGGGCGGTTCCTTGACGTTCGTTACATCATCGTTTCTCGCACCCGTCCTCGGCTTGCTCATTCTCGTGGTGGTCGTGACCGTGGTAGTCGCCGCGGTTGCCGCCCGAAACGGGGCCGCGAGGAGCACCGGACCGGTCGCTTATTTCCTCTTCGGTCTCAGCCTTGTCACCTTGGTTGTTGGACTGAGCACTGCGGGCGTCACTATCCATGCGATCAGCGAACTCGTCGGGCCGACACCGCAGAGCTTCCCTACCGGCCCCTTCCCGTCCGGCGCCTACCCGGTCCCGTGCACACCGACGCCGTCGTCCAGCACGACCCCGACCACCAGTGCAGCCTCACCCACCAGCGCACCGGCCACCACCATCGGGCCGTTCACCATTCCGACCGTCCCGGTCCCCAACGGTATCCCCTGCTCGGATATATCTGGCATGACGGGGCAGGGCTTGGGGACGGGCACCAGCGGCGTTGCCGGCTCCTACCTCTCACTGTCTTCTGTCCCTAGCGGCACCAACCACTACATCTCCGTGGCGGTTGCCGCGGCCCTGTTCGGGATCGCCGCCCTAATTGGCTACAGCCTGACGTGGCGGCGCGCCCGCCAACTCGTTGACGACCGCGGCCTCGGAGAGCCGCCAGTAGGAAACCTGCCGCTGAACTACGCGTATCTCGTGGCCGGCCTGGCAGCCCTGTCGCTTCTGGTCTTCGTCCCGGTGGCGGCCGACAGCATCTTCCGGGCCATCGCCCCAGGCGTGAACGAAACCTCAGGTCACGCGGACGGCGTCCGGAACCTGATCACGTTCCTGGCCCTCTCGGTGTTTGCGGGCGGCATCCTCGTCTACCACCTGGGCTACGCCGCCTCTCTCCGCATGGTCCCCACTGTTACCGGCAATGACCAAGCTGCCCTACCGGCCGAGCCACCCGATTGACTCCACCGAGACGCGACGCGGACTCAGAAGCCCCCGGGAGGGCAGATCGAGGAGTCATTGAGGTAGCACGTGATGCGTGCCATCGGGACTGGCACCAAGCGTCGCGTGACCGTCTGCTCGGTGCGCTCGATGACGGGGAGCCGCGCCTTCACGAAGTAGTGGCCAGGTGGGACGGCGTAGCCGACGTCAAGGCTCAACCCGGCGGTCCCGAGGAGCAAGAGCACGGCCTGCTCCTGGCCCCGGTTGAGGCGAACCAGAAGGCCGGTTCCCGCCACGAAACCGCTGCCGCCGCCGACTTCGCGCCCGGTCACCGGATCGATGATGACGGCCAAAAGGGGCTGCTCGGACTCGAGGTCCAGCCGCGTCTCGCCCACGTTGCGAAGGATCACGCGTCCGCGACTGTCCGCGCCAGACCGGATCTCCGGCTTGCGCTCCGGAACAAGGGCATAGAGGGCCGCGTCGTGGCGGTCGAGATCGTCGCCGGCGATCAGCACCATCGTCGCTGGTGGATCGTGCTGAACCCGCGTGGCGACGACCACGTCAGGGTGTTCACTCGCATACTGCTGGATCGCGTTGATCGCGGCGTCGTCATGGCTCATGGCAGCGTGCCCCATCGAGCGGCCTTTGGCGGGTTCTTCAGCTTAAAAGTGCCATGTGACCTGCACCTGAGCCGAACTTGCGGGTGGGCGCTAGAGGACTCGAACCTCCGACCTCAGCCGTGTGAAGGCTGCGCTCTAACCAGCTGAGCTAAGCGCCCGCGAGGTCCGGCAGCTTAGCCCGCCGGCCCGGATCAGGAATTCCCGGCGAGGCCGGCAAGCATCGCCTATCCTGTACCAACTACGGCAAGGGCCAGCGGCGTCCCTTCGCGCGAGGACAGACTGCACCGATCCCCGGAAGGACGCGGATGGGTTCATTTTCCACGCCTGTGGGCCTGTATCGCCCCGAGTTCGAGCACGACGCCTGTGGGGTGGCGTTCGTGGTGGACATGCACGGCCGGCGCAGTCACGCCATCGTCCGCATGGGCCTCGACAGTCTGTGCCACCTGGAGCACCGGGGCGCGTCCGGCGCGGAGGTCAACACCGGCGACGGCGCCGGCATCCTCATTCAGATCCCGGACGGCTTTTACCGGGAAGTCACCGACATCGCCCTCCCCGCGGCGGGCGCCTACGCCACCGGCATCGGCTTTCTGCCGACGGAGGCATCGGCGGCCCGGCAGGTCCAGGATCGCATCGAGAAGCTGGCCGCCACCGAAGAACTGATTGTCCTGGGGTGGCGCGAGGTCCCGACCGATCCGGCCCCGCTCGGCAGCATCGCCCGTGGCGCCATGCCCAGCTTCCACCAGGTCTTCCTCGCGAGCGCCACCGGGCACAGCGGACTGGACCTCGAACGCCGAGCCTTCATCCTGCGCAAGCGAATTGAACACGAGATCGCCGGCATCTACTTCCCCTCCCTGTCAGCCCGCACGATCGTCTACAAGGGGATGCTGACGGCGCCCCAGGTCGAGTCTTTTTTCCCCGATCTGAATGACGAGCGCCTCGACAGCGCCCTGGCCCTAGTGCACTCCCGCTTCTCCACCAACACCTTCCCGAGCTGGCCCCTCGCCCATCCCTACCGGTACCTGGCCCACAACGGCGAGATCAACACCCTGCAAGGCAACCGCAACTGGATGCGGGCCCGCGAGGACCTGCTCGCCAGCGACCTCTTCCCCGGCGACCTGGAGCGCATCTTCCCCGATCGTCACGCCCGGCGCCAGTGACTCGTCCAGCTTCGACGAGGTCCTGGAGCTGCTGCACCTCGGCGGCCGCCCGCTCCCCCATGCCGTGCTGATGATGATCCCCGAGGCCTGGGAGCAGCACCGCCACATGGACCCGGCCAAGCGGGCGTTCTACCAGTTCCACGCCGCGGTCATGGAGCCGTGGGACGGCCCCGCCTCCATCGCCTTCACCGACGGGACCGTGATCGGCGCCGTCCTGGACCGCAACGGACTGCGCCCCTCCCGCTACTGGGTCACCGACGACGGTCTGGTCGTCATGGCCTCCGAGGTCGGGGTCCTCGACATCGAACCGGCCCGGGTGGTGCAGCGGGGGCGGCTGCAGCCGGGCCGGATGTTCCTGGTCGACACGGCCCAGGGGCGGATCGTGGCGGACGACGAGATCAAGGCCGCCCTGGCCGCCGAGCACCCGTACGCGGAGTGGCTGGCCCGCGAACAGATCCACTTCGACGAGCTGCCGTCCCGCTTCACCCTCACCCCGCAGCATGCGTCGGTCGTGGCCCACCAGCGCCTGTTCGGGTACACCACCGAGGACCTCAAGGTCCTGATCGCGCCGATGGCCCAGACGGGGTACGAACCGATCGGCTCCATGGGCACCGACACTCCGATCGCGGTGCTCTCGGACCGGCCCCGCCTGCTGTACGACTACTTCCAGCAGCTGTTCGCCCAGGTCACCAACCCGCCGCTCGACGCCATCCGGGAGGAGCTGGTCACCTCCCTGGCGGGCACCATCGGGCCGGAGCGCAACCTGTTGGCGCCCGAGCCGGCCAGCTGCAACCAGATCGTCATGCCTCGGCCGGTGCTCACCAACGAGGAGCTGGCCAAGCTCCTGTACATCAACGAGGACGGGACCCAGCCGGGGTGGCGCTCCTTCGCCGTCGACGGGCTCTTCCCGGCCCGGGCCGCCCAGCCGGGCCGGGCCCTCGGGCAGGCGCTCGAGGGCGTGTGCGAGAAGGTGGACGCGGCGATCGCCGACGGGGCCAAGGCCATCGTGCTGTCGGACCGGCACACGTCACCCGACCTGGCGCCGATCCCCGCCCTCCTCCTGGTCAGCGCCGTCCATCACCACCTCATAGAGAAAAAGACCCGGACCCGCGTTGGTCTCGTCATCGAGACGGCCGAGGCCCGGGAGGTGCATCACATGGCTCTCCTCCTCGGCTACGGAGCGGCAGCCATCAACCCGTACCTCGCCTTCGACAGCATCGACCAGCTGGTCGCCGACGGGGTGCTGACCGGCATCACCCCCCGGCAGGCGGTCCGCAACTACATCAAGGCCTGCGGCAAGGGCGTCCTCAAGATCATGTCCAAGATGGGCATCTCCACCGTGGCGTCGTATACCGGGGCCCAGGTGTTCGAGGCGATCGGCCTGTCCGACGAGGTGGTGGACGCGTATTTCACCGGCACGGTGAGCCGGATCGGCGGCATCGGCCTCGACGAGATGGCGGCCGAGGTGCTGGCCCGGCACGAGCGGGCCTACCCGTCCCGGCCCAGCGAGTTGGCCCACCGGGACTTGGACGGCGGCGGCGAGTACCAGTGGCGGCGGGAGGGCGAGTACCACCTGTTCAACCCGACCACCGTGCACAAGCTGCAACACTCCACCCGGACCAAACGCTACGACGTCTTCAAGCAGTACACCCGGGCCGTGGACGACCAGGCGGCGCGGCTGGGCACGTTGCGAGGGCTGTTCCGTCTCCGCTCGGCGGAGGAGGGCGGGCGGGCGCCGGTGCCGATCGAGGAAGTGGAGCCCATCTCGGCGATCGTGCGGCGCTTCTCGACCGGGGCCATGTCCTACGGCTCGATCTCGGCGGAAGCCCACGAGACGCTGGCCATCGCCATGAACCGCATCGGCGGCCGCTCCAACACCGGCGAAGGTGGCGAGGACGCGTCGCGGTACATCCCCGACCCGAATGGCGACCTCCGCCGTAGCGCGGTCAAGCAGGTGGCGTCCGGCCGTTTCGGGGTCACCAGCGAGTACCTGGTCAACGCCGACGACCTGCAGATCAAGATGGCCCAGGGCGCCAAGCCGGGCGAGGGCGGGCAGCTCCCGGGCCACAAGGTGTACCCGTGGATCGCCAAGACCCGGTTTTCCACGCCCGGCGTCGGCCTCATCTCCCCTCCCCCGCACCACGACATCTACTCCATCGAGGACCTGGCCCAGCTCATCTACGACCTCAAGAACGCCAACGACCAGGCCCGGGTGCACGTCAAGCTGGTCGCCGAAGTCGGGGTGGGGACCGTCGCCGCCGGCGTCTCCAAGGCGCACGCCGACGTGGTGCTGATCTCGGGTCACGACGGCGGGACCGGCGCGGCGCCGCTCAACTCCCTCAAGCACGCCGGGGCGCCATGGGAGCTGGGGCTGGCCGAGACCCAGCAGACCCTCATGCTCAACCGGCTGCGCGACCGCATCGTGGTGCAGGTCGACGGTCAGCTCAAGACCGGCCGCGACGTGATGGTGGCGGCCTTGCTCGGCGCCGAGGAGTACGGCTTCGCCACCGCCCCGTTGGTGGTGAGCGGCTGCATCATGATGCGGGTCTGCCACCTCGACACCTGCCCGGTCGGGATCGCCACCCAGAACCCCGAGCTGCGCAAGCGGTTTACCGGCCGGCCGGAGTTTGTGGTCAACTTCTTCGAGTACATCGCCGAAGAGGTGCGTGAGCTGCTGGCCTCGCTCGGGTTCCGCACGCTCGACGAGGTGATCGGCCACCCCGAGCTACTGGACCTCTCGGGCGCAGTCGGTCACTGGAAGGCGCGGGGGCTGGACCTGGCCCCGATCCTGGCCGAGGCGCCCGTCGAACCCGACGCGGCCCGCCGCTGCGTGCAGGCCCAGAATCACGGGCTGGACAAGGCCCTGGACCGCGAGCTGATCGCGGCCTGCCAACCGGCCCTGGACGACGCGGTACCGGTGCGGCTGGCGATGCCGGTCCGCAACGTCAACCGCACCGTCGGCACCCTGCTCGGCGCGGAGCTCACCCGCCGCTACGGGGGCGGCGGCCTGCCAGACGGCACCATCGACATCTCCTTCGCCGGGTCCGCCGGCCAGAGCTTCGGGGCCTTCCTGCCCCGCGGCATCACCCTGCGCCTGGAAGGGGACGCCAACGACTACCTGGGCAAGGGGCTGTCGGGCGGCCGCCTAGTGGTCCGACCCTCGACCGCGGGTCCGGCCGGCTTCGTCGCCGAGGAGCAGATCATCGCCGGCAACGTCATCCTCTACGGCGCCACGGCCGGTGAGGCCCTGATCCGGGGCGTCGTCGGCGAGCGGTTCGCGGTGCGGAACTCCGGCGCCATCGCGGTGGTCGAGGGCGTCGGGGACCACGGCTGCGAGTACATGACGGGCGGCCGGGTGGTGGTGCTGGGCCCGACCGGACGCAACTTCGGCGCGGGCATGTCCGGCGGCGTGGCCTTCGTGTGGGACCCGTCGGGTGGGTTCCCGGCCCTGCTCAACCCGGAGATGGTGGACCTCGAGGAGTGCGACGCCGAAGATGTGACCTGGCTGGAGGAGGTGCTCCGTCGCCACGTCTCGGAGACGGACTCGGCCGTGGGGGCCCGGGTGCTGGCGGACTGGCCGCGCGCCGCGCTGCGGTTCGCCAAGGTCATGCCTCGCGATTACAAGCGGGTGCTGGAAGCCATGCGCGCCGCCGAGGCCTCGGGGGTCGCGGCCGAGGACGCCATCATGGCGGCGGCCCATGGGTAAGCCCACCGGGTTCCTCGAAGCGGGGCGGGAGCTGCCCGGGCGCCGGCCGGTCCCCGTCCGCCTGCGGGACTGGCGCGAAGTGTACGAGCCCTTTCCGGCGGGCCGCCTGCAAGTCCAGGCGGCGCGGTGCATGGATTGCGGCATCCCTTTCTGCAACGACGGCTGCCCGCTCGGCAACCTCATCCCGGACTGGAACGACCTGGTCTACCGGGACCAGTGGCGCGCCGCCATCGAGCGCCTCCACGCCACCAACAACTTCCCGGAATTCACCGGCCGGCTGTGCCCAGCGCCCTGCGAGACCGCCTGCGTGCTCGGCATCAACGCCGACCCCGTCACCATCAAGCAGGTCGAGGTGTCGATCATCGACCGGGCCTGGGACGAGGGGTGGGTCACCCCGGTGCCGCCGTCGGTGCAGACCGGTCGCCGGGTCGCCGTCATCGGCTCCGGACCGGCGGGGCTGGCAGCCGCCCAGCAGCTGACCCGGGCGGGCCACACGGTCACGGTCTACGAGCGGGATGACCAGCCCGGCGGCCTGCTGCGCTACGGCATCCCCGAGTTCAAGATGGAGAAGCGCGTCCTCGATCGTCGCCTGGACCAGATGCGAGCGGAGGGGACGACGTTCGTCTGTGGGGTGCCGGTGGGAGCCGACGGCGTCGAGGGGGCCGCCGGCGTCGTGGGCGCGGCGGACGACATTCGGGCCGCTCACGATGCGGTGGTCCTGGCGGTGGGCGCCACCGTGGCGCGGGACCTGGCGGTGCCCGGGCGGGACCTGGGCGGGATCCACCAGGCCATGGAATTCCTACCGCTCGCCAACCGGGCCGTGGCGGCGGCGGATCCGGCCGCGGCAACGCCCATCAGCGCCGCCGGCCGGCGGGTGATCATCATCGGCGGCGGCGACACCGGCGCCGACTGCCTGGGCACCGTGCACCGGCAGGGGGCCCGGTCGGTCCACCAGTTCGAGATCATGCCCCGGCCCCCCGACGTTCGGGACCCGTCGACGCCGTGGCCCACCTGGCCGTTGATGTTCCGGACGTCCTCCGCTCACGAGGAGGGGGGCGAGCGGGTGTTCTCCGTCAACACCCTGGAGTTCGTGGGCGACGAGGCCGGGCAGGTGAAGGCGCTGCGCGGGTGCGAGGTAGAGATGACGATGGTCGACGGCCGGCCCCGCTTCGACCCCATCGACGGCACCGACTTCGACCTGCCCTGCGAGCTGGTGTTGCTGGCCCTCGGTTTCTCGGGTCCGGAGGCGGAAGTGGCTGCCGCCTTCGGGGTGTCGCTGGGACCTCGCGGCACCATCGCCCGGTCGGCCTCGTACCAGACCGACGCGCCGGGGGTGTTCGTGTGTGGCGACGCCGGCCGGGGACAAAGCCTGATCGTGTGGGCGATTGCCGAGGGTCGTTCGACGGCCGCGGCGGTGGACGAGTACCTGTCCGGGTCGACGCTGCTGCCCTCGCCGCTGCCGGAGGCGTGAGGGGCCGGCGGGCCGGGCCGGCGGGGGACTTCGGCGCAGGCCGGGTGGCGCCCGGCGCTCGAGGCTTCTTCGGGACGTACGCGACATCAGGTGTCGCGTTTGGGCCAAAGAGTCAGGATGTACCGAAGAAACCCATTGCTACCGCAACCAGGACCCGGGCGCCGGGCGCCGGGCGCCGGGCGCCGGCAGCAGAGGCGCGGCGCGCTGGTGTGTACGGTCGGGGGTCGCGGCGACCGGCGGGGTGCCGGCCGCCGGACTGGAGGGTCCGATGCTCATCTCCACCATGAACGATCTGCCCGGCTACGAGGTGACGGAAGTCCTCGGCGAGGTGTTCGGCCTGACCGTACGGAGCCGCAACCTGGGGTCACAGCTCGGCGCCTCGTTCAAGTCGCTCGCCGGCGGCGAGCTCAAGGGCATGACGAAGAACCTGGTGGCCAGCCGCGTAGAGGTCACCGAGCGAATGGTCCAGGAAGCCGAAGCCAAGGGGGCGGACGCCATCCTGGCCATGCGTTTCGACACCTCCGAGATGGGCGGCAACTGGACCGAGATCTGCGCCTACGGCACGGCCGTCAAGACGAGGGCGATCGGTCCCGGGTAACCGCCGCCGCGGCACGCCCTCCGTCACGATGATGGTTGCAACCGTGCCGGCGCTACCGTGGGAGCGTGGCTTCCGACTCCGACGCGCCGTCACCCGGACCCGCGGCCGACGAATCGCGCCACGAGGCTGAGCCGGACGTCGACACGGACACCGGCGACGAGACGGAAATCGATGGCGCCGAGGACGGCGCTCCGCACACGGCCCTGCCTCCGAAGCTGGAAGCGTGGCGGAAGCGCAGCGCCACCGGCGCGGTACTGACCGGATTCGCGCTCGGGCTGCAGCAGGCCTTCGAGAAGGAGCGCGAGCAGCCGGCGATCGTGATGCAGACCTCCGGCGATCCGCCGAAGGACCTACCGGTCGAGGCGGATGTCCAGCACGGCCGGCCGAGGCACAGCGTGGTGAGCATCCGACCCTGGTTGCTGGGCCGCAAGGCCAAAGGGTCAGGGGTCGAGCGCTCCGACGACGACGCCCGCGACCGCGCGGCCACGGCCGACCCGTCTGGCGCGGGCCAGCCCGAGGACCACTGAGATGTTTCGACGGGCCCGCCCCGACGACTCCGACGGCAGGCCCGAGGGAGACGGCGACACCGACGCCGAGGCCGACGCGTACGCCGACGACGGCGACTTCGCGGCCGAGGACAGTCCTGTGCCGGCCCGGCGCCGCTCGTGGCTATCCCGCCCCGCCCCCAAAGAGCCGGAGCCGGACGACCTCTCGCTCGCGCCGTCGGCCATGCGCGGCAGCGAGGCCATGTACGGCTACGTGGTGGCGCTTGAGCTGGTGGCGGTGTCGATCCTCAACCTGGTGGTCACCCACGGCAAGGGGGCGCCCAAGCATCCCTCGACCAGTATCGCCGTCGTCGGGCTGGTCGCCTCGATCGCCTTGGCCGGGGTGATCCGCACCCACCATCGGCTGATCGTCCCGTTCGCCGCCATCGTGGCGGCCTTCTTCGCCACCCTCCCCAAAGTCCCGAACTCCCTGTCCCTACCGCACCTGTTCGCTCTGGTGCTGCCGGTCGTCTACGCCTTCGTCCTCACCCAACGCCAGCGGAAAGCGGCGTTGACCCGGGGCCGGGCCGCCAAGCGCGGCGGATCCTCGGCTGCGGGTGCAGGACCCGCGACGCGGCGGTCCTCGGCCGGGGGGCGGCGGCCACCGCGACAGTCTCGTCGGGCGGCCGCCATCCCGACGGGGCCGACCAAAAACCGCCGCTACACCCCACCGAAGGGCAAAGCCCGGCGCCGTTGACCCGGGTGGTGAAGCTCACGCCCGGGCCAGACCACCTGGCAGCAACGCGGACTGCAAGAAAGCCAGCAGCTCCGCCCGCCGCCGCACCAGCGACCGGGCCGTGGGCTCCATCCCGAGGGCGCGCAGCACTTCGACCTCGGTGGCGACGCCGATGACGGTGGAGTAGGCGGCCAGCAGCAACAACCGGGCGTCCTGGCCCCGGAATTCTCCTTCCTCCATGCCCTCCTCCAGGAAGGCCGTGGCCCGCTCGATAAACGGACCGAGCATCTCCCGGAACCGGGTGGCGGACGGCGGGCCCAGCCGGCTGACCTCGCGCAGCAGCCCCAGCAGCTCCGGGCGCCGCCCGGCCAGGCGGAAGACCGACCGCACCACCGCGTCCACCCGCGACCACCCCTCACCGGTGCCGCCGACGGCCTTCTCCAGTACCGCGATCAGCTCGGCGCCGGCCTCGTCGATGACCGCGTCGAGCACGCCCTCCTTGGACGCGAAGTGGTACAGGATCGTCTGCTTGCGGACGCCGAGGTCGCCGGCCAGGGCGTCCAGGGAGGTCGTCTCGTACCCCCGGGTGCCGAAGGCCGTGAGGGCGGCATCCACGATCCGGTCCCGTGGTGCTGGCGGTGACCACTTACCAGATGGTAGACAATCACAATGCTCCGTGACGCCCTCGGGGGGCGGCGCATCGCCATCACCGGCGCGACCGGGTTCCTCGGCACCGCCCTGACCGAGCGCCTGCTGCGCGCCGTCCCGGACTGCGAGGTGGCGCTGTTGGTGCGCCCCGGGCGGCGTGGCGCCGCCGATCGGGTGCGCCGCGAGATCCTCCGCAACAACTGCTTCGATCGGCTGCGGCGCCAGCTCGGCGCCGGGTTCGACGCCGAGATGGACCGCCGGGTCCTGGTCATGGCCGGCGACGTCGGCGTCGACGGGCTCGGCCTGGACGCGGCCGGCGAGGCGTTGCTGGCGTCCTGCCCGACGGTGATCCACTCCGCCGCGGCGGTGAGCTTCGACTCGCCGCTCGACGCGGCCGTGGAGATCAACCTGCTGGGCCCGGTCCGGGTGGCCGGCCACCCTCAACCGTCTGCACGCCGGCAGCCGCGCCAGCCCCACCGCACCTGATCGCGGTCTCGACCGCCTACGTCGCCGGCAGCCGCCGGGGTCCGGCCCCGGAGGCCACCCTGGCCGACACGCCCTGGTCGACCGAGGTCGCCTGGCGGCCGGAGGTGGACGCGGCCCGGCGGGCCCGGGCCGACGCCGACGCCGACAGCCGGGACCCGAAGATGCTGGCCCGCTTCCACCGCCAGGCCCGCCACGAGCTGGGCGCGGCCGGCACCCCCCTGCTGGCCGCCAAGTCCGAACGCCTCCGCGAGGACTGGGTCAAGGACCGCCTGGTCGACGCTCGGCAAGGCGCGGGCCCAGGGCCTGGGCTGGCCGGACGCCTACGCCTACACCAAGTCGCTCGGGGAGCGGGCGCTGCTCGAGACCCGGGGCGACCTGCCGGTCACCATCGTGCGGCCGTCGATCATCGAGTCGGCCCTGGCCGAACCGCAGCCCGGGCTGGATCCGGGGCTTCCGCATGGCCGACCCGGTGATCATCTCCTACGCCAAGGGGCTGCTCAAGGAGTTCCCCGGCGTCCCCGAGGGCATCATCGACGTCATCCCGGTCGACCTGGTCGTGGCCGTCGATCCTGGCCGTGGCCGCCCGGGGCCCGCTCGCCGAGCCCGACGTCTTCCACGCCGCGTCGGGCGCCCGCAACCCGCTGCGCTACCGCCAGCTGGTCGACCTGGTCCGGGCCTGGTTCCTCGAGCATCCCGCTCGCCGACAGCCAGGACCAGCCGATCACCGTGCCCGGAGTGGTCGTTTCCCGGGCCGCAACCGGGTGCAGCGCCAGCTGCGCCAGGCCACCCAGGCCCTGGGCGCGGCCGAGAAGGCCCTGCAGTCGCTGCCGCTGCGGGGCCGCCAGGCCGACCTGAGCGCCCGCCTCGAAGAACGCCGGGACGAAGCTGAGCGGGCCCTCTCCTACGTCGAGCTGTACGGCGCCTACACCGAGACCGAAGCGGTGTTCTCGGTCGACCGCCTGCTCGACCTCTTGTCCCAACTCCCACCCGACGACCAGCGGGACTTCTGCTTCGACCCGGCCGTCATCGACTGGCCCCATTTCTGCCACGACGTCTACCTGCCGTCCGTGGTCGCCCACGCCCGGGTGCGCACGGCGCCGCCGGCCGGCGCCCGCAGCCGCAGCGGCAAGGGGTCGACCGGGCTGACCCGCGAGGAGCGGGGCCGGCGGGCCGTCCTGGCTCCCGAGCGGCAGCTGGCCGTGTTCGACCTGGAGAACACCCTCATCGCCTCCAACGTCGTCGACTCCTACTCGTGGCTGGCGACCCGCCATCAGGACGACGCCGACCGGGCCCGCTTCGTCCTGCGCACCCTGCGGGAGGCGCCCCGGTTGCTGGCCCTGGACCGCGTCGACCGGGGCGACTTCCTGCGCTACTTCTACCGCCGCTACGAAGGCGCGCCGGTCGAGCAGCTGCGCCACGACGGCTGGGAGCTCTTCAGCGACCTGGTCCTCACCAAGTCCTTCCCCGCCGGCATCCGCCGGGTCCGCGAGCACCGGGCCGCTGGGCCATCGGACCCTGCTGATCACCGGCGCCCTGGACGTGGTGATCGAGCCGTTGCGGCCCGCTGTTCGACGAGGTGGTCTGCGCCTCGCCTCGGGGCAAAGAGGGGCCGCTTCACCGGCGAGCTCCTCGAAGCGCCCGCCGACCGGCGAGGCTCGGGCCCTGATCATGGCCGACTACGCCCAGGCGCAGATCTCGATCTCGCAGCAGAGCGTGGCCTACGCCGACTCGGCCAGCGACCTGCCCATGCTGGAGGCGGCCGGCCATCCGGTGGCGGTCAACCCGGAGACCAAGCTGGCCGCCATCGCCCGCAAGCGGGGCTGGCACGTCGAGCACTGGCCCAAGGCCGCCGGACGGCCCCCGTCCGCTGTTGCCGATCGGGCCCGGGCCGGGTATGAAGGCGCTGCAGTTCGAGCGGTCCGTGGCCCGCGTTCGCGGCGGCCCGGGTGGCCTCGGGCTGGCGGGCCGGCGGCGGCGGCCGGGTCGGCCCGCTGCGGCTGGCCGACGTCGACCCGCCCGCGCTGCCGGGCCCGGATTGGCAGGTGGTGCGGCCCCGGCTGGTCGGGATCTGCGGGAGCGACCTGGCAACCGTGGACGGCCGGTCGTCGCGGTGGTTCGAGCCGATCGTGAGCTTCCCGTTCGTGCCCGGCCACGAGGTGGTCGGCGACGCCGCCGACGGCCGCCGGGTGGTCATCGAGCCGGTCCTGCACTGCCTGGTCCGGGGCATCGACCCGGTCTGCCCGGCCGTGCGCGGCCGGGCCGGACCAACCATTGCGAGCGCCTGGTCGGCGGCCACCTGCAGCCCGGCCTGCAGACCGGCTACTGCGCCGACACCGGCGGCGGCTGGTCGCTGGCGCTGGTCGCCCACGACCTGCAGCTGCACGAAGTGCCCGACGGCTGGAGCGACGAGGCCGCGGTCATGATCGAGCCGACCGCCTGCGCCGTGCACGGCGCCCTGGCCGCGCCGCCGCGCCGGCCGGCGAGGAGCTGCTGGCGGTGGTCATCGGGGCCGGCACCCTGGGCCTGGCCACCATCGCCGCCGTCGCGCCGGCTGCGCCCGGACATCGACCGCCCTGATCGCGGTGGCCAAGCACCCCGAGCAGCGCCGGCTGGCCGACCGAGCTGGGCGCCACGACCGTGGTCGAGCCGGGCGAGCTGCGCCGGGCCGTGCGCCGGGCCACCGGCTCGTGGATCCTCGACAGCGGCCAGCTCACCGGCGGGCGCCGCGGTCGTGTTCGACTGCGTCGGCACCGCGGCGTCGCTGGCCGAGGCCCTGGCGGTCACCGCGCCGGGCGGCACGGTCGTCCTGCTCGGCATGCCCGGCCACGTCGGCGTCGACCTGACCGGGCTGTGGCAGCGCGAGGTCCGCCTGGCCGGCGCCTACGCCTACGGGCCCGAGCCGGCCGCCGGCGGCCGGCACAGCTTCGACCTGGCCATGCGAGCTGGTCGAGGCCGCCGGCCTGGAGCGGCTGGTCAGCGCCACCTACCCCCTGGACCGCTACGCCGACGCCATCGAGCACGCCGCCGCCGCCGGCCGCCGCGGCGCCGTCAAGGTCGCGTTCGACCTGCGGTCCGAGAAGCGAAGATAGGAAGCAGCTCACACGCTCATGCCCCGCCCCGGTTTCGTCCTCGACGTCGACCGTTCCACCCCGCCCATCCTGACCTGGCACGGCGAGGGGTTCCGTCTCGAACGGCTCCCGGCCGGCCGGTCGCGGGTCGATCTACGCCCCCGAGCCGGTCGCGCCGCTCGACGACCCCGACGAGGCCATCCGCGACGCCCTGCTGCACCCGCTCGGCGACAGCCGCCGCTGCCGGAGCTGCTGTTCGCCGGGCATGCGGCTGACCATCGCCTTCGACGACATCTCCCTTCCCCTGCCGCCGATGCAGCGCCCCGACAACCGCCAGCGGGTCATCGAGGCGGTCCTCGACCTGGCCGCCGCGGCCGGCGTCGACGACGTGGTCCTGATCTGCGCCCTGGCCCTGCACCGGCGCATGACCGAGGCCGAGCTGCGCCACGCCGTCGGCGACCGGGTCTACGACGCCTTCGCCCCCCACGGCCTGCTGCTCCAGCACGACGCCGAGGACCCCGACGGCATGGTCTACCTGGGCCAGACCGACCAGGGCGAGGACGTCGAGATCAACAAGCGGGCGGCCGAGTCGGACCTGCTCGTCTACGTCAACATCAACCTGGTCGCCATGGACGGCGGCCACAAGAGCGTCGCCACCGGCCTGGCCAGCTACCGCAGCCTGCGCCACCACCACAACGTCAAGACCATGCGCCACTCCCGGTCGCTTCATGGACCAGGAGCGCTCCGAGCTGCACTCGTCCAACTGGCGCATGGGCCGGCTCATCGCGGCCAGCGGGGTCAAGGTCTTCCAGATCGAGACCACCCTCAACAACGACACCTTCCCCGACCAGATGGCCTTCCTGCAGAGGCGGGAGTGGGAGTGGACGGCCCGGGACCGGGCCACCTACCTGGCGGTCACCAAGGGCCTGTCGCTGCACCCCGCCCCGACTGGGCCGGTCGATCTTCCAGTCCATCAAGTCGCCCGCACGCCATGACCGGCGTGCACGCCGGCGAGGTCGAGGCGGTGCACGCCGGCCACCACCGCCGCCGTCTACCGCCAGCAGCTCGTCGACGTGGAGGGCCAGACCGACGTCGCGATGTTCGGGCTCCCCCACCTGTGCCCCTACAACGTGAACTCGATCATGAACCCCATCCTGGTCATGTGCATGGGGCTCGGCTACCTCTTCAACCTGTACCGGGGCCGGCCGGTCGTCCGCGAGGGCGGGGTGGCCATCCTGTCCCACCCGACGCCGTGGGCCTTCCATCCGGTGCACCACCCGTCGTACATCGACTTCTTCGAGGAGGTGCTGTCGACGACGACCGACCCGGTCGAGATCGAGAAGACCTACGAGGAGCGCTTCGCCACCGACGAGTGGTACCGCCACCTGTACCGGACCAGCCACGCCTACCACGGGGTCCACCCCTTCTACATGTGGTACTGGGGCGCCCACGCCCTCGAGCACCTGGGCCGGGTCATCATCGTCGGCGGCGACCCCAAAGCCGTGCGGCGCCTCGGCTTCTCGCCGGCCTCCACCCTCACCGACGCCCTCGAGATGGCCACCGACACGGTCGGGCGCGATCCCACCATCACCCATCTGCACTGCCCCCCGATCATGATCGCGGACGTCCACTAGTGGACCGGCGGCTAGCGGGCTGGCGGCCCGGCGATCTCCCCGGCGGGACCCCGCCCAAACGCCGGCTGCCCGTTACGCCGGAGGTTGGGACCAGGCCGCGGCACGGGCCCGGGCCCGGCCCGGCGGGTGCGGCTGCCGAGCGCCTTCCCGCTGGGCGCGCCCCACCTGGCCGGGGGGCGTCCCCCGGCCGCCGGTCGAGCGCACCCTGGGGATGGACTACGACACCGACTGGGCCCGTCGTTACCCGGCCCGCCTGGGGCGGGTGCTGGTCTCCGAGCTGATCGCCGGCCCGGTCGTGCACGCCGTGGCCTCCCCCCGGGTCGCCGGCCTCGACCGCATCGCCCACCTCGACGAGCCGGTCATCTTCGCGGCCAACCACGCCAGCCACCTCGACGCGCCCCTCCTCCTGTCGGTCATCCCGGAGAAGTGGCGCCACCACATGTTCGTGGCCGGGGCCGCCGACTACTTCTTCGACACCCGCGTCAAGGCCGTCACCTTCGCCTTCCTGCTCAACGCGGTGCCGATCGAGCGCCAGCGGGTCAGCCGCGACTCGGCCAACCGGGTGGCCGCCCTCCTGGCGGAGGGCTGGAGCCTGCTCGATCTTCCCCGAGGGGGGCCGCAGCCCCGACGGCTGGGGCCAGCCGCACCGGGCCGGGGCGGCCTGGCTGGCGGTACGTACCGGCCGGCCCGTCGTGCCAGTCCACGTCGAAGGGACCCGGCAGATCCTGGCCAAGGGCGCCAGGCGGCTCCGGCCGGGCCCGACCCACGTCACGTTCGGGCGCCCGCTGCGGGCCGACGTCGGCGGCGACCCCCGGGCCCTGGCCGCAGAGCTTGGAGCGGGCGGTGGCGGCGTTGGCCGACGAGCAGAGCACCGACTGGTGGACCGCGAGAAAGCGGGCGGCGGCCCGCACCAGTCCGTCGTTGACGGGTCCCCAGACGGGGGCGTGGCGGCGCACCTGGGCCCTCGGCGACGGCCGGCCGGCTCGCCGCCGGCGAAGGCGGGACGCCGGGTCCGCCTCGTTGGCGACCCGGTGGCCGCCGGACTAGGACCTCTCACCCGAGCAGGGATAATCGGCTTGGGCCCCGGTTTCTTTGACCGATCTGCGTTCTTCGGGACGTCCGCGACACTCCATGTCGCGGGTGCTCCGAAGACGCAGAAATGTCCAAAGAGTCAACTCGCCGCCCCCCCGGCGGGTTCAGGGCGAGGGTTTGGTGATCTCCTTGAAGGCCCACCAGGCGGTGGCGGCCCCGATGCCGAGGACGGCCAGGTAGCTGATCAGGCCCGAGAAGGCGGCGTCGATCCCGTTCCCGAAGGCGGTGAGCTCGACCAGGGCGTCGATGGCGGCGGAGACCACCACGGCCGCGGCCGCCAGGAACAGGCCCGCGGGCAGCAGGTCGCCGACCCGGGACTTGTGGGCGGGCGGCGGATCCAGCCGGCGGCCGAGGACCCACAGGACCAGGGCGACCAGGACGGCGACGGCCCAGGAGAAGCTGGCCGGCTCGAAGAACTGCTGCACCCGTTCCCGCCCGCTCAGGCCCGGGGCGTGGCGAAACGACAGCAGGATCCCGGCGAACCAGGCCACCGCGAAGGCCACCAGGATGACGGCCGGGGTGAGCACCCAGGGCGAGTGGTCTTTGGCCCGCCCGAGGACGGACTTGGCCGTGGCGACGCCACTCGCCCACGGCAGGCGGTGCGCACCGGGCGAAGAGGGCGCCCTCTCTCCGGCGCCGCCGCCGGCACCGGTACCCGGCGGGGGCATGGGCGCCGGCCCGACGCCGCCAGTCGGTCCGGCCCACGACGGCGGCTCGGGCGAGGGCGGCCCGGCGGAGGGGGCCGGGGTGCCAGCCGGCGGCGCCTCCTCAGCCGGGGCGCCACGTCAGCCGGCGGCGCCACGTCAGCCGGCGGCGCCACGTCAGCCGGCGGCGCGGCAGCCGGCCCGTCGGCGCTGGGGACCGCGCCGGCGGCGGGCAGCGGCACCGTCGCGTCGTCGGGAGGGCTTGGCTCGGGCGGGGGCGGGGAAGCGGCCCGGCGCGACGAAGCCGACCGGCGGGCCGGGGACGGCGCGGCCGGCGGCTCCAGGGGTGGCCCGGCCACCGGCAACGACGTCCCCGCCGCGGGTGGCGGCGGTGGTGGCGCGGCGATCTGCCACGGCTCGTCAGGCTCGGTCGGGGAGGTGTCCTCTTCGGTCACGGTGCGCCCATCACGGTGCGGCCGCCCCCCCAGCCGGCATGGTGCGGGCCAACTCCTCGGCGGTGGGAATCCGCCGGAGTTGGGCCTCGGGCGGCAGGAGAGACGTGATGGCAGCCATGATCCTCTCGGTGTCAGCGCGGAAGTCGGTCCCGGTCAGCCCCCGGACCGGGGGGCCCACCCGGATCCGGATCGTCGGCGGGTGCAGCACGTTGGTGACATTGGGAACCCGCGCCGAACGCGCCCACACGTGCTCAGTACCCCAAACCCCCATCGGGATCACCGGCGCTCCGGTGGCCGCGGCCAGGCGGGCGGCGCCGCTCTTGCCGTGCAGGTGCGGATCGAAGAAGGCCTCACCTCGCGGGATGGTGCCCTGCGGGGCGAGGATCAACACCTCCCCGCTGCGCAGCGCCTGTTCGGCCTGCTGGTAGGCGACCCGGCCGGTCTGTTTGCGGTCCACGCAGATGGCCCCCGACGCCCGGATCAGGGTGCCGATGACCGGGGCATCGAAGAGTTCCTTCTTGGCCATCCCCCGGGGATTCCGACCGGCCTCGAACACGGCCAGGCCGTAGGCGGCGGTGTCGAAGTAGCTGCGGTGGTTGGGGGTCACGATCGCCGGCCCTCGGCGGGGGATGTGCTCGGTACCGGCGATGTCGAAGCGGGCGAAGGGGAACGCCACCTGCTGGAACAGCAGGCGGAGCACGTCCATGGGCTCGGCGCCCAGCAGCTTCGGCACCCCGGCCGGGCTGTCGAGGTGGACCACGGGCCAGCGCCGTACGAGGGCGGCGGCGTGGAGCCGGACGTCCGGGTTGACGGCGGTGGGGTGCCCGACGGACTGCAGCAGCGGGATGTCATAAAAGCTGTCGGAGTAGGCCCAGCTCTGGCCCAGGTCGACGCCGGCGGACTTGGCCCACCGGCGCACCGCCTGGCGCTTGCCGATGGACCAGACAAACCCTCCGGCCAGCTGGCCGTTGTAGCGCTCCACCCCTTCGCGGTCGACGTAGGTGGCGTACCGGGTGGCGATGACCTCGTCGAAGCCCAAGCGCCGGGCCAGCGGCGCCACCATGTCGAAGGGCGTGGTGGTGGCGAGCACGAGCAGGCGGCCGGCGGCCCGGTGCGATTCCAGCAGCGGGGGCACGTACGGCAGCACCTGCCGCTCCAGTTGGTCGGCCGCCAGCACCCCCGCCTTGTGAACCTCGCCGCGTCGCCCAGCCCCGCGCGGCCAGCGCCGCAGCCCGGGCCAGGGCCATCGACGGCAGGCTCTCGCCGAACAGGTCGTAGAACCGCATCATCAGCCCCTGGCCCGGAACCGACGACCGGCGGGCCACATCCTGCTCGAACAGCGCCAAGTTGAGCGCCGGCGTGCTCGAAGTGCGCAGCAGGGTCCGGTCCAGGTCGAAGATCGCCGCCGCTCCGGCCATGCCCGGACGCTATCGCTTTTTCGCCCCGCCCGACGGCGCCGCCGGCCTCCGGTCCCTACCGGCGCCGAATCTGTTCAGCAGTTGGCAGTGATCTGTGGTATCTGTAGTGTCGATGGACTTCCGCCAGCTGCAAGCGCTGATCGCCATTGCCGATCACGGCAGCTTCTCGGCTGCGGCCACCGCCATGCACACCGTGCAGTCGAACGTGTCGAGTCACGTGGCCCGGCTGGAGCGGGAGCTGGGGGTGCAGCTCGTCGACCGCCACGGGGGCCAGCTCACCGAGGAGGGCCAAGCCGTCGTCGAACGAGGCCGCCGGGTCACCGCCGAGCTGGAAGCCGCCGTGGCCGACGTGGCGGCCATGCGCCACGAGGTGTCCGGGACGGCCCGGATCGGCATGATCGGCACCATCGCCCGCTGGTTGGCCCCGCTACTGCTGGACCGGATGGCGGCCGTCCACCCCAAGGTCCGGCTGGTGATCGGAGACGGGACCTCGGCCACGCTGGAGCCGCACCTGGCCTCCGGGTCCCTCGACGCCGCCATCGTCAACCTGCCCCAGAGCAGCCCGGATCTGGTCGAGCGGCCCCTCTTCGACGAGGACCTGGTCCTGGTGGTCCCGAGCACCCACCCCTTCGCGTCCCGCCGGAAGGTCTCCCTGCCGGAGCTGGACGGCTTCCGCCTGCTGCTACCGGCGCCGGGCTCGGCGTTCCGGCTGGAGATCGACGCCGCCTGCGCGGCCGTCGGCGTCACCCTCCAACCCCGGGCCGAGCTCGACGGGGTGCGCCTCATCGCCTCCCTGACCCTGCAGGGCTACGGGCCCGCCATCCTGCCCGCGACCGGCGCCGGCGAGGGGCTGAGCGGCTTCACCCGGGTAAGCGTCGCCGGGCTGCCTCGCCGGCGGGTGGGCGTGGTGCTGCGCCGCCGGGGCCGCCCCAGCGCCCCGGCCCGGGCCATGCTCGAAGCGCTGGACGCGATGGTGGCCGCCAACCTGGACCCGGCCAAGGGCGTGCACCCCCCGTCCACCTAGCTTGACAGTGGCGCGATTCGCATCCGTCGTGCACTTCGGCGCATCTTATGTGTATAAGTGCACCACGGATGCATTTCGCACCAGGTACTGTCACGACGTGCGAAGCTGGCGGAGCACGTAAAGGAGGATGCCGCCGTGGCGGAAGTACTCCTCCTCCTTGGGGGTGTCGATCCGGAGCACCACGGAGAAAGACCGGTCGTCTGCGGTCACCGTCAGCTCGTCGGGTAGCGGGGCACCCTCGGCCAGCCCTTCCAGGCCGGTGACGTCGAAAACCTCCTCACCGGTCAGGCCCAGCGAAGCCGCAGTATCGCCCTCGGCGAACTGGAGGGGCAGGATCCCCATGCCCACCAGGTTGGAGCGGTGGATGCGTTCGAAGCTCTCGGCCAGCACGGCCCGCACGCCGAGCAGGGCGGTGCCCTTGGCGGCCCAGTCGCGCGACGACCCGGAGCCGTACTCCTTGCCGGCCAGGATCAGCAACGGCACCCCTTCGGTCTCGTACCGCTTGGCCGCGTCGTAGATCGACATCTGCTCGCCGTCGGGCAGGTGCCGAGTGACGCCGCCCTCGGTGCCCGGAGCGAGCTGATTGCGCAGCCGGATGTTGGCGAAGGTGCCCCGGATCATCACCTCGTGGTTGCCCCGCCGGGAGCCGTAGGAGTTGAAGTCCTTGGCGTCCACTCCCCCGTCGATCAGCCACCGGCCGGCGGGACTGTCCCGCCGGATGTTGCCGGCCGGCGAGATGTGATCCGTGGTGACGCTGTCACCCAAGACGGCCAGCACCCGGGCGCTCCGCACGTCGGTCAGTGGGGCCGGCGTCATGTCCATGCCGTCGAAATACGGTGGTTTGCGCACGTACGTCGAGGTGTTGTCCCAGCTGTACGCCGCGCCCGACGGAGTGTCCAGGTTGCGCCAACGATCGTCGCCCTCGTAGACCGACTCGTAGGACGACGTGAACATCTCGGACTCGATCGACGAGCCCACCGCCTCGGCCACCTCGGCCGGCGAGGGCCAGATGTCCCGAAGATAGACCGGCTGGCCGTCCGCGCCCGTTCCGAGGGGGTCGCGGACGATGTCCATGTCCATCGAACCGGCCAGGGCGTAGGCGACGACGAGGGGCGGGGAGGCTAGGTAGTTCATCCGGACATCGGGACTGATCCGGCCCTCGAAGTTGCGGTTGCCGGAGAGCACCGAGACCACGGACAGGTCGCCGGCGGCGACGGCGTCGGAGATGGGCTGCAGGAGGGGGCCACTGTTGCCGATGCAGGTGGTGCACCCGAACCCCACCAGGTCGAAGCCCAGCTTCTCCAGGTAGGGAGTGAGGCCGGCCCGCTCGTAGTAGTCCATGACCACCTTGGAGCCCGGCGCCAGGGTGGTCTTGACCCAGGGCTTGGACGTCAGGCCCTTGTCCACGGCGTTGCGGGCCAGCAGTCCGGCGGCGAGCATCACGGACGGGTTGGACGTGTTGGTGCACGACGTGATGGCGGCGATGACGACGTGCCCGTGGTCCAGGTCGAAGAGGGTCCCGTCGTCGAGGGTGACCGGGGTCGGGTGCGAGGGGGGCGCGATGGCCCGATATTTCTCCTTGGCCTGGTCGAGTCGCACCCGGTCCTGGGGCCGGGCCGGGCCGGCGAGCGACGGGACGACCGTCGACAGGTCCAGGCTCAGGCGCTCGGAGTAGTCGGCCTGGTGGCTGGGGTCGTGCCACAGGCCCTGCTCCTTGGCGTAGGCCTCGACGAGGGCGATGCGCTCGGCGGGACGCCCGGTCAGCGTCAGGTAGCGCAGGGTCTCCTCGTCGATAGGGAAGATGGCGCAGGTGGAGCCGTACTCCGGTGACATGTTGCCGATGGTGGCGCGGTTGGCCAGGGGGACCGAGGCCACGCCCTCGCCGTAGAACTCGACGAACTTGCCGACGACGCCGTGTTTGCGGAGCATCTCGGTCACCGTCAGCACCAGGTCGGTGGCGGTGGAGCCCTCCGGAAGGGCGCCGGTCAGCTGGAACCCCACCACCCGGGGGATCAGCATGGAGACGGGCTGGCCCAGCATGGCCGCCTCGGCCTCGATGCCGCCGACGCCCCAGCCGAGGACGCCCAGTCCGTTGATCATGGTGGTGTGGGAGTCGGTGCCGAGCAGCGTGTCCGGATAGGCCTGGCCGGTCTCGCTGGTGAACACCACCCGGGCCAGGTACTCCAGGTTGACCTGGTGGCAGATCCCGGTGTTGGGGGGCACCACCCGCAGGGTCTCGAACGCGCCCTGGCCCCAGCGCAGGAACCGGTAGCGCTCCTCGTTGCGCTGGAACTCCAGCTCGGCGTTCTTGACGAAGGCGTCCGGAGTGCCGTACACGTCCGCGATGATCGAGTGGTCGATGATCAACTCGGCCGGGATGAGCGGGTTGACCTTGCCGGGGTCGCCGCCGAGGGCGACCATGGCATCGCGCATGGCCGCCAGGTCGACCACGGCCGGCACCCCGGTGAAATCCTGCATGAGAATGCGGGCGGGCGCGAAGGCGATCTCCCGGCTGGGTTGGGCGTCCGGGTCCCAGCCGGCCAGGGCCTCGATGTCCTCCGGGTGGACGGACACTCCGTCCTCGTGGCGCAGCATGTTCTCCAGCAGCACCTTGAGCGAGTACGGCAGTCGCGAGCCGGCCGACAGGGCATCCAAGCGGAAGATCTCGTACGTCCGCCCGCCGACGGACAGGTCCGCCCGGGCGCCAAAGGTGTTGGGAGTACTCGGCATGGGTCCAGTCTGGCGCAACCCAGTGACGACGAGAAAAGTGACCGTCTACCACCCATCTTTCCGATAAGGCCCTGAATCCGACAATCTGGGCATTTCCGGCGTGGTCATCCAGGAAGGTTCACTTGTCTGAGCGCTCCCATCGCCTATTGTCTGGCCGACAAATGAAACGGGGCAGTGACCATGGCTGGGGAGGCACGATGAAGTCACCGATCGGGCGAGGCGCGGCAGGCGCAACGGCGGCGGTGTTGATGCTCGCCGGAGCGCTGGTGGTCGGCTCGCCGGCCGGCGCCGCTCCCACCGGAGCCGTGCCGTTCGGCCAGGCCAACTTCCACGGAGATGCAGCCGGCAGCGAAGTCCATGTCGGCGCGGTAAATCTTGGTGGGACGACGAATCTTGCGGACCTCACCCAAGCCTTCTCCGGTGCAAGCACGAATACCGCCGGCCTCCCGAACCAGATCATCGGTGACAATGCCGGCACCAGCAGCGGGCTCCTCGTGCAACCAGCGCAGTCCGCGAGCGTCAACGCCTATGGGACGGGACTGGGCCTCGGGGTTGGCCTCGTTGTTCCCAACAACAGTTCCGGTGACCAGCTCAAACTGGCCGGCAAGGCCGAGCGCACCGCGCCGCCGAACCAGACGGCCCTGACTGTGGCGTTGCCCAGCTCAGGTGATCTCAACCTGCCAGCAGGCCTGGCGACCGGCGGCCTCCTCATCGGCCGAGGGGCCGCCGTGTACGACCCGACCCAGTGCCCCATTGGACAGCCGATCTCCTACGGGCTCGGGAATGCGAGCAACGTGGGAGTACTCACCTATTCCGCCCTACCGAGTTCCCTTTCGTCGCTCTTGAGCACTCTGTTGACGCCGCTCGGCGTCACCGTGCCAACCACTGGTTCGGTCGTGGAGACAGCAGGCGACGGCACGACGACATCCACGGCGCAAAGTGATTCGGCGACGTTCCTGTCGTCGAATGGCGACGGGAGCTTCGGACTGACATCGCAGGCTCGCGAGATCATCGCTCCGCTTACGTTGAACCTCCTCGGGCTGGCCACCGTGCACATCACGGTATCGGGGAACGCAGCCGGTACGGCTCCCCCGAATCCGGTGTCATTGGCCGCCATAACTACCGGTGAAGGCCGCGGCGCCGAGGTCCAACTTCTCGATAACGATTTCCTTGGGGTCACGATTACCGTGGCGAGCACCACGACGGCACTGATTCCGCCGACTGCCCTGAGCACGATCATCGGCCAGGGTGGGATCCACCTGGATCTGAACCCGTCGACGCTTGTCTCTCAGCTGGGGACGCTCATCAGCAACCTCCTGCCCAGCACCCCGCTCAATCCGATCCTCACCGCGATCGGTGGGATCGTCAACCAGATCGGAGCGGGAACGGCGCCGCTGACAGCCCCGTTGAACCTTTCCCTCGGGCGTATCGACATTGGCACACCGGTTCGAGCCATCAACGGGGCAGCCGGCACGCTGCCCGATCCGGCTCCCGCTGGGACGGCCAGCTCGCAAGAGGGACAGATGGCTTCCGGAGCCTGGGACCTGGCTCGGGTCCACGTCGGCCTCTCGGCACCCACGGGATCTCCCTTCGCGACCCTCATCCCTGCCCAACTCAGCGATCTCGTTGATCTCACAGTCGGCCATCTGGAAGCGACCGCCAATCTAGCTGCACCGATCACCTGCAGCATCCCGGTCATCAAGACCGCCAATCCGACTTCGGTCCAGGCCGGACATCCGTTCACTTACACGATTCAGGTCCCCGACCCGGCCAAGCTGGCCCTGCTCGACTGCAACCTTGTCAACATCACCGTCACCGACACGATCACCGACAACACCGGCAGCCCGACCTTCGTGGTCACCTCAACCACGGTGAATGGTCAGCCCGGGGGCAAGTTCACGCCGGCCTCGGCCACCACCGCAGCGACGGTGACGTGGACGGGGTTGACCTACACGATCGCGCCTCACGGCAGCCCACCTAACCCGCCGATCGTCCTGACGATCAATATCAGTGTCCCGTCCAACTCGCCAGCCGGGATCATCCAGGACTTGGCCGTCGCCACCGGGACGATCAACGGCTGTCAGGGAGGGGCCAGCAACATCTCGAATATCGGTGGGGCCAATACCAATGTGCTGACCGGCACATTCAAGTTGGTAGAGCCCTCCGTGACGGCGTTGACGCCGACGCCGGCAAGCATCCCGGGTGCCCCTGCGACAACCCTGCCCGCCGCGCTGCCGTTCACCGGAGCTATCGGTGGGCCGTGGCAGCCGATCGTCGGCGTCGTGGTCCTCGGCCTCGGCGGCGGGGCGTTGGCCCTGGTGCGTCGCAGCCGGCGCCGCCTCAGTCGCTGATCGCGTGAAACCGGCCCGCCCGGCTGAGGAAACTCGGCCGGGCGGGTAGCCTGCTCGGTCGTCATGGAGCACACCCGACCGCTGGCCGTCAACCGCTACCGCGACGCGCGCGGGGGGTCGTTGCGGGTCGACGACGTGGGGCGGACCGTCCGGCTGGCGGGATGGGTGGCCGCCAAACGGGACCACGGAGGCCTGCTGTTCGTGGACCTGCGAGACGCGGGGGGCATCGAACCTGGCGGGCTGGTGCAGCTTGTCGCTCATCCGGACCTGGCGGCCTTCGAAGTCCTTTCCCACCTGCGAGTCGAAAGCGCCATCAGCGTGAGCGGTGCGGTGGTGGCCCGCACTCCGGAGACGGTCAATCCCAAGTTGGCGACCGGCGCCGTCGAGGTGGTCGTCGGCGAGGTGGAGGTGCTGTCGGCAGCCGAGGTGCTCCCCTTCCCGGTCGAGCGGGACAGCGACGTCGGCGAGGAGGCCCGCCTGCGGTACCGCTATCTGGACATGCGCCGGGGGCCGCTGGTCGAACGGCTGGCCGCCCGGGCCCGGTTGGCCCAGCTGGTCCGCTCGCACCTGACCGAGCGGGGCTTCCTCGAGGTGCAGACGCCCGTGCTGACCGCTTCGTCGCCGGAGGGGGCACGGGACTTCCTGGTGCCCAGTCGCTTGTATCCGGGTGAGTTCTACGCCTTGCCGCAGGCGCCCCAGCAGTTCAAGCAGCTGCTGATGGTCGGCGGGGTGGAGCGCTACTTCCAGATCGCCCCCTGCTTTCGTGATGAGGCGTCGCGGGCTGACCGCAGCCCGGGCGAGTTCTACCAGATCGACCTCGAGATGGCGTTCGCCACCCAGGAGGACGTCTTCACCGAGGTCGAGCTGCTCATGGGCCGGATCGTCAAGGAGTGCTCGACCAAGGCTGGGCCCTCGACCTTCCCCCGTCTGGGTTTCGCCGAGGCCATCGACCGGTTCGGCACGGACAAGCCCGATCTCCGGTTCGACCTCGAGATTGCGGACGTGACGGACTCAATAGGGGGCGGCACCGAGCTGCCCTTTATCGCCGCCGCGCCGGCGGCGGGCCATGTGGTCCGAGTGCTGCGGGCGCCGGAGGCGGCTGGGCGACCCCGGAAGTGGTTCGACGGATTCGCGGAGGGGGGCCGACAGGCGGGCGTCACCGGGGCCTGGCTGCAGGTGGACCCGGGGGGCGAGGTGCGGGGGTCGTTGTCGAAGAAGCTGACCGAGGGCGAGGTGGCGGTGCTCGTCTCGGCGGTGGACGCGGTACCCGGTGACGCGGTGCTGTGCGCCGTCGGTCCCCGGGATGCGGTGGCGTCGGTGCTGGGCGAGCAGCGCAGCGGGCTGGGACGGGAGCTGGGGCTGGCGGACCCGGGGGTGCTGTCGTTTTGCTGGGTGGTCGACTTCCCCATGTTCGAGCGGGACCCGCAGACCGGTGCGTGGGGCTTCTCCCACAACCCGTTCTCGATGCCGCAGGGAGGGTTGGAGGCCTTGCAGTCCTCGGACCCCGGCGCGGTGCTGGCCTACCAATACGACCTGGTCTGCAACGGGGTGGAGCTGTCGTCAGGAGCCGTCCGTAACCACCTGCCGGAGGTCATGGAGGCGGCGTTCGCCATCGCCGGCTACGGACCGGATCGGATCAAGGAGTCGTTCCCGGCGCTGTGGAACGCCTTTCACTACGGGCCGCCACCCCACGCCGGCATCGCCCCCGGCTTCGACCGCATCTTGATGCTGCTCGAGGACCAGGCGAACCTGCGGGAAGTCATCGCCTTCCCCCTCAACCAGGCCGCGCGGGACCTGCTCATGGGCGCCCCCAGCGAGGTCTCCGACGCCCAGCTGGCCGAGTTGCACCTGCGGGTGGTGCGGCCGGCGCCGTAGGCCGGCGAGCTGGTGGCCGCCCGGTAGGCGTACGGGCCGACGGGCGGACGGCCGGCGAACGGGCCGTTGTCACCGTCGCATCCGGTTGCTACGTTTTCTGCTGGGTCTCCGGGTGCCGCGCTGAGGGCACCTTCGGGGTATCGGACCCACCCCCGTTCCGCAAGTTCGACGGGAAGGTGGATCCGATGCAGGACTGGCAGAGGCTGGCCGACGTACTACTCGATGCAGCCGGCGACCGGGCGGAAGAGCAGGGTCATCCGATGTGGGTACGGGTGCTCGACAACTCGGCGGGCGACCCGGACGACTCCTTCTCGCTGGCACTGTCCGCAGAGCCGGCGGGATTGCTGGGCTGGGTCGCGACCGCGGACTGCCGCGCCGTAGGCGTAGTGGCCACCGGACGGCTGCGGCCCATGGAATGCGCCACGCCGGATATCCTCGATCCGAGCGCGGCCCGCATCCGCATGGTGTGCCTGGTGTCTCGCCAGGGCCAGACGGCGTGGAAGATGGAGCTGCCCGATGGGACGGCGAGCACGCAGCCACCGTCTGAGGGTCGCATGCTCGATTGCTTGCGCCGCTGCTTCGGTTTGCCGACTCCCCCGCCGCCGGCCAGTCCGGCCCGGCTGCAAGCGGCCGCCTGGTTGGCCGCGATCTTGGAGCAGGCTGAGGGCGCCCGCCGCCCCCTGAGCTGGTCGGAGGTGTCCCGGCTGCACCCGGTGGCGCGCGTCCTCGACGGCGATCTACGAGGACCGTGCTCGACGGTCCTGCCCAGTCTGATCCGCCTGGCCGGCTCGGCCTGGACGTGGGAGGACTTTCGCCTGCACGCCCAGCAGGATCCGGGCGTGCACGACATCATCGACCCGGATTTGGCGGCCTGGATGGATGCTGGGATGTTCGCCCGTTGGGTGCTCTCCTGTCTGCCCGCACCAGACGAGCTTTTGGTCGCGCTCCGGCCGCTTCTCACCCCGTCCGCCGCCCGGCGATTGGCCCACGCGGTGCATGCGGCCACCACGACCGAACCCGCAGCGGCGTCCACCTGACCCAAGTGCAGGTCACGGATGGTGGGCGCAGAGGGATTCGAACCCCCGACCCCGTCCGCGTCATGCACGTGCTCTAACCAACTGAGCTATGCGCCCTGGTGCGGCCAGGGACCCTACCACGAGCGCCGCGGCGGCTCCGAAGGCGGCGCCATCTACGCTGACGACCCGATGATCGCACCGCTCCCTGCCTACTTGCCGAGCCCGTCCACCAACGGGGTCAGCATCGGTCCGGTCCGGCTCCACCTCTACGGCGTGATGATCGCGGCGGGCATCGCGGCCGCGGTGTGGCTGTCACAGCGGCGATGGGAGCGCATCGGCGGCCGACCAGGGACGATGGCCGCCTTGGCGGTGTGGGGGGTTCCCGGCGGATTGATCGGCGCCCGGGTGTACAGCCTGGTGACCAGTTGGGGGGTCGACACCAACGGGCACTGGTACCGGGCGTTCGCCATCTGGCAGGGCGGATTGGGGATCTGGGGCGGGGTCGTCGGAGGCATCGCCCTCGGCTTGGTCGGCGCCCGACGGCACCACCTGCCGGCGCGCCCGCTGGTCGACTGCGTGGCGCCCGCGTTCGCGTTGGCCCAGGCCGTCGGCCGGTGGGGCAACTACTTCAACCAGGAGCTCTACGGACGCCCTTCCAAGCTGCCGTGGGCCATCAAGATCGACAATCCCGCGGCCCCATACGCGCCGCATTCGACCTTCCAGCCGACGTTTCTCTACGAATGCATCTGGGATCTTGCCGTGGTGGGCCTCGTCATCTGGGTGGAGCGCCGGTTCCGAATCCGACGGGGGTATCTGATCGCTGCCTACGCGGCCTTCTACACCTTCGGGCGATTCTGGACCGAGTACCTGCGTATCGACAACGCCCACCGCTTTCTGGGCCTCCGGCTCAACGACTGGACCAGCATCGTCGTCTTCGTCGTGGCGAGCGCCGTACTGCTGACGCGCGGTCGGGCTGCACCGGGTGACGAGTGCGCCGGTGACCCGTTGCCGGATACGACTGCCGACTCGGCGGCCGGACCGGCCCACCCCTCCCCGGCCAGCGCCGAGTAGATCAGACCCGGGGTACCCGAGACGTACGCGAGACCTCGACGAGCCCGGCGGGCGGCCTCCATCGGGCTATCCGGCCCCGCTCGGTGCAGCACCGATGTAGTCGGCCCGGGTCCGAAATCGGGTCGGCGCCGCGTACTCCTCCATGGCGTGAGCCAGCCAGCCCGACACCTTTCCGAGGGTGGCGATGGCCTGCCCGGCGCCCGGGATCATCTCTCCGCAGAAGGCCAGGGCACCCAACCCGAGATCCACATTGGGCGCAGGGAAGCCTCGAGCCTGACCGATGGCCAGCACCCGCTCGACGACCGCGTGGCGAGTCGGGCGACCGCCGACCTCGGCCAGGCGCGCCAGCAGTTCGGCGCCGCGGGGGTCCCCGGCCGGGTACAGGGGCATCCCGAACCCGTGCACCGAGGATCCGACCCGGCGCAGACGCTCGCCGATGGTGCGCTGGGGGTCGCCGGCCAACGCCTCGGCCAGGACGCTCTCCACCTCGCTGGGCGCCCCGCTGCTCCCGCTCGGCCAACTCCCGCTCGCGGGACCCAGGCCGGTGCTGACGACCGCGTAGGGGTCCGCCCGGAAAGCCGCCGCCACCCGGGCCGCCAGCGTGGACGGGGCCAACTCGTGGTCCGCCGACAGGACCAGGGCGGCCTCCAGCACGGCCTGACGCTCCGGCGTGCACGGCAACGGGCTGAGCCGAGACCACAACCGGGCGCTGATCGAGTCCTCCGGCGCCCGCCGGCGACGGGAGGCTCCGGGCTGGATCGGCAAGGCGTCGACCAGGGTGGATAGCAGACCTCGTCCGACGACCAACACCGACGCGGGGCTGAGATCGTGGCGCAGCTCGTCGGTCAGCGCCGCCGCCGCGACCGCCAGCATGAACTTCTCGACCGGTTGGCTCTCCGATCCCACCGCTCGCAGCACCTGGGCCACGGCTTCTGCGGCGGCGGGTGGGGTCCGCCACGGCAGCCCGTCAGTCGACCGCTGTCCGGTCCAGAGCCACTCGGCCACCGCCTCGAAGGTCGCCGTCCGGCTGAGCCCGACGACGTCGACACCCCGGTAGTAGAGACGGCCGGCGTCGATCAACGTGAGCTCCGTCACGAAGACCGGATCGGCGCCGTCGGTCCGCCCGGCGAGCCCAGCGAGCCCATCGGCGCCAGCTGACGTTCGCGGCCGCGATCCCATCCGCCGCGACGCCGTCTCGCCTGGCCGGGAATGACGCCGGGACGTCCGGGCCAGGATCGCCACCTCCTGGGCATCGAACGTGCTCCCGGCTGGGGTTCGTTGGCGAGAAAGCACCCCCCGGCTCACATAGGCATACAACGTCGCCGGCTTCACCCCCAGCCGGACAGCGGCCTCGGCGGAGGTGAGACGTCTATTGATCACTGATCAATATTGATCGATATCTACGAAGGTGTCAACATGAAGGTCATGACGACTACCTTGGCCATCCCGCCCGGGCTCAAAGGTGTGGCGGTCACCGATACCCAGATCGGTGACGTGCGAGGCCTGGAAGGCTTCTACCACTACCGCCAGTACTCGGCGATCGACCTCGCCGCCCGGCGCAGCCTTGAAGACGTCTGGCAGCTGTTGATGGACGGCAACCTGCCCGGCGACGCCCGGTCTCGCGACGAGTTTGCCGCCGAGGTCCGACCGGCCCGGTCAATCCCGCCGGAGCTGCTGGCGCTCCTTCCGGGCATCGCCGCCGTCAGCGGGACCTCCGGCCCCTTGAGTGGGCTGCGTACCGGCCTCTCGGCCTTCGGCGCCGCCGCCGGGATGCAGGCCCTGTGGGACCTCGACCCAGGTAGCCGGCGGCGGGACCTCATCCGCCTGGCCGGGGTCACCCCGACCCTGGTCGCCGCCCTGTACCGCCTGTCAACCGGCCGGGAACCGATCGGTCCCGATCCGGCCCTGGGCCACGCGGCCAACTACCTGTGGATGGTGACCGGGGAGCGTCCAGACGACCGAGTGGCCCGGGCGCTGGAGCAGTACCTGATCCTGACCGTCGACCACGGCTTCAATTCGTCGACGTTTACCGCCCGGGTGATCGCCTCGACCGGTGCGGACGCAGCCGCAGCCGTCGTCGGCGCCGTCGGGGCCCTCTCCGGGCCCCTGCACGGTGGGGCTCCGAGCCGGGCCCTTGACACCTTGGACGCCATCGGGAGCGCCGACCGGGCCGAGGCGTTCATCCGCGACGCGGTGGGACGAGGCGAGCGCATTATGGGGTTCGGTCACGCCGTCTATCGCACGGACGACCCTCGCTCCCTGATGCTGCGCGACGTGGCCCGATCCCTCGGCGGGGACCTGGTGGACCTGGCGGTGGCCGTGGAGCAGACGATTCTGGCGGTGCTGGCAGAGCTGAAGCCCGGGCACCCTCTCTACGCCAACGTCGAGTTCTATGCGGGCGTCGTCATGGACCGCTGCGGTCTACCGAGGGAGTTGTTCACGCCGACGTTCACGGTGAGCCGGGTGATCGGGTGGTGCGCCAACATCGCCGAGCAAGCCGCCGACCGCCACATCATCCGCCCGGCGGCCCGCTACGTGGGCCCTCCGCCCCCGGCCCCGGTGCCGCCGCCCATCTGACCGCCAGGACGTACGCTGCCCGTATGCCAGGGGTGATCGACGGACGCCGGTGGTGGCGGGAGCGCATCGCGCACCTGGAAGCGGCCCTCGGCGGTGACCTCACCGAGGACCAGCGGGCCGCGATCGAGACCGAGCTGGCCCAGGCTCGAGCCGAATTGCGCCAATCCCGGCGCTGGCGCCGTTGGCTCCTATGGGGCCGCGCTTAAGCGAACGACGCTGGCCCGGGCGCCGCGGCAGGCCGCCCGGGACGGCCTGGCTTGGGACCGAAGCCGAAGCCATTGCGGCTAGCGCCGACCTTGGTGGTGTCGACGATGTTGGTCGCGGTGTCCTTGCCGCTCACGACGGTGGCGACCACCGACACCTGATCCCCTGAGGCGACCGACGCGATACCGTCCCGCTGGGCATCGACGACCGTCGACGGAGACACGGAGTAGGTGTGGGTGTAGCCATCCGGGCTCTTCACGGTGATGGAGGACGAGCTGACCGGGCCAGCCTTGCCCGTCTGGATCTCGACGGTCTGGTAGCCACCGCTCTTGTTGGGCACGGTCAGTTGCCCGTGCACCACTCCCCCGAGGCCACCGATCGCGCCCAGTCCACCCAGGCCACCCAGGCCGCCGAACGCTCTGGGTCCGCCGGGAAACGCCAATTTGGGACGCCCGGGCGCCGGCACGGTGGTCGACGGGCTGGCGTTCGACGGGCTGCTACTCGACGTCGCCGAGGTGGCGGCGAAGGCCAGGCCTGCGCCCCCGAGGGCGAGGCCGGCAGCCAGGCCGCCGGCCAGGGCGGTACGGGGCAGGCGACCGAAGGACGGACGCCATCCACCACTGTCGCCTGACTGCTCCGGCGGACCCGAAATCTGCTCTTCCGACATGTGCAGCACCTCCTCGTCGCCGCGATTCGTCGCAAGCCCACCTGAGCGCCACCCCAACGTCACCTGAAAGGAGTCTGAACTGACCCTCCCCTTGTACGATTCCGCTCCATGTCGGTCGACGTGGAAGGAGGTCGTCTCGCCAGCCGGGTCACCTACCTGATGACCGACATCGAAGGATCGACCCGCCGCTGGGAAGCCGACCCGGACCACATGGCGCAACTGCTGGAAGCCCACGACACGGCGATCGAGGCCGAGGTGACCAAGGCGGGCGGCGAGCTCATCAAGGCCCGCGGCGAGGGCGATTCGACGTTCGCGGTCTTCCCGGTCGCTCCCGCCGCCCTCCACGCCGCCCTGGCCTGCCAGATGCGCATGCTCACCGAGGTCGGCCTGCCGGTGCGGATGGCTGTGCACACGGCCGACACCAACCAACGTTGGGGCGAGTACTACGGTCCCCCGGTCAACCGGGCCGCCCGGTTGCGCAGCCTGGCTGCAGGGGGCGCGTCCTCCTGTCCGCGACGACGGCGGAGGCCGTTCGCGCCTCCCTGCCCCCGGAGTGCGACCTCGTCGACCTGGGGGTCTTCGTCCTCAAGGACGTGGAGCGACCGGAGCGCGTCTTCGGGCTGCGCCATCCGGCATTGCCAGAGGTCATCACGCCTCGCGACTCGGTACTGGGTTCGGACCTGGTGGGCCGCACCCGCGAGGTGAGCACGCTCCGGGCCCTGCTGGCCGATGTGGAGCGGGCCTTACCGAGGATCGCGGTGGTCATCGGAGAGGGCGGCATGGGTAAGACCCGATTGGCCGAGGTCATCGGTCGCGAAGCGTGCGCGGCCGGCGGTCGGCTGGTGTGGTCGACCGCGCGCAGCGACCAGGGGGCGCCCCCCTTCTCGATCTGGACGGACTTGCTCAAACGGCTGACCGATCCGGGACGGGACATCAGCAACGATCGGGACGCGACCGCCGCCCCCCTCCCCCGGACGGACGACGGATCGGACCGAGACCACCTCTTCGACCAGATCGTCGAAACCCTGCACAGCACCGCCAAATCGCAACTCATCCTGGTGGTCCTCGACGACCTGCACCTGGCCGATCCCTCGTCATTGCAACTGCTGCGCCGCCTCGGCGCCGAGCACGACCTGGGACGAGTAATGGTGCTCGCCATGTCGCGTCCGACGCCGGCCGAGCACCCCGCCCGCCAGGTGCTCAGCCAGCTCGGCCACACCCCCAACGCCACCCGGATCGACCTCGGCGAGCTCCCCGAGGACCAGTGCGCCCGCCTGGTGGCGGCATACGCGCCCGACTTGGATCAGGAGACAGCCAGGGCGGTAGTCCGGCACGCGGGCGGGAACCCGTTGTTCCTCCGCGCCTACGCCGGCACCATGGTACGGAGCACCGGTCCGAGCGTGGTGCCCGACAGCGTCCGGGTGGCGATCGCCGAACGCCTGGTCGCCCTCGACGCCACCGCGGTCCGGGTCCTGCAGGTGGCCGCGGTCGCCGGCCGCAGCGTCGTCGTCGATATCACGGCCGAGGCGGCGGGCGTCGACACCGGTGTTGTCCTGGGAGCCTTGGCAGCCGGCGAGACGGCAGGCATCGTGTCCCAGGCCTCGGTGACGGTGCACACCTGGCGATTCACCCACGATCTGATTCGCGACGCGGTCATCGCCGGGATCGAGCCGGGTGAGCAGGCCGCCACGCACGGACGAATCGGCCGCGCCCTCGTGCGCCTGCGCGCCGGCGACTCGCGTGGCCACGCGGCCGAGATTGCCAACCACCTCTCCCGCGCCACCGCCGACCACTGGCACGACGCCGTGGCGTACGGCGAGATGGCGGCCCGGGCGGCCCTGTGGGTCGGGGCCTTCGAGGAAGCCGCCGGGCACTGCCAGCGGGCCCTCGATCTGTTGGCCCAGGTGGCCGGTACCCCCCTCGAGCGGGCCCAGCTGTTGCTGCTGCACGGCAGTGCCCTACATGCCGATGACGCGGAGGCGGCGGGAAACGCCATCCTGGAGGCCATTGCCCTGGCCCGGACGGCAGGCAACCTGGACCTGCTGATCAAGGCCATCGAGGCGCTGCCCTACGACATGGACCGCCTGGACGCCCGGGCCGTTGCCGAGCTGGAAGCGGTCGTGGCCCGGCTCGGCGACCATGAACCCGCGGTCGCATCCCGCTTGCGCGGGCACCTGGCCTTCCATCACTACACCGCCCGCCACTGGGACGACCTCCAACGGGAGGCTGACGCGGCGTGGCGGCTCTCCCGCGACATCGACGACCCCGCCACTCGGTATCTGGGATCCATCGGCCGGCTGCTGACCTTGTGGTGCGACCCCGATCGGGCGACCAGTCGGCTGGTGCTCGACGAGTGCACCCGGTCAGCCGAGACCTGCGCCGACCCTGCGGTCACCTTGCGGGGTCGCTTCATGCGTATGCGCCCGATCATCGAGTTCGCCGATCGCGAAGCTTTCAACACCACCCTGCGACTCCTCGAAGAAGGCGTCAGCGGCCATGTCGCCACCTACAGCCAATGGGTCGCGGTCACCTGGCGGGTACTGGAGGCGACGGTCGACGGCGAGCTGGAAAAAGCCGACGCCCTCATCGGACAATCGGCCCGCCTGGGCCGCGCCGCGGCCAGGCAGATCTCCCTCGCGGTGCAGTTCCACCAGCAGTCGATGCTGCGTTTCGAACAGGGACGCCTGCCCGAGGAGGCGGAATCCCTGCGCTTCTTCGAGTCCGTCTGGCCCGGTCATCCGGTGGTCCTCGGCTGGCAAGGGGTGAGCGCCACCATCGTCGGTGACAATCCGCGGGCTCGGACGATCTTGGCGACGGTCGACGACGACGGCTTCGACTGCATTCCGGCCCAGCTCATCTTCGCGCTCGCGCCGCTCAGTGAGACCGCCGTCTCCCTGGGTGACAACTCGGCGGCCCAGCGCATCGCCGACGTGCTCGCCCCCCGCGCCGGCCACCTGCTCGCGGGCTTCGGTATCGCCTCCGCCTGTTACGGCGCGGTCGACCGCTATCTGGGCTTGATCTCCGCCCAGACCGGCGACTTCGACGCCGCCCTTTCCCATCACACTGCCGCGGCCCGCCTGCACCGGCGCTTCCGGAGCCGGCTGTGGCGGCTGCACGGCCAGCTCGATACTGCCGCCGCCCTGATCGGACGAGACCAACCCGGTGACCGGGCGCAGGCCCGGTCGCTCGTCGAGGAGGTCTCGGTGGAAGCGGCCCCGACGGACATGGGCCGGGTGCAGTTGCGGGCCGCCGAGCTCGGGGCCCGGCTGGCCTAACCGATCAGCGTCAGAAGGCCGAAGGTCGCTATCCTTTGAGGATATTGACGGCCCGGGCGATCACCAGAGCCACCGTCAGCAGGGCCACCGCGGATTGGAGCAGCATCAGCATCTTCGCCCAGCGCGACAAGGGCATGACGTCGGTCGGGCTGAACGCGGTGGCATTGGTAAACGACACGTACAGATAATCGATGAAGGTGGCGGTCCAGTTGGGCGGGGCCAAGTCCGGCTGGGCCATCTGGGGAAAGAGGAAATCCGGGTAGCGCCGCAGCGCCTGGGCGCGGGCGACCGGACCCCCGCGATCCCATTCCCAGTACCACAAGGCGAACACGATGATATTGGTGACGTAAATGCTGGCGCCGCGCGAGAGCAAATCTGAAGCGTTGCTGCCTCCGGTCCCGTTGATGATCCCATCGATAAGTTTCCCAGACGACCAGGCATTGGCCAGGGAGATGAGGGCGATCAGGGCCACACTGGCGGTCCGCAACAGGTTCGAGGTCCGGTTGATCCGGCGCGGATTGGCGGCGATCAGCCCCACCATGAGGGCCCCTTCGAGCGTCGGGAGCAACCAAGTCGGATGGATCACCAGCCGATCCGGCAGGACCACCTGCAAGGCGATCGCGACCGCGACGACCGCGGCGACAGGCAGTCGGTGCTCGCCTTCGGTCGCTCGGCGCCACGCCGGTTCCATGCGGCGCGGTACCGACTGGGCTGCCGCGATCTCCGGCCCCACCATCCGCTCGACCCGCTGGAGCTGCTCGTGCACTGCTCCGAGGAGACCCGTTAAGGAGTGCTCGGGACCAGCCGGCCCGGGTTCGCCGGGCTCCGGCGGCGGGCGGGACGGCATGGCACGCATGATACGGCTGCGAGGTCCAGCCGACCCGGACCTCGCCCGAGCCCGCCGCGGCGCAGGAAGAGTCGTACCGCTCAGGTGTCGAGAAGGCCTCGGATGGTGTCGCTGTAGGCCACGGTGCCGTCATGCAGGTACGCCTCATGGTTCTGGTTGATCTGCGTCTCGTCATAGACGTAGTTGACAAGCAAGCCATGCGAGTGGCGCATCCCGTTGGCTGACGTGTCCCCGAGCCAGTTGATCCGCTGCAGGCGGGCGCCGTTGCGGAGGTGAAAACGGGCGACCGAATCGCTCGGTTTCGTGCCCTGCTTGACGTTGACCAGGTAGTGGGCGCACGCCCGCAGCAACGCGGGCTTGAGGGAATCAGCGGTCCGGGGAGCCTCGAACCAGCCCGGCTCGTCGATCGCCCTGAGGAGGAGTCGATCGGAGGAGGGGAGGGCCTCGGTGCGACGGGCCCCGTCCAGCCACGCGGCAAAGCCGGGCACTGGTGACAAGGTGGCGAACCGGGTGATCTGCGGCAGCTCCCCGGCCAGTTCGTGCACCACTTGTTTGATCAGGAAGTTTCCGAGCGGGATGCCCCGCAATCCGGCCTGGCAGTTGGTGATGGAGTAGAAGGTCGCGGTATCCGCGGGTGGATCGTCGTCGTCGGGGAGCGGCGCGTCGAGTAGATCTTGAATATTGGACGCCAGGCCCGGCGTGAGCGCCACCTCGATGAAGATCAGCGGCTCGTCCTCCACGGCCGGATGGAAGTAGCCGAAGCAACGTCGGTCATCGGCCAATCGCCGGCGCAGGTCGTCCCATCCGCGAATCTCGTGCACCGCCTCGTAGTCGATCAGGCGCTCCAGAACCGCTCCGGGGCTGCGCCAGTTGATCCGCTCCAACACGATGAAGCCACGGTTGAACCACGAGGACAGCACGTGGAACAGGTCGGCCTCGACGGGCGCCAGTGCCGGGTGCTCGTCGAGCAGCCCCAAGACATCCGACCGCATCGACAGGACGGTCCACGTCCCTCCCGAGGCCATGTTGATGGCCCGAAACAGCGCCTGGCGCCGGGGCTCGACCGCCTGGAACAGCCGGGTGAGCGAGGCCTCGGACCGATCCATGCGGAAGCCGTCGATCGCCACGTCGACCGCGGGGCGGACGGGGCCGAGCTCGCTGAGCAGGAAGGTCATGAACTCGAGCCGTTCGACCGGCTTGAGGTCGCGGTAGCGCCGGACCACCAGCTCCGCCAGCGCGAGAGCTGCCATCTCGCTGGTGTCCGCGAGCAGCGCCTCCGCGGTCCTGCACAGCGCCTCGATCGCGGTCCGGGGCAACGCCGATCGGCGATCAGCCATGGGGCGCGCTCAGGGCTCGGCGGACGACGGTTTCGCGGCGGCAGGCTCTCATATCTAGACGGCAACCAAATTCGTCCGATGCGACCGATACTCGCCCAACCGGGGCGTAAGCTCCGCGGATGGACCCGGCGTTGGAGGAGATCCGCGACGGCGGCACGGTCTGGCGCTTCGATCGGGAGTTCTTGACCTCAAAGTGGGTCTGCCTGTGGGGCCGAGGTTGCCACGGCATTGGTCCGACGCCGGCCGCGCATCTCGGCCTCGGGTGCTGCTCCATCGGTGCTGACCTAGGCGATGCCGACGAAGCCCGATTGATCGCGGCGCTGGCGGCGACGTTGGACCCGGTCCGCTTCGAGCAGCACGCCGAGGCGAGCGACGGTGGCATCTTCAGCGACAGCACCCGTACCCACACCCGAGTAGTCGATGGGGCCTGCATCTTCCTCAACCGCCCCGAATTCGTCGGCGGCGCAGGCTGCGCGCTGCACCTGGCGGCTACGGAGGCGGGCGAGTCCCCCATCCATTGGAAGCCGTCGGTCTGCTGGCAGCTGCCCATCAAGGTGGACTGGGAGACGGGCCCAGACGATACCGAAGTGGCGACGGTGCACCGTTGGACGCGCGGTGACTGGGGGGCAGAGGGCGAGACCATGGCGTGGTGCTGCACTGAGGGTTCGTTGGCCTACGTGGGCGAGGATCAGGTCATCGACTCGCTGGGCGCCGAGTTGGAGGCGATCGTCGGAACCGATGTCTACCTCGAGCTGCGCCACCGGATCAGAGGGCGATAGCGGCGCCTACGGAGCCGGCGGGGGGCCCAGACGGAGGACCTCCCCCGCCCGGAGCACCGATACCGGGCCGTCCTCGCTCACCACGATGACCGTGGCGGTCGGATCGTCGTGGCTATAGCGGACCCCGGAGGTGTGGCGGGTTCCGCCCAGGGCGTCGACCTCGTTTTCCGCGTCAGGGCTGGGCACCAGGCGGACGCCCAGCCGTCGCAGCACACCCTCGGCGTCGAACACGAAGGCGCCGTCGGTCTGGGCCAGGGCGTGGCGTAGCGGGGCCAGATGGGCCGCTTTGCGGACGCGGAGCGGAGGTGGGACCGGGAGCCGCTCGTCCACTGGAGGGCCGGGGGAGTCGTCGGGGCGGTAGACCAGCAGGGCCCCGATGCCGAGCGACCCCAGATCGTGCACCGCCATCTGCAGCAGGGCTTCGAGCACCTTGCGATCGCCCGCGTACGGCCCGGCCGACACGCTGTCGATCCAGGCCCCGACGGGCGGCTCGTGATGCCAGGTGCGCCCGTCCCAGCGCAGCACCCCGAACGGACCGACGATGCGGACCACGTCGGACGGGTGGCGCTGGACGATGGTGGCGTCCATCACGTCGGCCAAGATGACCAAGTCCCGCTCGGAGCCGGCCGGGCGGTCGAAGAGCACCCACTCGTTCTCGGCGTCGTCCTCCCGGCGGAGCAGCCAGCTGGAGAGCCCGTTGATGAATCGCCGAGACGCCGCCAAGGTGGGCTGGCGCAGGGGGGTGCGTGACATCTGCAGCTCGGTTCCCTCCGTCCACGTCGCCGGATCCGACCTGGGCGCGAGGATGGTGCCGCTGCTAGCCACCCGCCGCTCGTGCACGGTCGGCCTCAAGGCGTGGTCCACCTCTTCCAGCAGCATGGACCGGAAGGCGGCGCTGCCGTCGAGGGGCAGGCCGCTTTCCTCCAGCTCTTCGGCGAGTCGCTGGAGGCGGCGGGTCTCGGTCTGGACCATCACGCCACCAACCTACGTCTGGGTCGGGGCCTTTCGGCCTATCGGTCGTGTTCGTCCCTGGTGCTGCCGTCGGTGGGCGCTTGGGTCACAGCTTGGAGCGAACCGTTGCCAATCAGGCCCATGGCGATGGCCTTCTGTCCGGCGTGGTAGCGGCTGCGAACATCCAGCTTCACCAGAATCGAAGATACATGGTGATCGACCGTCCGAGTCGATACGACAAGTCGCTCGGCAATCTCCGCGTTCCGCAGCCCTTTGGCCAACAGCACGAGAACCTCGATTTCGCGCTCGCTGAGGCCGTTTGGGTTGGCTCGGGTCGAAGGTCGGGGTCCGCGCGCGATCTTCTCAACCCCCATATCGCGAAGGCGCTGGATGACCAGCCTGGCCGCTGGGGCCGCCCCCAGTGATTGGAAGATTGACAGAGCGCGACGCATCGGTTGTTCTTCGTGTATGTCGACAAGGGCCTGCGCCTCTTCGTAGGGGCAGCCGAGCGTCGCCCACGCGGCGGCGGACTTCTCGGGGTGTCCGTCCAGCAGTAAAGCGTACGGCTCGGCGGGGCGTGCCAGACACTCCCAGTCGGCCCCCACCCACGCGGCCCACACGGCGAACTCTCCCAGCAACCACGGGTTGGTCGCAGCGGTGACGGCCGCCATCCCGGCAGATATTTCACGGGCCGCCATTCTTACGTCGCCAGCCAGCCAGGCCGCTTCGGCTCGGGCGGGCCTGAGCGGGTACATGACTTCTCCGCCAAATGCCCGTTGCTGCTCTAGCGCCTGGTCTAGGAACACAAACGGATCTGAGTCGCCGCGACGGGCCGCCAACCGGCCCAGGACAGCGAGACATTGAACGCGACCCTGCCGGGTGCCGCGCTCGACGATGGCGCGGGCCTGGGACTCCGCTTCTGCCCAACGGCCCCGCTCGAACAGCCCGTCCGTGATGTCGCCGATTAGACACAGGGAACTGGAGTCGAGGTCGTGCTCGTCGAAGAAGACCGCGGCCTGCCCGCTGTAGTTGTCGAACAGGTCGTACCGCCGGTTCTCCCGAGACGCGGCGATCAGGTTGTTGAAGGCTCGGGCGATGTCCTCCTCAAGATCGGCAGCGGTGGCTCGGCGCAGACTTTCGTCGAGATGGACCCAGCCGTCGTCAATGCTGAGACAAACCTGCGAGACGCCGTTTGTGTTCATGGCATGGACCACGACGGCCTCGGCCCCGAACTTCTCACCCATGGCGATGGCCTTTGCTGCCCATTCGCTGGCGATGTCAAACAGCCCCGACATCATGGAGATCTGGGCCAACCGTGCGTAGGCGCGAGCCACGCTGGCATCGGGTCGGATCGACTCCAGTATCTCGACGGCTCCCGTCGCAGCCCTGTGAGCGCGGTCGCTTTCGCCATTCCACCAGAGGTACTCCGCCAGATCGCTGAGGGCCCGACCTTCGTGAGCTCGTTCCCCCGCCTGCCGATAGTTGGCGATGGCCTCCTCTTGGGAGGCGACCGCACGGGCTGGATTGTCGGTCACCCAGCATTCGTGGGCGTGAGCCGCCAGGAGGAGGCCCTTGGCGGCCGGCATCAGTCGGCCGGCGTATTTCAGGGCGTTGTCGTAGTGCGCCAGGGACGCCTTGTGAGCTCCGAGCTCGGCAGCTTCCCGTCCGGCCTTGGGAGAGAACTCGAGAACCTCGTCGGCGTCGCCTGCTTCGACGGCATGGCGGGCGAATTCGGCAGCATCGGCCAACGGGGATAGCTCACGGAGGGTGGTAAGTGCCCGCTGATGCAATCGCGACCGTTCGGACACGGCGAGGGATTCGAGAACGGCCCGGCGCGCCAGCTCATGCCGGAACTCGACAGTCGAGTGCTGCCTCCGCAACAGGCCCCCGGCGATGCACTCGTCGATGTCCTCGGGCTCGGCGGCCGCGACCTCACCGAGGACCTCCACCTCACACCGCGGCCCAAGCACTGATGCGGCCCGCACGATCTGGGATCCAGTTGCCGACAGACGTTTGGTGCGGGCCCAGAGCGCCTCACGAACCGTGCTCGGCAGGTGGGTCCCCCCGGCGGCAAGCACTTCGGTGACGAAGAACGGGTTGCCAGCAGTCACCTGGTGCAGAGCCTGTGGGTCTATGGCGGTCCCGGCCGACAGCTTCTCGACCGCAGCAACGGACAGAGGCGGCAGACTTATCGACACCGTCGATGCCGCGGGTATGTCGCCAAGCGCGATCGATAGCGGGTGGTCCGGCCCGACCTCGTCGTCGCGGTATGTAGCGATCACGATCGCACGGAGTTGAGCGGCCCGACGTCCAACGACCTTCAGCACCTCGAGAGTGGCCTCGTCCGCCCACTGCACGTCCTCGAGAACCGCGATCCAGGGCCCGCCGTCTGCTCGGAGAAGGGCAAGAAAGGACGAGATGATCCGATGTCGGTCGGGATCGGCGAGAGCCGCCTCCAAGACCCCTCCGACCTGACAGGCGATGTCGAATAGCGGGGCGAGGGGACGGGGAGGGACTATCGGGTCGCAGATTCCCCAAAGGACTCGCCTCGAGCGACCGGACGTGAACGCCTCGACCAGGGTGCTCTTGCCGATGCCGGCCTCTCCCCTCACCAGCACCAGACGGCCGCGCCCGAGCGCCGCCTCGCCCAGGAGGGCGTCCAGTTGCTCCAGGATGGCGCCGCGCTCGAGAGGCCCCACGGAATCGACTCTATCGCCGGCCCCGCCGGGCCAGAGTGGAGATCCCGATGCTGAGGCGGACATCGCTCGCCGCCCCGGGGTCTCGCCCGGCCTAGCTGTAGAAGTAGGGGTCGAGGACGCGGACCTCGACAACGGTGTCGACGGGAAGGCCGTTCTTGGCCGCGACGGAGTGGATCGCGTCAGGGCTCGGCCCGTCGTAGATGCAATACGTCTTGCGCTTGTCAGTGGACACATACGAGTGCACCCAGGTCACCCCCTCGGAGCTGTTGTTTCCCACGACCTCTTGGACCCCCTTGCTCCCATCGTCGTTGATCGGTATGGCCAGGCCCTGCGGGAACGTCCGCTCGACCATGTACCTCGGCATGTCATCTCCCATCTGCTCGACTCGTTACTGACGGTGACATCTTGACGATACGGACACGCCGGCCAGTCGGACATAGGCAGAGTTGCCCATCTTTGGGTTGCCTACGTTTCGGCTATCTGCTGTTCGGGACCGGTGACGCGCCGGCCGGGGGGAAGGCAAGGAGCGCCTGCCCCCGGTTCGATCGCCATCGCGGGACAGTCTCAGCCGACGGCGGCTGTCGGCACGGAGCGGCGGGACGACCGGATGGCCGTTGCGAGGACCGTGATCGCCAGGAGCACAGCGGCCACGACGATCAACGAGATCTCCCACCAAGCGAGACCGGCGTGGTGGGCGACATTCGAGGCCGTCACGGACGTAGCGCCGCCCGACGGCGGTGTGAGCCTCATCGCGAAGGCGGCGGGGGCTGCGGTGAGATAGGCAACTGCCATTGCAAGGATGCTCGAGAGCGAGAGGACGATGCGACGCATTTGTGACTCCTTGGTTATGCGGACCGCCTGTGCAATCCGTCGATGCCATTAGGCCATCGCTCCGCCGTCGCCGCATCGGTGGATACCACCCATATTGGCGAACGGGTTACTCATATTCGAACCGCGCCGCGGTTACTCGGGCGCTCCCTCTCGTCGAGGAGTCGAATGCCGAAGCAGCGCCCAGAACGACCTCATGGCTCGCCCGATACACGGGCATGTCCCGGTCACTGCCGGTAAAACCAAAAACGGCCCCTGACCAGGCACTATACCCGTCAGGAGCTCGAGAGGCGGCGAGCGGAATCGAACCGCTGTACAGGGCTTTGCAGGCCCTTCTCGGCCCATTTTCCGCTCTTTGACCACTGGTGACCGTGACCGACCGCCGACGACCAAAAGTGCTGGTCAGATGAGTAGTCCGACGCAACGTGCGGACGGCGACGGACAATGGCGGACGGCTCCGGTCGCGGGATTTTCGCGGGATCCCGCGGGATTTTCGCGGGATCGTGTTGCAGCATCACGGTGCCTCCCGTTCGAGTCACCGTGAACGCCTCGGCCGCGCAACGGACTGATGTGGAGCATCCTGGGGGCCGGGCTGGGCACCGTGGGATCTTGGATCACGATCCGCTCCAACTCTGGGTGACCGGGTCCCATGTGCCGTTGGTGACGGCACCACTCAATAGTGGGTCGACGAACTCCGCCACTTCATTGATCGCGTCGGCGTAAACAGTCGGCACGAGGTCGGCCAAACCACTGCGAGTCAGGTATGCCAGCCAGGACGCTTGGCGAGCCGTCCCCAGCGGTTCGAGGTAGTCGGCCAGCGGATGCAGCGCGCTGCCCCGGTGATCGCCCGTAGCGCTCATGGCTGCGAGCAACTCTGTCGCAGCGATTGGGTGGCGTCGGGCCAGGAGCAAGACGTCGGCGAAGTCGCGTTCACGGGTGGTGGCCACACCGCGGTCGATCATGGTGACCACCTTCTCGGCCAGCACGGTAGCCAGCGGGTATCCGAGGAGTCGGAAGGGTCCTTCCAGCAGGCCTGGATACTCCACCTGCACCGGTGCCGGGGTGACTGGGTCGCCAACGTTGACGTCGACGCGCAGCACGGCCCGAGCCCTGTCAACCCGGGCCGGAACGGCCAGCCGCAGGCCGGCGTACAGCTCTGCGTCTCTGATGACTTGCGCGCTGAGCCGGTCGGGTTCATAGGCCACCCCGTCGTCAACGACGATGGCCAGCACCGCCGTCACCACTCCTGCGATGATGTCGACGTCGTTCGCCACGGCCTGGGCCAGTAGGTCGATGTCCGCCGTGGGTCGGCGGCTGTCCAGGCAGGCGAGCAGCATCCCTCCCTTCAAGACCAGCCGGTCGCGGTATGCAGAGCGGGCGAGGCGGTATAAGAATCGCTCCAACACGTAGAGGACCAGTAGCTCTTGGGTGGGCCGGCCCGTGCGCCGAGCCAGCGCCTGCAGATCGAGATAGGCCCGCCCGGCCGTGCTGTCTCGACGAACCGGGCTCATTCCTGCAAGATCCGTAGCGCTTGAAGGACCGGGGTCTTGACCCGCAAAGCACTGGCGAGCTCAAGGACCCGGGCTGGTTTGGCGCCTGGCGTCCGCAGGTAGCGGCGAAGTCCGGCGACGGCCAGATCGTCACCGATGCGCTGGCGCGCTCGGAAGCAGTCAACGACGGTTCGCTCGATGTCGCTGATGACGAAAGCGGCGCCTTGTCCGACGTCGACGTGGATCCTGCCAAGATGAAATGTTGACGCCTGAAAGACATGTACAACCGTGGGCGGGTGATCGATGCGGGGACGATGCGCCCCTGACGGGACGGCCAGATCGACCCATCTGGGGATCTCGTCGCTGAGATCCCAGTAGGCCAGCGCCGCGTCCAGACAAACCATGCCCCGAGGCGCGCGAGCGCAGACCGCGACAAAGTCGATCTGGTCGAGGCCAGCGGACTCCTGGAGCTGGTAGAGCCCACGCGACAACTCGATGACGACACCAGCGTCTCTGGCCTGATAGAGATCGCGCCACGAGACACCCGCCCCCAGTGCCTCTCGGGCTCGAAAGACAGGACCCAGCGGTCGCAGACGGCCGGCAACGGCCGGCTCGGATGGCATGTATGAAACTCTACCAAGGAAGGGGGTTCCTATGCTGGAATTCATACGACACTGAAGGTTCCCTGGCCCGAGGCCACACACTGAGCACCAAAGGGCTCGCCCTAGAAGACGCGTGAGGACGGAACCGACGCTCACGAATTTGCCAAGCGTGGCCGGCTTGAGCGTGAGACTGTAAGACGGCGATTAAGCGGGCGAGCGACTTGGGGTGTTCAGGCGTGGGGATTCGAGTCGCAGGGGGGGACTCGGTACAAAACCCCCCGCTCCTTAGAAGTCCCTGACCTGGACTTCTGTCTCGGGGAGCGACTGTGGGCCATCCGAGCCGCAGCCTGACGACCACCGCTAGCTCTCGACTCCAGCAGACGACTCCGGTCGTCCTGGCAACCCGCTCCATCATCGTCGGCATCTGCTTCGACCAGCAGATTCGTTAGAGAGGTAGCGACGAGCTTGTCGTGTACCCTCGCAGATAATGATGCTTTGCATCTTTCGTCCGTGGTGTCTGTGCAGGCCGGTGACCTACGGTGATGCGTCCGAGCCGTCCGCGGACCCCACGATCATGGCCTCAGGAGCGTTGGAGATGGAGCCGCGCCGAATCCATGGCCCCCTGGCAGATGTCCACCACCTGCAATGACTACGCCTCCGCAGTCGCATCTAACGCATCGCTTACAGCTACCCGTTCCGACCAACGACCGGCGGTTGTCCGGGCCCATCATCTTCCGCCACGGCGTCATTCCGCGCACCCGAAGCCTGCCCGAACTCAGCGTGCCTGCCCCTGCCACGTACCTCCAACCCCCACGACCAAGCCCCTCGCCAGGGCGTGGTCAAAAGGACGCCGATCCGACAGCACTAACCCACGGCTATCAAACGTGACCCACCTGCTTGCGCCTGTCAGCGCCGCCCAAGGGCCTCTCGCCTTCGCTCCTCGCTCGGCCGCGTGAGTCAGTCCTCCGTGTGAGCAACTGGCTTCGGGTAAGGGCAGATGTACTTCGCCCGGTTGCCGCGGATCAAACCTTTCTCGGTCCTCGTGCGTCCTACCCTTGTGCGGATGGCCCCGTCCGAGTCCGAGCTGCGTCGGTTCATTTCGGGTCCTTACCGGTCGATCTTGGCCGTCGTGGCCTTGTCGGCCGGGTCGAGGGCTGCAGCTGAGGACGCCGTCCACGAGGCGCTCGCCAGGGCATGGGAACGGGGCGGTGTCGACGATCTGGAGCGGTGGGTGCTCACGGTCGCGCTCAACCTGACTAGATCACGATGGCGCAAGCTCCGCCGAGAAATACCACTCATGGAGACAACGACATTGGCAAGTGAGGATCGCGTCGAGGATGTCGATTTAATGAGAGCGCTTCGGCGACTTCCCCATCGCCAGCGCGAGGTCGCGGTTCTCCATTACCTAATGGACCTTCCCGTCGCCGACATCGCCGCCCTAGTTGGATTGAGCGAGGGTGGCGTCAAGAACGCACTGTTCCACGCGCGCCACGCTCTCGCCACGGCGCTCTCCGTTGGCCAGTCCGAGGAGGTCAAATCATGAGTTCCCCTGATACAGACACAGTGATACGGGAGCGTTTGATTCGCATCTCGGCTCGACATCCAGCTCATGATGCGGACCACGTCGTAACGGCCGTCCGAGGTGTAATCCGGCGGCGTCGACGCCGGATGGCTGGCGCGGCGGTGACGGCAGTTCTCGCGGTTGCAAGCATGGGCGTGCTCGTGGCGCGCCTCACCGAACACCACGGGACAACTGTACGGGTCGCTGCCTCTCCATCGGCCGCCAATAGCACTTCTCCGATCAGCGCCCAGCTACTGTGGATCGAAGGGGACGTCGCCGGTACTGAGCCGCAACCCGCGCAAGGTGGCGGCCCACGGCTGGCTGATCCCAATACAGGCAATACGACGTCGATCGGGCCGAGCGGCCTCGCCGGGACGTGGTGTGGTACCTGTCCTTTCGTACGAATCGGGAATCGGGCGTTTACAGCGCAAGACGATCGGGTGTATATGTACGTCCCTGGTAAAACCACCTTGACGGCTCTCGGCCCTGGCAGCCGAGTATTACCCACCGCCGACAACAAGAGCCTCTTGATCGTGATCGGCGATCAACTCGAGCAGGAAAGCTCGCAGGGCCATCTCACCGGGGGACCATGGACGATCCCACACGGGTACGAATTGACATCCCCGGCTCGGGCCACAGTCGACGGGGTACTCGTCGAAAAGACGACGACCGCGGCCACTCACCAACTTGCTGACTGGAACCCGCCCACCGGTCAGATCCGCCAGATCGGCTCGTTTGCCAGATTGATCGACACCTATACCTCCGCTGGCGCGTCATCATCGACCCTAGCTCTAACCAGCTGCCCAAGCACCGGCCGGTGCTCACTGGAGCTGACGGACTCCAGAACCGGGGCGACAACGCGGATCTCTCCTCCGAGCGTGGGCACTCTTTCCGGAGATACAGGCTTCGACGGTGGTGGCGCTTTCTCACCCGATGGGTCACAGCTCGCGGCCTTCATCAGCGAGACGTCAGTTCTCGGCCCCGAGGCCAAGGTCGCAATCATCGACATGCACACCCTGGCAGTAGAGGTGGTGAAAGGCTCCGATGTCGGGCTCGGCGAGAGCTACGGCTACGCGAGTTGGTCGCCGTCGGGCGAATGGCTCTTCTTCGGTGGTCTCTCCGGCCCCGTGGATGGAGTCCGGCGAGGAGATGTGCAGGCTCGGGTGCTCCCCGTAGCTGGCGGATACTCCCTGGTCGCCCTTGAACGTCCTCCTGGTCTTGGCGAACCGACGACGGTTCCCCTCGTCGCGGTTCCCAATGTCCTCGGCTTGAGCCTTACGAACGCTCGCGGTGCGCTTGCGAGCCTCGGCCTACGTATTTCGATTGCTCCGAACGCGTACGCCACTAGCCCGACCGTAAAAGTGGTGGCTCAGGAACCCCCTGGTGAAGCCTTACTTCGGCGCGGCAGCCAGGTGCAGGTTCACCTAGGCTCCCAATCTTGAGTGTGACTCTGAGCAGCCCGGCAGCCCAAGCAACCATCCGGTCGTTGGAGCCGATCGAGTTCTCCTCCGGACGGTAACGTAACCATCGTTCCTCGCCATCCCGGACCGGCCGATCTCGAAGGACACCGCAAGATGCATTATGCGTTGGAGCGAAGCAATGCGGCAAGCCGTATTGCCACCTCTTGGATCTCCGTTTCTGTTATGAGAGTCCCTTGCTTCGCTATTCGTAATCCGCCCCGCCGAATAACACTCGCTACATTCTCTCCTCCCGCGATCGCAAGCAGATCTGTGACCTTAGTAGCAATCGCGTATGTAGGTGCAACCACTCCGCTCGCCTGTTTGACTTGGCAGTCCGCGAAGTCGACTACGACTTCTATTTGGGTAAGGTCTTGCCCCTCGATGATCAGCCGCCAAGATCCAGCGCCACTGGCGCCCTGCTTCAACGATTGCTCCAACAATGAAATAACACTGTTCGCTGATGTCTTGTCGCGTACTCTGCTTCCAGATTTGGCCTGGAAGGGGTTGTTACCGGCGTTCCAGTCGGGGAAGATGGGGGGATATTTCAATTCTGCGAGCAGCTCGTTGAGTGCACCGACGAGCATCGGCGATATACGATCTACTGGCACCTCCGACCCTCGTCCGACCGAACTCGTCTGGACAGACTCCGTGTAGTGCACCTTGTAGTCCCCGTGCCCGATATATTTGGTGTCGCCGAGCCTCGGGGCGAGCATTGCATCGTCCCACCCAACACTCAGAAAATCACAGAGTTGGCGAAGAGTGACTTCTGGACCGGATACGAGAGCCTCGTAGTAGATCCGATAACAGCTACCCTCGTGAACATCTTCTATCCGACGAATCGCGGAGCACTTCTCGAGCCAATACATCGCTAGCGCTTGAACGACATTCTCTGGCGAGCTACGTACATACGGCTCGAACCCATAGCGACCGAATCCCCATTTCGAGGCCTCTATACCCGACGCTATCATGTCCATAGGATGCCGATATAGGCAGATCAGCCGGGCGGTCGGGAAGTACTCGATCAGCGAACGGATCCCATCGATATTCGATATTGACTTGTCACACCAGCGAGTCTTTCCATCGTGGGCGCTTGCGTATTGAAGAGGAGAGATCACTGCACTCCGAATCGCGGCTCTTGCATTATCGGGCAATGGCCTTGGATAGTCCACCCGCGTGGCAGAGCGCCACATCACCTCGAGGCTACGTATTGCATTCACTAGATCCGTCTCAGCCGCACAAGCAATCTTGGGGTGGGTATCTAGCATCACCCGCAGCAATGTCGATCCGGAGCGTGCCGGCGCAAGTATGAAGATGGGACTATCCTCGTCTGTATTACCCCCTAAGAGGTTCCGCAGTACGGCTGATTGATTTCTGTCCGCCTGGGCTGTTTGAAGGTCGGTCAGAACGGAACCATGGCTTGCCGGAGGACCAGCAGTGTCGCCGCCCTCGTCATCCGACGCAAAGGCCACATCTTCCTCCCGTTCCTCGTCTTGCCGTACAGCACGTCAGTCGTTGGCAAGCCGTGGTTTTACGTCTCCTTAACGGCGTGTGTTACGGGCGTGTCATCAAGACGTCCAGTCTGTCCTGCGCGTAAGCCGGATTGCGAGGACCATCACGATTACAGGCTAGTGGCGCCGATTTGTCCGTTTCCTGTACGCGTTCCGACTGGTGCCTCGCGTCGTTGACTTGCACACCAAGCAATGCTAATCTTCCAACTGGGAGAGTAGGTGCGGTGCGGGGCTTCGCGGGAGGTCCTGGGTTTCAGGAAAAACGGATTGGCGTGGGAGGGTGGACAATGGCGCAGAATACGCCGGGCATGTCGCGTCGCCGATTTCTCGGCCGAGCGGGGGCAGTGGCAGGCGCGGCGGCGGCCGTTGCAACGGCTGGCCCGACCGGCGTTGCGAGAGCTTCCTCCCTCGCTCCCGGGCCTACGAATTTCAAAAGCCTTGTTGTCTGACTATGCCGTCGGCACGGTTGACACGGCAGACTCCGCTCACCTCCTCGTAACCCGAACATCGTCCAGTCCAGACTTAGAGGCTTATGTGGGCGTGTCGATCAATGGGCCGGGAGTCACGTCAGCTCTTCATGGTCCGACGCCAGTCCGAATTGGTGATCGGCTCGTCTGCGCGGGAACAGCAGAGGCTGGACGGCTCGACGCTTCGAACGTGCAAATTATTTATCAGATTGTCGAAGGTCAATGGAGTATGCATCCGACTCCAGCGGTTGTGCTTCCCGCAGGAAGGGTGCCGATCAGCTCGTCAACCCACCTACGACGCTCTGACATGTCCCCCGTCGACTCGAGTGGGATGAGTGACGGTGAAGCGGTTGCGGCTACTGCCCGCGTGAATCAAATCACTGGCGACACTACGCTGCTCATCGTGGCAGCGCACTCTTAGGCGTAGCACCGACAACTGTGTCACCCGGCCACCTCTTTGCTTCTGAGACAGCGGCAACCCTCAGTGTCGTATTCTTGGTCAGTGCGATCCAGAAACTCCGACGCCCTCAGCTTGCGGCCCAAGCGTTAGCTCAAGCTGTCCCCGATTTCCGATCCGCTCCCAACCCCGGTACGCCTACCTACTCGCGGCCAGTGAGGCATTTCTCGGCCCTTT